>CAVTTY010000013.1:0-187267 GCA_963737765.1 uncultured Acidobacteriota bacterium
ACTATTGTGGTCCGTGCAGAAAAAGTTTTAGGATTGAACCGCGACAAGACCAACGTGAACGGCGGCGCGATTGCGTTGGGACATCCACTGGCGGCGAGTGGCACGCGTTTAGTACTGACACTTCTGTATGAATTGCGGCGGCGTGGCGGACGCTATGGCGTGGCGAGTGCGTGCATCGGCGGCGGGCAGGGAATTGCGGTGATTGTCGAATCTCTGGCAGCCTAGGTTTCCGCGCGAGAGATTTTAAGAATGAAAAAGCGGCCCGCATTTAAATTGCGGGCCGCTTTTTTATGTCTGAGAAATTCTAGTCGGGATGGCTGTGGCGCCAATTCCAATATTCGTGCTGTTCTTTGGCGTTGGCCTTGGCGTACTCGTGGTCCTTGCGGTGATTTTCAACCAGGAAGCGGCCCCACGCGGCGTTCTCGTGGTCGTCCCAGTTGTGATAGTCCTTGTGCTCCGAGTCGTAGACGCGGACTTGGACGGCGGCTTGGGGAGCGGGAGCCGCAATCACCGCAATCGGAGCGGTTAAGGCCGTGGCGAGAAAAATTGCACCGATATGGCGGTATGACTTATTCATGTTTTATCCTCCGGCCTTCAGGAGAACAGGAACACGGATTCCGGGCGATACGGGAATTCGGGTATTTGGCGGCGATTTGAGCTTCAGGCGCGTATCGGCAACGAAGATGGTAAAATCCTTCGGCGCGATTCAAACGACAGGAAAAATATGGCTTACGAGAATTTGTTGTATGAAGTGAAGGATGCAGATTGCGCGCGATCACGTTCAATCGGCCGAACGTGCTGAATGCGCTGAACCGGAAGACGATCGAGGAGCTGGGCGAAATTCTGAATGCAGCGCGGGCGGATGCGTCGGTGCGCGTGCTGATTCTGACTGGCTCGGGCGAGAAAGCGTTTATTGCGGGCGCGGATATCAACCGAACTCGCGACAGCAGACCCCGGTGGATGGCAAGCGAATTCGCGCTGTTCGGGCAGGAAATCATTCACCGGCTGGAGACGATAGGGAAACCTTCGATCGCGGCGATCAATGGCTTCGCGCTGGGCGGCGGGTGCGAGTTGGCGTTGGCCTGCACGATGCGCGATCGCGAGCAGGAACGCGAAGCTGGGCCAGCCGGAAGTGAAACTCGGGATTATGCCGGGATACGGCGGGTCGCAGCGGTTGCCGCGGCTGGTGGGCAAAGGCGTGGCGCACGAATTGATTTTGACCGGCGAAATGATTACGGCGGACGAAGCACTGCGCATTGGCTTCGTGAATCGCGTGGTGGAACAAGCGGAACTGCTGGCGACGGCGAAGCGATCGCGAAGAAAATTATCGCGAACGCGCCGCTGGCGGTGAAGTACGCGATGGAAGCGGTGGAGCGCGGAATGGAAATGCCGCAGGAAGAAGGGTTGTTTCTGGAGGCGACGCTTTTTGGATTGTGCTGCGCGACGAGCGACATGCGCGAAGGCACCGGGCGTTTCTGGAGAAGCGGCCGGCGAAATTCGAAGGGAAGTGGGCGAGGCGACGGAAAAATTCAAACCGGCGAACATCAAGGGCGAGACTGAGCGCGGCGGGATTGCGCATCGGCGTGGTGGCAGAGCCAATTCAACAATTTCATCACGGACCGTTTGCTGGCGGGCGCGCTGGACGCGATGGAGCGGGCGGGCGCAGCCGAAGAGACAAATCGAGGTGGTGCGCGTGCCAGGGGCGCTTCGAATTCCGGTGGCCGCGAAAAAAATGGCGCAGACGGGGCGCTACGATTCGATCATCTGCATCGGATGCGTGTTGCGCGGCGAAACGTCACACTACGACGTGGTGGTGATCGGAGACGGCGCGCGGCGTGCAGTTGGCGCAGCTCGAGACCGGCGTGCCGCTGATTTTCTGCGTGCTGACGTGCGACACGCTGGAGCAGGCCATCGATCGCGCGGGATTGAAAGTGCGGGAACAAAGGATACGAAGCGGGGTTGGGCGCGGTGGAGATGGGGCAATTGATGCGCAAGATTGGAGGCAGCTGCACAGGCGGACACGGCAGCGAGGCGTGCGTTGGCGCGAAGCGAAAGGTCGAGGCGCGGGGAACTTTGCGCGACGCTGTACGCAGGAAGTCCCGCGAGTTCGCGCTGCAAATGCTTTTCGAGTGGGACATGACGCGGCGGAAACCGAGCGCAGGTGGAAGAAAATTTCTGGAAGCAGGCCAGGCGTCGGATACCACGCAGCAAATTTGCGGAACAGTTGTTCGAGGGCGCGATTGCGCATGCGGAAGCCAGCGACAAGGTGATTGAGAAGCTGGCGGAGAATTGGAAATTGGAGCGGCTGGCGGCGGTGGATCGCAGCATTTTGCGTTTGGCGATTTACGAATTGAAATTTGGGACGGCGCCGCCGAAGGTGGTGATGGATGAGGCGCTGGAGCTGGCGAAGAAGTTTTCGTCGGCGGATGCGCCGGGTTTTCTCAATGGGATTTTGGATGCGGCGTATAAGAGTATGGAGAATTAGTTTGGAATTGCGGGGCGGAGTGTCGCACCTACGGCGCTGGTGAACGTGACGACTCGGCACGCGGGTCGGTTTCGGCGGGACAGGCAATCGAAGAGAGGTCCTTCGTCGCTGCGCTCCTCTGGATGACGGCCAAGTGCGGGTCAGCGGCGATTTGGAGATCGGCGAAGAAGCGGGTCGATTTTTTTAGGGGCTTACTTCAAAAGACAGCTCGTCTCATAGCTGGCGTTACGTAGGCAAGGCTTTTGAAGCAGATCCCTCGCTGCGCTTCGGGATGACAAGTAGCTTTATTTTTTTGTGAAGTGAAAACCTTCGGCCTAACTCTTTATCAAAGCCTAGCCGCTGGCCTTCCTAGAATTCAAATTCAAAAAACAATTTAGGAATTACGCGGACTAGGCGTCGATTTCGCCTTCGAAGATGCGGACGGCGGAGCCGCTGACTTTGGGGGTGAGTTTGTCCTTGTCAGCGGTGACTTCGACGTGAATTTCGCTGGGGCGGCCCATTTCGACGCCCTGAGTGACGAGCAGATGTTCGCTGGGTTTGAGCTGGTGGTGATGCACGAGGTAAGCGCCGAGCGAGCCGGCGGCGGAGCCGGTGGCGGGATCTTCCATCATGCCCCACGGCAACATGCCGCGGGAACGCACGCGGCCGCGGCCTTCATCGCGAAACAATAGGCCATGGTGCCGTGCGGGGCGATGAGTTGCGCAAGGGCGCGCATGTTCATTTGAATTTTGGCGAGCACGGCGCGGCGGGTGACCGGAACCATCAGGTTGGGGATGCCGGTGGAAACGAATTCGATGGGCAGCGAAGGCACCAGGTCGCTGGGCTTCAGGCCGAGCGTTGCGGCGAGCGCGGCGCGGCTAAAGGGCGCGCGCGAAAAACGGGCGGGCTTTTGGGTCATGGTGACGCGCACGGGGCGGCCATTGTGAAAAGTGAATTCGACGGGAAGAATTCCGGCGCCGGTTTGCTGCAGGATGTGCACGCTGCCTTCGGAAGCGGGGACGACGCCGAGTTCGGCGAGCAGAAACCAGGTGCCGATGACCGGATGGCCGGCGAGAGGAAGTTCCTGGGTGGTGGTGAAAATGCGCAGGCGAGCCAGCGCGCGATTATTGGTGGGCCGCTGGATGAAAACCGTTTCGGACAAATTCATTTCGCGCGCGATGGCCTGCATTTTTTTGGTGGTGAGGCCGTCGCCGTCGGTGACGACCGCGAGCGGATTGCCGGCGAAGGGCTTGGTGGTGAAGACATCGAGCGTGTACAGACGGCGATTCATGAGGTGACTCCGCTGGACGAAATTATTTCGGGCCTAGATGCGTTCGAGTTCGTGGTGCGTGCGTTCGTTTTCGACGTTTCCGGTGTTGAGAGTGGTTTTGGGTTCGAACAGCGCGACGTGGACTTCCTCGTCGGCGACGGGCATATGTTCCACGCCTTTGGGGACGATGATGAATTCGCCGGGCTTGACGAGCTGATCGCGATCGCGAAAACGCATGCGCATTACGCCCTGCAGAACCAAGAACATTTCGTCTTCGTGGTCGTGATGATGCCAGACGAATTCGCCCTGGAACTTCACGACTTTCACGTAGGAGTCGTTGAGTTCGCCGACGATTTTGGGGCTCCAGTATTCGTTTACCTGATACAGTTTTTCTTTGAGGTTTACGACTTCCATTGATGTTCTCCTTCCTGGCGGCAGTTTCTGCGGCGCCGAAACTTGCGGGCGCGAATGGTTAAAGTTTCTGAACAATCGAGACGACGGCGTCGAGCGCGCGGCGGGTGGTTTCCGGGCGCGAGGTCTCCGAATAAATGCGCAGCATGTTTTCGGTGCCGGAGGCGCGCACCATGACCCAGCCGATGTCGCCGAGGTAAACCTTGATGCCGTCGAGGTCTTCGCGGCGAGTGACGGGCCAGTCGAGAATCGTTTTCACGTCGGGATCGGCGAAATAGCGCAGCGCTTTTTCTTTCTGGCCGTCTTTGGTGTGGAGGTCGACGCGGCCGTAATGATATTCGCCGAATTCCTGATGGAGCATGGCGACGAGTTCGCCGAGATGTTTGCCGTGCCAGGCCATGACTTCGGCGAGCAGCAGGGCGTTCACGGAGGCGTCGCGTTCGGGTAAATACAACTTGGTGCCGATGCCGCCGCTTTCTTCGCCGCCGAGAAGAATGTCGGTTTCGAGCATGCGGTCGCAGATGTATTTGAAGCCGATGGGGGTTTCCCAGACTTTGCGGCCGAATTTGGCGGCGATCTTGTCGATCATTTTGGTGGTGGAGAAAGTTTTGGCGACGTCGCCGGTGAGGTTGCGCGTGCCGGCGAGATGCCAGAGCAGGATCGAGAAAATCTGGTGCGGGGTGACGAAGGAGCCGTCGCGGTCGATGGCGCCGATGCGGTCGGCGTCGCCATCGAGGCAGAAACCAGCGTCGTATTTGCCTTCGACGACGGCGCGGCGCAGGGCGGCGATGTGCGGTTCGATGGGTTCGGGATTCACGCCGCCGAACAGCGGATCGCGGTTGGCGCGAATTTCTTCGCAGGGCACGTCGTGGCGGCGGAAAAGTTCGGAGAGCAGGCCGCTGCCGGCGCCGTGCATGGGATCGACGACGAAACGAAATTTGGAATCGCGGATGCGGGGCCAGTCGACGAGCCCGGCGAGGGTTTCGAGATAGGGAGTGCGAAGGTCGAGAGATTTAATGAGTTTTGGTTGCGGGGGGAGTGGGGGAACGCCGTCGCGCTCGAGGCGCGCGAGTTCCTGTTCGATTTGGGCCACGATGGCGGGCGAGGCGGAGCTGCCGTAGCTCGCTTTGTATTTCATGCCGTTCCATTGAAATGGATTGTGGCTGGCGGTGATTTGAATTCCGCCGGCGGCTTTGCGGTGAGTGACGAGCAGCGAAAGAGCCGGCGTGGGAGCGGCGGCGGACGAAAGTGCTACGGGAATGCCGGCGGCGGAGAGGGCTTCGGCGGCGGCGCGGGCGAAACGGTCGGAGCCGAAGCGGGTGTCGTAGCCGACGAGCACTTCGGCGCCGGGTTTTTCGGCGCGGACGACGTAACGGGCGATGGCGTGGGCCACAGTGCGAACATTTTCGAAGGTGAAATCTTCGGCGATGATCGCGCGCCAGCCGTCGGTGCCAAATATGAGTTTGCTCACGGAAGAAAAGTATAAGCGATGGGGTGGGCGGCGGGAAGCGGGGAAGTCGGGGGGCGGAGCGCCAAATTGGTGGCGGGTGGGTGCGGCGATGCGGGATGTGGCGAATGGCGGCATCGTGCTTGGAGTTGACGAAGGCTTGCGCAGAAGGCGCGCAAGCGGAAGGGCAACGAAAGGCATTTCCTTTTGGCACGGCTGAAGCCGTGCCCTGACGAAAGGCCGAGGCTGACATTTTATGCGGAATGAAGATCAGGCGACGCTGACAGGAAGCGCGCGGTTCTACGAACAGCGGGCGCTAGAGGAGGGATTTGAGTTTTTGCTGCTCGAGCCATTTCACGATTTTGGCTACGTCCTGGGAGCGGCTGCGGGGGCAGAGGAGGAGGGCGTCGTCGGTTTCGACCAGGACCAGGTCGTGGACGCCGAGGGCGGCAACGAATTTTTTGGGGGACCAGAAAAAATTGCCAGAGGCGTCGGCGGTGAAAGTGGGGCCGGCGGAAAAGTTGGCGCCGGATTTGGCGAGCAATTGGTACACGGCATCCCAGGAGCCGATGTCGCTCCAGCCGACGGCGGCGGGGATGACGGAGACAGCGACGGCGGGATCGGTGGATTTGCTGGCGGGTTCGACGAGGGCGTAATCGACCGAAATACTTTCGAGCTGGGGATAAATTCTCTTTAGCGCGGCGGGGTAACGGCGCGTGCCGATGGTCTTCGCGAGGGTGGCCAGGGCGGCGTGGGTCTTCGGCAAGAAGCGGCGGAGCAAGTCGAGGAAGGTGGAGACGCGCCAGAAAAACATTCCGGCGTTCCAGAAATATTTTCCAGAGGCGAGATACTCGCGAGCGACTTCCACTGCAGGCTTCTCGGTGAAACGGTGTACCGCGAAAATATTGTCGGCGTTGGCGAGCGGTTCGCCGCGTTCGATGTAGCCGTAGCCGGTTTCGGGGCGGGTGGGCGGAACGCCGAGGACGACCAGGCGGCCGGGCGCGGCGGCCTGTTGCAGGGCGACGCGCAGCAACCGGCGATAGGTGTTCACGTCGGTGATGTGCGAGTCGGAAGAAAGCACGGCCATAACGGCGTCGCCGTGTTCGTGGGCGAGGTGAATGGCGGCGAGGGCGATGGCGGCGGCGGTGTTGCGGCCGACCGGTTCGGCGAGAACGTGGGACGCAGGAACGCGCGGAAGTTCGCGACGAACGGCGGCGGCTTGCTCGGTATTGGTGACCACCCAGCAATTGCGTTCAGAGAAGGCGGGGACCAGGCGCTTGACCGTTTCGCGCAGCATGGTTTCGCCGCCGGTGATATTCAGGAGTTGTTTCGGCGTGCGCACGCGGCTGCGGGGCCAGAAGCGGGTGCCGCGGCCTCCGGCGAGGAGCACGGCGCAGGAGGGAAGATCGTTTTGTTTTTTCTTTTTGGTCACGGAAACACCAGGCGTTTCAAACCGGCCTCGCTCACGCCTTCGCGGGTCCAGTTGGCGGCGACAGAAGCGAGATCAGCCGGCACGTAAGTGCGCAAAATTGTGGTTTTGGATTCGGGCGCAATTTCAAATTGGTTCAGGCCGGCGGGAACGAGCCAAACTTGCGCTGGAGCGAAAGGCGTTGATTCGTTCGACCAGCGAAACGATCCGCCGCCATGGATAACGATCCAAAGTTCGAAATTTTCGGGCGAGATTGTGGCGGAAACGGGTTTGGCGAATTGCCAGCGTTCGGTAGCGAAATAACGGCAGGCGGCCAGGAAAGTTTTCTGCAAGCCATCGCGGTCGACGGTGACCGGATCGAGTTTTCCGCCGAGCTGTGGGCCGAAGCGGATAACGTCGAAGGCTTTTTCGAGGTGCAGCTCGCGGGATTTTCCCTGGGCGTCGCGGCGATTGTAATCGTAGACGCGGTACGTGAGGTCGGAACTTTGCTGGATTTCGCAGAGGACGAAACCGGCGCCGAGGGTGTGCACGGTTCCGGCCGGAACAAAAATCGCGTCGCCGCTGAGCAACGGAATGTGCTGGAGAGAGTCTTCGACCGCGGCGTCGCCGATGGCGCGCTGGAAACTTTCTTTGGTGACTTCCGGCTTCAGGCCGACCAGAACTTCGGCGCCTGGCTCCGCGTCGACCACGTACCACATTTCGGTTTTGCCGCGGCCGCCCGCGGCTTTTTCGTGTGCGGTGGCATAGGCGTCGTCGGGATGCACCTGTACCGAGAGTTTTTCGCGGGAGAAAAGAAATTTAACGAGCAAGGGAAATGTGGCGCTTTGCGAATTGAGTTGCGTGCCGGTCCATTCGGCGGACATTTCGGGCCAGGCTTCGCCCAATTTTTTGCCGGCGAAGGGGCCGGAGGCGAAGCGACATTCGTCGCCGGTGAGCCAGGCTTCGCCGAGCGGCTCGGCGAGATTGGATTTTTCCGGAAACAAAGGCGCGAGATTGCGCGCGCCCCAAGGGCGCGGGCTGAACACCGGCTCAAGCCGAGCGGGGCAGAGCGGCGCCCGGCTGGCCATTAGGCGGCGTTACCAAAAAAGCGCGTCAGGCGGCGCAGGCCTTCATCGATGCGATCGATCGAAGTGGCGTAAGAAAGGCGCAAGTAGCCGGGAGCGCCGAAGGCTTCGCCGGGAGTGACGGCGACGTGCTCGCGCTCGAGCAACTGTTTGGCGATGGCAGTGGTGTCCGGCATTTTCGCGTTGAAGTGCGCGGAGACATTGGGGAAAACGTAGAACGCGCCCATCGGCGCAACGCAGGTGATGCCGGGAATGGCGCGGAGGCCATTGAGAATATGTTCGCGACGGCGGGCGTATTCGGCGAGCATTTCGTGGACGGAATCCATGGAGCCGCGCATGGCTTCGAGGCCCGCGTATTGAATGATCGAAGTGGGATTCGAAGTGGATTGGCTTTGCAGTTTGGCGATGGCGTCGACCAGCGGTTTGGGCGCGAGAATGTAGCCGAGGCGCAAGCCGGTCATGGCGAATGTTTTGGAGAACGAGCCGGCGATGATCAGGCGATCTTTTGAACCGGGGATGCTGGCCACGGAAAACGGTTTGGCGTCTTTGTAGACGAAGTGCGAGTAGCATTCGTCGGAGAGCAGCCAGACGCCGCGGCGCTTGCAGAGATCTTCGATGCGGGCAAATTCGTTGGGCGGAATTACGGCGCCGGTCGGGTTGCTGGGCGAATTGGCGATGACCATCTTGGTTTTCGGGGTCATGACCTTTTCGATTTGCGAGGCGCGCAGCATGAAGGCATCGTTTTCACGCGTTTCGGCGAAGACCGGGACGCCGCCGGCATATTTCACCATGTCCGGATAGCTGACCCAGTAGGGCGCGCCGATGATGACTTCGTCGCCGGGATTGATGAGCGCGCAGACGGCATTGAAGATGGCGTGCTTGCCGCCGACGTTGACTACGCATTCGGTCGGCGCGTAGGAAGATTCGAGTTGCGCTTTGTGCCAGTCGCAAATGGCCTGGCGCAGCGGCAAGATGCCGGCGACGGGAGTGTATTTTGTTTTATTTTCGTCGAGCGCTTTGATGACGGCGCGCTTGATGTGTTCCGGCGTGGGGAAATCCGGCTCGCCGGGACCGAAGTCCGCGACGTCGATGCCCTGAGCCTTCAATTTTTCCGCTTCCTGCAGGACGGCCATGGTCGGCGAGACGTTGATGCGATTGACGGCGTCGGAGAGCTGGATCGCTTCCGCTGATTTTTGAGCTGTGGCCTGTTCCATGTGGCTCCTCAGATTTTATGGCGCAGAAGATTGCCGCTGCTGCCGGGGCGGCGTTACTTGAACTTCGCGCTCATGCGTTCGTGAACAATGGCTGGAACGAAATCCTTGGTCGGGCCGCCGAAGCGCGCCAGTTCTTTCACCAGGCGCGAGCTGAGGTAACTGTATTGCTCGGCCGGCAGCATGAAAACCGTTTCGATGTCCGGTTCGATTTTGCGATTCATCATGGCCATCTGCAGTTCGTACTCGTAATCGGAGACGGCGCGGATGCCGCGGACGATGACGGAGGCGCCTTTGGCGCGGGCGTAGTCCATCAGCAGGCCGTCGAACACGTCGATCTGCACGTTGTCCCATTTGAAGGTCGCGGTCTCGAGCATTTCGACGCGTTCTTTTTCGGTGAACAGCGGATCTTTTTCGAGGTTGTGGGCGACGGCGACAATCAGCTTCCCAAAAATATTGGACGCGCGAGTGATGAGATCCAGGTGGCCATTGGTGACCGGATCGAAGGAGCCGGGATAAATGGCGGTAACAGGCTTGGAGGTTGCGTTACCGGCGTCGAATGGCATTCGTGAGGGCATTCTAAATCATCGCGAAGAAAAACTACAGGATTGAGGTGGTCGGCGGCGGCATCGAGTTGGCCGGGAGACGGGAAGCTCGGCAGCCGGTTAATCCCTTCTATTGCCGTTCAGGGCGGCTCTGGTGCCTCTCGCTGCCGTCGGGTTGACCAGTCGGACTATACTGGTCGTAGTTTAAGGTGCTGTCAGGATTGGAGTTGCAGCGGGAATGTTGGTTGACTTCGGCCTGCAAGTGGATTTAGAATCTAAATGCGACCGATTCAGTCGCACATAATCTTATGATGAAGCTGTCGAAGAAAGCGGATTACGGTTTGATTGCGTTGAAGCATCTGGCGATGCATCGGCGCGAGGAATCGTGTAGCGCGGGCGACATCGCGGACATCTATAAGATGTCCACGCCGCTGATGGCGAAGGTGCTGCAGAAGCTGGCGAAGGGCGGGCTGGTGGCGGCGCGGCATGGCTCGAGCGGCGGATACACTTTGGCGCGGGACGCTTCGATGATTACGGCGCTGGATGTGATTCGGGCGATCGAGGGGCCGCTGTTCATTACTTCGTGCGTGACTTCGCGCGGGGCTTGCGATGTGACGACGACGTGTTCCATTCGCGAGCCGTTGAAGCGGGTGAACGACAGCATTTTAGAAGTGTTGGGGAAAGTGACGATTTCGCAGATGACGGATGAGTTTCACGCGTCGGAGATGGTGGAGTTGAGGGTTTGAGTTTGGGGAACGCAAAAGATTAGAGATTAGCACCGGGAACACAGAGAAAAAGGCTGAGGGCACGGAGAGTTTTTCGGGGAATTGGACTTGGGGCACGGCGATTTGACATGGGGTGAGGAGACTGAGAATGGCGATTAAGCTTCCGATTTACTTTGATAATCATGCGACGACGCCGACCGACCCGCGGGTGGTCGAGGCAATGCTGCCTTATTTCAGCGAGAAATTCGGCAATGCGGCGAGCCGCAACCACGAATTCGGCTGGATGGCGGAAGAAGCGGTGGAAAATGTCGCGGGCGCAAATCGCCAAGCTGATCAACGCGACGCCGAAAGAAATTGTGTTCACCAGCGGCGCGACCGAATCGACCAACCTGGCGATCAAGGGCGTCGCGGAAATGTACCGCGAGAAGGGCAATCACATCATCACGCAGGTGACCGAGCATAAGGCGACGCTGGATACCTGCAAGCGCCTGGAGAAGTACGGGTACGAAGTGACCTACTTGCCGGTGGAAAAGGATGGGCGCATCAATCTGGACGAGCTGCGCAAGGCGATCACGCCGAAGACGATTTTGATTTCGATCATGTACGCGAACAACGAAATCGGCACGGTGCAGCCGATTGCGGAAATCGGCAAGATCGCCAAAGAGAAAGGCGTCTTCTTCCACGTGGACGGAGTGCAGGCGGTCGGCAAGATTCCGGTGGACGTGCAGAAAGACGGAATCGACCTGATGTCGATTTCGGCGCACAAAATTTACGGGCCGAAGGGCGTGGGCGCGTTGTACGTGCGGCGCAAGAATCCGCGGGTGCAGCTTTCGGCGCAGATCGACGGCGGCGGGCACGAGCGCGGCATGCGTTCCGGCACGTTGAACGTGACCGGGAATCGTCGGGTTGGGGAAGGCATGCGAACTATGCCGGGCAGGAAATGGCGGCGGAAAGCGCGAAGCTTTTCAAGATGCGCGAACGGCTGCGGGAATCGATCATGTCGCGGCTGGATGAGACGTTCATCAACGGCTCGATGGAGCATCGTTTGCCGCACAACATCAACATCAGCTTCGCGTACGTGGAAGGCGAATCGCTGCTGATGGGGATCAATGACATCGCGGTTTCGAGCGGGTCGGCTTGCACTTCGGCGACTCTGGAACCGAGTTACGTGTTGAAGGCGCTGGGCGTGGGCGAAGACCTGGCGCACACCTCGATCCGGTTCGGGTTGGGGCGATTCAACACGGACGAAGAAGTGGACTACGTGGCCAATCGCGTGGTGGAAACCGTTTCGCGGCTGCGCGAACTTTCACCGTTGTACGAAATGGCAAAAGAAGGAGTAGACGTCAGCAAGATGAAATGGCAGGTGGCAGCGGAATAAAAACCAAAATCAAAACGGGGGGAACGTGATCTACGAAGGCACAGTCGGCGTACATCGAACGTTCAGCGGAACGCACACCGGTTTTTGATGTGTTTTTTGCCCCTAATGTAGATGGCGGCGCATGCAATTCGCGCCGGTTTCGTGAGCTGGGAGAACTTGCCGGGTTTTTGGAGACGTTGAAACTGAGTG
Source organism: uncultured Acidobacteriota bacterium (assembly GCA_963737765.1). Lineage (GTDB taxonomy): Bacteria > Acidobacteriota > Terriglobia > Acidiferrales > UBA7541 > Palsa-295. The sequence continues at coordinate 12,134 of CAVTTY010000013.1, forward strand.
AGGAAGTGGTAGCCAAGGCTTTGGAGGAAATTTGCGCAGGACGATCGGCGTCGATCGAGCATGTGACTTTGTCGGAAGAAGTGATTTTGTACGAAGGCTTGGAAAGCACCGTAACGGTGGATAGGAGAATGAACTAATGGCGTACAGTGAAAAAGTAATCGAGCACTACAACAATCCCCGCAACGTCGGCTCGCTGGACAAGGCCGATCCGAACGTGGGGACCGGCTTGGTTGGCGCGCCGGAATGCGGCGACGTGATGAAGCTGCAGATGAAGGTAAACCCGACCACGCGCGTCATTGAAGAAGCGAAGTTCAAGACGTTCGGCTGCGGTTCGGCGATCGCGAGTTCTTCGCTGGCGACCGAATGGGTGAAGGGCAAGACGGTCGAGGAAGCTCTGGCGATCAAGAACACGGACATCGTCCGCGAACTGGCTTTGCCTCCGGTGAAGATTCACTGCTCGGTGCTGGCCGAAGATGCGATCAAGGCGGCGCTGGGCGACTGGAAGAAGAAGCAGGGCGAGCCGGCAGCGGCCAAGACGGTGGAAGCGGCTGCAGCGCACTAGTCGGCTGGTGCGGGAGAAAATTCCCGCACGCGTCCGGGCCGCGTCCAGGCGTTGATCAGCGGCTGGCAAGCACGGTTCTGGTGAGAGGCAGTGGCTCGTCAATAGTGACTAGTGGCTGGAACCGGCAGGAGCGTTCACAGAACATGATTCACGTATCGGAACGAGCGGCGGAGAAAATCCGCGAATTGCTGGGCAAAGAAGGCGTGCCGAGCGGAATCCGGCGGACTGCGCGTGGGCGTGCAGGGCGGCGGATGCTCGGGGCTGAGCTACGCGATGCGCCTCGATACCGAAGCGCGGAACCGCGACAAGGTGTTCGAGGAAAACGGCGCGCGGATTTTCGTGGATCCGAAAAGCTATTTGTACTTCACGATACGACGCTCGATTATCAGGAGGATCTGATGAAGCAGGGCTTCGTGTTTCAGAATCCGCAGGCGACGCGCAGTTGCGGGTGCGGCAGTTCGTTCACGGCGTAGAAGCCGCGGCGTGGCAGTGCGATCTAACCTCAACCGAATTTCCGCGGGACCTGAACCAGAAATAACCTCCGGGTAAGTGTTGATCACGATGCGCCGGGGCGTTGTGTTGGCGATTTAAGGAACGAGACGAGATGCCCCTTTCACAACCACAAACCAAACGAGCCGAAGGCGTGCCGGTAACCAGCTGCTGGAACTGCAAGGGCGCGGTTTCGGGAACGCATTTCTGCGGGGCCTGCGGGAAAATTCAGCCGCTGCCCGCCGGGATGGATTATTTTGCGTTCTTCGGATTGCCGCGAAAGCTGACGATCGAGCCGGCCGCGCTGGAAGGGCAGTTTCATATGTTGAGCTGGAAGCTGCATCCTGATAATTTCGTGCGCGCCAGCGAATTCGAACGGAATCTGTCGCTCAGCGCTCGTCGGAATTGAATGATGCGTACCGGACGCTGCGCGAGCCGATTGTCGCGCGTGGAGTATTTGCTGGAATTTTTGAATGTGCGCAAGGAAGGGACCACCAAACAGCAGGCGCCGCCGGAATTGCTGGAAGAAGTTTTCGAATTGAATGAATCGCTGGATGAATTGCGCGAAGCGCGAACGGCGGGCGGCGACGTGGCGTTGCTGCGCGGGCGGCTGGACGCGGCGCAGGAAATTTTCAGGCGAAATTGACGGAAGTGGATGCGGAACTGGCGGCGCTGGGGACGCAGTGGGACGCGGCGCTCGACGCGGGCGCGGATGAAGCGAAGCGGACGGCGCTGCTGACGCGGATGAGCGAGGTTTTGAACCGGCGCGAGTTACATTCGCAATTTAGTGGACGGCGTGCAGCAGGAAATTGCGGCGGCGTAGTTTTTAAATGGCGAACGCGGCGTAAAGGATCAAGAGGAATCATGGGCAGGGTAGTTGGAATCGATTTAGGGACAACGTTCAGCCTGGTCGCGTACCTGGACGCGCAGACTGGCGCGCCGAAGACTATTCCGGGGCCGTACGGCTCGGCGCTGTGTCCGTCGGTGGTGAGCGTCGATGCGCAAAGGCAAAATTATCGTAGGGGAAGCCGCGCGGGACCGGCTGCTCACGCGAGCCGGAGCGAACCATTTACTCCGTGAAACGCCTGATGGGCCGCGGCGTCGCGGACGTTCAGGACGAGCTGAAGATTTTTCCGTTCCGCATCGATGCCAAAAGCGACAACGTGATCCGGGTGCGGCTGGGCGACAAGTCGTTTCACGCCGCCGGAAATTTCGGCGTACATCCTGCGCGAATTGAAATCGTGGGCCGAAGCGTATTTCAAGGAGCCGGTGGACCGCGCGGTGATTACGGTGCCGGCGTATTTCAACGACGCGCAGCGGCAGGCCACCAAGGATGCCGGGCGGCTGGCCGGCCTAGAAGTTCTGCGGCTGGTGAATGAGCCCACCGCCGCCGCGCTGGCGTACGGCCTGCACAAACAGCAGCGCGGCCACGTGGCGGTTTACGATTTTGGCGGTGGGACGTTCGATATTTCGATTTTGAAATTGATCAGCACGACCGAAGGCGACATTTATCAGGTGCTGGCCACGAATGGCGACACGCACCTGGGCGGCGACGACATCGATAACGCGCTGATGGAATTGGCGCGGCGCGGAGATTCAGCGCCAAGTTCGGCGTGGAACTCGATCATCGCGGCGAAGATATGCAGACCGCTGCGCAAGAGCCTGATTCGGGCGAAGCATGAGCTGTCGTCGGCGCAAAAGACACTGATCGAATATCCGCTGGGTGCGAAGGGCATGTACATCCGGGAGATTCACGCGCGCGGAATTCGAGAATTTGATCCGCGCCGATCGTGGCGCGAACCATGGCTCCGGCGAAAATGGCTTTGGCCGACGCGAAGCTCAAGCCGGCGCAGATCGACGAAGTGGTTCTGGTGGGCGGATCGACGCGGATTCCGCTCGTGCGCAAGACGGTGGGCGAATTATTTCGAGCGCACGCCGCACAGCGAACTCGATCCGGACGAAGTGGTGGCGCTGGGCGCGGCGGTGCAGGCGGATATTCTGGAAACCGGCGTGAAGACCATGTTGCTGCTGGACGTGACGCCGCTGTCGCTGGGGATTGAGACGATGGGCGGGGTGATTGCGAAAATTATTCCGCGGAATTCGACGATTCCGGCGAGCGCGCAGGAAATGTTTACGACCGGCGTGGACAATCAGACCGCGATCGACGTGCACATTCTGCAGGGCGAGCGCGAACTGGCCAAGGATTGCCGTTCGCTGGCGCGGTTTCAGTTGAAGACTGCTCCAGGGCCGGCGGGACTGGCGCGCATCGAAGTGAAATTCCTGATCGATGCCAATGGAATTCTGCAAGTGGCGGCCAAGGATTTGCGCACGGACGAGCAGCATGTGGTGGAAGTGCAGCCGAGCTACGGGCTCAACGATACGGAAATCGAGCGGATGCTCGAAGAGTCGATCGATTTCGCGGAGCAGGATTTCGCCGAGCGGCAGGTGATCGAGGCGCGGACCGAAGCGGATTCGATTCTGGCGGCGACGGATAAGGCGTTGAAGAATGCGGGCTCGAGCGCGGTGACGGCCGAGGAACGCGCGGCGATCGAGGAGTCCGAAGCGGAATTGCGCGCGGCGATGACCGGCAGCGACTACAAAGCGATGCGCGAGAAGATCGATGCGCTGAACGCGGCCACGGAACACCTGGCGGAGATTTTGATGAATGGGGCGCTGTCGACGGCGTTGAAGGGGAAGTCGCTGGACGAGTTTTAAGTTTTAGGTTTTTGTTTTGGTGTTCGTTTGGCGAGCGCCGGAGTGGGTGCACGCGAGCGCGAGAGGAGCGGGGCAGAATGGGTGGCAGAATCCGTATATTGAAGAGACAAAGTTTGTACCGGCGACCAAGAAGTATAAGGTCACGTTCATCAAGAACGGCGAGCCGGTGGAAGTGGACCCGGCGAAAATTCCCTACGGGCACGACGGGCTGCCGGGAAGCATTCTGGATATTTCGCAGGGCTTCCACAAAGGGCTGGACCACGCGTGCGGCGGGGTTTGCGCCTGCTCGACGTGCCATGTGATCGTGCACGAGGGGCTGGATTCGTGCAACGAAGCGACGGATGCGGAATTGGATCAGCTGGATGAGGCGCCGGGCGTGACGCCGAAGTCGCGGCTGGGTTGCCAGTTGGTGCCGGACGGGACCAAGGATATTGTGGTGGAGATTCCGGATTGGAATAAGAATTTCGCGAAGGAAGCGGAGCACTAGACCATGCCGAATACGTTTGATTGGGACAACGCGGAAGAGATTGGGATTCAGCTGGCCGAGGCGCATCCGGGATTGGATCCGCTGACGGTGCGTTTCACGGATTTGCACAAATACGTGACCGCAGCTGCCGGGATTTACCGGCGATCCGAAGCTTTCGAACGAAGGGAAGCTGGAAGGGATTCAGATGGCCTGGCATGAGGAATATCTGGACAGCCAGAGCTAACACAAAGATTGCGTTAAGCGAGGAATCGAAGGCACGCCTTTTGCGTCCAATAACTCGCATCCGGTCCCGCCCAGCCTTGAACGAAAATGAGATGAGAGGATTGCAGCCATGCAAACCGAAACTGACCTGCAGTATCCGATTGGAAAATTTCACCGGCACGGCACGCTGACCGACGAGCTGCGCGCGAAATACATTGAGCAGATTGAAATCCTGCCGGCGCGGCTGCGCGACGCGGTGAGCGGGCTGAATGAGAAACAACTGGAGACGCCCTACCGGCCGGGAGGGTGGACGGTGCGGCAGGTGGTGCATCATGTGGCCGATAGCCACATGAACGCGTATGTGCGGTTCAAACTGACGCTGACCGAAGACGAACCGGAGATCAAACCCTACCTGGAAGCGAAGTGGGCGGAGCTACCGGATGCCAAGACCGAGCCAGTGGAAGTTTCGCTGAAGCTGCTGGAGGCTTTGCACGTGCGCTGGGTGAAGACGCTGCGGAGCATGAGCTCGGCGCAATTTGCGCGGACCATGCGGCATCCGGAATGGTCCAAGCCGATGGCGCTGGACGATTCGTTGGCCCTGTATGCGTGGCACGGCAAGCATCACGTGGCGCATATCGCCATGTTGCGGCAGCGCGAAGGCTGGCTGTAATTCGCTCCCGGTATGATTCCTGAAATTCTAGCGACGCTGGCCTGCGGCATTTTTGCCGGGGCGGCGATTTATGTAAATCTGGTCGAACAGCCCGCGCGGCTTTCCTGCGGGATCGCTTTAGCGATTACCGAGTGGAGGCCGAGCTACCAGCGCGGGGCAGTGATGCAGGCGTCGCTGGCACTGGTTGGATCCGCATTGGCATTTTTTTCGGCGTGGTTGAGCCGCGATTGGGCGTGGATCATCGGCGGCGCGCTGCTTTTTGCCGTGGGCCCGTTCACGCTTCTGGTGATTTTCCCGACGAACAAAAAACTGCAAAGCGCGGAACTGGACGTGACGTCGAGCGAAGCGGAGCGTCTTCTGCGATGGTGGGGCCAACTGCATGCGGTGCGCAGCGTACTGAGCTTGCTGGCATTCGCGGTTTTCCTCTACGCGTTGAAATCTGGCCGAGGCTAAGGCGTGCGTGGCTCGCAGGCGGCGGCCGTGTTATCATTTCGATTCCCCGACGGCGCTATGGTGCAACGGTTAGCACGCGGCCCTTTCAAGGCTGAAATACGGGTTCGATTCCCGTTAGCGCTACCAATATCTCCTCGTCGTCGATTTTTTCGATCGTTCTCGTTTCGATTCCTTAGCGTTACTAATTCCCAGCATGCTCAAGACAATTTCGCGCGGGCTCTGGTAATTTGGTAGCTTTCCCTGAGCGTCTGAGTTGGGATAGGTTTGGGCGTGCAGGCGGTCGCATGAGTCAAAGGAGAATTACCGTGGCGGATTTGATGAGGACGTCGAACCCGGCTCTGAACGCCAAGGCGTTTCAGGGCGCAGGCGTCGGCATCGGCGAAGCGATGACGCTGCAGGGCACCGTCAACAAGACCGGTTTGCTGTTGCTCTGCGTCGTGGCACGGCCGCCTGGACCTGGAATGTTTACCTGCATTCGCGGAATCCCGCAGGCGGTGGTGCCGTGATGCTGGTCGGCGGGATCGGCGGATTCATCTTCGCGCTTGATCACCATCTTCAAGAAAACTTGGGCGCCGGTGACCGCGCCGATTTACGCCTTGCTCGAAGGGCTGGTGCTCGGCGGCATTTCGGCCATGTTCGAAATGCGTTACCACGGGATCGCGATTCAAGCGGTGAGCCTGACGTTCGGCACCATGTTCGCGCTGCTGCTGGCCTACCGCTCCGGACTGATTCCGGTGACGCAGAAATTCAAGCTGGGAGTGGTCGCGGCGACGGGCGGGATCGCGATTTTCTACCTGGCGCAGATCGTCCTGGGATTATTCGGGATTCACTTCACGACGATCAACGGGTCGGGGCCGATCGGAATTGCGTTCAGTGTGTTCGTGGTGATCGTGGCGGCGCTGAATCTGGTGCTGGATTTTGACTTCATCGAAAGCGCGGCGGCGGCCGGCGCGCCGAAATATATGGAGTGGTACGGCGCGTTTGGCTTGATGGTCACGTTGATCTGGCTGTATCTGGAAATTCTGCGGTTGCTATCGAAGCTGCGCAGCCGGGATTAGTCCGAGCGGCACTTCGCTTCCTCGATTTTCTCGTCGGCAGGACGCCGGTTGAAACCTACGTTATGCCGAGAGCTCTCCGTAATACCCGCAAATTCGCGTGGTGTGGCTGGCAGTAGTCCAACGGATGTTATGTAACGTTTCTACCCCGTTTCTAAGGCTTGCAGACCTCGCAAAGTGTTTCATCCTCTGTAATCCACTGTAAACAAACATACATGCGGGAATCCTGGGCTGGCCTGTGAAATGCACTACTAGCGCCAGACGAGACGTGGCTTGCGCCGAAACTCCAGGCGATTTGAGGGTGAATCGTGAAACAGAGGGGACGGGAAATGCGAAGCGGAAATCGAGACCGGTTGGGGGAGCGGGGCTTCTCGATGGTGGAATTATCGGTAGCCCTCGGGATCATCCTGATCATTTTCGGGACGGCGATCGCGGCGTTCCAGCCAGCGATTCAGGCCGCGAAGTACGACGCGGGCATGAGGCAAGTGCTGGACCAGTTGCGGCAGGCCCGGGAATATTCGCTGGCCAACCGGCGCTACGTGCAAGTGACTTTTCCGACGGTAGCGACGGCGAACGGACCGCAGTACCAGGTGGTGACCACGGAACTGAATACTTTGACGGCGGGCGGCGGGGCGGTAAACCCGGTGCTGAGCACGACGCCGATTCAGTTTCCCGAACAATTCTATGTGTATCCGGGATATGTGGATACGCCCGACGGCTACGGCAACAGCGGCGCGATTGTATTCGGCGGGACGATCGGCGGACCCGCGGCGGGAATGATATTTCAAAGCGACGGCGAGCTGGTCAGCGCGGCAACGTTGCAGCCGATTAACGGCACGGTGTTTCTGGGAGTGCCGGGCAATCCGCTATCGGTGCGGGCCATCACGGTATTGGGCAGCACGGGCCGGGTGCGCGGCTGGAAGGGCGCCGACAGCCGGTGGTTTGCGTTTTGAAGGAGCCTAGGAAAATGCGGCAAACGAAGCAGAAAAATTCGCAGCGCGGTTTCACCCTGATGGAGACGCTGATCGCCATGATTGTGCTGGCGGTGGGGATTCTGGGATTGGCGGCGATGCTGGGCGATTCGCTGGCGTACATGAAAGGGTCCCAAGACGATTTCATCGCGCAGCAGAAAGCGGAAGAAGCGGCGGAGGCCATCTTTACGGCGAAGTACAACGCCAACGCGACCTTTGCGCAGGTTTCGAATTTCGGAGTAGGAAATCCGGCGGGACTGTTCTTGCCCGGGCCGCAGCCGCTGACCGTGCCGGGACCGGACGGGCTGGTCGGTTCGGTGAACGACGTGGGCGCGCCGCTGGCATCGATTATCACGCCGGGGCCGGACAAGATTCTGGGCACGGCGGACGACGTGTTGGTGCCACTGGGTAATTTCACGCGGACCATCGCGATTACGACGGTGGTGGGCAAACCGAACCTGAAGCAGGTCATCATCACGATCAACTACACGGCGGGGCGGTTCACCCGCGCAGTACACGCTGACGACTTATGTCTCATCTTTCTAAGAGTTCTGAGGAGCATGGAATGAAGCGGGAAAACGGATTTTCACTGATAGAGTTGATGGTCTCGATGGCGGTCACCGTCATCGTGCTGGGCGCGGCCACGACCGCACTGCTGCAAGCGCAAAAGGCGACGCAGGCCATCGCCATGCAAGCCAACACCCAGGAAAATTTGCGCGCCGGAATGCACTTCATGGTCCGGGACATCGCGCAGGCGGGAGAGGGAATTCCCCAGGGCGGAATCACCATCCCGTATAACGCGACTTCGCTGGTGAACCGTCCGGGACTGGCCGGAACATTTCCCACGGCGTACACCGCGATGCCGGCCATTACGCCGGGCTCGCAACTCGGACAGTTTGCGACCTCCGATAGATCCGGTCAGCAATCTTCCGCTGGTTTCGGGGACCCGCACTGACATCATAAACATTTTGTACAACGACGACACGCTGGTCGATGGCGCGGGCAATCACCTGTATAGCTTCCCGGTGGTGCAGGCCGCGCCGGCGGTTCCGGTCTGCGCGGGCGTAATCAGCCCCACTGGCGCATTCGTGACCATGACTCCTGCGTGCTTTTTGATGCCGGGCGTGGTGCAGCCGATCGCGGCGGGCAACCTGATCATGTTCCACAACCAAAACGGGACGGCGCTGGAATATGTGACCAGCGTGGCGGGAAGCACGATCAACTTTGCGGCGGGCGACCCGGCGGGGTTGAATCAAACCGGGAAAGCCAACGGGACCGTAGCCAACCTGGGCCCCGGCGGCGTTTTTCCTCCGACCACGATCACCCGGGTTTGGATGGTCACTTACTACGTTGATTTTACCAATGCGGCGGCGCCGCAACTGATCCGGCAGGTGAATTATCCAAACTACCCGGCAGCGGCTCCGGCGAATCCGCCGCTCGACATCGCGGATATGACCGAGGATTTGTCATTCAGCTACGACCTGACCGGTTCGGGCGACGCGGTGGGAACGTATCCGCTGGGTCCGGGCAATGCGCCGACGCCGATCCTGCCGGACACGCCGGGGCAGATTCGCGCGGTAAATATTTTTCTGGCGGGCCGTTCGGAAAGTACCTATACGGCGCTCAGCAGTCCGCAATTTATTCGCAATAACTTGAGCACCCAAGTCTGCGTGCGCAGCCTGGCCTTCACCAACCAGTTCCAAACGGCCGCAGGAAACACCGCGCCATGAGGAATTGGCGAATACGTGCAGCACGCACAGAACCAAAGGAGATTTGCTGTGAGAGTCCAACGAGAGAAAGGCATAGCCCTAATCACCGCTCTGCTGATTTTGGTGCTGGTGTCCGCGATTGTGGTGGGCATGAGCTGGATGGTGATGACCGACCAGCGGCTGGGTGGCAACAACCAGAGCCGCGAGATAGCGTTCTACGGCGCGGAAGCGGGCATGGAACAGCTCACTTCGGACGTGGGCACCACTTTCTCGACCAACGGAAAACTGACTCCGACGGACATTAATACGATCACGTCCACGCCTCCGGTGATCCCGGGACTGCAGTTCGTGAACGGGAGCGGAGCCTCGTCCTATCAAATCACGTTCGTGCCGGACGCCTTCGGCAATCCTTCGGCGAGCAACGCCACGATTCTGCCGCCCAGCCCCTATGCCGGCATGCAGGGTTTGATCACCCCGTTTACCTTGACGGTGTCGGCGCGCACGACCTCGACCGGCTCAGAAGTAAAACTGACGCGGCAAGTGCAAGTGGTAGCCATCCCGGTATTTCAATTCGGAATTTATTCGGATTCGGACGTGGCGTTCTTCAATGGACCTTCGTTTGGATTCGGCGGCCGGACGCACACCAATGGAAACTTGTGGCTGACTCCCAACCAGGGTCCGCTGTTCCTGGGAGACAAAGTCACCGCGACGGGAGAAGTCATCCGCACCAATCTGGAGAACGGTTCTCCGGTCACGGCCGCGGGCGCGGCCTATGGCGGAAATGTTTCGATCGCGCTGTCGCCGGATCCGACGCTGGCCAATGAGCCGGGCGGCGCGCCGTACACGAATGGATCGTGGCGGGAATTAGCGTTCACGGAAGGGAGTACCGCTCCGGGCAGCACCAGCGTTTACGGGAACATCAGCACGGCCGTAAACCCGGCGTGGGGCGGCACCACCACGGGAGTGGAAGGCGCGTACAACGGCCAACTGTCCAATCACGTGGCGCAATTGAAGCTGACCTCGACCGCGCTGAGCGGAATTCAAACGCCGATCTCGCTCATCCGGAGAGCGGTGCCCGGCGAGCTGGCGGCGAATCCCGCCGAATTTGCGCAGCAATATTTCTCGGAAGCTGGTCTGCGGATCATGCTGGACGATTACGGCCCGAGCGGCGGCTGCACCGATGCGGACATGATGGCGCTGGATACGGTTACGGGCACAGCGCCGATCGATTTGAAGACGCTGGCGTTTTCGACTAACGCGGCAGCTCCGGCCTGGTTGAGCGGCGCCAATAATTTGCCAGCGGGAAACAAATACCCCTTGCCAGTGCAAAATGGCGTAGCAGCGTATAGCTCTTTGACCGGCTACTGGCTGCTGGCGGGACAAGCGACGATTCAAGGTTGCATCAAGATCGAGACGCAAACGGTGGGAGGAGCCTGGACCGACGTGACCCAAACGATTTTGAATCTGGGATACACCGGACGGGATATCGCGCCGACGGGCGCGTACCTCGGTTCTAACGGAACTAGCAACATCACGTATCCGAACGCAACGGTCGTGGGTCAGCTACCGACTTTGCCATCCGGCAGCGCAGTAGGCTTCCCGGCGCAAGGTCCGGTCGTGGCGGGCAGCGCAGCCGGCGACGATTAGTCCGCTATGCACGGATCCGAGCCCGAACGCGATCATTCGGCTGGCGCGGGTCAGGGACAATCCTTCCTGGGTTGGTCTGGGCACCGGCTGCGGAACCGGGACCGATTCCCGGCGCGCTGGGTGGTGGATATCTGGCGAGCGACTTCTGGCCGATGGCGTTGTACGACACGCGCGAAGGAATCTACCGGCAGAACGACATCAACCCCGCACCCGTTTACGGTTCCGGCGTGATGGGCTACGTCGAGCTAGACGCCCAAAATCTCGCCGCGTGGCTGCGGAACAATCAGACGGGGTTGAGCCTGAATAACATCGACACGGGTTTCACCGTCTATTTTTCCGATCGCCGCAGAGAACGGAAAGATCCTAACGCAGCTACGGTGCGCACGGGATCGTTCGGATACAACGATTTTGTGAACCCGGCCGATGTGGCCAACGGTTGCCCGGATGGAGCATTGAATCAAGGCGAAGATCTGGAAGGCGACGGGATACTGCGAGTCTACGGGGGCGTAGAAACAGCGCCGTCCAACCCCCTTGGCTGGCATTTTGCCGGGATTGTGGAACGCCGGCGGTTATATGAACACGGTGATGACTCCACGGGCGGTCTGCGGCGTCAACCCCAACCGGCCGGACGTGCAATACACGAATACGCAGGACGCGCGGGTCAATGGCGTCCGTTGTTTTTCCGGCGCGCTTTGAAAATCGTGAATGGATCGGTGCTGAACCTGGGCACTTCGTGCGGCCCGGTGGCTTGCGGTTTGACCATCGCGGCGGAAAATCCGGTGTACGTGCAAGGCGACTACAATGGGCCGACCAACGGCGTGTTTACCGGCGCGAACAGCATAGCCGCGGCGATCGCGGGCGATGCGGTGACGTTCCTGTCGAACAACTGGAACGACGCGAACTCGTTCACGTTCCCGCAGGACATTTCCGCTACTCACCGCAACGCGATGCCGACGGCCTACCGCGCGGCGATCATCGGCGGAAAGGGCATCCCCTTCCCGCAATTCGGCGGAACCCAGGACTTCGGAACCGACGGTGGGGTGCATAACTTCCTGCGGTTCATCGAGAACTGGGCGCATTGATGTGTCACTACGAAGGTTCGCTGGTGAGTTTCTACTACAACCGCCAGGCGGTCGGAACCTACAAGGGCGGCGGCGTATATGCTCCGCCGAGTCCCTCGCGACTATCACTTCGATTTGAGCTTCACGTTGGGTCCGGCGAATTTGCCGCCGCAAACGCCGAAGCTTAAGTCGGTGAATACGATTGGATTCTCGCAGGAAGTTTTGCCGAGCCAGTAGGCCGCGGCGAATTGACGGGTACGAAGGCCCCCGGGAATTTCCCGGGGGCCTTTTTTTTTGCGCGACGACGGCCACGCGCAAGCTAGGGCGAAGCGGAAAAGATGCGGATGTTGAAGTTGGTGTTGACGCCGGGCGGGGCGCAGTTGGGCGGCGCGCTGCTGGAACATAGGCCGGCAAAGACGAAGCTGAAATCCGCGGGAGCCGCGAGGCCCACGAGCGGCTCGGCGTAGAGATTGTAGGAGCGATTGAGGGGCAGGCGCCCGAGATCGAAGGAACCGTCGAAACGTGTGGGCGGATGGGCCGCGTCGCAGCTCCAGCCGCCGAGAGTGGCGGCGACGACAGCGCCGGTGCTGGCGTCGACCGCTACGACCTGGGCGCCGACGATGCCGGTGACGGAGAAGCCGGGCGATGACGGCGCGAAAGTGGCGAGCGCGAACGAATTCGCGGGAAGGATCTGCCCGCGAATGGAACCGACGTTCACGGAATCATTGGGATCGGGGTAAAGGAAGCGCGCGCCGATGCGATCGTCGTCGGCGAGCGGGCCGTCGGGGATGGCGGCGGTGGGGCGATCGCCGATGAACTGGCCGGGCGGCGGCGCAAAGGGAAACATGATGGCGCGGAACACGCCGGAATGATCGAGGCCGAGCCAATGGCCGAGTTCGTGAGTAAGCAGCGATTCCAGATCGTAGGCGCCCCGCCCTTGCGGCGTAGCGAGCGCGGCCGGCGTGGCGTAAATCGCCTGGCCGTCGTTGCGGAACAAAGTGTCGGAGTCGAGAATTTGGCCGACGAATTGGGCGGGCGCGGAGCTGCCGGCCGTGGCGCCGACGGCGTTAGCGGTGATGGTGCGGGTGAAGGCCAGGACGCCGGCGGTGAATCCGCTGCTGGACTGGTTGAAGCAAATGGTGTTGAGGCCGTCGACATTATTTTCAGCGTCGTTGGAACAGGAATTCTGAGTGCCGACCCGGGCAAGCGGCGCGAGCAAGCCGGGATTCGCAGTGCTATTGAATGTGGTGCCGGCGACGCCGGACCAGGCGCCGAAGGAATCGGAGATGGCGCTTTCGATTTCGTTGAGTTGAGCCGGAGTTCCGGGCGCAGCTACGGTGAGTATTGTGGGTTGGAGCAGCGACGGGAGGGAAGTGCTCCAACGGCGATTGAGTGGGGCGGAAAGCGCGAGATTGAAGTGATTGGGTTGAGGACAACCGCCGGCGGCGGGAACGGTGGAGTCGAAAGTGTAGAGGGCGGCGCGCATATTCTGCGGGCAGGCGAGTAAGAGCGCGGTGGCGACGATCGTGGCGATGCGGCGCTTCATTTGTTTCCTGGTGGCCGGCAATTCGCGGCGGCGCAGCTGGCGGAATTGACGAGGGCATGAAGATCTTCGATTGCGATGTGGCGCAAACCTGAGGCCTGGAATTGATGAGTGGAAGGGTCGAAGGTATCGAACGACGCGGTGTCTTGTACTGCAATTTGCTGGTTGGTGCGGAGGTCGCGGCGAATGCGGAAAGTGCCCTGAATCCAGCTGACCACCGAAAAATCTTCAGGTGGCGTGAACTCGAGGAAGAGGATCACTTCTTCCCCGGGGATGAAGCGCGGAACGCCAGAAACGTTCGAGGTGAGATTACCGACGGTGCCGCCGAGCAGGCGCACCGTCAGATATTCGTTTGAGTTTGGATTTCTCGCGCCTTTCCAGGTTTCCTCCACGGCGAAGGACGTGAAGGTCCAAATTTCGCCGTGGTCCCAGGCGGTGGAATTCGTGACGCAACGCGCGCGAACCACGAGCGGCGCGGCGTGCGCCAGCTGCGCGACGGACATGCGAACCAAGGTGGTGGAGCGTGCGCCGGCACCGGCAAACAAGGTGGCCAGGGCCAGCAAAATCGATGGAATGATTTTATCGCGCATTTTCGTTTTTCTCCCTCATTTCACTTCGAGCATTCCAGTAGCCACGGCCCGATCGTTGTTCAACGTGGTGATGAAGAGCGTGCGGACGCCCGGAAGAGTGGCGCTGGAAAGTTGCAGATCGAGTTCGATGGTGTTGGGAAACAGGCCGGTGATAGCGGAGGCGGTCACCGGCAGGTCGGTGCCGGCGGGCGCGCCGCCAGCGCCGGTGAAGGAATAGCTGAAGGTGGGATCGAGTCCGGTGCCGTGGATGCACAGGCTGGTCGTGATCGTTCCGGAAGCGGGGCGGGAGACGGTGACGGGCGAACCGGCGATTTCGCAATTGCCTTGAGTTAGTGGGCCGAGGGAATCGACATTGAGTGGCGCGGATTCGGCGGCGGTGGTGGGTTCGGGGACGAGCAGCGTGATGGGCGTAACGGATGGCTGGGCAGTAGTGAGTGAAATGGCGGCGACCGAAGTGTCGAGTGGCAGGATAACGAAAGGAACGGGGTTGGATAGCACACTGGTGCCAGCGAGATTTTTGATTTGGATAGTGAGGGTGCCGGGAGACTGGACGTCGGCAAGAGTGAGCGCGGTGGCGCAAGAAGTCGAGCCGGTGCAGGACGTGGCGCGGGGCGTGCCGTTAACCAAAATGGACGACGCCGTTAGGGCCGTTCCGGTGACGAAATTCACACCTTGCACCGCGAGTGGAAAACCTTCGACCGCGCCGGCAAAAACGCTGGAGGGCAGCAGGACTTCGATGACCGGGCCGCTGGTGACGGCGACGGTGGCCGCGGCGGATTTACTCGGGTCGGCGGTGCTCGTGGCGATGACCGCGATGGCGTTCGGTGCGGGTGCGCTGCTCGGCGCGGAATAAATTCCCGCGGCGGTGATCGAACCGCAGAAGGCGCCGGTGCAACCCTGGCCGGCGACGGCGCTTTGCACGGACCAGGTCACGGCGGTGTTGGAGCTGCCCGTGACGTTCGCGAAAAATTGTTGGGTGACGGCGGCGCCGGCGGAAGGGCCGAGAAAAACGTAGAACGGCGAGACGGCCACGGAGAGGTTGGTGGCCGCGCCGGCGACCGTGATGGTGGCACTGGCGCTGCGCGAGGAGTCGGCGGCGCTGGTGGCGGCGAGCCTAACCGTGGCCGGGGTGGGCACGGAGGATGGGGCAAGGTAATCGATATTTCCCGAGGACGAAATGGTGGGCGGTTGGCACGGACTGGTGCCTTGCTGGCAAACCTGGCCGACCGTTGTATTGCCATTGGAGACTCCGTTGACGGTCCAGGTTATTGCGGTGTTGGAGGTACCGGTGACGGTCGGTGAGAAGGCTTGGCGCTGATTGAGATTCAGGTTCGCGCTGGTAGGCGAAATACTGACGGCGATGTTGCTGATGATCGTCACGGTGGCCGACGCGGTCGCGGCGCCGGCGGTGGCGTGAATTGGAAACGAATGGGGTGACGGCAGATTCTGCGGCGCAGTGAAAGTGGCGGTGGTTGCGCTGGTTACCGCGATGGTGCCGAAAGTGGCGTTGCCGCCGGCGACGCCATTTACGTCCCAGATGATTTGCGCGTTTTGCGCGACGCACAGGGTTGCGCTGAAGGATTGGGTCTGGCCGAGTGCGATATTGGCGGACGATGGTGAAATGGAATTCGAGTTGGCGCAGGTAATGGTCACGGTGGCGGTCGCGGATTTGGTGGGATCGGCGGTGCTGGTCGCGGCGATGGTTACGGTGGGAGGCGAGGGGATTGCTGATGGCGCGGTGTAGACGCCGGTATTGGGTCCGTTGGCGATGATGGTGCCGACGGTGGAATTGCCGCTGGCGACGCCGTTCACGGACCAGGTGACCGTCGTCGGCAAATTTCCGGCGCCGGTGACGGTGGCGGTGAAGACCTGCGCGCCGTTTGCAGGAACCGAGGCATTGCCGGGCGTGAGGCTAACCTGGAGAGTATCGGTGATGGTAACGATGGCTGAGGCGGAGGATTGCGGACTGGCCTGGCTGATGGCAGTGACGGTGACGCCGGACGGAGTGGGGAGACTTGCGGGCGCGGTGTAAAGGCCTGCGGATGAAATTGTGCCGGTGGATGAGGTTCCGCCGGGGACGTTGTTGACGTCCCAGGTGATGGCGGTGTTGGCGGCGCCGGTGACGCTGGCCTGGAATTGCTGGGTCTGTCCCAGAGCGACGCTGGCCGCCGGAGGGCTGATGAGGACTACGACTTCTATTACGGGTGGACTTCCGGTGTACCCGCAGCCACAGAGAACAAAGCTGACGACCGAAAGAAAGGTCGCGGTGCGCAATGCGCGGAGAATCGTGGCGACGGCGGGAGGCGGCGTGCGTGTTGTGGTCGTCGATCTCGATTTGCGAAAAGTATTCATTCGCAAACGATGAAGGCACACGGTGTGCCAACGTGGCTCAGCGCGTTTACGGTCCCGTAGAAGGAACTGACTTTCGGCAAAGCTGCGTTTCGATAATAGATTCAGAAGGTTACGAGTACCGATTTGGCCATTTCTTTTCGGGAAAACTACGATGACCCAAAAAAGATGAGAGGAGTCAGTAGCATAAGTCTCGCAACGGAACTGTTTACCAGAGCGATTTCCACTTTGGAAATTGAAGAGCCCGGGCAGGCACCTGTGAACTCAGCAGAAGGGACGAACAATAATTTGCGGTGCGCGATACGAAGGCTTGCGCAGGAAGCGCGCAAGATGTTCTTCATATGGATGACGAGGGTAATCGAGGATGACACGGATTTTTTGCTCGTCGCGATGTCGGCGTGCGGTGATTAGTGTTTGCCGAGGATATCGATCAGGGCGGCTTCGAGATTTTCCTGGTGGTAGCGGTAGGATGCGGCTTGGAGTTTGGCGGGCTCGACGCGCTGGCTGGCGAGGAGCAGGGAATCGGACATTTCGCCCAGGGCGAGGCGCAGGGCGATGGCGGGAGCGGCGAAGAACGCAGGACGCTGCAACACCCTCGCGAGCACGCGGGTAAAATCCGCGTTTTGTATGGGGCTGGGTGCGACGACGTTGTAGGCGCCGCTCCAGGACGGCACGTCGATCGCGCAACGAAGGATCGCGACGACATCTTGAAGAGTGATCCACGACATCCACTGTTTGCCGGAGCCCAGGCGGGCGCCGAGGCCGAGCCGGAATGGGGCGACCATGGCGGGCAGTGCGCCGCCGTGGGGTGAGAGGATGACGCCGAAGCGGGCGATGACCGTGCGGATGCCAATCGAGTTGGCGCGGGTGGCTTCGGCTTCCCAGGCACGGCAGGTCATACCCAGAAAATCGTTGCCGTTGCCGCTGCCTTCCGTGAGGATTTCGTCGCCACGGCTGCCGTAATAGCCGACTCCCGAAGCGCAGATAAAAACAGACGGTTTTTTTTGCAGGTGAGCCAGCGCGTCGACCAGGACGCGGGTGGTGTCGACGCGGCTGTTGCGCAGGATCTGCTTGCGGGATTTGGTCCAGCGACCCTGGGCCAGGTTGGCGCCGCTGAGGTGCACGACCGCGTCGTAACCTTCCATGGCGGCAGTGTCGACGATGGCGCTGGTGGGAGTCCAGGCGACTTCGCCGGGTGACGTTGGTTCTTTCCTGCGGACCAGATGATTTACGATCGCGCCGTCGGCGCGCAACGCCGCCGTGAGCGCGGAACCGATCAGGCCGGTGCCACCCGAGATCAAGACCCGCGGCATTTTTTAGCTGGCTCCTAACATTTGTGGTATCGACATTTTATCTTAGAGACGCGGCGCATCCAGTGCAAGTTTCAAGCCAAGATTAGCCTGCAACTTTCGCCGCTGCGATGGGTTCGTGCGCATCATTCCGTATGAGCGAAGATAAAGTAACACGAGCGGAATGAACAGAAGGCTAACCGTGGTGAGTGGTATAGAATTTTCGTTCGTCGAAAAATCGCGGGGTGCGAATGGGGATTTCACAGAGGCGAAGGTGCGCGGCGGTGGTGCTAGTTTCTGGATTGCTGGTGGGTCCGGCTGTGCTGCGCGCGCAGGAAACCCACGCCATTCGCGGTTTCACCAAGCCACGGGTCGAGCCGGAACGGGAGCTAGAGCAGAAATTGCGCACGATTCCGGACCCGGCGCACGCGGAGAGCAATCTTCGTCACATCACCAGCGAACCGCACATGGCCGGGACCGAAGGGAGCCACCGGCTGGCCGAATGGCTGCGCGATCAATACCGCAACTACGGTTTCGACGCCGAAATCGTCACCTATAGCGCGTGGCTCGGGATGCCGCGGGAAGTGAGCCTGGAACTGGTCACGCCAGAAAAGAAAAAGCTGGCCACGCCGGAGCGTTCCTATGAAGTAGATAAAGACAGCGCGAACCCGAATGCCATAGGCGCGTTCAATGCGTTTTCGCCGTCGGGAGACGTCACCGCGCCAGTCGTCTACGTGAATTATGGAACGCA
This sequence comes from uncultured Acidobacteriota bacterium, assembly GCA_963737765.1. Classification (GTDB taxonomy): domain Bacteria; phylum Acidobacteriota; class Terriglobia; order Acidiferrales; family UBA7541; genus Palsa-295. Next base: position 30,676 of record CAVTTY010000013.1, read on the forward strand.
GGAAGACTATCGCGCGCTGGCGTCGATGGGCATCAGCGTAGAAGGCAAGATCGTGCTGGCACGTTATGGACGCTGTTATCGCGGCATCAAGACCAAGCTGGCCGAGGAGCACAAAGCCGTAGGCGTAGTGATCTATTCCGATCCGGGCGACGACGGTTACGCGCAAGGCGATGTGTTTCCCGCCGGCCCCTGGCGGCCGATGAGCGGGATCCAGCGCGGTTCGGTGGAATACACCGAAATTTATCCGGGGGATCCGCTGACGTCCGGCGTAGGAGCGACGCGCGGAGCGAAGCGAGTGACTCCGGCGGAAGCGAAAAACCTGGCGCACATTCCGACGCTGCCAATCAATGCGCAAGACGCCGCAGTGATTCTGGCGGACATGGGCGGAGCGCACGTTCCGCGTGGATGGCAGGGCGGCTTGCCGTTCACTTACCACATGGGATCGGAGTACGCGACGCTGCGCATGAAGCTGGAGGTCGATTATCAGCAGCGCCCGATTTACGACGTGATGGCGAAGCTGCATGGCACGGCGGATAACGAATGGGTGATGCTCGGGAATCATCATGACGCCTGGGTGTTTGGCGCGGTGGATCCGGGTAGCGGAACCGCGGCGATGCTGGAAACCGCCCGGGCTCTAGGAGAGCTGGCCAAGACGGGCTGGAAACCGCGGCGCACGATCGTGATGTGCGAATGGGATGGCGAGGAGCCGGGGTTAATCGGCTCCACGGAATTGGTGGAAGCGAATCTGGCCGAGCTGCAGGAAAAAGCCGTAGCGTACATCAATACCGACGTGGGCGTGGCGGGGCCGAATTTCAGCGGGTCGGGAACGCCGTCGCTGAAGGAATTGATTCGCGATGCGGCGCGCGATGTGCCGGATCCGACGGGCGCGCGCAGCGTTTACGATGTGTGGCTGGAACATTCCAACAATTCCGAAGCGCAGTTCAACGGGGCGGCGCGCCTGACGGCGAAAGCGGAGCCGGCAGGAGATGCGCCGCTGGGCGACCTGGGTGCGGGTTCGGATTTTTGCGCATTTTTCGATCATGCCGGAATTCCCTCAATCGATATGGGATTCATCGGGGATTACGGCGTCTATCATTCGATCTACGACGATTTCTACTGGATGAAAACTTTCGGCGATCCGACTTTTGCGTATCACGCGACCCTGGCGAAATTACTGGGTACGGTGACGCTGCGGCTGGATGAGGCCGACGTGCTGCCGTTCGACTATCCGGCGTATGCCTGGGAGATTTCGCGGGCGGCGAATGCGATGAGTTCGCGGGCGCAGGAAGCGGGGGTGGCCGGGGAAAAGCTGAAGGCGGTGGTCGAGGCGTCGTCACAGCTGACGATGGCGGCGACCCACGCGTCGGCGGCGTTGCAGAGCGCGCACGGCTCGATCGCTCCGGCCGTGCAGGACAGAATCAACCGCGAATTGGTGGAGACGGAGCAGAGTTTGCTGAATCCGGCGGGATTGACCAACCGGCCGTGGTACAAGCACACCATCTATGCGCCGGGCAGTTATGCGGGATATGCGGCCGAACTGATGCCGGGATTGAGCGAGGCGCTGGACCGCATGGATCGCGCAGCGATCGATCGCGAGGCGGAAGCGTTGACTGCGGCTCTGCAGCGCGCGTCGGTGCGATTGGAGATGGTGGCGCGGCTGGTGGCTTCGCCCACGAAGTAGGACCAGGTCGGCGCGCTTACTCAGGCTTCGCAGGGCGTTCGCGTTGCGGCGGGCGGCACGATAGAATGGGGATTCATGCGCATCCGCGTGCTGTTCTTCGGACAACTTAAGGAAATTACCGGCGTGGCGCAGGAAGAGGCGGAGCTTTCGGACGGCGCGAAGGTTGATGATTTGTTCGAGCGCTACGGGCGGCGATTTCCGAAGCTGGCGGAATTTCGCGGATCGATTGCGACGTCGGTGAATCAGGAATACGCGGATTGGCGCCAGCCGCTGGCCGCGGGCGATGAGGTGGCGTTCCTGCCGCCGGTGAGCGGAGGCTAGCGATGGCGCACTCCGACGATATTTTTCTGCTGGTGCGCGAACGCATCGATACCGAGGCGCTGGTGGCGAAATTGAAAGCGCCGGAAGATGGCGCGGTGGTGGTGTTCGACGGCTTCGTGCGCAACAACTTCAAGGGACAGCCAACACTCTATCTGGAATACGAATCATACGAAGCGATGGCCTACGCCAAGATTCGCGAGATTGGTGCCGAGATCCACCAGAAATTTCCGATCCATCGCGTGGGGATGGTGCACCGTCTGGGGCGGCTGGAGATTGGGGAGACCAGCGTGGTCATTGTGATTACGTCGGCGCATCGGGCGGCGGCGTTTGACGCCTGCCGCTATGCGATCGACACGCTGAAGCGCGTGGTGCCGATCTGGAAGAAGGAATATTTCGCGGGCGGCGCGGTGTGGGCCGAAGGCGAAAAGTCCTGGCAGGAAGCCATTTCGCGCCCCAAAGAATCGATCTCCTAGATGAAATCGACGAAATCGACGGCATCGAACTATCGCGTGATGGCCTTGGTGCTGGCGGCGATTTACCTGCCGATTGACGCCATTGGACTGCTGGAAAAAGCCCACGCACAACCGCAAGCGGCCGCCGCGCAGAAACAAAAACAGGCCCATCCGTATTCAGACCGACCTGGTGAATATTTTGGCCAGCGTGATCGATGCGAATGGCGAGCCGGTGATCGGACTGCCGCAGACCGCATTTCAACTCTTCGAAGAAGATGTGGAGCAGAAGATTGTGCGGTTTGAGCCGCAGACCAACCGGCCGTTGGACTTGGCGCTGCTGGTGGATACCAGCGGGTCGGCGACGATCGAATTGAAAATCGAGCGCGACGCGGCGGAACGATTCGTGAAGGAAGTGGTACGGCCGGACGACCGCGTGGCGGTTTTTTCGTTCACCAGCGAAGTGGTGCAGCTGTGCAATTTTTCGAGCGACGCTAAAGTGCTGGAGAACGCGGTGCGGCGGGTAGATACCACGCCGGACATGGGGACCTCACTGTACGATGCGGTAGTGCTTGGGTTCGCAAGCGGTGAAGCGGCAGGGAGCGGACCGCCGGCGCGCGCTGGTGATCATCACGGATGCGGGCGAGACGACCAGCGTATCGAAGTTTGACGACGACGCGGCGGGCGGCGATTGCTTCGGATGCGCTGCTGTATACGGTGGTGGTGCGGCCGATGAAATCGGATGCGGGCTGGAATACGGCGGGCGAGCACGCCATGGTGACGATCACGGACAGCACCGGCGGCGCGATGTACTATCCATCCAACGTGAGCGAGCTGGACGGAATTTTCGATCGGATCAATCGCGAGCTGCGCACCCAATATTTGCTGGGCTACTATCCGACGCCCCCGCCGCCGCCGGGTAGCACGCGGCACGTGGTGGTGACGGTGAATACCGGGGACAGGGTGCGGTATCGCAAGCAATATTTCACGGCGCCCGCGCCGAAGTGAGCCGAGGGCACGTTTCACGACATGGAAAAATTCCTAAAGGTTGCGCTGGAAGCAGCACATGAGGCCGGGGCCGTGGTGCTGGCCGAACATAGCCGTCCGCAGAAAATCAGTTACAAGGGCGACGTGGATCTGGTGACGGAGACGGACAAACGTTCCGAGGCGCTGGTCGTGGGACGTTTGCGGCGGGAATTTCCGGAACATCGCATCGTGGCGGAAGAGGGGTCGGGCGGCGCGGCGGCGGCTTCGCGCTATGAATGGCACGTGGATCCGCTGGATGGGACGACGAATTTCGCGCACGGGTATCCGTGTTTCGCGGTTTCGATTGGATTGCTGCTGGAGGGCGAGCCGATTGTCGGCGTGGTGTTCAATCCGGTGAGCGACGAACTGTTTTCCGCGATGCGCGGGGCCGGCGCGTTTTTGAATGGCAAACCGATTCATGTTTCGGCGATCGACAAACTTTCGACGAGCTTGGTTGCGACCGGTTTTCCGACGCACAAACGCGGAGACAACGGGAACATTCATTACTATTGGCAATTCACGCTGCGGTCGCACGGAGTGCGGCGCGACGGTTCCGCGGCGCTCGATTTGTGCTCGGTGGCTTGCGGGCGATTCGAGGCGTTCTGGGAATTTGGGTTGAAGTCGTGGGATACGGCGGCGGGAATTCTGGTGGTGCAGGAAGCGGGCGGGAAAGTTACGGATCTTATCCGGCGGAGCATATCGCGCGGGCGGGCCGGACATTCTGGTCTCGAACGGCCGGATTCACGACGAGATGCGGACCACTGCCGCGGAAATCGCGACAAAAACCACGAAGTTGTAGTTTCTTCTTTTGCACACCGCTCCGCGATGTTTCGGCCAGGATGGGCTTCATTGACTGGACCTTGGCGCGATGCTAGCTTGGCGTTCACCTCTGAATGCGCGCAGTTGACATCATCCGCAAGAAACGCGACGGCGGGGAATTGTCCCGCGAAGAAATCGAATTTTTGATTTCGGGCGCGACGCACGAGCGCGTTCCGGATTACCAGATGGCGGCGTTTTTGATGGCCGTGGTGTGGCGCGGGATGACGCGCGCGGAACTGGCGGCGCTGACGGAGTCCATGCTCGAATTCGGCGACGGTGCTGGATTGGTCGGATTTGCCGGCCGCGAAGGTGGACAAACATTCGACGGGCGGCGTCGGCGACAAGACTTCGTTGGTCGATGGCGCCGGTTGTGGCCGCGGCGGGATTGTACGTGCCGATGATCAGCGGGCGCGGGCTGGGGCACACCGGCGGCACGCTGGATAAGCTCGAATCGATTCCTGGATTTAACGTGAATTTGCAGCTCGAAGCGTTCCGGCGCGTGCTGGCGCTTTCGCGGTGCGCGTTGATCGGGCAGACGCCGGAAATTGCTCCGGCAGATAAAAAGCTGTACGCGCTGCGCGACGTGACCGCGACAGTGGAAAGTCCCTACCTGATTACCGCATCAATCATGAGCAAAAAAATGGCAGAGGGGATCGATGCGCTGGTGCTGGACGTAAAGACCGGCGACGGCGCGTTCATGAAGAAACAGGAGGACGCGGAATATCTGGCGGAGCTGATGGTGGAAACCGGCACGCGCATGGGCAAGAAAGTCGTCGCGCTGATTACGGATATGGAGCAGCCGCTGGGACGAAAAGTCGGCAACTGCGCTGGAAGTGGAGGAGTGCATCGAGGTGCTGCACGGCGGCGGGCCGGCGGATCTGCGCGAGCTGTGCCTTGGAATTTCGGCGTGGATGTTTGTGCTGGGCGGGCGCACGAAAACAGTGAGCGAAGGGCGCGCGCTCGCGGCGGAAATGATTGCTTCGGGACGCGCGCGTGATACATTCCGCGAAGTCATCGACTTGCAGGGCGGCGAATCCGGCGTGGTGGACGATCCGAGTCTGTTGCCGCACGCGCGGCATATCGCGCATTTGCCGGCGAAGCGCTCGGGGTACGTGACCGCGATTCGCTGCGAGCAGGTGGGCGTGGCGAGCATGATGCTGGGCGGCGGGCGCGAAAAAAAAGAAGATTCGGTCGATCCGGGCGTGGGACTGGTGCTGGAGAAAAAAATCGGCGACGCGGTGAAGGCCGGCGAAAATCTGTGCACCGTGCATTACAATCTCGGACAGCGCAAGCTGGTTCCGGCGCACGCGGCTGCTGGCGCAGAGTTTTGAAATCGGCGACAGAGCGCCCGCGCGCGACTGCCGCTTCGTGCTGAAAAATTGATTGGTGCCGACGGGATATTCTTAATCGGCATGGAACGGGTTCGGCGATTTAAGGAGAGTGGCTTCGAATGCATCGTCTGGTGGGCGTGCTTGGCATGATCACGATGATGGGCGTTGGCGTACTTGTTTTCAACCAATCGCCGCGCGATCCGCTGCAAGACGGTGGCCTGGGGACTGGGCCTGCAGATTGTGTTTGCGTTTCTGGTGATGCGCTGGACAGTACGGGCGGCTGATTTTTCAGAAGGCCGGCGCGGCGGTGAACTGGGTTCTCGATTTTGCGTTCTACGGTTCGGAATTTGTTTTCGGCAACCTGGGCAAAAAAGGCTCGCCGATGGGATTTTTCTTCGCGTTCCAGGTGCTGCCCACGATTATTTTTATCGCCGCGGTTTTTGCGCTGCTGTATTACTTCGGGGTGATGCAGTTCATCATCCGGCAAGCGGCGAAAATCATGACGCGGCTGATGGGCGCGAGCGGGGCGGAATCGCTGAACGTGGCCGCCAGCATTTTCATGGGGCAGACCGAAGCGCCGCTGACGATTCGTCCGTTTCTTCCGGAGGTGACGCAATCCGAACTGATGACGATCATGACCAGCGGCATGGCGCACGTTTCCGGCGGGATGATGGCGGCGTACATCGCGTTACGGGATCGAGGCGAAGCATTTGCTGGCGGCGGTGATCATGACCGCGCCGGGAACGATTTTGCTTTCGAAAATGCTGGTGCCGGAAACGGAAGTGCCGGTAACGTCCGGACGGGTGGAGATGGCGCCGCTCGAGCGCGACACCAACGCGCTGGGGGCGATTTCGCGCGGGACGATTGATGGGTTGAACCTGGCGGTGAACGTGGGCGCGATGCTGATCACGTTCATCGCGCTGATTTATCTGGTCGACGGAATGTTCGGCGCGATGCACAATTTTCTGTCGCGTCACGGGATTCCGTGGTTTCCCTCGAGCGTCGAGCAGATTTTCGGCTAGCTGTTCTCGCCGGTGGCCTGGGTGATCGGAATTCCGTGGAAGGATTGCCACACCATGGGAAATTTGCTGGGGTTGCGCATGGTGACGAACGAGCTGGTGGCGTTCCAGCGGCTGGCGCCGATGAAGGACGCGCTGGATCCGCGTTCGTTTACGATTGCGACGTTCGCGCTGTGCGGATTCGCGAATTTCAGCTCGATTGGGATTCAGATTGGCGGCATCGGCGCGCTGGCGCCGAATAAGAAGGCGGATCTGGCGCGGCTGGGGATTCGCGCGATGGCGGCGGGAACGATGGCGAACCTGATGTCGGCGTCGATCGTGGGGATCATGCTGAGATGAGCGCGGTGGCTGCAGCGAAGAAGAAGCGGGCGACGCGGCGATCGCGTCGAATTCGCGCGAGGCCGAACGCGCGGCGAAATTTATTTTTTCGAAGACGAAGCTGCGGCCCGAAGATGGCGTTGGTGCTTGGGTTCCGGGCTCGGCGGATTCGCGGACGAACTCACCGAGGCGACGCGCATTCCGTACGCGAAAATTCCAGGCTTTCGCGCAATCGACGGCGTTCGGCCACGCCGGGCGGCTGGTCATCGGCAAAGTCCGGACGACGTGGTCGTGGCCGCGATGCAGGGCCGCGTGCATCTCTACGAAGGATATTCGGCGGAGGAAGTTACGTTTCCGATGCGCGTGCTCGGGCGCGCTGGGAATCCGCTCCGCTGATGCTCACCAACGCGGCCGGCGGGAATCAATACCGGAGTACTCAGCAGGGCGCGCTGGTGGTGATGCGCGACCATATCAATTTGCAGGGCACGAATCCGCTGATCGGCGCGAACGACGAGCGCTTTGGCCCGCGCTTTCCGGATATGACGACAGGCCTATTGGCGCCGTATCCGCGAAATCGCAGCTGAAGAAGCGAGGCGCTTGGGGATGGAAATGCACGAAGGCGTGTACGCGGCGCGTCACGGGCCCAAGCTATGAGACGCCCGCGGAAATTCGCTATCTGCGCACGATTGGCGCGGACCTGGTGGGGATGTCCACGGTGCCGGAAGTGATTGTGGCGCGGCACATGGGAATTCGCGTGCTGGGGATTTCCTGCGTCACAAACATGGCGGCGGGAATTCTGGACCAGCCGATCAATCACGAAGAAGTGATGGAGACCGGCGCAGCGGGTGAAGACGCAGTTCATGGCGCTGCTCCGCGCGGTGATGCCGCGGATTGCCGGCGCGACGAATTAGCGCACAAGGCGGCAGCGGATGGCGGGAATTCCATGAGCGAATCATGAAGGATTGATTATCGGCGGCCAAGCAGGCGCGAGAGAATGCCTGCGCGCCGATTTTCGAATTTCCGGGTGGGCGCGGCGGTGCGCGCGAAGTCCGGGCGCATCTATACCGGCTGCAACATCGAAAACGCCACGCTGGGGCTGACGATTTGCGCCGAACGCGTGGCGATTTTCAAAGCCATGTCCGAAGGCGAGCGCGGACTTCGACGCGATCGCGGTGGTCACGGACGTGGACCGGCTGACGCCGCCGTGCGGAGCGTGCCGGCAGATCATCTGGGAATTCTGCGGCGACATTCCGGTGCTGCTGGCGAATCTCGAGGGAAAAGTAGAAAAGGAAACATCGGCTGGAGTTGCTGCCGCGGCAATTTGATTCTTCGTTTTTGTAAGTCGCCGCAAGTCAAAGGCAGCCGATGCAGATAAAACCTAAGTTCTCAACACAAAGGGACATGAATATCGGGAGTTCACCCATGTGACCTTCGTCGACATTGACGCATCGGCCAGATCGCTTTCATTTTGCCTTTATCTGTGTTTAGCGGTGTTCATCTTGGCTTTTTGTTTGCTGTCCCGGCGCCCAGCAGCTGCGAAGAGAAGGTCGATTGCTGGTCACCAACGGAACAGTGGTCACCATGGACGCGAAGCGGCGGGTGATCGAGGACGGCGCGGTGGCGGTGCGCGGAGATTCGATTGTCGCAGTGGGCCCGAGCGCCGAGATTGCCGCGCAATACGACGCGGCGAAGGTGATCGATGCGCACGGCGCGATCGTGATGCCCGGGCTGATCAACGGGCACGCCCACGCGGCGATGAGCCTGTTCCGCGGCATCGCGGACGATCTCGCGCTCGACGAGTGGCTGCACAAATACATTTTCCCCGCCGAAGCGCGAAACGTCACGGAAGATTTCGTCGCCTGGGGCACGCGGCTGGGCATGCTGGAAATGATGCGCGGCGGAACCACGACTTACGCCGACATGTATTACTTCGAGGATGCGGTCGCGCGCGTCACGAAAGAAGCCGGGATGCGCGGCGTGTTGGGCGAGACGATCATCGATTTTCCCGCGCCGGACAACAAAACGGTGGCGCAGGCCTGCGCATACACCCAGAAATACATCGATCACTGGAAAAACGATCCGCTGATCGTCGCGGCCGTGGCGCCGCACTCGATGTACACCTGCTCGGAAAAAACTTTGCAGGACGCGGCGGCGCTCGGCGCGAAGAAATCACGCGCCGATCCTGATTCACATCGCCGAAGCGCCATTTGAATTGCAGCAGAGCCGCGAGAAGTACGGGCTCACGCCGGTGGCCTACCTGGCGCGCGCAGGCGTTCTGGGGCCGGACGTGACTGGTGCGCATTGCGTCTGGGTGGATCAGGCGGACATCGCGACGTTAGTGCAATACGGCGTGGGATGCACCAACAATCCTTCGAGCAACATGAAAACCGCCGCGGGCGTCTCGCCGGTGGTGGATATGCTGGCGGCGGGCGAGGCCGATCGGCCTGGCGACGGACGGCGCGGCGAGCAACAACAACCAGGACATGTTCGAGGAAATGGACCTCGCGGCGAAGCTGCAGAAAATCACGCGGATGGATTCGCGCGCGCTTCCGGCGGAGCAAGTGGTGGCAGATGGCGACGATCAGCGGGGCGCGGGCGCTGCATATGGAGAAGTTGATCGGGTCGCTGGAAACGGGGAAAAAGGCGGATTTGATTATGGTGGATACGACCGCGCCGCATGCCACGCCGATGTACAACGTCTATTCGCAGCTGGTTTATGCGTTGAAGGCGAGCGACGTGCGGACCGTCGTGATCGGCGGGAAGATCGTGATGGAAGATCGCAAGATGTTCACGCTGGACGAGCCGGCGATATTGGCGAAGGCGAACGAGTACAAAGCGCAGATTGAGAAGTCGCTGCAGACTCCTGCTGCGAAGTAAATGATATAACCGCAAAATCTCAACTGCGAAAGATTTAACACCGAGAACACAGAGAAAAAACGAGGGCATGGAGACGGGTGGGCGGCGCGATTTATTCTGGAGGGCGGGCCATGTTGCGCTGGCGCTGGAGTTTTTGGGCGGAGGAGCGCAGGGTTTCGGGCACGTTTTTATTTCCGGCGAGTTGCTTGAGGTCTGCAGGGATCAGGCGCGGCAGCAGGTGCAGGGTGATGTCGATCGGCGACTTGGGATTTTTGGCCAAGTTTTTCAGTACGATGTAGCTCTTCATAAAAGCACGGTTCTTCGCAATATTCCGCAGCACTTCCTGGGAAACGTTGGCCATCGACGCAAAATTTTCCACCTCTAAATCGGTCAGCCGCGGAGATTGCAGCACGGCGCGCTGCACGATTTTATTCGGGTCGCGGATCAGCAGGCCGCGTTCTTCGCGGCCGCCTTTCACTGCCAATTGAATACGCTGCACGACATTCATGCTGCCGAGGCGCTGCAGCAAGGTTTTGCGTTTCTGTACGTCCGGCACAGCTTCGGCGGCGGTGTCTTCGATTTCCTGCGTTTTGAGCGGCACGTTCGTTTGAATCTCCCCGAGGAGATCCTGCTGTTCGGGCGTCGCAGAGGTGGAGACAGCCAGCTTGGTGCCGAGTTCGGGATCGGAACTGAGCCGGTCAAGATTGTCGAGCAGAGCCTGGATGCCTTCGCTGCTCAGGCAGGCGCTGACGCGGGTGACCACCGCCGGAGGGCAGGCAATGTTTTTGGCGAGGGCGTCGGCCACGCCGGGCTGTTCGCAAAGATATTCCGCGCAGTAAGAATAAGTACGGGGATCAGCGTCGGTACGGGCGAGCGCGGCGATAAACGACGCCAGGGGTTGGGTGCTGATGCAATCATGGGCGGCTTCGGCGATGGACGGAGAATCGTCCATGGAGAGGATGGCGAGCATCTCGGCGAAATCCGCGGGAGGCAACGCCAGAGAACCGGAAACGATGTCGATTTTTTGTTCCGGCGTCGCATGTCCGGCACGAACCGCGGCGCGCAGGTCGGCGCTAATGGGAGGCTCCCGGAGGAGAAGGCAAATCTTTTTGGGTGAGCGTGATGGCGCCAGGTTGGCCGGGCTGGCCGGGGAGCACGACCATTTTTCCATTGAGATCGAGTAAGACGGCTGACGCTTCACTGCAAGAAACTTGAATGGTTGCGGCGGCGGTAAAATCTTTGGCGTCGCCGGGATTGAGGCGTCCGCTAAAAATTGTTTTACCGTCGGTGACGATGTTTACGTCCGCCGCGCGCGTGGCTTGTAATTTCAAGGTGAGCGAAGCGACAGCCGGGTTGCCAGCCGCTGCCGACGGGAGCGGAGGCGCAGCGGAAACGATGGCGGGATCGGAATTGGGCAGTACGGCGTTCAGCGGTAACGGAGCAGAGGAAGCGTCAACTCTGGCATTGGAAACCGCGGTCGAACGTTTATGCATGTATTCGGTGACGCGCGGAACCAGATACTGGATGGCGGCCCATCCGGCAGCGATGACCACGATGGCAAAAACGACCAGCACAAGAATCTGGCGCCACTGGGTTTCGGGTTCATCGGGAGGATCGGCAACCACACCCGGTTCCGGGCGGCCTTTGGTGTGGAGCGCGTATTCGGCGACCATGCTGTCTTCATCCAGGCCGAGATAGTGCGCGACCGAACGGATGAAGCCGCGGTTGAAGACGCCGCCGGGTAATTTTTCCCACTCTTCTTTTTCCAGCGCGGCCAAAAAGCGCGGAGCGATGCGGGTGGCCAAGGAAATTTCTTCCAGGGAGACTCCCCGCATTTCACGTTCACGTCTTAAATGCTCGCCGAAAGGTGTCGAAGACATGCGCTGAAACGAACCGCCCCACGAAAAATATAGGCGTCGGAGAAGGGTGTGTCAATGTCGCCGCCAGGGATTAAAGAAATGGCCGGGTATTGGCGATTTGTTTCAATAGGACCGCGAAGGCCGTTGCAGTGCCGCAAGCCCGTTCCTATAATAGATAAGTTGAGTACTGAGAAACCAGACCGCAAGAGCTCCATACCGCCGGGCGCCATCAAGCGCCGAGAACCGGACGGACGTCCGTTTGAAGGGGTGGAACGGCGCCGGAACCCGATCAGTGCGGGTGGCAACGTTCCGTTTCCGATTGATGCGCCTCTGATTGCAGAATCCACGAGCGAAGTGTCAGTGTTTCACGAACTTGGCAAGGCCCTGACGTCGTCGTTGCAGCTGGATCAGGTGCTGCGGACGATCATGGACAAGATTAATGAGGTGCTGCGGCCGGATACCTGGTCGCTGCTGCTGATGGACGTGGACAAGAACGAGTTGTATTTCCAGATCGCGACCGGCAAAGGCGCGGAATCGCTAAAGGATGTGCGCATCAAAGGTCGGGCAGGGATTGGCCGGGTGGGTGGCGCAGACTGGCAAAGCGGTGGTGGTGCCGGACACCTCGAAGGATTCGCGGTTCTTCGGGCAAGTGGACGCCAAGACGAAAATGGAAACGCAGTCGATCGTGGCGGTGCCGGTGCGTTTTCGCGAGCAGTGCCTGGGCGTAATTGAGTTGATCAACAGCATCGGGCCCGAGGGATTCAGCGATCGCGACATGGCGCTGCTGGAAGCGCTGGCGGATTACGCGGCGATCGCGATTGAGAATGCGCGGCACGTGCAGCGCATTCACGAACTGACCATCACCGACGACTGCACGAGTTTGTACAACGCGCGGCATTTGAATTTCATGCTGGATACGGAAATTTACCGGTCGCACCGGTATGCGTTTGAGTTTTCGCTGATTTTCATCGACCTGGATCATTTTAAACTGGTCAACGACACGCACGGGCATTTGATGGGGTCGAAGCTGCTGGCGGAGATTGGGCAGGCGATCAAGGACAAATGCCGGCTGATCGATCTGGCGTTCCGTTATGGCGGAGACGAATTTGTGGTGCTGCTGCCGCAAACGTCGAAAGAGAATGCGATGGGCGTGGCGCGCCGGCTGCACAAATTAATTCGCGAAGCGGTATGGCTGCAGGATACCGGGATCAACGCGCACGTCACCGCCAGCGTGGGAGTGGCGGCCTATCCCAGCGATTCGCGGACCAAGGCGGAGTTGCTGCATCTCGCCGACGAAGCCATGTACATGGTCAAGAACACGACGCGCGACAGCGTGGCGGCCTGCGGGGTGAGCGAAGTACCGGCCAAGAAAGTCGAAGCGTAAGCCTTCCTGATGGCAATTCTGTTTTCGACGCAGGCGTACAGGTGTGTTCGGAGTACGCGGCGGCGGAATGAACCGCCGCGTTCCCTAAAAACGTTGAGTTAGGCGGAAGCTTTGCTGGCGGTTTCGGCGGGCGCTTCGTCGTCGGCGATTTTGCTGGCGACGATGGTCAGGCCGTTCTTGTTGGCGTCGAAGCGCTGTTTGCGGTCGAGCGACTTGAGAAATTCGCGGGTGGCTTTACCGATGGCGGCGGCCATCGAGCCGGTGTCAATCTGCAGGGTGCGTCCTTCCGGTCCGTTCTTGCGGTCTTGGTATTCCAATTTCACTGAGTACATGCGTTTCTCCTGCCGTCTTAGGCGTTAATTTTGATTGTTTGGGAATGAATCCGGCGTACTCCACCAGTTTAACCCAATAAATATGGTATTTGTCCAATCAAAGTCGGCTGACCCACCAGGCCAGGGCGATAAACACGAGCTGGATCGGCAGGCGGAGCCACAGGGGAGTGGCGGGGCGGCCGGCGACTTGCAGGTGTTCGATGGCGGCTTTCGCGTTGGCGGGAAAAATGGCGACGAGCAGCAGGATGAGGCAGATGCCGGCGAGGCTGCGAAAACGCGGGATCAGCAGGCCGATGCCACCGGCGATTTCGCAGGCGCCGGTGAAATAGACCCAGAACATGGCGTTGCCGAAAATCTCGGGAACCATCGGGGCCATGCCGTATTTCGCTTTGGTGAAATGCGCGAGGCCGGTGAAGAGGAACATGGCGGCGAGGGCCCAGCGCGCGGCGGCGACCCAGGTTGCGAATGCGGGAACACCGAGCGCGCCGGCGGTTCGGAAGATCAGCAGGGAACCGACCAGCACGATGATGACAATCACGCGGCGAATTGTAGCGGCGTTGTGGCGGAATATCCAGTTCGGCTGAGGGCGGGATTACTTTAATTTGGCGTATTCGGCTTTGGCTTGCAGCAGCAGCGGCACATCGGGGTCGGCGTCCTTCCATAGCGCGAAGAAATTTTGGTAGGCGACGCGGGCTTTGGCGGTGTCGCCCTGGAGGGCATAGGCGCGGGCCAGACCGATGTAGGCGGCGGCACCGTTCGGTCCATTAATCACCACGCCCCGGGCGTCCATAATTTTTTGAAACTCCGCCGCGGCTTCTTTTCCCTGGCCAGCTTGCAAATACGCCAGGCCGCGTACGTAGACCGGGTAGAGCGAGGCGGTGATCGCCCCGCTGCCAGTCACTCCCAAATCATACGTAGCGTCGGAACGCAAAAGCGCGAGAGCCTTGGGCGCGTCATGCTTGCCGAGCGCGATCTGCGCCCGAATCACGGGTAGATAGAGGAAATTGACGAGCGAGTCTTGAGGGAAACGCTTGTTGAAATCTTCGGCGAGCGATTCCGCCTTGGCGCCGTCACCCGCCAAGGCCAGCGCGATCGCCGCCAGGAATTGCACATCGCGCCCGTTGGATATCGCCAGCGCGGCGGCGGCCTGTTTTTTGGCTTCGGCGGAATTTCCGAAGAGGCTCTGATGCAGCGCGCCCTGGGCGATGTAAATTGCGGCCGTCTCCTTCTCGTCGGCTCGTTGCGCGAGAGTAGCCGCCTGGCGAGTGAGTTCATCGGCCTTGCGCAATTGCCCCTGATACGCGGCGGTATCGGAGCTCATAGCGAGTAGCGCGTCCTCGATCCCTTCCTTGCCGCGCGCCCAGGCGATTTGTTCGGCCATTTGCGGGGCGTCGCCCTTTAAGAACGCAAGTTGATACAGGATTAAGCGCAAGTAACCGGAGTCGAGTTTGTGGGCCTGGGCCTCGGCGGCCAGCGTGCGGGCTTCATCGAGGCGGTTCAGGGCCATGTACGATCCGATCAGGTTGGTGTAGTTCAGGCCGCTAGGGTTCAGCTTAAACGCGGCCTCGGCTTGCTCCAGAGCTTTCGGATAATCCCCCAAATAGGTGTAGATGACGCCCAAATTGGTGGGCGGCACTTCGTCGCGCGGGTAGGCATGCGCCCATTGCTCGAGAATTTCTCGCTCCTTTTGGATATCGCCGACGGTGTACTGCTGATAGTGCGACTCAATGTAAAAGCGTTCGCGGTCGCTGACGCGATCGCGCAAATCGTAACCTTTCTGGGCATATTGCGAAGCGAGGCTGGCTTCGCCGATATTCAGGTAGCAGGTACTGAGGCCGGCGTAGGCCATGGCGAAGTTGGGATCGAGTTTGATGGCGCGCTGGAATTGCGCAATCGCGTTGGCGTAGTCGTTGGCGCCGATGAGTTGGCGGCCGAGGCTGAAGGCCTGCAGCGCTTCCAGGGAATTCGTGGAAGCTTCGGCAACGGGTGTGTCGAATTTTTTTACGGTGCTGAGGGATTCGCCGAGTTTCTCGCGAATTTCCGAAGCGGCTTTGCTGAGGGCGTCGAGCACGTGGCTTTTGTCGCTGGCGGTGGCTTCGGTGCTGGCCAGCGTATCGCCGGTGGCGCAATTCACGGCTTTCACGATCAGGGTGTACTCGTTGCCGATTTGGGCGATGGAACCGTTCAGCGTGGCCATGCCGGCGGCGCGTTGGCAGACTTCGCGGGCGATATCCGGCGTGAGGCGGGCGTTGGGCGATTGCTGCATGAGTTTCAAAGTTTGCTGGACGCGTTCGTCGCCCATCAGGGTGAGGAACGGCGACTGTTCCAGCTGGACGGCGAGGCCCTGGCGCAGGGTGCCGTCGAAGACGGAGTCGCCGGTGGTGTTGGTGAAATCACCGAGGACGATGACGTCTTTTTCGGTGAGTTTTGGCGCGCGATGCATGAAGAAGTACGCCCCGGCCGCGAGCGCGG
The DNA here is from genome assembly GCA_963737765.1 of uncultured Acidobacteriota bacterium. Lineage (GTDB taxonomy): Bacteria > Acidobacteriota > Terriglobia > Acidiferrales > UBA7541 > Palsa-295. The sequence goes on from CAVTTY010000013.1 coordinate 46,543, forward strand.
CGACCAGCAGGACGGGAACGCCAATTTTCAGAGCCAAATTGTTCGACGCGCCAACGGTCGCGGCAGTGGTGGAAGCCGCGCTGGAATCCACGATCGCCGAGCCATCGCTGGCCGCAGAGACGCGTTTCCCTGACGACGGTTTGGCCGGAGCGCCCGAAGAACCGCGCTGGGTTGCACTCGCCGAACCGCTGGGCAGTTGCGCGGCTTCGTCGTCCGCGGCGGGTAGCACCACGCTGCGGCCGCTGGAATCGCGCTTCAGGCGCTGCAGGTCGGTGCGGATGTCGGCAGCGTGCTGGTAACGCAGCTTGGGATCTTTTTCCAGCGCCTTGGAGATCACGTCATCGAATTTCGGCGGAAGGTCCGGATTAACGCGCGCCAGCGCCGGCGGCATGCGGTTCAAAATCGCGTCGGTGATGATGCCGGACGTTTCGCCGCGGAACGGCAGCACGCCAGTGGCGGCTTCGTACATCACGATGCCAAAGCTGAAAAGGTCGGTGCGCGCGTCGAGCTCTTTGCCGCGAATCTGTTCGGGCGACATGTAGGCCACGGTGCCTACCGTCGTGCCCGGGCTGGTCAGGTCCGCTTCGCTCACCGTGGGGCCGCCTTCGGTGGAGGCAGTTCTCGGCCTTGGCGACGGTGTTGTCCGACGCCGCGCTGATCTGCTTGGCCAGGCCGAAATCGAGAATCTTGGCGTGCCCGCGCGCGGTGACGAACAAATTCGCGGGCTTGATGTCGCGGTGCACGATGCCCTTGGAGTGCGCCGCATCCAGCGCGTCTGCGATCTCAATGCTCAAATCGAGCAGCAGATCGAGGTCGAGCGGCCGGCCGGTGATGCGGTGCTTCAGCGTGGCGCCGTCCAGAAACTCCATGGCGATGAACGGGCGGCCTTCGTGCTGGCCGACTTCGTAGATGGTGCAGATGTTGGGATGGTTCAGCGCGGAGGCGGCGCGCGCTTCGCGCCGGAAACGTTCCAGCGATTGCGCGTCCTGGACCACATCGAGGGGCAGGAATTTCAGGGCGACGAAGCGGCCCAGCTCGGTGTCTTCCGCTTTGTAGACGACGCCCATTCCACCGCCGCCGAGTTTTTCGACGATGCGGTAATGGCTGAGAGTCTGGCCAAGCAAGGGCTGGGGGTCGGGCATCCGTGCGCATTCTAGTTTCCGCACCGGCGCAAGTCAACGCGGGCCGGAGTCGTCGTTTCGATTCGATGCGGGTTCTCGAGCGATCACGTTGCGAGTCAGTTGAAGGCCGCAACCCGCTCACCTATACTCGGCGTCTAACACTTATAATTGGTTTTTCGCGGGCGGTCTGTGGGGACGAATCCCGCCGCGCGATTGCAGGAGCGGTTTTGCGGAATCAGGAAGCGGCGCGTTATGCACGGTGGGCGGCGTGGGCGGCGTTGGGCATCGCGCTGATCGCGGCGGGAGCCTATCTGCAGCGCGTGATTCAGCAGGCCCGGGCGCGGGCGCGGCAGCCAGCGTCGGTGGCCGCTACCGTGGAGCAGCAATCGAATGAGTTTTCGTTTTCCAAGGTGGAGAACGACCGGACACTTTTTACGGTGCGCGCTTCGCGGGCGACACAGTTCAAGGACGAAAACCGGGCGCTGCTAGAAGATGTGTGGATTACGGTGTACGGCCGCGAGGGAAACCGCAACGACAACATTCATACGCGCGAGTGCAACTACGAGCCGAAATCCGGAAACGTGAATTGCCAGGGCGACGTGAAAATTGATCTTTCGGGCGCCGGGCCGGGGCCAACGGGTGGTGCGGGAAAACCTGCGGCTAACGGAACTAAAACCGCGGAAGTGAAACCTGCCGTAATCGAAACAAAAAGCGACCAACCGATTCAAATCACCACCAAAAATTTGTCGTTCAATCGCGAAACAGGGCAGGCGTCGACGCCGGAAGCGGTGCAGTTTCGTTTTCCGGCAGGCGACGGGCACGCGGTGGGCGTGGTTTACGATTCACAGAACTCCACGGTGCGGCTGGAGCACGACGTGGAAGTGAATATGGCGGCGACGGAGAAAACCAACGGTCTGCCGGTGACCGCGAATGGCAGCAGCATGGAGATCCGGCGCAACGACCGCGTGGTGGTCTTGAGCGGTGCGGCGAATGCGCCGGCGGTGGTGCGGCAAGGCGCGCGCGAGCTATCCGCGGGGAAGATTTCGATTGAGCTGGATGCGAGTTTTCACGCCCAGCACGTGGTGGCGGAAGATCATCCAGCGGTCCATGGGAAAAACGCGGGCGGGGAGTTTGCGGCGGCGGGCGAACGATTTGAAGGGTTTCTGAATCCGGGAGGCGCGATCGAGCGCATCGTGGCCGACGGCAAAGTAGCGGGGACGAATCGCACGAAGACCGGCACCGACACGTTTTCCATGTCACACGTGGAATTCACCATGCACGGAAAAGAAAATCTGATCCAGACCATGGCGGCGACGGGCGACGTGGCGTTTGATTCTACCGAAGGCGCCGATGCGCGGAGTCTGCAGACGCAATCGCTGCTGGTGAAATTTGGCCAGGGGAAGCAGCCGGGCAAGACGCGAGTGGAAACGGCCGAGACGCTGGCGCCCGGCACCATCATTTCGAAAGCTGCGGGAGATTCCACCGAGCTGCGCGCCAAGAAATTCGTGACGCAGTTCAATGCCGCAGGCCAGGTGGAAAAACTCTTGGGATATTCGGGGGTCGAGATTCGGCGGCAGAGCGCGACCGGCGCGCCGCAGACCAGCTCCGCGACTGAACTGGTGGCGACGTTCGCGCCGAGCGGCGATTGGGACACTGTCGACGAAAAAGGAAATGTGAAATTCCAGCAGGGCGATCGGCAGGGCAGTGCGGCGCGGGCGCGCATGGTCCGCGCCACGGACACGATCACCATGGACGGGTCGCCGGTCTTATCGGACGCGATCAGCCGGACGACCGCGTCGAGCGTGGTGATCGATCAGAAGTCCGGAGACGTTCGCGCGACCGGCGGTGTGGTTTCCACGTACAGCGCGGCGGCCCAGGCCGGCGCCCAATCGGGCGCGCCGACCTCGGCGCAGAACACTCCCATGACGCTCGGGACGGGCCCGGGTCATGTGTCGGCGCAAACGCTGACGGGCTCGACGACTTCGGGGCACGTGATTTACACCGGCCATGCGCGATTGTGGCAGGGCGATTCCGTGCTGCAGGCGAACCAGATCGAAGTGTGGCGCGACGAGAAGAAGCTGGTGGCGACCGGAAATGTGGTCGCCGTTTTTCCGCAGGCTGCGGGCGCCCAACTGAAAGCCCCGGCTTCGCCGGTGCCGAGCGCGAAAGCCGTCTCGACCACGGCTGACCCCAACGCGCCGCACGGGCCGACGCTGTGGGAGATCCACGCGCCGATGCTGACCTACTGGAGCGACACCGGAAAAGCGCACCTCGAAGGCGGGGTGACGGCGAATTCGCAGGAAGGCGCGATGGAATCGAGGACGCTGGACGTTTTTTTGACGCCAACTCCGGCCCCGGGTGGGGTGCAACCTACGACGACGGGCAAACCGTCGGCCGCCGGGGCTCGCCAGTTGGACCATGCGTTGGCCCTGGGGGGCGTCACGGTGCGGCAGGGCGACCGGCGGGGCACCGCCGAGCAGGCGGAATACACCGCGTCGGACGGAAAATTCGTGCTTTCCGGCGGCCAACCGACCATTACGTGATGCTTCAAGCGACACAACCACGGGCCATTCGTTGACCTTCTTTGTAGCGAATGATACGATTTTGATCGATTCGCAAGAAGGTTCGCGCACGCTGACCAAGCACCGGGTTGAGAAATGAACCGGCATGTTGAAACTCCAGGCCGCCGATCTGAGCAAGTCGTATAGAGGGCCGGAAGGTCGTCGACAACATCAGCCTGGAGATTCAGCAGGGCGAAGTGGTTGGGCTGCTCGGGCCGAACGGCGCAGGAAAGACCACGACGTTTTACATTCTGGTCGGTCTCGCGCGTCCGGATTACGGGCGTGTTTTGCTGGACGGCGAGGACATCACCGACCTCCCCATGTACCTCCGGGCCCGCAGCGGCATCAGCTACCTTCCCCAGGAACCTTCGGTATTTCGGAAACTGACGGTCGAAGAGAACCTGATGGCGGTGCTGGAGACGCTGCCGCTGACCTCCGAGCAGCGGCGCGACCGGGTGGAAGAGTTGCTGGCGCAGATGGGGCTGGAAGGGGTGCGCTACAGCCAGGCGTACGTGCTCTCCGGCGGAGAGCGGCGGCGGCTGGAAATTGCGCGCTCCTTGGTGCTGGCGCCTTCGTTTGTGCTGCTGGACGAGCCGTTCGCGGGAATCGACCCGCTGACCGTGGTCGATATCCAGAAAATTATTGCGGATTTGAGCGCAGCCGGCATCGGCGTACTGGTGACGGATCACAATGTGCGCGACACGCTGGCAGTGACGAATCGGGCCTACATCATTAACGACGGCAAGATTTTGTTCACGGGAACTCCGGACGAGCTTTCGAGCAATGCGGAAGTACGGCGGATCTATCTGGGAGAGAGTTTCCGGCTGAATTGACTTGGTTTTCGTTTTGAGATCTGAAACTAGGTGGCCATGAACTGGCTCGCACCCAAACTTAGTCTCCGCGTCGCGCAGAAGCAGATTCTGACGCCGGGCCTCGTGCAGATGGTCAGCGTGCTGGCGCTGAATCGCCTGGAACTGCGCGAGATGATCAACCAGGAGATCATGGCCAATCCGGTCCTCGAAGAGGTCACCGAAGAGAGCGCGGCGGCCACCGACAGCTATCACGGACGAAGCCTTCCTCAAGAAGGAAACCGAGAAAGTTCCCGAGAAGCGGAAGCCGCCAATCCTTTCGACGAATTCGATTTCGGCTCTTTTTTCGACCAGTACCTCGACACCGGCGCGCGAACGCTCCGGCCAGCAGCGAACGCGAAGAAATCGAGACGCCTTCCTTCGACAAGTTTCTTTCTTCCGCGCAAAACCTGGCCGATCATCTTGACCTGGCAGCTGAGCGTCAGCATCTGCACCGAAAAGTGCGCAAGATCGCCGAAGCGATCATCGGCAACCTGGATGAGAACGGCTATCTGACGGCGACGCTCGAAGAACTCGCGGCGTCCGGCAATTACTCCATGGAAGATGTGGAAGAAGCGCTGACCATGGTGCAGGAATTCGATCCTCCCGGCGTCGGCGCGCGCGATCTGCACGAATGCCTGCTGATGCAGCTGAAGCTGATCGATCCCGCAAAACACTCTGGCGCAGCAGATCATCTGCCGAACATTTGAAGCTGCTGCAGAACAATCAGCTCAAAGAAGTGGCGCGCGCGTTGAACCGCCCCGTCGAGCTGGTGAAGCGCGCGGTGGACGTGATCAAGCACCTCGATCCGCAAGCCGGGCCTGCGTTACAACCACACCGAGCCGCGGCTGGTCGAGCCCGACGTGCAATTCCGCAAAGTCGATGGCGAGTGGCAAGCGCTCATGAACGACGACGACCTGCCGCAACTGCGCCTGAATCCGATGTACCGCCGGCTGCTGGCGCGCGATGCCGCCGACCGCGACGTGCGCAATTACGTGAAAGAGCGCTTCACCGCCGCCATCCAGCTGATGAAGAATATCGAGCAGCGCAAACACACCATCCAGCGCGTTTGCCATTCGATTTTGCGCCGCCAGGGCGATTTTCTCGATTACGGCGCCGATCATCTGAAGCCGATGATGATCAAGGAAGTGGCGGAAGAAGTGGGCGTGCATCCTTCCACCGTCAGCCGCGCGGTGGCCAATAAATACGTGCACACGCCGCAGGGCGTGCTCGAGCTGCGCTACTTCTTCAGCGAATCGGTGAACGGGCCGCAGGGCAGCGAAATGTCTCTGCTGTCGCTGAAGCGCCGCGTGAAGAAAATGATCGAAGACGAAGACACTTCGCACCCGCTGACCGACGAGCAAATCACCAAGCGGCTCAGCGAAGAAGGAATTCAAGTCACGCGCCGCACCGTGGCCAAATACCGCGAAGACCTCCGCATCCCCAGCACGCACCGCCGACGGGTGAAGGCTTAACCGCCTCGCCGTGACGCGCCCCCGCCCGAAAGCACGAACGCGATCGCGCCGCCAACTGGTAATTCTCACCGGCCTTTCCGGCTCCGGCAAAGGTTCGGTCCTCAATACCTTCGAAGATCTCGGCTTTTACTGCGTGGACAATCTGCCCGTCGCGCTGATTCCCACCTTCAGCGAACTGTACGTGCGAAGGCGTCGGCGAAATCGAACGCGCGGCATTGCTGGTGGATGCGCGCGAAGGCGAGCAGATCGAAAAGCTGCCGGCGATTTACCGCAAGCTTTCGCGCGGAGCATCCCGCGACCTTGGTTTTTATCGAAGCGAGCGACGAAGCTCTTGATGCGGCGCTTCAGCGAGACGCGCCGCCCGCATCCGCTGAGTCACGGCGGGCAGCATCGCGCGAGGGCATCGCGCGCCGAGCGGCACCGCATGGCGCCGATCCGCCGGCATGGCGGACGTGATCATCGACACCACGAAATTCAAGGTGCACGAGCTGCGCCAGTTCATCATCGACAAGTTTCAGAATCCGGGCAGCCGTCCGTTGCTGGTTTCGGTGGTGAGTTTCGGATTTCGCTACGGCATTCCGGCGGACGCGGATCTGGTTTTCGACGTGCGGTTTCTGCCGAATCCGCACTTTGTGCCGAAGCTGCGGCCGTTCAGCGGGAAAGATCCGCAGCGTCGCGCGGTACATCCGTTCGTTTCCGCAGACCGGGGAATTTCTGCGGCGGATCGAAAGCCTGCTGTCGTATCTGATTCCGCATCTACATTCGCGAAGGCAAAAGCTATCTGACGGTCGCGCTGGGGTGCACCGGCGGGCGCCATCGTTCGGTGGCGCTGGCCGAAGTGATTCGCCGTAACTTACAGAAGAAAAGGCTACTCGGCCAAAGTCGTGCATCGCGACATCGAGAAGAGCGTTTCCTGATCTGAGCCGGCGTGAACGTCAGCTTGGGGATTCTTAATTTTGGCACTCTGAAAATCAAATAGCGCCGGCTGGCTCCCATGACGGCAGAGCGCGAAGAAATCCGCCGCCTGCTGCGCTACCTCGCTCCGTACACCGGCGCTGCTGGCTGCGGGCATGCTGCTGATGGCGGTGATGGGCGCTGGCGGACGGCCTCGTGGCTTTCGCCATAGGCCCGCTCTCGATATGGTTCTGAATCCGCAATCCACGGTGCAGAAGCTGGTTCTGTTTCAAGTTCCTGGTCACAGCCACATCGTTTACATGAATTCATTCGTACCGGCCCGCGTGCATCACGTCTGGTCCGTGTTTGCGCTTGCTCTGCTTTTTATTTTCCTGGTCAAGGCGGTCGCGGAATATTTCGGCAGCACGCTGATCCAGTACGTCGGCATCTCGGCGGCATCACCGATCTGCGCAATAAGGTCTACGCGCAAAGTCGTGCAGCAGCCGGTCGGATTTTTCCACGACAACCCGGTCGGACGCGTCATGTCCGCGGTGATCAGCGACATCGAGCAGATGCGCAGCGCGTTCTCCGACTATCTGGCCGATTTCTTCCGCCAGATTTTCAGCTCGTCGCCTTCGTCGGCGGTGCTGCTGGTGATCGACTGGCGCATGGCTGTGGGCTCCGTCGGTGCTTGTGCCGCTCGTGGTGCTGCCGGTCGGCAAACTGGCCCGACGCATCCGCCGTTCCACCGAAGAAAAGCCGCGCCCGCCTCGCCGACCTGAGCCAGATCCTGCAGGAAACCATCAGCGGCAATCGCGTGGTGAAAGCTTTCGGCATGGAGGGATTCGAGATCCGGAAGTTCCGCGAAGCTTCGCGTAATCTGCTGCCGCGAAAACATGCGCTGGATTCGTGCGCTGGCCGCCACCTCTCCGATCATGGACATGCTCGGGCGCGTGGTAATCGCCATGATCATGCTGTTCGCGCGCGGCGAAATCAAAGTCGGCCGCATGACCATCGGCTCTTTCGGCGCCTTCACCTATGCGCTGTTCAAAGCCTACGAGCCGATGAAGCGCATCGGCAACGATTTACCAGCTTTTCGTGCAGGCGCTGGGAATCTCCGTCACCAAGTATTCGCTTCCTCGATCTGCCGGAGGAGCAAATGGATGCGCCTGGCGCAAAGGCGCTGCCGCGCTTCTCGCAATCGGTCGAATTCGACGACGTCAACTTTTACGTACGACGATGCGCGAGATTCCCACGCTGAAGGATATCGACCTGAAAGTCCCGGCGGGCGCGGTGGTGGCGATCGTCGGCTCGAGCGGCGCAGGGAAGACCACGCTGCGTCAATTTGCTTCCGCGCTTTTATTCGCCGACCGCGGGCGCGGTTGCGCATCGACGGCCTCGATCTGCGCGAAGTGACGCTGCGTTCCCTGCGCGAGCAGATGGCCATCGTCACGCAGGAAACCATCCTCTTCAACGACACGATCTGGAACAACCTCTGTTACGGCCGGCCGGACATGCCGAAGAAAAAGTCATCGCCGCGGCGCAAAGCCGCGCTGGCGCACGATTTCATCATGCAGATGCCGAAGGGCTACCAGACCGAGATTGGCGATCGCGGCCAGCGCCTTTCCGGCGGCCAGCGCCAGCGCCTCGCCATCGCGCGCGCGCTGCTGAAGGACGCGCCGATCCTGATCCTCGACGAAGCGACCTCCGAGCTCGACTCCGAATCCGAAATGCTGGTGCAGGGCGCGCTGAACAACTTGATGACCGGCCGCACCGTTTTCGTCATCGCGCACCGCCTCTCGACCATTCGCCGCGCCGACTTGATTGCCGTGCTGGAAGGGGGCACAATTCGCGAGCGCGGAACGCACGATGAATTGCTGGCGCGCCGCGGACTCTACGCGCGGCTGTACGAAATGCAATTCCGCGATGCCGAACCGGCCGCCGCAGCTGTCGGCAGGTCTCGTGTGACCATGTCCGACGCACGCGGATCCACAATCCGCCGCACGTGACGACTGCCACCGAAGCCGCCTCGTCGAATCCACGCGCGCTTCGAAGTCGATGACCGGCTACGCCGCAGGCGCGCACCGTCGAAAATGGCTGGAACCTGCGCATCACGATTCGCAGCGTGAATCACCGCTTCCTCGATTTGCATCTGCGCATGCCGGAAGGTTTCGAGCCGGTCGAGCCGCGCATCCGCCAGATCGTGCGCGAGCGCGTGCGGCGCGGCCATCTCGATGTGACGTTTACATTACGAACTGGCCGGCCCCGCGGCCGTCGGCGTGAATGAAGAAGTCGCCGCTGCATATCTGACAGCCGTAAATGCGCTGCGCAAACAATTCTGGATTCAAGACCGAGCCGGATCTCGCCGCGATTCTTGCGGCTGCCGGGAGTCGATCGGCGCCGCAGCCGGATCGCCTGGATCGAGGGCAATATCGAACGCATCGAAGCCGTGGTGGTCGCGTGCCTCGACGAAGCGCTCGACCAAGCTTGACCGCATGCGCGCGACCGAAGGCGGCATCTGCGCGAAGAAATGTCCGCGCGACTTCGCAACATCACCGCGCTGACCGCGAGCGCGTCAACGCTCGCCGACCGCGCGCGGCCCGCGTTTGCGCGAAGCGCCTCGAAGCGCGGCTGCAAGAATTGCTGGGCGAAGCGCCAATCGATCCCACGCGCCTGGCGCAGGAAGCCGCGATCGCCGCCGAACGCAGCGATGTGTCCGAGGAACTGGCGCGGCTGCGCAGCCACGTGCAACAATTCGACGTCACTGCTTGCCGGGCGGTCCGACGTCGGGCAAGAAACTCGATTTCCTGCTGCAGGAAATGCAGCGCGAAGTCGAACACGCTGCTGTCGAAAACTCCGGGGAACGAAGCGGAAGGACTCGAGATCACCCGGCTCGGCCTGGAAATCAAATCGGAAATCGAAAAATTGCGCGAACAGGTGCAGAACATCGAATGAGCGACGTCGGAGCCGCTGGTGCTGATCGTTTCCGGCCCCTCGGGCTCCGGAAAATCCACGCTGGTGGAGAAGATGCTGGAGCTGCCCGGCACGCATGTTATCTGTTTCGTGCACAACTCGGTCCCCGCGCAAGACGGAGAGCGACGGCAAATGGTACAATTTCGTCTCCGAGAGCCGAATTCCAGCAGATGGTGGAGCGCGGCGAGTTTCTGGAATACGCGCAGGTGTTCGGCAAGAACTGGTACGGCACGCCGAGGAAGTGGCTGGACGCAGCGCGCAGCAAAGGGCATCGATCTGGTTCTGGAAATTGACGTGCAGGGCGCTTTGCAGGTGCGGCGCAAGCTGCCCGGTTCGGTGGCGATTTTTGTTCTGCCTCCGTCGCGCGCAGGATCTCGAAAAACGCATTCGCGCTCGCGGCCAGGATTCGGACGACGAGATTCACCGCCGCCTGGATCGGGCGCGGGAGGAAATGCTGAGCTACAGCAGTTACGATTTTGCGGTGATCAACGACGATCTCGAACGCGCAGGCCGGGAAATGCAGGCCATCGCGCTGGGCTCGCGCTGCCGGGTGGCGCGCAACGAAGACGCGAATTCGCGAAATTCTGAAGTCTTTTGGAGGCTGATGTTCGACATGGCGCATCTCAAGAGATGCACCCGAGAGCCAGTTTGCATATGTCGTCGTGGTCGCGCGCCGCGCACGCCAGTTGTTGATTGGCGGCCGGCCGATGGTCGACAATCCGCAGATCGCGCAAAACCACGCGCATCGCCGAAGAAGAACTGCAGAGCGGGCTGCTCGAATACGAAGCGCCGCATCTCGAAGCGAGCAGGCGGAAGACAAGGACGGTAAGAAGCGCGAAGGTCGTAAGTCCGCCGCTCGAGAGCTTCGACATGATGCGATCGCACTGGGTGTCACCGGAGGAGTGGCGGCATACAAGGCCGCGGAGCTGGTGCGCCGCCTGCAGCAGGAAAAACTGGACGTGCAGGTCGTGATGACGCGCGCGCGCCCAGGAATTCATCACCCCGCTTACTTTCGCCGCCCTCACCGGACAAAAAGTAATCACCGAAATTTTTGCGCGCTGGCGAAGCGCGCCGGCCAACGTCGAAAGCGCCATCGAGCATATCGCCGTGGCGCAGCGCATCGATCTGCTGCTGGTCGCGCCGGCCACTGCCGACAGTCTGGCAAAATTCGCGCACGGCATCGCCGAGGATTTTCTCTCCACTCTGTATCTGGCCACGAAAGCTCCCGTCGTTGTCGCTCCCGCGATGAACGTGAACATGTGGGAGCACCCCGCGACGCAGGAAAATCTGGCGACGCTGCGCGCGCGCGGCGTGCACGTGGTCGACTCCGGATGAAGGCTATCTCGCGTGCGGCATGGTGGGCGCGGGGCGGCTGGCCGCGACCGAAGCCATCGCGTCGAAAGTTTGCGAAGTGCTGGGCTTGCGCCACGATCTCGACGGGCAGACCGTTCTGATCACCGCCGGGCCCACTTGCGAAGACATCGATCCGGTGCGCTTCCTCACCAATCGCTCGTCGGGAAAAATGGGTTATGCGCTGGCCGAAGCGGCGCAGCGGCGCGGCGCGCGCGTGATTCTGGTCAGCGGTCCCACGGATCTGAAAGTTCCGGATGGCGTGGATTGGGTTCCGGTGCGCACCACCGAGCAGATGCATCGGGCCGTGCGCGAACGCGCGGCGGAAGCGAACATCGTGGTGATGGCTGCGGCCGTTGCCGATTACCGGCCCGCGGCGCCGCACGAACAAAAAATGAAGCGCGGCGATGGCGGCTTGACACTCAACTCTGAGCCAACTCCCGACATTCTGGCGGAACTCGGGCACGCGAGAAGGGCAACCGCGTGCTTATCGGATTCGCGGCGGAAACCGAACAACGTGGCGGAGAATGCGCGCGGCAAGCTCGAGCGCAAGATCCGCCGACATGATCGTCGCCAATGACGTGACCCAGGAAGGCGCGGGCTTCGACACCGATACCAATATCGTGACTATGTACCTGCCGCGATGCGCCGGAAATTTCCCTCCCCAAGATGAACAAGTTCGAAGTGGCCAACCGCATTTTCGATCAGGCACTTTCAATTCGCAAAAATTCCAAGTAGATTCTTTGCGGGAGATTCCAGATGGAACCGGCGAAACCCGCACGGGTGGAGACGCGCATTCGCACGCAGGTGCGAGACTGGCTGCAGTATGGCGAGGAACTCGGCCTGGGCCCGTACTATCGCGACCGCCCGCGATGGCGACGGCTGTTGCCGCGAGTAATTCCGAACTGGCTCTAGAAATTTCCACCGAGGCGGACCAAACAACCGAAATGGCATCCAGAAAAATTCTGAAAGAGTCCGCCGCTGCGCTTATTTCGCCGGTCCATGCGGAAACGCTGTTTGGCGAGAAGCGCATCGAAGGCGACACACTTCCGCTGATTCGCGAATTCATCGGCGATTGCACGCGCTGCAAATTGTCCAAGGGCCGAACCAAGATCGTCTTTGGCGCGGGAAGTCCGAAGGCGCGAGTTGATGTTCGTAGGCGAAGGGCCGGGCCGCGACGAAGATTTGAGCGGCGAGCCGTTCGTGGGCCGCGCCGGGAAATTGCTGACCGACATGATCAAGGCCATGGGTTTGCAGCGCGAAGACGTTTACATCGCCAACATCGTGAAGTGCCGGCCGCCGGAAAACCGCCAGCCGGAACACGACGAGGTGGAAGCCTGCTCGCCATTTTTGATGCGGCAGATCGATGTGATCCGGCCGAAGGTCATCTGCACTCTGGGGAATACTCCCACGCAAACGCTGTTGCAAACCACGCAGGGCATTTCCAAATTTCGCGGGCAGTGGTTTGATTTTCGAAGTACCAGACTGTTGCCGACCTACCATCCCGCGTACTTGCTGCGCAATCCGGCCGCCAAAGCGGACGTCTGGAAAGATCTGCAAAAAGTGATGGCCGTGCTTGGGCTGCAGGCGCCTAAGAAACGTTAGCCCTGAGTGTGATGCATCCCTCCTCCGGAGTTGTTCTCGGATTAGCCAGTGCCTGGTGTTGGGGCAGTGCGGATTTTGCGGCGCGATTTACTTCGCGTCGGGTCGGCGCCTACCGCGCGCTTTTCTTCATGCAGTTCTTCGGATTTATTCTTCTTGGCGTCTATCTGAAGTGGTCCGGCGGATTTTCGCGTGGCGTGGCGCCGGGCTGGCAGCCTTGGGCGTTGGCGGCCTCGGCGGGATTGCTGAATGTGGCGGCATCGCTGGCGCTTTATCATTCGTTTGAAGTAGGCACGCTGAGTATCGTGGGGCCGGTCTCATCGTCGTATCCGGCGCTGACTGTGGCGCTGTCGCTGTTCAGCGGCGAGCGCATTCACCTGCAGCAGGGAATTGGATTGGCAGTTACGCTGGCTGGCGTGATTTTGGCGTCAACTTCGTTTGCGGTTTTAAGAGCGAAGACAAATGAGGCGGGTGCTATCGAGTCCGCGCATTTGTCCAAGGGTGTGGGCTGGGCGATTGCGGCCGCGCTCGGATTTGGCGTGATGTTCTGGTTTCTGGGTTATCACGTCTTGCCGGTGGTGGCCGCGCCGGTTTCGGTTTGGGTGATGCGGCTGACATCCATTGTCGCACTGGGACTGGTGGCGCTACCGGCGCGGCAGAGTCTGAAACTTCCGAGTGGGTTGGTGTGGTGGGGACTTTTCGCCGCGGGGATTCTGGATACCAGCGCGTTTCTGGCGAATAACGCGGGCTTGCAGTTGGGCCAGGTTTCGGTGGTGAGCGTGTTGTCGTCGCTGTATGGCGCGGTAACCGTTCTGCTGGCGTGGATATTTCTGCGCGAGCGTTTGGAGATCAGCCAGTGGTGTGGCATCGCGATGATTTTTGCGGGGATTGTGCTAGTCAGCTGTATTTAATCCACGCGGTAGCAAGAATTTATAATGATGCTGCAGTGAGCGTCGGAATACTTCAACCGCTCGTGCTGACTTCGCAAGACGTCGCTGACATCGACGAAAAGATAAAACTCTCCGGTCTCAGATACGCGCGGAATCAGGCACGCTCTGCGGCATCCGGCAGTTTTGGAGATAGCCCAAGACGCTCGCCTCAGTTGCCTCGTGGAAGAAATTCTTGGCCCAGGAAGCGTCTCCTATTCATAGCGACACTTCGACAAATCCGCCATTTCAACGCGGGTGGAGTGGCACTAGACACGGCACTGCCGCCTGCGGAGCGCCGGAGAAGTTGCTGGTTGGGGACCCTGGTCGTTCAAGGAGCGAGTGAATTATGCGCAGTTACTGGCTCGGCGTGCTCGCCGGTGTGGTGGCGCCGCGATTGCATCTCGAGACGGTCGATCGCGGTAAATGATCATTGGTTCGACGTTCTGCCCGGAACACATAATCTGGCGCGTCCTGATGGCCAAGCCATCATTGAACTCGAAGAGTGTTCGAAGCGCGCCGGTCGATGCTGGTAATTGCTCGTGGCGGAATTCTGGCGATTGCGATTTCCGTGGTTCACGCGTCGTCCAAGTCAAAATTGCCAAATTACTGCCGACGAGTTCTGCACATCGAATATGCGGCCTCGGTGCACTTGGTAAGATGGTTCGAACTCGCCATAAGTTGAAACACATCTATGCTCGAATGATGCCTCTCATGATGCGCTGTTACACTATTGACCTGCGATGACTCAACGATATTGTGAAGTGGCGCTGCCCGTGCCGCTGCGTTCGGTATTTACGTACGCGGTGCCGGAAGCGCTGGACGGCGAAGAGTTGGTAGGGCGGCGGGTGCTGGTGCCGTTTCGCAACCGGCCGATGGTGGGCGTGGTGCTGGCGGTGACCGACCAGGCGCCGGACGTAAAACGCGTGAGGCAGATTGCGGGAGTGTTGGATCCCGTTCCGGCGTTGCCCGCGAAGCTGATCGAATTGGGACACTGGATCAGCCGGTATTACCTGGCGCCGGTGGGCGAGGCGTTTCGCGCCATGCTCCCGCCGGAAATTGAATTGCGGCACGATCGTGAATACTGGCTTACCGCAACTGGACGCGCCTACCTGGAAGACCTCAGCGGTAACAGCGAAAAAACCGATGTGGAGCGGGCCGAGCTGGAATTTCTATGTAATTTCCGCGACGCCGAGTCCGGCGAAAAGGCGATTCCTTCTGCGCGAGTAAAACGGCTGGAGGGCGGGGAAGCGGCGGCGGAAAAGTTGGTGCGTCTCGGATACTTGAGCGCGCGGGAGATGGCGCGGCGGCGCAAGACGCGCCTGCAGAAAATTGTGGCGTGGAACGTGGCCGCGGGAGAAACGGCGGAAAATGCCGCCGAAGAAAAAATCCGCGAGGTGTTGACGGCGACTCGGGGGCCGATGCCTTGGAACCTGCTGATCGAGCAGGCGGGAGTTTCGCGCACCGTGTTGCAGCGGCTGGAAAAGAGCGGACGGCTGCAGACGTGGGAAGAGCCGATCGTCGCGGAGGAAGATCCGTGGGACACGGATTTCACTCCCCCGGCGAACGTGCTGAACGCCGAGCAGAAAACGGCGCTGGAGGAAATCTGGCGCTGGCTGGTGGCGGGGAAATTCGAAGCGGCTCTGCTGCATGGCGTAACCGGAAGCGGCAAGACGGAAGTGTATCTGGGTGCGATTGAGGCGGCGCTGTCGCGCGGGAAGACGGCGATTGTGCTGGTGCCGGAAATCGCGTTGACGCTGTGGGTCGGACGGCTGGTGCGCGCGCGATTTGGCGAGACCGTAGCAGTGCTGCACAGCGGGTTGCCCGATACGGAGCGCGCACGCGAATGGTGGCGGGTGCGCCGTGGCGAAGCAAAAATCGTGGTGGGCACGCGCTCCGCCGTTTTTGCGCCACTCGAGAATCTGGGCCTGATTATCGTCGACGAAGAGCAGGAGACCAGCTACAAGCAGGAAGAAACGCCGCGCTACCACGGCCGGGATACGGCGGTGTATCGCGCGCGGTTGGAAGGTGCGGTGGCGCTGCTGGGCTCGGCGACGCCGTCGCTCGAGACGTATCACAATGCGCGCGCCGAAAAATATCATTTGCTGGAACTGACTTCCCGGGTGGCCAACCGGCCGCTGGCGGAGGTGCGCGTGGTTGATTTGCGCGAAGAATTCAAGCGCGCGCATAAGGCCGGGCCGGTTTCGGAATCGTTGCGGGCGGCGATCGCGTTGCGGCTGGAAGAAAAAACGCAGGCGATGGTGCTGATCAACCGCCGGGGATATTCATGGTCGTCGCTGTGCCGGAGTTGCGGCGCGTTTGTGCAGTGCGTGAATTGCAGCATTGCGCTGACCTATCACAAAAACCGGCAGCGGCTGGAGTGCCATTATTGCGGGTATGCGATCAAACCGTCGAAGCAGTGCACTAAGTGCAAAGCCGAATATATGTATTTCGTCGGCGACGGCGCCGAGCGGGTGGAAGAATATCTGCGCGAGACATTCGCGAAGGCGCGCATCGCGCGGCTGGACCGCGACACGGTACGCACTAAAAAGGAATTCCAAAAAGTACTGGGCAGTTTTGCGAGTGGCGAAGTAGATGTGCTGGTGGGCACGCAGATGGTGGCCAAGGGCCACGATTTTCAGCGGGTGACGCTGGTGGGCGTGGTGGCGGCCGATCTGGCGCTGGGACGTCCGGATTTTCGCGCGGCGGAGAAAACTTTTCAGCTGCTCACGCAGGTAGCGGGGCGCGCGGGGCGGGGCGAACTTTCCGGCGAGGTGCTGGTCGAGACGCACTATCCGGAGCATTATGCGATCCAGCATGCCGCGAAGCAGGATTATCTTTCGTTCTTCGAGAAGGAGGCGCATTTCCGGCGGATGCTGCACTACCCACCGTTCACGGCGCTGGCCAGCATTCTGGTGCGCGACCGCAAAATCGAAAACGCGATCCGCTGGTCGCGGGCGCTGGGCGAATATTTTGCGCCCTTCGAGAAAAGTGGCGTGAAGGTGCTGGGGCCGGCGGCGGCGCCGCTCGCGCGGCTGAAGAAGGAATACCGGTTTCAATTTTTGCTGAAATCGCCCCAACGATCGGCGCTTTCACGGGCGCTTAGCGGCGCGCTGGATTTTTGCGAGGCGAAGGAAATCCCGGAAACCGCGGTGATCGTGGATGTCGATCCGGCCAGCTTGTTCTAGCCAGGCCAGCGAGACGCGCCTGCTACTGCGCGGCCGCGGGAATGATCGAGAAGCACAGCAGAAAAATTATCAGCGCGACGAAAGCCCATAGTTTCCGCGAGGCGTCGAGCGGAGTCCAACGATCGAACAGCGGCGGATGCCGGAAGCGGAAGGACAACACCATCAGCGCAATGCCCCACAAGCCCCAGCCGTGCCAGTAGTAAATTCCCATTCCAATCAAAATGATAGCGACGAGCAGGGAGATGCGCTGGTGACGCTCCGGGCTCAGGCTGTAGATGATGTGGCCGCCATCGAGCTGCCAGGACGGCAACAAGTTCAGCGCGGTGGCAAAGAGGCCGACCCAGGCGGCCCGGCCTACCGGCGACAACAGCAACGTGGCGGGATCCGTGCCGGGATGAAACAGTTCGATGAAAATGCGCATCAGCGGCGGATTGCCAAAAATGATTCCGGCATCGGCTTGAGCGCCTGGAACAATCTTGGAAGTCGCGATGGCGTAGGCCATCAGCGGAACCGCGACCACGAATCCGGCGATGGGCCCGGCGATGCCAATATCGAAAAGCGCGCGGCGGGTGGTGATGGGCGAGCGAATGCGCAAGAAAGCGCCGAAGGTTCCGAACAAGGTCGGCGCCGGAATGAAATACGGATAGCTGACATCGATGCCGTAATATTTGCAGGTGAAATAGTGGCCGAGCTCATGCATCAACAAAATTCCCAGCAGCGTGAGCGAAAAGGGAATCCCCAGAAGCAGCAGCCGCGGGTGCTGCAACGGCACCATCATCATGGTCAGCGGATTTTCGTCGCCAGAAAAGGGCGCAACATCGTGCGCGTAGGAAAGCGCGAATTCGGCGCCCACCGCGAGGGTCGAGACCAGAGTCATCAGGAATAAAATCAGCGCGGGCCAAACGGGAGGTTTGCGAATGGGCCGCAGCGGCGGAAGGTCGATCACATCCTGGAATTGGGCATCCAGAACTTCGAGGGGCGGGCGGAGATGGCCATTGCCGGTACTCATCAGGGTTGGATGCCACCGAGCCAATTGTGGTTTCGGTGCGGCTCGTTAGCAGGATCGAGACGAACGTCGCCGAGAAATTCGCGCTGCAGGCAGCGCACTGCCTAGGCCTTGTGTTCGGAAGCGGCGGGCGCTGGGCCGGGCGCGGGCAAAGATTGCAATTCTTTTCCGGGCTTGAAACGAACGGCTTTACCGGGAGGAATGCTGACTTGCTGGCCGGTGCGCGGGTTGCGGCCGATGCCGGTCTTGCGGGGCTTCACGTTGAAGACGCCGAACCGGCGCAGCTCGATACGCTCGCCGCGGCCCAGGGCGTTCTTCATGGCTTCAAAAACGGTTTCGACGGCCTGCTCGGCCTTGGTGCGGGTGATGTTGGTTTTCGCTACGATGGCGTTGACGATGTCGAGCTTAATCACAAAGTGCCTCCCGCTGAGCGGAAACCTATGCTAGACAGGGGGTTGCAGGTTGTCAAGCGTTCGCCCGTGTAATAAACTGCCGCGTCCTGGAATGAGCAAGGCCGCTGGCGCGCGGCACTTTTGCCCTGCAGGACCGCCGCGACTGTAATCGCGATTGGCGGCGTGGCAGCAAACCCGGAGGAATCGATGTCGGTGAAGTCGGACAAGTGGATTACCAGGATGGCCAAGGAACACGGAATGATCGAGCCCTTTGAGGGCCGGCAGGTGCGCGACGGCGTGATCAGCTATGGAGTGTCGTCGTATGGCTATGACATGCGGGTAGCGGATGAATTCAAGATTTTCACCAATGTGAACTCGTCGATCGTGGACCCGAAACATTTCGATCCGAAATCGTTTGTGGAATTCAAGGGCGCGGTGTGCATCGTGCCGCCAAATTCGTTCGCGCTGGCGCGGTCGGTGGAGTATTTCCGGATTCCGCGGAATTGTCTGACGATCTGCGTGGGGAAATCGACCTATGCGCGCTGCGGGATCATCGTGAACGTGACGCCGTTCGAGCCGGAGTGGGAAGGATTTGTGACGCTGGAAATCAGCAATACGACTCCGCTGCCAGCGAAGATTTACGCCAACGAAGGATTGTGCCAGGTGATCTTCTTCGAGTCGGACGAGCAATGCGAGGTTTCGTACAAGGATAAGAAGGGGAAATATCAGTCGCAGCAGGGGATCGTGTTGCCAAAGATTTGAGCCCGGCGCCTCAGGGCTTGGTCAGCCCCGAGGCGGCGCGGCAAACGATTTGGGATGCGGAGCTATTATTTCTTGGCGACGATTGGCGAAGTGTGGCCCCAGGCGCCGCTGAAGACGAAAGAGTCGAGGGCTTTGCGTTCGCGGGGCGCCACTTCTTTTTCGCGAAGGCCATCCGGCAGCGTTTTTGGATCGCCTTCGTAGCCGATGGCGAAGCCCGCTACCACGCCGAACCCTTCCGGAATTTTGAAAATTTCCCGCGCTTTGTCCGGCAGGATTCCCGCCATCTGATGGACCGAAAGACCCAGAGCCTCGGCTTGAATCTGTAGGGTGGCGGAGGCCTGACCAACGTCGTGAAAGGCGTGGCTGTTAGGCTCATTGTTGTGCCCGAATTTCAATTGCGCCACGCTGAGGCCTACGACCGGAGCGGATTTCGCCCAGCCCTGATTGAATTCCACGAAGCAATCGAGAACGCGTTGATAATCAGCGGGGTCGTCCTTGGTGCCGACGATGTAATACCAGGGTTGAGCATTGTAGGAGGAAGCAGCCCAGCGGGCAGCTTCAAAGAGGGCGCGAAGTTTTTCGGGTTCCACCGCGCGATTTTCGAAGGCGCGCGGGCTCCAGCGATGACTGATCAAATCGTGAATGGAAGTGCTGGTCGAAGCGGGACGTTTCGTTTTGCTCATGTGTTCTCCTCGATGACTGCGTTGGTAAGCTCAGCTAAGATTGACGGCGAACATCTTTGCGGGTTGATGGTTGCGGAGGCGCGGCAGACTCGCTGATTGCCGCGCCTCCGCAACCGAACAGAATCTAATGTTCTAGGCCTTTTTCAAACGTGCCGCGTCGATCGAGTAGGCACCGGCGCCGAAAGTGGCGACGAAGAGCAATCCGCCCATGATCGCCACGTTCTTGAACAGATGTATCTGGTTGTCCATCCGTTCCATGCCTTGTAGTGCCCAAAAGTTGTGGAATATCAGCGTGGTCGGAATCAGGTACAGGAACAGGACCCACGCCGCAATTCGCGTTTGAAAGCCCAGCAGAATCGCCAGACCGCCAAAAACTTCGATCGCCGCCGCCACCCAAATGCCCAAGTCGGCGGCCGGCAATCCTTTGGATGCCGCGTATCCCACCATGGCCGCGTGCGCGCCGAGCTTGCTCAGGCCGCTGGAGACGAAAATCGCGCTGATCATCAGCCGGCCAGCTAACGGAACAACACTTGTATTTGAATCGGACATTTCACTTCACCTCGAGTTTGATTTAGCTACGTGGCCCTTTATGCGAGATCGAAAAGCAAGACTTCCGAAGGTTCCTGAGCAACTACGCGGATTTCGTTTTCTTTGGAAATGGCCGCGCCGTCACCCTGCTTGAGTTCCACATCGTTCAGGCGAACGTTGCCCTTCGCCACCTGGACCCAGGCATGACGGCCGGTTTTGATTTCGTGCTTGGTTTCGTCGTTCCGGTCGAGACGCGCGATAAAAAGATCGGCGTCCTGACGAATGGTGATCGGTGCTTTGGGGCCGGCCACGTGCAGAAACTTTCCGCGCAGGTCCTTATCCGGAAACGCGAGCTGCTCGTACTCCGGTTTCAGGTTTTTCTTTTCCGGAACAATCCAAATCTGCAGCAGATGGGTTGAATCCTTCGGCGACGGATTAAATTCGCTGTGCAGGACGCCCGAGCCGGCGGTCATGTGCTGCAATTCGCCGGGGCGAATCACCGCGCCGGTGCCCATGCTGTCGCGATGTTCGAGCGAGCCATCGAGAATCCAGGTGAGGATCTCCATGTCTTTGTGCGGATGCATGCCGAAGCCCTTGCCGGGCGCGACGACGTCTTCGTTCAGGACGCGCAGCGAGCGGAACTGTACGTGCTCCGGGTCGAAGTATTGGTCGAAGGAAAAAGTGAAATGCGTATCGAGCCATTCGATTTTGTTGCGGCCGCGCTCTTCACTTGGTCTGATCTGAATCATGGTGTTGCTCCTTTTTGAAACGCTCCAGGCAGAATGCTTCCGCGCCGTGTCCTAGTTTCCCGGCGATGCGGCGCAAGTCTTCCTGCTCCTGTTCGGTCAATTCGTTCATGATTTTGGTGATGGCCGCGGCGTGTTCCGGAAAAACCTTAGCAATCAGCCGCGCGCCTTTCGGCGTCAGGTGAATCTGCACCATGCGCCGGTCGTCCTTCTGCCGTTCGCGACGTACCCACCCGCGCTTCTCCAGGTTGTCGACCACCAGGGTGATGTTGCCGCCGCTGCGTAAAAGCTTCTTGGCCAGGGTGTGCTGGCACATCGGACCGAGGTGGTGCAGGGCTTCCAGGACGGCGAACTGGCCCAGGGTGATACCGGAACTTTCGATTTGGGCCGAAGCTTTAGCCGCGATGGAATCGCTGGCGCGAATCAAGTTGATGTAAGCGCTCAGCGCTCGTTCGGCTTCCTTACAACCTTTGTAATGAGTGGGCATATCGTTTCAGTTTGAATAATTCAAACTTAAACGATTGGATGGGACTGAGGCTGAAAAGATTCAGGCAGGTGCCAGGGGTTTCAGGGCTTGGCCGTTGGCCTTATAAGTACTTCACTTATAAAGCTTTGCGGGGATTGGGTGACGAGCATGGCCACGGCATGGGCGATATCCTCGGATTGCAGCAGTTTGGCGGGATCTTTTCCCGTATGCGGGCTGAACTCGGTATCGACGGTTCCTGGGCAGATGGCGCTGACTCGAATCCCGAACTGGCGCAGGTCTTCGGCCATGCAGCCGGTCAGGCCCATGAGCCCCCATTTGGAAGCGCAGTACACACCGCCGTTCTTGAAGACGTTTTTTCCGGCCAGCGAGGCGATATTAATGATGTGTCCCGTTTTGCGTTCGATCATGCTGGGAGCGACGGCTTTGCTCACCAGGAACACGGACTTCAAGTTGGTGTCTAATACCGAGTCCCAGTTTCCCTCGGTGGCGTCTTGCGCGGGGCCGAACCAGCCGACCCCGGCGTTGTTCACCAGGATGTCGATGGGGCCGAGATTTTTCTGAGTAGCTTGAACGAAAGCAGAAATCTGATCGGGACGAGTGACGTCGACGGGCATTTCAAAAACGGCGGAAGCGGTGGCGTGCAACTGCTTGGTGGCGGCTTCGAGTTTTTGCGGATCGCGGGAGCAGATGCCCAGTTTCGCGCCCATTTCTCCCAGTCGCTGGGCGATGGCCAGTCCAATGCCGCGGCTGGCGCCGGTGATGACGGTAACCTTTCCTTCGAGCGGTTTTGCGGATGACATTCTGCGGCTCCTGGAACAAACGCAAAGGTGGTGTGAGGCAGCAAATCGCTGCGATTGCTCATCATATCATTTGCATGCAAGTGTGGTGATTCATGCGCAAGTAGCTTAAAATCAGCTACAGAGTTGGATTGACCTTGCGTGGGTGGTTTGCTTTCCCTATAATCCCGTATATTTTTCTTTACTCCCTGCAGGGGTCGCGGCGGTAAGCGCGACCGTCAATCGCGGAAAAACTGGCCCAGGAGGCAAGTAAGAAGATGATGCAAACGCGCCCGAAACTGATGGGAATGGTAATCATAGCAAGCGTATTGTGGTGCGCGCCCGCGAGGCCAGTCGCTGCATTTCCGCAGCAAGCGCAAGATAACAAGCCAGCGCCGTACACCATCCCGGAATACAACGCGTTTCAGGCAGCCCGCGGAGAAACCAATCCGCAGAATCGGATCAAGCTGCTGGATGATTTCGTCACGAAGTTTCCGAATTCGACGTTGATGCCGTACGTGACGCAGCTGTACCTCTCGACCTACACCGAGCTGAAGGATTACCCGAAAGTCATCGATACCGCCGACAAGGTGGTAGCCCAGGGCGACAAGGTGGATGCCGGCGTTCGGCTGCAAGCGCTGCAAGCGCGGGTGCAGGCGTTTTCTACCGCGTTCAATCCGAAGGCCCCCGACGCGCACGATCAATTAGTAAAGGAACGCGACGCGGCGAAACAAGGTTCGGCCCTGTTGCAGGCCTATCCGAAGCCCGCGACTTCGACGATGTCCGACGCCGATTTTGCGGCACAGAAAAAACCCGGTATCGCGTTTTTTGACGCCTCGGCCGGCCTGGCGAACATGCAGTTGAAGGACGATGCCGCCGCGGCGGAATCGTTCAAAGCGGCCCTGGTCAACAATCCCGCGGATCCGGTTACCAACTACCGTTTGGGTCTGGCCTATCTCGGCACCACTCCTCCGCAATCGATCGACGGTTTCTGGTATTTGGCGCGCGCGATCAATTTGAAAATTCCCGACGCCGACAAGATTAAGGACTACCTGCATAAAGCGATTTACAATTACGAGCAGCCCGGCTGTGAAACTTCGGTGGACGAGCAATTGAACGAGTTGCTGACCCTGGCAGGAACTTCGGGCGATCGGCCGGCGACCTACACGATTCCGGCGGCGGCGGATTTGCAGAAGTTGGCGCAGGCCAGCACGATTCTGACGGTTATCACCGATTTGAGCGCGGGTGGCGACAAGGCCAAGATGACCTGGCTGGCGATTTGCGGCGCGCAATTTCCGGGCGTCGTAGGAAAGATTATTGAAGTGAAGCCCGGCGAAGGATTCGTGGATTTCCTGGTGGCGACGGGCGCGGATGATGCGGCGTTGCAGGCGGCAACCACTCCGAACATGGATGTGAAGGTTTGGATCACGACGCCTCCCGCGGGAGCCGCCGGCGCGGCCCAGAATACGGCGCAGCCGGACGTCACGCGGCTGGCCAAGGACGATGGCCTGCGTTTCTCCGGAGCAATCGTCAGCTACGATCCGACGCCGTTCCTGCTGCATTGGGATCAGGTGAAGGTGGACCCGACGATCATTCCGGAAAAGGCCGAAGCCGGGAAGGCGCACAAGAGAGTTCCGGCGAAACAATAACCGTTTCGCAAGTTCAAGAAATAGAAATGGCCGGTTCCGACCAGGGACCGGCCATTTTTGTTTCAGGGCTGCGAAGATTTACGAGGAACCAGCTTAGCGATGCCTGCGGCCGACGTGGTCCAGCTTATATGCGCCGATCTTGCGGCTCAAGGTATTGCGGTGCATCCCCAGGATTTTGGCGGCGCGGGACTGGTTGCCGTTCAATTTTTCCAGCACCCGGCGGATGAATTTCTTTTCGAACTCGGTGACCGCTTCTTCGAGCAGTATGCCACGCTCGACCATTAAGCCGACCAGCGACTCCAATTGATCTTTCACGTTTCGCACTCCGCACAGTGCTGGGGAGAAATGGCCGGCGACGACTGTCGCAAAATAAATACGCCAGGACGCGGCTGGTAGCAGCGTGCCGCCTGCAAGCGAATCTTTTTAGTCGAGCGGTTTACCCGTAACTTTCGCGTAGGCTTCCCGGTATTTTGCCGTGGTGGCCTGCACTACATCCGCAGGGAGCTCCGGACCAGGGGGCTGCTTGTTCCAGCCGATGCGCTCAAGGTAATCCCGGACGAACTGCTTGTCAAAGGATGGTTGCGCTTTTCCGGGGGAGTATTGATCCGCGGGCCAGAAGCGCGATGAATCGGGGGTGAGGGCTTCGTCGATCCAGATCAGTTCATCGCCCATCAGGCCAAATTCAAATTTGGTGTCGGCGATGATGATGCCGAGCTTTGCGGCGCGATCGGAAGCTTGCTGGTAAATGTCCAGGCTGGTGTCGCGGATTTTTTCGGCGAGAGGCCTGCCGATCAGCTTGACGGTTTCTTCGAACGAAATATTTTCGTCGTGGCCGGTGGTGGCTTTGGTCGACGGCGTGAAAATGGGTTCGGGCAGCTTGTCCGATTCGCGCAGGCCCTGGGGCAGGCCGATGCCACAGATCGCGCCGCTCTTCTGATAGTCCTTCCAGCCGGAGCCGGAAATATATCCGCGCACCACACACTCGACGGGCAACGGCTCGGTCTTCTTGACGACCATCGCCCGGCCACGCAGCGATGGGGCGTAAGGAGCCAGCGCACCGGTGAAATCGGTGCCGGAGAGAACGTGGTTGGGAACGATGCCGGCCAGTGTTTCAAACCAGTACAGGGAAATTTGGGTGAGGACCTTTCCCTTGTCCGGAATGGGAGTGGGCAGCACGACGTCGAAGGCCGAGAGACGGTCGGTGGCGACGATCAGCAGCTTATCGCCGAGGTCGTAGATGTCGCGGACTTTGCCGCGCCCGCGAAGAGTCAGTCCTGGAAAATCGGTTTGTGAAATAACGGTAGTCATTTGTGGGGAGGCCAATTTGAATTATTCCTCGAATTAGTTTTAAGGCAAAGAGAGACGGTATTCTAGCGCCGCGAGAGGGGTTGTCAACCGTTAAGAAAAAAAAGGCGACGGCTGGAAGGGCCGTCGCCAATTGCAGAGTCGTGATGAATTTCGATTTTGTTACGCCGCGTTGCTGGCGGCTTTAGGCGCCGCGAGCGCCGGCGCTTCTTCCCACTTCACCGAGACCAGCTTGGAAACGCCGGGCTCTTGCATGGTCACGCCGTACATCACCGAACCCATTTCCATGGTTTTGCGGTTGTGGGTGACCACGATGAACTGAGTCTGCGCGCACATATCGGCCAGCATGCGATTGAAGCGGCCGACGTTGGCTTCATCGAGCGGCGCGTCGACTTCGTCGAGGATGCAGAACGGACTCGGCGAATACTTGAAGACGGCGATGAGCAGCGCCAGCGCGGTCAGCGCTTTTTCTCCGCCGGAGAGCAGCAAGATATTCTGCAGGCGCTTGCCCGGCGGCTGGGCGACGATGTCGATGCCCATTTCGCCGGAGCTGTCGGGTTCGCCCAGGCGCATTTCGCCATGTCCGCCACCGAAGAGCGAGACAAAGGCGATGGAGAAGTGGGTGTTGATGAAGTTGAACGCTTCCTCGAATTTCTGTTTGGAGACGGTGTCGAGCTCGTTGATGGTGAGCTGCGTGTTCTGGATGGAAGTGACCAGGTCGTCGCGTTCGCGGCGCAGGAAGGTGTCGCGCTCCTCGCATTCCTTGAATTCCTCGAGGGCCATCATGTTGACCGGGCCCATGGCGTCGACGCGCGCTTTCATTTCGTTGTAATTGGTTTCGGCGGCGATGAGATCTTCGCCGACCAGGAGCTGACCCTGCTGCAGCGCGATCAGTTCCTCGGGCTGGGCGTTGAGTTCGGTGACGCAGGTCTGGCGCAGATAATCGCGGTCGGCGTCGTTGCGCGCTTTTTCGATCTGGTGCTGGCTGCGTTCGGCGCGCAATTCTTCGAGCGAAGTGCGCTTGCCGCGAAGTTCTTCATCGAGATGCGCGGCGCGGGAGCGGGCGATTTCCCATTCGGCGTCGAGCGCGGCTTTGTTTTCTTCGAGCCGCGATTTTTCCTTGCGCAATTCCTCGGCTTGCACGGTGAGCTGCCGGCAGGACGTTTCGAGGCCGGCGAGTTCACCGACCATCGCGACGTGCTGGTCGCGAAGCGAGAGCACGCGTTCGGAGGCCAGTGAAATTTCTTCGACCAGGTGGCGTTCGGCGGATTCGGCGCTGGTCAGCCGCTCGGACATGGTGGCCAGCTCTTCGCGGCGGGCAACGACATTTTCCTGCATGGCCTGGAAATCGTTGCGGAGTTGCAGGAGCTTCGCGCTGGCGGCCGTGCTTTCAGTTTCGGCGGACTCGCGGCAGCGCAGGGCCTCGGCATGATCGATGCGCGCTTTTTCCGCGCGCTGCCGCGCGGATTCGGCCTGGGCGTGCAGGCGTGAAATTTCTTCGCGCTCGGAGGAGAACTGCAATTCAATGCGGCGCAGCTCGGCGCGCGACTGGTCGCGTTGATGCGTGGCGGCGACCAGGGATTTTTCCGCTTCCATTTGCTGGGCGATGGCCTGGGTCACGTGCTGCTCGCCCGCGGCGATTTCGTTTTCGATGTAGGTCAGTTGCACCTGCATCTCGTTGGCGGATTGTTCGAGTCGCGCGGCTTCGGTTTCGTGCTGACGCAGTTCACGCTTCAAGGCCAGCGGACCGGCATCGCCCGCCCGGCCGCCGGAAACCATGCGGCCGTGGTAGCAGGTGCCTTCGGGCGTCAGAAAATAACTGTGCGGATTGTCATTGGCCATCTGCTCGGCAATCGCGGCGGATTCGACGATGTAGGCGGTGCGCAACTTCGTCAGGAAATGTTTGGCGGCGGGGCCCAGCGGATCGCGGAAATCCACCAGACGATCCAGGCGGCCCAGCACTCCGGGTGGGACGGGAAGTGAGCCTTCGGCTTCCGGCGCCGGCAGATTCAGCTTGTTCAGCGAATCGACGAAGAAAGTAGCGCGGCCGCCCATATCGTCGCGCAGCAGCGCGATTCCGGCACGCGCGTGATCGAAGGACTCGACTACGACATATTCCAGTTCATCGCGCAAAAACTGTTCGATGGCGGTTTCGTATTTTTCCTGAACTTCGGCGTAGTCGGCGAGCAAGCCGACCGCTTTGAAGCCGGCCGTCGAGGAATCGGAGCCGCCTTCGTGGGTCACGTTGAATAATTTCTGCACGGCGTCAGCGGTGTAAGCGCGATCGCTGAGAATTTGCTCGATGGAGGCATGGCGGGCGCGTTCGGCGGAAAGATTTTCGCGCAGTTTTTCGAGCTGTGCTCCGGTTTCATTTTCGCCGCGGCGCAATTCAACCAGACGTTCCTGAGCAGAGCGCACCGCGATGCCAAATTGCTGCGCGGCGCTTTCGGATTGGGCGAAGGTCGATTCGGCGGCCGCGACTCGTTCAGACAACGACGAGACTTCGGTCTCGATCGAACGCAACGCGGTCATGCGCTGCTCTTCCGCCGCGGTGTGGCGCGCCGCAGCTTCATCGGCCTGCTGTGATTCGGCTTGCTGGCGCGCGGATTCTTCGACCAGGCGTTCGGACGTCAGGCGCAACTGGGTGATGCGTGTTTCCAGCTCCTGCTGGGCCGCGACGCTGGTGGAAGCATGCTCGGTGGTCTCACGCAGTCCCGCTTCGAGCGCGGTAGTCTGCTCGCGCAATGCGGTTACCGCTTCGCGGTGCGCGGTCATGCGCGCGGACAAATCGTTGAGCTGACGCTCCGCCACCTCGATTTCTACGGCAAGGCGCGTGGAGCGCGACTGAATTTGCGCGACCTGCTCGCGATTGAAGGTGATGCGGTTTTCGGCGCGATCCAGGTCCAGTGCAGTCTGCCCCAGGAGGTTTTGGGTCTGGCGCAATTCCATGTCCAGTTCGTAGCTGCGGACATTGAGGCGTTCCTGCTCGGATTCCAGTTCATGGACCGAAGCGGCTTCCCGGCTTTCCGCCAAATCCATTTCGCGCAGCAAGGTTTCGATGCGCGCGGCTTCGATATCGAGATGCTCGGCTTTACTGGCCAGCATGCTGCGCAGCAGTTCACGCATTTGTTCGCGCAGTTCCGCGTAACGGCGGGCTTTCGAGGCCTGACGCTTCAGCGAGGCGAGTTGCTTTTCCACTTCGACCAGAATGTCGTGGACGCGCGAAAGATTCAGCTTGGAGGCTTCGAGTTTCGCTTCAGCCAGGCGCCGCTTGGTTTTATACATGGTGATGCCGGCGGCTTCTTCGATGATGGCGCGGCGATCCATGGGCTTGGAATTCAGAATCTGGCCGATGCGGCCCTGCTCGATGATGGCGTAACTGTCGGGGCCCAGCCCCATGCCCATGAAAAGTTCCTGCACGTCGCGCAGGCGCGCCACGCGGCCGTTGATCACGTATTCGCTTTGGCCGGAGCGATAGAGGCGCCGGCCGACCACCACTTCACCGATCTTCAGATTGATCGCAGGCTTGTCCGAACCGCGTTTCTTGAAACGCCTGCCCTTTTCTTCTTCGGCCGCGGCGGGGCTCGTGGATTCTTCCAAGTCGATCGTCGTTTCCAGAATGTTGGTGGAACCGTCGGCCATTTCGACGAAGCCGTCCACAATCTCAGTGCTCGGCACCGGCGCATCGGCGACGATCATGGGGCCGCCGCCTTCAGGGAATTCGGCTGCAGCTTCGGTTTCCGGCCCGTCCATTACTTTGGCCACCGCGTCGGTCAAATCCGGGTCGACCAGGGTCAGGGTGACTTCCGACAGGCCCATGGGCGGCCGTTTGGCGGTGCCATTGAAAATGCAGTCGGACATGCGCTCGGCGCGCAGCACTTTGTGGCTCTGCTCGCCCAGAACCCAGGAGATGGCGTCCACCACGTTGGACTTCCCGCAGCCATTTGGCCCCACGATGCAGGTAATGCCGGTCCCACTGAACGTGATGGGAGTCTTCTCGCAGAACGATTTGAAGCCCAACAACTCGACCTTACGCAGTTTTAGCACCAGGTTCCTCGCACACTTCGCTTTCTTCGCCAATTGGGCTGAAGAAAGTTCAATTTATCGATCTTTCGTCGGAGGTATTTCGAGACAAAAACTCTGGAGGGACAAGGTTCTTCAATAGCCCTTCCGTCTGGCGCGTTAGGACGGCGGTTCTGCAGAAGAAAAATAGCACGGGGTTCAGGCGGTGTAAAGGGGGCTTTGCGCTTTTCTACACTATGTGGGGTCGGGTACTGAACGACATCCATCTGGCAGTACGGAGCTTCCCAGATCGGGACGCGCGGGAGATTCACCGAAGTGTGGCCAGCTACCCGGCGATCGAGCGCGATCAATTTCCAATTTCTTCCATGCCGCTCGAGCTTCAAGCCACGAACAAACCAAAATTCCGTTCCTCCTCCTCTAATTACATTCAGCCATGCGCCGGGCGCTTTCGATGCAAAGCCAGTTGCCGGAATCGAATCCCGTTGCACGTTGACTTGAATCCGCGCACGGCCTAGGATGCGCAGCGAGGGGAGCCGATTGCCGCCCGAAAAACTAGATCACTCTGGCCGTGTTGCGTTCACGTTCCTGCTCCTGGCTCTGATTCTTTTGCTGTCTTATGCAGCACTGCGCCCGCCCGCGCCCAAACCGGCGTCCGCAGCGGCGCAGGAATTTTCAGCCGAACGCGCGCGAGAAGTCTTGAATCGTTTGGTGGGCGACGGGGTGCCGCATCCAACCGGCAGCGCACACAACGAGATCGTGCGCGGGCGCGTGGTAGATGAATTCACGCGCATCGGCTACGACCCTCAGGTCCAAACCGGATTTGCCTGCGACGAATATGGCGACTGCGCGACGGTTAAGAATGTAATTGCGCGGCTCGATGGAAGTGCGCCGGGCCCGGCGGTGCTGCTCGCGGCGCATTACGATTCCGTTCCCGCCGGCCCTGGAGCTTCGGACGACGGTATCGGCGCGGCGACCGTGCTCGAAATTGCCCGAGCCTATAAGTCGCTTCCCAGTCCGAAGAATTCCATAATTTTTTTGATCGATGACGGCGAAGAGGCCGGGCTGCTCGGCGCGCGCGTTTTCGTCGGACAACACCCTTGGGCCAAGGATGTGCGCGTTGCCGTAAATGTGGATAACCGCGGGACCTCGGGCCCTAGCCTAATGTACGAGACCGGCGATGCGAATGCGTGGGCGATGCGCCTGTATGCACGGCACGCTGCGCGTCCTACGACCAATTCGATCTTGTATTTTGCTTACAAGAATCTGCCCGCCGACACGGACTTCACCGTCTTCAAAGCGGCTGGCTACCAGGGGCTGAACTTCGCAGCCATCGGCGACCCGGTGGAGTACCACACTCCGCTCGACAATTTCGGCAACGCCAATTCGTCCACACTGCAACATCACGGGGACAACGCGCTTTCGTCGGTGCAAGCGTTTGCCGAAACCCGACTGGCCGACCCGCCCAAAAATGCCGCGGTGTACTTCGATCTGTTCCAACGCGGCCTGCTTTCGTGGTCGATGGGCACCAGCCTGCAACTCGCCATGGCTTCAGCATTTTTGTTGTTTCTCGAAATTCTTTGGCTGATCTATAAGAAAGGCTTGAGCGTTCGCGGCTGGCTATGGGGTTGCGCTTCTTGGATCGTCACCCTACTGGTTACAGGCCTATTCGCGTGGATTCTACAGTTCGTTCTACGAAAACTCGGCGCCGAACCCGTCGATTGGGTGGCTCATCCGCTGCCTTTGCAAGTCGCTTTTTGGATTCTGGCGGTAACGCTGGTTTGTTTTTTTGCGATACGGTTTGCGCCGCGAGCGGGCCGGATTGGGTTGTGGGCGGGCGTCTGGACCTGCTGGGCCATCCTGGGAATATTTCTGTCCGCGCGTGCGCCGCTGCTGAGTTACATTTTGCCGGTCGGAACGGTCTTCGCCTCGCTGGCCGCGCTCGGTTTCGTTTTTCGGGCGGCCGACTCGAGGAGGGGATTCGCACTCGCTTCGATTGTTCCACTCGCGGCGATCGCGATCGTGCAATTCGGAACGCTGCTGCTGCTCTACCCCGGGTTCGGAAGTCCCGTTCTGCCGGCACTTTCGATCCTGCTCGCATTTCTGCTGACGCCGATCGTTCCGCTTTGTGGAGACTTGGGCCAAGCCCGGCTCTTGCCGCGCATCGCGTTGCCTGGATTGGGTGTCGTGGTAACGCTCGCTGCCGCGTTTCTTGCGGTGGTGGCGCCGGCGTTTTCCGCGAAGTCGCCCGAGCATGTGAATTTCGAATACGTGCAAGATAGCGACTCCGGAAAATCGCAATGGGTGATGTATCCGGCCTCCGGGCGATTACCGGAACCGATCCGATTGGCCACCAATGCCAGCCGCCAGACCGGCGGTTCTTTTCCATGGATTACGGAAACCTCCTGGGTCACCAACGCGCCGCATCTGGATTTGGCCCCGCCCACGCTCACGGTTTTGGAATCTTCCGCGATCCCAGGAAAGCAGAATTATCGGACGCTGCTGCGCTCGGAGCGCGGAGCATCGCGTGCTTTGGTGTTCTTCCCGCCCGATTCGGGCGTGGAGCAAGTGCAGGTGGAAGGTCAGGCGGTGGCGGCCCAGTCTGAACGACTCCGGCGTGAGCTGAACGGCTGGTACGCGTATTCCTGCGAGACGATTCCGGCCAAAGGAATTGAAATTCGCTTTACGCTGCCGGCCGGGAAACCGGTTCGGGTGTTTGCGGTGGATACTTCCTTCACGCTCCCGCTGGAAGGAATGTTTTTGCTTAAGTCGCGGCCATTTCCAGCAACGCCGTACGCAGACGGTGATCGAACCATGGTCGTCCGTCACGTGGAACTGCTCCCCTGAATCAGCTCGCGACCGCCGGCGGTACGCGCTGCGGCTCTACGGTTTTCGGTGGCGCCACGGGCTGCATGGTGGCCGGAACATTCGCGGGGACTGTCGCCGGAACCACGATCAAATTGCCGTCCGCGTCTTTTTCCAGAACGAGCGCAGGCTTCGCTGCGGGATTTGCTTTGGCTTGCTGCGCCAGGCGAGCCGCTTCGACGATATTCGGCGAGTGGACTCGGTTCGCGATTTCGCCCAGGTTCAACGCCGCATCGTAACTCTCAAACGTAGAAGGAACGAATTCGCCGGGATTGGTCGCTTCGACACTTTTCGACGATCGCGGATCGGAAACCGATCCGTTGCTCGATCCTCCCGGATTTATGGTTGGCGAATGATTCACAGACGAAGCGCCGTTTATGGATGCACCGCCGCCGATGGAGCTGACACCGGACAGGGATTGAGCCTGAGCCGCGCCAATGCCTAGAAAAAGTAGAATCCCCGCCGCGAGTAGAAATTTCATTAGCATCCCCCGTTGCGCCACATTGCCGAATCCCGGCAATGAGCCCTCAGTGCTGGTCGTAGAGTAGTTGAATCCAGCCTTTTGAACAGAGTACGGGTCGTCTGACCGTACTAGGAGGCCTGTATCCAGTGCGTTCGGAGTTGGCGTTTCATCACTTGCGGAGAATACGGGCGTTTGCCGCAACGTGTTCCCTCAGCTAGAATTAGCTTCCTTCTTTGAGACGGAAATGAACGAAATACAGTTTCACAATACGCTGAGCAACCGCCTGGAAGCCCTTGCGCCGCTGCACCCCGGCGAGGTTCGCATCTACACCTGCGGGCCGACGGTCTACGATTTCGCGCATATCGGGAATTTCAGGACGTTCGTATTTCAGGATGTTTTGCGCCGGTTCCTGCTCTCGCGCGGCCTGCGCGTGATGCAGGTGATGAACTTGACCGATGTGGATGATCGGATCATCCAGAAGGCGGCGGAAGCGGGCGTCAGCATCCGGGAATACACCGAAAAATATATCGAGGCGTTTCTCGCGGATATGGCCGCGCTGAACCTGCAGGTTCCGGAGGAGATCGTTCGGGCCACCGACCATGTGGAAGACATGGTCGACCTGATCGAGCGGCTGAAGAAAAAGGGCCTGACCTACGAGAGCGAGGGTTCGATTTATTACCGGATTGCGAAATTTCCGGAGTACGGCAAGCTTTCGAAGATCGACGTGGGCGGGATGAAAGCCGGCGCGCGCGTGGATAACGACCGCTACGAAAAAGACGACGCGCGGGATTTTGCATTGTGGAAGGCTCCCAAGCCGGGCGAGCATTTTTGGGAAACGCGCATCGGGCCGGGGCGTCCCGGTTGGCACATCGAATGTTCGGCGATGGCCATGAAATATTTGGGCGAGACGCTGGACATTCACACCGGCGGCGTCGATCTGACTTTTCCGCATCACGAAAACGAAATCGCGCAGAGTGAGGCCGCGACCGGGCATCCCTTTGCCAGGATGTGGATGCACGCGGAACACTTGATCATTGAAGGCGAGAAGATGTCGAAGTCGCTCGGCAATTTTTTTACGCTGCGCGATCTATTCAAGAAAGGGCAGAAACCTTCGACCATCCGGTATCTGCTGCTGTCTGTTCCTTACCGGCGCCAACTGAATTTCACCGGGGACAGCCTGAAACAGGCGGAAGCCTCGGTGGAACGCCTGCGGAATTTTGTGACGCGCCTGAAAACGGAAAGATTCGGGGCAGGCTCGAACGCCGAAATCGAAAAGCTCGCGGCCAAGGCCGAGGAAGATTTCGATGCGGGACTAGCCGATGATTTAAATACGGCATTTTCGCTGGCGGCGATTTTCGATCTGGTGCGGGAAGTCAATACCGCGATGGACCGCGGAGAATTCCTGCAGCAGGATGCACCGCGAATCGTCGCAGCGATGGAAAAGTTCGACGCGATCCTGGCGGTGTTGAACGACGATGATGCGGACCGACTGGCGAAAGTCGGGTTTGTTCCTGAAAAACCCAGGATGGCGGCCGAAGAAATCGAGGCGCTGATCGAGGAACGCAACGTAGCAAAAAAGCGACGCGACTTCAAAAAAGCCGATGAAATAAGGCAGAAACTCATAGATTCTGGTATAGTTATAGAAGATTCGAAAGACGGCAGCGTTCGTTGGAAGTACAAATGACAATTTCCGCAAAACACGAGATGTCGCTGCACGACCAGCCCTCCCACGAGCGCCCGAACCTCTACGGCGTAGACTAAGTACTTCCTCCTCATTTTGAAGCAGTTGCGCGCATACCGGGGAACCGGTCTATGCGCACAGGTCAAAATCCATTTCGATCTAATTCTGGGAGGAAGTCATGCAAGCCATTGAAAAAAATATCGATAGGTCGGTTGCCGCCAATCTGCCCCATTTGATCACGTCGTTGCCCGGCCCCAAGGCGAAAGCCGTGGTCGACCACGATCACGCGATTTTGTCGCCGTCTTACACGCGCGATTACCCGCTGGTAGCCAAGAAGGGCTACGGCGCGATGGTGGAAGACGTGGACGGGAACCGTTTTCTGGATTTTGCGGCGGGCATTGCCGTGGTTTCCACCGGCCATTGCCATCCCAACGTAGTGCACGCCATTCAGAAGCAGGCCGCCGAACTGATTCACATGTCCGGAACTGATTTTTACTATCCGAACCTGGTGGAGTTGGCGCAGAAGTTGGCGTCGATCGCTCCGGGAGCGGAAGCCAAGCGCGTTTATTTCGGAAATTCCGGCGCGGAAGGCACCGAAGCGGCCATCAAGCTGGCGCGGTATCACACCAAGCGCGACAAGATGATCGCGTTTTATTCCAGCTTCCACGGCCGTACCATGGGCGCGCTATCGATGACCGCCAGCCGGGCGGTGCAGCGCAAGGGTTTTGGCGCGTTGCTGGGCGGCGTTTTCCATGCGCACTTCCCGAACACGTACCGCGGAACGTTTGGGAATAATCCTGAACATGCCAGCGCCGATGCTCTCGATTACATCGAGAACACTTTGTTCAAGCGCATTGTCGATCCCGAGGACGTGGCCGGGATCATCATCGAGCCGATCCAGGGTGAAGGCGGCTACCTGCCCGCGCCTGCGGATTTCCTGAAGGCGTTGCAGGTCATTTGCCGCAAGAACGGCATCATGCTCATCGCCGATGAAGTGCAGTCCGGAATGGGCCGCACCGGAAAATGGTGGGCCGGCGATCATGCCGGGCTCGAGCCCGACATTATCTCCACCGCGAAGGGAATTGCCTCGGGCATGCCGCTCAGCGCGATCATTTCACGCGCCAGCGTGATGAACTGGAAGCCCGGCGCGCATGCGTCGACCTTCGGCGGCAACCCGGTGGCCATTGCGGCTTCGCTCGCGACCATCGATTTGCTGGAACACCAGTACATCGAAAACGCGGCGAAAATGGGCGAGCACATTTTTTCGCTAACGGCCGACTGGCGCGAACGCCACAAGATCGTGGGCGACATTCGCGGCAAGGGCCTGATGATCGGGATTGAACTGGTTCGCGATCAGAAAACCAAGGAACGCGCGCCGGAACTGCGCAATCGCATCGTCGAGATGGCCTTCCATAAGGGATTGCTGATTCTTGGTGCGGGTGAGAACGCGCTGCGTTTGGCTCCGCCGCTGATGATCGATGAGGATCAGGCCGAGTTTGCCGTTCGCACCCTGGATGCGTGCCTTACGGAAGTGGAAAAATCGCTGTAGCGGGTTGAAAATTTAGGAAGGGCCGCCTGATCAATACTTCGGGCGGCCTTTTTTATTTGTGCAAAACTCGCGTCGGAGTGGCGCGTGGCGCAAGCTGCGAATAACTCGGAAGAAACGGAAGTTCCGCGCTAGAATTTCACACCGGGGCGCCCTGCCGCGCATTTTGAACGTTGGGCGTGGTCCGAATAGGTTTCCCGGGTCGCTCGGTATCGCTTTGCAGTTCGCCGCAATCGAATTTACCTTCGAGGTCATTGAGTAAAATTTGCGATGCTCGCTCGATTCATGTTCGCGATGGTGGCGTTCAACGCGCGCAAAGGCTTGGCCGAAACGGCGGTCGAATCTTCCGATCCGAGCCGCGCGGATTCCGTAAAGGAACGAGCCCGGCGTACCGGAGTGCGCGGCGAGACGTACGCCTACTGGTATTTGCGGCGGCACGGATATGTGCTGGTCGCGCGCAATTTCACTTCGCCGGGCCTGAAGGGCGAGATCGACATGGTCGGATATGACGGCCCGGTGCTGGCGTTTGTCGAAGTGAAAACGCGGACCAGGATGGAAGCGGGTGACCAGGGCGCGGTGCTGCAGGCGACGCCCGAATCTGCGGTGAATATCGAAAAACGCCGCAATATTTCACGAGTGGCCCAGCAGTTTTTACGGGCTCGGCACCTGGAATCCGCGGAATGCCGTTTCGACGTACTGGCCATTGAAACGCGCACTGGCGAAAAACCCTCGGTGCGGCTGCACAAAGGCGCCTTCAATCCTGGCGGGAATCGGGCGCGACCGGTGTAGCCGGTTTGGAATAGGAACTGCTTCAGGATCCATCGCAGTGCAAAGCGCAGGAGTAGAATAGAAGTTTCGAACACACGCAATGGCGCGCCCGGGGGCGCATTATTGCTTCGTTATGTTCGTGTTGGCAGACGCTCAAGGAGAACCAAGACTTGCCGGAGCTGCGCAAAGACCCCATCACTGGGCGCTGGGTCATCATTTCCACCGATCGCGCGAATCGTCCGATGGATTTCGTGCGCGAGAGCGTGAAAATCAAGGGCACGCCGCATTGTCCATTTTGCCCCGGCAGTGAAGGGAAGACGCCCTCGGAAGTTCTGGCCTACGGGCGCAATGGCAGCGGGAAAGATACTCCGGGTTGGAGCCTCCGCGTAGTGCCCAACAAATTTCCGGCGTTGGGGATCGAAGGCGGCCTGGATCGCGAAGGCGACGGCCTGTTCGATCGCATGAACGGAGTCGGCGCGCACGAAGTGATCATTGAAACGCCCGATCACAACCTGAGCCTGGCGACGATCGGCGAAAAAGGCGTCGAAGAAATTTTCTGGGCCTACCGCGACCGCATGCTGGACCTGAAGAACGACCGGCGTTTTCGGTATATTCTGCTCTACAAGAATCACGGCGAGCCGGCCGGAGCCACGCTGGAACACACCCATTCGCAATTGATCGCGCTGCCCATCGTGCCGAAACGCGTGCGCGAGGAAGTCGACAACGCCAAGCGCTACTACCACGAAAAGGAGCGCTGCATTTTTTGCGACATGATCCGCCAGGAAATGGAAACCAAGTCGCGCATGGTCCTGGAAAACGATCATTTCATCGCGCTGGAACCCTATGCGCCGCGGTTTCCGTTCGAAACCTGGATCCTTCCGCGGCAACACAGTTCCGCATTCGAAAATATGCCGACGCCGTACTACAAGAGCCTTTCGCAAAATCATGCGCGAGTTTTTGAACCGGCTGGATTCGGTGCTGGCGTTTCCTTCTTACAATTTCGTGGTCCACACTTCGCCCATCGGCGAGGAAATCAACGACCATTATCACTGGCACATCGAGATGATGCCCAAGCTGGTCAAGGTCGCGGGATTCGAATGGGGCACTGGGTTTTACATTAATCCCACGCCGCCGGAAGAAGCGGCGCGTTTCCTGCGCGAAGCGAAGTAAGCGCGGCGGTACCACGAACGCGCAGCAGGTTTCGTTCCGCTAATTCTTCAGGTACCACGGCACATTCACGATCAGTATCCGTTGATTTCCCTTCAGCAGTAGCAACGCCTTCAAAAGTTCCGCGCGATTATTTTCCAGGAAATAATGCCACCAATGATGCTCGATCATTTCGGGAATTAGCACGGCGATTCGGCGGGTGGGATTTTCCTGCTGCACCGCCAGCACGTGGTTCACAATCGGAGTAATCACCAGCCGAAACGGGGAATCCAGCATGGTAAGTTTCGGCTCCGTCAGGCCCGCTTTGCGGAGCGGCGTCAGCACGTATTTCTCCCACTCTTCGCGAACATTGTTTTTTTCACCTTCGGCGCAGACGTGGACCGCTTCCACGTCGCGCGAGAGCGCATAGGCCACCTCCACCGCTTTGCGCGTCAGCCGGCTCCATTTTTGAACCGGCAAAATGATCAAAGGGGAGTGCAGCCCTTCGACGTTGAACGGCTCCGTACACTGCAGTTCCTCGGCGACGCGATCGAAATAGCGCTTCACGGCCATCATCGAGATGAGCAGCGTGGGAATGAGCAGCGCGGTGATCCAGGCGCCTTCGATAAATTTTGCGACCAAGACGACCAACACGGTCGCGCCGGTGGCCAACGCCCCGATGCCGTTCACTACGATGTATCGGCGGTAGCCCGGTCCTTTCACCCGCAGCCAGTGCGCCACCATTCCGGCTTGGGACAACGTGAACGCCAGAAATGCGCCAACCGCATAGAGTGGAATCAGCCGGTTGGTGACGCCTTGAAACACAATCAGCAGCAGCGCGGCCAGCGCGGCCAGCACCCAAACGCCCTGGGAATAGACCAGGCGGCGCCCGCGCAAACTGAATGCGTCGGGCAGGTATCCATTCAACGCGATGGCCCGGCACAGGCGCGGAAAATCGGCGAACGCCGTGTTGGCCGACAGAGCCAAAACGACCAGGACGGAACCAATCGCGGTGTAGTACAGCGGGCCGCGCCCGACTACCGCGGCGATAATCATCGAAATGACGCTTTGGTAGCCCGACGGCGCCGGGATCGGTAGCCGCGATGTGATAGGCGCGCACCAGGAAACGCGATGCCGCCGAGCATCACGATCAGTAGAGCGATGATGATGGTCAACGTGCGCTGCGCCGTCTTGGCCGCCGGCTCTTTGAACGCCATCACTCCGTTGCTCACCGCTTCGACCCCGGTCATCGCCGTACAGCCGCTGGCGAAGGATTGCAACAGGAGCCACACGCCGATGCCTGCCGCGGCAGGAAGAGCTGCGGGCGGAGGAATTACCGCGGCAGGGTGTCCTCCGGACGCGATCGATTTGAAAACTCCGATACCGACCGCCGCGAGCAGGCTAAAAATAAAAAGATAGGTCGGAACCATGAAAACAATTCCGGCCTGGCGCAGCCCGCGCAGATTGATAATGGTGATGAACAACAGAATCAGCAGGCAAAGGCCCAGGGTGTGGGTCAGCAGCCTGGGAAATGCCGAAACCAGCGCACCGACGCCGGCCGAAATTCCGACCGCCACAGTCAAAACGTAGTCAATCATCAGCGCGGCGGCGGCCAGCAGGCCGGCGAACGGGCCCAGGTTTTCCGAGGCGACGGTGTATGAACCGCCTCCGCCCGGATACGCCGCGATCGTCTGCCGGTAGGAAAAATAAACGATGACCAGCAGGGCGATCACGCTGGCGCTGATCGGAACGATGTAGGCAATTCCGGCCGC
This sequence comes from uncultured Acidobacteriota bacterium, assembly GCA_963737765.1. Taxonomy (GTDB): domain Bacteria; phylum Acidobacteriota; class Terriglobia; order Acidiferrales; family UBA7541; genus Palsa-295. The sequence continues at coordinate 86,076 of CAVTTY010000013.1, forward strand.
GCCGAGCGGAATCAGCAGCGTCAGCGCCGCTTCGGGACCGTAGGCCGCCGAGCTGAGCGCGTCCAGGCCGAAAATCGGAATTCCGGGTCCCACGCCCAGCTGTTCCGCACGTTCGTCCCAGGTGGGCAGCGGTTTCCCGAACAGTACATCTCGAATCGTCATGGTCTATCCACCGTGCCGGCCGCCCATCGGCGGAACCTAGCGTGGCCGGAAAGAGTAAATCCTTTGGCCGCGAATTGGTATCTACTTGATGTAAATATTCGAAGGCAGCGGAAGCGTCAAATAATGGGATTCGGGTATGGCTTAGGGCGCCAGCCATCACTACACTCGGCCCTGTATTGAGGCTCAATTGAATCGCGAGCAGTAAAGGAGATTATTCATGGCCAATCCGGAAGGAAGGAAATGCGCGCATCCCATCTGCTCTTGCACCGTGACTTCTGGCAAGTACTGCAGTACGCAATGCGAGGCGATGGAAAAGACCCCCGACATTGATTGCACCTGTGGGCATCCGGCCTGCAAAGGCCGCACGGAATAGCCGCGATAATTCGTAAGCCAAAACCAAGGCCGCCATCCTCGAAGGATTGGCGGCCTTTTGTTTTTCGATTCCTGGTTGCTAGTGGTGGAAACGCCGCGCGCAATCCGCACAGCGATACGGAAGCAAACTCAGCCACCGCAGGAAATAATCGATCGGCCCGGTGCGGTGGGACCGGTGCGTTTCCTCACACCCGCAGTACGGGCAAAGCGGACTGGTCGCTTTCTTACTCTGGTTCGGCGCCATAGCGCCGTGCTGATCGCGCGCTGGTGCGGCCCCCGCGGACATTTAAGCCGCTCTTCGGACCATGTGGTACACGACCAACAAAACGACCGCGCCCACCACGGCGACCAACAAGCTGTAGAGATTCAAACCGGTGACGCCCACTTGACCGAAGCGGTTGAATAGCCAGCCGCCGAGCAGCGCGCCGACTATTCCCAGCACGATGTCCATCACGATGCCTTCGCCGGACTTGTTGACGATCTTGCTGCCAATGAAGCCTGCGATCAGTCCCAAGACAATCCACGCCAAAATTGACATTAGTTTCTCCTCAAAGCTGCTGACCCAGGAAGGGACGGAATGGAACCCGAGGAACAGGGGGACACTATACAAACGGAGATGCGGACCACCCATCCGTAAAAGCCTGTACCACCAAGTCTGATTCGCTGTAGCCGGCGAGTTAGCGATTGTGTCACGAAACGCCGAATGGGAGATTTTTGAAGATTTGATGACAACGCTTGACAGAAAAATGGGGATGCGTTTTACTCTCCTCTCCAGTTGACAACCAGTTGCAACTAGAAAATGGCTCGCCGCTCCGCCGGTTTTTGCGCTTTCTAGTTGTTAATAAGTTGCAACTAGGATTTCGACCCTTAGGAGCTTTATGGATTCTCGATTGCCCATTGATCGCCCGGCCGCCAACCGGCTGCTGCGCGCCGCCGTGCTGCTCGCGTTCCTGCTGCTTGCGCATGCGATTTCTGCGTCTCCGGTTTGCGCGCAGGAGCCTCCCTACTTCGTCACTTATTCCGCCGCGCTGGAAGAACCGGGCAACCTGGAAATTTCGTTGAAGAACACGCAGGCCTCGCCCAAGAACGGCAATCCGTTTTTGGGCAGCGTGCTGGAACTGGAATACGGGGTGAAGGGCTGGTGGACCACCGAATTTTATCTCGATGGTCAGGCGACCAAGAACGACAGCACGATCTTCACTGGGTTCCGTTGGGAGAACCGGTTCCGCCCGCTGCTCCGCGAGCACTGGATCAATCCGGTTTTGTATGTCGAATACGAAAACACCAATCTGGCGGACCGCGGGCTGCTGGAAATCGTGGGACACGACAGCATCGCCGATCTGGCGATTCCGAACGCGGTGGCGCGGCAGGAAATCGAACGTGAAATGGAATTGAAGTTGATTTTGTCGAGCAATTTTAAGGGCTGGAATTTTTCGGAAAATTTCATCGCCGAGAAGGACCTGAATGAAAGCGAACCCTGGGAATTTGGTTACGCGCTGGGCGCCAGCCGGCCGCTGAGCCTGATCTCGCGCGGCAAGGCCTGTTTTTTCTGCCGCGAAAATTTCTCGGCCGGCGTGGAAGCCTACGGAGGACTGGGCACCACGAACGGATTCGGGTGGAAAGCAACTTCGCAGTATCTGGGCCCGACGGTCAGCTTCGATCTGCCGCGCGGCGGGCCGACGATTTTCTTCTCGCCGCAATTCGGGTTGAACGATAACAGCGCGCGAGTCCTGTACCGGTTCGGCGTGTCTTACGAAATTCAGCAGATCGGAAATATCTTCCGGCGGAAAGGCCAATGAGGCCCGATTTCATGACCAAGGCGCATGCTACCGGCACCAGAACCGGATTCCGTTTCCGCGCGGCAATCAGCATGATCGCGCTAGTCGCTTGCATGGCGCTGGCCGACGGTTCGTGGCTGAAAAATGTTTCGCCGGATTATCACGCCAAAGTAAATCCGTTCGCCGGGCAGCCGGCGGCAATCGCCGGCGGCTCCAAACTCTTCGCGGACCACTGCGCCAAATGCCACGGTCCCGACGCACTGGGCCGCGGCAAACGCCCCAGCTTGCGCAGCGCACGGGTCCAGAAGGAAGCCACCGAAGGTGATATTTTCTGGCTGCTGAAAAACGGAAATCTGGCCAAAGGCATGCCGAACTGGAGTGCTATTCCGGAGCCTTCCCGCTGGCAAATTATCGCGTACGTAAAAAGTCTCGGACCTGAACCTGGCGCAGCGAGCGCCTCGAATTCTACCCAGGAGAAATCGGAATGAACCGGCTCAAGCCGTTGGTCGCAATTCTATTGTCGTCGTCACTCGTGGCTGCTGGTTGCGGTTCGTCCCAAGCGCCACCCTTCCCGCTGGAAAATGAAGGAGGCGCGCCGGCCGAGCAGCAGATCGGCGAGCGCTTGTTCGTCGATACTCGCTTCGCCGAATATTTCGCCGCGCATATGACGGGCGTGAACGATCCGTTGCTGGTTGGCGATCCGGTGGTGTCGACGGTGCAAACCACCAGCGGTTCGTTGCCCGGCCCGTTTCGCCGGGCAGTCGATCAACTGCCGCTCGTGCCATTTCGTCGTGGAATTTCAGGGCGTGGCCGGAGCAGGGAATCGCACCTACGCCGATTTCACCGACCACAGCCCGATTCCGCTGCCCATGGGCAATTTCACCGCGACTCCGCGTAACGCGATGCAAATGGTGGGCTCGCTTACGCCTCGCAGCGGCCCGACATTCCTCCATTTCGACGGGCAGTTCAATGACCCCGCCGATCTGGTGAAGTCCACGCTGACCGGCCGGAATTTTGGCTGGGGTCCGACCCAAACTCAGCAAGCCATCGCGCACATCGCGAAAGTGATTCGCGAAGACAACGGAATCAACGTGCCGGCGCAGGAGTACGGAGAAAACCTTTCGTACGCGACAATTTTTCTGGGCACCCAGCCGGGAATTCCGAAAGACGTTTTGTTGCCGGCGCAGTACCGCTTGGACGTCACCACGGCAACCGACGATCAGATCGTGAACGACATCGCGCAGCTGATCGCGCAATACACCTACGGCTTGCTGTTCAAGCAAGACCAGTTCGGGCGCTATTACGCTTCGCCCTACGATGTGTTTCTACGCCTGAACCATTTGCCCGTGATGCCGCAGGGCCGGCGAATCGATCCCGGCACTACAACCAGCGTTTGGCGTCGCTGGTCAATGGCCTCAGCAATCCGGTTTTTGTCGACGGGACGTACGGAAAATTTAAATATCACGCCCAGCCCTTTCAATTTGGGGCGACCGAACTGGCGGGACTGAAGATTTTTCTGAACGCTGCCAACGGCGCGGTCGATGGGTCGCAACATGCCGGGAACTGCGCGAGTTGCCACACCGCTCCCAATTTTAGCGACTTCAACTTCCACAACACCGGCGTGGCGCAGGAGGAATACGACAACGCCAATGGCAACGGCACGTTTATGCAGCTGACGATTCCCACGCTCGCGCAGCGCAATGCGAATTTCGATCAATACATGCCGGTCTCCTCGGCGCATCCGAACGCCACCGAGCAGTTCCGCCATCATGCCGCGGCCGGCCAGCCGAATTTCGCGGACCTCGGGCTTGTGGAACGTCTATCAAAACCAGGATATTCCAAATCCGCAGAGCGACTTGCAATCGGTAGTCTGCGCGGCCGCGCCGCAATGCACCGTGGATGTCGGGACTGGCTTACACCATCGCCCAATTCAAAACTCCGATGCTGCGCGACCTGGAAGATTCCGCGCCATATTTTCACAACGGCAGCAAGCTGCGCTTCACCGATGTGGTTCAGTTTTACGTGAGCGGCTCCACGCTGGCCCGGGCCGGCCTGCTGCGAAATGCTCCGCCGGAATTTCAAAACATGTCGCTGAGCGATAGCGATGTGACTGCGCTCGCGGCGTTCCTCGCGTCACTGACCGAGGACTACGACGACGCCTAGACCGCCCTCGCCTACCGTAGGGGAATATTGAAAAACCGATGACGCCGCCGGACCAGGAACCCGGGATGGGCCGCGCCAATCTGGTCTTTTATGTCGAGTACGAGGACGCGAACCGGGCTTGCGCTGTGCCGCGACGGACTCCCTTCGTCCGATCGCCGATTGACGATTGGTCTTTCCCGTTTTTTGGTGCTAACGTTCCTGGCGACGGACAACCTCTCGTACTGACGGGACATGATTTTTAACGGCTGGGATTACTACCTTCTTTTCCTCGTTCCGAGCGCCATTCTATTCCGCCTCTCCAGCCCGCGGGTTCGCCCCTGGGTTATATTTTTCAGTGGCAGCCTGTTCTTTACTTATTTTTCTTACACGCAACTGGGCGGTTTGGTTGGCGCGGCGTGCCTGGGCATATTTTTGTGGGAGTGTTTCGTAAGCCGCTTCTACCAGCCCAAATCCTGGGTGTGTTGGGTCGGGATCACGCAAACTGTCCTTTTCCTCGTCATATTCAAGTACCGGAATTTTTTGACCGGGCTGTGGTGGCCCGACCCGAGCCACAACCCGCTCTACTGGAAGAATAGTTTCCTGCCGTTGGGAATTTCGTTTTTTACCTTTGAGTTTGTGCATTACGCGGTTGACCGCTACCGCAACAAAACCGCCAGCGGATCGGTCGGCGAATATCTGGCGTTCATCCTGTTTTTCCCCACCATGGTCGCGGGACCGATCAAGCGCTATGAGGATTTCCTGCCCAAGCTGCGCGCGGTCACGCGTGTATGGGCGGTCGACTGGCAACGGGGGTTCACGCGCATCCTGGCGGGTTTGGCCAAGAAATTCGTGATCGCCGATTTTCTGACGTCGTACACCGACCACCTGAATCACGCCGATATCAGCCACGCCAGCCGCGCGGTGCTCCCGATCTGGTTGCTGGCCTATGGAATCAAGATTTACGTGGATTTTTCGGCATACTCCGACATCGCCATCGGTTCCGCGCGTTTATTCGGTATTCAAGTCCCGGAGAATTTCGATTGGCCGTATGCGCGCACCAACATCGCCGAGTTCTGGCGGCACTGGCACATGTCGCTGACCAACTGGCTGATCGATTACATCTACATCCCGCTGGGCGGCTCGCGAGTCAGCACCGGCCGCGTCTACGGCAATATTATTGTGACCATGTTGATCAGCGGCATTTGGCATGGCGCCGGCGTGAACTTCATCGTGTGGGGTTTGTGCCACGGAGTGCTGCTGGCGATTCATCGTGTTTTTATCCGCCTGTATCCCGCGGGGCCGGGCGAGCGCCCTGGGTGGTCCCGATCGCTTTCCTGGGCGTTGACCTTCGTTTCGGTGAATCTGGCCTGGGCTTTTTTCTGCATGGACGTGCACACTGCGATTTTCTTTTTCCGGAGGTTGCTGCTTGGATAACGAAATGACGGCGATGAAAAGTGCGGCTCCAGCGCTTTCAAAGGCGGAATGGATCCAGCAAGTTTTGGAATATCTGGGAGGCGAGCGCGACGGCGCGCCGGCCGGTTTTCCGGTGCTGCTTTCGAATTGGTGGTTCTGGGGTCTGTGGTGGGGAGTGCTTTCGGTCTTGATCTTTCTGTTTTGCGGGCAAAGCTCGAAATTTATTTATATCGACTTCTAATTCTGCAAAGGATCGTGTGAATTTCTCCAGGCGGCAATTCTACTGGTCGTTCGGCGCACTGCTGGTCGTGTTGATCGCGCTGAACGCGTTCGTCGCGTATACCACCCGGAATTCTGTGCCGCGGCGGCTGATGGCGCGGGCTCGGCAGGACCCCGACGCCGCGGCGCTGGCCATTGGGAATTCCCTGGTTGCCGGGGGGTTCAGTGAGCCGGTGTTCGATCGTGCGATGCAGCTTCCGCAGCGGCAGGGCTCCTTAAATCTAGCCCTCGGCTATTCGACGCCCGTCGAGCAGCTCCTGCTGCTGCGCTACGCCTTGCGGCAGCGCATTCGACCAAGATTAATTGTTTACGGTTTTTATGACCTGCAATTGAGCACCCCAATCCGGCTCACGACTCATGAACTCATCGGCAACCGGGCCATGCTGTACTATCTCGAACCCGAATATGGCCGGCAGTTTTATCACTTGTCGCTGCACGATCGCATTGAATTCCAGATGATGCGCCATTTTCCGATGATGGTCGATCGCAGCGCGTTCTGGGCCAAGGTTGAGAGGCTTCGCCGGGACGTCGGCCAGCAGGGCATGCCCCTGGAACGCGTTAACCAGTTTGGGCGAGCTGAGGATTTCTCGTTGCTGGAATGGTCCAGCGCGGAAAATTTCGCGAAGGCCTGCGAAGCCGCCACCGCCGAGGATCTAATCGCGCCGGTTCTGGAAATTGCGCGCCAAGGCTCCGCTTCCGGGGCCAAAGTGGTTTTCGTGGAGATGCCGATGCGTCCGGTGCATGCTCGGACGTTCTACGACACGCCGGCATGGCAGCGCTATCGGGAACACGTCCGGAGTATCGTCCAGCCGATGGGAGTGGAATACATCGACGCCAGCCACTGGATCGGCGATAGTGCGCTCTTTGCCGATGCGCTGCACCTTAGCCCGGAAGGCGCGACGCAATTCAGCCAGCGTCTGGGCGAAGAGCTGCGGAATACTTCAGTCGCGGCTACCCGGAATCCTGACGGCCTTGTCTCGCCGCGATAGAAATCGAGCCGGATGATTCCTGGTACGCACCACCTGGCCCGAAACCATCTCCGCCATAGTTCAGGTTTGGTAATCTTTACCGGGCGACTTCCGCACAAAAATTTGCTGAGTCTGCAATCTGGTATGAGGGGAGATTTCGTTTGCCGAATGATATGAACGACAACGCCGGCAGAATCAAAAGCGTCGTTTCTCCGATGGCGGCTTCTTCCACGCAACCTCGCGTTGCGGTCAATGCCCAGAAGCATGACGAATTAAGGTTGCTGATCAATTCTCGCAATCCGATTATCACGGTCGAAACCACCGAAGAAGATCGCTTTGAAGGATTGCTGCAGACGCTGTCGACCGAACTTAGCATTCCGCTCTTCACCTGGACCGTCACCACCGGCCTGGCCAAGTGGAAAGGCTCGCCAATCTACGGGACGGAGGAACTCGAGCAGGCGCTCGCTAACGTTGCGCTGATTCATGGCGAGGCAATTTTTCTGCTGTGCGACGTGGCGCGTTACTGCGACAACGATCACGTGGCGCGCCGGCTTCGCGATCTGGCCGACGCTTTCCGCACCGAGAGACGATCGCTGGTCATTTCGGCCGCGTCCATCAAATTGCCGCCCGAACTGGAATGTGAATCCGTCGCCTTTGACTTGGGATTGCCCGACGCGAATGAACTTTTGCCCGGCGTGAACCAGGTGATCGCCCAGGTAGGTCACGAGCAAAGGCTGCCGATTTCGCTGGATGCCAGCGGGATAGCGCAGCTCGCGCATAATCTGGTTGGACTGCCGGAACAGGAAGCGCTGCGAACTCTGCGCAAATGTTTGCTGGCTCACGGAAAAGTGGACGGCGCGCTGATCGATGCGGTGCTGGACGCGAAACACAGCCTTACGCGCGAAGATGGATTGCTGGAAGCCGTACGCCGCGACGCTTCGTTCGCCGATGTGGCCGGCCTGCAACATTTGCAAGATTGGGTGGCCAAACGCAAAAGCGCACTGACGCCGGAAGGCCAGCGTTTTGGATTGGCGGCGCCGAAAGGCATCTTGATTACTGGAGTGCAGGGTTGCGGTAAAAGTCTGGTGGCGCGCGCGGTGGCCGGCGAGTGGGGAATCGAACTGGCCCGGCTCGACGCCGGATCGCTCTACGACAAATTCGTGGGCGAAAGCGAAAAGCGCCTGCACCGGGCGCTGGATTTGGCGGAAAAATTGTCGCCGGTCGTTTTGTGGATCGACGAAATCGAAAAGGCATTCGCCTCGGCCGGAACCAGCGGGGACGCTGATGCGGGCTTGTCGCAACGACTGCTGGCGACGCTTTTGACCTGGATGCAGGATCGTCAAAGCATCGTATTTTTAGCCGCCACTTCGAACAACATCCGGGCTCTGCCTCCGGAGATGCTGCGCAAAGGCCGCTTCGACGAGATTTTCTTTGTCGACCTGCCCAATGCCGAAAATCGCGCGCAGCTTTTCACTTTGCATCTGAAGAAACGCGGTAGGGACGCCGCCGCATTCGACGTCCAGAAATTAGCCAGCGCGGCCGCAGGATTTTCCGGCGCCGAGATCGAACAGGCGATTGTCGCCGGCCTGTACACCGCATTCAGTCAGAAGCAACAGTTATCCACGGAAATTGTGCTGGCGGAGATTCAGGCCACGCGGCCGCTCAGCGTCACGCGCAAAGAAGACATTGATGACATCCGGGAGTGGGCGAAATCCCGCACTGTTCCCGCCGATTGAAATAGATAGCGCCCCGGGGCGCTTGACCACCCTGCTGTTTCTCGCTAAGCTTTTTTCGAAATTGACTGAGAACTCAAGTCAAATCGCAGCTCCTGCCGACGCTTCGAAATTCCATTTCCCGATTCAATTTGACGGCCTGGTGGCGATCACGCTGGCGACGTGGGGCGTAATTTTGATGGCCACCAATCCCTGGTTCACTGCAGTAGACGATGAAATTGTCATCGTGGATGTGGCCGCGAAACCGGCGTGGCAAACCGTGAAACTATTTTTGAGCGGAAGCGGCCAGCATGAGCATCCCCCGCTTTCGGATTTGGTGCTACACGGCTGGTTGTGGCTGACCAATGGAAATATTCACTGGCTACGAATGCCGTCCGTGGTGTTTTACCTGCTCGGCGGCTGGTTCCTGGTGCGGGCCGCGCGACGCGTCTCCGGCGATCGGGCCGGTTACTGCACGCTGGTCATTCTTCTGCTCTGGCCTTACGGATTTCATTTTGGGCGGATTGCGGGCTGGTACTCGTTTACCTTCATGCTGGTCTCGCTGCTTACGCTGATTTATTTAAAGTATCTCGAGGATTTGTCGCTGAAGACTTGGTTCGGGCTCGGCCTTTGCGCTTTAGCGCTGATCTACACCAACTATTTTGGCTGGGCGGTTCTGTCGTTTTTGGGATTGGATTACCTCGTCAGATTTCGCCGCGATACCAGGAAGTGGTTACTGCTGTTCTCGACGCTCGCGCTGCTGGTTTTGGCCTGCGTACCGATCATGCCGGCATTTTTTACCGAAGCGCACTCCCGCGCTAAGTCCGCATTCTCGTTTTCCGTGGTGGCCACGGGGGTTTATAACCTGTACTGCCTGTTCGTCAGCGAATCGGTTGCGCCGTGGTTCTGGGCGCTGGGCGCGACCGCCGGACTGGCGATCGCTTGCGTCACGCTGCTTTCTTTCGTTAATTGCGGACCGCTGGCCCGCCGCTTCCTGCTTTATTTTTTTGCCCTACTGGCGGCGATGACTCTTCTGCAGATTGGGAACACCAAGCGGGTATTGATGATCAGCCCCTGGTTGATTCTTCCGGTGGGAATTGCGCTGGCGTCGACTACGCTGCCCACCGCACGGCGCTGGCTCGCCATATCGTTGGTGCTGGTCGGGGCCATCGGCTGGTTTGGAATTTTCTCGCGTAACCTTTATGCCTCGCCGCATTGGATTGAACCCTGGAGCCGGATTTCAGTACATGCTGCCGAGGTGGCGCGCGGTGGCGGCATCGTGATCGGCAACAATCCCTCGTTGTTTTTTTATCTTACGTACCTCTTGCCCTCCACCGATCCGGTGAGGAACGGACATTTCGCAGGAATCTTGCCGGTGTCGGTCCGTGCGCCGAATGTCTATTCGCCGCAAGAATGGGTCGATGCCGGTAGTCCGGTAGCCCAGACGGTAGTGCTGTTCGACGGTTTAAGTTTCCAGGTGCCCGGTCCATCGCTGGAAGATATTCGCCGCGGGCTCGGTGCCCGCTGTGAAGTTGCGGATGAAGAGCACTATGTACGAGATTCCGGAGCGCGGTGGAAGCAGGAATATCAGCCGACTACAGGACAGCGTGCGTGGCGCATCCAGGTGAACACCTATCACTGCGCTCCGCCGCAGTAGTGGACAAAATCCAGTATCCCGCCCGCCGTCGCTAATAGATCTGTTCTGGAGGGATGGTTTGAGGTTGCGGCAACATATAGCCTCGGCGGTTGGGTTTCTTTACCGCGCTATCGTCGTAATACGAGGGAACGGCAGCCTGCATCTCCGGAAGGCGAAACAAAATACCCACGAATAACCATAGGTACATGTTCGTGACGAAATTTTGATAAGCCGACATGCCGCCGTAGGTCAGCGGAAAAAGCAAAACGAAAATATACCACCACATCGCGAAGGCGATGGGGAAGAAGCGAGTCTGGCGCAAGCGTCGCATCACCGTGAAGCCGCACCACACCAACGCTCCGGTCCACAGGAGCCAGATAAATGGGCCGGCAATTCCCATCTCAACAATTAATACGCCATACCCTTCTTCCACCCAAATATCGAGCGGAGGCCGGCCGATAAGTTTGGCGACATATTGGCCCCCTAAGGAGGCGGTGCCAATGCCGCTTCCGACGATCCAGTTCGGTTCGCTCAGAGCGCCGAGCAGGTTGCGAATGGGATAGCTCCAGGCCCGGTTGCCAATCTCCGACGCATCGCTGTTGGGATTTAGACTCTCGGTGTAAAACGCGATGCGCGGAGCGATTTCTTCCGGGAATATTACGAAAATGAGAGTAAAACCGATGGCCAGCACCAGGATTCCATTGCGAATGGCTTTGACCATGCGATGCGCCTGCTGCCAGCGCCACGGAGCGCCCCACATAAAGCCGATCGACAGAATTATGACGCTGGCGCCGCCGAAGGTGACCGAGCCGCGCGAGCCGCTGAAAATGGACGCGCCACCGACCAGCGCAATCACGGTGAAAACCCATTTGTGATATTTGCTGGTGGACAGCAGCAGATAAGCCGCCGCACCGCAGGTCATGATAACCGCCACGAGGATGTAAAACCCGAAACGGCCGGAGCTCACAAAAACCGCGGTGGGCAACGAAAGGACCTGGTGGGTGATTGGGGAGGTGCGGTCCAATTCGCCCAGGTCTTTCAGCTCGGGGGCGAGATTCGTGGGATTCAGGAAACTATGCCCGAGGATCGCTTGGGCAATGCCAATCGCGGAAATTACTCCGGCCAGCGAAATGTTCACGAGCAGAAATTTCCGCAGATCTTCGTCGGTGCGGATCAGCGCGTAGGAAACAAACATCAATGGGATGTAATAGAAATAGAGCTTAAAACCCAGCAAGCCGTAAAGCAGGTGCGGCGAGTTTTGGTTGAAAATTTGAACCGCGCCAAACCAGACGAATAGCCAGAGGAAAGGGAAAAAAGCGGAGCGAAAAAGTTTGAGATGTTTTCGGCGAACCTCGATCAGGAACGAGGCATAGACCAGCCCTACCAGGATGTCTTTGGCGAAATAAATCGCCATATTATTCCCGAGATATTTTCGCACCAGATCTTCGAACAACAGCCAGGTGAGGAACATGTAGAAACCGGTTCGCCAATTGCGGATGATGGTGAGCGCGACCGCGCAAGCAGCGACGGCCATCACCGCAAATTCGATCGACCGGAAATCGTCCGCCGCAATGCGTTGGCCGGTTTGCATGGCCAGCCAGATGCCGATGATAAAAACACTGAGTCCGATGACCGCCTGGGTTTTCACTACGGAGTTGGAAGCTAGCATGGGCGGGCCGCTTCGGCGGGAGGCCAGGCCGCTGGGTTGGCGCGGCCCGAGAACGTATCAGTCGTCTGGAAGAGATGAAGTGCCATCATAGCGCGACGTTCTGAAGTTTCTTTGCTGAGCGAAACCTGGATGACAGATTCAGGCTACGCTTCATCGTAGCTGAACCGATATTTCACGTATAGCACGTCAAATACCACTCGCCACCGATTCACCCGTTTTCTAAACATTCTACGGCCTGCTAAACGCACTTCCATCTGAGGCAGGTCTGGGGTTCAGCAAAAAGATGGTGCGCCCGGGCGGGTTCGAACCGTCGACCTTGTGCTTCGGAGGCACACGCTCTATCCAGCTGAGCTACGGGCGCAATGACGAATGCTGCGGGTTCAAGTTTACTCTGCTTTTCGCACCGCCGCAAAACTATCCGTTTCCGTGACCCTTCGGACTGCAGCAATTAGCCGCCCTTCGCCAGGCTCTTAATCTGTTTTGCGTATTTTTCGATCTGCTCGCATTTTTGCACCATGGCCAGCGACAGAACGTTCTGCGAGTTGGTTTTTTCCACTTCGGCTTTTAGCTGGGCCGCCAGAAAATAAAGCTTTTCGACGCTGTCGTGAATCTGGGAGTCGTTATGCTCCAGGACCTGCTTGGGATCGATTCTCGGATCGAGATTAGGGCCGTTGAGCGGAGTGCTCGGCGCGTTTTGCGCCGGGCCGCCTGCGGGATCGCTCGGAGCCGGAGGAGTGGGCATAGGCCGCTGTCGATCGAGCTCACCGGCCCAGGCGCGCGCCCCCATGAATTCAGCGACCGTCCCAACTGCGACGCAAGACAAGCTGGCTAGAAAAAAACGCTTTTGTTCATTCATTGACGATTGCTCCAGTTTCGGCATTTCATTCGTCTAAAGTTTAGCTCGGCGGATCTTTCGTCAAACCCGCACCCGTTGTGAACGTCTGCGCCGTGCTGACGGGTGTATACTCCGCCTTTGCTATCTTATGACCGAATCCATCTCACAGTGGTCGGAAAGTGCGGGGCGCATCGGGCTGCGGCTGGTCGTAATCGCGATCATCGCCGTGCTGCTGATTCGCGTGCTGCGCGCGGTCACCCTGCGCCTGGTGCAGGTGGCCAAGACTCCCACGCGCACGGGCCAGCTTCACGAGCAGCAGACGCGGGCCATGGCCGATTTGCTGCACAGCGTCGGGACCACCACCATTATCGTCATCGCCGTGCTGATGACCATGCGCATCCTCGGCTTCGACATAGCGCCGGCGCTGGCCACCGCCGGGCTGCTCGGCGTGGCCCTGGCGTTTGGCGCGCAAAGCCTGCTGAAAGATATCATCAACGGAATTTTCATCGTTTTCGAAGATCAATATTCAACCGGCGACATGCTGCAGGTGAATGGCGAAACCGGTCGCGTCGAGCACGTCACCTTGCGCCGGACCGTGCTGCGCAACACCGCCGGAGCGATCGTCACGATACCCAACAGCCTGATCGGCCAAGTTTCAAATTTAAGCCGCGACTGGTCGCAAACGTTCGTGGACATCACCGTTCCGGCCGAGGAACTGGTCAGCACCGCGATTTCCATTCTGGACCGGGTGGCCACGGAATTTCGCCACGACGCGACCTGGTCGCCGGCACTGGTGGATGGCCCGCGGGTGCTGGGTGTCGAAGCCCTGAATCTGGATGGAACCGTGATTCGTCTGCAGGTCCGCACGGTCTTAAACCGCAAGGATGACGCGGCGCGTGAGCTGCGGCGGCGCATCAAGCTGGCCTTTGAAGATTCCGAAATCATGCTGAGCCATACCCACAACGTGTCCTTACAATCCGATAAACCCAATACCAACCAATAGAATTAAGTTTTTTTAGAAATAAAATTCAGGAGGGAATCATGGGAGAAGTTACGCACGAACAGGCCAATCTGTTGCTGCGTCTTTACGATCTGCGCCGGGAACCGCGAATGCGCGAAGCGCGCGAATGGTATTTCGGCCATTTCAAGCCCACCTCGGTGGAAGATGCCATGAAAATCTGTCCGCCGAACAGCGCCGAGAACACTTCGATGCGCATGGTGGCCAGCTATTGGGATATGGCGGCGGGCATGGTGAATCGCGGCCTAATCGACGAAGAATTCTTCTTCGAGAATACCGGCGAGCAATGGATGGTCTGGGAACGCCTCAAGACGATCCTGCCGGCCATGCGCGCCATGTTCAAGAACCCGAATTATCACCGCCAGCTGGAGGAACACGTAAAACGCCTCGAAGCCTGGCGCGAGAAAAACGCACCGGGGAGCACCGAAGCGATGCGCCAGATGATGGCCGCCATGTCGCAGGAAAAACCGAAAGAGCAAGCCACCAAGGCGTAGTCCCGCCGGCCTAAATCCCGCGCCGCGTCTCGCGTTGCATGCGCAGGGCGTCGGAAGTAGAGTACGGTCAGCCCAAAACTCGAAATGAGGATTTCGGTTGACCGTGCTCCGCGTTCGGGAGAATGGTGCGCGTCTGCCACTTGGGCGCCTGATTCAAATCACAATCTCCCTGGGGCGCGCTCGATGAAGAATGGACTTCACGCCGGATCCCCAGCGTTCCGGCAAGCCGTGTTGCAAAGCGAAAGACTGCGCATCCTCATCGTCTTGGGGATTATCGGGGCGGTTTTTCTGATCCGTTCCTTCCTGACTTTGATCCTCTGGGACCGTGAAAACTTCCACCTGTGGCTCCTCTCTTGCGCCCTGCTTTCTTTGTTTCTGCTCTATGAATTTTTCACGTTTCGCGCCGTGACCCGCGCGATGCGGAGCGGCAGCGACCTGTCCAACGCGGTGCGGATCAGCAACGTAATTATCGAAACGTCGGTGCCCGCCGTCGCCCTGGCCTTCATCTACAGTACGGCGATCGATCCCCTCTACCGGCCGTTGGCCAATCCATCCACGCTGCTATTTTTCATATTCATTATTCTGTCGACGCTGCGATTGGACCCCAGGCTCTGCCGTTTCTCGGGAATCGTCGCGGCGATCAGCTATCTCTGTGCGTCGGCCTACTTGGGCTGGCATCCTGCGTTCCGTGACGGAACGTTGCTGCTCGACCCGCATAAGGCGGTGTTCGGTTATGCCGCGATTCTGATTTTCGCCGGCGTCGTGGCTGGCGCGGTGGCTGGCGAGATTCGGAAACACGTCGACGCGGCGCTGCACGAAGCCGAGACCAAACTGCAGGTCCAGCGGCTGGAGCACGACCTGGACGTTGCGCGGACCATTCAGCAATCGCTGCTGCCGGTCTCGATGCCGGTGATCCCAGGCTTCGACATCGCGGCCTGGAATCAACCTGCGGATCAAACCGGCGGCGATTATTACGATTGGCAGCCGCTTCCCGATGGCCGGGTGCTGGTGGCATTGGCGGACGTGACCGGCCACGGCATCGGCCCCGCGCTGCTCGCGGCCGTTTGTCGCGCCTACGCGCGGACGAATTTTACGACCAACAATGGTTTGCTCGAGGCCATGACCCGCATCAATGCCTCGCTTTCCGGCGATTTGAAGGAAGGCCGGTTCGTGACGTTTGTGGCCGCTATTTGCGCTCCGGAAAATTCGAACGTTGAGCTGCTGTCGGCGGGTCATGGTCCGCTTTTTTTCTACACCTTGCATCACGATCGATTTGACGCCATGAAGGCGCACGGCATGCCCCTGGGAATTACGTCCAGCCTGGTCACCGATCCTCCGCAGATGCTCACACTCGATCGGGGCGACATGCTGGTGCTGGCGACCGACGGTTTCTTCGAATGGGAAAACGCGCAGGGCGAACAATTCGGCGTGCAACGGCTGGAAGCGACCATCCGCGAGGCCAGAGAGCGGCCAGCGGGCGAAATTATCACGGCGCTGTATAGCGCGGTCATCGCGTTTTCCAGCGGCACGCCGCAAAAAGACGATTTGACGGCCGTGATCATAAAACGGACCTAGCAGCCTGCCGCGGCAAAGCTTCGGTGAACCTTCGCCTCTAGAATTTTGCCCGCCGGAATACCTCCTCGCTGCGCGATTGCTTGCCCTGCGCCGCAGGGCGTAACATTCAAACCCCGTGACCGATTCCCCTTCCATCATCGGCCGCACGATTTCGCACTATCGCGTCCTGGAGATGATCGGGGCGGGTGGCATGGGCGTGGTGTACCGCGCGCATGACGAGCATCTCGATCGCGACGTGGCGCTGAAATTTCTCCCGCCGGGGGCGCTGGGCGATGACGACGCGCGCAAACGTTTTCGCACCGAAGCGTTGATCCTCGCCAAACTCAATCATCCCAGCATCGCCACCATTCACGAATTCGTCACCCAGGACGGCACCGACTTCCTGGTAATGGAATATCTCGCGGGAAAATCGCTGGCCCAGGAACGCGCCGGCGAAGCCTGGCCCGAAAAACAACTGATCGTGCTGGCCTCGCAAATCGCTCAGGCGCTGCAGGAAGCTCACGAACGCGGCGTGATTCACCGCGATTTGAAGCCCGGCAATGTGATGATCAGCCCCAAAGGTTTGGCCAAGGTTCTCGATTTTGGACTCGCCGGACATTGCCGCCCGGTAAGTGAGACCACCACGATCGATGGGCGCGTGGAGCCGCGGTTTATCGCCGGAACCGAACCGTACATGGCCCCCGAGCAATTATTGGGCGACGCCATGGATGGGCGAACGGACGTCTACGGTTTGGGTGCGCTGATGTATCAGCTGGCCACCGGGCAGCGGCCGTTTCAAGATGAAATTTCCGCGCGATTGACCGACGCGATCCTGCACAAACCTCCCGCCCCGGTACGCTCGTTGAATGACCGCGTTTCCCCTGAGCTCGAACGCATCATCATGAAGTGCCTGGAAAAGGAGCCGGAGAACCGCTATCAATCAGCCAAAGAGTTAGACGTCGATTTGCGGCGGATGCAGATGCCGAGTTCGAGCGGGGTGCTCGTCGGCACTCCGCGCCGGATGTCGAATCGCAGAAAGGTGGAGATCGCGGCGCTCGTCGCGATTATTTTGGCCGGTGCGATTGGGCTCGGACTGCGACATCGCGCCCAGGTCGCTGCGGCCCACGCCGGACCCGTCAGGATTCAATCCGTCGCGGTACTGCCGCTCGAGAATCTTTCGGGCGATCCGAACCAGGATTATTTTGCGGAGGGCATGACCGAAGAGCTGATCACCCAGTTGGCCCAAATCGGCGAACTGCGCGTGATTTCCAGAACTTCGGTAATGCCGTACCAGGGCTCGCGCAAAACGCTATCCGAAATCGCCAAGGAATTGAATGTGGACGCGGTAGTGGAAGGCTCGGTGATGCGCTCCGGCGACCGGGTACGCATCGACGCAAAATTAATCCAAGCTTCGACCGACCAGAGCCTGTGGGCCAAAGGCTACGATCGCGATTTGACCGATGTGCTTAACCTGCAGGCCGAAGTGGCGCGGGACATCGCGCAGGAAATTCGCGTGGAACTCACCCCGCAAGAGCAGTCGCGGCTGGCCGGTTCGGTCCGCGTCAGCGCTGAAGCTCATGACGATTATCTGAAGGGCCGCTATCACTGGAACAAAGACACCGAGGCGCAATTTCGCGAGGCGGGGAAATATTTTCAGCAGGCGATTGAAATCGATCCGAATTACGCCGCGGGCTATTCCGGACTCGCCGATTATTTTTGGGCTACCAACGCGCTCGCTCCGCAAGTGGCCATGCCCAAGGCCAAAGAAAATGCGTTAAAGGCTCTGGCCCTCGACGATTCGCTTTCCTCCGCCCACGCCACGCTGGCCGACGTGAAATTCTACGCCGACTGGGACTGGCCGGGCGCGGAAGCGGAATACCAGCGCGCCATTCAGTTGAATCCCAGCGACTCCGAAGCGCACCGCATGTATTCAGTTTTTCTTTCGGCCATGGGCCGCGCCAACGACGCCTTGGCCCAAATGCAAACCGCGCAGAACCTCGATCCCGTTTCGATCTTTACCAATTCGTCTGCCGGCTGGACCTATTATTTCGCGCGCCAATTCGACCACGCGGTCGACCAGTGCCAAAAGACTCTGGAACTGGAACCGAACGATGTGGGCGCTCATTCCTGCCTGGGCTATGCCTACATGGCGAAAAAGGAATACGCCAAGGCCGTCGCGGAGTGCAAAAAAGCCGCGGATCTTTCCGCCAATGAGCCGCTGCGTATGGAGGCGCTGGGTCTCGCGTACGGATTGGCCGGACAGAAGGATGAAGCGCGCCGGTTACTGGCGGAATTGCAGGCGAAATCCCAGACGCAATACGTTCCGCCGTATTTTTTAGCGACGGTCCATGTGGGGCTCGGCGAAAAGGAGCAAGCGCTCGCGCTTCTCGAAAAAGGTTACGCGGAACGCGATGCCTATCTCCCCTGGCTTAAGGTCGAACCGGCGCTCGATCCCTTGCGGGACGAGCCGCGATTCAAACAATTATTGGCGCGGCTCGGGCTGGAGCGATAGCCGGCGCTCGCCCGCGCGAAATCGCTCTAGAGCGACGGCAGCGCGACGCCTCGCGCGTGGGGCTGAAAGTCGAACGCGTCAAAATCCGCATTGGTGGATAGCGCTACCCACGCCGACTTACTCGTCTTGCTATGGGTCACCACCACGACCGGAGGCTGCGCGGGCTGCCCGGCCGGTTCGAACATAGCTGCGCCCGGGCCGCTGAGCAGTTGTACTTGTACTTTCTTGCCGAAAATTCCCACGCCGTTCAGGAAGCCAGCAAGATCGCTTCGGACTCGCTGGTACGCGTCGGGCGTGAATTGAAGGATGGCGATTTGCGGATATTGCTGGCCGCTCCACAACCGCAGCACCCACACGCCGCGTTCGACCAACGCCCACTTCACGGATTTCTTGCCGAAGAATTTAGTTTTTTGCGCCACGGTATCTCCTTGCGAGCAGCTCCACTCGATTTGAAATAGCGAAACTAGTTACCTATCGAAAGCGGTTGAGTGTCAAGGCAAAGATTCCGAGCCAGCAGCAGTTTCGCCGTTTGTTCCGCTCGCGGCCGAATTACGGGGCGTTGGCCTTGAGTTTAAGATCCTGCGAGGAGGATCCGACGTTGATTTCCCGGGCGGCGGAGCGAATCCAGCGATTCTCCGCGGTAGACCAAAATTCCAGAGCGCGCGGCGATACGTGCAGGGTTACGTCTTTGGATTCTCCCGCGGCGAGGTTCACCCGATCGAATGCCGCGAGAGTTCGCACCGCGAACTGCACACCCTCCGGACGCTGCGCGGGGGCATCCAGGTAGACCTGGGGGACTTCATCGCCGGCTACCTTGCCCGTGTTCTTGATGCGCACCGAAACGTCGAACCCTTGGTCTGCGGCCGGAGAAACTTTCAGCTGCGAATAACTGAAACTGCTGTACGACAACCCGTAACCAAAAGGGAAGAGCGGTTCGATATGCTGCTTATCGAACCAGCGGTAGCCGATGTCGACGCCTTCGCTGTAGGTCGTTTTGCCGTCCACGCCTTTGGCCGAGCGCTCCGGGTGCGCCGGGATCGTTCGCCGGATAATCTTCCAGGCGCCTGGCCCAGGTGAAGGGCAGCCGTCCGCCCGGATTCACTTTGCCGAGGAGAACATCCGCGGTGGCCCAGCCGCCTTCATCGCCCGGCCACCACATCTGCAGCACGGCCTTCACTTTGTCGATCCACGGCAGGGCGACAGGTTGGCTGACGTTCAGCACCACGATCGTATTTGGATTCACGGCGGCGATCTCGTCGACCAGTTTGTCTTGCTCGCCGGGCAGCACGAAATTCGTTTTGCCGCGCGTCCACAGAAAAACTACGGCGGTATGCGCGTTCTTTGCGGCCTCGATGGCGGCTTGATGATTGCGCGCGCGCTGCTCCGGCGTCATCCAGTTCAGTCGAACTTGCTCCGGATTGTTGGAGGTGTCGCCGCTGACCTGGACCGTAATCTCATGCGGGCCCGCCGTGAGTTGAACGGAACGCCGCACGTCGTCCAAGCCGTCGACCGTAGGGAATCCATTATCCTGCGTGGCGTACTGGATGTCCCCGTGTACTGTGCCTTGCGCCGCACCGGTTCGTTCAACTTCCTTGCCGTCGATCGAGAAACGTCCACGCGCGCCGAGCGCCTGCAAATAAATCCAGTAATCGCCGACGCTCGGAACAGTCAGCGTTCCTTTCCAGGTGATATTTCCATTTGCTGGCAGTGACTTGCTGTTGCTGTGCGTGAAATCAATTTGACGATCAACCGATGTTTTTCCGGTACTATCGGTGCGCAGCAGACCCGGTTTGCCATCGTGCGATAATGCGGCCGAGTCGATTGGTACGCCGGTCATGTCGTCGTCCACGGCGAATGTGACGCGGGCCTGCGGAGCTGACTTCTTCAAGGCCTCAAGTGGGCCGATCTGGCGTTCAGTGAGTCCCGCGGAACGCTCGCCAAAAGTTCCGATGGCGGCGACTTGTCCCGCTCCGGGCCCGATGAACGCGAGTGATTGCAGGTCTTCGGCCTTCAACGGAAGCGCATGATCATTCTTGAGCAGGACTGCGGCATCTTCCGCGGTCTTGCGGATGACCGCGGCATTTTGCTCGACATCCTGCGGCGTAACGGTGTGTTTCTGTTTGCCGTCCAGGTATCCAAAGCGATCCATTTCGTACAGTACGCGGCGTGCGGCGGCAGTGATGGTCGCTTCGCTGACTGTCCCGTTTTTCAGCGCCTCACGCATGGTGCTGCCGTCGGTGTCGCGCGGAAACGCATCGAGTCCACTGGAAGGTGGCGGTTCCTCCGGAATACTGCCTCCCAGCAAACCCGCCAGCGCGTCGGCATCCGGCGGGGCGCCCGGGGCGGCTGGCGGAGCCGGTCAAGAAGAACGAATTGAGCAGCACCGCCAACGGACTGCCCGCCGGCAAAGTACCCGGCATTTCCATGTCGAGGCCCTGGTTGATGAATAGCACGCTATGGACCGCGCCCCAGTCCGAAGTTACAAAACCTTTGAATCCCATTTCGCCCTTGAGCAACGTCTTCAACGTATCGGCGTTGTCGCACGCGAACCGGCCATTCACGCGGTTATACGAACACATGATCGAAGAGACCCCGGCGCGCACGGCCTCCACAAAGGGCGCCGCGTACACTTCGTGCAGCGTCTGCTGGTCGACGAAAACGTTGTAGGACTCCGTGTCGTAAGCGATGTAATGTTTGGCCTGCGCCATCACATCCTGAGCTTGCGCGCCGCGAATTTCAGCCGCGCCCATCTGCCCGGTAAGAAACGGATCCTCACCGAAGGTGTTGTAACCGCGCGTAAACGTAATGTCGCGATCGATGTTGATAAAAGGCTGCAGCACCACATCGATTCCAAGTGAACGCGCCTCGCGCCCAATCACCGCGCCGTTCGCTTCAGCATCTTTGGTACTGAAAGTCGCGGCCACACCCATCGTCGCGGTTTCGGCCTGCGCCGGAACGCGCGTCAAGACGCCCGGGGGTCCGTCAGCGAAACGCAGCGATGGAATGTGCAACCGCGGAACGCCGGGCAAATATCCGGCCTGGCCCTGATACACGGACGGGTCTTCGACCGCGCCGCGGATGAGATCCATCTTCTCTTCGATAGTCATTTGCTGCAGCAGCCGGTCGATGCGGGCTTCGTCGGCCTTTTCGGCGGCCACAGCCTGCGCCCGGGAAGTGGAACTCAGTGCGAATATAGCGACCGCAACGGCCAACCATCTCATTCCATTTCCGATCATCGGCATTCGTAGATCCTTAATGGCCGGTACTAAGAATAATCACAAAATCCAATTTCAAGCCGCTTTATATCACGAACGGTCAAATGCCGGTGGTCGGCGGCTCGACCCGGCTGAGGACGGAGACTCCCTAGAATTTCCCTATGCGGTCTGGGGCAGGCTGTGCTAATTTCCCGGTACCCCGCGAATACCGCGACTTCTGAGAATTGTTGAGTACCTCAAGGAAGGAATACTACTAATGAAGACTCGCCATCCTGCCATTTCGTTGATTGCCCTGCTGGTTTCCGCGCTGTTGGTAATGCCAATGGATCTCGCCGCGCAGCAAGCGCCCAGCGCCGGCAAAATCACCACGGTGCTGCCCATCGTGAATGTTATTCGCGGCCAGCAGCAAATTCCTGCCGCGGTGAACGCCCAGGTTTTCTGGGGTGACACGATTAATACCGGCCATCTGGCCCGCGCGCGGGTCAGCCTGGATGATGGCTCGATTCTCAGCATCGGTTCCGATTCGAATTTGCTGATCAGCAAGCACGATCCGGCGGCGCAGCAGACCGAACTCGACCTGAATTACGGCCGCGTGCGTGCCAAGGCGGCCGCGCTGGTGAAGCCCGATTCGCATTTTCGCGTACGCACCCCGGTGGGCGTCGCCGGCGTAGTCGGCACCGAAGTGGCGGTGATCTTCGATCCGGCCACCGCGCAAATGAATGTCATCTGCCTGGAGGGCACTTGCCAGGTTTGCGATTTGGCCGGAAACTGCGTGACCCTGCACGCCGGGCAGGAATCCTCGGTTCATAACAATTCGGCGCCCACGGCGCCGTCGCCGGCATCTCCGGTGAACGTCGCGGATGCAGTGAACACCACGGCCACCAGTGGAGCGGGCGCAGCGGGAGCCAGCGGAATTGGAGCGGTCGGCGTGACGGCCATAGGGGTGGGAGCTGCCGCCGCTGCCGCCGTAGCCACCATCGTGGTGCGCTCGGTCAGCAAGACTCCGACGTGTGGCAACCCGACTCCGACTGCGCTTGCTGCAGGTCCGACCGCCAACTGCGCTACCGCAAACCGCGCGGCGCGCGGCAAGGCGCCCGGACAAAAACCTTAAGCGAGCCCGGCGCTACGAGCGTGCGTTAGGCATTATCGCGAGCTGATCGAAAAGCGCACCACCAAACCGTCTACGTAGGTCACTTCCACCCGTCGGTCACCCGGCAAATATTCGAAGATTTGGGTCTTTAATCCTTCCGGTGAAACCGATTCGGAAAGCTGCCGGCCCTGGCCCAGCAGATTCGTGACGTCAGTCATCAGCATTCCGCGTTTCAATTGCCCGGTCGGTGAACCGGCGTCGCCATTCGCGGCCGCGGAATTGCCCGCGGGCGGTTCGTTCTGCGGTGGCCCCGCTTGCGGGGAATCGCTGAAATCGACATAGGGTGCCAGCAGCTTCATCACTGCATCCGGTGTGAGCTGTTCCGCGGGTATCGAACCCGACCAGCGCAAGTTGAATCGCGATCCGCCTTGCACCCGGTTCTGTGCCACCTGCTGGCTCTTGATTTGGCTGGCAATCTGCGCGTCGCGTTGATTGGCGTTGTCCTGCCGCCGGCGGCGATCGCGCTCGCGATCCAAGTCGCGCTGCAATTGCCGCTTCTGATCGGGATCGTCGGTATTGGCAATATCCCGCTCGAGTTGTTTTTCGTAGTTACTCTTTTCCACCGGAGTGGCGTTTACGGTCGTATTGGTATCGTCGCCGAAGGTGCCGAAGCCGCCGCCATCGAGCTGAAATTCGATCAGGTCTTTCTTCACCGTGATGGTCGTCACGGTGGAACGCGCATCCTTGGGAATGGCCACCCCAAATTTTTTCAGCCGCGACGAATACTGCTTCCAATCCATCGGCGTGCCGCGATCGAAGCGCAAATCGACGCCCTGCTGCGAGCCGGGCATATCAATTTTTAGCTGCACTTGCTTGCCTTGAAAGTAATTCTGAACGTCCGCCGCGCTCTGCGCCGGCAAGGGGCCCGGCAGAGCCATCAAGGCCAGAGAGGCGGCTAAAAAGAAATTCGCGGCTCGCAGCATATCGATCCTCCAACAAAATACGCGGGCACTTACTGACGCAGGCCGCAAAGTCTAGCACAGGCCCAAAGGCGGGGTGCACTGCCGAGATGAAGTCTGGCCAACGGGGACCCTAACGCTATAATTGCGGTCCGGCCGCGGGTGGCAACGCGCGGTTGGCGCATCGGCAGCTCCGCTTAAGGAGAAATCATATGGACTACCGCAAAAAATTTCTAGTCGAGCCGGGCGCGCGCACCAAGCTGAACAAAATTGATCCGGACTACCAAGGCAAGCACCTATCCAGAAAGTTGGCCGAGTCCGCCATCGAAAAGCACTGCGGCAAACTGAAAAGCTTGCAACAGACTTTGTACGCGGAGAAGAAACACTCCCTGCTGGTGGTGGTTCAAGCGCTCGACGCCGGAGGAAAGGACGGGACCATCAATCACGTGATGGGCGTATTGAACCCGCAGGGCACCAAGGTAACCAGCTTCAAGCAGCCGAACGCCCAGGAGCTGGCGCATGATTTTCTCTGGCGGGTTCATGCCCACGCGCCGGCTCGCGGCTGGATCGGAGTTTTCAATCGCTCGCACTACGAAGACGTGCTGGTCACCCGGGTCCACGGACTCGCGCCCAAAGAGGTCTGCGCCGAACGCTACGAAAACATCAACGACTTCGAGCGGCTGCTGCGCAAACAAAACGACACCCACATCGTGAAATTTTTCCTGCACATCAGCCACGACGAACAACTGCGCCGTTTCAGCGAACGCCTCGACGATCCCGCCCGGAACTGGAAAATCAGCGACAGCGATTACAAAGAGCGCGAATTCTGGGACGACTACATGTCGGCCTATGAGGAAGTTTTTGAAAAGACCAGCAAGAAAAATTCGCCCTGGTACATTATTCCTTCCAATCACAAATGGTTCCGGAACCTGGCGGTCTCGCAGATCCTCACCGCCACCATGCAAGACCTGGGCATGGAGATGCCCAAGCCGACGGTGGATTTGGAAGCGATTCGCGAGCGTTACCACCAGGCCGCGGAAGCAGCGCCCGAGGCCGGTAAGCACCAAGCCAAAAAACGTTAGGGTTAATTCTTGGAATGGGCGCTACTGCAGCAGTTTCGGCGCGGACTCCAAAGCCTGCGTAGCTCCATTGCGATCGAGGATCGTTTCGATGGCCGCGAATAATTCCTTGGTGCGAATCGGTTTCGCGATGTAGCCGTCCATACCTGCTTCCAGGCAGCGCTCCTGATCGCCTTTCAAAGCATTGGCGGTCATCGCGATGATCGGGATATGCCGGCCTGAAAATTTTTCCTTCTGGCGAATCGCCGCAGTCGCTTCGAATCCATCCATTTCCGGCATTTGAATGTCCATCAGCACGACATCGAAATTATCCTTTTCCAGGGCAGCCAGCGCCTCCCGCCCGTCGCCGGCCACGGACACAACATAGCCCCGCTTTTCAGTAAACGGATCGCCAGCGTCTGATTGACGGCGTTGTCCTCAACCAACAGCACTGTCGCCCGGTTTCGTTCTTCGCGCAGCGCGTGAGCGCGTGAGCAGGATTGGCGTCTCTGGTGGTGTCGTCCCCAACGCACTGCAGATCACGTCGAGCACGTCGCGCTGACGGACCGGCTTTACCAGGTAAGCGGAAATTCCAAGTTCACGGCAGCGCGCCGCATCGCCCAGGTGCCCCGCCGAAGTCAGCATGATGATGGATACATTTTCGGGACTGCGTTCGTTCTTGATCTGTTCCGCGAGTTCGAATCCGTCCATCTCCGGCATTTGCCCATCCAGCAAAATCAGGGGAAACGGACGGCCCGTACTCCGAGCAATGTCCATGGCCTGCAGCGCGGCTCGGCCGCTTTCCACTCCGGTCGGCCGCATGCCCCAGCGAGTCAGCATCCCCGACAGCAAACGCCGGTTCGTGGAATTATCGTCGACAATCAGCACATGCATATCGCGCAATTCTTCCGGTTCGACCCGGACCGAGGCCACCGCCGGAGTATCCTGCACCGCCAATTGGGCCGTGAAATGAAACGTGCTGCCTTCGCCGGGTTGGCTTTCCACCCATATTTTCCCATTCATCATTCCCACTAGCCGGGTGCAGATGGCCAGTCCCAGCCCGGTACCGCCGTATTTTCGCGCCATGGACTCATCGGCTTGCGAGAAGGCCTCAAAAATTTTCGCCTGTTTTTCCGGCGCGATGCCAATCCCCGTATCCTTTATTGAAAAATGTAACTGGGTCAATCCTGGCTGGCGGCTTGTTTCTTCCACGTTGACGAAAATTTCGCCGTGCTTCGTAAACTTGACCGAGTTTCCCACCAGATTAATGAGCAGCTGGCGAATCCGGCCCGGATCCCCGACCAGCGTCTCCGGAACCTCCGGCTGCACTTCGTAGATCAATTCCAAGCCCTTTTGCTGGACCCGGAGGCTCAAAGCCTTCATGGTTTCGCCCAGGCTTTCGCGCAGGTCGAAGGGAATCGCTTCCAGATCCAGTTTGCCGGCTTCGATCTTCGAGAAATCCAGAATATCGTTGATGATCGATAGCAAGGATTCCGCCGACACCCGGACCAGGCCCAGATGTTCGCGCTGCTCGCCGCTGAGTTCGGTATCCAACAGCAGTTCGGTCATGCCCAGAATCCCGTTCATCGGCGTGCGAATCTCGTGACTCATGGTCGCTAGAAAAGTGCTCTTCGCGTTGCTGGCGGCCTCCGCCGCTTCTTTGGCCGCGCGCAGATCCTGTTCGAATTTATTGCGCTGGGTTAAATCCCGCACGAACGCCGCAAAATGATAGCCATCGTCGCGGCGTATCGCGGAAATCGTGAGCTCCACCGGTATTTCATGCCCGTCCTGGCAGCATGCTTCGGTTTCGAAGCACCCATTCAAGGCCCTGCCGTCGCCGCTGGAGTCCAGCATTTTATGAATATTGAAGCAGGAACGCCTCGCGATGACGGGCAGGAATCATTAACTCCACGAGTGGTTTTCCGGCGGCCTCCGCGCGAGGCCATCCAAAAGTTTTTTCGGCTTGGGCGTTCCAATCCGTGATTTTTCCGCCGAGATCCAGCGCCACGAATGGGTTAAATGAAGTTTCCAGAATCTGCCGCGACTTCTGCTCGCTCGATTCCAGTTCGATGGCCTGCGCCGAAAAGCGGCGGTCGATCAGCGCCGTCACGATCGTCAGCCCCAGCACCATGAAGGTGACCACGATGATGCTCCAGGTCACCAGCGACGAAATGTTCAGGGCGTGCGCGACGCTCCCTTCGATCGACTCGGCAGGCCTGAAATGCGCCGCGGCCATCCCGGTGTAATGCATCACCGGAATCGCCGCGCCCATCACCACTGCGCTGAGTACTTTGCGCCAGCCGCCCGAGTGCTTTTCGCCTCGAAAATGAAAGGTCAGCCACAGCGCGACCAGCGAAATCACCATCGCTACCACAATCGAAAGCGCTACTAGGCCCGGCGAGTATTCGCACATCGCCGGCAGCCGCATCGCCGCCATCCCGATGTAATGCATCCCGGCGATCCCGCCGCCCATGAAAATGCTTCCGATGATGACTACCGGCGGGCCCATCTTTTTGCGGCTGGCCGCGAAGAGCGCCACTCCCGAGGCAAAGATCGCCGCCAGCAGCGAGAGCAGGACCGTCGGCCAGTCGTATTCAACTTTGACCGGCAAGTGGAACGCCAGCATGCCCACGTAGTGCATCGACCAGATGCCGATACCCATGGCCGTGGCCCCACCGGCGAGCCAGTTCCGGCGGGCCGCGCCGCGCGCGGACGTCACTCTTCCCGCCAGGTCCAGCGCGGCATACGCCGCCAGGCCGGCAATCACCACGGACAGAGCCACCAGGCGGTAGTCGTACGATCCGAGCAGTAGTTGATTGGGCGAAGTCACTGTGTCTCTTTGCGTCGTCGCCGGATGCAAAAAGCATTCGTTTGCACCTTGGTCGTTCCGGCACACGTCCGCTCACGCGCGATCGAGCTGGAGAGGGGCAGTTCTGAATCGACGGAATACTTTGGAAGGGAACTCTATCTTGACTCACCACGCCGCCAAGTCAAGCCCAGCGTATGGTTCGGAACGCAGGAGTAACCTCCGCAGGAGGCGCCGGTGTGCCGCGACTTACTTCGATGAGGTGTCAACGCCGAACGGGGAGTTTTATGGAGGCGCGGGTGGGAATCGAACCCACGTATAAAGGTTTTGCAGACCTCTCCCTTACCACTTGGGTACCGCGCCTCGGCCCTACAGTATAGCGAAAGTTTGCGGCGGTTTCAGCCCGGAAACTTTCTGCGCCAACGCAAAAATGAAATCCTGCAGCGGCTCGTGTATTGCGCGCCCTTCGCGCACTACCGGATATGCAATTCGTACGGGATCCGCGCCTGCACCGGTTCCATCTGGCTGACGATATGGCGCAACATGGACTCGAGCGACTGCGATTCGCTCGCCGTGTCTTTTTCGCGTTGCATCAACTGCTGAAAAAAGCTGCGCTCCTCGGGATAGCGCACCAGCCGCACCGATTCGCCCGCCGGAATATGCGCCAGTTGTTTGGCGACTTCCACCGCGCGGTCCAGCCCGCCCAGTTCATCCACCAGCCCCAACTCTTTTCCCTGCGAGCCGGACCACACCCGGCCTTTGCCGATTTTGTCCACGGCTTCGACGGTCATTTTGCGGCCTGTGGCGACGCCCTTGGTGAAGTCCGCGTAAGTCTCGATCCAGAGATTTCTGAATGTAGTCGCGCTGCGCCGGAGTGAAATTCTGCTGCGACGAAAACAACGACGCGTTGTCGCTGGTCGTCACCGAATCGGTGCTCATGCCCAGCAAATTGTACAGACCTGAAACATTCAATTTGCCGATCAATCACGCCGATCGAGCCGGTGATCGTATTGCGATCCGCCACGATTTTGCGCGCCGGTGCTGCAATCCAATAGCCGCCGGAAGCCGCAACATCGGACATCGACACCACCACCGGTTTCACTGCGTCGGCCAATTCCACTTCGCGGCGAATCACTTCGCTGCCCACCACCGAGCCGCCGCCCGAATCCACGCGCAGCACGATGGCTTTGATACCGGAATCGGTGCGCGCCGCGCGAATATCCGCTCGCCACCGAATCGCCGCCCATCACCGAACCGCCGCCCGGTGTCGAACCGGAATCTCCGGAAACAATCAGGCCCGAAGCGTGGATCACCGCAATGCGTTCAGTTCCGTCATTCGATACCGACGAACGATAAGTGCCCAGCGAGATCGGGCTCCACTTGCCGTCGCGCATTCTTGAAGTAATCCTGCACCTGATCCCAATAGCCCAGGCGGTCCACAATTTTATTCGTCACCGCGTCGCTGGAGGCAAACGGCCCGCGATTCAGCAGCGCCTCGAATTGCGCGCGGTCCATACCGCGCGCCTCGACGACGCATCTTCGAGATACTGGTCGTAAATGCTGTGCAGCAGGCCTTCGACTTCTTCGCGGTGCGCCGGCGTGAATTTCTTCTCGGTGAACATGTTCGTCGCCGGTCTTGAATTCCGCGATGTGATAGAACTCCGGCACGATTTTCAATTTATCCAGCGTGCCGCGCAAAAAGAGGGCTTCGGCCATCATGCCGCGAATGCTGACCGGCGCGGTCGGCACCAGCCAAATCTCCTTGCAGGCGCTGGCCAGGTAATATTCTGGATTCTGAATTCCGTCGTAGCCCAGATAACAAATGCTGGGTTTGCCGCTCTTGCGAAAATTCAGCAGGTGCGTACGGATTTCTTCCAGCTTGGCCCAGCCGGTTTCGAGCGGGCCGACGCGCACCACCAGGCCGGTGATATGCGAATCCGTTGCGGCGGTGTCAATCGCATCCAAATAATCATGCAGCACGATCGGCGTGGTGCCGTTCAAGGCGCTAAAAAAATCGGGAGCTTTCTGCTCTTCGATTTCGCCCGAGGCGTTGATCACCAGCACGCCATTGGTGGGGATGCGTATGGCCGCGGGTTTGGAGGCGGCCCAGACCAATACAATTAGGGCCACGATAAGTAAACCGATCACGATCGCGCGGCGTTTTCCCCAGGTCATGGTGTCACCTCGTCCGAAATTTCTTTGCTTGGAAGTCGAAAGTAAAAGCTATCACCCCGGCCCATAAAACGCCAATTTCGCGCTCACGTGCTTCCGTGCGTGGCCGATCGTCAGTAAAGCCGCAGGCAGCCTGTTCCGCGTTTCGGCTAAACGCAGATTCGCCGTTTGCGAACCAATCCAAAGACGCACTAGCAACGTACTTCCGCGCGAAACTCGCCGGAATCCCAAAACCTCACCAGCTGTCGCCCGAATTTCCCCGTTGCCGCGCTTCTGCTATACTTCCGGCATTCAAAAACATGGATTTCGACTATCTAACAACCTTTCTTGAGATTGTGAAATTGGGCAGTTTCTCGCGCGCCGGGCAGAAGTTGTTCCGCTCGCAGCCCGCGGTCAGCGCCCAGATCCGCCAGCTCGAGCAAGCCTACGGTCAGAAATTATTCGATCGCGTCGGGAAGTCCGTGAAATTAACGGCCGCGGGCGAAGTCCTGGTCACCTACGCCAAGCGCCTGCTGACCCTGAAAGAAGAATCGCTGCGCGCGGTCGCCGACCTTTCGGTGTCGCCGCAGGGCTCTTTGAATATCGGTGCGAACGAAGCGACCTGCCTGTACCTTCTTCCCGAATTATTCGCTGAATACCACCGCCGCTATCCCGGCGTGCAAATCAATATTTACCGGAATTTCAGCCGCAAGGTGATCGAGAAAATCGAAGACGGCTCGGTCGACGTCGGTATCGTCACGTTGCCGGCCAAATCGCCCAGCCTGCGGATTCATCCGATTTTTCACGACCGGCTCATGCTGATGGTTTCCGCCGGAAATCCGCTGGCGAAATCGAAAAGCGTCACGCTCAGCGAAGTGGCCGACCAGCCGCAAATCGTTCCGAAGACCGGCTACACCCGGCAGCTTTTCGACAAACATTTCCGGCCCTATCGCGGAAAATTAAAGATCACCATGGAACTCGCCAGCGTCGGCATGATTAAGAGATTTGTCGCGGCCGGACTGGGCGTTTCGATCATCAGCGAAAGCTTCGCCAAAGACGAAGTGCGCAACGGCGAGGCCAAGTTGATCCCCATCTCCGACGCCGACTTGACCCGCGAACTCGGTCTGGTCTATCGCCGCGATCGCACTCTGCCTCGCGCCGCCGCCGCGTTCGTCACCTTGTTGCGCCAGCAAGTAGAAAACCGCAACGACGCGGCCCGCAAACACTAGTTCGCGCAGGTCCGCAAATTCGCGATCCAAAATTCCCGTTTTTCAGCATACGAATTTGCAATTGGGGCGATTCAAAAAACGAATTGCCTTCCCAAAATTAGTTGGGGCTCGCCGTTGCCGGGTGGAGTTACACTCGGGAAGCGAACCAACCCGTCATGCCCTCGACCCCCATGCTAGGCAGCGAATTGCGCGCCTTCTACGCCGAGGAGTCGACGCGCATTCAAAACAATTTTACCGCCGCCGGCGACGGTCGCGCGGCAATCCTCAGCCGCACCACCGTCGTCGAATCGATCCTGCTGCGTCTTTGGAATCAATACATCAGCGCGGAAAAAAATGGTCCGGCCGGTCTCGCGCTGATCGCGCTCGGCGGCTTTGGCCGCAAGTGGCTGTTCCCCCACTCCGATATCGATCTGCTGTTTCTGCACGCCAACGAACGCGCCGAGGGCGAATTTAAGGATCGCCTTCGACAGTTCTCGCAGGAAATTTGGGATTTGCGCATGAAGCTGAGCCCCGCCACGCGCAAACTTTCCGAGTGCGACCGCTTCGATCCGGAGAATCTCGAATTTACGGTTGCGCTGCTCGACAGCCGCTACCTCGCCGGAGATCCGGCGCTTTTCGCGCAACTCCAGGACGCCGCCATTCCGAAACTGCTCGCGCGCGAAGGCAAGGTTTTCTCGCAACGCCTCGCCGACCTGACCCGTACCCGCCACGCGAAATTTAGCGAGACCATTTTTCATCTTGAGCCCAATGTGAAAGACGGGCCGGGCGGTTTACGCGATTACAACGTCGCCTCCTGGCTGAATTTTATTTCGCCGAATGGGCGCTCCCGCGGTTCGGTGCAGGAAATTCCCGGTGCGCTGCCCTCCACGCGCCAGCGTTCGCAACTCGCGCTGGATTTTCTGATGTCCGCGCGCTGTTTTTTGCACTACCTCCACAAGCGCGATAACAACATGCTGACCTGGGAATCGCAGGACGAAGCCGCCGCTCGTAAAGTCGGCGCTGCGGATTCGGCGCGAGACCTTAACCGCCTCGGACTGGATGCGGATCTACTTCGGCCACGCCCGTGCCGTCAATCGCGTCTGCCTGCAAGCGCTGCGCGCTTTTCCCGCTCCGCAATCCTTGCTGCTCGGACAATTTCAGAATTTGCAAACGCCGCTTCGCTAATCCCGAATTCGTGGTGGAAGACGGGTTGATTTCGCTGCAACAGCCGGATGCCGTGGGCGATTCCGATCTGCTCATGCGCGCCTTCCGCTTTCAGGCTCGCCACGGCCTGACTTTCAGCTCCGCCGCCGAGATGCAGATCGAGCAGGCGCTGCCGTCGCTCGCGCCGGATCCGCCCGCACGGGGTGGAAGTCTGGCATCACCTGCAGGAAATTCTGCTCGCGCCGCACGCCGCGGAAACTTTGCGGGCCATGCATTCCCTGGGTTTCCTTTCGCTGGTGATCCCGGAGCTGCAGGGCATCGATTCTCTGGTGGTCCGCGACTACTCTCATCGTTACACGGTTGACGAGCACACTTTCGTCGCCATCGAAAATCTGCATCGGCTGCGTCAGTCGCAATCGAAATGGGATCAACGCTACGCCGAATTGCTGGATGAGCTGGAGCAGCCCGAGCTGCTCTATCTGGCGATTCTGCTGCATGACACCGGCAAAGGCTCGCAAAACCGGGAATCACGTCCAGCCAGCATCGCCATCGCCGAAAAATGCCTGGAGCGGCTCGATGTCGATCCGCCCGACCGCGAAACCGTTCTATTTCTGATCGGCCGTCATCTCGAATTGAGCATGACCCTGCGCCGCGATATTTTCGACCCGGAAACGGTGAAATCTCTCGGCGAAAAACTCGAAACACCCGAGCGCCTGAAAATGCTTTGCCTGCTCACCTACGCCGACATCAAAGCGGTAAACCCGGAAGCGCTGACCCCGTGGAAAGCGGAAAATATTGTGGCAGCTTTACATCGGCACGGCGAATTATTTACTGCGCAACGTCGACCAGCGCCTGCATGTCGACACGGACGAAGATACGCTCGCGCACCTGCGTACGCTGGCGCCGGCCGCGGGTCGAAAGCTGGAAAGGTTCCTGGAAGGACTTGCCGCAAACGATATTTGCGCACGCACGCCGTGGAAGACGTCCTGGCGCACATGAATATGGCGAGCGCCTTGGCCAAGGATCCGGTGCAAGTCGCGCTGAAACGCGGCCGGCACTGGTTCGATCTTTCGCTGGTCACCAACGACCGCGCCTTTCTTTTCGCCAATATGACCGGAGTCTTAGCGGCGTGGGGCATGAACATCGTCAAAGCTGCCGCCTTCTCGAACGATGCCGGCGTGGTGGTCGACACTTTTTATTTCACCGATCAATTTCGGGTACTGGAGTTGAATCTGCCGGAGTGGGAGCGCTTCAAGCAAAGCGTGCATGACGTGGTCACCGGAAAAGCGGATCTGCAGCGCATGCTGCGCGACCGCCTGCATTCTCAAAAACTGGCGCCGCCAAAGGTAAAAGTTACCACGGTGATCGATTTCGACGATGAATGTTCCCGGCACAGCACGCTCATCGAAGTGGTCACCCAGGACCAGCCCGGCCTGCTGCACCGCATCAGTTCGAAATTCTCCGAACACAATTGCAGCATCGACATTGCGCTGATCGAAACCGAAGGCCAGACCGCGATCGACGTGTTCTACCTCACTTCCGCCGGCGCCAAGCTCAGCGCCGAACAGCAAGCCCGCGTCCGCGCGGCGCTGCTAGCCGAACTAGCAGCTAAGTAGCTGCTGCCAAAGGAGTTGCGGGCTCTCCGCTTCATTTGCGGCGTGTGT
Source organism: uncultured Acidobacteriota bacterium (assembly GCA_963737765.1). Classification (GTDB taxonomy): domain Bacteria; phylum Acidobacteriota; class Terriglobia; order Acidiferrales; family UBA7541; genus Palsa-295. The sequence goes on from CAVTTY010000013.1 coordinate 119,935, forward strand.
CTTTCAGGAACCTCAGGCATCCAATCTGCAGGAAGCGGCGTATCATAAATGTAAGGCTGAAGAGCAATTCGACGCTTACGCGGAACGTTCCTATGTTCATCAAGAAAAAGCCTGAATTGACTTACTCCGATGTAACGCCCAAGGGCATTTACATGGGCCGCCGCAATTTTCTGGTCGGAGCCGCCGCCACCTACGGAGCGGTCGTGGCCTACAAGAAAATCCCGCACTGGCTCGCGGGACCGCCTACCGGTTCAACTCCCACCAAGCTCTCCGGCGTCTCCAAGTGGCCCTACAGCACTACTGAAAAACAAACTTCGGAGCAGGACGTCACTCATTACAACAATTTCTACGAGTTTGGGACCAGCAAAACGGATCCCGCTGAAAATGCCAGAAATTTCGTCACTCAGCCATGGACCCTATCCATCGAAGGCGAGGTGAAAAAGCCGCGGAAGTTTTCGATGGACGAAATCATGAAGGTCGCTCCGCTGGAGCAGCGCATTTATCGTCACCGCTGCGTCGAAGCGTGGTCCATTGTCGTGCCCTGGATCGGATATTCGCTGAGCAACCTCATCAAACTGGCCGAGCCGACTCCCAAGGCGGCATTTGTCGCTTTCGAAAGTTACTACGACGTAAAACAAATGCCGGAAGGCCCGTACGCCGGAATTCAGTTGCCGTATACCGAAGGGCTGCGCCTGGATGAAGCGATGCATCCGCTGACACTGCTCACGCGTAGGAATGTACGACGAAACGCTCCCGAATCAGGATGGCGCTCCCGTCCGCCTGATCGTTCCCTGGAAATACGGATTCAAAAGCGCCAAATCGCTGGTCAAAATTAGATTCGTCAAAAGTTCAGCCGCGCACGACTTGGAACATCTCGAATCCTTGGGAATACGGTTTCTATTCCAACGTCAACCCGGAAGTCGATCATCCTCGCTGGAGCCAGGCCAAGGAGCGCCGCCTCGGCGAATTTCTGCGCCGCCCGACCTTGATGTTCAATGGCTACGGCGACCAGGTCGCCAGCCTGTACAGCGGGCATGGACTTGAAGAAAAATTTCTAGTGCCGAGCGACGATTGAATTCCTTCCTCACCAGCAAATGGACCAAGGCCGTCGTCTTCATCCTCTGCTGCGTGCCTCTCGGCGTCCTGCTCTGGGATGCCTTCCACCATGGACTCGCCGGATTTCCCGACAACATGGATTTCGGCGCGAATCCCATCGAATTCATCACCCACCGTACCGGTGACTGGACCATTCGGTTTCTGGTCATCACTCTGGCGATCACGCCGCTGCGGCAAATTCTGCGCCAGCCGCAACTGATCCGTTTTCGCCGCATGCTCGGCCTCTTTGCCTTTTTTTACGGCTGCCTGCATTTCGCTACCTGGATCGGCCTCGATAAATTTTTCGATTGGCACGAAATGTGGAAGGACGTGTTGAAGCGCCGCTTCATCACCGTGGGTTTTACGGCGCTGGTGCTGATGATTCCGTTGGCGTTTACCTCCACGGCGGGAATGATTCGACGGCTGGGTGGGAAGCGCTGGCGCGCGCTGCATCGCCTGATTTATGTGAGCGCGATACTCGGCGTAATCCATTATTATTGGCTGGTGAAATCCGACGTGCGCAAGCCTCTGCTCTACGGCGCGCTCGTCGCCATCCTATTGGCTTGGCGCGTGGTGATGTGGCTCAAGAACCGCCCAAAGAATTCTTCCGGCCCGGCGGTCGCGCCGGCCCCTTCGACCGCCGGAACCTGATCCGCGCCCAAAAAAAAGCTCCGGCCGTGACGCCGGAGCTTTCTCAAATGTGTCGCGGTCGCGAAACCACGCCCTTACGGACGGGTGCGTGCGTTGTGCTTCTTATCGTAAATCTGATTGGACAGATGATTCTGCTGCCGGTTTAGTTTGGCCTTGTCCGCACCAGTCAAATGCCCGTTATCCTGCGCCCGCATGTTCCGCTCTTCGCGATTCAGCCCGGCTTCTTTTGATTCCAGATTTCTCGTTTCTCCGGGAGTGAGTTGGCCGCTTTTCACGCCGTTGGCGATGCGCTCCTGCTGGTTGTCCTTCCGCTGCTGGATTTCCGCCTGAAGAAGGAGCGCTGTTGACTGCGCAAAGGCCGGGACCGCCCCGAGCGCCAAAAACAATCCTGCATTGAGTATGACCGTGTGTGCGTCTCATGACCGTAGTCCTCCGTATGATGTCGCTGAATTAATATTTTTCTTCGGCTGGCGCCGATTTTTCGTCGGTCGCCGCTACTAGATGAAACACTTTCACGAATGAAAAGTTGTCCGTTGCGGCACGCTGAAATGGCAGGTGTTATTTTGAGGCGAAAGCGGGGCGAAACGATGGCTGACACAAAAACGAAAGGCCAGCGCGTTATACCGCGCTGGCCTGAAAGCAAACTACGGCTCCCGATCTACTGCTTGGTCAGCTTATCGATTTCGGCGGTGATCTGCGGCGAATCCGGCGTGACGTCCGGTTCGAAGCGCGCCACGACTTTCCCGTTGCGATCCACCAGAAACTTGGTGAAATTCCACTTGATGTCGCCGGCCAGGGCCGGATTCGCGTCTTTGGTCAGATAGGCATACAACGGCGTCTGGTCGTCGCCCTTCACCGAAACTTTTCCGTACATCGGAAAAGTCACGCTGTACTTGGACTGGCAGAAAGTTTTGATTTCCGCGTTGGTGCCCGGTTCCTGGCTGCCGAAATTATTCGCCGGAAAGCCGAGGATCACGAAGCCCTTATCCTTGTATTTCTCGTAGGTGGATTCGAGCGCGGTATATTGCGGCGTAAATCCGCAGCGGCTGGCCACGTTGACCAGCAAAACCACTTTGCCTTTGTAATTCGCCAAAGCGGCGCCGGCTTGCCGTCAATCGAGGGCAAGGTGAAATCGTAAATGCTCGAAGCGGCGAAAAGGGAAGCGCTCATAATCAGGATCACCAGCCCAGATAGAAGTGACTGCGAAATTCTTGTTTCCGGAAGTATTCATCGCCCACCCTCAGCGTCATAAGAAGTTCAATTGAATCGCTGGGCAAGAGGATACCGCAGTCTTCGCGCCCGCTGCAATTTCAGCCGCGCTGCGCCTCAGTCCGGATGTAGCCCCAATTCATCATTCATTTGTCCCGCGCGCAGCGGGGTGATGCACAAATCCTCTCCGCTGTCCGTCGCATTGATACACCTGCCAGGCCGGCAAATCTCCGGGCTGCACTTCGTAGGCGCCATCTTCCATGTCCGAAGTGTCGCCGAAGTAGGTCATCAGGTATGGATTTCCTTCGTTGGCGCGAACGTAAAATTGTTGCGAGGCCGCCTCGTAATTTCCATAGCTGAAGCAGTAGCCGATGCAGGCGCGATCGAGCATGTGTTGGATCAAAATGCGCGAACCCGGAAAAGGCTGGATGCTGCCCAGCACGCGCTGGTCCGGAGGAATCGTGCGCACCAATTTTTCCGCCTGGGCCTCCATGCGATCCATTTTTCCAGTGTCTTGGTACAAAAATGTGAAGAACACGGCGGCGATGGCGGTAAACCCGAGCAGTTGCCATTTTCGCGGCAGCATTACACCCAGCAACGCGCAAAGAACTACTGCAGTCACCGAACTGAGCCGCTCGGTCAGAATCGCCAGCGCGACCGGCTGGCTTGTAAAACGCATGCCTTCCGGCAGCAGGCCGGCCGCAAAAATCAGAATCACATAAAACTGAAACGGAATCCGGTATCGCTGGCGCCGGCTCCGATGCCTTGCGTCGCCGCGAAATAAAATCAAAGGCCAGCGCTCCGGCGGTGAAAACTCCAAATAAAATCTGCGGAATCGCATAGCGCGGACCAAAGAGCAGGAACTGATCGGTGCCGTTGAAGAAATAAACCGGCCGCCGCTGCGCCTCAATCACGTAGGAATGCCAGAAATACCAATGCGCCGCACCGAGCACCCCGATGGCGACCAGGACCAGCGCGAACTGCAGGCGCGCCGGAATCTTTTCCGAAACAAAAATGTAGCCCGAAGCCGCGAACATCCACACCACACCCAGCGGATTGGCCAGGACGATCAGTGGCGCCAAAAGCAGCGGAACCAATCGTTCCCAGCCGCAACCTCGCCAAAAAATCGCTACGCCCCAGAACCCCAGCCCCAGGGAAAGATAGTAGTTGGAAAATCCCATGTGAAATGTGTAGCCGTAGGAAACCATCGCGATGGCGGGCACCAGATACCACGGCGCGCGTTGCGCCGCGGCCGAAACCAAGGCAAAGACTCCCCAAAAGAAAATCAGCACGGAAAGGGAAACGATAATTTTTCCGGCGACCGCGACCGAAAAGAATCGCGCCGCGAAAAGAACAGGTAGTCGAACAATACATTGTTCCAGCGGGACGCCAGCCACAAACCGGGCAATTGCCCCTGTCGGATGAGTTGCGCCAGCCAAACATTGTAAAGGTGGCTACCCAGATCCCCGGCCACGATGGTGCGATGCCACCAGCAAGGCACCAGCAGCAACACGGAAATCGAGAAAACTCGCAGCGCCTGGACCCGGATAAATTTGGCGAAGACCGGCAACAGGGATACGTCTGGCTGATCTCTCAAAGTTGATTGTGTTGCCGATGAATGGCTCTGCGGTGTGGGCTCGACTTCACTTTCATTCTGTTTCAAGAAACGCGCCTCGTCCGGTGAGTAAGAACACGCAATCCAGCGATTTTCAGCTGCGGTGCCTGTAAACATATCACGGGTGCAAAATTCTGAGCGCCACCGGGCCTAGCGCGTGAAAGCGTGCGCCAAACTCCGCCCAATTTTTGCCGCACTCCGACGATGCATTACACCGAACGACAATGATATAACGTCCGCAGCCGCGCTCAATTTTCTGGGAGGTTACGATGGCTGAAGTCAACGCAGCAGACATCGCCAAAAAAGCCGTAGGCTGGTCCATTTTTGTAAGCGTGATCATGATTGTCGCCGGCCTGCTGGCGATCGCCATGCCGCTCGAAGCCGGCATCGCCGTCAACTTCTTCGTGGCCTGGATGCTGGTCTTCGCCGGCGGTCGCCCATTTTGTTTTTGCCTGGTACACCCGGCGCACCGGCAGCGTGCTGCTCAAAGTGCTGCTCGGCGTGCTGTATCTCGCCGTGGCGATTTACCTGCTCGACCATCCGGCGCGCGGTCTGGCCACACTCACACTGGCGCTGGCTTTTTATCTGCTGATCGAGGGCGTGACCGAAATTGTTCTCTATTTTCAGCACCGCGCCACCAACGGCGCGTCCTGGTTTCTGCTCAATGGCATCATTACGATCGTCCTGGGCGGGATGATCTGGGCCACCTGGCCGTCGAGCACTGAATGGGCCATTGGGACGCTGGTCGGCATCAGCATTTTCTTCAGCGGCGTGTCGCGCTTGATGATCTCGCTGGCCGCCCGGCGCGCGGTCACCACCAAACTCGCGTAGGTGAAATGTTCACTCGCGGCTGGTCGTCGCTTTATGAGTCGTGGCTTTAGCCACGACCTCTAAGCTCCTGCTACGCACCGCATCCGCAGGCGTAAACGCACCAATCCCGGAACAAGCGCGCGTATCCATTCAAATTGTTGTTATTGAATTGTTTCCACGAACCTACGCGTCCTGCTCTTCCTTCTTCGGCGCGTAAGGATACTTCGGGGGTTTCTGCATGTGCGGGTGCGGTAGGTATCGAGTTCCGCGTCGGTCAGATCAAAATGCGTGATCGCAGGATGATTCTCGGTCGCGGCCAATTCCACGTGCAAACGATGTGAACAAATATCCGGCGCATCCTGAAAACGAACGCGGCGCGAATTGAAAGCCTCGTTGGCAATCAACAGCGTAAATTCGCGAGGCTCGGTCGCGGTTTCGCGTACCGTAAAAGTATATTCCCGGCCCGCGTTCTTTCGCTTCGAAGCCCACGAACTGCACGATAACGCCGTTGTTATGGTTGTTGGTGCTCATTTCCCGGCGCCGACCGGTTCCGCGGCGGCAATCACGGCCGCGACTTTCTTCACGCGCTTGGCGCGCTTGCGCTTGGGGGGAGTTCCTTCCGCCATTTCCACCACCATGATGCTGGTGACGAATTTCTTCGGTCCGTGCAAATCGAAATCGATCGAGGTCCGGTCGTTATCCGATTCGGTAACCACGCCCAAACCGTACTGGAAGTGCTTGATGTACTGCCCTTCGGGGAGTGCTTTCAACGGGGGCTCCTCATTCCAAGCGATAAGTGCGGTCGAACTGTGGCCGGGAAAATGCTCGGAAACTTTTGGTGCGAAAAAAAAGGGCGAACCGGCCAAAGCCGGCTCGCCCCATTCGACTAGAGGCTGGTGACGTTCGCTGCCTGCAGACCCTTCGGTCCACGGGTAACTTCGAACTCAACCGCTTGGCCTTCGTTCAGCGACTTATAACCTTCCGCTTGAATTGCCGAAAAGTGGACGAAAACGTCCTCGCCGGACTGGCGCTGGATGAATCCGAAACCCTTGCTGGCATTGAACCACTTTACTGTTCCTTGTTCTCTCACTGATGTACTTCCTTCTTTTTGAGCTATTTGTGCTTCTCGACCGCCTCCAGCCGTAAAGCAAAAGAGGCCGCAAGTGTGAACTTGCAGCCCCTTCAATCGATTCCAAAGGTGTTACAAGAGCAACAAACGCAAGTCAAAGATAGCACGTTTACTCGTTCGAAACCAGCGAATTATTCCCCGCGAATTCAGCAGGTTACACATTTTTCGGCCCGAACGCCGCTTCGGGCTTGCGCAATAGCGTCATCGAGACGTACGCGCCAACCCACGACCCCGCGGCCGCGAAACCGATGAACATCCAGTTTCGGGTGTAACTGATCACGGCGAAGGCCGAAAGCAAATACCATACGCTGCTCCACGTCGCCGCCGGCACGCGCCGCCGCGCGGATACCGCCGCATTAAACAGCACATACACCGCGTCCGTCGCCGCCGTCGAGACGAACACGCCTGCCGCCAACCAAGGATTGATCTGCATCACGATGGCACCTCCAGCGCTTTTCTCGCTGCTGAATTTCTGTTTTGAGTGGACGGCCGAGTCGCCGTCACATAAATAGCCGTTGCGCGCTGTAGTATACTCGCCGCCGATTATGTTTTGCCCTGAGTGCCAAGCCGAATACCGCAGCGGTTTCAAAATTTGCTCCGATTGCCACGTGGATCTGGTCGAGACGCTTCCGGAAGCAGCGCAGGACGGCAGTGCCGCGCTTCTCGATTCAGACTTGCAGGAAGTGTGGACCGGGAAAAATCAGGAAGAATGCGTCATGCATTGCTCCGAACTCCGCGACGCGAAAATTCCATATGAGGCATTCCGCCATCAGCTTCGATCATTTGCCGATGCCGACGGAAATTATCGAATCGCTGTTCTCCCGGAACTCCTAGAGCGCGCCAGGAAAGTCATCGAGCACGGAAATTTGGATGAGCGGAGATGACCCGGCGGTGGATCCCGAGGTGGAACTCGCGGCGCAAGATGACCAGCCGCCCACCGATGTCGACGATGAACATCGCGACTGGAGCGACGAAGCTCCAGACGATGCTACGGTGGAAGTCGCGACCGCGCCGACCCGCGACGTCGCCGACATGATGATTCTCGCGTTGCGCGAAAGCGACATCGAATCCCGCATCACCATCCTTCCCGATGGCGCACGCAAAATCTTCGTCACCCCGCACGACGAATCCCGCGCCCGCGAAATCGTCCGCGAAGTCGAATCCGGCGACCCGCCCGAGTAATCTCGTTCTCGTAATGCGCGCGCCGGCGAAAGGCGGCCGGCAAACCAGTTGCGGCAACCGGGGCTAGCGAAAAGCGAGGACTACCACTCGATCATTCGTAGCGCAGCGCCACCATCGGATCAACTTGCGAAGCGCGCCGCGCCGGTATGTAGCCCGCTAGACCCGCGATCACCGCGAGAATCACACAAGCCGCTGCGATCGCCACCGGGTCGGCCGGCGCCGAGCCCGAACAGCATCGACTTGAATCAGTCGCGTCGCCGGCCAGCGCGATCGGCACGCCCACCGTAATGCCGATGAGCATCAGGATCAGCGTCTCGCTCAGCACCTGCCGCACGATATTCGAACGTCCCGCGCCCAACGCCATCCGAATGCCAATGTCGCGGGTGCGTCGCGCCACCGTGAACGCCATAATCCCGTAAAGCCCAACGCTGGCCAGAATAACGGCGAGCAGGCCGAAAGCCGTGGAAAGTTGGGCCACAAAATGGTCGGTCTGCAACGAATCGTCGATCAGCCCGGACATGGAATGAATTTCGATTTCCGGAATCGCGGAATTGGTGTCGTGCACCACCGCCCGCAACGCGGCCGAAACTGTCGCTGGATCCGCCGAAGTACGAATCTCAAAGTAAGCTGACTGCTCCGGCCACAGCGGATTGAATATGGGGTTATACAAGCGCGTAGGCGTTTCTTCCCGCAGGCTGTTGTATTTGGCGTCGGCCACCACGCCCACAATCTCGGCTGACGCCGGATTGCCGGGATACGTGTCCGTCACCCGTTTGCCGATCGGGCTGGTGTTGGGGAAAAACTGTTTTGCGAACGCCTGATTGATCACCGCCACGCGCGGACCATTGCCGCTGTCCTGCGCCGTGATTCCTCTGCCTGAAAGAATGGGCATGCCGATCACGGAGAAATAGTCTGGGCCGACCTGGTCCATCCTGGTATGTGGAAGTTCGCCGGATTTGGGAGTGTAACCCTCCACCGAAATGGGATCGGCGGATTCGGTGTGGGCGAACAGTCCGTTAGATGAGAGTGATGCCGCGGAAACTCCTGGAACAGATTTAAATTTGTCGAGGAGATCCTGAAGCACGCGTGGTATGGCGGCGTCTTTGTACCCCGCCGGAATGGGACGAACCCGAAAAAGCAGCAGGCGTTCGGTTTTGTACCCTAGCTTTACCTCACTCAAGCGCTGCAGGCTGCGCACGAAGAGTCCCGCCGCGACCAGCAGGACCAGCGAAATCGAAACTTGGGTCACTACCAGAATTTTCCCCACCGGGAAGCGGCGGCCGTGGCCTTCCACCGTCGCGCCTGAAGCGCCGGATTTGAGCATCGGCGAAAGATCCAGCCGGGTAGCCCGCAGCGCAGGAATCAGGCCAAAGAGCAGAGCCGTCAAAATCGCCACGCCAAACGTGAACGCCAGCACTCGCGCATCCGGCCGCAACGAAAGCTGAATCGCTTCTTGCCCCACACTGCCGGTCGGGGAAACCATGCGCAGCAGCAGGCCATCCGCCCACTGCGCCAACACCACGCCCAGTGCTGCACCCAGAATGGCCAGCAGGAAACTTTCGGTCAGCAGCTGCCGGATCAATCGCCCGCGCCCCGCGCCGATCGAGAGCCGCACCGCAAACTCCCGTTGGCGCGCGGCGCCGCGCGCCAGCAGCAGATTCGCGAGATTCGCGCAGGCGATAAGCAGAACGAGCGCGACCAACGCCATCAGCAGTTTGAGCGGTTCACCGAAAGTGTTGTGCATCGTGGACGCGCCGTGACCGCCCCGCTGCACGTCAATCCGCTGATCGGAATACCCTTTCAAATCATCGCCAGAAAGTTTGTAACGGAGTGCGGAGGCAGAAACGTATCCGGGGAAGACGACATTTACGTTGGCGTTGGCTTGGGCCAGCGTGATCCCCGGTTTTAACCGCGCCATTACCTGCAGCCACATCCGCTGATCGATGGTCCCGGCAGGAAAAGCGGTAAGTAAGTCATCGCCCGGATATATGGCTTCCTGCATGGTCATCGGAACCCAGATGTCCGGCGCCTCGCCGACCGTTTCTCCAAAGAATCCGGCCGGGGCAACGCCGATAATCTCAAACGAAGTCTGATGGACCTGAATTTTTCGGCCCAGCACTTGTGGATCGGCGCCAAAACGTTGTCGCCAGAATGCGTGGCTGATCACGGCCACGGGAGAAGAATTTCGTGTGCGATCGACTTCGGGACCGAACGCTCGGCCAATGATCGGCCGAACGCCGAGCGTCGGGAAATAATCGCCGGAGACCATGCGAATTCGCGCAGAGTCCTCAGCCGCAGGCGAATCGGACGCCGAGCTGCCGGAGGAGGAGTTCGGGATGGTGACACTGAGCTGGGCCAATGTGCTGTCCGCCGCGAAAATGCCGGAGAACACCTCGTTGTGATCGCGCAGGTACTCAAATTCAGAATAGGCCAACAGGCCGCGGTCGCCGCTCTCGCTGCCGTTGCTCATGCCATGGGCATCGGGATTGGTCAGCACAACCAACTGCTGTGGTTGCGGGACGGGCAGGGAACGCAGCAGAACAGAATCGAGCACGGTGAAAATCGCGGTATTCGCGCCGATGCCCAGCGCCAGCGTCAGCACCGCGAGCAGAGTAAAACCCGGATTTTTTACGAATGTGCGTAACGCGAAGCGAACATCCTGCATGAAGTTTTCCACCGGTGCCACCTTCCTCGAGGTACGCCAGCTCTCTCGAACGAAATATCCCGCAAGAGTGAAGGCACGGGCAGTGCCGAGTCTCCAATAAAATAAACATAGGAATAACAATGACTTGGAAGTAGTTCAGGCGCCCACCTGGCCAGGGATTGGGCGATTGTGGGACGGTGCTGTCACGCTCCGAACATCAAAATCAGCATCAATCCTCCCAGCCATTTCCGGCCGCAGCCTCAGCGAGACGATCGATTCGATTGTGCCGGCGGCCGTTTCCGGAGTACTATCCCCGAATTGGCGAGCGGAACGCCTCTGGAATCGCTGCGCTAGGCTCGTAGCGCCCGCCAATCTTCTCCATACCTCCGGCCCTTAGATTCTCTGAAGCGCAGCAGGCCCCGCACTACACCCAGCAATTCCGATCGTCTCTTCGTCAGGAGGAATTCCGATGAGCTCATTGCTAGATTCTCTGAAGGACCGCATCTCACCAGACGTTGTCCGTGGGTTGGCTTCGAATCTGGGCGAATCCACCGATTCCGTACAACAGGCGTTGACCACCGGTTCCACCGCGATGCTCGCCACCCTGGCCAGCAAAGCCGGCGACTCGGGTTTTCTAAGCCAGATCATGAACCTGCTTTCCAGTGCTGGCGCGCGCGGGGCCATGGGAGCGGCGGCCGGCGCGGGTTCGTCTGCCAGCAGCACCGTTTCACAAGCGGGCGGCACTTTCCTCAACATGTTGTTCGGTAACAATCTCTCCGGCATTCAAAACAAAATCTCCGAAATTTCCGGCATGCGCGCGTCCTCGGCCGGAACGATCCTGGCTTCGGCCGCGCCTCTGGTGCTCGGCACGTTGGCGTCGAAGGTCAGCTCCGAAGGCCTCTCCGCGTCGGGACTCGGCAGCATGTTGTCCGCCGAATTGCCGCGGCTCCGCAGTTTTCTTCCCGCGGGATTTGCCATTCCCGGACTTTCCACCGTCTCGTCGAGCGTCGCCTCGGAAGTATCCCGCGTACGCGACGAAGTTCGGCCGAAGGCCAGCGGCATCGTGTGGCCGGCGGTAATTCTTGGCTGCATTCTGCTCGCGGCCCTGCTCTGGTTCTTCAATCGCGGCAACTCGGTGAACAAGGCGGTGTCGACGGCCAGCAACGCCGCCACTCAAGCAGGAAACGCCATCGCCAACGGCGCCGCGAATCTGGGAGCGTTTTTCCAAACCTCGCTACCGGGCGGAATCGTGCTCAACATTCCGCAGAACGGCGTGGAGAACAGGCTCCTGGTGTTCATTAAGGATCCCAACGCGCAAGCGAACTCCGAAACCTGGTTCGATTTCGACCGCTTGCTGTTCGATACCAACGCCGCCACGCTGCAACCTTCTTCGCAGGAACAATTGCAGAACATTGCCAATATTCTGAAGGCCTATCCCAACGTCCACATTCGGATCGGCGGTTACACCGACAATCAGGGTGACGCCGCTTCCAATCTGAAACTCTCCCAGGACCGCGCCGACAACGTGATGCACGAAATCATCGTGCTCGGCGTCGATCCTTCGCGCCTGGATGCGAAAGGTTATGGCGAAGATCATCCCGTCGCCGACAACGCCACCGACGCGGGCCGCGCCCAGAACCGCCGCATTTCGATGCGGGTTACCCAGAAGTAGACGTCCACCGGCAGGTGAATCGAGCAAGGAGTGCGGCTGCGGCCCGCACTCCTTTTTTTTCATCATTCTTGGAACGCTGCGGCTGATAAGGGTATGATGCCCGCACCAATTCTGCAGGGCGCGGCCCTCGCACGTGTCTCTCTCGGAGGTTGTCATGAAAAAGCCCCTTCTTATCATCGGCGGCATTATCGTTTTACTGTTGCTCATCGTTCTCTGCTTGCCGCTCTTCATTAACGCCAACCAGTTTAAGCCGACCATCGAATCGAAGCTCGGTACGGCGCTCGGCCGCCAGGTCACTATCGGCGATATCAAGCTCGCCATTTTTTCCGGAGGCGTCACGGTTTCAGACATCGCCATCGCGGACGATCCGGCCTTCAGCAAGTCGCCTTTTCTTACCGCGAAAGCTCTCACCGTCGGCGTTGAACTCATCCCTTTAATCTTTCACAAAGAGGTCAACGTCGATTCGATCACCGTCGACAGCCCGGACGTCGCCCTGATTCACGGGCCCGGCGGCAAATGGAATTATTCCAGCCTCGGCGGCTCCGCTCCTGCCAGCAAGCCCAGCGGAAATTCCGCTCCCGGCGCGCTGAGCGTCAAGACCCTCGAGATCAAGAACGGCAAAATCGTGGTGAGCACCGTCGGCTCCAGCCAGAAGCCCAGCGTCTATTCCGAAGTGAATCTCACCGCTTCCGATCTTTCCTACACTTCGCAATTTCCGTTCAAGCTTTCGGCCAAGGGCCCCGGCAGCGCCGATATCAAAGTCGAAGGCAAAGCGGGTCCGATCAATCCCACCGACTCGTCGCTCACTCCGATGAACGCGACCATCGATGTCCAGCATCTCGACCTCGCCACCACCGGCTTCATTGATCCGGCGTCCGGAATCGCCGGCGTGATGGATTTCAAAGGCGACTTGAATTCCGACGGCAAGCAGATGAGTTCCAAAGGCACCATCAAAGCGACCAAGCTGAAAGCCTCGGCCGCCGGCAGCCCGTCCACGGTTCCGGTGAATCTCGACTACGCCACGGCCTACACCCTGCAGTCGCAAACGGGCGTTCTGAGTCAGGGTGACATCAAAATCGGCAGCGCAGTGCAGCATTTGACTGGCGAATACAATATGGCCGGCGAGCCGGCCAAACTGAATATGAAGTTGAACGCCCAGGGCATGCCCCTTGGCGACCTCGAAGGGTTTTTGCCCGCCGTCGGCGTGGTGCTTCCTTCCGGATCGAAACTGCAAGGCGGCACCCTCACCGTGAACCTGAGCATCACCGGCCCCATCGACAAGCCCACCATCGCCGGTCCGGTGAATTTCTCCGACACCAAGCTCGCCGGCTTCAGCCTGAAATCAAAACTCGGCGCGCTCGGTTCGTTTGCCGGCCTGGGCGGCGGAGGCGGCGGCAATGACACCGAAATCAAGACGCTGAGCGCGAACATTCGCAACGATCCTTCCGGCACGAATTTCGATTCGTTGAATCTGGTGTTGCCTTCCATTGGAACCGTCACCGGAAAGGGAACGGTCAGCGCTTCCGGCCAACTGAATTTGAAAATGGTCGCGAATCTTGCCGGCGGGCTCGGAGGAGGAATGGGCGCGGTCTCGGGCCTCGCGGGCGGCGCGACCAAGGGAGTCGGCGGCGCGTTAGGGGCGCTCACCGGTGGCAGCGCGCGTTCGAATAGCGGCGCGGGCGGATCCGGAGGCGGAATTCCATTCGCCATTACCGGCACCACTTCGGCTCCGGTGGTAATCCCGGACGTTGGCGGCATGGTCGGCGGTCTCGCCAAGAACGCGATACCGACCGGCATGGGTAAAGGTGGCGCGGCGGGCGCTGCGACTGGCGCGTTGGGCGGATTGCTCGGCCACAAAAAACCGTAAAGTTGGGATTTTACTTGGAAGATTTTACGAAACGGAATTTTCGTGCTCGTGCGTGAGCGCGTGTTCCGCGTTGCTGAAGAGCGACCGCAAGGCGCGCACCACGTAGTGCATCAGCAACGCGATCACGGCCAGCGCCACGAATACGATCGCCGACGCGGCGTATGGATGTTTGGTCGCAAAATACATTAGAAACACCACCAGCGCGTCTTCGCCCAGGCTCAGTGCGAAATTTGTCACCGGCTCGGGCGAATTGGTCACCGCCGCGCGCGCCGCGGTTTTTCCGCCGTGTGCGGCCAGCGCGATCAACCCACCCGCAAACGTGGCGGCGAGTTGTTCCCACTGCGGCAGCTGCGAAGTTGCCGCAAACGCTAGATACGCCGCCACCGGAACGCGCACAAAGGTATGCGCTGCATTCCACAGCAGATCGAAAACCGGAATTTTGTCGCCGACAAATTCCAACAAAAACAAAACGGCGCACGCGGCAATAATTTTCCAATCCTGCACGACGTGCAGTGCCGCCGGCAGCACCAGTAAGTTGAATCGCCCCAATAATCCGAGCATCCCCACCGTGGCGTAAACGTTCAGGCCCGCCGAAAAGCTCACCACCACCAGCAACGCGGAAAGTTCCGCGCCGGTCGGAATCATCGGAGAGAGTGCGGGTAGATTCATCGGGGGAAATCCTCCTCCGGCAAGCTCGCCTGCCGGAGGAGGGAAACCGCGTAAGCCAAAAACGAATTTACTTCGTGGCCTGCTTGGCAATCACCAGGTCTTTGATCTTGTTATAGGTCGCCTGCGGAAGAACCTTCTTCTTCACCAGGTCAGTCTTGGCGTGATACGGACGCCCATCAATAATCTTCTGCGAATACGCGTCGCCGATTCCCGGCAAGGCCGTGAGCTGAGCCTTAGTAGCCGTATTCAAATCCACCAAATCACTCGAGGCGGGTGCGGCGGCCGCGGGCTTGGTGGTTTTGCTTCCTGCCGACGCCTGATTGTGCGCTACGGCCGGCAACGCCAGGCCAAAAAGCAACGCTACGGTGAGCAGCAGATACGAAAGGCTAATTTTGCGATTCATCGAGATTTCTCCTTTTTATAGATCGCAGACCGATCGTCGGTTAAGGGTGAATTCGGAGCCGCAGTCATCGGAACCGCAGTGGTCGTAACTGCCGCTACGATACCACTACCAATCCTCACCTTTCCATACCGTGTTGCAGCCGCAGCCCGCCTAATTGGTGGCGTTGGCCTGATCCCTGTTCGCTGCCGTCGTCGTGGCCGGCACTACATTGAATCGCTTTTCGAGCCACGCACGCGCTTCCGGCGGGTGGTAATTGAACGGCCCGATGCCTCCGCGATACACGATCTTGCCTTGCTCGTCGATGATGTAAATCCGTTCCGGCCACGCCGAATAGGCGTGATCCGCAATGTCGTGCATGTCGTCCACTGCAAAAGGAACCGGGAAGTGGAAGCGCTGAATGAAATCGTTGGCGATCGCCACCCGCTGCTCGGTCGAATGCGGCTGCGCGTAACACACGCCCTGATCCACGTTCGACTTCATCTGCCATTCATCCAGCGGATGCGCTTCGCGAATGTAAACCGTTAGAAAATCCGCGCGATCCTTGTAATCGTTGTAGAGATTGACGAGGTAGCCTACCTCGCGGCGAAACGGCGGTCAGGTATAGCTGCCGAAGACCAGCACCAGCGGGCGCTGGCCCACGCGATCGCTCAAATGAAAAGTAGTCTGCCCGTCAAGCGCCAGCAAACGCACATTCGGTGCGGTGTCGCCCACTTTTAAATTCCCGTCGCGCCATTGCGGCAGCGCATACCGCAGAAACCCATAGACGTCGCGCGGCCCACCCATCATGTAACTGAGCGCCCCGTATCCGCACGCCAAAACTGCGATCAATATTATGGCTGTCCACTTCCACCAACGCACGAATTCACCTTCCTTCCGACCTTCCTTTAGAAGTTCTTTTGGAGGTTTCGACGATAACTTGGCTAAGAATCGCAGTCAACCGCCGCCCTGCTACCCGCTGCGGAACATTTCTCCGCTGCCAGTGTTAGGCTCTTAAGCACTCGAGCGAGTTTCTTATTCAGGAAGCCTCATTCCGACGTTACAGTTTTGTTACAATGCAAAATACCTGAGGGTGGTGGATTTGTGTCCAAGGCAGGCGGCCAGGCGGGCCGCGTGAAAAGTTCTTGGGAACTTTTTAGATCGTCGCGCGGCGCATATCGTCTCGCGGGTTTGTATCTGCTTTTGTTGACCTTCGTTATCGCTGCCATCGCGCCTCTTTTAGCGCAGCATGTTTCGTCCTACACCCGAAAAGCCGCCTCCCCGCAAAGCGCCGAATTGATCCGGCGCCGCGCCGAGTGGTTTTTTCGTCCGCGCGCCACCCAAAACGGCCATATTCCCGGTCAATTGCTGTTCGACGCCTTCGCCCAAAATGAAAAAATGATCCAGGACCATGGGACATTTCTGCAGTCTCGCGTTTCGGCGGACTCCTCGATCGTTTCGCAGCTCAATATGTGGACGCCGTTGGGCCCGCAGCCAACCGCGGCGACGCAGTTCTACGGAAACGTCTCGGGACGTGTCACCGCGCTTGCCGCCGATCCGTGCGATCCGACCGGGAACACCGTCTATGCCGGAGCCGCTGACGGTGGCGTGTGGGCCAGTTTCAATGCACTGACCGGCGCATCGGTAACCTGGCAACCGCTTACCGACACTCAACCTTCCCTGGCCACCGGAGCGATTGCCGTGAATCCCGCGTCGTGCGCAAGTTTTAGCGGCCATGCGCAAAGCACCCTGATTTTGGTGGGCACCGGCGAATCGAATTTCGCGCAAGACAATATCTATGGCGCGGGGGTGCTGCGTTCGACCGATGGCGGCCATACCTGGCAGCAGGATGCGACGTTCACGAAATCCGCGTCGCAAGGCACTCTTGCCAGCGGCCCTTACATTGCCGCGCTCGCCGTTCAACCGAACAAAACCAATCCCGTCATCTTCGCCGCGGTGCAGGGCACCGATTTTTCCGCGGGCGGTTCGCTGCTGTCCGGAGTTTATAGCTCGTCCGATGGCGGAGCGCACTGGGTCCGCGTTCAACCCGGTAGCGTTTCGGCCACCGGCGCGCCGTTCAATCCCGCGACCGATGTTGTCTTTGATGCCAGCGATCCCGCCGGCAAAACCGTCTACGCCGCGCTGGGTGATCCCGCAGGCGATACCTCCGCCGGTCCCGCTTCGTGCACGGTAAAACCATGCAACGGCGTGTATGTCTCGGTGAATCTGGGCCAATCGTGGAAACGAGTCACCGGCGTCGATGCCGGCCAGAACACCAGTTCCTACGGAAGAATTTCCTTGGCCATTGCACCGGGCTCGGCGCCCGCGAATTCCACTCTCTTCGTATCCATCGCCGATGCCACCACCGCTTCGGATAATTTGCTCACCGTTCTTTCGGGCAGCGGCATCCTCAGCAGCGGCTCGGGTCCGGCGTTCAAAGCGATTTATCCCGAACCCCTCGAATCTTCCCGATTTCTGCGAGCCGCTTTGTTATTACGCCATGAAGCTCGCCGTCGTTCCCGGCAGCGCGGCATCGATTATTTTCGCCGGTGGCGCTGCCCAGCCCCATTTCACCGGCGCGGCGTTCGGCACTTCTTCGATTTATCGCTCCTCGGACGGCGGAGGCACCTGGCAGGATTTCAGTGCGGACGGCAGCGGAAACAATACGTCGACCCACGTCGATGTGCATGCTTTCGATTTTGCCGTTGGTGCCGGCGTCCAACTCCTCGGCGTCTTCGTGGGCAACGACGGCGGCGTGTGGGTTTCGCCCGACGCGTTCAACCCCGCCACCACCACCGGAAACCAGCACTGGGCCGATCTGAATACCGTCACCGGAAACGCCAATACCTCGCTAAACATCACCCAGTTCTATCCCGGCATCGCGCTGCATCCCACCACCGACCAAATTATTTACGGCGGCACACAAGGAAACGATGTACAGGAATTCAGCGGCTCGCTGTCCTGGTCGGCCGCCGAAGCTTGTCCCTACGACGGCGGCTACACCGCGGTCGATCAGCAGGTGCCCAGCACGGTCTACGCTGTCGTGCAGTTATCTAGCCGGCCCCGGCACCCTGAACAAGAATACGCAGAACGGCGTGCCCGGGAATGACGGCATCAATTGGGTGGCCATCGATTTCAACAACGGCATCAATTTTTCCGACAACGCCGACTTTATTCCGCCCTTCGTCATCGACGCCAACAACAGCCAGAATCTTTATTTCGGAACTTTTCGTTTGTATCAAACTCTGAACGCCGGAACCAGCTGGTCCGCCATCTCCAGCGATTTGACCGCCGGCGGCGGCAATAATTACATCACCACGATTGCCGTGGCGCCCAGCGATTCCAATACGCTCTACGCCGGCACGTCCAACGGTCTGCTCTGGCAGTCCTCCCAGGCGCTGGCCGGGGCCTCCGACATTCACAACGTAAAACAGGCCGGCCAGCCGAGCCGGCAAGTTTCGGCGATCGTCATCGATCCGCTGGTTCCGCAATCCGCCTTCGCCGCATATTCCGGATTTTCGTGTCCCGGCGTTTCTGGGTGCGACGGCCTGGGCCATCTGTTCTTCACCGCTAATTCCGGCGCGGCCTGGACCAAGGTCGATGGAAATCTGCCCGACGTGCCGGTCAATGACCTCGTGATCGATCCCGCCGACGCCACCGACAACACGGTGTACGTCGCCACGGATTCCGGAGTCTACGCCAGCGCTAATGCCACCGCCGGTTCCGCCACCACCTGGACCGTGCTGCAGGCCGGCCTGCCGAATTCGCAGGTTCTTTCACTCCGGTTGAATCGCGCTTCCCGCACGCTGGTCGCCGCCACCCACGGGCGCGGAATGTGGAATATCAAACTTCCCACTGCGTCGAAGTCGATTACTCTCACGTCGCTCTCGCCGGTCTCCGCGAATGCCGGCGATCCCGCCTTTCTGCTCACCGCGACCGGCGATAATTTCACGGCGCGGTCGGCGATCAATTTCAACGGCACCGCACTCACTACCACCTTCGTGAATTCGATGACCCTGAACGCGACGGTTCCCAGCTCGCAGATTCCCTGCGCCGGGCCGCTCTTCGTCAGCGTTACCGACCCGGTGGAAGGTTCGTCCACTCCGCTGCGCTTCACTGTCGGAGGTGGCTGCGATTTTTCATTCAGCGCCACCCCTTTTACCCAAACTGTTTCGCCCGGCGCCGTCGCTACCTACCAGCTCGTGCTCAATACCACCGGCAGCACCGCCAATCCCGTGCAGCTTTCCTGCCCGGCGGCCCCCGCAGGCATCAACTGCCAATTCAGCGTAAATCCCGTCACTCCCCCGCAGGGCGGAACCACAGTGATGCTGACGATCGACGCACCCGCGCTAGCGGCCGTCCCAGGTGTGCGCCCTATCGCGCCTGCTCTGCGATCACGACTCTACCGCGCGGCCGGAATTACTGCCGCGATGCTCATCGTGCTTTGTCTGGCGCTTCCGCTCGCGCTGCGTGCGAACAGAAAATTGGCTCAGCCACTCGTTCGCTATGCGCTGTCCGTCACCCTGGTACTCTTGATTACTTTGCTGGCGGCGTGTGGTGGCGGGGGAGGGGGCGGCGGAGGCGGCAGCAAAACGCAGACGTTCACCATCCAGATCCAGGGGGTCTCGCAGAATTTCCAGCACTTGACCAGCGTCCAACTCGTGGTAGATTAGCCCTGTTCGGGCATCCTGGCCTCGCCCAACGCACGAATCGCGCTTTATTTTCGGGAGGACACCGCCATGACCTGCCCTCAGTGCCAGCAACCCATCCCCGCGAAGTCACTTTGGACGACCTCGGGCTTTTCCGGCGTTACGTGCCCGGGCTGCTCGGCCAGCCTGGCTCCCAAGCCGCTGACCGCTATTCTGCTGTTTGTGATCTCGATTGGCCTGGGCGATCTGGCGTTGGTTTTGTTGCGGAAGAATGGCGCAGGTTTGCTGCTCGCGTTCGCTGGATTTTTCCTGGTCACCGCCGCGGTGTTTGCGCTGGCCGCTCCGCTGATCCTGCAAATGCGCCTGAAAGATCATGGCGCGCCAGGTTCCAGCGCCCACCCCGTCGCCTAACGTGTACCATGTTGCGTACGGGGGCCGCGCGTACCGTTAAAGCATCTGCCGCAGGACGTACTGCAAAATCCCGCCGTGCTGGTAGTACGCCACTTCAAACGGCGTATCCATCCGCGCCAGCACCGTGAACTTCTTCACTTTCGCCTGCGGCGTCCCGCGCACGTACCTTCATTTTCTTGCGCGGCTCAAAATCCTTGCGCCAGTCCATCGACTGTCGAAGATTTCCTGGCCCGTCAGTCCCAGCGATTTCAGCGTTTCTCCCGGCAAGAATTCCAGCGGCAGCACGCCCATGCCCACCAGATTGCTGCGGTGAATGCGCTCGAAACTTTCCGCCAGCACCGCGCGCACGCCCAGCAGAATCGTGCCCTTCGCCGCCCAGTCGCGCGACGAGCCGGAGCCATATTCTTTGCCCGCGATAATGATCAGCGGCACATGTTCGTCGCGATATTTCATCGCGGCGTCGTAGATCGACATTTTTTCGCCGCTGGGCTGATGAATCGTCCAGCCGCCTTCGGTTCCGGGCGCGAGCAAATTTCGCAGGCGAATATTCGCGAACGTTCCGCGCATCATCACTTCGTGATTCCCGCGCCGCGCGCCGTACGAATTGAAATCTTTGGGCTGCACTCCATTCGCGATCAGATATTTTCCGGCCGGAGTATCCGCGCGGAATCGTGCCGGCTGGAGAAATATGATCGGTGGTGATGCTGTCGCCCAGCACCGCCAGCGCGCGCAGCCCGTGCAAATCCTGAATCGGCGCCGACGGCTTGAGCGGCATGATCTTCGAAATACGGAGGATTCTTGATGTAGGTGGATTTGTCGTCCCACGCGTACAGATCGCCTTCGGGAATCGGCAGCGCGCGCCAGTGTTCGTCGCCGGTAAACACATCCGCGTACTGCTTGTGGAACTGGTCGCTCGTAACCGACTCCGCGCATCGTCTTTTCCACTTCTGCGGCGTCGGCCAGATGTCGCGCAGGTACACGGGTTTTCCCGCTTTGTCGTTGCCCAGCGATTCGTTCACGATGTCGAAATCCATGCGCCCGGCCAGCGCGTACGCCACCACCAGCGGCGGCGACGCCAGATAATTCGCCCGGCACAAGCGGATTGATCCGTCCTTCGAAATTCCGATTGCCGCTCAAGACCGAGACCGCGACCAGATTATTTTCCTTGATCGCTTTTCCGATCGCTTCCGGCAGCGGCCCGCTGTTGCCGATGCACGTCGTGCAGCCATAGCCCACCAGATTGAATCGCAGCTGCATTCAGATACGGCCACAGGCCGGCCTTCTCGATGTAATCCGTCACGACTTTCGAGCCCGGCGCAAAACTCGTCTTCACCCAGGGTTTGGTATTCAGCCCGCGCTCGACCGCTTTCTTTGCCAGCAAGCCCGCGCCGAGCATCAGCGACGGATTTGAAGTGTTCGTGCAGCTCGTGATCGCCGCGATCACCACCGACGCCGTCCGCGAGATCGTACTGTGTCGCCGTTGTTCTTGCACGCTGACGTGCTTCGCTGCTGCGGTGAGCGTCTTTTCGAACGACTGCCTTGGCCTGCGTCAGCGGCACGCTGTCTTGCGGACGCTTCGGGCCAGCCATGGTCGGCACCACGCTGGCCAGGTCGAGTTCGAGCTTGTCGGAGAAAATCGGATCGGGCGTTTGATCCGTGCGGAACAGTCCCTGCTCTTTCGTGTACGCCTCGACCAGCTTGAACTTGCTCTTCGCTCGCGCGCCGTGAATCGCAGATACGCCAGCGTTTCGTTGTCCACCGGGAAGAAATCCCATGGTCGCGCCATATTCCGGCGCCATGTTGGCGATGGTCGCGCGGTCCGGCAGCGAGAGGCTCGAAAGCCCGGTGCCGTAAAATTCCACGAACTTTCCGACGACGCCTTTCTTGCGCAGCATGTGCGTCACGGTGAGCACCAGGTCCGTCGCCGTCGCGCCTTCCGGCAAGCGCGCCGTGCAGTTTGAAACCAACCACCGCCGGAATCAGCATCGAGAGCGGCTGGCCCAGCATCGCCGCTTCCGCTTCAATGCCGCCCACGCCCCAGCCAAAGACGCCGAGGCCATTCACCATGGTCGTGTGCGAATCCGGTCCCGACCAGCGAATCGGGAAACGCCATCCACACTCCATCTTTCTTCACGCTGAACACCACGCGCGCCAGATATTCCAAATTCACTTGGTGGCAAATGCCGGTATCCGGCGGCACCACTTTGAAATTCTCGAATCCTTTTTGGCCCCAGCGCAGAAATCGCATAGCGCTCGATGTTGCGCTGCATTTCCAGGTCGGCGTTGAATGCGAACGCATTCGCGGTGCCGAATTGATCCACCTGCACCGAATGGTCGATAACCAATTCCGCCGGCAGCAGCGGATTGATTTTCTTGGGATCGCCGCCCAGCGTCCGCATGGCGTCCCGCATCGCCGCCAGATCCACCACCGCCGGAACGCCGGTAAAATCCTGCAGCAGCACGCGCGCGGGCATGAACGAAATTTCTTTCTCGCTCGCGCCGCCCGCGCTCGTCGGATCCCAGCCCGCCAGCGCCCGAATATCCTCCGCCAACACGAATCGCCCGTCTTCGTGCCGCAGCAAATTTTCCAGCAGCACCTTCAGCGAAAACGGCAGCCGCGTAACGTTACCCACCCCGGCCTTTTCCAGCTCGGCCAGGTGGTAAATTTCAAAAGAATCGGCGCCGGATTTCAACGTGGACTTCGTGGCGAACGAGTTTTTCGGTGCGGGGCTCATGCGAGCGTGACTCCTCCGATGGAACAACACATTTTAGCGCAGTACGGCCTATGCAGGACGCGATTTCGCGCCCTGTTGCAAGCCGCACCACACTAAAAAGAAATCGAGTTTCTAATGCTTGGGGGGAACGTAGCTATCCGGCAACTTGGCACCGTCGCCAAAAAAATAATTCGTCAGCTGTTCTTCCATGATTTGCTGCGACTTGGGGTCCAGCGGATTCAGCCGAAATTCGTTCATCACCATCTTGGAATGTTCCACCCACAGTTTCCAGGCTTCCTTGGAGACGTTGTCGTAGACCCGCTTTCCAATCTCGCCCTTCCACGGAATCCGATCCAGGCCAGGCATTTCACGGCCGAATTTCACGCATTGCACCATGCGCACCGGCTGCGCCGTCGTTCCCGCTCCCGAATTCCCTGCACTTTTTTCGTCAGCCATCCAACTCTCCTCTCGTTCCTGCTGCATTTCAAGATACTGCAACCGTCTCCGAAATTCCAGTTGGCAGGGCAGTGCTTGCCTCCGGTAATGATCAGGTGTTGCAAGTCATTCTGCGTAACGTCAGAGGGTCCTGAGAAAGGCAATCAGTGCTTTGCGGTCTTCGTCTGACAGATCCAGACCGAAAGGATGGCCCTTCACCGCGAAAGTTTTTGCGCCGTACGGCTTGAAACCGGTGGGGACGTAATCGTCAGATTGTCGGCCCGGGTTAAACCAATCTTCCAGCGTGGCGCACCAGCCGTCGTGACCGAACATGCCGCGATACCAAACGCCTTTCAGCGAAGGCACTTTGTAGTATCCCGTACCGCGGCGGGTCTTCATGGTTAGATTCGGATCGGTGCCAACGCTCATCGGGAGAATGTCGTATTTTTTTCGAGCGTCCGGAGGGACGCTGAAGCCGAGGGCCGGAGTTAGCTTGTTGCTGGTATAGAGAGGCGGCGTGTGGCACATAGAACAACTCTCGCTTTCGAAGACTTCTTTTCCGTGGGCGGCCAGCGCGTCAAATTTATTGGGATTCGGTGGAGGTTTTTGGGCGTAGATAAATTGCGCCAGCGCGTACAGTTGCTCATCGCTGTAGCGCTCCTGCGTATCGGCTGCTGGCAACTTTTTGAAACTGCCGAAGTCGGCCGGAATGAAACCGTCAAAGCTGGCGAGGTCGTCTCCGCCCTGGTTGAGGGCGGCATAACGCATCAGGTCGACAATCGAGCGCTGCTGTTGCAGGCCGGTGCGATCCAGATACTTGCGATCCTTTACGCCGATCAAATCGGGCACTTGTGCGGGTGCGAACGGACTCGTTCGATGGCGCGCAACCACACCCGGCGGAACACTGCGGTGAACCTGAACGATTTCGTCGAGCGACATGCGGTCGGTCGCTGGAAGCGAATCGGATCCGAGCCAGGGGGTCGCGTACAGCGAGCGTTCGAGCGCGTGCACGTTGTCGAGCGGGGTCCCCGCGTGCAAATAGTCGGTAGCTATAACCCGGTCGAGCGGAAAATTCCCTTGAGCCCCTTTTAGGATGGCTCCATCCGGCATTATTCGGGAATGGCACATTCCGCAAGCCAGCGCGCCGATTTCAACTTCACCTTTTTTCTTCACGACGTATCGGAAAAACGGCAAAGTACCGTCGCGCCCGACGGGAACATTGGTATCGCTCAAAAATTTTGCTTCCCGGACGTAAAGGTCCTTCGCGTCGGAGCCACCGAGGCCTCCATAGCTCGTCGGCGCATCGAAAACCAGTTCGCCAGCCGCAATCCAGTCGTCTGGAGTTTTTAGCTGCGGGCGGTGACTGCGATCGTCCCAGATAATTTCTGGCTCGCGCTGTTTGAGTGACTCGATATAACCCTGCGGCTCGTGCCCGAAGGCGTAAACGGGATAGCTCTTGTAGATTGGCCTGACCGGGATGCTGTAGTAATAACTGGAAGGAGCATGCTTTGGCGAGCCGGTTGGGTTAGCCAGCGGAATTTCAAGCGTCGCCATTTCCTGATCGTCCCAGGTTTTGGGTATCGCCGGTGTAGCGGAGGACGGACTTGATTGTTGAGCGTCGTAAGCTCCACCCGAGATTTGCGTCAACGCCAATGCAAACAGGGCCGTATAACCGATTCGTTTCATCAGGCACCTCCGCACGCTCGCAGCTGGCCAATCTAGAACCTATTCAACGTGATGTCGATTGAAAAATAGTCCAGCCTAACCCCTGCTGAGGGTAATCGGAAACTGGTCGGCTAGCGTTTGCAGCCCAGGCGACCGGCCCTCCATCTGGGTTATTCGCTGGCCCGGTTTTCCGTTGACCAGATCGTGGTGTTCTCCGCGTCTTAACGCGACCCCGTTCTCTTGCCGATACAGCTGCTGACCGACTGAACTCGGTTGTTTTTTTTGGCACCGTCGATGCCTGAACCGGAATCAAACCCGCTTCGAGCCGCCCAGCCCGCTCCATTCACCGGGGCTCTCGTGTAACGTGCCAATAATCGCGTATCCTTATATTTATGATAGGCTCTTGCACTAACCCGAAAGTTTTAATAAAACATAGTCCCGGTTTGCGGCCCCTGGCCTGGACCACAGGAGACGTGTCATGAACGCACCAGCAGCGAGCCCGGCCGCCACGCCCCAGACCGGCCCTTACTTCTGCGAAATGCCCGCCGACCCCTGCGCCATTATCATGTTCGGTGCTTCCGGAGATTTGGCGCGCCGCAAGCTGATGCCCGCCTTGTATGACCTGGCGTTTCATCCTGCCTGGCGCCCAGCTTTCGGCTGATGGGGTTCGCCCGCACCAAAATGAGCGATGACGATTTCCGCAAAAGCGCCGGCGAATTTTTGCCCAAAGGTCAGGAAGAAGGCGCCGACGACGCGAAAAAATCCGAATTCCTCAAGAACCTCAATATTTCAGCGGTGAATTACGATGATGCCGCGGCATTCCAGAATCTTGCGAAGCGCTTAGAAGAGCTCGACCAGGAAGGCGGACTCGGCGGCAACCGCCTGTTCTATTTGGCTACCCCGCCCGAAGTGTACACGCACGTCATTCAGCAGCTGAAAAAGGCCAATCTCACCAAGTACAAAGGCGACAAATCCTGGACCCGCATCATCATCGAAAAACCATTTGGCCGCGACTGGAAATCGGCCAAAGCGCTCAACCCAAAGTTCTCGAAGTCTTCGACGAATCGCAGGTCTACCGCATCGATCACTACCTCGGCAAAGAAACCGTGCAGAACATGCTGGTATTTCGCTTCGGCAACGGCATTTTCGAGCCGCTCTGGAATCGCAATTACATCGACAGCGTGCAGATCACCGCCGCTGAATCCCTCGGAGTCGAACGCCGCGCTGCCTTCTATGAAACCGCCGGCGCCATGCGCGACATGATTCAGAGCCACGTGCTGCAGTTCACCTCGCTCGTCGCCATGGAAGCGCCCGCCCGAAGTTCGACGCCACTTCCGTGCGCAACGAAAAAATCAAAGTCCTGCAATCCATGCGTCCTTTCACCACCGAAACGGTCTGGAAGGACGTCGTGCGCGGCCAATACGGTCCCGGCCAAAGTCAACGGCAAAGCGGTACCCGGCTATCGTCAGGAACCCGGCGTAAAACCGGACTCCTCCACCGATACTTTTGCGGCCTTGAAGCTTCATGTCGACAACTGGCGCTGGAGCGGTGTGCCATTTTATCTGCGCTCCGGAAAACGCCTGGCGCTCCCGCACACCGAAGTCGCCATCCTGTTCAAACGCGCTCCGCACATGGTCTTTCGCGGAGAAAATACCGAAACCAATTCGCTGGTCCTCAACATTCAGCCCGAAGAAGGCATCTCGCTTTCTTTCGGCGCCAAAACTCCCGGCTCCCAAATGCACATCAGGCCGGTGAAAATGGATTTCGAATATAAAAACACCTTCGGCGCCAGCTCGCGAACCCGCTATGCCACGCTGATCAACGACTGCATTCGCGGGGACGCCACGCTCTTTCGATCGTGCCGACAGCGTCGAAGCGGCCTGGGCTCTGGTCGACCCGATTCTCAAAACCTGGGCCAGCGCCTCCGCTCCGCCGTTCCCGAATTATCCCGCGGGCAGCGACGGGCCGCGTGCGGCCGACGATTTGACCGGATCCGACGGCCGCGCAGTGGCGGGCGCTGTAGCTGAAATTCTTGGAGGATTCGAATGATTTTGGCTGGTGACTTGGGAGGAACCAAGGCCAACCTTGGACTTTTCGACGTGCGCCAGGGAAAGCTTGTCCGCGTCGCAGAGAGGCGCTACGCCACCCGCCAGCATAAGGGCCTGGAAGAAATTGCCAGCGATTTTCTGAATGGCGCCAGCGGCAAGATCACCGCCGCCTCCTTCGGCATCGCCGGGCCCGTGGTCGACAACAGCGTGCAGGCCACCAATTTCCCCTGGCTGATTAGCGGCGCGAATGTCGCCAAGCATCTGCACCTCGACCACGTGCACCTGGTCAACGACGTCGAGGCCACCGCTTACGGCCTCGGCGTTTTAGCGCCCGGCGAACTCGAGACGATTCATCGCGGCGTCGAAGCTCCGCAATCCACTCAAATCGTCATCGCCGCCGGCACCGGCCTCGGCGAGGGCGTTTTGTTCTGGGATGGTCAACGCCACGCGCCCATGGCCACCGAAGCGGGCCACGCCGACTTCGCGCCCAATACCGACCAACAAGCGGACTTATGGAAGTTTCTGAAAGCGCGAAACGAATTCGTCAGCACCGAAATCATTTTGTCTGGTGGCGGCTTTCAACGCGTCCACGAATTCTTGAATCCCACGCTGCGGCATCCAGGCTTTGATTCCGGCAGTCCCGATCCCGCGCCCGAAATCACCCGCATGGGTCTTTCCGGAGAATGTCCCACTTGCGCGGCCACCCTCGACCTCTGGGTCGAAATTTACGGCGGGGAAGCGGGCAATCTGGCCCTGCGCACTGTCGCGCGCGGCGGAATCTATGTGGCCGGCGGCATCGCCGTGAAAGTTCTGCCTAAAATCCGAACTGGAAAATTCACTGCGGCTGTCCGGCATAAAGAAAAACTCGAAGCGTTCCTTTCCAATATTCCGATCCATGTGGTGTTGAACGAAGAATGTCCGCTGCTTGGGGCAGCGTTCGTGGCCTGGCAAAATATCTAACGCGCGGCGCAGGTTCCGCCGGCAACATGATCACCCTCCTCTCCATTATCGCTCTCGGTTTTTTCCTCGGCATGCGCCACGCTACCGATCCGGATCACGTCATCGCCGTCACCACCATCGTCAGCCGCCAGCGCAGTATTCGCCACGCCGCGCTGATCGGCATCCTGTGGGGACTGGGCCACACCATCACTATTTTCCTGGTCGGTTCGGCCATCATCCTTTTTGGCGTGGTGATTCCGCCTAAGCTCGGGCTCACCATGGAATTGTCCGTTGGCCTGATGCTCATTCTTCTCGGCGTCTTAAATCTCACCGGCTTCACTCGTTGGATTACCGAAACTTTCACGCCGCAATCGCCGGATGCGCCAGGTCACCCGCACGTCCATTCGCATGCGCACACCCACCAGCAGGGCGATTTCGTGCACGCCCATCCGCACCATCACGAACCGGAAAAACACGGGCACGCCGAAGAGGCCACGCCCGTGGGCTGGATGGATCGAATCTTTGGCCAACTCGGTCTCTATCAAGCCTTGCGGCCTCTCGCGGTGGGCTTGGTTCACGGCCTCGCCGGTTCCGCTGCGGTCGCGCTGCTGGTACTCACCACCATTCGCGATCCGCGCTGGGCCATCGCCTACCTTCTTGTTTTTGGCGTCGGCACCATTGCCGGCATGATGTTGATCACCGCCGCCATCGCTTTGCCGTTCAAATATTCCCAATCGCGTTTCGCGCGTTTGAATCGCGGCCTCGCCCTCGCCTCCGGAATCATCAGCATCGCCTTCGGTATTTTCATCGTGTACCAAATGGGCTACGTCAACGGCATCTTCACCAACCATCCGCACTGGACGCCCGAGTGATCGGCGCAACGTAGCGCCGAGGTGCGTGAGCGAGATACGGGAAAACATGCGTGAACCTGATGCCTGAAAATGATGCTTGAGATTTTCACCATCGGACATTCGAATCGATCCTGGGCCGATTTTCTGAAGCTGCTTCGCGCCCACGGCATTCAACGCGTCATCGACGTCCGCAGCATCCCGCGCTCGCGCCACAATCCGCAGTTCGGCCGCGACACGCTCCCGAAAAAACTGCGCGCGGCCCGAATTGCCTATGTGCATCTGCGCAAACTGGGCGGTCGGCGCCGCGCCACCACCGATTCACCGAACACGGCTTGGCGTAACTCCTCGTTTCGTGGCTATGCCGATTACATGCAGACCGCGGATTTCCGCGCGGGCCTGGACCGGGCCATTGAACTGGCCAAAAAGAAAAAAAGTGTATTGATGTGCGCCGAAGCCGTTCCGTGGCGCTGCCATCGTTCGCTCATCGCCGATGCGCTGCTGGTTCGAAAAGTCCGCGTCGCCGATATTATCGGCGGCAAAACTTCCAGGAAACACGCACTGACGAAATTCGCCAGAGTTCACGGCCAACGCATTACTTATCCTCTCTAATCTTTGCAACATCCCCCGTCGCAATCCGTGAAATACCCTACGCCCCCGGGATTGCGTACAGGAGGCCAGCCGTACCCCTACCGCCTCTGACTGATTTTAGCCCTCGTCACAAAATGCAAAGTTTATCGAGCAAGTTTTTTCAAACTTTAGGAGGCTTCTCTCGTGCGCAAAGCAATTTTATGGTTTTCGATCATGCCCCTCGCATGCCTGGCGTTCATCGGCTGCGGCGGCAGCAGCAAATCAACTCCACCAGCCAGCTCGGTTCCCGTCGTGCTGACCATCCAGGATCAACCCCCGGCGGGCATCACCGCACTTTCCTTTGGAATTCAGATTACGGGTGTGTCTCTGCAATCCTCCACGGGAAGCGACAGCAGCGTTTCGCTGCTTTCCAGCCCCGTCACCGTGAACCTGTCTGACCTTCAAACGGTCAACTCGCTTCTGGCCAACACCAGCGCTCCAGCCGGCACCTACTCGGGTATTACCATCACCTTCGCGAATCCGCAGGTCAGCGTCCTTAACAATACGGGCTCTTCGCTTTCCGATGGCACCAACACTTGCGCCACCAGCACCGCCACTACCTCTCCTTGCTCTCTTACTCCTGCGCTCTCCGCGTCCTCGGTCATGATCACCACCGCGCCGTTTCCTTTGACTTTGACGGCCGGCACGCCCATCCAACTCGCCATCGATTTTAATTCCAATGATTCGCTGCTCAATAATGCCGGCACTCTGGGCATCACCCCGAGCGTAACCGTCACCACCAGCACGACTCCGAATGCGACGACCAACAACATCGCCGACTTCAGCAATGGCACCGGGCAGGTAACTTCGGCCAGCAACAATTCAGTCGTCGTTACCGACCTTTCTACCGGACAGCCTTTGACTCTCGCTTCCAGCGCGAATACGACGTTCACCGGATTCAATACCTCGGCCACCTGCACCACCGCAAATACGTTCGCCTGCGTGCAGCAGGGTCAGATCGTGAATTTTAATTTCGGAATTTCCGGTGCCTCCGGTTCAGGGCCCACGTTGCAGAGCCTGAATCTGAATTCCGGGATCACCAACGGCGTGACCGGTACCGTCATCGGCGTCAACCCCGGCACCAACCAATTGCAGGTGCTCGTCACCAACGAGTCGCCCGCATTCTCGAGCGGAACAACCGGGTTGGCGGTCGGACAGGTGGTCGAAGTCAATCCGGCCACCGGCGCAACATTTTCCGCCCAAACCAACGGCGGCACTCTGCCGGCGGGCCTGATGTTCGGCTCGATCAACGATGTCGGAGTAGGTCAATCCGTGCTGCTCGATTCCACCGGTTTCACCGCCGGCACCGGCACGGCTCCGGGAACGTTGACTACGGATAACCTCACGCTGGTTCCGTCGCAGTTCAGCGGCTCAGTAAATGCGCTGAACGCGTCGGATCAAAGTTTTACCGTGAACGGCCTCAATGGGCTATTTACCGGCAACCAGGTGAACTCCATCGCCGTGAACACTGGTTCGAACACGGCCTTCACCGGCGTGACCGGCGGATTCAACGGCCTGGCCGTCGGCAATAACGTGAACGTCGGTGGAACTTTGTTCAACTCACCGACCGGCCCGGTCCTGGTTGGCGGTCAAGTTGGCGTAACCGGTACGACGGCAGCAACAGCCGCTTTGCAGAGTCGCTGATTGGTTTCGCAGATCAGTTAGCACGAGAGGATGCGCGGCGTTTCGATCGAAGCGCCGCGCATCTGCGTTTTGGGAAGGGTGAAATATCCGGGATTGGTCTAACGAACTGCCCGCTGCGCCGAATCGCGAACGCGTCGCTCCAGAAATCTTTTTTCCATCGGGTTGCGCGCCAGGGCCAACGCATCCCGAAAATATTTACCTGCCACTTCGCGCCGCCCCCGGCGAAATTCTAGTTCTCCAATCGCCGCGGCATAAAAAGGATACGTCGCGATCCGCTCGCTGTTCTGGATGGCCTTAATTTCTTCCAATCCGCGCGCCGGACCTTCGTCTTGCGCAATCGCTATCGCGCGATTGAGCGCTATCACCGGCGACGGCCGAATCGCCATCAGCCGGTCGTACAGCCAAACGATCCTGCCCCAGTCCGTTTCCTCCGCGCGCCCCGCGCAGCAGTGGGTCGCGGCAATCGCGGCTTCCACGTGATATTCCGTCATCTCCGCACCCGTTGCCGAGAGATCTAAAAGCCGCTGTCCTTCGCCAATCAGCCGCGCATCCCACTGCGAGCGGTCTTGTTCGAAAAATAATGTCAGATTTCCGGCTTCATCCACCCGCGACGGCAATCGCGCCGCGTGCAGGCACATCAACGCCAGCAGCGCATGCGTCGCGGGAGTCGCGGCCGCAGGGAATTCGAGCAGCGTCTGCGTCAGTCTTATGGCTTCCGCACACAGTTCTGTCCGCACCACAGACTCCGAAGAAGCTCCGTGATAGCCTTCATTGAACAAAAGATAAAGCGCCCGCTGCACCGCGCCTAGCCGCCCGGGGAAGTCCTTCGCATCGGTGACATCGAATAGTCTTTTCGATCCCGCCAGCACCTTCTTGGCCCGTGAAATTCGTTTCTCGATCGCCGCCCGCCCACTGACAAACGCTCCCGCAATTTCGTCTACGCCGAACCCGCACAAAATATTCAGCACCAGCGCCACCTGCGCCTCCTCCGCCAATTTCGGATGGCAGCAGGAAAACATCATGCGCAACTGGTCGTCCTTGATCGCGTTCGGCTCGAAAATCTCCTGCACCGTCGGCGCCAGCGTCCATTCACTCTGCAGCAGCCGGCTCAGTTCCGGCGCAAACGTCTGCGCCGTCCGCTCCCGCCGCAAAATATCCAGCGCCCGGTTTTTCGCCGTGGTCATCAACCACGCCGACGGATTCTCTGGCACGCCGCGAAATTTCCACACCTCCAGCGCGCGGCAGAAGGCGTCTTGCACCACGTCTTCTGCCAGCGCCAGGTTGTGCACGCCGAAAAGATGCGTCAGCGTGCCCACCAGGCGGCCTGCTTCGCGCCGGAATAAATGCTCGTCAACTTCCATCACATGTCCATTTTCTGTATGGGCCGCACTTCCACCATGCCACCGGATTCGAAAATGGGGCAGCCTTTGGATAGTTCCGCGGCCTCCGCCAAATCCTTGGCTTCGATTAAGGTGTAACCGCCCACGATGTCTTTGCTCTCTGTGTACGGTCCATCGGTGATCGACTTCTGTTTGCCTTTCACGACCTTGCCGCCCGGCTCCAGCGGATTCCCCATATCCTTCATATGCCCCTTTTGCCCCAGTTCGGTCATCCACGCCACCCACTTCTGCATCACTTTCTGCATATCAGCGGGGGATGCCTTCGCCATGCCTTGTTCGGCCTGCACCGTATTCCGATAAATAAACAGGAATTGACTCATCTGCATTTCTCCTTAGTGTTCTGATGGCTTGCTCTTACACCCTTATGACGATTGAGAACCCCGTCGGCGGACATTTTTTTTCGCGGCGCTGGCCGCCCTACGCCGGCCCTTTTCCGCCACGCTGGAGTTATCCTGTACCGGAAACGAAGTACCTGAAAGGAGAATTAGAATGCAACCTCGAATCGATCTTCGGAAAACCGCCCCGGGCGCCATCCAGGCAATGCTCGGCCTGCAAAACTACGTGAATGCATCCGGCCTGCCGCCGACGTTGCTGGAACTGGTGAAAATCCGCGCCTCGCAGATCAACGCCTGCGCCTACTGCCTCGACATGCACACCCAGGACGCGCGCGCCAATGGCGAAACCGAACAGCGCCTCTACGCCCTGAACGCCTGGCGCGAAACTCCGTTCTTCAACGATCGCGAACGCGCCGCTCTCGCCTGGACCGAATCCCTGACTCTGCTCCACGAAGGCCACGTTCCCGATGAGGCCTTCGCCGAAGTCCGCCAACACTTCACCGAGGAAGAAATCGTAAACCTAAGCCTCGCGATCGTCGCCATCAACAGCTGGAATCGCCTGATGGTAGCCTTCCGCGCAGTCCCCGGCCACTACCGGCCGGCACCTCGCACCAATCGAACCGTGGCCCCGGATTAGCCCGCCCTCCCCGAGAGCGCGCGGCACGTTGCGTTTCTTTCGTTTCCCCGGCCAATCAATATTTCTTGACAGGCGCCGAAGCCGAACTATACTGGCTCGCGCGCCCATCAATCAGAATTTAGTTCATATGGGAATACGTACTTCTCAAACGGTCCATCACCTCAAACCAAGGAGTTGAACGCTATGTCCGTAGCCACCGCCACCGCCTTCCGCACTGCTGAACTGGTTCCCCTGTTCCGCCGCATGTTCGAGCTTTGCAAACTCAAATCGACCGAATCGCTCGTCATCCTCACCGAACCAGATACCAATCAGGAGTACGCCGCGGCTATGTACGGTGCCGCGCGCGGAATTGGCGCCGACACCATGACCGTCATGATGCCGTCGGCGCCGGCGGAACAAGTGCCGGTGATGCGCGGCGGCAATGTTTCCTCCGCCATTTTGTCGAAGTCGACGCTGGCCGTCGACACCCTCAAGAAAGCGGATATGGTGATCGACCTTTCCAGCGGTGGTCTGCTGCACTCCAAAGAGCAACGCGAAATTCTCGGCGCTGGCACCCGCATCTTGATGGTGCACGATCCGGTGGAAGCGCTGACGCGCCTGTTTCCCACCGTCGAAGATCGAGCGCGGGTCGAGCGCGGCATGGAGCGCTTGAAGAAAACCAAAAAGATTCGCCTCGAATCGGAAAGCGGCACCAAGGTTACCTTCGACATGACCGGGCGCCCGGTCATCGGCCAGTATGGCTACACCGACGAGCCGGGACGTTGGGATCATTGGCCGGGCGCGTTCCAATACACGATTCCGAATGAAGGTTTCGGCGACGGCCTGCTCATCATGGATCCCGGTGACATCTGGTATCCGGCTAAACGCTTTCTGACCACCCCGGTGAGGATGCAATTTGAAAAAGGCGCGGTCGTGTCCATCGAAGGCGGCTACGACGCTTTCATGATCAAGGATTACATTGAGGGCTGGAAAGACCCCGAAGGTTTTGCGATCTCGCATCTCGGTTGGGGTTCGCATCCGCGCGCTTTGTGGAATTCGCTGGCGTTCCAGGATCCGCTCGACGTTATCGGGCAGGATGGCCGCACCATGTATGGAACCACGTTGATTGCGCTGGGCGAAAACGCCACCTTCGGCGGGAAGCACACCACCGGATGTCACCAGGATTTTGCCCTGCGCCGCCACCGGTTTTTCCTCGACGACGAATTGATCGCCGACGCCGGAAAAATCATTCCGAAAGATCTGCAATGAGCGCGGAGCCGGCCGATCGCGCTGCCGCAGCAGAGCGCGATCAGGCCGCGACGATTTATCAGCGAAGCGGGATTGGCGGGCGAGTGGGCTTCGGCAGTCGGCCCGCGCTTTTGATTGTCGATTTTCAGCGCGGGTTTACCGATCCGGCTTGTCCCGTGGGCGGCGACCTATCCCGGGAAATTGCGGCCACTAAAATGTTGCTGGTCGCGGCGCGAGAGCAGGGTCTGCCAATCGCTTTCACCGCGGTCGGTTTCGATGTGAGCGGGCAGGATGGCGCGACCTGGCTGCTCAAAATGCCCGGGCTGTCAGTTCTGGGCGAACACACACCCTGGTGCGAAATAGACCAACGCCTCGCGCCCCAGTCCGGTGAGCCAGTCTGGATCAAACGCGCCTCATCGGCATTTTTCGGAACTCCCATCATTCCATTTCTTACCGCCGCGCGCGTGGACACCCTGATCGTCACCGGTTGCGTAACCAGCGGCTGCATTCGCGCCACCACCGTCGATGCCGTGTCCTTCGGTTATCGCACCATCGTTCCGGTGGAATGCGTAGGTGATCGGGCCGAAGGTCCGCACAAATGGAATCTGTTCGACATCGATGCGAAGTACGCGGATGTCGAATCCTTGTCTTACGTTTTGTCGCGGGTCGCTTTGCTCAAAAATGAATAAGAGTCAGTCGAAGCCGCGCCTGGCCTCCATCGGGCTGCGAGAAAAAATCCGGTTCACGGCAAACTCATCTGCACGGAGAAATAATCATGGAAAGTGCTTACCTGTACGGAGCGAACGTCCAGGCCAACGGCATTCGGCAACATTATTTGCGATACGGCGGGAAAGGGAACTCCGCTCATCCTGATTCCCGGCATCACCAGTCCGGCCATCACTTGGGGCTTCGTTGGCGAACGCTACGCGCGTCACTTCGATACTTATATTCTCGATGTTCGGGGGCGTGGTCTCTCCGAAGCCGGGCCCGAACTCGACTATGGTCTGGACGCTTGCGCGAAAGATGTGGTCGCGCTGGCTGACGCCCTCGGAATTTCCGACTATGTGCTGGTGGGTCACTCGATGGGCGGGCGAATTGCGATTCGAGCGGCTCAGAATCCTGCGGCCAAGATCCAGAAAATCGTCCTGATCGATCCACCCGTGGGCGGACCGGGCCGGCGGCCTTACCCGATCCCGTTTGAATGGCTGGCGAATTCACTGAAGGCCACGCGCAAGGGAGCCAGCCTGGAAGAAATGCGTCCTTTCGTGCCAACCTGGCCAGACGATGC
This sequence comes from uncultured Acidobacteriota bacterium, assembly GCA_963737765.1. Lineage (GTDB taxonomy): Bacteria > Acidobacteriota > Terriglobia > Acidiferrales > UBA7541 > Palsa-295. Next base: position 155,727 of record CAVTTY010000013.1, read on the forward strand.
CATCCGCCTGCGCGCCGAATGGCTGCCGACCTGCGATGTTCGCGCCGTGGAGATTGCCTACCGGGGATTTCACGAGGACGACATCCACTCCGACCTCCCCCGAATGAAAATGCCGACGCTGTTAGTGGTGGCGGGCAAAGGCGGTGTCGTGCAGCCGGAAGACATTGCGGAATTTAAGACGCTTTTGCCCTCGCTTGCCGTCGAACGAGTGGAAAACGCCGCGCATCTGATTCCCTGGGACGATTTTGAAGGTTTCTTTCGCGCTCAGTCGAAATTTCTCGGTCGCGAACTTACCCCCTAGCCATCACCACTGGAAAAATAAACGCGTCCGGCGCGGGCCCCAGCTGGCCTGCTGCTCAGGGAACCTGCCGCGACGGTTCCGCAATCGCGTCGTACGAATACACCCAGTTGGCCTGAATCCCGGTCTTCTGCGGATTGACGATTTGTTTTACCCGGTATGACGCGTCGCGATACCAGCGCTTCAACGGTGAAGACACATGATACGTTTCGCCGCGCTTTCGGGATTCCAGCTGTACCCGGCTGGTTCGCGGCAGCCGCAGCGCCTCGTATTTCTGGAACGCCGCGCCAGGCTCCGATTTTTCCGCCAGCACCGCCCCCAATACGTAGCCATCCTCGATGGCCATCGCCGCGCCCTGCGACAAGAACGGCAACATGGGGTGGGCCGCGTCGCCCAGCAGGGTGACCCGACCTGAAGACCAGGATTTCATCGGGTCGCGATCGAACAGCCCCCATTTAAAAATATTCTCCGCCATCGAAAATAGATTCAGGACATTTGGATGCCAGTTCGGATATCCGGCCAGCAGCTCTTCGCGGCTGCTACGCACATTCCACGATTCCTCCACCCAGGCGTCCGCCTCTCGAATGGCCACTACGTTTACCGCCCGCCCCGCGCTCACGTAGTAGGTCACCACGTGGCCTTTGGGGCCCAGCCAGAAAGACGAATCCGGGCTGACCAGATCGAAATTGGGGTGGTCGAGCGGAATCAAAGCCCGCCAGCACATATTTCCAGTAAAGCGCGGAGCCTCTTCACCAAAAAGACTCTTGCGCACCGTGGATTGAATACCATCGGCGCCCACGATCACATCGGCCTCAAATTCGTGGCCGTCCGCGAATTTCGCCACCGCCGCTTGATCGCTCTGGGCCACCGCGACGCACTGCGCAGAAAGCGTGGTGTTCTCGGACGGCACCAGCGATAGCAGGATGCGGTGTAGATCGGCGCGATGCGTGTGAAAAAATTCCGCACCATACAAACGGGGGCACTCGTCGACCAGGGGAGTGCGGAAAGCTACTTTGCCGGTGTGCCAGTTGCGGCCGACGATGCTCTGCGGCAAAAAACTAATCTGCCGTAATTCGTCCCATTTCCCCAGCGCGCGAATTACTTTTACGGCGTTCGGCGTCATCTGGATTCCGGCGCCGACTTCCCCGAAGGCCGGGGCGCGTTCGAACAGATGGGATTCGATTCCCAACTTACCCAAGGTGGCGGCCAGCGCCAATCCGCCGATCCCGCCGCCGATAATACCCACGCGTAACTTTCTGCTCATGCCGCACCTGCCGTCGAGGGAAGAGGGAAAGGAGTAAAACTCCACTCAAGTGCCATGTTCCCAAATGAACTATTTCCATATTGGGTTTTGCGCTGCTACTATCAGGCGAACGCCGCCCTATTGCAAGTACCATTGGCGCGTTTCTCGCCCGGTTATCCCGGCGGCGTTTTCTTTTCGCGCTTCGAAGGAGCAGCCCACCATGGACGTTCAGCTCTTGATCGGAAATAAAGATGTGCCGGCGGCCAACAGCGCGATCTTTGAACGTCGCGATCCCATTACCGGAGCGGTGGTCACCCGGGCGGCCGCCGCTTCCGTAACCGATGCCGCCGCTGCGGTGGACGCGGCTTCCGCCGCGTTTGCGGCCTGGTCGCAACGGGGGCCGAATGCGCGCCGCACCCTGTTGTTGAAGGCTGCGGATTCCGTCGAACAACGTGGCCAGGAATTGATTGAATCGATGATGGCCGAAACCGGCGCGACTGCCGCTTGGGGCGCTTTCAACGTGCGGTTGGGAGCCGTCATGCTACGGGAAGCGGCGGCCATGACTACCCAAGTCGCCGGCGAAACGATTCCTTCCGATCAGCCGGGATGTTTGGCACTCTCCGTTCGCCAGCCGGTCGGTGTGGTGTTGGGGATTGCGCCGTGGAATGCCCCGGTGATTTTGGGCGCGCGCGCGATTGCCTTGCCCCTGGCTTGCGGAAATACCGTGGTTCTCAAATCGTCCGAACTTTGCCCGGGCACGCAATATCTGCTGGGAGCCATAATGCGCGACGCTGGATTTCCCGCGGGCGTCGTAAATGTGATCAGTAATGCGCCGGAAGCGGCCAGCCCAATTGTCGAGAGCCTGATCGCTAACCCTGCCGTGCGCCGCATCAATTTCACCGGCTCCACCCGTGTCGGCCGCATCGTCGCCGGAATTGCTGCGCGCTACCTGAAGCCCGCGCTGCTCGAATTGGGCGGAAAAGCTCCCATGATTATTCTGGAGGATGCGGATCTGGACGAAGCCGTGCGCGCGGCCGCCTTTGGCGCGTTCATGAATCAAGGACAGATTTGCATGTCCACCGAACGAATTGTCATCAGCGAAAACGTGGCTGACGAATTCCTGCTGCGCTTTACGCGCAAGGCGGAATCGCTCAAATGTGGCAATCCCCGGGTCCCTGGCGTTCACGTCGGTTCCCTGATCGGGCTGGATGCCGCCGAGCGCGTTGATGAATTGTTGCGAGATGCCGTCGTCCAAGGCGCGCGCGTCGTCACCGGAGGAGCTCGCGAAGCCACCGTAATGCGCCCGACCATCCTCGATGGCGTGCGCCCGGAAATGAAAATTTACCATGAGGAATCATTCGGTCCGGTGGCCTCCGTGATTCGGGTGACCAGCGACGAAGAGGCCATTCGCGTGGCGAACGACACTCCCTATGGTTTGACCGCGGCCGTTTTCAGCAGAGACATCCCCCGCGCGCTGGCCATCGCCCGGCGCCTGCAAACGGGAATGTGCCACATCAACGGCGCCACCGTTCATGACGAAGCCCAAATGCCCTTCGGCGGTTCGAAAGAAAGCGGCTACGGAAGGTTCGGCGGTCGCGCCGGAATCGAGCAATTCACCGAACTGCGCTGGATCACCATCAACACCACCCCTCCGCATTACCCCATCTGATTCGTCCGCACTCCGGAGAAAAGGGGCTTGCCATTAGCGATAGGTGGCATTATAGTCAGCGATGTTGCCAAAATGAATAAAGTTCATATGAGAACTATGGGCCGCCCGTCCAACCTACGCCTCACCAGGACCAGCCGATGACTGCGCATAGCACTGCACTGTGGGCCGCCATCCTCGCCGGCGCGTTTCTGGCCTCCCCCTTTACCCGGCCAGCCACCCAAAGTCCGGTCACTCTGCGCATCGAGGCTGACGCCGTCTCCGCCGCCGACGCCATGGAAAAATCCGCGGAAGCCTTCACCCGCCAGACTGGCATTCAGGTCGTGGTCGAAAAGTTCGGATACAAAGCCTCGATGGCCAAAGCCACCGAAGACCTGGCCTCGAAAGACGGAAAGTACGACATCGTCATTCAAAATAACGACGCACTCGGAAAATTTGCGTCCCAGGGTTTGATCTTCTCCGTCGACGAACTCGAAAAAGCCAGCGGTAAGAAGGCCGATTTCGAAGACGACCTGTATCCCAACGCCTGGCACGGACTCTCCTGGTACCAGGGCGTGCGCTACGGATATCCGCTCGCGGCGAATACCATGTTCGTCTTGTATCGCAAAGATATGCTCGAAAGCCCCGCGGAGAAGCAGGCGTTCCACGCGCGGTACGGTTACGACCTCGTGGCTCCACAAGACTGGAAGCAATACCGCGACGTTGCGGAATTCTTTTACCGCCCCGGCCAGAAATTTTACGGCACGCTGGTGCAGGGCAAACGTTTCCCGGCCGTCTGGTTTGAATGGCTCAATTTTGCCTTTTCCTTCGGCGGCGGCGTGATGGAGAAAGAGCATTCGTGGGAATACGGCCCGATCATCATCAATTCGCCGGACACCATTCAGGGAACTGAGTATTACAACTCGCTGAAGCAATTCAGTCCGCCGGGCGTTACCAATTTCACCTGGGATGACGCCGTGGGCCAAATGCGCGACGGGCACATCTTCATGTGCCTGTTGTGGAGCGACGCGCTCTTCCACGTCATCGATCCTAAGAATTCCACGGTGGTGGGGAAGATGGGCTACTCCCCGCTGCCCTCGGGAAAGGCCGGGCGGGTCGCGCAGATCGCCGGCTCAACCTACATGGTCTCCCGCAATTCGAAACATCCCAGCGAGGCCTTCCAGTTCGAACTGTGGATGCTCGGGCGCGAAAACCAGATTCAGCAGGAGCTGGCCGGCGGGGCGTCGGCGCGAAAGTCGGTCTATCAGGATCCGAAAGTTTTGGAATTGCCTTACGCGCTGGCCGATTCACAATCCCTGGCCGTCGCGCGCAACATGATCGATACCTCTCCAGAGACTCCACAGATTTCGGACACCATAGAAGCCGCCGTCTCGGATGTGATCGCCGACAAAAAAAGCGCTCGGGAAGCTTTGGATTGGGCCGCGCTCGAGCTCCATAGGGTCTTAGGCAGCAAGGCTCCGCTGAAGTATCCAGTCTCGAAAGGAAACTGAGTGGCGACCGGCCGCGTCCACTCGAATGGTGCGAATGCCAAATCGCTTGCTATTGCGCGGCCGTCGGCTGTAGAGTGGCGCGCGAAACAATCGGATAAAGTTCATATGGGGACTATCGGACTCTTCGGCCATCCGCTGCTCCTGCCATCAATTCTCCGCCTGGTCGGCCGCTCTCGTTCCCAAGACCAGGCGACGCACTCGTTGTTCAGCACCCAGAGGAGTCTGGCTCAGCATGAAAGCCCTCGTTAAATTCGCGCCCGGCCCGGGTAACGTCGACATCCTGGAAGTGGACGAACCGGTTTGCGGCCCGGCCCACGTAAAAGTCGAAGTCGCCTTTTGCGGTTTGTGCGGCACCGACATTCATGTGCTCCAGGATACTTTTCGCAATTATCCTCCGGTAATTTTGGGCCATGAGTTCTCCGGCACCGTAGTAGAAGTCGGTAGTCAGGTGACTGGGGCCAAGGTTGGCGAAAGGGTTGCGTGTTTAGGCGCCACCGCCGTGACCTGCGGCCAATGCAGTTATTGCATCTCTGGCAATTTCATATTTTGTGCGAACCGCCGGGGCATGGGCCACGGAGTGAACGGAGGTTTTGCCCGCTACGTCGTCCTGCGTCCCGATCAACTCTATCGAGTTCCGGCGGATCTGCCTCTGGACCAAGCCGCGCTGAGCGAACCATTCGCCGCCGTGGTGCAAGCCGTCACCGAATTGACCAAAGTGCGCATCGGCGATGTGGCGCTGGTCTCTGGCCCCGGACCGATGGGACTTCTGTGCGTCAAACTGCTGGTGGCGGAGGGCGTCAAGACCATCGTGGCTGGCGCGGCGGGAGACGATAGCCGTCTCGAAGCCGCCCTGCGCTTCGGAGCATCCGCCGCCATCAACACGTCGCAGCGCAGCATCATGGACGTAATTCGCGAGCTCGGCGATGGGCGAGGTGTCGACGTGGCGTTCGAATGCGCCGGGCACGAAAGTTCGGTGCGCGCCTGCTTGGAAGCCCTGCGGCCGTTGGGGAGCTACACTCAGGTGGGGATCTGCGGTCGTGAGATTCAATTTCCGATCGATCAAATTTTCTACAAGCAACTCAAGGTCACCGGCTCGATCTGTTACACCGCGAAATCCTGGGAGCGGGTCATGAAGATTTTTGCGCAGGGGCGGGTGCGGCTGAACGACATGATCTCGGAAAAACTGCCGATATCGCAATGGCGCGAAGCCTTCGATCTGTGCACCACCAAAAGGTCCCTCAAAGTTTTGATGTACCCCGAAAAGTAGCTTGCTACTCCTCTCGCGATTGGCGCGAGATGCGGATTGGAAGAGGAAGAACATCATGAACGCTAAGACCACGCTGCAGCCGTCCACCACCTACAAGAGTCCCTTGTACCAGATGACTCAGACCACGCCCACCCGCCTGTGGAACGATTCCGCGGCGCAAGCCGAGCTGGCCTACTCGCTCGAACACGGCGGGACCGGCGCGACCTGCAATCCGGTCATCGTGCTGGACGTGCTAAAAAAAGAATCCCAGCTTTGGAATCCGCGTATCGTCGCGCTGGCCCAGGAAATGCCGAATGCCACCGAAGATCAAATCGCCTGGCGCCTGGTCGAAGAAATTTCTGCGACTCGCGCCAAACTGTTGCTGCCGATTTTCGAACAGCAGAACGGTAAAAACGGGCGCCTTTCCATCCAGACCGATCCCCGTTTCTATCGCGATTCCGCCGCCATGGTGCAGCAGGCGGTGCGCTTCAATGAATTAGCTCCGAATATGATCGTGAAGATCGCCGCCACGCAAGCGGGCTTGGCGGCTATCGAAGAAGCGACCTACCGCGGCATCAGCATCAACGCCACGGTTTCCTTCACGCTGCCGCAGTGCATCGCGGTGGCCGAAGCGGTCGAACGCGGGCTCCAGCGCCGCGACCAGGAAAAGAAAGACATTTCGACCATGGGACCGGTGTGCACCATCATGGTCGGGCGGCTCGACGATTGGCTGAAAGTCGTCGCCGAAAAGCACAACATCACTACGGATCCGGGGTACTTCGAATGGGCCGGCGTTGCCGTCTTCAAGAAGGCCTACCAGATTTTTCGCGAACGCGGATATCGCATCCGTCTGTTATCCGCCGCTTTCCGCAACCACATGCATTGGAGCGAATTTATCGGAGGCGACGTGGTGATCTCGCCGCCCTATAAGTGGCAGGTCCGCTTCAACTCCAGCGACGTCCCGGTAGTTTCCCGAATCGATCGGCCGGTAAATCCCGCGATCGTTGAAGAGCTGCTGAAAAAGTTTCCCGATTTTAACTGCGCCTACCACGAAAAGGGTTTATCACCGCAGGAATTCGACACCTTTCCACCCACGGTGCGCACTCTGCGGCAGTTTGTGGAGGCCTGCCATGAGATGGCCGGCCACGTCCGCGACTTGCTGCTGCCCAATCCCGACAAATAATTTGGACCAATAATTTGCGGAGTACCGCTACCTCGCTGCTTTGCGTAGCGGGACGTACGAAGTCTTGCCGATGAATTCGTGTTCGATGTAGTGCGCCGGCGGCGTGGGCTTGCCGCGCAGCGTGAGCAGCGCGAAGCTGACCAGTTCCGGCCCATACAGCTCGGGATGAAACGATACCGTTCCGATGCACGGGCTGGCCGGATCCGCGACCATATCCAGCATCTCCGCGCTTCCGCCGTGGCCGATAATCGCGATTTCGTTCTTGCCGTTCGTTTCTTCGGCGGCCTGAGCCGCTCCGATCGCGCTTTCGTCGTTGATTCCGGCGATCAGGATTCTCTTTCCGGTGCGTTTGCGCAGAAATTCTTGAACGGCCGCCCGCGAAGTCGCTTTGTCGCCGCCGCTATCCAGGTGCTGCACGGATTTGGCCGGCAGGGTGCCCAACACGCTCTCGATCCCGCGCCACACTCCGATCAATCGGCTCTGCACCGTTCGACCCGCCGGCGGAGATTCCAGTAACAACAGCGCGTCAAATTTTCTTCGCCATTTTTTGGTGGCGTACTCGGCCAGCGCCAATCCGGCGGTGAAGCCGGCGCGATAATTGTCCACGCCTAAATACAGCGAACCGTGGTGGGGATTCACCAGCGAAATCACCGGAATCCGCGCCCGCGAGAAAACATCGGCGATCACCGGCGCGACTTGCTCGAACAGCTGAAACTCGATGACCAGGTCCACGCGTCGTTCGGCCATTTCTTCCGCGTTGTGAATCGCCTTCTCCGCGTTGCGGTCGTTGTCCCAGACCATCAGGTCCACTCCCGCCGCCGCCGTCGCTTTTTCCAGACTCGTCTTGATGTCCACTGCCAGCGAAATCTGCGTGGAAAGATTCGCGAATCCAAATTTCAACCTCTTGCGCAACTGATTCAAGCGGTACAGATGCCCGTTCTGCGTTAAATATTCCCGCGCGACCAGCGTGTGCAAAATCCGGTACGCCGTGGTGTGGGGCAGCCCGGTCCGTTGAATGATTTCCTTCAGGCTCAGCGATTCGCCTTCGGTCCGGAAGCAATCCAGCAGATCAATCGTCTTGGCGACAATCGGAACTAAATACTTATCCGAACTCCGGTTCGCTCCCGGCGTCTCGCCACCGCGCGTTGGTTTCATTGCCACGAAACTCCTCAAAGGCTACCCAAACTTTTCGTATTGCTGGAAAGCGGCATCACCGGGACCGAAGATTACCATTGGTGCCATACGCGAAACTAGACATCTGACCAGGTTCTTAATTTACTCCGGCCCAACTAGCTCGAGACGTTTACCCAGGCGCTCTTTTTTGAGCTGTCCACCACCGCGTCCAGGATTCGCATTTGGCGAATCCCGTCCTCGAACGTCGGATACTCCACGATTGCACTCCGATCCGCTACCGTCCGATAGAACCGCCGGAAAGTCTGCTTGAAGGTGTCGTCGTATCCCTCGCTGTGCCCGCCCGGCAGATCCGCGTAGCTTGGTGCTTGGCCCTCCAGCAGCGTGGGATCTTTGACGATGATTTCATTGGCCGAATTGCGGTGGCCGATCCAGAGCTCATCGGGTTGCTCCGCGTTCCAGGCGGCCGAAGCTTCCGAGCCAAATATTTCCACGAACAGCCGGTTCTTGCGGCCGGCTGAAATCTGGCTGACGGTCAGGGCTCCTCGCGTCGTCTGGCCCATCCGAAAAGTCATGGCGCCGAAATCCTCGGTCACAATGGGAACGACATCATATTCCGCTGGCTTGGAGGTTTTCCCGGCAAAGGTTTGCACTGAGCCTTTGGGTTTCTTGCGCGTGGTATGGAAGGTCTGCAGATCCGCGCACAGCGAGGTGATCCGCAGTCCGGTCACGTGCTCCACCAGATCGCACCAGTGCGTTCCAATATCCGCGAACGTGCGCGACGGCCCGGATTCGATTCTCCAATTCCAGTCGGTGTCGTACAAAAGCCAGTCCTGCGAATAAGTTCCCTGTACCGCGTATATTTGGCCAAATTTGCCAGCCTCGCGCATCCGCCGGATATTTTGGACCTGCGGATACGAGCGAATATTGTAGAGCGTGCAATTTGCCAGATTTTTTTCCGTGGCCAGCGCCGCCATCGTCACCGCCTCGGCCACCGACGAAGCCAGCGGCTTCTCACACAGCACATGCTTATTGGCGTCGAGTGCGGCTTGGGCCATGGGGAAGTGCAGGGCGTTGGGTGAGCAGATGTGCACCGCCGCGATTTCGGGGTCTGACAACAGCTCACGATAATCGCCGGTCGATCGTTCAATCGCCTGCGCCTCGGCGAATTGCCGCGCCGCTTCAGCCGTTCGGCCCGCCACCGCGGCCACTTCTACGTTGCCCAGACGGCGCAGCGCCTCTACATGCACGCGTCCCATGAATCCAATTCCAAAAACCGCAACTTTTATTTTTTTCATTTTGATCGTGCCTGCTCACCGAAAACTTACGCAGCGCCGCTGGCTACGGCGCACCGCAAAGTAACACAGCCGGGTGCCCATCGCCCGCGCTCCGGCCAAAAACTGCCTTGACGCGATAGCGTTACTGAGTATAGTTGCTGCGGCTTTGAATATGTTGAAAAAAGTTCAACGGCGAACTCCGCGCCTTGCGGGCCGCCGGATTTCCGCCGGATCACCTTACGCGAGGGCCAAATGAATAAAGTCGTGATCTTTTATTTTTTCACGCTGCTGCTCGGCATCATCCTCGCTTTGCACCTCGCCATGAACAGCGAAGTGGGCAAGGGCATCGGCAATCCGCGCGTGGCCAACGCCGTCTTCTGGTGCATTGGCGCTCTCGCCGCCGTGGCGATCGGCTTGACCGGCTGGCGTCCCGGTGCCCTGGCCGGCCTCAGCGCGGTCCATCCCATTTTGCTGACGGCCGGTGCTCTCGGCGCGTGCCTGGTATTCGCCATCATCTGGCTGATCCCGCAAGTCGGAGCCCGCGGACTCTTCATCAACCTGCTCGCTGGACAGGTTTTCGGCGCGATGATTCTGTCGCATTTTGGGTGGCTCGGTTCCCCCGTGCAACGCGTGACGCCGGTACATATTGTCGGGGCCCTGGTCATGATGGTGGGCGTGGTTTTGGCCACCTATACCCGCTAACCGACTTTGAGTCGTAGTCCGCACCGCCGCTACAGGAGTTGGGCCCATGAAGAAATCGAAGCTCGGTAAATCCAATCTCGAAGTAAGTGCTCTGGCCTTGGGCACCGATTTGATTGGCAGCAAAATCGACCGGGCCGCCTCGTTCGCGCTGTTCGATTTTTACCGCAGCCAAGGCGGAAATTTTCTCGATACCGCGAATTTTTACGCGAGCTGGCTCCCGGGTTTTCAAGGCGGCGAGAGCGAATCCACCATCGGCGCCTGGATGAAGGAACGCGGCAACCGCGATGAAATGGTCATTTCCTCCAAGCTGGCCTTCGACTATCCCGGCTGCCAGGGCGGCCTGAACGCCGCCGAGATTGAACGAGAATGCGAAAAGAGTTTGCGCCGGCTGCAAACAGATCGGATCGACCTGTACTACTCCCACCGCGATGACCGTGATACCGCACACCGAAGAAACCATGCAGGCGTTCGATCAGTTGATTCGCGCCGGTAAAGTTCGCGTGATCGGCGCCAGCAATCTCCCGGTCTGGCGCATCGCGCAAGCCAACGCCGTGGCCCAGGCCAATCATTGGAATCAGTATTCGGTGGTCGAACAGCGTTATACCTACCTGCGCCCGCGCTACGGCGCGGATTTTGGTCCGCAGATTTTTCTGAATGAAGATCTGAAAGACTACGCGCGCTTTGCCGGCATCGCCTTGATCGGTTATTCCGTGCTGTTGCAGGGAGCTTACACGCGACCCGACCGTCAACTTCCCGCGCAATTCGCCGGACCCGACTCCGACGATCGTTTGCGGGCGCTCCAGGCGGTTGCCGCCGAGACCGGACGTAGCCCCAATCAGGTGCTCATCGCCTGGATGCGCCAAAGCACCCCCGCAATTCTTCCGATCATCGCTGGTAGCCGCGTCGAGCAGTTGGCCGAGAATATCTCGGCCCTCGATCTCACGCTGTCTGACGATCAAATGCTTCGGCTCACCTCGGCCGGGAACCCCGACGTCAAGCGCGCCTGGCTGCAGCCTTCCTGATTTGTAATCGAATGAATGGATCCCTGTTTCGTACGGTTTTCCGTATTTCTAGTGAGGAATATTTGATTCAGGCCGATTCGTGTCTCTGACGCAAGAGCAAGCGGCGAACGAGCGACAAAATCTCTTGACATCAATTTGGAAGTGAGTATAGTCCGCTACGGTTAGGAAATAAGAATTAAGTTCAATAGGGAATTTAGAGTAGGGGTGCTCAACTTCCCGTTCCGGTTTTCGCTAAGCCTGAATTCCCGGCACTTTCCGCCGTCGAAAATTCGGATTTGTTTGACAGAAAAGGGGCAACCGACCATGCATACCAACCTGATTCGCTCTTCGCAACTCGGCAAGGTTCTTGCGGCTTTCGCCTGTTGTCTCTTCTTTTCCCTCGCGCTGGCCGGCCAATCTTTTTACGGCTCCATCGTCGGAAGCGTTACCGACCCCTCCAACGCCGCGCTGCCGGGTTCAGCGGTGACCCTGACCAGCAGCGACAGCGGCTTCAAGCGCACCACCACTACCGGCGATGACGGTAGCTTCAGCTTCCTGAGTTTGGTTCCCGGTAGCTACAAGGTGACCATCGAGAAGACCGGTTTCAAATCCTACGTGCGTGACTCCATCACCATTCAAGTGGACTCGACCGTGCGCGTGGATGTGGGCATGCAAGTGGGTGCGGTCGACCAGCGGGTCGAGGTCAGCTCCGCCGCTCCCCTGATGCAGACCGAAAACGCGTCGCTCGGACAGGTGGTCAATTCTGAAACGGTGCAGGAGATGCCGCTCAACGGCCGCAATGTTCTAAACCTGACTTCCTTGGTGCCGGGCGTGGTTACCCAGGGCGGCGCAGCCGGAAACCTCACCAGCCAAAACATCTTTGCCAGCGGCAACTATCAGATCAACGGCGGAACGGCCAATCAGAACGCGATGTATTACGACGGGTCGCCCATTCAGGTTTCTTATGGCAGCTTGACGGCGCTCATTCCCACCCAGGATGCCGTTGCCGAGTTTAAAGTCCAGACCAATAGTAATGACGCCGAGTATGGCCGCTATTCCGGTGGCGTAATCAACTTGACCACCAAGTCCGGCGGCAATCAGTATCACGGTTCCGCATACGAATTTCTGCGCAACAAAGTATTGAACGCGAACAACTACTTTTCCAACGACACCGGCACGCCGCGGCCGCCATTTACTCAGAACCAGTACGGCGTGACCTTCGGTGGCCCCATCAAGAAGGATAAGCTTTTCTTCTTCTTCAATTACGAAGGCTTCGCGCTGCGCCAAGGCCAGACTTTTCTGGAAACAGTGCCTACGGCCGCTGAACTCAACGGTGATTTTTCCGGTTATCTCGATGCGAATGGGAACCAAATCCCGATCTACGATCCGCTAACCACTTCCTGCGGGCAGATTGGCAATCCCTGCGCCCCGGGCCAAACCCCGACCCGTACCCAGTTTCCCGGGAACAAAATTCCAGCCAATCGCATCGATCCGGTAGCGGACTACTTCCGCCAAGACGGCCGGCTTTTCGCCGCTCCGAATATTCCGGCCGGCAACCCGATCACCAACCAATTCAACTTCCTGACCAACGCTAGCGTCGGCGGGAATAACGACCAAATCAACTTCCGTACCGACTGGAACGTGAGCGAAAAGCAGCGCATGTTCGCGCGCTACACCCGCTGGGCTTTTGACGAGTTGCCGCAGGATCCCTATCAGAACCAGACCTACTGGTTCGACCTGGACCCCCAAAAGTTCACCACCAACTCGATCGTGTGGGGCGACACCTACAGTTTCAGCCCGACCACCATCTTCGACATCCGCGTGTCCTACCTCCGGTTCAAGTATTTTCAAGGTCCGCCTCCGTCGATCACCGGACTGGACTTGACCACCTTCGGGTTCCCGTCGTATATGAACGCCCTCCCGCCCCAATTCCGGACGTTCCCAGCTTTCGCCTTTCCCGACTTCGGAACCGGCGGCACTCAAATCATCAACGCCGTCAACAATAACTACGTCATCAGCCCCAGCCTTACCAAAGTTTGGGGTAAGCACACCGTCAAATTCGGTGCTGAGCTGCGCCGTCAGGACTCGAATTACTACCAGGTCGCATCGCCGTCCGGTGACTTCTTCTTCGACAACACTTTTACCTCCAGCAATTACCTGAACCCCGGAAACACGGGCAGCAGCATCGCCGACTTCCTGCTCGGTGCGGCCAGTCCGGGCGGCGGCTTTACCCCCTCCGCGATTCTTACTCCGAATGTCACGGCCGCTTCGATGCGCTATCAAGGATACTTCGTCCAGGATAGCTTCCAGGTCAACAGCAAGCTCACGATCACCGCTGGCCTGCGCTGGGAAATCCCGGGCGTATGGACCGAGCGCCACGATTCTCTTTCGGTCTTTGATCCCAACATGACCAACATTCTGGCCGGCCCCACCGGACTTCCGCTGAAGGGCGGATTCCAGTTGGTCTCCGCGCCGGGCCACTCCGAAAGAGGCCTGAAGGCGGAAAAGTTCGACCTGTTCGCGCCCCGCATTGGTGCGGCGTACCGTTTGGATCCCGATACCGTTATCCGCGCCGGTTTTGGTTTGTTCTACGGACCGTCCGACGCGATCTTCCAGGAATCTCCGTTCCAGAATGCCGTCAACTTGTACAACAACGCGCAGGTCACGTCGCAAGACAACGGCGCCACGCCTTTCAACGTGCTCAGCAATCCATTTCCGCCCGCGCTGGTCTTTCCGCCCGGGCGCAACGCCGATTTCCAGCAGGTCTTGCTCGGTCAGAACTTCACTTCAGTTTCCGGCGCCGGTGGCTCCGCGGCAATCGCGCATTGGAACCCAGCCTACTATCTGAACTGGAACCTGACCTTGCAGCACCAATTCCATTTCGGACTTAACATCGAAGTCGCATACGCGGCGTCCAAGGGCGTGCATCTGCCGATCAATAGCGATAACGGCGTCAACATCAATCAGCTGCCCGACGCGGATCTTGCCCTCGGCAACCAGCTGCTGCAAAACGTGCCGAACCCGTTTGTCGGATTGATCAGCTCGGGCCCGCTGTCCTCGCCAAACGTTCCGGCCTGGCAATTGCTACGACCCTTTCCCACGTATCAAAACGTGGTCGAAGCGGCAGCTTACGTGGGATCGAGCGACTACAACTCATTGCAAGTCAAGGTGCAGAAACGTTTCCGTCAGGGCGGTACGATTCTTGCCTCCTACACCTTTTCCAAGTTGATGACCAACACCGAAACCAGCACGGACTGGCTGGAAGGCACCATCTTCGGCTCGTTGCAACAGATCTATCAGAATTTTAATAACCTCAGGGGCGAGCGGTCGCTAGGGCTTTTCGATGCGCGGCAAAATCTGACGGTCAGCTATGTCTACCCGCTACCGTTCGGACGAGGCCAGTACTTCCTTTCGGAAGTCCACGGCGTGGCCGATAAATTCGTCTCGGGCTGGAATTTCGACGGAATTGCGACCTTCCAGGAAGGGTTCCCGCTGAACATCATCGCCGCCAACGACACCAGCCATTCCTTCGGCGGCGGTCTGCGTCCCAACGTGGTACCCGGCTGCGACAAGCATATCCCGGGCAGCACGCGGTCGAAGCTCAACGAGTATTTCAATACGGCTTGTTTCACTGAACCCGATCCGTTCACCTACGGTACGGAAAGCCGCACCGATGGCGCGATTCGTTCGCCGGGCGTCAACAACTGGGACGTGGCGCTGGTCAAAAACACTTCGATCAATGAACGGTTCAGCTTCCAGTTCCGCGCGGAATCGTTCAACGTGTTCAACCGGGTGCAGTTCGGGCCTCCAGGGCAAGTTTTTACGGCCAACTCGAACTCGAGCTTGGGTGCGATCTTCTCCCAGGCCAACAATCCCAGGCTGATTCAATTCGGTCTCCGGCTCAATTTCTAGCCGGGCGCGGACGAATCATAGATCAGCAGAAGTTTCATTCACCTGCGGCGCCTTTCATTTGTTCCGAAGGGCTCCGCAGGTGCTGTCACGATGGCGCAGAAATTCGGTACGGGAGAGCGAGAACGATGCGAACAAGCCGGCGCCAGTTCCTGGGAGCTTCGTCAGCCCTGGGAGCCTTCATCCCTTTTCTGAAGTTTGGACCCAAATCAGCGCGCGAGCTCCTGACACCGCCGCAACCAACACTTCACCAAGAGGCCGCCAAATCCGCGTCGGCGCCGGTCTATCAATTCAATACGGCAGATCTCACCGGTTGGCACACCCAGGGCGCCGGAAAATGGAGCGTGAAGGACGCCGAGATTGTGGCGGCGGGCGATTCCAGCAAAGCCGGATGGTTGGTGCTCGATCGCGGCCTTCAGGATTTTGCCTTGAAATTTTCTTTTCGTTCTACCGGCGGGGAAGTGGGCGTGTTGCTGCGCAACGCTCCGCTAACGTGGTCTCGATTTCACCACCCCGAAGGCGCCAGTGACCGGACCGCCGGCATTTATGCCGTGCTGTCCGGCACCGGCGCTGGATCGCTCTCGCTCGTCACACTCGACGCGCAAGGGAAAGAGTTAGACCGCAAGCCCGTTCCGGCCCCTCCGCTCGATGTCGCGGGCGCGGAACACAAGATGGCGCGCGGCGCCTGCGCTCCAATCGCCTGTTCCGGAATCAATGATCCGGTCGGCGCGCTCACCGGTTATCCGCCCGAGCCGCCGGTGCGCGTCAGCAAAGGCGAGGATGGCTGGCAGGACGTGGAAGTCGAGCTGCGCGGTTCAGCCTTGCCCTGGGACACCACCGGCGTCGGCGCTCTGTCCGACGAACGCAGCCATTTCGGGCAAATCGCTTTGTGCGTTTCCGGCGGCGCGAATGCCAGCTTCAAAGACATTTCAATTTTCGACCTCACCCAACGGGTAGCCGGTCTCGCCGATAATGTCGGCAATCCGCAATTTCGCCAGCTGACTGATCTTTTTTATTCCGAGTCCATCACCGCCGGAGATCTGAACCGCGACGGCTACGATGAAATCGTGGCGGGACCGTTTTATTACGTCGGCCCCGATTTCAAAATCGCGCGCGAAATTTTTCCGCCGAATACCGTAAATCCCGGCGGTCCTGGTGAGCACGGCAATTACACCAACTGCTTCCTGGCCCACGTCCACGATTTCACCGGCGATGGCTGGCCTGATGTTCTGATCATTATGGGTTTCGGCCCCATGCCCAGTTTTTCCGCGCACTTGTTCGTCAACCCGCGCGGCGAATCGCGCCATTGGGACAACTACAACGTCATCCCAACCGTCGATGCCGAAACCACCAATCTGGTCGATATCGATGGCGACGGCCGTCCCGAATTGATCATGGCTCAGGGCGACCGGATCGGTTACGCCAAGCCCGATGCCTCCGATCCCACCAAGCCGTGGACCTTTTATCCCGTCTCCGAAAAGGGCAGTTGGGGCCCCCATGGATTTGGCGTCGGTGATCTCAATGGCGACGGGCGCCTCGACATTCTGCAAGCCAGCGGTTGGTGGGAACAGCCGCCCGCCGGAACCAAGGGACTGTGGAAATTTCACGCCGTCCCATTTGGAGCCACTACCGGCGAGTGGTTTCTGCGCGGTGGCGGCGACATCGTGGTTTACGACGTGAACGGCGACGGCGTTCCGGACGTGATCAGCAGCCTGAACGCGCACGGCCCCGGGCTAGCCTGGTTCGAGCAGCAACGCGATGCCCAGGGCAACAGCACCTGGAAGCGCCACCTGATTATGGGCGATCCCGCGGTGCCGCTCGCCGCCCGCAAGGACTGGGAGGAGACGGACAAATCCGTCGCCTTCACCGAGCTGCATGCGCTCGCGCTCGCGGACCTCGATGGCGACGGTGTGCCCTGCATCGTCACCGGCAAACGCTGGTGGTCGCACGGCTACATCTACGACGAAAATCAAATCGACAATCCCGCGGTTCTTTACCGTTTCAAACTCTCGCGCAAATCCGGCGGCGCCGTCGAATGGATCCCCACACTGATTCACAACGCCTCCGGCATCGGCACCCAGATCCTGGCCCAGGACATTAATAAGGATGGCAAGATCGAGATCCTCACCACCGCGCGCAAAGGCACGTTCGTTTTTCTCGATACTAGCGGCAAGCGATAAAAGGGGACCCCGGAATTATGTCGACGCCTAGACGCGGATTTTCGGTCATTGGATTTTTAGCGATCGCCCTGGTGCTGATTGCTTTTCTAAGCGCCGTGTTGGCGGCGCGGGCCCAGCAAAACGAGAAAGACAAGTCTTCCCACTCCACTTGGGCCACCTATCTCGGTAACGCCGACTCCTCGCACTATTCTTCCCTGAACCAAATCAATCTTTCCAACGTGGACAAACTTCAAGTTGCCTGGCAATACGACCTCTCCGGCGACCGCTCCTACGAGTTCAGTCCCATCGTCGTCGGCCGGACGATGTACGTGATGGCCCACAAAACTTCAGTGGTGGCCCTCGACGCCGCCACTGGCAAAGAAATCTGGGTTTACCGCTCGAAGTACGCCCCGGGTTGGGAAATGCACCGCGGCATTAATTTTTGGCAGAGCAAAGATGGATCGGAGCAGCGGCTCTTGCTTCCGATCGCCAATCACCTCGAAGCCATCGACGCCAAGACCGGCCAGTTAATCACTTCCTTTGGGACTGACGGTCGCGTCGATTTGATGGCCGGGCTGGATCGTGATCCCAAGACCATGTCGCAAATTCAATCCGCCACCCCCGGCGTTGTTTTTGGCGACCTCCTGGTCTTGGGATCATCAACCGGAGAAGAATACGGCTCGCCTCCCGGAGATATTCGCGCCTATGACGTGCGCACCGGAAAAATGGCTTGGATTTTTCACACGCTCCCTCACCCGGGTGAACCCGGATATGAAACCTGGCCGAAGGACACCTGGAAAATTGAGGGCGGTTCGAACTGCTGGGGAGAGATGAGTCTGGACGCCGCGCGCGGAATTGTCTACGTGCCCACCGGTGCGCCGACCTACGATTTTTACGGCGCCGACCGGATTGGCAACAACCTGTTTGCCGATTCGCTGCTCGCACTCGACGCCCGCACCGGCAAATTAATCTGGTATTTTCAGCTGGTTCACCACGATTTGTGGGATTACGATGCCACTGCCGCTCCGCAGCTACTGACGGTCCGTCACAATGGCGAGGAAGTTCCTATCGTCGCCCAGGCCACCAAGAATGGTTTCCTGTACGTCTTCAATCGCGTTACCGGCAAACCGCTGTGGCCCATCGAAGAACGTCCGGTTCCGAAATCCGACATGCCCGGCGAAGTCGCTTCGCCCACTCAACCGTTTCCTACCGTTCCGCCGCCTTTTGCCAAGCAAACCTTTACCTCTGCGGACTTGGATCCTTATCTCCTGACCGACGCCGAACGCGCCAAGTGGAAAAAAACCATCGACGCGGCCGTCAACAAGGGTCTCTTCACTCCTCCGGGTCTGACCGACACGATTGAGATGCCCGGTAATCATGGCGGCGCGAATTGGGGCTCGACCGCTTCGAACCCCAAAACGGGAAGCATGTTCGTGCTATCGATGAACATTCCTGCTCTCTTGAAAAATGAGCATTTGCTGCCGCCGAATCTTTGGGAAATTCCCATGGACGTCGCTCCGGCGGAGCAGGGCAAAGCCATCTATCATCTATATTGCCAGCGCTGCCACGGCCTCGATCGCCAGGGCTCGCCGCCATCCATTCCATCGCTCGTGAATGCTCCTAAGAATTTCGGTGAAGACCTGATCCGCACCGTGGTGAAAAACGGCATTCAGGAAATGCCCGGTTTCCCGGATCTCAGCACCCTTCACGTTACCAACCTGATGATTTATCTCGACAATCCTGATCTTGCGCCAGGCAAACTTGAGCCAGCCAAGCTACCCGAACCGCCTCCATCGGCGGCAAATGGTGCGCCCGCGACTCCGACTAAATATTGGTCGGGATACAATCTGCAGACCTCCATCATCAAACCGCCCTGGTCCCAACTCACGGCCTACGATCTGAACGCCGGAACGATCAAGTGGCAAATCCCGCTGGGAGAAGCTCCGCCCGCTGCCGCCGAACACATCACCGGCAGCGGCGTTATGATGCCGAGGAATGGTCCGGTTGTAACCGCCGGCGGTTTGATTTTCGTGGCCACCAAGTACGAAGGCAAACTCCATGCCTATGACCAGGCCACCGGCAAGGAAGTTTGGTCGGCGATATTGCCTGCCGCATCCGAAGGTGTTCCGGCCGTTTACGAAGTGGATGGGCAGGAATATATCGTCATCTGCGCCACCACCGGTAAAGAAACGGACATTCCGCGCGATGGACCGTCGCAGCCGACCGCCACGCCGCCGCTGCGATCGTACATCGCCTACGCCTTGCCCAAAAATGTGGCAGCTAACTAACCGCCGGTGTTTCTGTAGTAAAATTCGCGGCTTGGCCATGGATCCCAACGAGGTTGGCGCATGAGTGACGGCGACATCATACTGAACGTCCATATGGAGGCGGTTCCCGGGCGCGAGCAGGATTTAGAGCGCGAGTTGCGGGCGTTGCTCGCACCCACTCGCCGCGAGCCTGGGTGCCTTGCCTATGAATTGCATCGCGATCCCGAGGATCCCGCTAAGTTCATGTTCTTCGAAAAATTCAAAAGTCAGGCAGCGCTCGACGAACACGTAAACGCTCCGCACTTCAAGAATTTTTTGAGCTATCGCGCCAAAGGCGATCCTGTGGCCGCCACGACCGTGACCCGCTGGCGAGTCGTTACCTAGAAGTCGACGATGGACCGGGGCGGCCCGCGATTCCTGTACTCTAGCTCCTAACCTGGCCGTCCAGTAGTGCCACCATCATCGCTGCGAAATTAAAAAAGGATCGATTCCATGGCTCCCGAAAATAACTACACGCCTCCGAATGACATGCCACCCGCGCCGATTCACCGCGTGCTGGTCGGACAAAAAGCTTTGGTCACCGGAGCCAGCAAGGGTCTGGGCCAATCGATGGCCATCGGCTTGGCCCAAGCCGGCGCGGACGTGCTGGTGAATTACAACAGCGACGAAGAAGGCGCGCGCTGGACCGCTCGGGAAATCGAAAAACTCGGCCGCAAGGCCGTCATCTTCAAGGCCGACGTCGCCGACGAAATCGAAGTTCAGGCCATGTTCCGCAAAATGATTGACGAATTTGGCCGCCTCGACATCTGCATTCCCAATTCCGCGCTACAACTCAACGCGCCCGTGGACCAGATGACCTGGGCGCAATGGCAACGGGTCATCAACGTCAATCTGGGCGGCGTGTTTCTGTGTTGCCGCGAATCGGTCCGGCTCTTCAAGCAGCAGGGCATCGACCGCTCCATTTCCTACGCCTGCGGAAAACTCATTTTGATCAGCTCGGTCCACGACATCATTCCCTGGGAAGGTCACGCCAATTACGCCGCCGCGAAAGGCGGTTTGATCCTGTTCATGAAAAGCCTGGCCCAGGAAGTGGCCCACCTTAAAATTCGGGTGAACGGGATTTCACCCGGCGCGATCCGCACTCCGATGAACGTGGAGAAAGTCACCTCACCCGAAGTTTTCAACTCGGTCCTGCTGAAATTAATTCCGTCGAAGAGAATTGGGGAACCTGAGGATGTCTCGCGCGTCGCCGTGTGGCTCGCCTCCGACGAATCGGATTACATTCAGGGCACCACGATTTACGTCGATGGGGGCATGACCCTCTATCCCGGCTTCATCGGCGCGGGCTAAACCAGTACCGCATCCAATGAAAATCGTTTTCCGGCCCAGGGGCGACAGCAGATGCTGAACGAAGAGCGGCTCAACCGAATGCGACAGGCCATGGAGGCCGAGCGGCTCGATGCCCTCGTCCTGCGCCTGCCGGAAAACGTCCTGCTGCTGAGCGGCTTTTGGCCGATGATCGGCGCCACCACCCTGGTGTTTCCTCTGCACGGCGATTCCGTTTGCATCATTCCCGACTGCTACCAACAAGAAGCTGCGAAGTCTCTGTGGGGATCGCAAACTGTATATTACGGATACGGAGTTCTGAGCGCGCCGAACCCGGCGACCGCAGTACAGAAAAGCCTTGCTGCAATCGCAAAAAACAAATCATGGAAACGCATCGGCTACGAGGGCAGCTTTGAAGTGGTCGCTCCTTCATGGAACTCGCGCCGAGTTCCTGGTACCCGCGGCCCCCAGCCGGGAATTGTTGGCCCGCGCATTTGACAGCTCCGAACTCGTTGACGCTTCCGCGCTGCTGCAATCGCAGCGTCTGCGCAAGACGCCTTACGAAATAGAAAAACTCCGGTTGGCTAGCGAAATCTCCTGTTTCGGCCTGGAGGCTTTCGAAAAGCTGGTCGCAGTGGGCACCACGGGAGTTGAACTTGCCGCGTCCGTGGAACGCGAAATCATGGTTTCCGGCACACGCCAGGGAGCCGACCGCGTCCGTGCATTTGCCCAGGTGGCCGTTGGCCCGGACGAATCGGCCGTCGCTTATCGGCCGAACGAAATCTCGACTCTTCTTCGCCTGCAGTCTGGCGACGTCGCGCTGCTCGAACTCGGAGTGGTGGTCGACGGGTATTGGGCCGATCGCACCCGCGTGCGTGTCGCAGGAAAACCGACCGACGAGCAATTCAAAATATTTAACGCCGTTCGCGATGCGCAGCAAGCCGCCGTCGCGGCGATCAAGCCAGGAGTTACCGGCGCACACGTCGATGAGGCGGCGCGTTCGGTGATTCGCGATGCCGGTTACGCTGAATTCTTTCCGCACGTGACCGGCCACGGTTTGGGATTCCGCTATCACGAATCCTCGCCGATCCTCGCGCCTCAATCCACCACCACATTGGAAGAAGGGAATCTGACTTCGGTCGAGCCCGGCATTTACAAAACTCCCGCCGGTGGCTTTCGCATCGAAGACGACGTGCTGGTGACCGCTAACGGTGCGGAAATCCTTGGGCCTTTTCCGAAAAACCTTGTCTAAGAAATCTCCGGATCGATTGGCCCGATGACTGAGACCAGCTATCGAAATCGTCGCGCTGTTTGCATCGAAAACGAGAGTGTTCGCGTTACGGCCCTCGTTGCGGGCGGTCACCTTGCGGAAATTTTTCACAAAGCAACCGGCGTCAATCCGCTCTGGACCCCGCCCTGGCCTTCGATCGAACCCTCCACCTATTCCGCTGCAAGCCACCCGGAATATGGGTTGAGCAATGAAGCGTACATTTTGTCCGGGCTCATGGGCCACAGCATCTGCCTGGATACTTACGGCCTGCCCAGCGCCGAAGAATTTGCGGCTGGCGTCCCGGTCCATGGCGAAGCGTGCGTCAGCACGATACGAAACGAAAACCGACGGAACCTCCATCTCGATGGCTGCCGTTCTTCCACTCGCCCATCTCGAGTTTCGTCGCCGCATTGAATTGTGTGGCCCCGGCGGCCTCCTGCGCATTCAAGAATCGGTCGAAAATCTTTCTTCCAGCGACCGCCCTATCGCCTGGACTCAACACGTAACCATGGGCCCTCCCTTTCTCGAATCGGGCCGCACCCAGTTTCGTGCCCCGGTGACCCGCTCCAAAGTGATCGACGAAGATTTCACCGGCGGTCGCGGCTTCCAGAAAACTGGCGCGGAGTTTCACGGCCTGATGTGTCCCGCCAAAGATGGAGGTGTGATCGACTTGCGCGTGTATCCCAGCGAGCCCGTTTCGGGAGGCTTCACCACTCATCTTCTCGATCCCGCCAACGACGACGCGTACTTTCTGTCCTGGTCCCCAACCGCCAAACTGGTTTTTGGTTACATTTGGAAGCGCGAAGATTTTCCGTGGCTCTGCCGCTGGGAAGAAAATCACTTGCGTTCTGATCCGCCATGGAATGGTCGGACCATGACTTGCGCGATGGAATTCGGTGTTTCGCCGTCGCTCGGGTCGCGCCGCCAGATGGTGGAGCGTGGAAGTTTATTCGGCGCGCCGGGATATGCTGGGTTCCGGCAAAATCCCTCGTGAACGCCGAATATCACGCGTTTGTCGCTGCCGCCGATGCAATCCCCGAGCGAGTTTCGTTAACGGATGAAGGATTGCTGCGGTTCGGATGAGCAAACCTTGGACCAGGTATGAAATTCCAAAATTTCAATTCGACTTCTGACGTTATGTGGCCCAGGAGCAATTGATGTTCAAAATACGCGTATCTTTTCATTTTGGACATCTCGGCAGTTGTCGTCGCGCTCAGCGCCGCGCTCGTCGGCGCCGTAACTTGGTCTGGTGCGCAAGAAACGAAACAATCTCACGCGACCTGGAGCACCTATCTCGGCAACCCCGATTCTTCCCACTACACCGCGCTCACCCAGATCAATCGTTCCAACGTCGACCAATTAGAAGTCGCCTGGTCCTACGATTCGGGAAACGAACGCGCCTATGAATTTAATCCCATCGTGATCGGCAACGTCATGTACGTCATTGCCCAACATTCCGACATCGTGGCTCTCGACGCTGCCACCGGTAAAGAAATCTGGCGCCATCACCCCAATAGCATCGGACAGCGCCTCGAAGTTCATCGAGGAATTAATTATTGGCAGAGCAAGGACGGCACCGAAAAGCGTCTCTTCATTCCTTTTGACAATCATCTCGAAGCCATCGATGCCACCAACGGAGAATTGATCAAATCCTTCGGCGACGGCGGTTCCGTCGATCTGAAAGTCGGTCTCGGCCGCGATCCGAAATCGATGTATCAAATCCAAGCCGGCACTCCGGGTCAGGTATTTGAAAATCTTATTATCGTCGGCTCCGAAACCGGTGAAGACTACGGCTCGCCTCCGGGTGACGTTCGCGCCTACGACGTTCGCACCGGCCACCTGGTCTGGATCTTCCACACCATTCCGCATCCGGGCGAATATGGTTACGACACTTGGCCCGAAGGTTCCTGGAAAACGGCCGGCGGCACCAACTGCTGGGGCGAGATGAGTCTCGATGAGAAAACCGGAATCGTGTATATCCCAACCGGCGCTCCCACCTACGATTTTTACGGCGCGGACCGCAAGGGCAACACCCTCTTCGCTGATTCGCTGCTCGCCGTCGACGCCCGCACCGGAAAATTAATCTGGTATTACCAGCTGATCCATCACGATCTGTGGGACTACGACGCCACCTCCGCCCCGCAATTACTCACCATAAAACACGACGGCCAAAATGTAGATGTGGTCGCCGAAGCTTCCAAGCAGGGCTACCTGTATGTTTTCAATCGCGCCACGGGCAAACCGATTTGGCCGATCGAGGAACGGCCCGCACCCAAATCCAATATGCCGGGCGAGGCCGCTTCTCCCACCCAACCGGTTCCCACCGCGCCTCCGCCGTTCGCCCGCCAGAAGTTTACCGTCGCCGATCTCGATCCTTACATTTTGAGCCCGCGCGATCGAGCCCGATGGAAAGCAGTCGTCGAGGGTGCGGTCAATGAAGGACTCTTCACCCCGCCCGAACAGCAAGACACCATCGAAATGCCCGGAAATCGCGGCGGATCGAACTGGGGCATGACCGCCTCGAATCCCACCAACGCCACCATGTTCGTCGTTTCCATGGATATTCCTGCCATCCTGAAAAACGAACGCCGTGCCCCGCCTTCGCTCTGGAATATTCCCAGCACCGGAACGCCCGTGCAGCAGGGCAAAGCGGTTTACCACTTTTATTGCGAAAGGTGCCACGGCCTCGATCGCGAGGGTGCGCCTCCCGCGATTCCTTCGCTAGTCAACGCTCCCGCGAATTTCGGCGAAGACACCGTCAAGAGTGTCGTGAAATACGGTTTGAAAGACATGCCCGGATTTCCGGACCTCACCGACCGTTTACTTAAGGGTCTGATCTTGTATCTGGGCCATCCGGAAAGCGCGCCGGGTCCACTTCCGCCCGGCGGTGAACCTCCCGCAGGATCAAACGCAGCAGGAGACGCCGTCCGCTATTGGACCGGATACGGTCTGCAACCTTCGATCATTAAACCGCCCTGGTCGGTCATTACGGCTTACGATTTGAATCAAGGAACGATCAAGTGGCAGGTTCCGCTGGGAAACGCGCCGCAAGGCGCGTCGGAGCATTTAAAAGATACGGGCATAATGTTGCCCAGGAATGGCCCGGTCGTCACCGCCAGTGGTCTGTATTTCATTGCGACGAAGGACGAAGGCAAGCTCCGCGCCTACGATCAGGAAACCGGGAAAGTGCTCTGGTCGGTGGACCTTCCGGCGGCCTCCGAGGGAGTCCCGGCCGTTTACGAAGTGAATGGTCGCGAATATCTCGTAGTTTGCGCCACCTCCGCTAAACAAAATGACGTGCCAAGGGATGGACCCGAACAGCCTACCGCCGAGCCGGTGCACCGCAACTACATCGCCTACGCGCTGCCGAAACATGAATAAGGCGTGGGACAGGCTCTTAGCCTGTCTGCACCCCACTCTCAGTGGGGTGTGCTTCCAGCGCTAGAGTAATCCGCGCCACAGCCCTTTCAGAACTTCCGCGACCACTCCTTCGGCCAGCGTTCCACCACCACTTTCTTATCCGTGTAAAATTCCACCGCATCGCGTCCTTGCCCGTGCAGCACGCCCATGAAACTATCCCGCCACCCGCTGAACGGAAAATAGGCCATCGGCGCCGCTACTCCGATGTTCACTCCGATGTTTCCCGCCGGAACCTCATACCTGAATTTTCGCGCCGCCGCGCCGCTGCTGGTGAAAATCGAAGCCATGTTTCCAAACGGACTCCGCGAAAGCGTCTCGATCCCTTCTTCCAGCGTCTTGGCGTGAACCAGGCTCAGCACCGGCCCGAAAATTTCGGTGGTGGAAAGCGCGCTCGCAGCCGGGACGTTGTCCAGCAACGTCGGCTTCAGAAAGTTTCCTCCGCCGTTCGTTCCGTTTCCCGATCGTCCATCGAGTAGAACTTTGGCCCCGTCCTGCACGCCGGTGTCGATCAATCCTTCGATCCGTTTTTTGCTTTCGGCGGTGATCACCGGCCCCATCTGGCTATCCTTGTCCAGGCCGTTTCCCACTCGGATCGAACTCGCTACCTTCGCGATTTCATTGGTGAATTCGCTGCGGGCTTCGCCCACCGTCACCGCCACGGAAACCGCCAGGCACCGCTGCCCCGCGCAGCCAAACGCGCTGTCGCTGACGATGCGCGTGGTCGTTTCCAAGTCCGCATCCGGCAGGATCAGTACATGGTTTTTCGCGCCGCCCTGGCACTGCACCCGCTTTCCGTATTTCGCGCCTTGCGCGTAAATGTATTTCGCCACCGGCGTGGACCCCACAAAACTGATGGCCCGCACGTCGGGATGTTCCAGCAGCACATCCACCGCGGTCTTGTCGCCGTGCACCAGGCTCAACACTCCCGCCGGTAATTTCAGCGCTCTCCATCAATTCGAAAGCGCGCTGCATGGTCAGCGGCACCTTCTCCGAGGCCTTCAAAATGAAAGTGTTTCCGCAAGCGATCGCATAGGGCAGGAACCAGAAGGGATACAGTTGCCCGCGGTCAGATGTTAGCTGTCCCCGCTCTCGGCTGTCCCGACGACACGTTCCGCACAGGCGGCGTCTTTGAGGACGGGCCTCTAAACGGCGAAGCTCGGACGCGTGTTTCCATGTTCTCCGAGGCCGCGCGGTCACCAAACCAACCAGACCGCTGTGCGTTCCATCGCTCTGCCATTGGAGACAACTTTCCCGCCGGCTGTGGCGCGACGGTCGAGCGTCGCCGGATCATGCGAACAATTCGACTCAAACCCGTTCGGTCACGACGGAACCCGCACTATCTGTTGCGGCATGAGCCTGGGCCGCAGCAGGAATCACGACCCTGTCGAGCGGCGGGTACTTGGTCATGCAAGGCGCGGCCCTTGGATCGCGGCGGCGGCTGCGGCCGCGTTGCGATGGCCCATCCAGCGCGACCGACTCAGATCGCCGCGGTCGCAATACGCCGACACGCTCTGGGCAATGCCGGTGCTCCGCGTGTATGGATTGGTTCGCAACGGACCACGGCGCAGCCTGTTCCGCCGGTTGGATCAGGCGGCGATTTTCCTGCTGATCGCCGGGACCTACACTCCCGTCGTCGTGGCCTATGGCAGCGGAGGCGCGCATGTCCGGCTACTGAGCGCGGTGTGGATGATCGCAGTGGCCAGTGCGTTGCTGATGCTGGCCGCTCCGCGCCGACTGGAGAAATTGTCCCTACCGCTCTATCTGGTTCTGGGCTGGGCGACGGTGTCCGACCCCGCTTTGTTGGTCAGTATGCCCGTGCGAACGGTGGTGCCCCTGGTTGCGGGGGGCTTATTTTACACTGTGGGTGTGATATTCCATCGTTCCCGCATCCGATTTCAGGAGGCGATCTGGCACGGCTTCGTTCTGGCCGGTGCTGCCTGCCACTACGTCGCCATCGTCAACGCAACCCAATGACTGTGCGAAGCAGCATAAGCCCGGTCCGATCGGCTCAGCCAAAGGAGCAGCGTATGCTGAAAATCCTGGCCTTCTCGGCCTCCATCAGCTTGCTTCTGCCCGCCGCCGTAACGGCGCGATCGGATCCGAACAACGGCTGGGCGATCTATCACGGCGGCTACCCCGCCAGATCACCTGTGATCCAGGCCGGTGCTGCTCGGGCAGCCACACCGACCTCACCCTTAGCGGACCGTGCTGGTACGTGCGGTTGACCGGCGCGCACAACGACGTGGTGCTGACCGTCGTGCCGGCGGCGCGATTGAGATTACCGGCGAACACAATGACGTGTTCTGGCATCCGATCGATCCGGCGGCCGCGCAACCCATCCTGCTCGACCGGGGCTACAGCAACACGTTCCACCGCCGCGTCGGCAACGAAGAAGATTAGCCTACGGCGGCCGCCGCGCCGTGTAGGTCCGCAGCACGCCGAACTCGGTCCGGCACGCGGCTTCGGCGAAGCCGGCATCGCGGAGCGCCGCGACGATGGCCTGGGCGGTCCGCACAACTCGATGGTTTCCCAATAGTAGCGCATCAGCAGCCCGGCCCGCCGGCTGGAGCCGATCACGCGGCTGAGCAACGGAACCACGCGGCCCAGATAGAAGCGCGCGGCGTTGCGCGCGATCCGTCCGTCCGGTCTGCCGACCTCCAGCAGAAGAACCTGACCGCCGGGGCGCAGCACGCGGAGAAATTCCGCGCAAGCCGCTCCCAGCGCGGCGACATGGCGCAGCGCGTAGCCCATCGTCAGGACGTCGAAGCTCCCCGACGCGAACGGCAACCCGTCGACCGAACCCTGCACCAGGCCGAGGCCGGGCGCGGCGCACGCCTGCTCGGACATCCCCAGCTCACATCCAGCGCCGCGACCAGTCCGGTCGGCCCGACGAGCCGGCGTGCCTCCGCCGCGACCAGTCCCGTGCCGGTGGCAACTCCACCACCCGATCTCCCGGGCGAAGTCCGGCCCGCAACAGCGTCTGGCGGCGGTAGCGCCGGCCCGTCCCGAAGGAGAACACCGCGTTGATGCGGTCGTAGTCGGTCGCGGTCTCATGGAACAGGCGGCGCACGAAGCTCGGGCGTGCCGCGGCATCGGAATAGTATGTCGTCAAGGGCGGATGCGGTGGTGTGGTCGGGTCGGCGACGATCAGGTTGCTGGCCTTCCGCTTGCTGCCTCCCGCTTAGCACGGCCGTCCTTGAGACGGGAGATCGCGTCAATCGGAACGAAATCCGTCGTCTTGCCTGCCGCCGCCGGAGGAGGCAGACAGTTGCGGTGGCAGCGATGAATGATGGGGCAGGGCAATCGGGTAAAGCACGAACTCGCTTTCCATGCAGCAGTCGGGCGGCCTTGCGTGCCTGCTCCCTCTCCACCCCTAGGGGTGGAGAGGGCCGGGGTGAGGCGAGGGCCGCGTGCCCGACGCGTGCGGGCGGCACCGCCCTCCTCACCCTGGCCTCTTCTCCCTGAAGCAGGGAGGAGAGGGAACGGAAACTCGATCCTGAAGCTGGGTCGCCCTTCACCCGATTGCCGTGAATGATGGTGTTGATGCGGCTTATGGCAGACGCGGTGGAGCAATGGTCCGATTGCTGAGGCACGCCTTTGACGCGACGCAATTCTATTTCGTTGTTGGGATGTTCTGCGGCGGCAGCTTCGCGTGAGCCTGATTGCCGGCGTATTGGAACGGTTCATGCGCCGCGGGATCGGGGCACGGCTGGGCCAGTTCGTCATCATGTTCGGCTTTCGCGGCGGCCTCTGGCTGATGCGTGTCACCCGGCTGGCCCAGTTCGACCTCGGCGAATTGGACACGCTGCGCGAAGCCGGACCGTTGGTGATCGTCAGCAATCATCTGTCGCTGCTCGATGCGCTCATGATCATTTCGCGCCTGCCTAGTGTCGCCTGCATCGCCAAGGCTTCGCTGTGGGACAACGTGTTGCTCGGCGGCAGCGTGCGGCTGGCCGGATACATCCGCAACGATGCGCCGCTGCCGCTGATCCGCGCGGCGGTGCGTGCGCTGCAAGCCGGATCGCAATTGCTGATCTTCCCCGAGGGAACGCGCGGCGACGGCCACAGGCTCGGCACTTTCAAACCAGGCTTCGTGCTGATCGCGCGGGGTGCGAAGGTGCCGATACAGACAGTGTTTCTGGAATACGAGACACCCTATCTGCGCCAAGGCTGGAAGCTGACGCGCATGCCAAGTTTCCCGCTTGTCTATCGCGCCCGCTGCGGCAAGCGCTTCGAGGAGATCGGCAGTTCGGCCGACGGCGCCGTCATGCTGCAACGCTATTTCGCCACGGAATTGGCCATGACATGACAGTGGCGAGCCCGGCATTGTCGCGGACCCACATGGTCCTGATCCCAAGCTACAATCCAGGACCGTATGCGCTGCGAACTGTGCGTGCGGCCCGGGCGGTCTGGGCCCGGTCTGGGTGGTCGTCGATGGCAGCACGGATGGCAGTGCGGCAAAGATGCTGGCCGAAGCGCAGCAGGACACCGGCCTGCGCGTGATCGTGCTGGAACGTAACCACGGCAAGGGCGGCGCGGTTCTCGCCGGGCTGCTTGCGGCGCAGGCGGAAGGCTTCACTCATGCCCTGACCTGCGACGCGGACGGCCAGCATCCGGCGGCCGAGATCCCCGCCTTCATGGCCGCGTCCATGGCGGCGCCCGAGACCATGGTCCTTGGCGTGCCGATGTTCGATGCCACAGCGCCGGCGCTCCGGGTGAACGGACGGCGGGTGTCCAACTGGTGGACCGGCGTGGAGACCGGCGGCGCTGTCAGCGACTCGCTGTTCGGCTTCCGCGTCTATCCCATCGCGCCGCTGGTGAGCATCATGGGCGGAACCCGCTGGATGCGCCGTTTCGATTTTGACGCGGAAGCGGTGGTGCGACTCAATTGGCTTGGCGTCCGCACGATCAACCGACCGGCGCCTGTCGCGTATTTCTCGAAAGCGGAAGGCGGCGTCTCACATTTTCGCTATGGCCGGGACAACGTGCTGCTGACCTGGATGCATCTCCGCCTGATGCTGGAATTCCTGGCCTGGCGTGCATGGCGAAAAAGCAGCCGCGCGGATGCCGTTGCCTAGCGTCACACAGCGCAGGCCGAGTTGACGACTGGCCTCCAGCACAGCGGGCAGCACTTCGAGCACAACCGCGCGTCCATGAACCGTTCTGGCAGCGCGCCCGTCATGCATCAGCAGCACGTCGCCCGCCGCCAGACCCGCCAGCAGCCGTGCGCGCGCGGCGTCCGCATTGCCGCTGATGCCGTCCAGCGCACGGCGCGTCCAGGACGCGAGGCACAGTCCGGCGGATGCCAGCGCCGGCTCCAGCAATGGGCTGCGCAGACCCATGGGCGCGCGGAGAAACCGCGGCGGGCTGCCGGCAAGATCGGCCAAGGTGTCCTGCGCCGCGTCGATCTCGCGCCGCAGCGCGGCCGGCGGCAGGCACGCGAAGCCGACGAGATGGCGGTCGGTGTGGTTCTCCACCGCGTGGCCGCGTCGTGCGATGGCGCGCACAAGGCCGGGATGCGCCCTCGCTGCCGCGCCGATGCAGAAGAAGGTCGCTTTCGCACCGTATTCGTCGAGTATGTCGAGCACCGCGGGTGTCACCGCCGGATCGGGACCGTCGTCGAACGTCAGTGCCAACTCGGGCCGTCCGGTGGCGGGCAACCGGTGCAGATTGGGACCCAGCAGCCTGCTGCGCGGCGCCATCCCGGCAGCGGCCAGCGCCGCATGGTCCAAAACCACGGCGCCCAGGCCCCAACCCCACAGCAGCGGATGCGTGATGCAGACCCCCGCCGCGGCGACGTGCAGCAGGACGGAGGCACGCACCATCGGGGTCATGCGGCCGTGTCGCGATGGACCGGCCGCACGCCTTCGGCCACGGTAACGCTTCGGTCCGGGAGGCAATCGCATCACCCTGCTGGGGTCTATCCCCTGCTTGAACAGATTGGAAGAACTGG
>CAVTTY010000014.1:0-55480 GCA_963737765.1 uncultured Acidobacteriota bacterium
CGTCGGTACCTGGCTGCCGCAACGTGGGATAAGATACATCGCGCAGGCCATGCCGGCGCTGCTGCAGAAATTTCCCGGTATTCGTCTGACCATCGTGGGCTGCCTCCAGGGACCAGACGCGATACTGCCAACCTTTCCGGCCCCGGTTCGACAATGCATTGACGTAATTCCGTTCGTCCCTTCGGAAGAGATGCCGGACGTCTATGCGCGGCACGACATTTTCTTGTTTCCGTCGTTCTTTGAAGCGCTCCCTTTGGTGCTGCTCGAGGCCATGGCCGGGGGCCTGCCGGTGATTACCGCCGAAACCAGCGGAATGGTGGACGCGGTTCGCGACGGCTGGAACGGATTGCTGATTCGACCGGGCGATGCGGAAGCGATCGTTCGTGCGGTTAGCGCGCTTGCCGAATCTCCGGAAATGCGCCGCAATCTGGGCCGCGCCGCTCAGGAAACGGCGGCTTGGTTCAATTGGGAGCGCGTCGCTGGAATTCTCGATGGCGTGCTCCGCCGTTTGGTGCCGGACAAATAGCCATGCCCTGGAAAATCGTGTGCGCATAAAACAAATCGACGTCTTGCGATGCCTGGCCGTGCTGCTGGTGCTGTTTCATCATGGCGCCTACTTTTCGATTTTTAAAATGGGCTTCGCTGGCGTGGACTTATTTTTTGTGCTCAGCGGCTTTTTAATTTCCGGACTTTTGTACAGCGAATATCAGAAAAGCGGCGGCATTAACTTCAAGCGCTTCTTCATCCGTCGCGGGCTCAAGATCTATCCCGCCTTTTACGCCATGATCCTGGCTACGTTCATCGTGCAGTTCGCCGCGCACAAGCTGTCCCATGCGGGCGCGTACCTTAGTGAGATTTTCTTTTTGCAGGACTATAAGACGTCCATCTGGCTGCACTGCTGGTCGCTCGGCGTCGAGGAAAAATTTTACATCTTGCTGCCGGTGCTTTTGCTGTTGCTGATTCGTTTTTCGGCGAACCGCTCCAATCCTTTCAATACGATTCCCTGGGCCTTCGCGGTAATCGCGATCGTATGTCTCAGCCTTCGCGCAGCGACCATCTGGCTGACGCCAGCGTCGAAATTTTACGGCGATACCATCATGATGCCGGCCCATGACCGCATCGACGAATTGTTTTTCGGCGTCCTGCTTGGCTACCTTCATTATTTTCACCGGCTGGCTACCGAGAATTTCATGCGCTCCACCGTAAACCGCTGGGTGGTGGGACTCCTATCCGCCGCTTTTCTATCCACCTGTTTCATCTTCCCGGGCACCGGCCACTTCTTTCTGATTTTCGGCCCGACGTTTCTGTATCTCGGATTCGGTGGCCTCTTGCTCTTGTGCATTCATGTGCGCGATGTCCTGCCGCGCTCCTTCGCAGCGCCCCTGGAAAAATTAAGCGCGGCGTGCGCCTTCGTAGGCCTGTATTCTTATTCGATCTATTTGTGGCAGGGAGTCTTCGGGGTTTATACCGAACGCGGCTTTCAGCAATTCCTGCACATTCAACTGCAGGGATTTTCGCGTTTCACCTGGTATGTGGTCGGATGCGTGGTCTTCGGCATTCTTATGGCCAGGCTCATCGAATTTCCGGTGCTGAAGCTGCGTGACACATTGTTTCCGTCGCCGCAATTGCTTCCAGCCGCGCCCGGCGTGGCGGTGATCACTGGCGTCGAACTACCGCCCGGCGCTGGTGAGGTCGAATTACCGGAACCATTTATGAGTTCGGCCAAAGCTGGAGAAAGAGCGAGGCCGGCTTGAAGCGTACCGCTCGCCGGTCCGAAGCTGGACGCGAAGAGATACGCCCTAATACTGTAAACAGTTGCTGCAGTTTGTCCTGATTCGCTGTTCGATTCAACTCTGGGGAGCGCGCGCGTCGCTATGATCAGCCTGGGTATCAACTATTCGCAAATGCACGATTCATCCGCGTGCATTGCGCGCGATGGAGAAGTGCTGTTCGCCGTCGCCGAGGAGCGCCTGAGCCGGGTCAAGCACGATGCGCGCTTTCCGGCGCTCGCGATCCAAGCCTGCCTGGATTTCGCAGGCGTTGCGCCAGCCAATGTCGATTTCATTTGCCAGGGTTGGTCTCCGCCGCGAGCTCCTTTTTTGCATGACCTC
The DNA here is from genome assembly GCA_963737765.1 of uncultured Acidobacteriota bacterium. Lineage (GTDB taxonomy): Bacteria > Acidobacteriota > Terriglobia > Acidiferrales > UBA7541 > Palsa-295. The sequence goes on from CAVTTY010000014.1 coordinate 2,112, forward strand.
AAGAATTACGCCACCGGCCGGCAACCGGCCGACTTCTACGCCGTCCTGAATTCCACGCGCTTCTTTTTGAGCATGTGGCATCAACGCGGGGGCGAAAATCGCTTTCGCCAGTCGTTCGCCGATTCCAGAGCCAAGTTTCGCTTCGTGGATCATCACCTGGCGCACGCCATCAGCGCTTACGCCTATTCCGGGTTCGAGGACACGGCAGTCCTCGTTCTCGATGGACGTGGCGCCTGGGAAGCCACTTCCCTATGGCATGGGCGCGACGGGCAGCTTGAAACACATCTGGACCATCCCCTGGCCGAATTCTCTGGGATTGTTCTACGCAAAATTCACCCACTATCTCGGTTTCACGCCCTACAGCGACGAATGGAAAGTGATGGGCCTGGCGCCCTATGGCGGACCTGGCGTCGACTTGAGTGAATTTATTCGCCCGAATGAAAATCCGTATCGGGTAACGACCAAACTGCTCATGGGCCAGGATTCCGCGCCGCTAGCGCACATCGAAAAGCGGATGGGCCCCGGCCGCGTGCCGGAATCGGAGATTGATACCCGCCACAAGAATATCGCCTGGGCCGTGCAGGACCTGTGCGAACAAGCCATGATGACGCTGGCAAAAACCGCGGTGACCCAGACCGGCTCGCGCAATCTGTGCCTGGCTGGCGGCGTGGCTTTGAACTCCAAGGCCAACGGAAAAATTCGCGCCTCCGGAATCGTGGACGGAATTTTCGTGCAACCGGCGGCCAGCGACGACGGAGTCTGTCTGGGCGCGGTTCTCGCGCCCCATTTGGATCATGGTGGAAAAGTACCGGTTCGAAAGATGCGCCACGCCTATCTCGGCAACGAGTGCTCGGACGCGGAAATCGAAAAAGCCCTGCAGACCTACAAGATTCGAGCGACACGCGTTGCCGATCCGGCCGTAGTCGCAGCCGAAATGCTGGCCCAGGGAAAAATTCTCGGCTGGGTCCAGGGCCGCATGGAATTTGGCCCGCGCGCCTTGGGCAGCCGTTCGATTCTCGCCGACCCGCGCGATCCAGAGATGACCGTAAAGGTGAACAACGCTGTAAAGTTTCGCGAATGGTGGCGGCCCTTCGCTCCCTCGATGCTTTCCGAAGTGGCCGGCGAATACATCGAGTCCGCGACCGATTCGCCCTTCATGGTTCTGACCGCGCAGGTGCGCCCTGAAAAGCGCAATATAATTCCCGCCGTTACGCATGTGGATGGCAGCGCGCGCCCGCAAACCGTGGAGCGCGACGTAAATCCGCTGTACTGGCGCCTGATTCATGAATTCGGCCAGCGCACCGGCGTGCCGGTCGTGATGAACACCTCGTTCAATTTGCGCGGCGAACCAATCGTGTCCTCGCCCACCGACGCCATTCGCACCTTTTTCAGCTCCGGCATGGATGCGCTGGTCATCGGCAGCTTCGTGGTGGAAAAATAGGAGTGATCCGCGTGTGGCGTTCCCGGAATTAGGAATGGAGTCAATGGCATCAGCGCAGGCCGAAAACCCCCCGCTCGAAAAATGGGTTGTACTTCTCGGCCGAAAAGATGTGCCGGCTGACGGGATTGCGGATTATTGCGCGAACCTGGCGCAAAATCTTACGGCGCACGGAATCGAATTGGAGTCATTTCGCGTCACTTGGGTTCGGGATGGCTGGTGGCTAGCGCTTCGCAAATTATGGAGCGCGAGCCGCGAGTGGCGCGGCATCTGGGTTCTTCCCCAATACACTGCGATGGCCTGGTCGAATCGCGGCTTTCCGATCAATGCGTTGACTTGTTCGGCTATCCTACGCTGGCGCGGCGCACGCTGTGCCATGGTATTTCATGAGCCCTTTGGCGCTGTGGGCCTTCGTTGGATCGATCGCGTCCGCTGTGGATTCCAAAACTGGACCGTACGTGCGCTTCATCGCCTCGCCGAGAAAAGTGTGTTTACGATTCCCCTCAATACCGTGCCCTGGCTTCCGCCGGGCGATAGAAAATCCGCGTTCATCCCACTTGGTCCCAACATCCCGGAGAATCTTTCCAATCGCGGCGCCACCCGCATGCAAAACGCGAGACGCGATACGGTGGTCGTGTTCTGCGTCAGTGAATCCCCGTACGGCGAGCGCGAGGTAAATGACGTCGCTTCCGCGCTGCGCTTCGCGACTGCACGCGGTAACAATCTCCGGGTCGTGTTTGTTGGTCGTGGCACGCAGGAAGCGAAGGATTCAATCGACCGGGCGTTTGCGGAAACCCGGATCGAAGTCAGCAATCTTGGACTTCGCGAAGCCGCCGAAGTAACCCAAATCATCAGCGAAGCTGACGTCATGATTGCGGTCCGTGGAAGACTCTACCTTAGGCGGGGCAGCGCGCTCGCCGGAGTGGCCTGCGGTTTGCCGATCGTCGGCTACGGCGGCGCGGCTCAGGGCACTCTCATTGAGGAAGCGGGCATCGCTTTGGTGCCGTATGGCGATCAACGCGCCCTCGGCCTGGCGCTTCGCGAAATTCTAGATAATCCGAAGCTTTGGCGGGAAATGCATGAAAAAAATCTGTCGATTCAGGAAAAATATTTGTCCTGGAAGGTGATCGCCGTCAAGTTCGCGAAGCACCTGCGCCCGCACGAAAGTTGAAGAAGTCCAAACGCCTGAAAGGTCAAGGCGAATAGTATGATTCACCATACTCAAATGACTCGCGTGAGGAGCCAGAATTGACCGAGCCAGAACTGAAAACGCTTACGATGCCGGGCCTGCATGAATATGTGGTGGACGAAGTGCTTCCTCGCTTCGTCAAGCCCGGTGACCGTGCCATCGATCTGGGCGCCGGAACCGGGCTCTTGGCCATGCGCATGCAGAAGTTCGGCTGGAACGTAACCGCCGCGGACTTGAACGCTGCTGGTTTCAAAGCGCCTTTGCCCTTCGTGCCCGTAGATTTGAACGACAGTAACTTCAGCAGCCAGCTGGGCGAAGGCCAGTTCGCCATGGTCACCGCTATCGAAGTCATCGAGCACGTCGAGGCTCCCATCGCCCTGCTGCGCAATGGCCGCCGGCTATTGAAACCTGGAGGGTACATGGTGATTACCACGCCCAACGTTGATAGCGTGCCAGCCCGGGTAAAATTTCTGCTCACCGAAAAAATCCGCATGATGGATGCAACCAGCGAGCCGACGCACATTTCTCCGATTTTCTGGGACCTCTTCGAGCGCCAGTTTCTTCCGATATCCGGAATGAAAATTCACGAACATCATTTGGTGCCACCCAACGGTTTTGTGGCGACGCGCCGGCGGTACACCTGGATGATGCGCGGGCTCTCCTGGTTCGTGTCCGGCGCCTGCAAATTTGGCGATAATCACGTATTTGTCCTGAAAGCGGCGGAAGCATAGTCCGGCAGGCGGCCTCGAACTTTTCAAGACCTCACCAATGAGTTCGCGAATCAAACTACTGATTTATTCCCACGACTGGTTCCCGGATCTCGGCGGCGTGCAGACCGTCACGCTTTCGCTTGCCACCGGGCTCGCCCAATGGGTCGGAACGAATAAGGAACAGTCCTTCGAAGTCGTTTTTGTGACCCAGACACCACGAAGGGATATGGATGATTCTAGGCTGCCCTTCCGCGTCGTCCGACGCCCGAGCAGCTCGGAGTTGGTTGGGCTGGTGCGGTGGGCTGACGTAATTAATCTTGCGGGACCGGCTTTCCTTCCGCTCGCAATTGCGTGGCTCCTCAAGAAGCCCACGGTGGTTGACCATCACGGATATCAGTCAGTTTGCCCGAATGGCATGTTGGTCTACGAGCCCAATCGCAGTGTCTGTCCTGGAAATTTCATGGCTGGCCGTTATCTCAAGTGCGTCCAGTGCAACAAAAAAGAAATGGGACTCAAGGGTAGCATTCGCAATTTATTTCTGACGTTTCCGCGGCGCTGGCTGGCTAAGCGTGCCACTGCAAATATTGGTGTGAGCCCTCATGTAACCAAACGTATCGAGCTGCCGCGATCTACGACGATCTGGAATGGCGTGGCCAGCCCGGCGGAACCTTTGGGTCCGGCAGAGCTCGGCCGCGATTCGCCGCTGATATGTTTCTGTTATCTGGGGCGGTTGGTCACCGAAAAAGGCGTCGCAGTTCTCATTGAAGCCAGCCGTATCCTCGCGGCGAAGGGCTACGATTTCCGCGTCCGCATCGTAGGCGATGGTCCGGAACGCGGCAATCTAGAGCAGCTGGCCGAAGGGCCTGAATTGTCGCAGCGAGTGGAATTCGTTGGTTTTGTACCCAGTGCCGAAATCAAGGCCACGCTCCGTGGCGTCTCGGTAATCGTCATGCCATCTATCTGCGAAGAGACCGCAGGATTGGCTGCGATGGAGCAGATGATGGAGGGCCGCCTTTCTAATTGCGTCGGACATCGGCGGGTTGGGGCTCGTGGCCGATGGTGGCGGGCTCAAATTCCCGGTCGCCGATGTAGCGGGACTCGCGGCCCGCATGAGCCAAGTAATTGAGAATCCGTCTTTGATCCAGGAGATCGGAAGTAAGGGGCGCGCGTTCGCCATGAACACTTTCTCGCAGCAGCGCATGGTCGCGCAACATGTCGCGATATACCGTGAAGTAGGGCGGCCGGATTAACGCTGTACTGCAAATTCCTTAATTCACTCGCACGAACTGGCAATTGCCGCGCACGGGCGGGTATTCTAGCGGTAGTACTCGTAGGGCAAGACCGCCCAAGGAAAAAGCTGAACCCAAAATGTGTGGAATAGCTGGCATCGTCTCAACCGGCCCGAATCCGGAGTACCTCTCGGCCGCCGAAAAGATGGCGGCGGCCATCCGGCATCGCGGCCCGGACAGCACGGCGGTGCAGGACTTCGGCGGCTGCGTGCTGGCGAATACGCGCCTCTCGATCGTGGACCTCAGCGAACGCGGGCGCATGCCGATGTGCAATGAAGATGCGACCATCTGGATCACCTATAACGGAGAATGTTATAACGCCCACGAACTGCGCCCGGATCTCATCAGCAAGGGCCATCAATTTCGTTCCACGACCGACACGGAAGTCATCCTTCATTTGTATGAGGAATGCGGCGAGCGCTGCGTCGAGCACCTGCGCGGAATGTTTGCTTTTGCGATTTGGGACACGCGCGCCAAAAAACTGTTGCTGGCCCGCGATCGTCTGGGAATCAAGCCGCTGTATTACTCGATCGACCCGCAGAGAGTAATTTTTGCTTCGGAATTGAAGGCCTTGTTGGCTTCCGACCTGATTCCCCGAAAGCTCGACCCTGCCGGGATACGCGCATTCTTGCAACTCGGGCATATTCCCGCGCCGTGGTCCGCGGTCCAGAACGTGAAGCCGCTCGAACCAGGAAGTATTGCGGTCTGGCAGAACGGCACTCTCAAAAGAACCCAGTATTGGCAGTTGCCTTCTTCCGCCACGGCCCAATCGCAAGAACCGCCCGAGCAAATTGTCGATACCCTTCGTGAACTTCTCGTGGAATCGAGTCGCCAACAACTCATGTCGGATGTACCCATCGCCCTGTTTCTCAGCGGCGGCGTTGATTCGGCGGCCTTGGGATCGCTGATGGCGCACGCCGGGGCGGATAAAATTACGGCGTTAACCATTGGGTTCGATGAAAAGTCCTTCGATGAATCGGAATCCAGCGAAAAGACCGCCCAGCTTCTTGGGATTTCACGGCGCGTCATCAAATTGCCTGCATCGCAAATGGCCGCATCACTGGATAACGCCTTCTGGGCCATGGATCAACCCACCGTGGACGGTCTGAACGCCTACTGGATTTCGCGCGCTGCCGCCGAAGCTGGATTCAAAGTCGCGCTTTCCGGCCAGGGTGGCGACGAATTGTTTGGAGGCTACGAATCGGCCGCGTGGTTCGATCGCTTTTCGCATTGGGCGGATGCGCTGCAGATTTTTCCGAAGAGCATCGGCCGGGCGCTGCTGGACCACGATCAATTTCCATTTCGCTGGCGCAAACTTTCCTATTTGGTGGGCTCCGACGATCCTTTCGTTGCGGCGCAACTGGCGGTCCGCGTGCTCTTCCTCGAAAGCGACGTCCATCAGCTGTTGCAGCCGGCGTTCGCGGCATCCAACGGCACCTCCGAAGCAGCGAAGCACATTCGGAGTTGGGCCAGCGAAACCGCGGGCCAAAATTTGCAGGAGCGCGTCGCCTTTCTCGATTTCCCGGCGCACCTGGAAGCGCGCCTGCTCCGCGACGGCGACGCCATGAGTATGGCGCACAGTTTGGAAGTCCGACCGGTCCTGCTGGACCACGCGATCGTGGAGTACGTCTTAGGGCTGCCGCCCGCGGCGCGCCTGCGGAAGAAACAATTGTTGCTGGACGCCATGCGCGGAATCTTTCCGGAAGCGCTGTCTTCCGATTTGCAGACTCGCCCCAAGCGCACCTTTACCTTCCCATTCTCACGCTGGCTGGGAAACGATTTGCGCTCGACGATAACTGAAACTTTTGAGCCGCAACGCTTGGCCCGCGCCGGGGTCCTGGAGCCGGCCGCGGTGAATCGCTTGTGGCAGCGTTACCTGCAAAATCCCGAAGCGGTCGGATGGTCGCGGCTCTGGATTGTGTTCGTGTTGGCGCGCTGGTGCGAAATAATGCGGGTGGGAGTCTAGCAGGTGACGCTCCCGCCTCAAAAACCACGCCTCGCCATTGTTTCGCCTTTCATCGACAAGCGCCACGGAACCGAGCGGCGCGTGGCCGAATGGGTGGAGCAGCTTTCGCTTCGGTACGAAATTCACATATACAGTCAGGACGTGCGGGACATCGATCTGCGGTTCGTCCACTGGCACCGGGTTCCCAAACTTCCCGGGCCGCATATTCTGAATTACATGTGGTGGATCGTTGCGAATCGCACGATGCGTGCGTGGGATCGCCAAATGCGCGGCTTGCGGCACGACCTGGTGTTCAGCCCGGGCATTAATTGTTTGGACGCCGACGCCGTCTCGGTCCACATCGTCTTCGCGGAATATGTTCGAAGGGCGGCCGAGGAACTCTCGTTTGAACGAACTCCCGTTCGGGCCTGGCCCCGTCTGTTGCATCGCCGGCTGTACTATTTTCTCGTGACGATGTTGGAAAAGAGCGTGTACGGGGGGCAAGACACTTCGTTGATTCTAATTGCGCGGAGAACCGCAATCGCCTTGGAACGCTTTTATGGCCGGCGGGAGGAATTCCCGGTTGTCTACGGTGGCCTCGATCAGCAGATTTTCAATCCGGAACGCCGCCTGCTGCTCCGGGAAAGCGCTCGAAAAGAATTGGCGCTCGCTTCCGAGCGGTTTGCTTTGGTGATTGTCAGCAATGATGGCCGCAACAAGGGTCTCCCTGTGATTTTTCGCGCTTTGTCCACGCTGCGCGAGTTGCCTATCGATTTGCTGGTGATCACTCGCGAAGATCCTTCGCCTTACTTGGCCGAAGTACACCACGCCGGAATGGACGGGCACATTCATTTTCTTCCGCCCCGTGATGACATCGAGTTCTACTACGCGGCAGCGGACGCCTACGTCGGGCCTTCGTTAGAAGATACCTTCGCGCAACCTCCGGCGGAGTGCATGGCCTGTGGCCTGCCGGTAATTGTCTCCGCGAATAACGGCACCTGCGAGATCATCACTGACGGTAAAGATGGTCTGATTCTGGCGGACCCCACCGACGCGGATACGCTCGCCGCGATGATCCGGCGTCTGTTCGAAGGCCGGGAATTCGCGGCCCGGCTTGGCCGAAATGCAAACGAAACCGCCCGGCAATATACCTGGGAGCGCAACGGACGTGAACTCGGCGTGATATTCGAGCAATTGCTAAAGCGAAAATCTCGAAGCGCGGTGCGGACCGTGGCACAGGAATCCTGACGTGGCCAAGAAACTCGTGCAAGTCGTTGGTCTTTTTCCAGGCCTATCGGGTTTTGGCGGAATTCAGGAAGCGAGCCGCCAGACTCTTCTCGCCTTGCAAAAAATTTTGGCGCGGCGAAACTTCTCCGGGGCCTATCTTGGCCTGAACGATCCACGCGGCCCGCAGAGCGTCCAAGTTGAAGACCAGCGGATCCCCTTCCGCGGGTTTGAACGGTCGAAGTTCCGCTTCGTTCTCCAGGCCCTGCGCCTGGCCAGAAAAAACCCTCGCATCATCTTTGCGGCCCACCTGAATCTGGCTGTACCGGCGCTATGGATGAAAAAAATTTCGCCGCACACCAAAACAATTGTGCTCTGCCACGGGGTCGAAGTGTGGGACGTTCTGCCTCCGAACCGCCGGCGGGCGCTGCTGGCTGCGGACATGCTCATCGCCCCCAGCACCTTTACCGCGACAAAGTTGCGCACGATACAAGGAATACCCTCCGAGAAAATCCGGATTCTTCCCTGGCCAATAAATTCCGAAGTATTGCGAATGGCCGAGGCCAGATCGAATCTGGTCTTGCCGCCCGGATTTCCCCAAGGGCCGGTGATTTTAACCGTCGGCCGCTGGGCCGCAACGGAGCGATACAAGGGCGCCGACGATCTCATTCGCGCTATACCTCACCTTCAATCCTCGTTTCCGGAGGTCAGTCTGGTCGCGGTGGGTGGCGGCGACGATTTGCCTCGCCTTCGCGCGATTGCAGTTGAGCTTGGAATCACTGGGCATGTATATTTTTTGGAGGCGGTTTCTCGCGAGCAACTGGCCGCCTGCTATGCGCAGGCCAAAGTATTTGCATTGCCCAGCACGGGCGAGGGGTTTGGCATCGTGTTCATCGAGGCGATGGCCTTCGGGCTGCCCGTAGTAGGGGTGGCGGCAGGAGGAGTGACGGACATCGTACAAAATGGTGCGAATGGATTTTTGGTTCCGGCGAACGATCCGGGAGCCTTAGCAGATTCGCTGGCTCGATTGTTGGGGGATGCAGCGCTGCGCTCCAAAATGGGCCTGAACGGCGCTGAAGCCGTCAGCCAGAAGTACGGGTTTCCCATGCTGGAGGTGGGTCTGGAACGTGTCTTGCTCGAGTGCGGCCTAGATTCGATCTGACCCACATAGTATCCTACTACCCCCTCGAAAAGAGGCGTCCTGGCACGATCAGTGTCTTCTGGGTGGAGTCACACACCCTGAATCTTGAACGAAATGCGTGTTTTAATGGCTGTTCAATCCTATTTTCCGTTTCAGGACCGGGGCGGCCCGGTGGTTAAGGTCCGTGCGCTGGCGCAGGGACTGGCGCAGCGGGGGAACCAAATCACCGTGCTGACCGCTGATTTGGGTTTAGCCAAGAAACCGGCGCTGGGTATGCCGTTCGAAGCCTGCCCGGGGGGCTATTGTGCGGAAGAGAATGGGGTCAAAGCAGTCTATCTCTCATCCTTGGTACATTATAGGGCTCTAACCGTGAATCCCGGTGTGATACGATTCTGCCGTTCGTCCCTCAGGCAATTCGACCTGGTTCATTTTTATGGCCTGTACGACTTATTCGGGCCCGCCGTCAGTTACTTCTGTCGGGATTACGGCGTGCCTTACGTAATCGAACCGATGGGCATGTACCGCCCCATTGATCGAGGATTTGAATTGAAGCGCATCTGGCATCGCGGCCTGGGTGGAGCGTATTGGAGCCATGCGGCGCAGATCGTGGCCACTTCCGAGATGGAACAGGACGAACTGCTGGCCGACGGAGTTCCACGCCAAAAACTCGTGGTTCGCTACAACGGAATCGACCGCAAGGTGTTCGATTCCCTGCCGGTCCGCGGCGGGTTCCGCAAGAAATGGGGAATCGCGCCGGACGAGCCGGTGTTGCTGTTCCTGGGGAGATTGATTCCCCGCAAAGGCGCAGAGGTATTGATAGATGCCTTCGCCAAAGCCTGCCCTGAATCGGGGTGGCTGATTATCGCCGGGCCCGAAGGCGAGCCAGGCTATCTTGCGGTTCTTAAGAAGCGCGCGCACGAAGCCGGCGTCGAATCGCGAGTGATATTCACCGGACCTCTTTACGATGACGCGAAAGCCGCGGCACTGGCCGACAGCGATATTTTTGTGCTGCCTTCGCGTTACGAGAATTTCGCGAATTCCGCGGCAGAGGCGATGGCCTGCGGAATTCCGGTCATCATTACCGACACCTGCGGCATTCGGTCGTTGGTGGACGGGCGCGCCGGATTGATTGTTTCGCCCGAACCGGAACCGTTAGCCGGCGCGATTCGAACCTTGATTTCGGACCGCGAGGTTTACCAGAAATTCCAAGACGGCGCGAAAGCCGTCGCGGCGGAACTCGGTTGGGATCGATTGAGCGAACAGATGGAAGGGTATTACGCCCAGGCCCTGGGATCTAGAAATGGCCACAACTGAGCAGGAAACATTTTACGATCAGCACCCATTCGACTGGGTTCCGGCCGATGCCTCGGAGGAAATCGGCACAGTCGTCTCGCGCCCGCTCGTCGAACTCATTCAGAATCTCGATTTGCAGTCTCTGGTGCTGGATATCGGTTGCGGCCCGGGGCGGGTGCTTGGTTTTCTGGCGAAACGCGGTGTTCGTTGCATCGGCCTGGACCGCAGCCGGGTATCGCTCGGCCTCGCCGTCCAGCGTTATCGCCGGCCTGGCGTGGTTGCCGATAATCTTCATCTGCCTCTGGCCGACGATACTGCTGATGTGGTGATTTCCGATGGAGTCATCCATCACACCGAGAATCCCGAGGCAGCCTTTCGCGAGAATTTTAGAGTTTTGAAATCCGGCGGGCGAATGTACCTGGCCGTTTACAAACCGTCGGGCCACTATCCGCTGCTGTACCAATTTCCCGGCGCGCTCATTCGCGCGGGAGAGCAGCACGAAGCGCTGAAACCGTTGACGGTTCTTTTTTTTAGAGTTCCCTATTTCCTCGTTCATTTTGTACGATCGAAGGGCAAGCGCACCTGGGCCGGAACGCGAAACCTGTTCTATGATTATTTCGTCACACCCAAAGTAGCGTTCTTGCCGCGGCAGGTGGTCGAGGACTGGTGCTCTCGTGCGGGTGGCGAGATACTGCACTACGAAGAAAATCGCGGCCAAAACGTGCACTCGTTTCTAGTACAGAAGAAATCTGCGCCGGCGTCAATTCGGCAGTACGAACCGGCGGCCAGCGCGAATTTTTGATGGCCGGGAAATCTGTTACGTCATGAACGACGATCAGGTACTCAATTCGGTCTCGATTCCCGTAGCGGAAAGCGGCAGCGACGCTCGAGCGAATAGCTCCGTGAAGTCAACGCCTAGGCCACATTCCGCGTTGTCCGATCGTCTGTTCCATTACGCCTGGCTGCTGGTAAATGCTTTGTTGATTCTGTCGGTTCTGTTCGCTTTATACGCAGCGGCCTGGGAATTTTCCACCCGCCGCTACTTGCAGGGCTTTTCCGACGCCATCGTTCCGGCTACGGCTCCTGGCGATGAAAAAGTCGAAGCGATTCTCCGGTGGATGCAACATGGGCCCGCACGCCTGCCCTACGGACCTTCGGCGCTGGTCCCCGACCGCGATCCCACCGACACTCTGAACTACGACGCGTTACTTCAAGTTTGTGGAACGGCCACCAATGCCTTCATCAATCTGGCGAATACCGGCAATCTGGAGGTTCGGCGTTTGTTGTTGCTGGATCAAAATCAGATGACCAAGCACGTCGTCGCCGAAGTTCTGGTCCAGGGAAAATGGATCATCGTGGATCCCGCCTATCGCGTAGTCTTTCGCGATGCTAACGGAAATACCGTGAATCGCGAAGATTTGCTGAACCCCGCGACGTTCAACGCGGTGATCAGCACCATTCCCAAGTTTCCCGCGAACTATACCTTCGACAACACGGTCCACGTGCGCATCGCCAGATTGCACATTCTAGGCGTGCCCCTGCGAGCGATCCTCAACCGCTTCGTGCCCGGCTGGGAAGATTCGATGACCATGACCCTCCTGGTCGAAAGAGAATCCTTCGCGGCCTTGGTCGCGTCCTTGCTCCTGGTCGTATTCTTGCTCCTGCTGCGTTATTCGCTGCGTTGGTTCGGAGAAGCTCGGCTGGGAATTCATGCGGTCCGGCTGCGCTCCAAGATTTATCGGGCGGGTGTTGCCTTCTGGAATCCCGCGAACTGAGCCATGTGCGGAATCTGCGGTGCCATCGGGTTTAGCTCCAGAGAAGAGGGCGAGGTAGCGGTTCGCCGCATGCTCGCCGCTATCGTCCACCGCGGCCCTGACGAAGAAGGTTTCCTAAACGCAACCCCCGTGGTCATCGGCTCGCGTCGCCTTAGCATCATCGACCTACCTGGTGGCAGCCAACCCATTTGGAACGAAGCCGGAACTTTGGCGGTCGTTTATAACGGCGAAATTTACAATTTTCGCGAGTTGCGCCAGGAACTTCTTGGATTGGGTCATTCGTTTCGCACCAATTCCGACACCGAAGTCATCGTCCATGCCTACGAGCAGTGGGGCCAGGCTTGCGCCGCGAGACTGCGCGGCATGTATGCCTTCGCCATGGTCGAAATGCCCCAAGGCCGTAACGGCCGGCCCGTTGGCGTTTTTCTGGCGCGTGACCCACTCGGAATAAAGCCGCTGTATTACGCGAAATCCGGGAATTCGTTTTTGTTTTCGTCCGAAGTGCGCTCGCTTCTTGCCAGCGGACATGTTGCGCCGCAGCTCGCCACCGAATCGGTCTCCGCCTATCTGCTGTTTGGTTCAGTTTGCGAGCCCATGACCATGGTCGACGGTGTGTTCTCGCTGCCTCCCGGTTACTCAATGATGATTCGCCTGGGCGAACGAGTGGAGGCCGCGCCACCCAAACCCTTCTGGAATTTTGTCGAAAATTACAAATCTTCCTCAAACCGGCACCGCGCTTCCAACGGTGCGTCGTCAGCCAAACGATCTGCTTCCGCAATCGAGGTTCGCTCGCTGCTGGAAGATTCAGTTCGCAAACACCTCATTGCCGACGTTCCGGTGGGAGTTTTCCTGAGCAGTGGCTTGGATTCAACCGTGCTCGCCGCTCTAGCGTCCGCCGTTCAAGGCGGCATCCATACTTTCACCGTCGCGTTTCCAGACCTCGAATTCAGCGAAGCGGAAATCGCACGCGCCACCGCGAAACGCCTGGGAACCGACCATCGCGAACTTTCGTTGTCCGGCTCGGAGATGGTCGACCGGCTCGACGAAGTTATCGGAGCCTTCGATCAGCCCAGTATGGACGGAATCAATTCCTATTTCGTCTCTTGGGCTGCGCGACAAGCGGGGTTAAAAGTTGCCTTGTCCGGGCTCGGCAGCGACGAACTCTTTGGCGGGTACAGTTCCTTCCGGGCCACAAGTCAGGTTGCCCGGATAACCAAAATGGCGCGCCTATTCCCCCGTGTGCTGCGTGGATTCGGCGCTGACGCGCTAAAAAATTCCAAGACCTACCGCGGTTCGCGCGACGCCTTTCGCAAAGCCTCGGCCGCATGGCTCGATCCCGCTGCCCTGCCTCATCCTTACTTTTTTACTCGCGCCCTTTTCACTACGCACACCGTCGGGGCTGTGCTGCGCCAGGACACCGATTCGTGGAGCGGCACGCCGTGGTCGAAGTGGCTGGCGCTGGCGGCCCGCGAAGCACAACCCATGGACGCTTTCACCCAAGTCTCCTGGCTGGAGCTGCGCTCGTACCTGGTGAACACGTTGCTGCGTGACACCGACGCTATGAGCATGAGCCATTCGCTCGAAGTGCGCGTTCCGTTTCTCGACGGTCCTCTGGTCGAGAAAGTCCTCAGTCTGCCGGAAGCGATCAAGAACGATCCGGCGCGGCCCAAGGGGCTATTGCTGGAGGCTATGGACGATTTGCTGCCCAAAGAAATCGCCACGCAAAAGAAGCGGACTTTCACCTTTCCGTGGGAAAATTGGCTGCGCGGCAAACTGGGCGACCGGGTGGCGTCCGGTCTGCAGGATTGGTCGCCAGCATTAAAAACCCAGTTCGACGGACGATTCGCGATGTCCGCATTCAAGGATTTTCAGCGCGGACGCACGACCTGGTCGCGCCCGTGGAGTCTATACGTGCTGAACGAGTGGGTTAAACGTAACCTGCGAGTGGAACAATCGAGCTCGAGCGACCAATTGCGAGTCCAGCCTGCGCAAGTAGCTGGCACCAATGGTTAACATCGAATTACCAGGCCAAGTTCTGACATGATAATTCTGGGAATCAACGCCTATCACGCCAATTCTTCCGCGGCGATCGTGGCCGACGGTAAGTTGGTTGCGGCCGTCGAAGAAGAGCGGCTGAATCGAGTGAAATACGCCGCCGGGCTTCCCGCGCGCGCGATCCGCTACTGCCTCGATCAGGCCGGCGTAAAACTCTCCGAAGTGGATCACATCGCGATTCCGCGCAATCCCTGGGCTCGTCTCGGAACGAAGCTGCGTTTTGCGATGCGCATGCCAAAATTTGCGCTGGATCGCGCGCGAGTGATGAAGCGTTTTGCCGGGATTCAGGAAGACTTGGCCACGACCTTTGAAATTTCACCCGATGCGATTCGTGCAAAATTCCATCGCATCGAGCATCACACCGCGCATCTAGCCAGTGCGTTTTACGTTTCTCCCTTCGAACGCGCCGCAGTTCTCTCGGCAGATGGTCTTGGAGATTTCGCGAGTTCGATGTGGGCCCTCGGCGAAGGTTCGAACCTGAGGCATCTCGGCGAAGTGACTTTCCCCCATTCGCTGGGCATGTATTACACCGCGCTGACCCAATACATCGGTTTCTGGAAATTTGGCGACGAATTCAAGGTGATGGGTCTCGCCGCTTACGGCCAAGCCGAATTTCTCGATGAGTTTCGCCGCATCGTTTACGCCGATGGCCCGCTTTCCTTCCGCCTGGGCCTGGAATATTTTAGCCATCAAACCCAGGGCGCGGATATGACCTGGCGCGACACCGATCAAACGCCGGTCCTCGGGCGTTTATTCTCGGCCTATCTCGAGCAGCGCCTCGGGCCTGCGCGCAAAGCGGACGAGCCGCTCGAGCAGCGTCATCGCAACCTCGCGGCCAGTATGCAAGCGGCCCTGGAAGAAGTTCTGACCGCGCACTGGGTGGAGCTAGCGCGAAAAACCGGGCAAAAATCGTTATGTCTCGCCGGCGGCGTAGCCTTCAACTGCGTGGCGAATGGCAAAATTTTTGACCACTCGCCCTTTGAGCGTGTGTACGTCCAACCCGCCGCCGGAGACGCGGGGCTTTCGGTGGGCGCAGCGTTCGCCGTGAATCATCAAATTCTCGGGCGGCCGCGCGAGTTTGTTATGGACCATGCTGGATGGGGACCACAATCCTCGGCGCAAGACATTCGCAGCGCCGTCGAGAAATTCCAAGGCGCCAGCGACGAAATCCAGATCGATCAGTTCGACGAGGAAGCGTTAGTGCAGGCCACGGCGCGCCACATTTCCGAAGGAAAAGTTTTAGGCTGGTTTCAGGGCCGTGCCGAATGGGGCCCGCGGGCGCTGGGGCAGCGCAGCATTCTCGCCGATCCCCGCCGCCCGGAAATGAAGGAAATCCTGAACCGCCGCATCAAGCATCGCGAAATATTCCGGCCCTTCGCGCCTTCGATCCTCGAAGAAGCCACTGGCGAGTTTTTTGGGAAGACCCATCCCTCGCCGTTCATGACTTTTGCGTATAACGTCCGGCCGGAAAAACGTGGCGTAATTCCGGCGCCGACGCATGTGGATGGCACGGCGCGCTTGCAAACCGTAAGCCGCACCGCCAATCCTCTCTATTGGAAATTGATTCGCGCGTTCGGCGATCTCACCGGCGTGCCGGTGGTCTTGAACACCTCGTTCAACGACAATGAGCCGATCGTCTGCCGTCCCGAAGAAGCGCTGGATTGCTTCCGGCGTACCCAGATGGACGTGCTGGTCATGGGAAATTTCATTCTCGAAAAGAAAACCGCCGCGGCAATCGACCAGGAACCGGCGGCGCGCGGCGCGAACCGTGCAGGTTAAGCGACTCTAATTTAGTAAGGGTGAGCGCGCCCCACTTCCCAACCCAGAGTTGCGTTGTTTCGAAAAATTCGACCACCATGCAAATCTTGCTCCTGAACGAATATTATCCTCCGGACACTTCCGCGACCGCGCGCATGGCGGCGCTGGTGGCCGAGCGATTGGCGCAACAACACGACGTGACCGTCTTGGCCGGTCGACCGTCCTACGATCCCGATGAAACATATCCGTTCGCATTGCTCCACCAAACCATCCGCAACCATGTCACCGTCGAATGTGTCGGTTCCACTGCCTATCCCCGGCACCAGATGCGTCGCCGCGTCTCGAATTATCTTTCCTATCTCAGTCTCGCCGTGCCGCGCGCGCTGGCCCTGCGGCCCGAGGTGATTCTCGCGATGACCGATCCGCCGGTCGCCGGTATCGCCGGCGCCTTCGTCGCGCGCCTTTCCGGACGGCCCTTCGTTTACAACATTCGCGACATGTACCCGGACATGGCCCTGGGCGGCGATATTGTCAGCCAAAATCCCTGGGTCGAACGCTGGGAGCGGATGCATCGCAGTGCCCTGAAACAGGCCACGCGAGTCATCGTGCTCGGCGACGACATGCGCGATCGCATTCTGGCCAAAGGCGTCTCGCCGGAAAATGTAATCGTGGTTCGCGACGGCAGCTCGCCCTCAGCTCCGATGCCGGAAGCGAATGACCCGGTAGTCGCGGAAATTCGCCAAGGCTTTCCCTTTGTGGCGCTTCACGCCGGAAACCTGGGCTTTTATGGCGCCTGGAATACCCTGCTGCAAGCGGCGGAAATTCTCAGCAACGAAAACACCGGGCTGGTGTTCGTAGGGGATGGGGCCAACCGCGAATCCCTGGGCCAGGCGGCCGCCAATTTAACCAACGTCAGATTCGTGCCCTTCCGCCCCGTGGAGCAAGTGCCTCACGTGATGATGGCCGGTGACGTGCAAGTCATCACCGTCAAGCGCGGATTGGAGGGAGTGGTTGTGCCCAGCAAGCTATATTCGACCCTCGCTGCTGGACGTCCCGTGTTGGTTGTCGCCGTGCCCGAATCCGACGCGGCGCGAATTGTAACAGCCGCAGGTTGCGGGCTTTCTGCCGATCCAGACGATCCCGCGGCGGTCGCTGCTGCCATCCGGGAGTTGCGTCGCGACCCTGCGCGCCTGGCCGAAATGGGCCGCCGTGCACGGGAAACCGCGAAAAATTATGCTAGAGTTGACGAGTTGAACCGCTTCGTTGCTGCGGTAGAAAGTGCAGTTCCGGTTCGTAGCCACGGGCGTAAAACCACGAATCCGCAGACGGCCCCCATTAGGCAATAGATCCTGGGTTCCCGGTGTTGCTCTCGGAAGTGGAGACGGCGTAGAAATGTCGATTCGTACCGAAGCAATCGTGTTTGTAATTGCGCTGGCGGCGTCGCTGGGCCTCACTGTGCCCATTCGCCATCTCGCGCTGCGCTTCGGCATGGTTGATAAGCCGGGACCGCGGAAGGTGCACTTGAGTCCGATTCCGCTCCTCGGCGGGATCGCGATTTACCTGGGTTTCGTCCTCGCGCTTTTGCTCACACGCCACGGCGTTCCCCAGCAGCAGATTGTCGGCGTGCTGGCCGGCGCCACTCTGCTGGCGATTGTTGGATTCCTGGATGACGGCGGCCTGCTGCATCACCAGGTTAAGCTTTTTGTGGGTATGCCGATCGCGGCGCTATTTTTGATCGCTTCGGGCATTCGCGCGCAACTATTCTCCCAATTTTTTCCCGGAGCCCTTGGTTTCGTCCTCGATTTTTGTTTGACCATCGTCTGGGTGGTCGGCATCACCGCATCATTCAGCATCCTGGACCACATGGACGGGCTCTGCGCCGGAATTGCCGCGGTCGCGGCGGGATTTTTCACCATTTCGGCCATGATGAACGGTCAGGTGCTGGTCAGTACCCTCGGCGCCGCCACCCTGGGCGCCTCCCTCGGATTCCTTCGCTGGAATTTCAATCCCGCAAAAATCTTTATGGGCGATGGCGGCGCGATGTTCCTGGGCTTCCTGATGGCCACGCTCGGGCTGAAAGTCCGGCCCGACGGCACCCCATTTCCCCTGAATTGGCTGGTTCCCATCCTGATTCTCGCCGTGCCGATTTTTGATACTACCCTGGTCTCCATTTCGCGCGCGAGGCGAGGATTGCTCCCATTTACTTCCCCGGGAAAGGATCACACCGCACATCGCCTTTCGAATCTGGGCATGGGTCATCGCGGGGCGGTTTTGGCGATGTATGTCGGGGCGATCGTTTGCGGAACGATTGCTCTGTTTATTCCGAATTTTTCGGCGGGCACCACGTACACCGTGATCGGACTGCTGGTACTGGGCGCGTTGGCGGCGGTCTTCGTTCTCGAGGGACTCCCGTACGATCGCCAGGTTAAGCTGCCTAAGCCTACCTCCGCCTCTTGAATGATTTCCGCGTTTCGTGCGCCCTTCGCTTTGGAGTGGCTCGTCCGCTGGGATATAATTCTGGTCCCGATGTGGCTCAACCGGGGCGGGCTGCGCGAAGTGAATCCGGAATCTTGGAACGGGCCCGACGGAACACGTCGATTTTTAAAATCCGAAATTCCAAGCTCATGAGGCAGATCGCAAATACACCCGATGGCGCCCGAATCATGCGACGCGCAAAGCGTCTCCCAACGCACCCCGCGCGCGAATAGCCAAAAGATAGCCGTAGTTGGTGGATCAGCGGCTGGTCTGCTGACCGCCTCGGTGTTGGCTCGCCAGGGCTTACCCGTGCGCGTCTTTGAACGCATTGAGACTCTGGAACACCCCGAACGCACACTGATTGTCACCAACCGTATGCGTCATTTGTTGGGGCCGGCCGCGGAACACAGTATCGTTAACGAAATTCGCCGCTTCGAACTTTTCACCGATGGGCGCTCCGCAACTTTCGAACTCAAAGATCCAGACCTGATCATTGAACGCCGGGCGCTAATCCAAGGTTTAGCCCAAGACGCGGCGCGCGCCGGAGCCAGCGTAGAACTCGGCCGCCGGTTTCATAGCCTGCAACCCAACGGGCGCGGCCTGATCCTGGAAGTCGAGCGCTGCAACGATGGCAGCCGCGAAGAAGTTCATGCCGACACCGTAGTCGGCGGCGACGGGGTGTGCAGCCGCGTGGCGCGCGCGGGCGGATGGGCCCCGCTCGAAACGGTTCCGCTGGTCCAGGCCATCGTGAAATTACCAAAGGACATGGCGCCCGATACCACGCGCGTTTGGTTCGTACCGCAGGATACGCCGTATTTTTACTGGCTCATCCCGGAGTCGAAAACGCACGGGGCGCTGGGGGTCATTGGCGAAACGGTGGGTGAAACGCGTAAGCATCTCGAAAATTTCCTCGAAAAAAGAAGCCTTACGCCGATTGAATTCCAAGGCGCGCGAATTCCGGTCTACAAAAAATGGATTCCGGTGCGCAAGCAAGTCGGCAACGGGTCGCTCTATCTGGTGGGAGACGCCGCGGCCCAGGTAAAAGTATCCACCGTCGGCGGAACGGTCACGGGTTTCCGTGGTGCATTGGGCGCCGCTGAAGCGATTCTGAACGGTGGGGTGAGCCGCGAGTTGCGGGCGCTGCGGCGCGAGCTCGATATTCATCTGCTCCTGCGACGTTCCCTCCACGATTTTCAGCAGGCGGATTACAGCGAGCTTGTCGATCTGCTGAACGGCCCCGCCAAGCGCTCTCTCGGTATGTATTCTCGCGATGAGGCCTGGAAAATCCTGTGGCGCGTTTGTTTGAGCCAGCCGCGATTGATCCTGCTGGGCCTGCGCGGGTTACTTTCGCGCAAGGGCTCCTTTGGCCGTTCGAACGTCTAGAGGAATTTAGCGGCAAGCATTTTCTGAAAAAGACTCACGAATTGTTCTTCTTGGCGCGGAGCACAAACCTGGAACATGTATATTCTCGGAATTTCGGCGATGTCGCACGACTCCGCAGCGGCGCTGCTGGATGATGCGGGTATCGTCGCGGCGATCGAAGAAGGGAAACTGGCGCGCACCCGTACCATTGGAGGAATTCCGCGCGCCGCCATCCAGTTTTGTTTGGAACGCGCCGGAATCAGTTGGAGTGACGTGGCGCACATCGCAGTGGCCAGCCAGCCTTCCGGCCCAGTTCCGCGACCAGCAAGGAAAGCATCCGGCAGGCGCGGGCGGGAATCGCACGATGTGGCCGCTCTCCGGCACCTGGTTGGCGGCGGGGCGGATCGCGTCAAAACGCTCGATCATCATTTGTGTCACGCTGCCAGCGCATTCTATCCGTCAGGTTTCCAACAAGCCTTGATCGTTTCTCTGGACCGGCAGGGCGACGGTCGCACCGGTCTGGTTGCACTTGGCGAAAGCTCCGGTATTCGCGAATTGGATTCTATTCGCTTCCCCCATTCGCTGGCCTGGATTTACTCGCAATTCACGCAGCTTCTTGGATTCCGCTCGCACGGCGACGAACATAAAACGCAATGGTTGAGCCTCATCGGCGAACCGGAATTCGCGGCGCTGCTCATCGAAATGCTTCGGCAAAAACCGAATGGGCCGCCACACCTGAACCCGAAATACTTCCGGCGCAAAGCCGACGGTGAACTCTGCTTTACCAAAGACTTTTACCGTCGCATCGAGAGTCCAGCCCCAACGAAACAAGGACGCACCACTGAACTCACCGATGGCCAGCGCGCCACCTTGGCCGCCAGTCTGCAAAAAGCAGTCGCCACCGTGTTGTCTGATTGGCTGGCCGCGCTGCGGACGGAGACAAACGAAGAATCGCTATGTCTTGCTGGCGGATTGTTTTTGAATCCGCTGTTGGTCCGCGAAATCGAGACGAACAGCGGGTTCGAAAAGGTTTTCGTTCAGCCTGCGGCCGGAAATGAAGGGACGGCGCTCGGCGCCGCCTGGCTGGTCTCTCATGAAATTAGAAAGCAGACGCACCAACCGTTGGTTTCTTCTCCGCTCTGGGGGCCGGCATATTCGAACGCGCAGATCAAACTCGTTCTCGATAATTGCAAAGCGACTTATCGCTGGCTCGATTCTGAAGATTTGCTGCTGGCCGAAACCACGCGCCTGCTTCAGCTAGGCAAAATTGTCGCCTTTTTCCAGGGAGCCACGGAATTCGGCCCTCGGGCACTGGGCAACCGGAGTTTGTTGGCTTCTCCTTGGGCTCCTTACGTAAAGGAAAATCTCAACGACTTTGTGAAACACCGCGAATCCTTTCGTCCGTTTGCACTGGCCATACCCGAAGACGTTTGCGCCGAGTTCTTTCAAGCCTCGCCCAACGCTCGATCCTTGACCACCATGGCCCAGGCCAATGAAAACGGACGTAAACTATTGCACGGCCTGCCGGAAGGATTTCTCTTGCCCAACAACCTGGTTCGACTTCAGGTGGTCCGGGAAAGCGACAATCCGCTCTTCTGGAAGCTGTTAAAACGATCGGGAGAAAATAGTCCCGCGCCGATCCTGGTAAATACTTCCTTCAATCTTTTTGGCGAGCCGCTGGTGGTTACCCCGCGTGATGCGGTGCGTAGTTATTTTTGTTCTGGCACGGACGCACTTGTGATCGGAAACTTTTTACTGGGCAAACGCTGAAGACCATGGCCACGAATACCTCGAACCGGGCCCGTTACGGACGCCGCCGCGCAGTTTTCGTTCTGCTGCTACTGCTGGTCGTCCTGGGATTTTTTGCCGGCCGTAATGCCGGCCACTGGCTGATTCGCGAGGACGCTTTGCAACCAGCGGACGTGATCGTGGTCCTCAGCGGTGGTCTGCCCTATCGCGCGCTGGGCGCCGCGGATATTTACAAATCGGGCTACGCGCCGGACGTGTGGGTCAGTTACCCGCTCGGCCCGCAGCAGGAGCTTTCGAACCTCGGCATTCATTTCGTGGGCGAGGAAGAATACAACCGCGAAATTCTGGTTCACCAAGGCGTCCCGGAAAAGAATGTCGAAATATTCTCGGGCCAAATTATCAATACGGAAGAGGAAGTGGAAGAAATCGCCCGCGAGATGAAGGCCCAAGGGAAGCACACCGCGATCATCGTCACCTCTCCGGAACACACGCGCCGGGTGCGGGCCCTTTGGAATGCGCTGGCTGGCGGCGAACTCAAAGCGATCGTGCGTGGGGCACCGACCGACCCATTCGACGCCAATCACTGGTGGCGGAACACGCCGGACAGCCTGGCGGTCACGCGAGAGGCGCTCGGACTCATAAATGTTTGGTCTGGCCTTCCGGTTCGGCCTAGAAAATAGTGACCATTATAGAAAATTTAGGAACAGAAATCATGCCAGGTCTGAATCTTGCTGTAACCTTAAGCTAGACCTAAAAACGCAAAAAATTCATTTATGTGGAGCAGACATTGAAGATTTCAGTCATCGGAGCTGGTTACGTTGGTCTCGTCACAGGAGGATGCCTCGCTGGCGTGGGCCACGAAGTCGTTTGCACGGATAACGATCTTGAAAAATTGAAGACTCTCGAATCTGGACGCCTGCCCATCTACGAGCCCGGCCTCGACGTGGTGATCGCGGAGGCCCGCAAAGAAGGCCGCCTCAGTTTCCGCGCCAACATGGCCGACGCCATTCGAGCCGGCGACGCGATTTTTATCTGCGTGGGTACGCCGCCCTTGCCTAACGGCAGCGCGGATTTGAGCGCCATCGATCACGTCGCCCGCCTGGTAGCCACCGAAGCGCGCAGCCCGAAGCTGGTCGTCGAGAAGAGCACGGTTCCGGCGCAGACCGGCCAGGAATTGAAACGCGCGCTTGGGGTGTACGGCCGGAACAGTGGCGTGAAATTCAGCGTTGCTTCGAATCCGGAGTTCTTGCGTGAAGGCACGGCAGTCGAAGATTTCCTGCATCCCGATCGCATCGTGATCGGCGTGGAAGATGACGCCGCTGCCCGCCAACTCCGGGAAATCTACCGCCCGGTGCTCGAACGCAGCTTTCATTGTCCGATCCATCCGGGCAAGTGTCCGGATACGGCGCTGCCGGCGTGGCTGGTCACGACCATCAACAGCGCGGAGCTGATCAAACACGCCTCAAATTCGTTTCTCGCGCTGAAGATCTCCTACGCCAACATGGTGGCCGATCTGGCCGAACGATTAGGCGCCGACATCGACGAGGTCGTTCGCGCCGTCGGTATGGACGCCCGAATCGGCACCAGTTTCTTCCGCCCCGGTTTGGGCTTTGGCGGATTCTGCCTGCCCAAAGATTTACAAGCCTTCGTTCATCTGGCGGAAGGTTCCGGTGTGGATTTCTCGATGCTGAAAGAGGCGGAGAAAATAAACAAGAAGCGCATTGAGAACTTCATGGTGAAAATCCGGCGCGCTTTGTGGGTGGTGAAAGGAAAGCCGGTCGGCGTGCTCGGTCTGGCCTTCAAACCGAACACGGACGATATCCGCTTCTCGCCCTCGATCGATTTGGTTCAGCAACTTGTGGCCGAGGGTGCGCGCGTTCGCGTGTTCGACCCGGAAGCGATGGAGCGCGCCAAGGCCATCCTGCCAGACGTGGAATTCGCGAAAACCGCATACGACGCTGCTGAAGGGTCCGAGGCTCTGATAATCGCCACGGAATGGGAACAATTTCACAACCTTGACTGGAATCGCATCCACGGCGCCATGTCTCGTCCGCTGATTCTGGACGGCCGCAACTTGCTTTCGCCGTCAGAAATGAAAAGCCACGGCTTTGAATATTATTCGGTGGGCCGCCCGGACTAACTCAGAAACTTTATTTCGGCGCGCTGGCCTGCGCCAGTTGGGCGCGGAAATATTCGTAAGTGCTCTGCAGTCCGTCCTCCAGGGTTACGTTGGGCTCCCAACCGAGCAAGCGCTTGGCCTTGCTGATGTCCGGACAACGCTGTTTCGGATCGTCCTGCGGCAACGCATGAAACACGATTGGCGCTGTGGCACCCACCAGCTGGCGCACGCGTTCGGCGAATTCCAGAATCGTAATTTCCCTTGGGTTCCCAATGTTGGTCGGCTCGTGCTCGTTGGATTCGAGTAGCCGGTAAATCCCCTCCAGCAAATCCGAAACGTAGCAGAAGCTCCGGGTCTGGCTGCCGTCGCCGAAGACCGTGATCGGCTGGCCCATCAGCGCCTGATACAGAAAATTCGGAAGCGCGCGCCCGTCGTTCAGCCGCATGCGCGGTCCATAGGTATTGAAGATCCGCACGATGTGCGCATTCAGGCCGTGATAACGGTGATAGGCCATGGTCATCGCTTCGGCGTAACGCTTCGCTTCGTCATACACGCCGCGCGGGCCCACCGGATTCACGTTGCCCCAGTACGATTCAGGTTGCGGGCTGACGCTG
Source organism: uncultured Acidobacteriota bacterium (assembly GCA_963737765.1). GTDB lineage: Bacteria > Acidobacteriota > Terriglobia > Acidiferrales > UBA7541 > Palsa-295. The sequence goes on from CAVTTY010000014.1 coordinate 26,248, forward strand.
GGATCGCCGTAACATTCCGAGGTGGAAGCCAGAAGATATTTCGCATTTTTTGCCAGCGCCAGACCCAGCGAATTGTGCGTTCCCAGCGCTCCCACTTTCAGGGTCTGAATGGGCAACCGCAAGGTAATCCGGAGGGCTGGCCGGCGAAGCGAAATGCAGCACCGCCTCCACCGGTCCTTGCACGTCGATGAAGCGGGACACATCATGGCGCGCGAAACGGAATTTGGGGTTCGCCATCAGATGCGCGATGTTGGCCTCGCTCCCGGTGACCAGATTGTCGAGGCACAGAACTTCCCAGCCGCGCGCTAGCATCAAGTCGCAAAGATGCGAACCGAGAAAACCTGCTCCGCCAGTAATTACCGCACGCAATGAAATGTCTCCTTCCGCAGGCTGGATCAGCCCGAACTGGATTGGCAATTATCCCTGAAAAGCTTCCGCCCGGATACTAAATGCGCCGACCGAGTCCGACCTCGGCACTTCAGTGACTCGTCGAAGCGCTGGGCGCTGCGAACGCCGTGGTGTGATCCGCCACAATCCTCCAGCCCTCCGGAAACTTCCGAAAATTCAGCGTAAAAATTCCCGCGGGTTTATCGCTTTCGCGCTCCAGCTGAAACTGACCAATCGCGAAGGCCGCATCCGGGCAGACCACATGGATTTCAAGCGCCGAAAACGTAAGTTGCCCCATCGCTTGGCGATCAGGATAGTTTTTCTTATACCGCCCTAACACCGACTGCCACCCACGCGTGATCCCGCCCGCGCCGACAAAGGCAGTCTCGTCGGACTTCCAGTATCCGGCCATGAACGCATCAATATCCCCGCGATTCCATGCCTCGGTTTGATTCTGAAGCAGCGTCCGAATTTGAGCCGGTCCGTTGGCTTCAGAAGCGATCACAGATTTTTTCGAGATTGGCGCCAGAATCAGGGCCAACGCACCGATAACTATAATCACGCGGGAATTCAGGTTCATTCGGTTCACCTCTCAGTTCGATATCGTATCGAAGTCCCGCAAAGCTCCGGAGGTTAATTGTTTGAAAAGCGGTGCGCAATCGGCCCTAGCCCGCCAACGGTCGCGAAGCCGCTAACCAGAGCCCCCTCCACATGGTTGTGAAAATCAGTACTGACGGACTATTGGTTCTGGCGGCATAAAATCGGAAACTGTCTGTGGTTGAACATGCTGATCGCAGCCTTCATTCTCGTGATGTCACTGGCCGCCACGGTCCAATTCGCCGTATTCATCTGGCGGGTGGGCCTGATGCGGGTCGCTGCGGAGCCGGTTTCGGAGTCGGCCTTGGCTGCCGAAGCATCGGTTAACCTGCTGAATACAAATGACTTCGCTGCCGCTACGGCGGTTCAAGGGCTATTCCCCGACCTGGATAGAAATCCGGTCCCTAAGCTCAGGACGGTCCGCCTGTACTTCAGCTTCCTGAAGGTCGCAAAGCAGATCGGAAACTTCGTAGTGGCGCCCGGTGCTCAGGGCTTCGGTGGTTGGACAACCCGCGAAATGGCGCTCTGCACCCAATACGCCACGGTCGTACTGTCCCAACGCCTCGAACGCAATCGAATGCTCTGCGACCAAGCCCGCTCGTTCTAAGCCTCGTTTCGCTAACTCCAGCCGCCTGGTGCCTTACCTTGCCGTTTCACCTCCTATTCGAGTCCCATCTCGATTATCATTCCCAGTTTTCTCTCCCCAGCGCCTTCCGCCCACGTTGCCAGTTGCCTCATACGCTATGTGCTCCGGTCATTTCCTCTCGAATGCACGGGCTTTCGTGCCTAAATATTGTGGGTGATTCTCGCCACCTAATTTCTCCAATGAATCTGAGGAGGCGCCATGACTAACCGCGCCCGACATTCGTATTTGACCGCATTGATACTCTTCGCGGTGCTGCAGCTTTCGAGCTGCGCGCTGACGCCGGACAGCTTCCATTCGGTCGAAATCGTTCCTAAAGGCACCGTGGTCATCGGCCAGAGCGGCATCGTATCGATCACCGCCAATGTTTTGAACGACACCGTAAACAATGGCGGCGTCCTTTTCACCGCCGCTCCGCTCGGAACCGGCACACTGACGCAGAACACCACCACCAGCGCAACCTATGTGGCCCCGGCCGTGGTGACTACCGAAACGATCGTTTTGATTACCGCGACTTCCGTGGATTTCACGAAGCAGTCGGCGACGCTCACGGTGAAGATCGAACCGCCGCCGCTTATTACCACCACATCTTTGCCTTCCGCGCCGCTGAATCAGTCCTACAGCCAGCCGGTCATGGCGACGGGCGGTGTACCACCACTGACTTGGGCCCTCGCGTCGGGCAGCTTGCCTGCGGGCCTTTCCTTGGCGCCTAGCACCACCGACACCGTAAATATCACCGGCAAAGCTACCGCCGCGGGGAACTCGACATTCACCATAAAGGTCACGGATGCCACCGGAGCGTCCAGCACTTCTGGGCCGCTCAACATTGTGGTCAGCACACTCGCCTTCACCACGACTTCGCCGCTGCCGGCGGGGACCATCAACATGGTTTATTCCAACGTGCAATTCGCGGCGACCGGCGGAACCTCGCCCTACACGTTTGCTTTGGCGTCCGGATCTACGCTGCCTCCAGGTTTGAATTTTACGGGCGGCTTGCTTTCCGGAACGCCCACCGCGGCTGGCAATTTCAGTTTCGGCGTCACTCTCTCGGATAGCGAACCTACGCCGGCGGTGATCACCCAGACTTTCACCTTGGCGGTGAGTGGCGCGCAAAAACCCACGCTCCTGAGCGGCTCTTATGCCTTTACTTTCAGTGGCAACAATGCCGGAGGATTTATTGCGGCGGCTGGAACATTCACTGCGAACGGCGCGGGATTAATCACCGGGGGTGAAGCAACCTACAATTCGCTGGCCGGTCCCCCCGTGACCTACACCGGTATTGTGGGAACCTACACTGCCGGCACCGACGGCCGCGGGACCATAACCTTTACCACCAGCACGCCAGCATTTCCGCTGGCTCCAACCTATGCCTTTGCGATTGATCCAGCTGGCAGCGGCCACGGCCGGCTGATCGAATTCGATTCCACCGGCGCGCGCGGCTCGGGGCGTCTCGAATTTCAAACCGTCAGCACCTGCGTGGTCAGCAACACAATTACCAACACCTACTCCGGAAACTTTGCATTCGCGGGCACTGGCTTTACGACTTCGATCGCCACCGGCGCAGGTCCAATCGCACTCGTCGGAGAATTTACGGCTGCGCCTCCAACCGTCGCTGGCTTGGCCGGCAGCATTGGGCCGGGCGAGATGGACGCCAACTTGTTTGGCACGGTCTCCCCGAACCAGACGCTCAGCGGCACGTTTGCGTCTGGCGCCGACACCACGCAATGCACGTTCACGTTTACTCCGCAGTTCACCGCTGGAAGTATCACCTACAGCGCCTATCCGGTCTCCAGCACGGAAGCGTTCCTGGTGGAAAGCGACCAGGTCAACAGCAACGGATTCACGCCTTTCCTCAGCGTGATCGACATGCTGCAACAATTCGGCCAGCCCTTCCTGACCCAGAATGCGATCACCGGTCCCATGGCGGGAGGACTGTCCGGCAATTCTCTGGTTAACGGTCTACTAGTCCAGGAATCGGCGATCTTACAAATTTCGGTGGCCAACAGCGGCGCCGGAAATTTCGATTTGCTGCTGACCGACAACACTGCTGGCACGATCACGTCCAACATGGCGCCGAAAGGCGGGGCTTCGAATCCGTTAGCGGTGAGCTACAGTTCCGATCAATTTGGACGAGTGACGACCGCAAACAGCCTGACCTCACCGTCATACTTTCAACCGGTTCTCTATCTGGTCAGTCCGACCGAAGCTTTTTTCCTGACTTCGACCGCGCAACAGGGTCAGCCCCCGCTCTTGGGTCATTTGTCGCCGCAGTCGGCGGGGCCATTTTCCGCGGCGTCGCTATCCGGAAATTACGCCGAAGGCTCGACCGCACCGCCCAGCGCTGCCTCCCGCAATCTTTCCGGCGCGCTCACGCTCGATGGCGTTTCCGCCATCACTGGCACCCAAGATGAAAGCACCACCGCCGCGAATACGCCCGCCGAAGCTGTGCTCGGAACCTACTCGCTGTTCGACACTGCGAATGGAACCGGTTCGCTCACGCTCACTTCGCCTGCGGCATTTTCGGGTGCGTACGTAATCGTCTCGCCGACCAAATTCGTGTTCCTGACCACGACCGCGGGAGATGCGAATCCCATCGTGATCGTGGCGGGACACTAGAGTTGGAGTAGCTTGCCAGCTTGGCTCTTGGCTCTGCAAAAAAAAGGCCGGCGCAATTTATCGCGCCGGCCTTTTTGCTTTGATCGGACTTGGAAAGCGTCAATATCCCCAGCGCATCAGCACCGCGCCGGTCGTGTAGCCCGCGCCAACGGCAATCAGCAGCACCAGATCGCCTTTCTTCACGCGCTTTTGTTCCACGGCGTCCATCAAGCCCAGCGGAATGGTGCCCGCCGTAGTGTTCCCGAAGCGGTCGATATTGACGATCACTTTCGAATCGTCGACGCCCAGCCGTTCCTGCATGCCGCTAATGATGCGCAGATTGGCCTGGTGCGGCACCACCAGCGCGAGATCCTTGCTGGTCAGTCCGTTGCGTTCGAGGATGTTCACCGCGATGCTCGCTCATCCGACGCACCGCGTATTTGAAAACTTGCGCGCCCTTCCTGGTGGACGTAGTGCATGCGCTTCTCGACGGTCTCCTGCGACGCGGGATTCAGCGAACCGCCGCCGGGCATGTACAGGTTCGCGCCGCCCGACCCATCAATATCGTGCGAGAAATCGAGGATTCCTTCGGCATCCGCGGCGGGCTCGAGCAGTACCGCGCCGGCGCCGTCACCGAAGAGCACGCAGGTGGCGCGATCGGTGTAATCGAGAATCGAAGTCATCACGTCGCTGCCGATCACCAGAACTTTCTTGTGCGTTCCGGAGCCGACAAATTGCGCGCCCACGGTCAGCGCATACGCGAAACCAGAACAGCCGCCGGAGAGATCGAAGCCCCAGGCGTTTTTCGCGCCGAGCCGGTCCTGGATCAAGCAGGCGGTCGCCGGGAAAAGCATGTCGGGCGTGACCGTGGCCAGCACGATCAATTCGATTTCCTCGGCGCCGATACCCTTCGCGGCCAGCAGTTTTTTCGCAGCTTCCGTTCCCAGATGGGACGACGCCACACCGGGGTCCGCGTAATGGCGCTCGCGAATGCCGGTGCGCGTGCGAATCCACTCGTCGGTGGTGTCTCACGATCTTTTCCAGATCGGAATTGGTCACGATGCGCGGCGGAACGTAACCAGCCACGCCGGTGATCTTTGCTGCGATGCGCTTACCCATTCAGCTTTCCCCTGAGCAACATTCCTCCTCTCTTCCAAAACGATATGCCACAGCCGCCAGCGCACCAGCAGCAGGCGATTGTATGCAACCCGCGCGAGTGTGACAAGCGCAACACCAGGCGCTATTTTTGTGCCGGCAAGATTTCGAAGCGGTAAGTGATCTCGGCGGTTTTTCGCAATGTCGCCGCCACCGAGCAATATTTGTTCTGGCTCAATTCGATCGCGTCGCGCACCGCCTTCTCCTCCAGCGCGCCGGTGAGTCGGTAGATCATGTCAATTTTCGTCCAGACCGTCGGTGGCTCCGTAGCACGCTCTCCGGAAATTTCAATTTCGAGTGACCCCATCTTCTGACGTTTTTTTTCTAGAATGACCGCCACATCCACCGCGGTACACGAGCCCAGCGCGCCAAGCAGCATCTCCATGGGCCCCGGCGCGGAGTTGTGCTTCCGGTCGGCGTCGAATACCACCGCATGTCCCGAAGGCATTTCGGCCAGAAACTCTTCGCCGCCCAACCATTTCACTGTTGCCACCTGCATCGTTCACCTCGGAAATGTATGCGCTGGGCTCACGCACACGCTATCTTCAGGATATCTTAAGTTTGCGGAGTAACCGCGGCGTTTCGGACGGGTTCATTCCGGGCGGATTGCGGTTTCGAAATCGAATTAGAGCGAGGGAGTTTCTTGCGTGCCGGCCTCATCGCTGAGGCCCACGGCCGCACTGGCAAAACCTTGCGGCGCGCGGCGCATGGTCTCGATGAACACGCGGATAATTTCCGGATCGAACTGAGTGCCGGCACACCTCTGGAGTTCGGAGAATGCTTCATCCGGGCGTCGCGGTTTCTTGTAGGTGCGCTCCGACGTGATCGTATCGTAGGCGTCGGCAATCGCGATGATGCGCGCGCCATAGGGGATCTTGTCGCCACGCAAACGGTCGGGATATCCCGTGCCGTCGTAGAATTCGTGGTGGTGGCGCACCATCAACCGGATCAGATTCATCGCTTCGAGCGGTTCGAGAATCTTCGCAGCCCAGCAGCGTATGCGTCTTCATCGTTTCCCATTCTTCGGAATCGAGCGGGCCGGACTTGTTCAGAATGATCTCCGGAATTCCCACTTTACCGATGTCATGGAGCAAGCCGGCCAGCCGAATCTCCTCCACTCCTTTTTGGTTCAGGTTCAGCGCCTGCGCAATCATTACTGCGTAGGCCGAAACTTTCTGCGAATGCCCTTGCGTGTAGTGATCTTTGGCATCAATCGCCAGAGCCAGCGAGGTGACCGTGTCGACCACGGCTGGCGGAATTTCGTGGCCCGGGCCGCACGCTCCTTGCTCGGTGAGTGAACGGGTGAACTGTTCCAGGCGGCGGTAGATTTCTTCGAAGGCTTCCGGCCCGGTTGAGAATAAGCGTTTCAACGTCACGCCCAGATAGGCCTCGAGCACGTCTTTCTTCCAGCGCTTGGTATCGTTCGGATCGCCTTGATCCACGCTCGAAACGGAATTCCCGCCCTGATGTTTCGAGAGATACATCGAGGAATCCGCCACCTGAATCAGTTCCTGCGGCGTCGACCCGTGAATCGGGAACCCGGCGATTCCGAAACTCGCCGTGATATTTTTGTCGCGCAGCAACGGATCGGCCGCGACCCATCCGCGAAGTTTGCCGGCCAGCTGGCGCGCCTGTTCCACCGAGGTTTCCGGCATCAGAATCACGAATTCGTCGCCGCCATAACGCGCCACCACATCCGAGCGCCGGCAATTCTGCTCCAGAATGTGTCCGACGCGCTGTAACACCACGTCGCCTTCCAAGTGTCCGTAAAAGTCGTTTACGAATTTGAACCGGTCCAGGTCCATCAGCACCAGGGCAAACGGACGATTCGCGCGCGTCGAGCGTTTCCATTCCGAAGACAGCGCTTCCATTAGGAAACGGTGGGTTTTCACGCCGGTCAAACCATCGGTGATGGCCTGTTCTTGCGCCTTCTGGAAGGTCAGCGCGTTGTGCAGCGCGCCGGCGAATAAATCCGCGAGCGTGCGGAGCAACCGTATTTCGTCCTCGGAGAAATCGCACCTCTCGGAGGATTCCACGTACAGCACCCCGAGCAACGACTCGCCGTAGGAAACTGGCAAGCCCACCGCCGAGGCGCTTGCGGAAAGAAGAGGTTTCGGCGATGTGGCATTTACCTCCGGTACGACCACCATCATCGCGCTGCGGGCCACCTGGCCCACCAAGCCCTCGCCCACGGTGATGCGGCGGCCGAGTGCGTCGCGCCGCGCGCCTGCTTCCGCTTTGACGATCAATTCCTTAGACGAATAATCCAAAATCGCGATCCCGATGTGATCGTAGGAGACCGCACTCTCGATTTCCGCCGCGATTTTCGAAAGCATCTCGTCGGGATCCAGAGTCGTGATCGCGTGGCTCGAGACGTTGTTGATCAGCGTCAACTGCCGGGATTTTCTTTGCTCTTGCGAAAAGAGTCGCGCGTTTTCGATCGCGACAGCAGCTTCGCTGGCCAGAACCCGCAGCAGTTCCACGTGGCCTTCATCGAAGGCCCGTTCGTGAACGCTATGTACCGCCATTACCCCGATCGCGCGGTCGTACAGAATCAGCGGCACGGCGCAGAGTGAGCCAGCCTGGCGCAGCGGCTGAAAGCCCATGCGACGAGTTTCCTCGCTGAACTCATCTCGAACCAGCAGGGGCTGCCCGGTTCGCACCACATATTCGACCAGGTGGTTTCCGGCCGGCCGCACCCGCTTCGGTCTGCCGCACTCCATCCACCACTTCGATTTCGAATCGTATTTGTTCCGGTTTGTAATCGTAGAACGCGATGAACAGGCTGGTCACATCAAAAAGCTTGCGCATCTCCGCGTAAATGCGCTCGAACAACGCGTCCGGTTCCAGCGTCGAGCTCAGGGCCCGGCCGATTTCATTCAACAGGTGCAACTCTTCGCTGCGCCGCGCGGTTTGCTGCACCAGGAAACTGTTCTCCACCGCCATCCCAATCTGATGGCCCAGAGCCAGCAACAGACGAAGCTCTGCGGGAGTAAAACTGCGGTTGTCCGGGGTTCCGAGCAGCAGGACCCCAAAGACCCGTTCCTTGGCCTGCAGGCTGATTCCAACCACGGTGCGCAGGCCCTGCCTCAAAAGGATCTGCCGCACCTGGCGAAAAGATTTTTCTTTTTCCAGTGCCACCCAGTTCGAATCGCGCGCCAGATCGCGAAGCACCACCAGACCGCCCATACGCGCGACCAGGTTTACGGCGTAATCGTCGAGATCTTCCTGCTGAGTCTCGGTCGAAAATGAGTCGCTCATTCCCGTGGCCACGATGGATGCGGGCCCGCGGTCGTCGGCATAGTGCAGAATCAAGGCGCCAGCCGGGATGCGTACCACATTCAGTACCCGGTCGAGAGCCTGACCCAGCATCTTCTGTATTTCGCCGCCGGCAAAACTCGACGTCGCCAGATTCAGATTCGAGAGCGCCAGCATGTTTCGTTCGATGCGGCGGCGCTCCTCTTCGTAGACGGCCATCAACATCAAAACGCCGCCGAACATTTCCGGCAGCAATGCAAAAGGCAGCAGATGCGTATCTTTCAGCGCGCCGATTCGCGGCTGAAAAACCATCAGCAAGCGCAATATTCCGGAGCCGACGAAGGCGAAGGCCAGCAATTGGTCGGCTCGCGATTCCTCGGTGCTCCCCTCATGCCAGAAGGTGTGCGCCACCACGAAGAATCCGAGCGCCACTCCCAGCCCGAGGTGCACCGGAACCCAGCCCGCGACGTACCCGACCGACCAGGCCAACGCCACCACTCCGGCAATAACCACGGCCGCAAACGGAATTTTCAATCGGGCGTACAAACGCGCCGAACAGTAAAAAGCTAACAGGGCCAGCGAAAGGATCCATTCGTCGACCGAAAACCAGGGGATGGAATCGAAGGAATAGCCCAATGCGGGACGGACGAAATAGCAGGCAATCAGGAACCAGGCTACCGCCCAGGCCACCAGATATTCCTGGCGCTTTTGCTGGTAGACGTAGCTAAAAAAGCCGGCCAGAAGCACGGCTCCGGCCAGCAATACGATTCCGATGGATTGAACTTCGCCTAGCACAGAAACTCCGCCGCCCATTGCGCAGAAACTTGTTCCGAGAATAGCAGATAAATCTGCTATGAAAACTTGGAGTGTCCAGCCGAGTTTCGTGGAGATTACGGCCTGAACTGCCTATTCACAAGCCCCCAGAACTACTGAAATCATGCGAGTTAGGGGCGGTCCGGTCAACAGTACGCGGGTACCGGTTTCCTCAAATGCACACCCGCTGGCGGTCGCTCGATTTTAGTCGGTCGTTCCGTTAAGATTGGTGGTTTCCACCACAGGAAGGAACTCGATCGTATGCCAGCTTCGACCAAACCACGGGTCCGCTTTGCTCCCTCGCCCACCGGATACCTGCACGTTGGGGGCGCCCGCACGGCCCTGTTTAATTGGCTGTTCGCCAAGCATGAGGGTGGAACGCTTATCCTGCGCGTTGAGGACACCGATGTTGAGCGCAACAAGCCCGAACTCGTCGACGGCATCCTGGTCGCGCTGAAATGGCTGGGCGTGGATTGGGATGAGGGTCCATTCTTCCAGTCGCAGCGCGGAGAAATGTATAGCGCCGCAGCGGAAAAGATCTTTGCCAGCGGAGCAGGTTACGCCTGTTACTGCAAGCCCGCCGCGTATGCCGGCGGAGACTATTCCGCGCCGAAAGACGAAGTGGAAGATGAGGGTGACGACGGAAGGTCCGAAAGCTGCCAAGCTCGCCGCGTGCCCTTGCCGCGACATGAACGCGGACCAACTCGCGGCCAAAGAAAAAGAAGGTTTGCCGCGGGCCATCCGTTTCAAGACGCCGCGAACCGGCACCACCACGTTCGAAGACGCGGTCTTTGGCCCGCGCGAAGTGCAGAACGCGGACATTGAGGATTTCGTGCTGCTGCGTTCGAGCGGGGTTCCCACCTACCAGCTCAGCGTGGTCGTCGACGACATCGACATGCGCATCTCGCATATCATTCGCGGCGCAGATCATCTGTCGAATACGCCAAAACAGGTGCTGATTTATCACGCGCTCGGCGCGACGCCGCCGATCTTCGCCCACGTGCCGCTGATTCTGGGCGCGGATCGTACGCGGCTCTCCAAACGCCACGGCGCGACCAGCGTTGGTTCCTACGCCGACGAAGGATTTCTCCCCGAAGCGTTTCGGAATTTCCTGGCGTTGCTGGGCTGGTCGACCGGCGACGATTCGGAGTACATGCGCACGCCGGAACTCATCGAACGTTTTTCGCTTTCAGGCGTGAGCCGCACCAACGCCATCTTCGATCGCGCGAAATTGGAGTGGTACAACACCCAATACCTGCAAAAGCCGCCGGTAGAAGAGATCGTGCCGTTCGTCGAGGCGGAGCTGAAGAAGGCCGGATTGTGGCAGGAAGCCTGGGGAACCACCAACCAGGCGTGGTTCGCCCGAACTGTCGACCTGATTCGTCCGCGGACCCGGCTGCTTGGCGATTTCACCACCTGGGCGCGGGCGTTCTTCACTGACGATTTTAGCTACGACGTGGAAGCCCGCGAGAAATTCTGGAAGGACGAAAAGATTGCCGGGATGCTCGGCAAACTCGCGGATGCACTTGAGGCGCTTCCCGACTGGAACCACGACGCGTGCGACGCGGCGTCGCGGGCGGTGGCCGCTGCCGAAGGCGTGAAGGCCGGGGTGCTCATTAACGCAACCCGCGTGGCGATTGTGGGGCGGGCGGTCGCGCCGCCGCTGTTTGACACGATGGTCGCGCTGTCCAAGGATCGGGTGGTTGCGCGCTTGCGGCGCGCTGTGGAATTTTTGTCGGCGCGCTGAACGATCGCGGTGAATCGTTCAAGATAAAATAAATTATTTTTTCGCGGATTATCTGCCGAAGATTTCCGGGTGCGCCGCTTGGGCTTTGGCGTCTGCTGATCCCACCACAATTTTCGCTTCCACTGGCAGTTTTACCGGCGGCAGGCAGGTCGAATCGTTGCAGGCCTGGTAGCGCAGCGTCATTGGGATCGAAATTGGGCCCAGCGGCGCGCTGGCTTGGGCTTGCAGCTTTAACTTCACGGTGACGCTGCCCGAATAGACGTCGAGCGGTTTGTCGGGCGAGAACGAAAACTTCTGCAAGTGGCCGTCAGGGTAAATCGTATCGACCAGCTGAAAACCAGCCGGAAGTTGGGGTGTGAGTGTGGTGGGGATCAGGTAGGCATCGGACGGGTGGTGCGAATTCATGTGGTAGCCGCGGGCGATTTCGATTACCACGGCGATTTGAAATTCCCTCCCGCGCGGAATGGGATCGAGTGAAGCAAATATTTGGGGCTTCACGACCGACGACGCTTTCGGCGCGATGTGCTGATCTTGCGCCAAACTCAGGTTTCCGGGAATTCCTAAGCAGCTTGCCAGGAGAATCGTGGCGATGAATGAAGTCCGCGCAGTTTGCCGGCTCATGGGCGGCTAGACCTGAACCGGCTTCCCGAGTTTCTCAGTCAAAATCCGGCTCATGACCTGATTTAGATTTTCGCCGGTTTTTTCCTGCACGAACACTTGAGCCGTCTCCGACCAACCCAGCTTGAAGCTGGTGGTCAGCGCTGATATCCAGATCTGGCGGACCGGGGCGTTGGGGCTGATTACGAAGCGGGTTTCGTCTTCATCCTCGAATTCGATTTCCAGTTTGCCGCTGCCGCCTTCGACTTCGAAATTATTTTCGTCTCCGACTTCGAGCAGGCGGTTACGCAGGGTTTCAAACGTCGCGTCGGATATCTTTTGAAATTCGCGCTCGTCCATCATGGCGTTACAGCAAATCCTTGATCTGCTTGTCCAGGTCCGCTTCGTTCGCCAGTCCAATGTAGCGTTTTACGATCTTCCCGTCGCGCGAAATGACCAGGGTGGTGGGCAGGCCGAGCATGCCGCCGAATTTGTCAGCGATGTCGTCGTTGCCCAAGACAATCGGGTAATTCATGGCGAGTTGCTGGCCTCCCACCTCAAACTTGGTAGACGAGATGAAAGGATCGACGGAAGCCTTTCCATCTTCATCCATGGCCACGCCCAACATAGTGAACCCTTTGTCCGCATATTTCTGCTGGTAGCCAATCATCCAGGGGATTTCGACGCGGCAAGGCTCGCACCAGGTAGCCCAAAAATTCACCACCACAACTTTTCCTTTCAAACTGTCCAGCGGGATGTCTTTGCCCTGAAGATCCTTGAAGGTCACGGCGGGTTCGTTCGCCAGAACTTTGGGCGCGGGCGAACCAGAGGTTTTCGAGCCGCATCCGGAAAACCCGGCGACGGCGATCAGGACTATCAGCACCGAACCGAAAATCCAACTGCGCTTACTCATCTGAGCTTCTCCCCTCACAAGGCAAACTTGTTCAGAAATGCCAGCTTTCCGGACAGCCAGGTCAGCCGGTTCAAAAATATCAAGGTGCCGACAATCAGCAAGAGCGCTCCGCTGAAGACTTCCACGGTGTGCAGGTGCCGGCGGAATTTTTGATAAAACTTTAGGAACCCGCCGATGCCGAGGGCGGTGATCAGAAAAGGAATCGCCAATCCCGCGGAGTAGCAAGCCAGGAGGAAAATTCCTTCGGCGACTGTGTCTTTGGTCGCCGCGACTGCCAAGACGCTGGCCAAAATCGGGCCGATGCACGGCGTCCAGCCGAAGGCGAACGCAAAGCCCATCAGGAATCCGCTGAAAGGACCGGGCTGGCTGCCCAGATTGCGGAAACGCACGTCGCGATTGAGCCAGCGCGTGAGGGAAGGGCCCAGCAGGAAAATCAGGGACACCGCGAAGAAATGGATGGGCTTGAGCCACGCGCCAAAAAGGCCGGGGCGCATGGTCAGAATCCCAGCCAGGGCTACCAGAACGGCGCCCGACTAGAAGGCCGGCGCGGATGGAGATTTTGGTGAGCAGGCCCGTGAGATGCAGGCCGAACATCAGGATCAGCGCACCAGCAACTGGGGCCAGGGAGGCTCGGTTGCGCAGCAGAAATGAGCCGACAGCGCTGGCGGAGGCTCCGAAGGCGATAAAGACCACGGAAAAGCCGATGACAAAGGCCAGCGCCGACCAGACCAAGCCACCCCGAGGGGTCTTGCCTTCCTTGAGCTGTTCGACGCCGATGCCGGAGAGCATGGAAATATAGCCAGGGACCAGCGGGAGCACGCAGGGCGAGAGAAAGGAGACCAGCCCAGCGACAAACGCTCCAAAGATCGAGATGCCTTCCATCAGCTTTCCTTCGCTTGGTTTGACTTCGGCCCGCGGCGGGCGTGAGCCCACCTTGGTTCGATGCGCTGGAACCAGCAGCGTTCCACGCGCAGCCCGAGATTTTCCCACATCTTGCCGAGGTTTGCAGACAATCCTGCGGCGCGGCAAGGTCCGAAATGCTTTGCCCTCGAATTGTTCGCGATCGATTGGAGCAGGTTTCTGGCAGGTGTCGTGAATTCCCATCTTACTTGGGCGATGGCCGCGGGATCTGGCGTCGCAAGCTACTGAAAACAGGGTGCAAACAAACGAGACGCTTGGCGTTGCTCGTGCTTTTGTGGGGTGAACGGGCCCGCCGCTGGAGCCGCTGACGATGGGAATTTATCGTTGCGGTGGGCGGGTCCCCAAATTTCGCGAGAGGCAAGAATGACGCCGAATCAAATTACGGTTGCGCGAGTGGCCGCCGCGTTTGTCGCGGTGGCGTTCTTTACCTGTTTCCGACATAGGGTCGCCGCGGATCTGGTGGCGGTGGCGCTGACCGTGATGGCGATCGCGCTGGACGGAGTGGACGGTTACGTAGCGCGCACGCGAGGTCTGGCGACACCGCTGGGCGCGCAACTGGATATTCTCGGCGATCGGGTGGTCGAGAATCTGTTCTTCACTTTTTTTGCGGTCAGCGGGCTGGTGACGTTGTGGGTGCCGATTTTGTTTTTTGTGCGCGGCACGCTGACGGATTTTCTGCGTTCGCTGGCAGCACGGTCCGGGCGCAGCGGGTTTGGGCCTGGCGGGATGATCGAGACCAGATGGGGCCGGGCTTTGGTGGGGTCGCGAGCGAGCCGCGGGGCTTATGCGAGTTTGAAATGCGTTTGCTTCTGCTATCTGGGACTGTTGTTGCCCATGGCCCATCTTCCGGTGGGCTGGATTAGTTCTAACACGCAAGAGCTGCTGCTGGGCGCGGGTCACGCAGTGGTTTGGGCGACGGTGATGTTTTGTGTGATCCGGGCGGTGCCAGTGGTGTGGGACGGGCGCCGGTATTTCGCCGCCGCTGAAAAAGTTCCGGCCCGGTTGCCCGCCGCGGTGATTCGGTGAACGATCCCCGGCAAGATTGCTGCTTTTTTCGATATCGATGGGACGCTGGTTCCGTCGGGTTCACTGGAGTGGCGGTTTGTCCTTTACCTTTTGAGCCGTAAAGAGCTTCGCGCGCGGAACATCGGGCGTTGGCTACTCCAGGGAATTCGGCTGATGCCGCGTGGCTGGCAACGCGTGATCGAATCCAACAAATACTATTTGGCGGGCCTTCCCGTTTCTCTGGCGGCGGATTGGGCGGATTCGATTGCTTTCGAGCACTCGAATCGGAACGGCGGATTCACTTCCCCCGACGGCCTCGATCGAATCGCGTGGCACCAATCCCGCGATCATCGAGTGTTTTTGGTCAGCGGGACTTTGGCGCCGCTAGCAACGGCGGTGGCAAATTTCTTGCCGGGCAAGCTGGAAGTAGTGGCCACGGAATTGGCGGCGTCCGCGCCGCCATCCAGCAAACACCGAGGAGCTGCAATTTGGTCCGGCGAATTGGCCGGAGCGCACATGGTGGGCGCGGCAAAGGCGCGCGCAGTGCGAGTTCTGGCTGCGAAACACCAGCTGAACCTGAACGCCAGCTACGCGTACGGCGATTCCGTGGCGGATTGCGCGATGCTCGAATGTGTTGGCCATCCGGAGGTGGTAAACCCTTCTCGAAGCATGGCGCTTCGGGCGGGTCAGCGAGGCTGGCCGGTGTATCGATGGAAATTGGTGAACGATATACGAGGAGAACATTTTTCGAAATTCGGACCAACTGAAAGGACCGCGGCGCAGGAGCAAACCCGATGATCGGCGAGCAAGCGAACACGCGTGGCGGAAACGCTGAGGACGAGGACTTCAAATTGCAGCCGTTGATGGCGGCGGGGAGCGTCCAAGACTTTTGGAGTGCGGCAGATCCGGCGGAGGCGTTGGAGAACAACTGGCGCCGCCTATTTTCCGAGGCGATTGCGGGATTCGGGCCGTTTGAGTGGATCACCTTCACCTATCTGGCGTGGCTGGAAGCGCTGGTCATCTTATTTCACCGAAATGTCCCGCACGCACCTCGCTATGTGCTGGTGCATTTCGCCATCGGCGTGGGCATCGCAGTGCTGGCGCAACGCGCGACGGTTTCGCGGAATGTTGCGGTGCAGTTCGCCCGACATTGGTATCCGCTGCCGCTCTATATTTTCTTTTTCGAAGAGCTGCAAGGTTTGGTGCATGCGATTTTCCCGGGCTGGTTCGATCGCTGGCTGATTCAATTCGATTTTAACCTGGCGCAAGTGCATCCTTCGGTTTGGCTCACCCGGTTTGCGAGCCCCACGCTGAACGACGCGATGCAATTTGCGTACCTGACCTACTTTCTGTATCTGGTGATCCTGCCGGGGATTTTATATTTCGAAAAACAATTCAGCGCATTCTGGACGGTGATGACCGCAACGGCCATCGCGCACTATTCGGTCTACGTGATTGCCGTACTTTTCCCCATCGAGAGTCCTTACTTTTCGCTGGCGGCGCTCAACCCAGCGCCGCTGGTGGGTGGACCGTTCACGGCGACGATCGACCTGGTCGAACATTTCGGGCGGGTCCACGGGGCGGCGTTCCCCTCGGCGCATGTGGCGGGATCGATGGTCGCCCTGCTGGCGGCGCGGCGATACCAACCGTGGCTGTACTGGATTTGCCTGCCGTTTTTTGCGGCGATGTGCGTAGCGACGGTTTACGGGCGCTACCACTACGTGGCCGATGTGGTCGCCGGGATCGCAGTGGGCGCGATCGGCTGGGCGGCGGGACAGCGGTTAATGGAACAGCGCGAGCAGGCGGAAGACTCAGAATATTTTTTCAGGCCGGCGCAGGGTACCCAGCGAACCGAGATTGGCGATGCGAAAGACGACGAGATATTGATTTTCACTTCGGATGCTGCCGAAAGAAAAACGGCGGTATTCAAAGCCCAAGCCGCAACACGAGCCGTTGTAGCCGACCTCCGCAATCTGATTCTGAAAAGAGCCGCGGTGAAGATCGTAGCTGACGCCGAAGGTGGAGTTGAATCCACGGCGAGTGAGATCGCCGTAGCCGATGAGGGTGCGCACCTGGTTGGAGCGGGGCTCAAAATCGAAGTTCGGCGGATTATCGGCGGGCGGCGTGGGCAAGTTGACGGTGGAAAAGTGCGCCAGGGTCAGGAAATATTCACGGTAAGGCTTCCACTTCACCAGCTCGCCGATGGCGGTGAGCTGTCCGTGCCGCGGATCGAGATTGACGATGAATTGTGTGTCGAAATGGCTGCCGGGCTCAAAGCGGAGATCGCTGACAATCGGAGAAAAATGCCGGGCCTGGTCCAGAAAAGCAAACGGCGTCAGCTTGTCGGTGGTTTGAAAGACATTGCGCTGACCGGGGATCAAAGCGCCGCCAAAACTGGGATCGAAGAAATACTTTTCGCAAATGCTCCAGCTGAGGAGTTCCTGGGTGCCGCCTTCCTCTTGCGGAAGTAAAGGCGCTGGGTGACTCCGTACTCGAATTTCGTTGGTGTCGGTGAGGGTTTCGTCTTCATCGAAGCGCACGAAGCGGCGAAATCGTTGACGCCGTTTACGTCGGTGTAAATAATTTCAGGCTCGATGACGTGCTTCCAGGTTTGCCCGTGCCGGAATCGCCCCACACGCGTTCGATGGTCGGCGGGCGCAAATCCACAGAAAATTCCTCGGTGTTGCGGAAGAGTCCGTTGCCGACGTACAGGCCGTTCTGAAATTGTCCGCCGTAGTAGGTGGACGGAAAGTAAAGGTGGGCGTGACGTCGAGCCAGGGCCCGAAGTGAAAAGGTATGGTGACGGTCGGGGCGAATTCGCTGCGGGCCACGAAATTGGGCGTCTGAAATCCGGTGACGGTATCTTCGCGGTGGGCGGCGCCGGTAAAAGCGTCGAAGGAAAAATAAATGGGAAGCTTTTCCCAGGGGGCTTGATCGACGGAGCTGAAACGGGCTTCGGGGGCGGTGCGCAGGGTTACGAAGGTGTCGGGAGTGGCGCTTACATAATTTTTGTAGCTGTTGGCGGCAAAATTCAAACTGAAGCCGCGAAAATTCTTGGTGAGGAACGCGGCGTTGCGAACTTCGGAGTTGATGGCCTGCACGAAAGTTTCACTGAAGGCGATGCGGTAGGTGAGCGACGACAAGTTGTCGAGGTCGGCGACGGCGCGCCAGCCATCGGGCAGCAGCGCGGTGAAAAGCAGCTTGGCTTCGTGTCCGCCCTGATTGATGTCGCCGGTGGGGGTTTCCAGGCCACGATCGACCACGCCGTTGTAGGTGATGTCCAAGCGCGCATTTTCCCAGGGGCGCATGCGCAGATCGGCGCGTTGGCTCCAGCCGCGGCGGCTGTAGTAGTTGGCGCCGATGGTGAGGTCGGCCCAGTCGGTGGGCGCCCAATAAAACGCGTCGCCGAAGATGAAACCTTTGCTGGAACTGTCGCCGATATCGGGAATCAGAAAGCCGGAAGCGCGCTGTTTTTCCGCGGGGAAAGTGGCGTAAGGCAAATATAAAACGGGGACGGAGAACAGCCGGAAATTTCCATTTTCGAGGTGCACGGAATTGCGCATGTAGACCGTGGCTTCCGGAGTATAAAACTTCCAGGTTGGTTTTTGGGGATCGCACACGGTCATCCAGGCTTTGTGGACTTTGTAGGTGTCCTGATCGATGCGTTCCACGGCGTCGGCTTCGAAATAAATCGGGTTAGGGCTGATGAGCAAGGTGGGGCTCTGGCGGCGCTGGACGGCGAAGGTGGCGCGGACGTGATGAAAAGTGCCGCGGCCGGTGGCCACTTCGTAACGAGCGTCTGCGGCTTCGACGTGTTGAGTTAAGTAGTCGAGTTGGACGTTACCAGTGGCGATGACCACCTGGGTTTCTTCGTTGTATTCGACGTGATCGGCGCGCAGGCGGGTGTTTTCGTAGTGCACGTCGACATGGCCGTCGGCGTAGTAGATTTTGCCGACCTGGCGCTGTTGGTCGGCTTCGAGAGTGGCGGTGGTGCCGGGCTGTTTCGACTGCGGGCCGGCGAGTGACGCCTTTTTGGTTTGAGGTTTCGCCGAGGTTTTGGAAATTTCGGGGGAGGGCGATGGTGGCGGAGTTCCGTTGGCCTGGGCACGGATTGCCGGGGCGACGACGAGAAAAATCAGCAGCAAGGACGGGACGACGGCGAATTTGCGGAGAGCGGGCAAGACGGTTACGATCGGCATCGCGTCGTCAGAAACAAAAATTCCCCTGAAAAGAAAACTGAGCCTAACACGCGGTTGGCGGCCTCGCAATCGGCGACGTTTTGGAGTTGGGCGGCTGGACCGCCGGTCGGCCAGTCTTCTAAGAGTTCCGCAGGGCGGCGGCAAGTTGCCTTATACGCTACGGAGGGACCGCAATTGTGGGGCCGGCGGGATTCGGGCCCGTGATAACATCAGCGGGTTCCGTCACTGGAACTATCGCAGCGCAAAACGACCAGTGATACAAATTTGCAAACAGTGCGGCGCGTTATTGCTCGATGCCGCCAGCAACTGCAATTTCTGTGACGCACCTCTCGTCGAAAGTGACGAAAACCTCGAAGCGGTTCCGGTGGGTGTATCCGCGCCCATAGAAGCCGACGAGACCGCAGACTCCGCCGAACCGGAATGGCGCCGAGAAGTCTCTCGCCGCCTGGAAGCCTACCGGGTGCGCCGGGGACGGCCACGCCCGGACGATTCGCAATCGGGACTGCCTTTCACGCTGGCCCCAGCGGAATCGGACGAAGTAGTAACGACCCACGAAATCTCCCTTTATGAAGAAGATGCGCTACGTTTGCGCCTGCGGGCGGCGCAGCGCGCGATGCAAAAACAGCGCCAGAACGAACGCGTGGAAATCAATATTCAGCCGGAGCTGGATTTTTCGGCGAGCGCGGGCGAGCGGGCCCATCCGCAGACGGCGCTGGTCCCGGTGGCGAATCTGGAAGAGCGGCGGCGCGCGGGGATGCTGGATGCGCTGTTCCTGGCGCTGACTTATGCGGGATTTCTCGGATTGTTCCGATCGCTGGGCGGCCAGGTGGTAGCTGGAGAGAGTCGACGCGGCGGTATATCTCGCGGCGTTTTTTCTTTTCTACGCGCAATACTTTTTCCTGTTCACCACGTTTGCGGGCGCGACGCCGGGGATGCAACTGCGCGGGTTGACGATTGTGCGGCTGGACGGCAGCCTGCCCGACACGCAGCAACTTCTGTGGCGCAGTTTCGGTTACGTGCTGTCGGGCGGCCACGCTGCTGGGATTTTTCTGGGCGCTGTGGGATGAGGATCGTTTTACCTGGCAGGATCGCATCAGCCAGACGTACATCACGGCGGCGACTCCGCTGATGGAACCGGAAGCATTTGAGATTCCGGCGGGTCACCGGCACCGTTTAGCCCACAAGTAATCCGGCACGGTACAAATCCCGCTACGATTGACTTCACATGTATTGCAGCCTAATATTTCGGCGTTCCGCAAATACTGTCTGGGTCTAAGACTCTTCAGCAGGCTGGCAGGAGGCGATTCGTGGAGGACTGGCAATACGCGCAGGCGGAGAGATCCGAGGGTCTGGCGCAGATGCATCACTTCACGATGATCAAGAAGCAGGGCGGACGGGATATTACTTTCGCGATTGTAGTGAAAGAGTTCGCCACCGCGCCGGAAGGGCAGCACCTGCGTTTTTTCGCCGAAGCGGATAAGCAGGTGAATCAAAATACGGCGGGATTTGTGCCGTCGGGCTGGGGCGATTCGATCTTGAAAGCGCTTTCCGATTGCATGCGCTTGATCCGGCAGTTCCCGTTCGAAGGCTAGCGGGCTGCGGTTTTTTTCGCAGGTTCGCGGAAACGAGGAAAGAAGAATTGAACCTTTCAAACAAAGAGATTCAGCCGGGCATCTGGGTGATGGAAATGAGCGGCAACGTGCACATGGGCGCGGATTGCAACCGCGTGAACCAGGAAATCGACACGCACATCCAGAAGAAGCAGCTGCGGATTATTTTTGACATGGGGAAAGTGGACCATATCGACAGCGCGTTTGTGGGGCAGATCGTGAAGTCGTTCAGCAGCTTGAAGAAGGTGAACGGCAAGCTGCGGCTGGCTTGCGTGCGGGGCATGGTCGAAGGCGTTTTGAAGATGACGCAGGTGGATAAGGTGATCCCCGTTTTTCCCACGGTTAGCTCGGCCTGCGAGGATTTCGCGGAGTAGAAGGCGTTTGGCCCGGTCAGCTCGTCGGCAGCAACTTCCACGTAGTCACGCGATTGAGGTAATTCTTCGCGCTTGCGTACCCTGCACCACCCAAGGTTGAAATAAAGTGCTTCCGGGGCGATAAGCCACGCGAAAAATTCGCGCGGCCCGTGTCGATTCCCGCCCGCCCCGTTCGACGCGTAAGTGAGGCTGGACCGCGCACCCGACTACTCGCAACAATCCAGGCCCGGCGCGGCCTAAGCTGCTATATAAAAGTAGCGGCCGTGATACGGCGTCCGCTCGACACTCATTAAGGAGAAAACCATGCGTTTCATGATGATCACGCTTCCCAAAGAGTACAACAATGCCAAGCCCGGCTGGGTACCCGACATTACCGCCATGGAAGACATGCGAAAGTACAACGAGGAACTGGGGAAGGCCGGCGTGCTGCTGGCGCTGGACGGCCTGACGCCGCCGGCGACAATGAGCGCGCGGGTCACGTTCAAGGGCGGGAAGTCCAAGGTGACCGACGGCCCGTTCCCCGAAGCCAAGGAAGTGGTCGGGGGCTACTGGGTGATCGAGGTGAAGTCGCGCGAAGAGGCGCTCGAATGGGCCTCGCGCATTCCGGGGAAGGATACGGATTTAATTGAAGTGCGGCGGTTCTTTGATATGTCCGACTTCGGTGCTGCGGCGCAGGAGAACATCGAGGAGTTCGAGAAGAAGACCAACGAGGCCGGCACCAACGTGCCCCACCAGTAAGCCGGAGAGGGCCGCGAGCCGGTCCGCTTACAAATTCGGTCGTAATGCCGGCAACAGCTTTGCCAGACCACACCAATATACACTCGGCCGGTACGCCTGAAGCGCGGCCCTGATGCGGCGTCTGCTCGACGCTTAAGGAGAAAAACATGCGTTACATGTTGATCGTGTATCCCAAAATCTACGAAACGGCCGAAGCCGGCTGGCTGCCCGACCTTGACGACAAGGGCGCGCCGGACTTCGCGGAAGAACTGCAGAAGGCGGGCGTGCTGGTCACGCTGACCGGCCTGACGCCGCCCGCGACAATGAGCGCGCGCCTGACCTTGGAAAACGGAAAGGTGAAAGTCATCGACGGCCCGTTCCCCGAAGCCAAGGAAGTGGTCGGCGGCGTCTGGATTATCGACGTGAAGTCGCGCGAAGAAGCGCTCCAATGGGCTTCGCGCATCCCGGGCCCGGGCAGTGAAACGGTTGAAGTGCGCAGGTTGTTCGACCCATCCGACTTCGGCCCTGAAATGCAAAAGAAGTTCGCCGAAGCCGGCGCCAAGATGGGCGCACTGTAAGCGGACAACCCTTCGGCGCGGCGCCCCGCCCTCCTACCGTGCGTTGCGGCTCGCGTAGAAAAATGGTGTGATGGGTGCCGGACATGTCTTCCGGCACGCACTCAACGAACGATCGTAGCGACGCGCATCGCGAGGTCCACGCCGCGATCGACGCGGTCTGGCGCATCGAATCGCCGCGGCTGATTGCGGGGCTCACCCGCATCACGCGGGATATCGCCGCCGCCGAGGATCTGGCGCACGACGCCCTGATAGCCGCCCTCGAACAGTGGCCCCGCGAGGGCGTCCCGTCGAATCCCGGTGCCTGGTTGATGGCCGCGGCGAAACACCGCGCGATCGATCTGGTGCGCCGCCGCTCGCTGCTTGATCGCAAGCACAGCGAGCTGGGCCGCGAACTCCAAGCGAAGCAGGAAAATTCCGTGCCCGACTACGTTTCCGCGCTCGATGACGACATCGGCGACGACCTGCTCCGCCTGATTTTCACGTCGTGCCATCCCGTGCTCTCCACCGAGGCGCAACTCGCGCTGACGCTGCGGCTGATCGGCGGCCTCACTACCCCGGAGATCGCGCGCGCGTTTCTGGTGCCGGAGCCGTCGATCGCGCAACGTATCGTCCGCGCGAAACGCACACTCGCCGACGCGCACGTTCCCTTCGAAGTTCCCCGCGGCGCCGAGCTTTCCGCGCGCCTCGCCAATGTGCTGCAGGTCATCTACCTGGTTTTCAACGAAGGCTACTCGGCCACGGCGGGCGACGATTGGCACCGGCCCGCGCTCTGCGAAGACGCGCTGCGCCTTGGCCGCATTCTGGCCGGGCTGGCGACGGACGAACCGGAGGTTCACGGCCTGATGGCGCTGATGGAGATACAAGCGTCGCGCACCCGCGCGCGCGTGAATGCGAATGGCGAACCGGTGCTGATGCTGGAGCAGAACCGCGCGCTGTGGGATCAACTGCTGATTCACCGCGGCCTCGCGGCGCTGGCGCGTGCCGAAGAACTGAGCCGCACGATGGGCCGCTTCGGCACCTACACGCTGCAGGCTGCCATCGCCGCCTGCCACGCACGCGCGCTCACCGCGGACGAGACCGACTGGCCGCGCATCGCTGCATTGTATGCGGCGCTCGCGCGGGTGGCGCCGTCGCCAATCGTCGAGCTGAATCGCGCCGTGGCGGTGGGCATGGCGGAAGGTCCGGAGGCGGGGCTTGCGGTTCTCGATGGGATAGCGGGCGATGCGGCGCTGAAGAACTACCACTTGCTGCCGAGCGTTCGCGCCGACTTACTGCGCAAGCTGGGCCGCCTCGACCAGGCCCGCGCGGAATTCCAGCGCGCCGCGTCCCTCACGCAAAATTCGCGCGAGCGCGACTTCCTTCTCGCTCGCGCGGCCTCCTGCGCCGCCGAACCACACTAATGTCGTTCGGCTGGCGTGAAACTTCGGCCCGAAATCCACAGTTATGAACCTATCCGAGGGGCACCCGGCGGCTAAGATACTCGCAAAATCGAGGGTTTCCCCGGTATAATCGGTTTTTGGCAGGCTTGCATACCGAAGCGCGGCTTCCGCGTCTAATCAGGGGTTCCCTGCGCTAATCCCGGCACGAAGGAATATGGCATGAATTCACTTACCAAGAAGATTGTGATCGGCGTTTCGGTGCTGGTAATCGCGTACGTCGCGGCCGGCTACATGCTGGGAAAGTCGTCGAATGACAACGCGTTTCGGGCATTGACGGTTTACAGCGAAGTGCTGGATCACATCCAGCGCGATTATGTCGACGATCCCAACATGCATGCGGTGACGAACGGGTCGCTGCACGGCTTGCTGGATTCTTTGGACCCGCAATCGGCGTATCTGAGCCCGCTGGAATACAAGGATTTCAAGGAAAAGACGGCCAGCAATCCGCCGGCAGAATCTGGTGTGGCGTTGACGCGGCGGTTTGGATATATCGGGGTGATTGCAGTTTTGCCGGACAGCCCGGCGGCGAAAATCGGGCTGCGCATCGGCGATATTTTGGAAAAGATTGCAGGATTCACCACCAGCCAGATGGCGATTGACCAGGCGCAACTGCTGCTGAAGGGCCAGCCGGGGACCACCGTTCCGCTATCCGTGATTCGGCGGGGCAAGGCAGAGCCGCAGGACATGACTATTACTTTGGCGAAGCTGGCGCCGTCGAAATTAATCGTCGAAGACAAATTGCAGGGCGATGTGGCGTATTTGCGGGTAACGGACTTCGATGCGGGCAGCGCGAAACTAATTCGCGAGCGGCTGGTGCAATTGCAGAAGGCCGGCGCGAAGAAACTGATATTGGATCTGCGTGATTGCGCGGTGGGCGATGATCAGGAAGGCATCGCGACGGCTCAACTGTTCCTGCAGTCCGGCACGATTACGACTTTGAAGGGGCAGACGGTGACGGCAGTCGTTTCGGCGGCAGACCCGACCAAGGTGGTTTGGGGCCAGCCCGTGGCGGTGCTGATCGGCAACGGTACGGCCGGGCCGGCGGAAATCCTGGCCAGCGCGATTGCGGATAATAAGCGCGGGTCGACGGTGGGCGATCGGACCTACGGCACGGCGTCGCAACAGAAATTGATCGGCATGGACGATGGCTCGGCGCTGATTCTGACGGTGGCGAATTATTTCACTCCGGCAAACAAGAACATCGCGACGGATGGGGTGGCCGCGACGGTCGAAGTACGGCCTTCGGTGGAGGACCTGCTGGTGCAGTCGACCGAAAAAGAGACGCCGATGCCCAGCGCGTCGATCGATGATCCGGTGGTGAAGAAAGCGCTCGATATTCTGCAGGGGAACGCGGCGGTCATCGAAAAGAAAGCCGCTTAATTTCACGACGATTCGGGGCATAGGTGGTCACGCCTATGCCCCATTTTTTTTGGAAACGGAAACCGTATCCCTACCTTCTCTCATCTTCACCCGGCCGATGGGGTTTTTTCGCAAGGTCGAAGTGTGTACCTGATTTTTGCGTTTTTCTGTACGGCTGCGCTGGGTCTCTCGGGCTGTTCCAAAAAACCTGTAACGAAAAACGACTTGCGGACCGTCACTACGGAAATCGTCGCGACCGCGCAGAAAATCACCAACAACAAATCGCAAATCATCGTGAGACCGCAACAGCAGCCTGCCAGATGGGGCGGTGCCGGCGCAGTTGACGACATTTATATTTCGCTGGTAACGCCAGCTAACGCCAGCGCCCTGAATCAATCGCTCGAGACGATTGCCGCGCGTCACGGGCTGACGGTTTCAAAGACGGTGGCGTCGCCCGGCGTATCGCGCTTCGATTACGCTTTGAACGGAATTCGGACCCATTCGATTCACGTGGTCATTCCAGTGTCCAAAATTGTTCGAGCCTTGGACCCAAGCAATCGAAGCAGGCCCCCAGGCGCACGTCTAGCGATCGTAATCGACGACATGGGCTATGACCGTTCCCTGGCCGATGCGGTTATTGCGCTTCCCTTCCCGCTCACGATTTCGGTGCTGCCGCATTTGCCGATTTCGAGTGAAGTGGCCGAAGAAGCGCATAGCCGCGGAGACGAAGTCCTGCTCCATCTTCCGATGGAGTCCGAAGGCGAGACGGCGAAGGCGGAAGAAATCGAATTACGAGTGGGGATGAGCGCGAGGCAGGTATCGTCCGCCGTGGCCGGAATGTTGGAAACGGTACCGCACGTGGTGGGCGTGAACAATCATCAGGGCTCGCGGGCCACTTCCGACCCGGCGCTGATGCAGGCGCTGATGCCGCTGCTGCGCGAACGCGGATTGTTCTTCATCGACAGCCGCACCGACGCCAAGACCGTGGCTTACGACCTGGCCAAACGAGACGGAGTGCGCGCGGCGTCGCGAAAAGTTTTTTTGGACGATGTCGAGACGCAGGCAGCGATCATCGGTCAACTGGAGCTGGCCGCGCGCGACGCGGCCCGTGATGGATTTGCGATCGCGATCGGGCATCCACGGCCAGCAACCATCGCAGCGCTGGCTGCGGAAGTTCCGAAGCTGCAGGCGCGCGGATTACAATTGGTATTTGCGTCGGACGTAGCCCGTTGATGTCCGACGGCCGCACATTTTCGGTGCCGGCCGGCAAGAACGAGCTTCAGTAGTCCCCGCCGACTTCGTCGAACAAAGGAGTAGTGGGCAAGAGTTGGGCCTTGGTTCCATCGTGGACGGCATAGTGCACGCGATCGCCGTTCGGATGCTTCCCCCACAGACTGCCGGCGCCGTATTCGCCGTGTTTATTGAGCGCGTAAAACTGAATATGGAATTGTTTCAGGCGTTCGGGAAAGGCCTGATAGTTGCGCGCGACGCGATGCAGGGCTTCCAGGCAAGCATCGGTGGGCGAGGAGCCCCGGCGCATCATTTCGACAATGGTGTGACCGCCCGAAATCTTTATATTTTCTTCGCCGCGGCCAGTCGAACCGGCGCCGCCAACTTCGTTATCAACAAACAGTCCTGCGCCGATGATTGGTGAGTCGCCCACGCGTCCGGCAATTTTCCAGGAAAGCCCGGAGGTGGTGGTGGTGCCGGAGACTTCGCCCTTGGAATTCACCGCGAGGCAATTGATGGTGCCGGTGATGGGATGGGCCACAACTTGTTCGATGTGCTCACGCCACGCCATTTTTTCCGGAGTGTCCAAAAGAGTGGCGAGCTTTGCTTTCCATTGCGGGCTGTCGAGGCCGGGGCGCCAGTTTTCGCTCGATTGCGCTTTCCAGGCCAGCCAGGCGATCCGCGAGCGGTCGGTGAGCAGATTCATGGGGATGAACCCTTCGTCTTCCGCGAACTGCAGGGCTCCCGACCCGACGATAAAAACGTGATTGGTTTTTTCCATGACGGCTTTGGCGACGAGCGACGGGTTCTTGATTTTTTGTACGGAGGCCACGGCGCCGGCGCGGCGGGATGGTCCGTGCATCACCGAGGCGTCGAGTTCGACGACGCCATCTTCGTTGGGCAGGCCGCCGTAGCCTACCGAGTCGTCGTTCGGGTCGTCTTCCACCTTGGTGACGACGGCGAGAGCGGCGTCGAGCGTATCGCCGCCGGATTTCAGGATGGCCATACCGTCATCGAGATGAGCGACGCCATTCGCGGAGGAAACAATGATCGCGCGAAAATCCTGGGTCGCGGCTGCGCGCACGGGAAGCACGGTGGTTTTTGCGCGTGGACTATTCGCGCCGAACAGGCGCTCGGTAGTAGCGGCCATTGCCGCGGCAAGTGTTGAAAAGAAAAATTTTCTGCGCGTCCAGTCCGTCATGTTTTGGCCCCAGCAATTCTTAGGTTTAATTCTTCGGCCCAGTTCCTGGCACCGGCGAATCCTTCGGGAGAATAGCCGCGGAACGCCATGGCCGCAAGCCAAGACTCGTCGGCACTTCTGGCCGTCTCACATGCCGCAAAGTTCAACCGCAAATTCCGAGTAGGACGCCAAACCACTTGGCCGGATGTTTGCCTGTCATTCCGTACAGTAAAAGGTTCTAGCCTGAAAGCTGCACTTACGTTCTATTCACAGCTTCGAAGAGCGCCTGTAGTGTTTCTTCAGCGCCTCTTATGAGTCCCCGAGGCAAGGACGGTGCGTATGTCACACTGGATTGGAACCACCTCCCCCTCCGACGCCGGAATGAACGACTTCAAGGAATGCCTGAAAAACCTGCGCGATGGACAATCGGAAGACGCGCTGCAACACGCCCGGCGAGCGCTGGGTATCGCCCCGAAAAACCCATTTTATCTGTCATACACCGGCCTGCTGGCGGCGCTGGCTGAAAAACGATTTGGAGATGCAGAATCGCTGTGCCGCGAAGCGTTGGGCATGAAACACAATCACGCGCAGCTGTATTTGAATCTGGCGGAAGTGTATTACCAGGCCGGACGGACGACCGACGCGATTACGACTTTGGAAAAAGGACTGATTTCAGCGGGGCGCGATTTTCGGATCCGACGCGCGCTGGAAAAAATCGGAGTGCGGCGCATGCCGGTGCTGACATTTTTACACCGCAGCCATCCGGTGAACCGGACACTGGGCAAATGGCGCCAGCGCCTGACCGGGCCGCCCAAAGCGGCTTGAGGCTGATGCGAAATATTCCGCTGACAAATGTGGTTTAGTCCGGAGTAAAGCAGCATCAGAATTTTTACTACGACATTCCCCAGTGCGCAGTGCCGGGACGAGTAGCCTGGCGGGGCCGCTCGTCCCGGTCCCCCTTCTTTTTGATACGGCAGCGAAATTTCCTGACGCGGACTTGCGGTTTGATGTGTTTAGCCTTGGCCCGAGCGGCAGGAAGTATTGCGTGCCTTTCACCGGCTGGCGCAGCCGGCGCAGAAGTTCCTGCAGGTCCTGATTGCGGGCGACGAAATCGATCTCCGAAGTGTCCACCACCAGAAGATTCGATCCGGAATAGCGGAAGAAAAAATGCTCGTAGGCGTTGGCCACGGCTTCGACGTATTCCGGAGAAATCTGGGTTTCCGCGGGATCGGCTTTTTTGGTGACGCGCTTGCGCAAGACTTCCGGCTTGGCTTGGAGATAAATCACCAGATCGGGCTGGGGAACTGAGGGCATGAGCATTTCGAAATAACGTTCGTAGAGTTTCAATTCCTCGTTGTCGAGATTGAGGTAGGCGAAGATTTTGTCTTTCTCGAACAGGAAATCGCTGACGACCGGCGCGGCGGCATCTTCGGGACGCGTTTCCAGCAAGAGGCGATGGCGCTCGTAAAGAAAATGCATTTGCGCAGCGAAGGCGGCGCCGGGTTTTTCATCGTAGAAGTCGGCAAGGAAGGGATTGTCGTCCGCGTCGAAAATTCGGCGGGCGTGCATCTGTTCGGACAATTCGCGGGCGAGAGTGGATTTGCCTACCCGAATTGGGCCTTCGATGACGATGTAGCGCGGCGATTTGAATGACGGGTCACTCACGGCGCGGGATTATAGCAAACTGCCGTGAATATCAAGGTGTGCACGTAGGGCGTGGTTGCGGCCGCAGATGATTTACCAACTCTTGGCAATTGCAGCGATGATGCGGCCGAGGGCGTCCACGTCCCGGGTGTCCACCACTTCAGCGGGAGAATGGGAATAACGCAGCGCCCAGCCCAGCGGAATGTCCGCCGAGCCGTAACAACAAACGCGGATCCGTCGTTTCCACCGGCTGTGACTCCATACTGAACCGG
>CAVTTY010000015.1:0-227477 GCA_963737765.1 uncultured Acidobacteriota bacterium
ACCACATTACGGCCGACCCCGATGTGGAAATACCTCTATTTGCCTTTACCAAAGACCAAGCCGTCGGGAAGCGCGGCCTCGCGCGCCTCTCGGTTCGCTACCAACATTTTTGCTTCTTTCCGCTGTCTTTGCTGGAAGCGTTCGTGCTGAAGGTGGACAGCGTGCGGTACCTGATGCGCCATAAAGTGGCGCATCCCGTGATCGAAGTGAGTTTCCTAATCCTGCATTTGTGCTGGTTCTTGGGCCTGCCGTGTTTTCTGCTCGGTTGGTGGCACGCCCTGTTGTTCTTCGTGGCCCAGCAGATGTTCCTGGGACTCTATCTGACCTTGATTTTCGCTCCGAACCACCAGGGAATGCCTTTGCTCGATGGCGCCAGGGCCGTGAATTTCTTCCGCGAGCAGGTGTTGACCAGCCGGAACATCAAGAAGCATCCGGGAATCGACTACGCCACGGGCGGGCTGACCTGCCAGATCGAACACCACTTGTTTCCGACCATGGCGACGAACAAACTGCGAGAAGTTCAAAAAATCGTCAGATCCTACTGCGCCGCACATGGTGTTCCGTATCATGAGACTTCCTTGTTCCAGTCGTTTCGCGAAGTCTACGATGATCTGCGGGAGAACAGTTTGATTGTCAGCCGGGGTTTGGATGGCAACACGGTTACCGATCGAAGAAGCTTGTAGTTTGACTATCCCTAGTACCCAATTTTGATGAGAATGCGACCGGCACGCCAGGCGCGTTTCCCTGGAAAATGCGTCGAGGATAGTGGACCAGTCCGATACAGACATTTTCCTACCCAACCTACACACATGCCCCGATGGAGCCTGCAGGCAAGAATTCCTACAATAGCCTGCATGGTGAATTTCGTTTTAGCTTGGTAATTCCGTTCACGATACTTCTTACAGTGCCGCTCGATCCTCGCAGCCCGCAGGACGCAAGCTAGACCGGGTAAGCCAAGGATGAGCCGGCGGAAGGAATCAAGATGAAAATCAGGTCGTCGATTCGCTCGTTGCTTTTGGTGATGGGAGCACTGCTCTGTTTTGCTGCGCCTTCTTTTTGCGCAGATCGGCATTTCCGTGTCATTCGGCCCGCCGGCCTTGCCCGTTTACGAGCAGCCCGTTTGCCCCGGCGATGGCTATATCTGGACGCCGGGCTACTGGGCTTACGACGACAGTAGACGGTTATTACTGGGTGCCGGGCACCTGGGTGGAAGCGCCGCAGGTCGGCTACCTCTGGACCCCCGGATACTGGGGCTGGGGCGGCAACGCCTTCCTCTTCCATGAAGGATATTGGGGTCCGCGCGTCGGTTTCTACGGCGGCATCAGCTACGGCTTCGGATATTTCGGCAACGGTTATGAAGGCGGACGCTGGGATCACGACCACTTCTATCTACAACCGCGCCGTAACCAACGTAAATGTGACCGTCATCCACAACGTCTATGAAACGCGAGTGACCGAGGTCAACAACCGGGTGAGCTATAACGGGGGCAATGGCGGAATAGAAGCTCGCGCCAGCGCAGAGCAAGAGCGGGCCGCAAGTGAGCGACACATCCCGCCAGTGGCGGCGCAGACTCAGCATGTGGCCGCAGCACGCAGCAATCCTGAGCTTCGCGCTTCAACCAACCAGGGAAGGCCGCCGATCGCGGCAACCCAACGCCCGAACGAGTTCAAGGGCAATGGCGTGGTAGCGGCAAAAGAAGCGGGAGCGCCCTACAAGGCTCCGGAACGCGCGGCGAACAATGGAGCGGCTCGCACCGAAAACAACAACACGGCGCGTACCGAGACCAACCGGACCGCGACTCCAGCGGCAGCGCCCAAACCGACTCACGCGAAAGAAGTTCAGCCGCCGGCGCGAACCGCTCCGAACACGGGAAATCCCGCCACGGATAAGAAGTATCAGGCGGAGCAGGACAAGTTGTACAAGCAACAGGATCAGCAGCATCAGAAGCTGGCGGCCCAACAGGAACAGGACCATCAGCGCGCTACCCAACAGAAAGCCAATGACGCGCGTAATCAGCAGCTCGAACAAAAGCATCAGCAACAGACGGATGCCATGGAACAAAAACACACCCAACAACAACAGAAGCTGCAGCAGAAGTACACTCCGGCGCCCCAGCAACATTCAGCGCCGCAGTCTCACGGTAGCGAAAAACCTAAATAAACGAGCAGGCTAAGCGAAGAAAATAAACCGGGCGTTCGCGAGGTTTGCGAATGCCCGGTTTTTTTGTTTTTGACAAATATTCGTGTTTTACAGTGCAACTACGACAGGGCAGATGGGCGAGAGGAGTTAGCTTCGGCTCGGTGTGCGGCTTTGATGGCGTCCTCGGTGGAGACAATTTTTGCGCCCAAGGCGCGCAGCTCGGCCAGCGCGCGTTGACCTTCGGCGGGATTCAGCGTGGCAATGGCGTCTTCTACGATGGACACATGGCGGCCCTGCTCGAGCAAGCCCCTGGCCGCGAACTTCACGCAGATTTCCGTCACCACTCCAAAAATGAAAATCTCGGCGTTCGGGTTCAAGCGCCTGATTATCTCCGCAACATGGCGGCTTTCAAAAACGTCGAGCGTGTCTTTTTCCAGCAGGATTTGCTCATGCTCGTGTAGATCCGCGGGAAGTTGGGCGTTTTCGTGGTTGGGCACGGTGAATACCTTGTTGGCGAGTGCGTGCGGCACGAATTTCGCACCGGGAGTATCACGAATGCAGTGCGGCGGAAACTGCGCGAATTCCGGGTCGCCTTCGAGATGAATGCAGCCATGCGAAATCAAAAGGACGCGACCTTCACGAGCCTGGTCGACCAGACGGCTCAGATTCGTCAATAAATGTTCCGCCCCCGGGACGTAAAGCTTGCCGTCCGGCAACATGAAATCCGCCTGGGTGTCGACTGCCCAAAAAATCACGTCACGCGAAACCATTGTCTTCCTTGCGGCTCCGACCGCTCGTTGGAGTTGTCCACGACAGCCAATAGAAATGTGGTGCCCATGTCATATCTGATGAGGCATACGGGCGGGCGATTCGCCGTCGTTGAAGGTTTGGGCTCCGCGCTAGGCGCTTTTTCGGCTTTTCGATGACCTGCGGCTTGGATTCCGTTTCGAGGCGGCCACGCCGGATGCCTTCCTGTTCGCGATACTGTTTTTCAATGCCGTGGCCAGATCAATGACCGGCGCAAGCTTTTTGCCCTTCGGAACGGTCGGAACTGCTTTGCCTTTGGCTTTGCTTTCGATCAGTTCGCGCACGCTGGCCTGATACTCATCGTGGAATTTCTCCGGCTCAAACGGTTTGATCAAGGTTTTTGCGAATTGCTCCGCCAGCGAAAGTTCCTGGCGGTTTTGGCTCTTGGGTGTTTGCCTGCCGTATCCAGGAACTTCGCGAATTTCATTTGGATAATACAGCGTGTGCACGGCTAATCCGTCGTCGTAAGGCCGGATGATGATAGTGCGGTCACGCTGATGCATCGTGACTTTGGCGATGGCGGCGATCTTCATCTGGGTCATGGCGCTAAGCAACAGGCCATAGGCGCGGCGCCCAGCCTCTTCCGGGATCGGAAAAGTAGGAAGTCTCGAAATAAATGGGATCGACTTCATCCAGATAAACGAACTGCGAGATTTCCATTTCGGTGGAGGATTGCGGCTGCAGTGCCTTCAATTCCTGCGGATCGATAATGACCATCTTGCCGTCATCGGTTTCGTAGCCCATCACGATTTCGTCGCGGGGAACCACTTCTTCGTCATACGGGCAATACAGCTGTTGATGCACCCGGTGGCCGCATTTGCGGTGAACCTCGTGAAAACGAATGTGGGAATAACGCGCGGCGGCGAATAACCGGATAGGAACGGAAATTAGTCCGAAGGTGATGAAGCCTTTCCAGGTGGAGGCGGCCATGGTGTCCTCACTTATGCAGAATGCTCAAATTGCTGATCGAATTCTAAAGTAAACCCATCGCGGCGCGGTGCTCGCGCTGAACTTGATCCATAGTGCAGTGTCTCGGAGATTTTTCCGGGCGCCAGCGCAGGAATTTCGTGCCATGGCGGAAGCGGCCGCCGGTGAAATGATCGAATTGCACTTCGACCACGAGTTTCGTCGCCAGCGGCTCCCATTCCAGGGAATGTTTCGTGCTCCAGCGGCTAGGGCCTCCGGGAGCTTTCCCGGTGAAGCCCGGAGGTTTGACCAATTTTTGCAGTGTTTTGGTTAAGGCGGGCCGTTCTTCGTTGTTGATCGAAGAACAAAAGCCGACGTGATCCAACAATCCTGCCTTGTCGTACAGGCCGAGCAACAGTGAGCCGACCTGTTTGGCTTTTTCCAGGTAACGAAATCCACCCACCACACAGTCAGCCGTACGTTGGGTTTTGATTTTTTGCATGCCCTCGCGGTTGCCGCTCTGGTAGGGAAGGTCGGTGCGCTTGGCGACAATGCCGTCCAAGCCGACGCCCATGTGAAACCATTTCCGGGCCATGGACAGATCGCTGGTGGCAGGGGAAAGCCGCAGCAGGCCATCCTTCTTGAAATATTTCTTGGCAAATTGTTCGAGGAACTTACGCCGTTTCAGTAACGAGGTTTTTACCAGCGATTTACCCGCCTCATCCACCAGCAAATCGAACACGATAAAAACCGAAGGTGTTTCCTTGCTGAGTTTCAACACGCGGCTGGCCGCGGGGTGAATCCGCATCAGTAAGTGATCGAACGACGGATTTCCATCGATCGGGATGACGATTTCCCCATCCAGAACGAATTTTTGTGCTTTCAGAGCGGCGAGCGCGTCGGCGAGCTCCGGAAAATATCTGGTCAAAGGCTTGCCGGATTTTGACTCCAAGTCGATTTTTGCGCCGTCACGAAACGCCAGGCAGCGGAAGCCATCCCACTTGGGCTCGTATTGCCAAACAGGTCCAGCGGGAAGCTCCGGTGCAGGCAATGCTTCCATCGGAGAGTAGGTTTTGGCGAGAGGCAAGGTCACAAGAATTTTTCCAGATTCGTGCGACCTTTCTGTTCGAGCAGCGGCTTCCACAGGTCCCCCAGCTTTTTGAACCGGGGGAAAACTGTCTTCATGGTGAAATCTTCCATGCGAAATCCGCGTTCGACCTCTTTCCAGGTAACCGGCGTGGAAACGGTGGCTGCGGGCTTGGGCCGGACGGAATAAACCGAGGCCAGCGTACGGTTCCAGGCGTTTTGATTGTAGTCAACCAAAACATGGTTTTTGGGTCGGTGGGCCACTCGATATTCGGCAGTGATGAGTTTCGGATTGCGGTTCAGCAGCTCGTGAGACAGTGCCTTGGCGAAAGTCCAGACCTGTTTCTGCAGTGGCCCACGCACAATTGGGACGTAGACGTGAATTCCGCGCGAGCCCGTGGTTTTTGCGTAACTGGTGATTTTTAGCGAATCGAGTGCATCGCGCACGACCAACGCCGTCTCCAGAACGCGTTCGAACTTGGTGCCTTCGACCGGGTCGAGATCGAACTGCAGAAAATCGGGACGATCGACGTCGTCACAACGCGCGTACCAGGGATTCAAATCAATGCAGCCTAGGTTGATCACCCACATAAGCGAGGCCACGTGTTGCACCACTGGAAAGTCGATGACGTTGCCGGACCCGTGCTCGATGGCGCAGACCGGAACGGAAGGCGGGCGGCCGGAGGGAGCGCGTTTCATGAAGAAGAAACCGCCGTCGATGCCGTTAGGATAGCGCTTCATGACCATCGCGCGATCTTTGAGGTGGGGCATCAGATATGGCGAAACCTCGAGATAGTATTGAAGTAGATCGCGTTTGGTCAGGCCGAGCTTCGGCCAGAATATTTTGTTGAGGTTGGTCAGCTTGGCAGTCCCGCCCTCGACTTCGATTTCCGCGTCGTTGACGCCGGGCGGAATGCGGCCTTCCTTCATTTTCGGTGCACGCGAAGATGTTTTACTGAGGGTCTTGCGCGCGGGAGCCTTCGCTAATTTCTTGGTCATCGGAGCTCGCGGATTTCAAGGATTTCAAGCTACCCATGGTCCGCGATTGCCGCTCGGCGCGGAATACATGCAAAACCCGATAAGCAAATATCCACCGCTGTAGCGCGCGGCCCCTATTATTGCGGAAGGGACGGCAACGATTTCAAGTACGCGACGATAGCCAGCGCGTCCTCATGCGACATATGGTAGATGTGCATCGGGCGCTGGATGGGCTGGCCATTCGCGCCGATTCCTTTCTCTAGAATATTGACGGCGTCCGCATCGGAGTAGCCGGCGAAACCGGCTAGGGTCGGAGCGTTCCACGCCCAATTGGAATCGGGATGGACCGGTGCGATCCAGGTGGGTGCACCCTGCAAATCGCGGGCCTCAATCAAATTCCCCTGGGCGTCGCGCGGGGTATGGCACTCGCCGCACATCGCAACTTCTTCCACCAGATATTTCCCGCGGGCAACGTCGCCTCCTTGATGAGAGGCAGCCTTCTGAGCGACCGGTTTGGCTGCGGCCTGTTTGAGTGCGCCGGAGGAGATTCCCAGCCCGGCCACAGCGAAGAGCGCAACTCCACTTACAATTCCCATCGTCTTCATCGATTTTCGGCTCCGTGGTCTAGTCGACAGAAGATGCTAGCGCAGTTTTACTGCGAATCGGCAATTTTTCACTGGACATTAACTTGTCCAGCTGGATCCATCCTAACCGGACGCCGATGCAACCCACAATCGCAGAAATTACCGCGACTTCCCGAGCCTAAACGACGGCGGGAGCTCTTGGAAAGCGCGTTATCGAACGGTTGAATTATTCGGAGCGCTTTGGCGAGGTGGCCACAATCTCTTTCGTGGGGGTATGGATCGCATAAAACTCATTGAGAGATGTCTCGCTCAACTCGACCACCCGGGCGCGAGCTTCGATCAGACCCTTTACGAATGCTCTCCAAATATGCGTGCCGTCAGGAAATTTTTCGAAAACATCGTACTCTCGGTTCACGTAGCAGGCCCCCTCAGCAGATACGCAATCGATGATTCCAGTATTTTTTATAGCAGAAGCAAAAGAGGTTGAATGTTCCAAACGAGACAAGTGGCTGGTAGCCTTATGGAGGTGACTGTCTCTTGAACCGGAGTACTGACGGCCAACATGTTTGAACCAGGCTTGGACAGACGAGAAGGGAACGCTAGCCCCACCCGCAGGATTTTTCTATTTACGTGTATTGCCGCGATTGCAGCGGCGGCTTTCCTGCGGTTTCGAATTCTGAGCGCTCACGCAAGCCAACAGCGCGCTCTTGCCCTGCGCCCTCCGGAGAAAGTCACTATCGTAAATTTTTCGGGTGCCGGCAACCGGCTCGATACGGTGCAGGTCCTGAAGATCGTCAAGACCGACGACGAATGGCGCGAATTGCTGGGGCGCGGGGTCTACGAGATCGCCAGAAAGGGCGACACCGAATTTGCCTACAGCGGCGCCTACTGGAATTTAGAAGAGAACGGCCTGTTTCGCTGCCGGTGCTGTGCGACGGCGTTATTCAGTTCGGAAACGAAGTTCAATTCCGGCACGGGATGGCCCAGTTTTTGGGCGCCCATCGCGCCAGAGAATATTGAGAAGAAAGAAGACCGCAGTTTCGGGATGACGCGCGACGAGGTTTGCTGCCGGCGATGCGACGCGCATCTGGGGCACCTGTTTGGCGACGGTCCGCCGCCGACGGGCTTGCGGTACTGCATAAACTCGGCGTCGCTACAGTTTACGAAATTCTCGTAAGTTTTACGCGACCGCAGGAGCTTGGGTCTTTAACGCAGCAGTAGCGTCGCTTGGCTGGCGATGCAAAGCCAAACTCCGTTCTGATTGAGCCAAGTATCCGTGAACCGGCCGCGGCGCCTCTGGACCGCGGTATTCGCCTATCGCTATCCGCCGTCTAGCGGGCGGCTGGGGCCTCTTCGATGTACGTGAGGGCCTCCATGACCGTCTTGTAGCCGCCATGCGAGCCCAGCATGTTGGTTTCGCCTTTGGAGTAGAGCGGTTTGCGCCTTGACGAGAATTTTGAAGGATCGAAGGCTCCGCGAGTAGTGTGGAACACCCAAACGTACTCGTGATGGCTGCTATTCGCTTCAGATTGAGTCATCAAGGAGTTGTCCACGGTAGACATCGGGGTCCAATCCGAAAATCCATTGTGATCGACGTGTACGGCCGTAGGCATGGTCACGTTGTAGAACGCCACGTCATGCGTGAAGATCACCACGAAATCAACCATGGATGGATTCGGCGCCGGGCAAACGCTTGGAAATGCTTTCTTGCGATTTTGCGCCAGCCACTTGTACTGGTTGGGCGAAAGTCCGTACGCCGAAAAAAAGTGCGTGCACCCGGCGTTCTCGTTTTCGAGAGTCCTGACTGCGGTGTCTTCTTCTTCGTCCGGATTTACTGCCGGCACTGCGGGACGAGAAACGCTGTCGGAGACCGGTTGAATCACGGGCTGAGCGGCACTTGGCGCTCGATCGCTCGCCACCGGGGCTGTCGAGCCGGAACTGTAGGCCGCCGCAAGGGGCTCGGCGGCTGGTTGAGAATTCATGACGACTGGCGCGGATGCGGGTCGGGCTGGCACATCCGCGACCGGAGCGGCTGTAGGCGCTGGTGCTGCGCTTGAACTTGCAGGTACCGGGGTTGGTGCCGTCGATAGTGTGATTTCAACTTCTGCAGGCTGCGAAGGTTGCGCAACTGGAGCCGCGACCGGCGCAGGCGCGGGAGCCGGCGCGGGAGCAGCACTCGCGACCATTGCGGGTTGCGGTTTCGGTGCAGGAGCGGCGACCGGAGCTACAGCAGGCGGCTGTGGTTTAACCACTACGGGTGCAGGCGAGGCGGAAACATTCGAAGCTACACTCGGAGCCATTGCGGAATTGGTTGGGGCCGCTGCGGAAGCTACCAAGCTGCTCGAATTCGATTTCACTGGCGTGGTCGACGCGACAGCCGCGGTGGTTCGCGGCGCGTCCACGCTGGGTGGCGGTGCGTGATGCGCCAGAGCCGCGACAGAGGCGGATCCAACGTCGTTCGGTTTTTCCTCGGGCTCGGGCGGCAACGCGGATTTAGGGATCGCGCTGTCGGCTACATAGCCTTCCACTCCGGCTTGTGTCTGTACTTTTACGTAGCCTTTGACGCGGCCGATGATCTGCACCGGCTCTCCGCATTTCAATTTGGCCGAGAGGTTGAAATCAACGACCGATTCATAAACCCACACCCGATCTTCGTTCATGGCGCACTTTACGTTGGTGCCGCCGGCTTTCGCGGAGGGAATCCAAACGAAGCCCGCTACAAGTATGAGTGCTCCAAGCGTCCGACTCATTTTTCCTCCGCCAGTGTTCGAGGCCCGTGGCAAGTTCCAGGCGTCAGGGTGCTTCGAGCGATCGCGACCCATTCACAGCCGGCCCGGTTTGTCAGCTGTTGAAGCCGAATGCTGGGGAAGCAACGCGCGGGAGCGAGTCGAGTCGTATGAACCGGAGCGAGGCGAGAGTCGCACGGCGATCCCCAAGTTATCGCAAACCACAATTCCCAAGAAACGGCTCATCCAGTATGAAGAGGAGCGAAAGTGGAGCACAACTGAACGAACGGACAGAAAACGGGCAAGCTAGGACAGTTCGCCTGCTTATCGCCTTGGGGGCTGGCGGAACGACAACAGCGGTGGCGGCGTATCGCCCTATTTCTTGTGATGGCCCGCGCGGCGTTTCTTGTCGTAGCGGGCCAGCGCGCTTTCGATCACCGGATACGCGGCGGACGCGGACTGAAATTCGTCGACTTCCACGATTTTGCCTTCGAGCTGCTTGTAGTCCTGGAAAAAACGGCGGACCATGGCCAGCTTGTGCGGCGGCAATTCGCTGGCCTCGTGGTACGAGTTGTATTCGGGATCGGCCGTGGCGACCGCGATGATCTTGTGGTCCAGCGTCCCGGAATCAATCATGGCCATCAGGCCAATGGTGCGCGCGTGCATGACGGTCAGCGGCACGACCGGGACTTGGCACAGAACCAGGACGTCGAGCGGATCGTGATCCTCGGCCAGCGACTGGGGAATGAAGCCGTAGTTTGCGGGATAAATCACGGCGGAATACAGCACGCGATCCATGCGGATGATGCCGCTGGTTTTGTCCAGTTCGTATTTCACGCTGGAACCGGTGGGGATCTCGATTACCGCGTCAAATTCTTTCGGGACATTTTCTCCCGGACTTAGGTCATGCCATGGGTGCATCAATTTCCTCCGCCAGCTGATTAGCTCGGCTATCAACGTAAATCGATGCTTCTTTTCCCCGCGCTGCGGAAAGAGAGCCGGGATTCATCTTATGGGCGCGAAACGCCCTGATTGGTAAGCACGAACTTCCCGCCCTGGGTGGCGAAGACTCTGACGCTGGCCGGATCGATGCCGTGCAACGCTTCGTCCTTCATATAATCTTCCGTAAAAAAGAATACTCGATTTTTGCCCGCCCACAAGCGCTCGAACGACTCCTCGTCCAGAAACACATCGGGCGCGCCGGGAAAAAATGAGCCGAACCACAGGTTGCCATCACGCCCGTTCAAGACATACACCTGTTGTCCGGTGTAATAGTTCAGGGTCGATCCTCGTTCATATTTGCCGTTAATGACGATGGTGTCGCCAGGCTGCAGTTCGCCGCGAATCTGCAGGGCCATCGATTTGGAGGTGAGCTCCGGCGAGAACGTGACGAAACCAAGATGCACGCAATAGAGCACCACGATCATCATCGCGGTCAGCGAGAGATTCGCCCCGATCAGCGCGCCGCGCCTGCGCAAAATCCAATTCGCCGCCGTGCCAAACAGCAGGCCAAGACCGATCAGCAGCAGCGGCGTCCGGAACAAACCGAACGACTGGATGGTCAAGTCCTGCATGTGTCCGAGCGACAATTTGTACTCGCCGGGATGAGAAACCAGAACGGTGCCGATATCGGAGCCGGGTGGAAATGGATGCGTCACCGCCAGCATGGTCATCGCGGCCACAAATCCCAGCACTCCAATCACCAGCAACGCGGTGGAAGCGCGCAGGCCGGTGCGACGCTCCGGACTTCCGCTCGACGATTCGCGTTCGCGCTGCAGCCAGCCCCCCGTCAGTACTGCTAACGCCGGAAGCACGGGCAGCGAATAGTATTCCTGGCGAGTTGAAAAGCTGAAAAACAGCATGATTACGCCGGCCCAAACGCCAAGGAGCAGGCTCGCTCGTGCGCGGGCATCTAGTTCTTTCCGCCATGCGCGGATCCGTAAAGGAATCTGTTTCAGTGCCGGGAACAGAAAAACGAACCAGGGAATCAGCCACACCAGTAACAGCGCCCAGAAAAGCAGAAGAGGCACTTTGTCGTAGTCGCGCGGAATGCGTTTGTCGACGTAACGCAGGAATTGCTCGTTGATGAAATAGAACCACAGGAATCCGCGTTCCGGGCCGGAGGGCTGCGCCGGGCTGCGAATCGTTGAAAGGATGTGCCAGGGCGCGGCGACGATCAGGAAAACGAGCGTGCTTGAAATCGGATGCATCTTAAGAAGCTTCTTGAAGCCGCCAGTCATCAGCACGAAGACAAAAATGATCATCCCGGGGAAAACGATGCCGATCAGGCTCTTGGTCAGCACGTTCAGCGCGACCGTCATCGCGAATCCCCAGCAAATCCAGCGCGGGGGATTTTCCTGTTCGTAAGCGATGAGGAAAAGATACAAACCCAACGTGAGCCACAGGGCCACGACCACGTCCGGAATCAGAAATCGCGTGTAGATGTAAATTCCCGGCGCGGTGATCAGAATCAAAGCCGAATAAAATCCACATTCCTTTCCGAAGTAGCGTCTGCCAAAAAGAAAAACGCACCACGCCAGGCCGAGTACCGCCAACGCCAGGGGCAGGCGCGTCTGCCATTCCCCGACTCCGAATAATTTGTAGCTGGTCGCGACGGACCAATACATCAGCGGGGCTTTTTCCAGGTATCGAATGCCGTTGATGTAAAGCGTGACCCAGTTGTGATTCAGGACCATCTCGCGCGCAGCTTCGGCATGAATGGAGTCGGCATCGTCAAGCAATCCGGGACGCGTCAAGCCGGGAACGTAAATGAGAAGCCAGGTCACGACCGCGATGCTCAACATCACGCCACCGGACAAAAATCTGGCGGGAATATTCGCTTTTGACTGGGGATTCACTGGGAGACGCCTGACGATCAGGCAGGCCTACATTGTAACCGACTCGGACGCGCAGCGGTTAACAGGCGGCCGGTTGCCGCGTTGCGGAACTATTGAGGAATTCTCGGCGCCGGCGCACCACCGCACTGAGCGTCGACCTGCGCACGGAATGACTCTTCGAAAATCGCGCCGTTGCGCGATTTCGTAGAGCACACCTGAGCAACGCTGAGTTGCAATACGCCCCTCAAATCGGCGCCATCGAGGATGGCGCCTTGCAGGTTCGCGCCATTCAGCACCGTGCCGTTGAATTGTGCGCCACTCAGGTCCGCGTTGCTCAGATCGGCGTCGATGAAGATCGCCGTGGCCAGTTGCGCCTTGCGCAGGCTTGCACCGGGAAGTTTTGCCGACCACAAATAACTTTGCTGCAGGTCCGCGCCTTCCAGATTGGCGTTGGCCAGGTGAGCTTCGCGTAAGTCCGCTTTTTCCAGGTTGCCGCGCAGCAGCGAAGCGTTTTCCAGATTTG
This sequence comes from uncultured Acidobacteriota bacterium, assembly GCA_963737765.1. GTDB lineage: Bacteria > Acidobacteriota > Terriglobia > Acidiferrales > UBA7541 > Palsa-295. The sequence goes on from CAVTTY010000015.1 coordinate 12,588, forward strand.
CGCTGTAGAGGCTGGCGCCATCGAGGCGCGCATCGGGCAGGCTGGCACCGACCGCAGAGGTGTAGGAAAGGTTTGCTCCGCGCAGATCGGTCCGCGAAAAGTTGGCGCCGTCCAGCCGGGCGCGGTCCAGATTCGCGTGCTGCAGATTCGCGCGATCCAGGATGGCAAATCGCAAATTAGCCTGGCCCAGGTCTGCGTTGCGCAAATCGCCGCCGGAAAGAAAAGCGCCTTGCAAATCGGCCTGGAAGAGGCGTGCGTTCGCCAGGAAAATTTCGTAGGCTTGCGCGTAGCGAAATTTCGTTCCGTTCAGGTGTGCTCCGGTCACCAGCGAAACTTGATCGTCCGCGCCGTTCCAATTTGCCGGGTGGCGCGAGATGGCCGCCTCGGTGAGCTCCGCGTAGGGATCGTATCCGACCAGCCACATGATGCTCGAAGCCCAGCGGCGCGGATCGGCCGACATGAATTGCGGGGCTCTTTCCTTCTCGTGTGGAATTCCGGCGATGACTCCCCCCGCCAGTAGCGACGTCACCACGAACAACGTAGTCAGGATCGAGGCCGGCCGCAACGCTTTCAGTTTTACCAGGACGGGCGGCGTCGGTTTCTCATCCGTGGGCCATTTTTCGCCCGGCCGCCCGATTTTTGTCGAACAGTAAAACGCCACACCGACGGCGATCAACAGCAAAACCTGATGAAGCAGCGTCCCGTGAAAATCCTGGGCCGTCAGGTAGCGCGCCCAATACATCAGCAGAACGATCGGCACGGTCCAATAGGCCAGCAGAACCGAAAAGCTTTTCTCGATCAGGCGCGTCGAATGGCCATCATGATCCATCCAACGGAAATGCGTGCGCAGCAGACCCGTGACAATTCGCGGCGCGCTTTGGCCCAGCACGCGCCCATCCGGGAAAACAGCCGGTAACTCCAGCACCGCGTCCCACACCTCTTGCAGCCGATACAAAAAAAACAGGAACATCGCCACCAGCAGAGCCGGAGCCAGAAGATAAATTTCGTCCGTAGGCATCGCGGCCGCCGCGGCGGGCGAATGTAAGAACGAAATGATCGCGGTGTCGGCGAGTAGTTGAATGTCCTTCGTCTTCAAGATCATCACGAAAGACAAAACACAAAGAACCATCATGGTGGCGAACAAACGGCCCACCGTTTTCGAGCCGGCGGAAAACGTGGGTAGCGCGTTGAACTCCAGAATCGGTGCCGGCAAGGATGCTTCGTGAAGATTTGTTCCAGCCAGCTGGCGAGGAAGCAGGCCCATTGCGCTCTCCAGCGAAGCGCCTTCCAGATTCGCGCCCTCCAGGTTCGCGCCGACCAGGCACGTCTCGAGCAAATTCGACCGGACCAAGGACGCGTCACGCAAATCCGCGAGCAGCAAATCGGAGGCCTTCAGATTAGCGTCCTGCAAGTCTGCGTAACGCAGGCCGACGCCAATCAGCTCCATTCCTTCGAGCTTGGCCCTTCGCAAGTCCGCCTTCTTGCCGAGTTCGCCGTGGGAATCGAGCCACTCTTTGTGGTTCGCTAGAGTTTCTTCCAGCGCCCATTCGACGGCTTCGAGCTTGGGGTTTTCTGGAACGATCGATTCCTGCGCCAGGTCGGATAGCAAATTCGCGTCCACGCTCACAATCGGATTCGACAATCCGTCGGGAACGTCCACAATGTTTTCGAACGCGATCTCTAGATCTTCCGAACCAGGCAATTCCAAGCCAAAGTCCGTCGCGTTTTCAGAAGGCGCTTCGGCTGGCGCCTCTTCGGTAAGGAAATTCTTGAGGAGAAATTCCTCGAGGGCCACGGCGTCAGGTAGCGGCCGGCTCAGCGCCGGAAATCAATGGTTCCGCCGCGGGCCTCCGCTTTTCGTCGACGGGCACCGGGTCGGCGGGTGTGCTCAAGCCCTCCATACCCTCGGTGGGGATTGCCGGTTTGAAAAGAAATGCCATTGAATATCTGTTTCCTCGGAGATCGGTCGTAACGCTTGGCCGCTAGACGCAATTCGGCTGTCGACTAAGAAACTCCAATTTTATTCTGATTCGAAGAATGGCGGGCCAATCCTATCGCAGCCGTTTCCGAAAACGTGCCTGTACGAAAGGGCAATCGCTGGACAGCTGACCGAGCACGCCGCCTCGGCGCTTCCCAAAAGCATGTCGCTATTGGACCGTAGGATAGCGAGGGGCTGACTCGGGGCGCTTTTTCGCAGTATCCTTATATAAGCGCCGGGCTGAACGATGGCCCAGATTTGGCAACGGCTTTCCGGGAGGGGATTTTGGACTCAAAAGCGCCAGTGACGGCGACCGCTCATACCAGAATCGAATCGGACAGCATGGGCCAGATTGCCGTGCCGGTGGACCGCTACTACGGCGCGCAGACCGCCCGTTCGCTGATCCATTTCGATATTGGGCGGGACACCATGCCGCCAGAACTGATTCGCGCTTTCGGCGTTCTGAAAAAAGCCGCGGCGCTGGTGAATCAGGATCTCGGAAAACTATCGGCCGAGAAAGCCAAGCTGATCACGCAGGCTGCCGACGAAGTGATCGCCGGAAAACTCGACGAGCATTTTCCGTTGCACATCTGGCAGACCGGCAGCGGCACGCAGACCAACATGAACGCTAACGAAGTGATTTCGAATCGCGCCATCGAAATCGCCGGTGGCACGCTCGGCAGTAAAAAGCCCGTTCATCCGAATGACGACGTAAACATGTCGCAATCGTCGAACGATACGTTTCCCACGGCGATGCACATCGCCGCCGCGTCGCGCACCGCGGAGGCGCTGATTCCGGCGGTTCAGCGTTTGCGCGACGCTCTGGACGCCAAGGCCCAGAGTTTTGCTCGGCGTGGTGAAAATTGGTCGGACGCATTTGATGGATGCGACGCCACTGACGGTGGGGCAGGAAATATCCGGGTGGGTCAGCTTGCTCGATCGCGACGTCGTGCGACTGAAGGAAGCTCTGCCGGGCTTGTACGATTTCGCGATTGGCGGCACGGCGGTTGGCACCGGCTTGAATGCGCATCCCGAATTTGCGGAGCGCGCGGCGAAGAAAATTGCGGAACTGACCCAATTGCCGTTCAAATCGCATCCGAATAAATTCGCGGCGCTTTCCGCACACGATGAAATTGTGTTCGCCAGCGGCGCGTTGAAAACGCTGGCGGCGTCGTTGATGAAAATCGCCAATGATGTTCGCTGGCTCGCGTCGGGCCCGCGCGCGGGATTTGGCGAATTGGTGTTGCCGGAAAACGAGCCGGGTTCGTCGATCATGCCGGGCAAGGTGAATCCGACGCAGTCTGAAGCGATGACCATGGTTGCGGTGCAGGTCTTCGGCAATGACGCCGCGATCGGGTTCGCGGGCTCGCAGGGAAATTTTCAGCTCAACGTTTTCAAGCCCGTAATGATTCACAATTTTCTGAATTCAGTGCGGTTGCTCACCGACGCGTGCCGTTCGTTCGTGGAGCACTGCGTCGAGGGAATGCAACTCGACATGGCGCGCATCGAGGAAAATGTGAACAATTCGCTGATGCTGGTTACTGCGCTGAGCCCGAAGATTGGTTACGACAAAGCGGCCGAGATCGCGCACACCGCGCACCACGAACACACCAGTCTCAAGGCTGCGGCTCTGAAGCTGGGCCATTTAACTGCCGAAGAATTCGATGAATGGGTCAAGCCGGAAAGAATGACCCATCCGTAGAGTAGCATTGCGTGATTTCTGTCAAGAGATGCTCCCATTTGGGGCAGTACTGTTAACTCCCTTACACTTTTTTTCGGCTTAATGAAGATTTCCTTTGACACTTCCGTTAACTTTAATTTAAGTTAGCTTCCCCTTCGATACGCTTGAGGTTTCCCCTTCCTCAGGAGAAATTGCACAATGCGACTACTAATTGCGGAAAACGATCCGTCTCTGGCCACCTTTCTGAACAATGGATTCGGCGGCGAGCATTACACCGTGGATGTCTCAAGCGACGGCGCCGGAGCCCAGACCATGGTTCAGGAAAATGAGTACGATGCAGCAATTCTGGACTTGAATCTTCCCCAAGCCGAGGGGATGGAGGTCCTGCAAAAGTTCCGGAGCCAACGGCCCCAATTGCCCATTTTGATCTTAACCAGCCGCAACCGTCCGGAGGAGCGCGTACAAGCGCTGGATCTTGGGGCGGACGATTTGGTGTTGAAGCCCTTTTCGTTTGTGGAGCTTTCCGCGCGGGTCCGCGCCCTGCTGCGCCGTGGGGGACGTGCCCAACAGGCGATGCTGCGCATGGACAATCTGGAAGTCAATCGAGTGGAACACTCCGTACGACGCGCGAATCGGTCGATCGACCTCACGCCGAAAGAGTTTGGTTTGCTGGAGTATTTGATGCGCAACGAGGGTCAGCGGGTAACCCGATCGCAAATCATCGAGCATGTCTGGAATCTGTCGTTCGACACCATGACCAACGTCGTCGACGTTTACATTAATTATTCCTCTTCGCAAGTGGACAAACGCAAGGTCGGGCAAGTGGCCGTGGCCATTCAGGTGGCCTTTCAGCAGATGGGCATTTTCGATTCATCGAATTCGCAGCCGGCGCTGGCCACCACCGAACCTATGCCCTTTGCGGTAGTGCAAGTCGTCGAAAACGTCCAGCACATTGAAAGCATGGGACGGATCGTAAATTCCCCGCGCGAACAAGTCTCCGACTCGCCGGAACGCGCCAACCTCGATCGTATGCAGAAACAACTCGAGTCCACGCTGGCCGCGCAGATCGGCCGTCACACCGTTTCGGTTACGCCCACCAAAGAGGGCATCGTGGTCAGCTTGAAGGAAGCTGGGTTTTTTGACAGCGGCTCCGCGGCCTTGCGCCCCGAGGCCATTCCCACCTTGAACGACATCGTCAAAGTGATCGGCCCCAGCCAACTGCGCGTGCGCATTGAAGGCCACACGGATAACGTCCCCATTCACACCGCCCAATACGATTCCAATTGGGAGCTATCGACTGCCCGGGCGACCGAGATCATTAAATTGCTGATCGTAAAATATTCGATAATACCCAATCGTTTGTCGGCGTCGGGATATGGCGAATATTTTCCGGTCGCCTCGAATCAAAACACCGACGGCCGGTCGCAGAATCGCCGGGTGGATCTTGTCATCCTCAATTCTGCGGTCAATTTTCTTCCGCCCACACCGAGCGTGATTCCCAAGGTGAACGCGAAATCAACTGCAGTAAGGTAGAAGTTCGTCAGGCAGTATTTGCCGGGAATTTATTCGTGCGTAGCGGGGGGAATTGCTGGTATCTCAGGACGAGTTGCTGAGGCCACTTGCTTCACCACATTCGCCGCGAGCTTCCGGCTGATTCCGCAAGAAGTGTCGTTGATCCGGCACTGGGCCAGCGTCAGCCGGCAACCGCAGTCGCATTTGTCCGAATTCATGCGCTTCAGCGCGATTTTCTTTTGCTCCGCGGACAAACCCGTAAAATCCACATCCGGCAGCTCCGTCGCGAGCGCCGCATTCTTCAAAAATATCTGACCGGTGTCTTGAAACGTCTCGATGGTGGCTTCGGAAGGTAAACCCAGGAGCAAGCGAATTTCGGTTTCGTACAGTTCGCGCGAATACAGGCCTTCGTGCTTCTGCACCACATTTCCGTCGGGGTTCACCACGAAAAGCGTGGGCAGCGCTGGAACGCCGCCGTACTCGGCTAGGATTTCGCGGCTGGCCATGACCACGGGATAGTTGATGCCTTCGTCCTTCACAAACGCTCGTACTTCCTCCGGACCGTCGTCCAGCGAAACGCCTACGATCTGCAACCGATCTTTGTATCGTCCCGCGAGATCGACGAGCAGCGGAACCTCAGCGCGGCATGGCGGACACCACGTCGCCCAGAAATTCAGCAGGACGACTTTTCCTTTCCACGCTGCGGTCGACACCGGTTTACCGTCGACATCATTAACCAGAAACGCCGGCATAGGCTGCGGGTTACTGGCGAATCGAACGACATGCGCGCCATCGGACTGTGGTTTTGCCGCTCGAGTTTCCGGTCGCGGTGTCGCGTGCAAGGCCGCTGCGGAAAAGTGCGCGAACGCTGGCAAAGCTTTCGCGACCTTCGGTGTGGCCGACCGCCCAGCGCCGAGTCCAATCGCTATGCCGGACAGCCCCGCCACCAGAGCCAACAAAAAAATAAAAGATCTTCTCATTCGTGCGATTACCGAATTCCATTATGAGCCAGCGCTGCAGACCGAGCAAGTTCGGACGTTTCCGAAACCGTAACTATTCCAACATGATGGCGAATTGCTCTCGGACCCGAACATCAATGCGGGACTGCGATTCCCGAATCGGACCTGATTCCTTCAAGAACGACCTTCGTGCAGAACCGAAGTACGAATAAGTCGTTTCAAATGATAGCCAGCCACCTGGTTCGGATTCGCGAGTTTGGGCACCCGGCTTGCAATGGCTACGGCGTGGGTCGCGTTCCACACGATCCGCATCGTTCTTTAAATGGGGAGGAAGGGGCCCACTTAAAGGATGGTACGGGTTGTTACCACCTGCCTCTGAGAGGGAAGCTAGGTTGGATGACCCCATTGATTCGGCTACGCCTAAGCCGAATCTACGGAACGCGACTTTAGGGGGCTCTGGATCCCAAGCTGGAGCCTCCTCCTTTTTTTCTTACCTCTTTTTGCCATCTTAATCCCTGACTGGCCTCAACTTTCCACCCGTTTTTTCCCCTCCTGAATCCGGCTCTCCCTGTGTTAGATTCCCCGCATGAGTTCGACTATGGTGTTCGCGCTGATTTTTGCCATCGCCATGATCGCTGGCCTCCGCGCGCTAACCGCACCCGCCGTCGTCTGCTGGGCCGCTCACCTGGGCTGGTTGAACCTGCAAGATTCCCACCTGGCATGGATCGGATCCACCGCAGCAGTTGCGATCTTTTCGATTCTCGCGTTAGCGGAAATTATCAATGACAAGCTGCCTGCCACGGGCAGTCGTCTCGCGCCGCCTTCGCTCGTCATCCGATCGATCACCGGAGCTTTGGCCGGCTCGGGCCTGGCCATCGCTGCACATCAATCATTGTTTCTGGGAATTGTGGTGGCCGTGGTGGGAGCGCTTGCGGGGTCGTTCGTTGGGTACCAGGTGCGGCATCAAATTGTAGCCGGACTGAAGATTCCAGATTTTCCGGTTGCGCTGCTGGAAGATGCGATCGCGATTGGCTGCGGATTGCTAATTGTTTCCCGGTTCTAATTTTCGCAGCACCGGAATGCGCGCGCCGCGCAAAACGTGTTCCACCACGATTTCCTTCAGCCGCGACGCATCGTAGTCCAGATGCAAGTACCCCGTCTTTTCATCCAGCCGGAAATTGTGTAACCCGTAAGTGTTGGCAAAATCCCCCAAAGCTTTGAACTGGGCCGCCTTCAGCGGCTCCTGCAATTCGTACGTCACGGTCATGAGTGTCATGGGCCGGATTATAGCAGGAGCCTGCGTCTCGTTTCACGTGCGCATAGTGATGTGATGCCGGCCGGCAAGATTACTCGGTAATGAATACGCGGTCGGCGGCGAGTAGCAACCTACTTCTTCATCTGTGCCGGCCAATTCGTCACCAGCGTAATCGAAGAAGACCGGGTACGGTCCACGGAAAGCACGGCAAAACGCTGTCCGTCCGCGCTGACGTCATACAGCGGGAACGAGCTAATGACATTTGGAAAATCCAGATGAAACAGCCGACGAGCCGGATCGGCGTGGAAACCAGCGGCGGTGTGAATGGTGGACGCCATCAAATCGTTTCCGAGCGTCGCGTAATAAATTTCGTTCCGGCTGAAGCGCGCCAGCCACCCGCCCGTCGTCGAAATCTGTGATTTCGCACCGCCGCCCGGAAACGGCACCACGAAAACTTCCGGCCGCCCGGTTTCGTAAGCAAAGTAGCAGATCCAGTGGCTGTCTGCGGAAAATCGCCCCTCGTATTCACTGACCTTCAGATCTGCCGTCGCCGACGGACGAAATGGCTTGGCGTTCGGCACGGTCATGGGCAGAACCCAGTTGGAAAAGAGTCCGTCCTTATCGATCATGTGAATCGAAAGAAACTTTCCGTCGGGTGACCAGTCGATCGGCAAGTAGCGCCAGTGAACGTCTTCGGTATAGATCACCTGTTCAGGTGTGTGTCCGTCCAATGATCGTCGGCGCAGCGAATACTTACCGTCGTCCCGCGCTTCGTAAACGAGTTCTTTCCCGTCGGGCGACCAAACCGGAAATGAATCGTCAGGTCCAAACGTAAACCGGTCGGGCTGGCCGCCCGCCGCGGGAAAGATCCAGATATCGTGTTTCCCCGAATGTGCGTCGTCGATCGCGATCGCAATCGATTGTCCGTTCGGAGAGAAGCGCGGCGTAGTGTACATACTCTCCGCGCCCAGCTTCGTGATCGCGTTTCCCGAGCGATCGTACAGTTTCAATTCGGACTCCTCCGAGCCCTCGTTGTACGCGAGCACTCCGTTGGTGGAGACCGAAAAATAACCCGCTTTTCCCAAGTCCTCGGGGTCGCCGGAAAGTTTCCAGGTCTTCGCATCAAAGGCTTGCGCCTGGATGTGGCTGCCGCGGATGAAAAGCAAATGACCGTCCGCATATTTGGGTCCGCCGCCAGCGCCAATCTCGATCGCCGTTTGGTCGATTTTTCCCAGTTCGCCAATTTTGATTTTTCCTTCCTGCGGCGAGATCCGGGTCGAATACAGGAAATGCTTGCCGTCCGGGAGAAACGACGGCTCATCGTGAGCCGCTTCATTTTGCGCCAGACGGGTTTCCGCTTTCATCGTTCCGCCGCTCGCTGGCACACTGTAGATGGGGCCCGAATAATCTTTACAGAAGAGGATCGTGCCGTCGGCATTCCACGCGCCGCGGCCGGTTTCGGTGCCCAATCCTTCGGCCAGCGTCTGCGCATCTCCGCCCGTCGCGCGAATTTTCATAAGTTTCCCATCTGCGCTGTAGGCCAGGTACTGGCCGTCCGGCGACCAAAACGGAAAGGAAGCATCGCTCGTCCCGGCGAGCACCGTGGCATCCACGGAGTCGAGCGGGCGCGTCCACAGCTGCGTCACGCCTTTTTCGTCGACGGCGGTGAAGGCCAGCGTTTTGCCATCGGGCGAAATGGCCACGGGACCCACGTCGAGCCCGCCGGAAATTCGAAATGAAGTTCCGGGTGGAGGTGGAATGTAGGCTCGCACGGATAGTGCTGGCGAGCTCGCGCGCGGGAAGAAGATATTCGCGAGCCCCTCGCCTGCAAGCAGCAGCGCCAAGGCCCCGAGGGAGGCATATAACTTCCAATTGGGCCCAGTCACGACAGGCGGAACGCTGACTGCGGCGGCGCTAACGGTGCCAGATGTGGAACTCGGTGCCGTGGAAATTCCTTTCAACTGCAGCCGTACATCTTGCGCGGATTGAAACCGATCGTCGCGGTCTTTCGCCAGGCAGGTTGTCACCAAATATTCCACCGCCGCAGGCATTGCGGGATTTTTCGCGCGGATCGGTTCCGGATCCTTCTCGAGGATCGCGCTGGCCACGGTGATCTGGCTTTTGCCATCGAACGCGCGCTGGCCCGTAGCCATCTCATACATCGTCGCGCCGAATGAAAAAATGTCGCTGCGTGCGTCGGCTTCCTTGCCTTCGATCTGCTCGGGCGACATGTACAAAATCGTGCCGACGATACTTCCCACGGTGGTGAGCGGGCTCCCCGGACTCGCCATGGGGCTGGCCATGCTCGTGGTGTGCGCAGCGGACAAGAGCGGCGCGGCCGAGGAACCGCTGGCGCCCGGAACCGTCGGCTTCGCGAGTCCGAAATCCATCAGCTTCGCCCCCGATTTTGTCAGCATGATGTTGCCGGGTTTCAAATCGCGATGGACGATGCCGGCGCGGTGCGCGACGGCCAGTGCTTCGGCAACTTCCGTCGAAATCTTGAGAAACTCGCCGAGCGGCAGCGCGCCTTTGCGCAGACGGTCCGCCAGCGTCTCGCCCTCCAGAAATTCCATCACTAGATATTCGGTTCCGTCTTGTGAGCCGACGTCGTAAAGCTGGCAGATGTGCGGGTGATTCAACGAGGAGACGGTGCGGGCTTCGCGCTCGAAGCGCTGCTTAATTTCTGAAGAGGAAGAAACGTGGGCGGCGAGAATTTTGATCGCGACCGTGCGGTCCAGCCGCGTGTCCTTCGCCTTGTAAACCTCGCCCATGCCGCCCGCGCCCAGCGGCGATTGAATCTGGTAGGGCCCTAGCTTGGCACCGGCGGGGAGGGGCATGGGTCGGCGAGGATTATAACCTCACCGAGGCGGCGCGTTCGTCAGAGTTTGACGTGGCGCAGGCGCAAGGCGTTGGCGATCACCGAGACCGAACTGAACGTCATCGCCGCGCTGGCCAGAATCGGGCTCAACAACAAACCGAAGAACGGATACAGAATTCCAGCTGCAATCGGAACGCCCACTGAATTGTAAGCAAACGCAAAAAACAGGTTTTGACGGATGTTGCGCATGGTGGCGCGGCTCAAATTTCGGGCACGCGACACACCGCGCAAATCACCAGCCAGCAGAGTGATTCCAGCACTTTCAATCGCGACGTCGGTGCCGGTGCCCATGGCGATTCCAACATTCGCCTGGGTCAATGCCGGCGCGTCATTCACACCGTCGCCGGCCATGGCTACAATTTTCCCTTCTGCCTGCAGCGCGCGAATGGCGTCCGCTTTTTTGTCCGGCAGCACGCCCGCAATCACTTCATCGATACCGAGCTTTCTGGCTACCGCATGCGCTGTAGCCTGGCTGTCTCCCGTAAGCATGACGATCTGAATCCCCTCGCTCTGGAGAGTGTCGATTGCCTCTTTTGTGGTGGCTTTGACCGGATCGGCGATTCCAATGATTCCGACGGCGCGGCCATCCAGCACGACGAACATCACGGTTTGCCCGTCAGCCTCGCGGGCTTTTGCTTTTTCATCCAACTGTTCATAGGCCACATGCAATTGTTCCAGCAGGCCCCGATTACCCAAAGCCGCTTTTCGCGTGTCGGCCTTTCCGCTGACGCCTTTTCCCGTGTGCGATTGGAATTCCAGCACTTTGCCGGGGATGACGTTTCGTTCCGCCGCCGCGGCTAAAATCGCTGCCGCCAGCGGATGTTCGCTCGCCTTCTCCAGTGTGGCCGCGAAGCGAATCACGTCGTTCTCGCTTAGACTTTCGATTGCGAAAATCGACGCCACGCGCGGCTTGCCTTCGGTCAGCGTGCCCGTCTTATCCACGACCAGCGTGTCCACTTTTTCCAGAATCTCAAGCGCCTCGGCATTTTTGATCAGCACGCCGGCCAGCGCGCCGCGACCAGTGCCAACCATGATGGCCATGGGCGTGGCGAGACCTAGCGCACACGGGCAGGCGATAATCAGCACGGCGACGGCGCTCAACAGCGCGTGCGCCATTTTCGGCTGCGGTCCGAACCACGCCCAGGCCATAAAAGTAAGCACAGCGATCAGCACCACAGCCGGCACAAAATATCCGGCGACCTTATCGGCGAGTTGTTGCACCGGCGCGCGGCTGCGCTGCGCGTCGCTGACCATTTTTACAATTTGCGCCAAGGTGGTTTCGCTTCCGACCCGTTCGGCGCGCATCACCAAACTTCCAGTGCCGTTGACGCTCCCGCCAATCACCCGTGCGCCTGCAATTTTTTCGACCGGAATCGATTCGCCGGTTACCAGCGATTCGTCTACGGAGCTGCTGCCATCGGTGATCGTTCCATCCACCGGCACCTTTTCGCCAGGGCGCACCCGCATCAAGTCTCCAACTTGAAGATGCTCGACCGGCACATCAATTTCAGTCCCGTCCGCGCGAACCAGCCGCGCCGTGCGCGGCGATAATTTCAGCAACGATCGAATCGCCGTGGATGTCTGGCTGCGCGCCCGCAATTCCAGCACTTGCCCGAGCAATACCAGCGTGGTGATCGCAGCCGCCGCCTCGAAATAAACGGGAACTTCGCCGTGCGGCCCACGGAAAGCCGCCGGAAAAACCTGAGGGAAGAGAACCGCAATCACGCTGTAGATGTAAGCAGCGCCCGTGCCCAGCGCAATCAACGTGAACATGTTCAAGCTGCGATTCACCGACAGACGCCCAGCCGCGCTGGAAAAATGGCCATCCGGCCCACAGCACCACGGGCGTGGCGAGAAACAGCCCAATCCAGCCGGTGGTCTGCATCGAAATCAAGCGGCTAACCGGGTTTCCGGGGATCATGTCGGACATGCCGAAAAACAAAACCGGAACCGTGAGCGCGACGCTTACCCAAAAACGCCGCGTCATCGAAACCAGTTCGGGATTCTCCTCGTTCTCGGCTGCCACGGTCCTGGGTTCCAGCGCCATTCCGCAAATCGGGCAGGACCCCGCACCATCGCGCACGATTTCCGGATGCATCGGACACGTGTATTCGACTCGCGTCGCGGGAGCGGAACCTGCGGCGCGTTCCAGCGCCATCCCGCATTTTGGGCAAGCCCCGGGGTGGTCTTGGCTGACCTCCGGATCCATCGGGCAGATATATTCCGCGGCGAGGCGCCCAGACGCTTTTATCTTCGGGTCTGGCGCACCCGCCGAAAGTTCGTCCAGCACCACTAACCCGCCGGCCATTTTTTTCTCTTCTTGCGGCTGATTCAAATATTTGGTGGGCTCCGCGCGGAATTTCGTCGCGCATCCAGAGCAGCAGAAAAAATAATTTTTTCCGCCGTGTTCCTCTTGCGCGCTCGCCCGAATCGGGTCAACCGCCATTCCGCAGACTGGGTCTTTTTCCATGAGGGCGTTCGTCACTGCCTATCAGATGCTGGCAGCGCAGCCAAGGAAACAAACGCGACGGCGTTCACTTGGCGCTGAGCAGGTTGTTCAAGTATTGCGTCATTTCCGGGCTGCTCCAATCCTGGGGGCCCACAATTTTTCGGTCGAGCTTGCCGTTGCGGTCGATCACATACGTGTCGGGATACATCGTGGTCCCGTACATCAGCGGAATCTGCTTGGTGGTGTCGCGGAACGTCGGGAAGGACAATTCGTAATGTTTTATGAATTCCTCATAAGCCTGCTGGTCATCGTCCACGCTCACGCCCAAAACCGTTCCGCCCAGCGGTGCGATACGTTTCTGCAAAGCATTCAAAGCCGGCGCTTCATCCACGCACGGCGGGCACCACGTCGCCCAAAAATTCAGTAGCACTACCTTGCCCTTGAACTCCGAAAGCCGCGTAGATTTTCCGTCGACGACCAGCGCAAAGTCTTTCTCCGCGGTCCCGCGCAGGCTCGGCTCGCCCTGCCGATAATCCGGCCTCGCGAATAAAAACAGCAGTCCCGCGATGAACGCGAGCACCAAGGCCGTGTTGAGGTTTCGTTTTAATCCCTTGTCCAAGCGAACTATAATAAGGCCATCCGCGCAGCGAAGCGAGACGTTTACCGCCCTCAAGGTTGAAAGCTCCAGACCGAATCTCTACACCAGTTCCCGTCCAAACATGGTCTCCGCCATCATTCCGGCTCGTAACGAAGAAGATGCCATCGCGCGGGCCGTGGAATCCGTTGCGGTCCAGCCTGAAATCCGCGAAGTTATCGTGGTTAACGACCAATCGACCGATGGCACCGCCGCGATCCTCACCGAACTCACCACCAGAATACCCAAGCTCAAGATTCTCAATGTAGACCGTTTGCCAGATGGTTGGGTCGGCAAGAATTACGCCATTTCGCTGGGAGCGTCCGTAGCCGCAGGGCGAATGGCTTCTTTTCACCGACGCCGACACCTATCACCTGCTCGGGTCGGCCCGCCGGGCGCTGAACGATGCGGTTGAGCACAACGCTGTGCTGGTCTCCTATTCTCCGGAGCAGGAGCTCGGCTCGTTTTGGGAGCGCGCACTTATCCCCGTGGTCTACTCACGCCTGGCGGTGCGTTATCCCTTCGCGCGAATTAACAATCCGGCCTTGCCGGACGCGGCCGCGAACGGTCAGTTCCTGATGATCCTCCGTGAAACTTACCAAACCGTCGGCGGACACGCGGCCATCGCCGGCCAGGTTTTGGAAGATGTAGCGCTGGCCCGCAACGTGAAGCGCGCGGGGTACGGAATTTATTTCACCGCGCCGATGGCCACCGTCCAGACGCGGATGTATCGAACCTTTACGGCGATGTGGCAGGGATGGACCAAGAACCTGTATCCGCTGATGGGTGGCACCCCTAAACGCATGGTGTCCGAAGTGCTAGAAGTACTTCCGCTTCCCGAGCTGCTGGGATTAGCCCTGTATGGCTGGTTTCTGGTTCGTCCGCACCGGGCGCCGTTCTGGTCGTTGCTGGCCCTCGCGGCGATCGCCTTTCTGCTTCGCACTTTGCGGCTTAATTTCAGTCTTTACAGGAATCCCAATCCGCTGGCCAACATCCAATATCACCAGGCGGGTGTATTTCTCTACAGCGCGGCTCTAATCGCTTCTTGGTGGAAGAATACGCGGGGACGAGTACTCTGGAAGGGCAGAACCTACCCCTCCAAGTCCCAGACCGGAAACGGTACGATTTCAGAACAAGGCAAACCATGATCCGCATCACTCGCAAGGTTGAATTTTCGGCCGCCCACTTCTATCACAACCCGAATTTCTCGCCCGAAGAGAATGTCCGGGTCTTCGGCAAGTGCAATAATCCGCACGGTCACGGCCACAACTACACGCTCGAAGTCACCATCGCCGGCGAACCCGATCCGACCACTGGCATGGTCTTGGACCTGAAAGAGTTGAAAGAGATTTTGCAGACGGAAGTGATCGACCGCATGGATCATCGCCACTTGAATTACGAAGTGCCGGAGTTAGCCGGCCAGATTCCCACCTGTGAAAACATTGCCGCCGTAATCTGGAAACTGTTGTTGCCGCGCATCACCAAGGGTCAGCTCGATCGCGTGCGCCTGTACGAATCGCCCGATCTATTCGCGGACTGCACGGCGGGCAACGCCGGCCAAAACGGAGCACGCCCATGAAAATTTCGTTGACGCGACGTTACCGGTTTGCCGCTTCGCACCGGCTGCACACGCCTCAACTCAGTGAGCCCGAGAACCAGCGCGTGTACGGCAAATGCAGTAACCCCTACGGACACGGACACAATTACTTTGTGGAAGTCACCATCTCGGGCCCCGTCGATCCCGCTACTGGCATGATTGCGAATCTGGGCCAACTCGACCCCTATGTCGAGACGCATATCCTGGAATCATTCGACCAGAAATACCTGAACGAACAGGTGCCCGAATTTGCGCCGGAAAAATCGTTCGTTCCGACCACCGAAAATTTGTGCCGCGTGATTTTTCAACGGCTAAAGGGTTTTCCGCTGGCGCATCTTGACCGGGTGCGAATCGAAGAGACGAGCAATAACAGCTTTGAGATCGAGGAATCGAGGGAAACAGCGGCTTAGAGTCGCTGCATCGGAAATCGTAAGCAAAAGGACCAAACTGAAAATGCCTAAAATCGACGAAGTCATAATCCCCGAAATCGTTCCGGCTGAACCCGGCCGTATCGCTGGACGCGTTCGCGAAATTCTCGGCGATCTGGGTGAAAATCCGGAACGCGATGGCTTGAAACGCACGCCCGAACGATTCGAAAAAGCCCTGCGGTTTCTGACCAGCGGCTACCAGCAAGATCCGGCCAAGCTGCTGAACGGCGCGATGTTCGACGTAGCCTACGACGAAATGGTCGTGGTCAAAGACATCGAGGTGTACAGCCTCTGCGAACATCACCTGCTGCCGTTCTTCGGCAAATGCCACGTCGCCTATCTTCCCGATAAAAAAGTTGTGGGCTTGAGCAAGGTGGCGCGCCTGGTGGATATGTTCGCCCGCCGCTTGCAGATTCAGGAGCGCTTGACCAGCCAGATTGCCACCGCCATCCAGGAACAGCTTCACCCCCAGGGTGTGGGGGTGATTCTCGAGGCGCGCCATCTCTGCATGGTGATGCGCGGCGTCGAAAAACAAAATTCCACCACCACCACCAGCGCCATGCTCGGCGCTTTCCGCGACAACAAGCAGACCCGCGACGAGTTTCTGGCGCTGGTCAATTCGCAAAAAACGTAATAACCTGCGCCGCATGAAATTTGCCCGCATGGTGTTTCTGATTGCCGGTTTGTACGGGCTGGTGGTGCTGGCACCCGGCTATTTTTTCGAGCAGGCCATCGGTCGAGAAACTCCGCCACCGATTACCCATCCCGAGTTTTTTTACGGTTTTCTGGGTGTCGCCCTGGCCTGGCAAGTTTTGTTTCTACTGATTGCCCATAATCCGGTGCGCTACCGTCCGATGATGATTCCGTCGATTATCGAAAAACTGTCTTATGCCGGCGCGGTCATCGTCCTGCTCAAACAGCACCGCATCCCGCTTTCCACCTTCGACTTGGGCATGGTGGATTTGGTCCTCGCCGTCTTATTTGCTATGAGCTTCTTCAAAGTCCGCCCTTCGGCGATCGACGGCACGCCCCATTCTTAGGCGGCTTTTCTGGATGTTCTTGGTACTTCCAGCGAGTGACTCGATCCCGCGCGGTTTTGCTTCGGTGAAAATTCCTTTGCGGCTTTGTGACTGTATGTTAGCATTTTACGTCGAAGAAGAGACCAAGAGCATAGGTAGGGCACGACGTTTCAGGGGAGGGGTCGAGTTGAGCGTAGCCAAATCAGCATTGATCGAGCAGTTCCGGGTTCACACCAAGGATACCGGTTCGCCGGAAGTGCAGATTGCTCTGTTGAGCGAGCGCATCAGCTATCTGACCAGCCACCTCAAGTCCCACGCAAAGGATCACGCCTCCCGTCGCGGATTGATCATGATGGTCAACAAGCGCCGGCGGCTGCTGGACTATTTGAACCGCCGCGACCCGGATCGGTACCGCGAGATTGTGGAACGACTCAGTTTGCGCAAGTAGCGCGGATTTCCTGAGCGGCCAGTTCCGGCCGCGTTTTTTCCAACCGCACAAACCGGTATTTCTAGGCGACATGCGGGCAGCTCAGGATTTTGCAGTGCCAAGTCGCGCGAGATCGTAATTCCGGTAGATTTCCGCTCCTTTCCCTCGCCTCCCTTGACCTTCCTCCTTCGAATTTCTCTCGAGAGAATTTTCTCGTATCTGAACCAGCGTCCCCGGTGATCCGGGGCAAAAAGGAAGTGAAGTGATGTTTGAACAAGTAAGTTTGGAAGTGGGCGGGCGCACGTTAACGTTTGAGACGGGCAAGATGGCTCGTCAGGCGCACGGCGCCGTCGTGGCGCGTTACGGCGACACCGATCGTGCTGGCCACGGCCTGCATGGACTCCAAAGCGACCGAAAAAGATTTTCTGCCGCTCACGGTGGACTACCGCGAATTCACCTATTCCGCGGGCAAGATTCCCGGAGGATTTTTCAAGCGCGAAGGCCGCCCTTCGGAGAAGGAAGTTCTGACCTCCCGGCTGACCGACCGCCCGCTGCGCCCGCTGTTCCCGGAAGGCTGGTCGCAACGAAACGCAGATCGTCTCGCAGGTGCTTTCCGCGGATAGCGAAAACGATCCGGACGTGATCGGCGTCACCGCCGCTTCGGCGGCGCTTGTACATTTCCAAGATTCCGTTCACCAAGCCGATCGCCTGCGTGCGCATCGGCTTGCTCGACGGCAAGCTGGTCGTGAACCCCACGGTCGCCGAGCAGAAGACCAGCAAGCTGAACTTGATCGTCGCCGGCACCGACAGAAGCCATCGTCATGGTCGAATCCGGCGCGCTGGAAGTTTCCGAAGACCGGTATGCGGAAGCGCTGGAATTCGCGCACGGCGAAATCAGCAAGATCATCGCGGCCATCCAAGGAACTGCACGACAAAGTCAAGCCCGAAGAAGGTCGCGGTCAAGGCGCCGGCGTTCGACGAAGCGCTTTACAAGGAAATGCAGACAAAGCTACGGCGACAAACTTGCGCGATGCGCTCGATACCGCGAAGCATCCGAAGACCGAAAGCTACGCCTTGGTCGACGCCATCAAGGCGGAGATTTAGGCTGCGATTCCCGCGGAAGACGCCGAGAAGAAGAAGCTGGCCGCCGCGCGCTTTCGAGCGCTTGCGCGAATTCATCTTCCGCGACGACATGTTGAATCGCAAGCGCCGTCCGGATGCCCGCGCGTTCGATCAGGTTCGCGAGATCACTTGCGAAGTCGGGATTCTGCCCCGCGCGCACGGTTCGGCGCTCTTCACCCGCGGCGAGACGCAATCGCTTTCCACCGCCACCCTGGGCACGAAGGAAGACATGCAGCGCCTCGATCTTGCTCTTCGAAAAGGACAGTCTACAAGCGCTTCATGCTGCATTACAACTTCCCGCCGTTCTCCGTCGGCGAAGTGAAATTCCTGCGTGGCCCGGGCCGCCGCGAAATCGGTCACGGCGCGCTGGCCGAACGCGCCCTGGCGAACTTGCTGCCCACCGGATCGAAGAATTTCCCGTACGCCGTTCGCTGCGTCTCGGACATTCTGGAATCGAACGGTTCGTCTTCGATGGCCACGGTTTGCGGCGGATCTCTCGCGCTGATGGACGCCGGCGTGCCGCTCAAGGCCGCTTGCGCCGGCATCGCCATGGGCCTGGTGGTGGAAGGCGATAAATACGCCATCCTCACCGACATCGCCGGCGCGGAAGATCACTACGGCGACATGGATTTCAAGGTTGCCGGCACGCGCGAGGGAATTACCGCGCTTGCAGATGGACATCAAGGTCAGCGGCGTCAGCATCGCCATGATGCGCGAAGCTCTGGCGCAGGCCCGCAAGGCCCGGCTGCAGATTCTCGACATCATGGACAAGACGCTCGCCGCGGGACGCCCGGAAATTTCGGACTACGCTCCGCACCTGTTCATGCTGAACATTCCCACCGACAAGATCCGCGACCTGATCGGACCGGGCGGCAAGAAGATCCGCTCGATCATCGAAGTCACCGGCGTGAAGATCGACGTGATGGACGACGGCAAGGTGCACGTGTTCGCCTCCAGCGGAAAAGCGGCCGAAGAAGCGTTGAAGATGATTCGCGACGTTACCGCCACCGCCGAAATCGGCAAGACCTATCTCGGCACCGTGGTGCGCATCGCGGAATTCGGCGCGTTCGTCGAAATTTTCCCGGGCACCGATGGTTTGCTGCACATCAGCGAAATTGCGGAAGCGCGCATTAGGGCGGTTCGCGACGAACTGAAGGAAGGCGACCAGATTCTGGTGAAGGTGCTGGCCATCGAAGGCAACAAGATTCGCTTGAGCCGCAAAGCCGTGCTCCGCGACAAGCAGGCCGCAGCAGCTCGCAGCCACCACCTAGTTGTCAAAAGTTTACCGAAACGAATCGCGGTTTACGAAAAAACGGGGAGCGAGCAATCGCTCCCCGTTTTTCATTTAGCGGGAATCGCTGACGCGCTCGATGTGCGCGCCAACCAGCGTAAGCTTTTCTTCGATGCGTTCGTAGCCGCGGTCGATGTGGTAAACGCGGTCGATCGTAGTCGTGTTGTCCGCGACCAGCGCGGCCAGCACCAGACCGGCGCTCGCGCGCAGGTCGGAAGCGGTAACCGGCGCGCCGCTCAGCGGCGTGGGTCCGGTGACGATGGCGAGGTTGCCGTCGATGGCGATGTTCGCGCCCATGCGGATCATTTCGCTGGCGTGCATGAAGCGATTTTCAAAGATCGTCTCGCGGATTTGCGAAACGCCTTCCGCCTGCGTCGCCAGACGCCATGAATTGCGCCTGCATGTCGGTCGCGAAGCCGGGATATTCTTCGGTGGTTACGTCCGCTGCGACCAGTTTTTTCGCGGCTCGCACGCGCACGCTTGCCGTTGCCTTCGCACTTGATTTCCACTCCGCACTCTCGCAGCTTCTCGATCACCGCCTTCAGGTGCTGCGGCTCGCAATTCGTCAGCAGCAAGATCGCCGCCGGTGATCGCTCCCGCCACCAGAAAGGTCCCGGTCTCGATGCGGTCAGGAATGATGGCGTGCGTCGCGCCGTGCAGCGTTTCGACGCCCTGCACCCGCAATCGTCGAAGTGCCGACGCCTTCGATTTTCGCGCCCATCTTGATGAGCAGCTCGGCCAGATCGGTAATTTCCGGCTCCATCGCGCGAATTTTCGAGAATCGTTTCGCCTTCGGCGAGCACCGCGGCGGTCAGAATATTTTCCGTGCCGGTCACCGTGATTTTCGGGAAACGGAACGTCGCGCCGCGCAGCCGCTTCGCGCGCGCTTCCACGTAGCCGTGCTCCACTTTGGTCTCCGCGCCCAGAGCTCTCCAGCGCCTGAATGTGCAAATCCACCGGCCGCGCGCCGATGGCGCAGCCGCCGGGCAGCGAAACGCGCGCGTGGCCGAATCGCGCCACCAGCGGACCAAGCGTCAGCACCGACGCGCGCATCGTTTTCACCAGTTCGTAGGGAGCCTCCTGCATCGAAACGTTTTCCGCCTGAATGATAAATTCGCTGGGCGGCAGATCCGGGCTTTCCACCACGCAGCGCATGTGCGCCAGCAGCTTGGCCATGGTGA
Source organism: uncultured Acidobacteriota bacterium (assembly GCA_963737765.1). Lineage (GTDB taxonomy): Bacteria > Acidobacteriota > Terriglobia > Acidiferrales > UBA7541 > Palsa-295. The sequence continues at coordinate 32,999 of CAVTTY010000015.1, forward strand.
TGATGTCGCGCACGTGCGGAATATTTTGCAGCGTGACCGGATCGCTGGTCAGCAGCGCGGCCGCCATCGCCGGCAGCGCGGCGTTTTTCGCGCCGCTGATCTGGACCGTGCCGTTCAGTTTTCGCCCGCCGTGAATTTCGAATCGGTCCATGTTATTTCCCCCGGTTCCTCAGACCTTGTTCTGCCACTTGCGTTCCGCACGTCCAATCGCCTGCCGCACGTTACCTTGCGTGGCCTTAAGCCGCGCTCGTGCGTCGCCCGCAGCATTGCGCCGTCTTCAGCATCACGAACGCCGTGGGCAAATCGTGTCCGGACTGCCGCAAAGCGTGTTCCGCCGTAGACGCAACTCACCCCTGCCACTTCCCGCAGGATCCGCACTCCGCGCTCGCGTAACTTCTGATTGCGTCAGCGACACGTCGCATCATCCAATTGTCATACACTCTGCCCAGCCGCACCATCGATGCGGTAGAAAGCAGGTTCAGCACCATCTTTTGCGCGGTGCCCGCTTTCATCCGCGTGGAGCCCGAAATCGCCTCCGGGCCCGTTTGCGGCGTAATCGCAATGTTTGCCGCGCGCGCCAGCGGCGAATTCGAGTTCGAAGTGATTCCCACGGTCACGCATCCCCGCTTATTCGCCCACTCGATCGCTCCCAGGACGTAAGGAGTCGTTCCGCTGGCCGCGATTCCTACTACGACATCTTTCTTGCTAGCGCGCGCGCGAATCAAAACCTGCGCTCCGTTTTTTACCGAGTCTTCCGCGCCTTCCACCGCGCCGCGCACCGCCTTTTCGCCTCCGGCAATAAAAGCCTGCACCGTGTCCGGAGCAGTTCCAAACGTCGGTGGAATCTCCGCAGCGTCCAGAATCGCCAGCCGACCGCTGGTGCCGGCGCCAACGTAAAAGAGCCTGCCGCCGTTCCGTAGACTTGTGACAATCGCATCCACTGCGCGCGCAATTTGCGGCAGCTCGCGCCGCACCGCCGCCGCCACGGTCGCGTCTTCGCGATTCAGGATGCGCACGATTTCGAGCGAGGATTTCGTGTCCAGCCCGCGCGTCCGCGGGTTCTGCTGCTCCGTTTTCACCGGTTTCAACGTCCCCTCAATCTTCGTTTAATTATACCGGGACCGGCAGGGAGGATCGTGGGCTGTGCATGAATCTGCTGCGTCTTGTGCCGAGGAAGTTATCGAGACGTAGGTACAGGTTTTGTCAGGCCCAATGACTCCATAATCGCGTCATGCAGCGCGGGCCGAACCTGGCGTATTTGCTCGTTCGCCCGCGTGGGATTTACCCGATTGGTCAGCAGAACGACAAAAAGGTCGCGGTCCGGATCGATCCATACCGATGTTCCGGTAAATCCGGTGTGCCCAAAACTATCAGGTGAGAAATACTTGCCGGCGGAAGAGGTTGGCGGCGTCGGCACGTCCCAGCCCAGGGTTCGCGCCGAATCGGCGATGGCCTGGCGCGCGGTGAATTTCTCGATCGTTGCCCGCGAGACCACTCGGTGATGCGCGTAAATTCCGCCGTTGAGCATCATCTGCGCGAAGATCGCCACATCCCCTGCGGTGGAGAATAGCCCCGCGTTGCCCGAAACCCCTCCAAGCGCCCAGGCGTTTTCGTCGTGCACTTCGCCCACCAGCAGGCGCTTGCGAAATTCGGTGTCGTTTTCCGTTGGCGCGATTTTCGCGCGCAGCTTCGCGGCCGGGTTATAGAAAGAGTTCGTCATGCCCAGCGGCCCGAAAATATGGCTCTGCGCGAATTCATCCAGACCCTCGCCCGTTAGCCGTTCGATAATTTCGCCGAGCAGAATCAAGCCGAGGTCGGAGTACTCCACCTCTTTGCCGGGCTCGCGCACCAATGGCTCGGCAGCGACCAGCGCCACCACGGCGTCGTGCCCCTTGGCCTGTTTGTAAAAATCGCGATGTGCCGGAAGACCGGCATCGTGCAGCAATAACATGCGCACCGTTACTTGCGCCCGCCAGGCCGGATTCGGGTCAGATTTGCGGCCTGCTAACCATTCGGGCAAATAGCGCGAAACCGGCGCATCCAGGTCCAGCCGTTTTTGCTGTTCGAGAATCATGGCGCAGGTGGTGGTCACCATGACCTTCGTCATCGACGCCACGTCGTAAATCGCGTCCGCGCCTACCGCGGCCGCTTTCGCGTCGCGCGTCAGTTTCCCGAAAGGATGCACAATCAGGTCATCGTTCAAGCCTAAGGCCAGCACGCCGCCGGGAAATGCATCGCCGGCAACCGCGCGATCGAGAACATCGAAAGCTGGCTGCAGCTTCGCCGTCAGCGCTTCTGATCCAGGCTGCAAAGTCATCGGAACCGCCGCCGAGCGCAACCCATCGCCCCGCTTCGCCACTCCCGGTACCGTCACCGGTATCCGCCCCTGGATGGGCACCTGCCCAAACAACGCTCGAACTGCGGCGCGTTGGGAAACATCGTTCGTCGAAAATTCTGCGAGCCACGCGGGCGCATCCGGAAATGCCGTGATCAAATACGGGCTGCCGAAACCGATCACCACGGTGGGTTTTCCCGCGGCGATCATTTGGTTTACAAAAGTCCGTTGATCCTCGGGAAAAGCGACGTTGCCTTTACGATCGGCCACACGCACGAAAAGCGCCGCGATGGCCACATCATAAGTATCGGGCGGCGGCAGCTTCAAACTGCTCACATTGACGAATTGCATGTCGGCGCGCATCGCCTTCAGCGAATCCACCCGCCAGCGAATTTCCGGCTCGATGGTTTCGCCGGGATAAGGGTCGGCGTCTGCCGAGAGTGACACGAGCAGCACCCGCATCGGCTTGCTCGCATCCAGCGGCACGGTCTGGTTCGTGTTTCGCAGCAGCGTGACGCCGCGATCCGCGACCGTTTGCGCCTGCGCCAGAAATTCCGGTTTGCCAAACGATTTATCGAGGCGCTCGATGTCGGTAAGGCGATTCTTATCCAGTCCCAATTTGTATTTCGCCAGCAAAATTCGCCGCACCGAATCGTCGATACGCTGCTGAGAAATGCGTTTCGATTTGACCGCGCGCTCCAGTCCGCCATCGCCGCATCCGGCACCGGCGGCATCAGCAATACATCCGCGCCAGCCAGGACCGCTCGCACCGCGGCTTCTCCCGGTGGGAACAGATTGGTCACGCCGCCCATATCCATGGCGTCAGTGATAACCAGACCTTTGAATTTCAGCTCGTCACGTAGCAGCCCCGTCAGAATATTTTTCGATACGGTGGCGGGAATCGTGCGCGTCCGGCTCAAACGCCGGCACCGCCAGGTGTCCGGGCATGATCGAACCGGACCCCGCCGCGATCGCCGCACGGAAGGGAACTAGCTCGTTGGCCTCCATCTCCTCGCGATCGCCCGGCACACTCGGCAGCGCTAAGATGCGAATCAACGCTGACGTCGCCATGACCCGGAAAATGTTTTGGCGTGGCCAGCCCGCCATTCTCTTCGATCCCGCGAATTTCTTCCGCAACGAACTCCGCCACCTGCTGCGGATCTTCGCCAAACGACCGGATGTTGATGATCGGATTATCGGGATTGTTGTTCACGTCGGCGTCCGGCGCAAAAATCCAGCGCACGCCCGCGGCCCGCGCCTCCAATGCCGTGACCTTACCTACCGTGTATGCCAGCTTGGGATCGCCCGTCGCACCCACCGCCATCGCGGACGGGAACGAAGTCCCTTCGTCGATCCGCATTGACGTTCCGCTCTCGAAATCGGCCCCAATCAGCAACGGAACCTTCGCGCGTTTCTGCAATTCATTCGTCAGGACCGCCGTGGCGTATACCTGGCTGCGTTCGATCCCTAGCGGCCCGCGCTGCGTGCCGACCAAAAATCCGCCGACATGATTCACTTCGACTTCGTGCAATAATTCCTTGTACGCCGCGCTATCAGCGGAGGTAAACACGCCGAAGTAATGAGGCATCAGCATCTGCCCCAGCTTCTCGCGCAACGTCATTTTTTTTAGGGTCGCTTCCACCCAGGCGTTTTTCGGCGCAGCAGCCTTGGCTTTTGCCGTGATTTTTTGGGACCGCGCGTAGGGTGTCATGAGCAGGAGTAGGACCAGTGTGGCCAAACCGAATTTACGCATCGCATCCGTCAGCAGCCTTCCGTATTGACGCCCGCATCCCGCGGCTGTATATAGCACACGGTCGAATGACGTTCAACGAATCGCGCCCGCGCATGTTTCCTGTCCCTCGCCTCTCCATTTTATTTTTCGCTGTGATAATTTTACTTTGTTCTGCTCCAAATGCTCGGTCTTTACCGCAGGATGCGCCGGGAAATACACCTTCGACTTCTGCCACCCAGCCGGGCATCGACGTCCTCGAAGATATGAACTTCGCCCCGCTGCAGGGGAAACACGTCGGTGTAATCACCAACCAAACCGGCGTCGATTCGCTAGGCCGGCGTACGATTGACGTTCTGGCCCACGCCGATGGCGTAAAGCTGGTTGCGATTTTCAGTCCGGAACACGGCATAGCCGGGAAAGTCGACGCCAAAGTGGAAAACGCCACCGACAGCGTCACCGGCCTGCCGGTTTTCAGCCTTTACGGCGACACCCGCACGCCGACCGACGAGATGCTGAAGGGCATCGACGCGCTGGTTTTCGATATGCAGGACGCCGGCGTTCGCTTTTATACCTACACCTCAACGATGGGCTACTGCATGGAAGCGGCGGCCAAACACAAAATTCCGTTCTTCGTTCTCGACCGGCCGAATCCCCTGGGCGGCGAAAGAATCGAAGGCCCCATGCTCGACAAGGGCCGCATTTCGTTCACCGGCTATTTCTCCATGCCCATTGTTTATGGCATGACTCTTGGTGAGCTGGCCCGCATGTTCAACGCCGAGAATAAAACCAACGCCGAGTTGCACGTCGTCGCCATGAAAAATTGGCGCCGCAGCCAGACTTACGACCAGACCGGCATGAAATGGATTCCTCCGTCGCCCAATTTGCGAACCGTAGGCGAAGATTTTATTTATCCCGGCATCGAAACACTTCAGCCAGGAGGCATCTCGGTCGGCCGCGGCACCGATACCCCTTTCGAACTGTTCGGCGCGCCGTGGATTCAAGCCGATTCACTGCAGAAAAACATGGAAGCCAGAAACATTCCCGGCGTGCGCTTCAGCCGCCACCACGTTTACTCCGACCGCCGGTCCGTTTTCGGGCGAAGTCTGCAACGGACTGAAGATCGAAGTCACCGATCGAAGCACGTTCGTCGCGATCCGCGTCGCCCTGGAAGCCGCCGACGCCTTGCACCGCCTCTATCCGGATCGTTTCGACATTACCAAGCTGACCACACTGTTGGGCTCTGCTTCTACAGTCGATGCGCTGATCAACTACGTTCCGCCGGTCGAGATCATTTCAAGTTGGTCCCCAGACCTTGCGAAATTCAAGATCATGCGTGCGAAATATCTGCTGTATGAGTAGTAAGTGGCGGCGTTGCGCGGCCGAACGGGTTCGGTTGTAGGTTCCATGCGAATTGTCTCGCTGCTTCCATCCGCCACCGAAATTCTGTACGCCCTCGGCCTCGCCGCTGACGTAGTAGGCGTCACGCACGAGTGCGATTTTCCACCGGAAGCCGCGAAGAAACCCGTATTGATCAAACCGCGCGTCGATCCCCACGCACTACCAGCTGAAATTGATCGCCAAGTGCGGGAACTGGTAATCCGGGGAGAAAGCATCTATGCCGTTGATGCGGATTTGCTGGAGTCACTGCAGCCCGATCTGATCGTCACCCAGGATCTCTGCCACGTCTGTGCCGCTTCTCCCGATGATCTGGCCACCGCTTTGACCCGGTTCCAGAATCCGCCGCGCGTGCTAACGCTAACCCCGCATTCGCTGGACGATGTTTGGCGGGACATCGGGCGTGTCGGCGACGCAACCGGCGCGCAGTCCAAAGCAGAAACCCTCGTCGCGAATCTAAAATGTAGAATCGCACTGCGTCGAATCGGTCGGTTGCTCGACCGGGACGCCGTCCCCGCGTTCTCTGCTTGGAGTGGCTCGACCCGTTTTACGTCGCAGGCCATTGGGTTCCGGAGATGGTGGGCCGAGCAGGCGGCGAAGACGTCCTCGGCCGCCAAGGAGAATCGTCATTTAAAGTCACATCGGAGGAAATCGCCGCGACGAACGCCGAGATAATTATCGTTATGCTTTGCGGTTACGATGCCGCGAGAAACGCCGCCGAATTCCGAGCCGTGCAGTTGCCTGATTCGTGGCAAAAACTTCCTGCGTGCCGCGACCAACGGATCTTTGCCATTGACGCCAACAGCTATTCCTCACGGCCCGGGCCCCGCCTCGCTGACGGCCTCGAACTATTCGCGCGTCTCTTTCATCCTGATTTGTTTTCCGAAAAATTGCTTTCAGGCGCTTATCTGAAACCGTAATGTAATCGAAAGCGATCAGTGCCGCGGATTCCGTCGCTCCAGGCCAAAAAGTTCATTCTGACGGCGATGCGGATGCGCGATTAGCCCACGCACGGTAAAACAAAAGCCCGGACAGAATCATCGCCAGTCCGATCGTCGAGCGCACCGGCCGTTCAATCCAGATGTTCAGGGTCAGGGCAATCGCACCTGCAACAAAAAGCGCCGGAAGCACGGGATAGCCCCAGGTTCGATACGGTCGTGGAAGGTCCGGCGCAATTCTCCGCAAACGGAACATCGCCACCACCGAAAGCGCATAAAATATCCACGCCGCAAACACAAACAACGAAGTCAGCTCCTCGAAAGTCCCGGTCAACGCCATCAAACACGCCAATGCGCCTTGAAATACCAGCGCTCCCGAAGGCGTGCGAAATTTCTGATGCACGATGCCGGTAACTCGGAAAAATAACCCGTCGCGCGCCATGGCGTAGGGCACTCGCGCTCCGCTGAGCAGCGACGAATTCAACGTTCCCAGCGCTGATACCACCATGGCCAAGGTGATCCATTTAGCGGCGCCCGCACCCGCGAACGTGGCCACCACATCCGAAGCCACGTGTGCTGAGCCGGCCACGCCGGCGAATGGAAGCGCGTAAAAGCAAACCGCGTTAAAAACCAAATACAGCAGCGCAACCAGCAGCGTCCCGCCGATCAGCGCCAGTGGAATATTTCTCTGCGGATTTTGGATCTCGGATCCCACGCGATTCAAGTCTTCCCAACCGTCATACGCCCACATGCGCCGCCGCGAGCGCCGCCAAAAAGCTCGTCATCGTCGCCGCGCCTCGAACCTGCGGCCAAAACGGGTGAAAGTGGCTCCAATCCCCGTGTCCGAACCAGAATCCGGCCGCGACAATCGCCACCACCGCGCCAATTTTTAGAATCGTCAGCGCGATCTGCACGCGGCCGCCCAGCCGCACGCCCAAATAGTTGATAAAAGTAAAAAGCGCGATCGTAATCACCGCCAGGGGTTGCGCCCAGGTGAAAATAAAGTCATACGGCTTGCCTGAGAAGGGCACCGTCAAATGCCAGGTGAAAAGCGGCAATCCAATCGCCGGAATCAAAAAACTCGAAAATCGCGCGAAGCCCGCCGCGATCGACGCCGCAGAACTCGATTCGCCGACCGTCGAATGCATCCAACCAAAAAGAAATCCCCAAACCGGCCCAAGCCCTTTTCGCAAATACGCATATTGCCCGCCGGCTTCCGGCAACGCAGCTCCCAGCTCCGCGAACGACAACGCTCCAAACAGCGACAGCAATCCCCCAGCGATCCACGCCGCGTAAACGACGCTTACCGAGCCGCCGACGGCCGCCATCTCGCTGGGCTTCAGAAAAATTCCGGTGCCGACCATCGTACCGATGACGATGGCCGAAGCGGCCCATGCTCCCAGTGCCCGCACCAGGTCGAGCCGCTTCGCCGGATTCGTTTTAGTCGCGATAAGAACTCCTGTGCGCAATGACTGAGTTACTTGGATGCTTACGTTTGTACTGTGGCGTCGGATTTCCGCCCGTTGCTCGTCGAACCACTGATCAAGGTGCTGGCCAACGTCCCAATCGCGTAGGTCACCAACGTTCCCACCAGCACATACCAGGTCCACGCCAGCGGGCTGAACAATTTCACCAAAATCATTACCGCGATACCGCTAACGAACGCCACCAGCGCGCCACGCTTCATTCGCTTTTTTGTTCCATGTTCCCAGCAAAAACACACCGAGCAATGCGCCGTAGGTGATCGAAGCGATCGTCAGCCCTGCGACCAGCACCGGTCCCCACTTCACCAGGCCCAGCAGCCCCAGCACGAGTCCCCAGGCCAGCGTCATTCGCCGCGACCGCTGCAACGACCTTGCGGCGATCTCCCCGGGTCGCGAACCGAGATCCATGATGCTGGACGAGGCCAACGAATTCAGCGAGCCGCTCGCGTTGGACATCGCAATCGCAAAAATAGAAGCGAGAATTATGCCAGTAACTCCCACCGGCAGGTGGTGAACAATGAACGCGGGGTAAATTTTGTCCGGATCGGACCCTGCCGCGCCCAAGCGAAACATGCTGCGCGAACACAAAGAGCATCACCCCGATCACCAAAAACAGCGTGAACTGAAACAAAATCACGATGCCGCTGGCCAGCAGCGCTTTTTTGCTGTCCCTTCGGAGCGCGCCGAAAGCAGCCGCTGCACCATGGTCTGGTCCGTTCCGTGGCTGGCCATGGTCAAAAAAGTTCCGCCCAGCAATCCCGACCAAAATGTATAGCTTTGCGTCAAACTAAACGCGAAATCAAAAACGCGGAATTTCCCGCCCGCGGCCGCGGCAACTTGCGTCACCTCCGGCCACCCTCCGGGAATTTTGTGCAAAAGAAAAAAGAACGCCGCGATCGACCCAGTCAGATAAAGCAAAAATTGAATCACGTCCGTCCAGATCACCGCGCGCATTCCGCCTTCAAACGTATAGAACATCGTCAAAACCGTAATAATCAAGATCGACGCATACGTCCCGGTGCCAAACGCGACGCTCACAACTTTCCCAATCGCCGAAATTCGCACGCCTTCAGCCAGCGCCCGCGTCCCCAGGAAGACCACCGCCGCCGCCGACTTCATTCGCGTCCCAAATCGCTTCTCCAATAGCTGATAAGCGGTATAGAATTCGCCCTGGAAATACTGCGGCACCAGAACGACACACAGCATCACCCGAGCCACCAAATAGCCCAATACCAATTGCAGGAATTCCAGGTTTCCGCCGTAAGCGATTCCGGGTGTGCTGATGATCGTAAGCGTGGAAGTTTCGGTGGCGACGATGGAACACATGATCGCCCACCACGGTGCGCTGCGGCCGCCCAGAAAATAATCGCGAAGGTTCTGCTGGCCGCGCCGGAAACGAGCTCCAAAAAGCGTGATGCCGACGAGATAAAGCACCAGAATGGCGCAGTCAATCGGGCCGATCTGCATGGCGCTCAGGTGCATTCAGTTTTGGCTCGCAAGTTGTGCGATGCTAACTGGCCGCTTTGAACACTGTCAACCACGGTGGAGAAAATGACTGAGAAAAAACATGCGCCCAAACCCGCCTATTTCCTGGGTTTCGACGGTGGCGGAACAAAAACGGATTGCTACCTCGTCGATGCCGAGGGAACCGTTCTGCATCGCGCCACCGCCGGGCCTTCCAATCCGCTGCGGGCCGGATACGCCAAAGCCTGGTTCACGCTCAGCGATGCTGCCGATTTCGTTCTCGAACGTCAGCATCTGAAAGCCGACGACATTCGCGGGATTTGCGCGGGCATCGGCGGCGCAGGCCGCGATACGGTAGCGCGCCGAATCGCCACGTTCCTGGAACGGGCTTTCCCCTCCGCTACGGTTTTGGTCACTACCGACTTGGCCATTACGCTCGATGCCGCCGTGGGCGATTCCAAGGCGGAAGGTGTGATTTTGGTGGTCGGTACCGGTTCCGCCGCATTTGGCCGCGACGCCAAAGGAAAAACGGCGCGCGCTGGCGGTCGCGGCCCGTGGTTCAGCGACGAAGGCAGCGCGTTCGACATCGGCCGTCGCGCGATGGCCGCGGTAGTGCGCGCCGAAGAATCTCGCGGGCCGCAGACGGCCTTATCCGGAAAAATGCTGACCTGGCTCGGATGTAACGACTGGACCCGCGTCCTCGATTGGGTCATCAAAAATCCCGACGACGTTTTCCCTCGCGTTTTCCCCCTCGTAGCGGAACTCGGTGACAAAGGGGACTCGGTCGCGTGCGAAATCCTGACCGGCGCCGCGGAGTCGCTCGCGCAGCTCGCCGCCAGCGTCATTCAGAAGCTCGATATGCAAAATCGCGACATCGTCATCGCCAAATCCGGTGGCACGCTGGGCCGCAGCACATTTTTTGATGCAGCGATTGATTCAAATCTTGCGGGTCTGGCGCCGCGCGCTCAAATTATCGCGATGCAGATGAAACCAGCCGAGGCCGCGGCGCGAATCGCCATTCATCTGGGAAAACGCAAGGGTCACGCGAGTTAGAAACGATTCAGGCCAAAGGCTAAATGGCAGACCGAAGAGTTCAGATGCGGTTGATTATGGTGGTCGGCTCGATGCTCCTGGTCGGCATTCTGCTCTACTCCTCCATGCAACAGACCCGCAACAAATACGAAGTGTGCGTTAATTTCAAAGGCCTGGTGCACTGTGCCACCGCCTCGGGCGCCACTCCCGACGCCGCCATTCGCAGCGCCCAGGATATCGATTGTTCGATGCTCGCCAACGGCCGCGATGAAACTATGGTGTGCGTGGCGAGTCCTCCAGCCAGCTCCCGCGAAATTAAGTAGCGCACGTCTTTCGAGCCCGCAGCCGGAACCATCGCCCGCATCCCGGTGTCTAATTGTCGTGCATCATCGTCATGATTCTGCGCCGTCCCGCAGCAGGGAATTGACAGCTTTGTTCGCTCTGCTTAGCATTGAAGTGTAGCTGCACCGGAGTCAGGCCGAGCAATGACCCATTGTTTGAACTGCGGAGCGGAACGCGACGCGGACATTTGCGAATCCTGCGGACTCAGCACGGCTGCCGCGGAATTCTCCATTCGTAAGAGCCTTCTCAACCGCACCGCCGTTTTTCTGCTCGGTGGCATCGCCTTCGTTGCCGCCAGTGGGCGCTATCCCGCGCTCGAACTCGATCCAATTCTTATTTTTATCGGCCTTCTATTTTTTCTTACTCTCGGTTTGGGAATGATCGTCGAAAGGCGGATATTGAAGCATCAGGAAGTAGAGGTCTTGAAACGGCTCTACTACGGGTTGATTCCGGTTCCGTGGCTTCTCGCCTTGGTGCTTTTCGGCAACGGCGCCTTCGATTCCAGTAAGCCGCAGATCGAGCCGGCGCGCGTCATCGGCAAATTCGCCATGATGGGCCCGGTTCCGAGCCGGCGTCTCATCGTTTCTTCCTGGCGAGAAGATCATCATTTGGAGCGCGTGCCCGTGGATCGCGGCGACTTCGACCGCTTCACCTCCGGAGACGTGGTGAACGTACAAGTTCACGGCGGCTTAATCGGCATCCCCTGGGTTTCAGGCGTCAGCCGCCAGTAAGTCCTCAGATCCGGGCCGGATTTTCGCGTTTCAGGAATTGCCCCGCACCGGCGCGGCCGACGAACTTGCCGTTGTCGATGATTACATTTCCCCGCGACAGAACTGTCTTGGTCACGCCTTTCACCCGCGTTCCTTCGAACATCGAATAATCCACGTTCATGTGGTGCGTCGCGACGCTGATCGTCTGCTGCTCGTTGGCGTCAAAAATTACCAGGTCCGCGTCGCTTCCGACCGCGATGGTTCCCTTTCGCGGATATAGTCCAAACAATTTCGCCGGCGCCGTCGAGACTAGCTGCACAAATCGATTCGCCGAGAATTTTCCGCCATGCACGCCGCCGCTGTAGACCAGACTCAACCGGTGTTCGATCCCCGGCCCGCCATTGGGAATCTTGGTGAAATCGTCTTTGCCCAGTTCTTTTTGTTCCTTCATGCAGAACGGGCAATGGTCCGTCGAGACCACTTGCAAATCGTCTTTCGCCAGCCCCTGCCACAATTTTTCCTGATGCCATTTCTCGCGCAGAGGTGGAGTGAAAACATACTTCGCGCCCTCAAACCCCGGCGCATCCATGTCGTCGAGCGACAAATACAAATATTGCGGACACGTTTCCGCGTAAACCCGCAGGCCCGCGGTCCCGCGCCTCGCGCACTTTCTCCAGCGCTTCGTTGCACGAAAGATGCACGATATACACGGGCGTTCCGGCCATTTCCGCCAGCGCAATCGCCCGATTGGTCGCTTCGGCTTCGGCCGTCGTCGGCCGGGTCAGCGCATGATATTTCGGGCTGCGTTTTCCCTCCGCCAGCGCGCGCTGCACGATCACATCGATCGCCCCGCCATTTTCGGCGTGCATGCAGATCATCCCGCCACAATCCGCCGCAGCGTTCATCGTTTTGAAAATCGACGCATCGTCCAGCATAAAAACGCCCGGATAGGCCATGAACAATTTGAACGATGGCACGCCTTCGCGCACGAACGCCTTCATCTCGTCCAGTTGCGCGCCCTCGATATCGGTAATGATGCAGTGAAACGCGTAATCGATCGTCGCCTTGCCCTCGGCCTTTTTCATCCAGATGTCGAATGCGTGCCGCAGCGTCTGACCCTTGTACTGAATCGCAAAATCGATCAGCGTAGTGGTCCCGCCATAAGCCGCTGCAATCGTCCCCGATTCGAAATCATCCGCGCTCTTCGTTCCGCCGAATGGCATATCCAAATGGGTGTGCACGTCAATGCCGCCAGGCATCACCAGCATTCCGCGCGCATCGACCACTCTTTGCGCATTTTCGATCGGCAGCCCGGCGCCAATCGCCGAAATTCGTCCACCTGCGATTCCAATGTCCGCGGCATAGGTGTCCGTAGCCGTAACAATCGTTCCGTTTCGAATTATGGTGTCGAAACGCATCCGAAATTCCTCCTGACTGCCACTGAGCGATGTAGCTTACACCGGTTCGTGCCGCCTCGCGTTCAAACGTGTCCAACCGTCTGCGCCGAGCTAAACGTTGCGAATCGCTCAACTCCCCGCAGATTCGTTCGCCTTACCGCGCGATTTGCGGTGCTAGAATGACCTCTCTTGGTGGTTCGCGAGGCGAGCGAGAATCGATGAATCTGCGGGAAACGGCTCCCAAGCTTTCGCCTGAGCAATACGAAAAAAATTTTACCGAGTTACCTCCGGCGATGACTTCGCGTCAAGCCGCGATCGAGGCTGCTCGCTGCCTCTACTGTTTTGACGCGCCGTGCATCGCGGCCTGTCCGACCCACATCGACGTACCCACCTTCATCCAGAAGATCTCCTCGAACAATTTGCGCGGCTCCGCGCGGGTAATTCTTGAAGCAAACATCCTGGGACACAGCTGCGGCCGCGTGTGCCCCACGGAAGTTCTCTGCGAGGGTGCGTGCGTGATGCACGAGAAAGAAGAAAAACCGATTGAGATTGGGCGCCTGCAGCGTTTCGCTGTCGATTATATTCTCGACCGTAACATGCAGCTGTTTCATGCGGGCCCGCGGAACGGCAAGCAAGTCGCCTGCGTCGGTGCCGGCCCAGCGTCCCTGGCCTGTGCCGCAGAACTTGCCAAACTTGGCTACCACGTCACGATTTTCGACCGCAATGAACTCCCCGGCGGCCTCGACACCCACGGCATCGCCGCCTACAAGCTTCGCGCCAAGGATTCGCTGCGGGAAGTGGAGCTGATTCGCGGCCTCGGCGTCGAATTCCGCCAGAGCATCACCGTGGGACGCGACATTTCATTCGAAAAACTGGAAAAAGACTTCGACGCGATTTTCATCGGCATCGGTTTGGGTGAGACCTGGGATTTGAAAATTCCCGGCGGCGAACTGGACGGCGTCATCGGCGCGATGGGATTCATCGAACCCACCAAAACGCGCCCCTTCCAGGACGTTCCGGTGGGCCGCCGCGTAGCGTGCATTGGAGCAGGGAACACCGCCATCGACGTCGTTACCGCCGCAAAAAGGCTCGGCGCGGAACAGGTTCACCTGATTTATCGTCGCGGCGAATCCGATATGCCCGCGTTTCGCTACGAATACGATCTGGCCAAACTCGATGGCGTGACCTTTCATTGGCATACGCAGCCAACCCGTATTGTTGGCGATGGCCGAAAAGTTTCCGCGCTCGAATGTGTGCGCACTCGCACCGATCTCGCCGCTGATGGCACTCGTAAGGTCGCGCCGATTCCAGGCAGCGAATTCATCATCGATGTCGACATGATCGTCCGCGCCATCGGCCAGAAGCCGGTGACTCAACTCATGAATGGCGTCTCGGCGGTCGCACTTCGCGAAAACGGAACGATCGTGGTAAACGAAAATCACCAGACCGGAAATCCCAAATACTTTGCCGCGGGTGACTGCGTGAACGGCGGAAAAGAAGTCGTAGACGCCGTCGCCGAGGGCATGGCCGCAGCCCGCGGTATCGATGCGTGGTGTGGCTCGCCGCGCGCGAAGCAGGCCTGACCGCCCTTGCGCCTTCCCGAATCATGGACCGAGCGGCTGCCGGCTTTGGAACAATTGGAAGAGCCCTGGGAGCCGTTTCCGCGTATCGCGCTCCTCGCTTGGATCGCGTTCTATCTTTTCTTCCTCTACCAGCAAACTCGCAACGGCATGCTCCCCGGCCTGATGGACGGCGTTTTTGTTCCGATTCATGAAGGCGGCCATCTCCTCTTCCGCATCGCTGGAGAATTCCTTATGATTGCCGGCGGGACGTTTCTGCAACTGTTTGCTCCCTTCGCACTCGCGACCTATTTTGCATTTCGCCGCCAGCCCCAAGGAGTTGCCTTCTGCTCTTTTTTCTTTTTCCAGCAATTCCTACCGATATCCACATACATGGCCGACGCCCGCGCCCAGGATCTTCCACTCTTGACCGTCGGTGACGCCGAATATGTGATCCACGACTGGAATTATTTGTTCGGCAAGCTCGGCCTGCTCGATCATGACATCCAGATTGCCGGTTTCGTGCGCACCCTGGGCTGGCTGGGTATGATTGGCGTTTGCGTTTGGCTGATTTGGCGAGGCATGAACGACGCGCCGCAACCCAAGTCACCCGCGGCCCTGCTGAACGATTGAAGTGAACGATTGAGGTGAACGATGGCGGACCTGAAGACTAATTTCTGCGGATTGACCTCGCCGAATCCCTTTTGGCTGGCCTCCGGCCCGCCCACCAACACCGCCGGCCAGGTGATGCGTGCCTTCGAGGCCGGCTGGGGCGGCGCGGTCTGGAAAACGATCGGCGAGCCCATTCGAAATACTTCATCGCGTTACGGCGCCATCGATCTGCATGGCGTAAAGATGATGGGCTTGAACAACATTGAACTGATCAGCGATCGTTCGATCGAAACGAATCTTCGCGAGATCACCGAAGTAAAAAAACGTTTTCCCAAGCACTTGGTCATCGCGTCGTTGATGGTCGAATCCAAACGCGAAGTGTGGCAAGACATCGTCCGCCGCGCGGAAGACGCCGGCTCGGACGCACTCGAGTTGAACTTCGGGTGTCCCCATGGCATGAGCGAACGCGGAATGGGCGCGGCAGTAGGGCAGGTTCCCGAATACACGGAAATGATTACCTCGTGGGCCAAAGAAGCCGCGAAGACGCCCGTAATTTCAAAGCTCACGCCGAACGTCACCGACATCACCCGCATCGCGGCCGCAGCAGAACAAGGCGGTGCCGATGCGGTGAGCTTAATCAACACCATAAATTCGCTGATGAGCGTGGACCTTGACACCTTCGCACCCACCCCGAACGTCGCGGGGAAATCCTCCCATGGTGGCTACTGCGGGCCGGCGGTGAAACCAATCGCCTTGCATCTCGTTTCCACCGTTGCCAAGAAAATCAAAATTCCCATCGTCGGCATCGGCGGCATCGGCAACTGGAAGGACGCCGCGGAACACATCGCCGTCGGCGCCACCTGTGTCCAGGTTTGTACCGCCGCGATGCACTACGGCTTCCGCATCGTCGAAGATATGGCCGATGGCCTGAGCGCCTACATGGACGATCACGGTTACCGCACGATTCGAAGATTTTCGCGGCCGCGCGATTCCCAACGTGATGGATTGGGGCGATCTCGATCTCAATTACAAAGTCATCGCCCACATCGACCGTGAACTTTGCATTGGCTGCCAGCTCTGTTACATCGCCTGCGAAGATGGCGCCCATCAGGCTATCGCGCGCGCCAGCGCCCAGAATGGCGACGCAAAAAACAATTCAAATGGAATGGAAGTGCACGTTCCGAAAATCATCGACGAAGAGTGTGTTGGTTGTAATCTCTGTGCCCTGGTATGCCCGGTGGATCGTTGCATCACCATGGTGCAGGTCGACGCCGGATTGCCGCCGATGTCGTGGAAGCAAAGAACTGCCCAGACCGGCTAAGACTCCGCAACGGGCACGAAGCGACGAGGGTGAGAAGTAGCTAGTAAAGTCCGCGCAAATCGGGAGGATGTGGGAGTTGAATCTGCAATGTTGTTCCGTAATCGTTCAATTTGAACTTAATCAGCTCGGCCATGCCCACATCGCGCAATGACCAGCTATCCGTCGGTAAGACCTTCGCATGCACAAATAAGTCTCCGCTTTCCAGATCTCCGCCCTTGGGCTGCACGTCCGCCGGTAGCACCGTATACGCCACTCGCGCTTTGATATCGAGCGCGATGTAGCGCCGGCCAAGAAGAACCAGTACCAGGTTCGCTTCCTTTTTTTGTCCCGTCTGAAAAATATTCCACGCCAGCGGAGTCTTCTCGCCGATTTTGATTTGCGCCGCCGGAACGGATTTCCATAGGTAACGTCCGGACGCACCACCGTTCGCCAAGGAAACGCTGGCAGTCAAAAGCGTCAACCACACCACCATCGAACGGACCAGCACAGGCAGCCTGGCGATTTTCAGTTGCTGGCGCATTACATCCAATTACTTCTGGCTCGATTCGCGCTTACGTCCGGTGTAGTCGAGGTAGACGACCTTCGTGTCCGTGTAGAAATCCATGGCGCCGTGACCTACTTCGTGCGGCCCGATGCTGCTCTGCTTGGTGCCGCCAAAGGGTACATGGGCCTCTCCGCCAACCGTCGGCGAATTTACGTGCGTCATTCCGGTCTCGATCTTGTCGATGAACTCAAAAATCTTGTTCGAATCGGTGGAGTAAATCGAGCTCGACAGCCCGTAACGCACCGAATTGGCCACCTCCAGCGCCTCGTCAAAATCCTTTACCCGAATCACGCTGACCACCGGCCCAAAAATCTCTTCCTGCGCGATTCTGCTATCCGCCTTCACTTCGTCGAAAATCGTCGGCGCCACAAACCAGCCCTTGTCGTATTTCGATCCCGTCAGGCGCGCGCCGCCGCTCAGCAGTTTGCCTTCGGTCTTGCCAATTTCGATGTACTTCAGGACCGTGTTCATTTGGTTTTCGTCCACCGACGGTCCCATTTCAATCCCCGGCTGCAGACCGTCTCCCACCGCGAAGGTCTTGGTTCGCTCCACCAGCATTTCTATAAATTGATCAGCCACCTCGTCTTCCACCACTACCCGGCTTGACGCCGTGCACCGTTGCCCCGTGGACGCGAACGCGCCGCCCACCACGGATTCAACCGCCATCTTCAAATCCGCATCGGCCAGTACCACCACCGGATTCTTGCCGCCCATTTCGCATTGCACCTTTTTTTGCCGCTGCGCACCCGTTGCGTAAATCTTGCATCCGATATTTGTTGAACCGGTAAACGATAAGTCCGTGCACCAGCGGATTCTCTACCAGCTCGTCGCCCACTTCTTCGCCCGTACCGAGTACGACGTTCAATACTCCCGCGGGCAACCCAGCCTCCGCGAAAATTTCAGCAATTCGCAGCGCGCACAACGGGGTCAATTCCGCTGGCTTCAGCACGACTGTGTTTCCGTACACCAGCGCCGGTGCAATTTTCCAGATCGGAATCGCAACGGGGAAATTCCACGGCGTGATCGCGCCGACCACGCCCAGCGGCTGCCGGATCGTATAGGTAGAAAGTCTTTGGCAGTTTCGCTCGGCAGCGTTTCGCCGTTCATCCGGCGCGCTTCGCCGGCCATAAATTCGGCGATGTTGATCGCGCGTTGCACTTCGCCCAGCGCATCCTTCAGCGCCTTGCCTTCTTCGCGTGTCAGCAGGCGCGCCAGCTCCTCTTTCTGCTCCTCCATGATGCGTACAGCCTTGAAAAGAATCTTTCCGCGCTGCGGCGCTGGCATGTCGCGCCAGGCAGGGAAGGCGGCCTTAGCCGCGGCGATGGCGCGTTTCATTTCTTCGCGGGTGGAAAGCGCAATGCGCGCTACCACCTCGTCGGTGTTCGCCGGGTTACGACGCTCGAAAATCTTGGTCGACTTTGATTCGACCCATTCGCCGCTTGATGAAGTTCTTGCACAGCTGATCGGTAGCGGTAGCGGTGGCCATTCGTATCCTCAATCCTTGGTTGCCAGAATCTGGCTGTTACGCCTTCCTTTTAGATGCCGGCGGGAACCCGATCGAACTAAGCGCGCACTTCGCCGAACGATTTGTCGAGCAGCCGGATGCCTTCGTCCACGTCGGCCTTGGAATATTCATCGGCGGCGCCATGCGAATCACATTACCGTACATCCCGCCCTTGCCGACCAGCAACCCGTTCGCGCGCGTCCGCTCCAGTATCTGATTCGTCTCCTGCGCCGCGGGCTCTTTGCGTCTGACGGTCTTTCACCAATTCCAGCGCCTGCATCATGCCCATACCGCGCACTTCGCCGATCAGCGGATATTTCTGCTGCAGTTCTTCCAGTTTCTTCCGGAAATAGCCGCCCACCACGAACGTGTTTTCGCGCAGGTTTTCTTCTTCGATCACTTCGATCACCGCGCGCGCCGCCACCGAAGTAACCGGATTCCCGCCAAACGTGGCGATGTTCAGTCCTTGAAATTTGTCGGCCAGTTCCGCGGTTGCAATCGTCAATCCCACCGGTGTGCCATTCGCCATGCTTTTCGCCGACGTAATGATGTCCGGCGTGACTTCCCACTGTTCGATGCCCCACCATTTTTTCCCGGTGCGGCCCCAGCCCGTCTGCACTTCGTCCGAAATATAGGCTGCCGCCATAATTCTTCACGATGCGATGCACGATCTTGAAATATTCCGGCGGCGGAGTGATGAATCCGCCCACGCCCTGAATCGGCTCGGCGATAAACGCGGCAATCTGCCCGCTGGTCGTCGTCTGAATCACGTTCTCCACATCATTGCGCGCAAGCCACGCCGCACGATGGGTACGTCAAGTGCAACGGGCAGCGATAGCAATAGGGATTCACGGCGTGCGAAATGCCCACGCTGATCACTCCGCCTTTGCGCCACGCCGATTGCGCCGTAACGGATTTCGCCAGCGCCGAGCCGCCCGGAATATGCGTGGCGCAGCGCCACGATGTCATAGCTCGGCGAAGCCATGCGCGACAGCATGATCGCCGCTTCGTTCGCTTCGGTTCCGGAACTGGTAAAGAAACTCTTCTGCAGTTTTCCCGGCGTAATCTCCGCCAGCTTTTCCGCCAGCGCGACGATGGCTTCGTTGGGGAAAAGCGTCGAGGTATGCTGAAGCTTGTCCACCTGCGCTTTGATTTTCTACGTCACCTTCGGATTGCAGTGGCCCACGCCGATGGTCACGATGCCGCCGAAAAAATCGAGATACTTGTTGCCCTCGATGTCCCACAGGTATTGCATCGAGGCGTGGTCGGCCACCAGCGGGTTCTGGTAGTAATTCGTCACCGACGGCCAGATGAATTCCTTGTGCTTGCGCACCACTTCTTCGCTGCGTGTAGAAGTAATCTTTGGCGTAGTCGTCATCGAATTAGGGTCCCTTTCAAGTCCAAATCACCACAGATGAACACAGCTAAACACTGATGAAGACTGACCTTCTCCCTCAGCACACCAAACGACGATATTCCAGTTTCGGACGGCCGAAATTCAAAAGCAAGCCCACGCGAATTCCAGAAGCACGCAAGTAATTCATGATTTGCGCGCTATGGCTCGGATCGAGCGATGCGCAGGCCTTGAGCTCAAGTAGCACACGATTCTCGACAATAACGTCAGCAAAGTACTCGCCCACGATCGCGTCGCGATACTTCACCTTCAAAGGCGCCTGCTGAATGGAATTTAGATTTGCCGCTACCAGCTCGACCGTGAGAGCGTTCGAATAAACTCTCTCAAGAAATCCGGCGCCCAACGTGTTGTGAACCGTGAATGCGCACTCCAGAATCTTCCCCGTGAGATCTTGCTCAGGGTATTCCGGGTGCACCTCGATTTCGGCGTTTGAACTTCTGCTTTCTTTAGAGTCTTTATCATCTTCGGCGTTTTAATCTCTATGTCTTTATCTGTGTTCATCTGTGTTCATCTGTGGTGATTTTGACTTAGTCCGCGGCTTTGCTGCCTGAACGTGTTCGGGCTATCTCGCCATACGATTCCGGCCGCCGGTCGCGGAAAAATTGCCACGTCTGGCGGACCGTTTCGATTTCCTGCAGGTCGAGATCCGCCACCAGCACCTCGTCCTTATCCCGGCTGGCTTGCGCGATAATCTTCCCGCGCGGGCTGCAGAAATAGCTCTTCCCGTAGAATTCCCCGATATTCCACGGCGCTTCTTTTCCCACCCGATTGATCGCGCCCACAAAATATCCATTTGCCACTGCGTGCGCCGGTTGCTCCAGCTCCCAAAGATATTCGCTCAGCCCGGCGACCGTAGCCGAAGGATTGAATACGATTTCAGCGCCGTTCAGCCCCAACACCCGCGCGCCTTCCGGAAAATGCCGGTCGTAGCAGATGTAAACTCCAATTCGCGCGAATTTCGTCTGAAATGTCGGATACCCCGTGTTTCCGGGAGTGAAATAAAATTTCTCCCAAAACCCCGGCGCCACCTGCGGGATGTGATGCTTACGGTATTTCCCCAGATATTTTCCATCCGCATCAATCACCGCCGCGGTGTTGTAATACAAACCAGTCATCTCGCGCTCGTAGACCGGAACTACCATGGCCATGCCATATTTCTTCGCGAGCTTCTGCATGTGCTCGACCGT
Organism: uncultured Acidobacteriota bacterium; assembly: GCA_963737765.1. Lineage (GTDB taxonomy): Bacteria > Acidobacteriota > Terriglobia > Acidiferrales > UBA7541 > Palsa-295. The sequence continues at coordinate 53,969 of CAVTTY010000015.1, forward strand.
CGGACCGTCCGGCACCGGCTCGGTCAATTCGTACCAGCGCGCTTGCTGCTCCGCGCAAAAGTACGGGCCGTTAAATAATTCCTGCAGGCACAAAATCTGCGTCTTCTTCTTCGCCGCTTCCTGAATCAACTTGTCGTGCTTCTCCACCATCTTCTTGGCGATATCTCGGATCGAATATTTTTCGGGCGACCACTCGCAATGCACCTGGATCAGCCCGCAACGCACCATCCGAGACATTCCGAAGCCTCCCCCTGGCGAAAAACCAAGGCGAAGTTTACCGCGCCCCGGGAAATGCGGCAAGGCGCGAAGCGCCGCGATTCAGCGATTGATATCGTCACCATGCTTACAAATTCACCGGGAATTGTGCCAGTGACCGTATAATCACCAGCCAGACCCGATGGAATCGTTTCTCAAAAATTTCTACCGCGGCTTGGGCCGCGTTTTCCCCGATTGCCTGAATCTGAGCCAGGCCATCGCCTTCAATATGTTCCTGGCTTTTTTCCCGATGCTCTTGCTCGCGCTGGGCATCCTCAGCAGCAGCTCGACCTTTCACAACGTGCTACGTGAGTTGCCCGAACGCCTGCGGATGATCGTACCCTCCGGCAGCGAAGACATCGTCAGCCAGTATTTCGTGCGCAAGGGTCAGCATCCCTGGAAATGGTTTTTGCTCGGTCTCGGCGGCACGTTGCTCGCCGGTTCGCAAGTCATGGTCGGTTTCATGGAAGGGTTCCGCACCATCGAAGGCGATCAGGTTCGCCCCACGTTTTTGCGCGGGCACCTCCGCGCTCTGCTGTTGCTGCTTTTGACTTTTTTGCCCGCACTGGTCGTTGTCATTTTGACCGTCTTCGGCAAACAGGCTCGGGGCACGCTGATTCACACCTTCGGCGTCCCGGCGCTGTTCAATGCGCTGGCCTTCCTTTTCCAGGCCGCAATCGTATTCACCCTCTCCATGGTCGTCCTGGTTTTGTTGTACCGGGTCGGCCGTCCCGAGCATCCGGGCTGGCTGCGGCTGTTTCCCGGTGCTGGTGTCGCGACCATCCTGTGGTGGACGGTCGATATCGTTTTCGGATTCTACGTGCGCAAGATGCCTTACGACGTCGTATACGGCGGTTTGGCCGCCGCCATTGGCTTGCTGATCTGGATGTATTTGACGGCCCTCGTCGTGCTCCTGGGCGCCGCCTATAACGCCGAATGGTTCGAATCCTTTGCTGATCCGCGCGACACGTTGACGCCACGCTAGAACCTGCCAGGCTCTTTCCGCTCGGTGACCACTAGGACTCGCCCGCAACTTTCACGGTTTACCGGGGTTAAACTAAAAGCACAGAGACCTGCCCGAACACAGTTCTGAGGCTGCGCGATGCTCCCGGATGTGAACAAAAAGCGAACAAACCCGCTGGCCTCGGCTTACCAGGCCGCCGCGCCGCTCGCAAATTTTCGTCGATCCGTTTCAAGTTTGACCATGGCGGCCCTGCTTTTCACCGCGCCCTACTCCGGCGCAGCCGCCGATAAATCCACGCCTCAAGCGCCTGCCACCACCGTCAAACTCGACAAGAAATTCAAAGGCAAGCTGCCCATCACCGAGCTCACCGAAGATGAGGCCATCATGCACGCGCTGAATCGTCTGGCTTACGGCCCACGTCCCGGGGATGTCGAGCATGTCCGCAAGCTGGGCCTCGAAAAATGGATCGACCAGCAGCTTCATCCCGAATCGATCGACGACTCGGCGCTCGACACTCGTTTGCAGCGCTATCCCACCATTGACCATGTCCTCCGAAGCAACTGCTCGATAAATTTCCGTAACGCCGAACAGGGCGCCAAAACAACAAGGAATCACCAAAGAGCAAGTATGAAGATCAGCAAAAAGTAAAACAGCAAGACGCGCTGGTCGCAAGTCATCGATCACCGGCAACGACAACCTGGACAAGGCGCAGCAGCAGCTGGCCAAGCTCCAGGGTCCCAACCGGATCGTCGCCGAACTTTCCATGGCCAAGGTCGATCGCGCCATCTACAGCAATCGCCAGCTCGAAGCGGTGATGGAAGATTTCTGGTTCAACCATTTCAACGTGTTCGCCAATAAGGGCGACGACAAGTGGCTGCTCACCTCCTACGTGCGCGACACCATTCGCCCGCACACCATGGGCAAATTTCGACGATTTGCTGCTGGCCACCGCCAAAAGCCCCGCGATGCTTTTCTACCTCGACAATTATTTGAGCGCCGATCCCGCGGCCGTCGCCAGCAACCAGCAAGACTGAAAGCCATGCGCCGCGCCCGCTTCCAGGGCGGCTTCGCCGGCGGCTCCATGCCCGACTCCCGGAACTTTTCCGGGCCCGGCTCCAAACTGCCGCAAACGGCGCATCCGAATGGCCCGCTGCCGTCGCCGCCAAAAAAAACAAGAGACGCGGCCTGAATGAAAATTACGGCCGCGAAGTGATGGAGCTGCACACCGTCGGCGTCGATGGCGGCTATACCCAGCAGGACGTGATCCAGATGGCCGAGTGCCTGACCGGCTGGACCATCCACGAGCCGCGCAAAGATCCTCAATTCTTTCTTCGACGAGAAAGATCCACGGCGAAGGCAAGAAAGTCGTGATGGGCCGGACTTTCAATTACGGCGGCGAAAAAGACGGCGAGGAAGCGCTGAAAATGCTCGCCACCTCGCCCGCGACCGCGAAATTCATTTCCACGGAGCTCGCGCGCCACTTCGTCTCGGACAATCCTCCGCCCGCGCTCGTCGATCGCATGGCGAAGAGCTTCGAATCGAGCGGTGGCGACATTCGCACCGTGCTGAAGACCATGATTTATTCGCCGGAATTCTGGTCCAAGCAGCCTATCGCGCGAAAGTGAAGACGCCGTTCGAATTGGTCGCCAGCACGGCGCGCGCCCTGAACGCCGAAGTGACCATCACGCTGCCGCTCAGCGCAATGGGTGGGCCGCATGGGCGAGCCGCTCTTCCTCTGCCAGCCGCCGACCGGCTATTCCGATAAATCCGAAACCTGGGTGAACACGGGCGCGCTGCTCAATCGCCTGAATTTCGCGCTCGCGTTTGCCGGCGACAAAATGGGCGGCGCCACCGTCGATCTGAACGCCATGCTCGGCGAGGACGCTTCGCGCAGACCCCGAACGCCGCGCTTGGCGCAGTCGATCCAAATTTTCCTCGATGGCCAAATCGCCGCCATCGACGCAGCGAAACCTCGGAGGCCGCCTGAAAGATCCGCAAATTCTGCAGGCGCAGTCTGGACGATCCGGTGAAGGAAGTGAATCGAAGGCCTGATCGTGGGCTCGTGCTTGGGCACGCCGGAATTTCAGCGGCGCTAAGTCGCCAGTTTGTTTGCATGGAAAGAGGAGTTCGATGACAATCTCCCGGCGCTATTTTCTGAAAAGTGGCGGCATCGCGATGCTTGGCATGGCGGCGTTACCTTCGTTCCTGCAGCGCGCCGTCGCCGGCACCACCGGCCCCGCCAAAAAGAAAATGGTCGTGCTCTTCCAGCGCGGCGCCATGGACGGCCTGAACGTCGTCGTCCCGTTCGGCGAGCCGAACTACTACCGCATGCGCCCCACCATCGCGATTCCGCAGCCGCGCGCAAGGCGGCGCCGAGGCGGCGCTCGATCTCGATGGATTCTTCGGCCTGCATCCCAGCCTGCAGCCGATGCTTCCGCTTTTCCGCAACGAAGCAACTCGCGATCGTCCAGGCCGTCGGCTCGCCCGATCCCACGCGCTCGCATTTCGACGCGCAGGATTTCATGGAGTCCGGCACGCCCGGCCTGAAAGCCACCGACGATGGCTGGCTCAATCGCGCGCTGCAAACCATGCCCGAGGAGAAAGCCTCGCCGTTTCGCGCCGTCGCGTTCGGCCCGTATCTGCCGCGCACGCTTGCAGGGCAGCGCGCCGGCCATCGCCATCCCGACCTGAAGCAATTCAAAATGAACGGCCCGCAGCAGACCGCCGAAGGCGGCTTCGAAGCGATGTACTCGCAGACGGTCGATCACGCGCATGCGCGGCGTGGGCAACGAAACCTTCGAGGCGATCGACCAGCTGAAAAAAATAAATCCTGACAGTACCAGCCTGAAAATGGCGCGCAGTATCCGAAGAGCCGCTTCGGCCAGAGCCTGCAGGAAATCGCCGAGCTCTTCAAAGCGGACGTCGGCCTCGAAGTCGCGTTCCTCGATAGCGGCGGCTGGGACAATCACGTGAACGAAGGCGGCGTGCAGGGCCAGCTGTCGAATCTGCTGAGGGATCTGGGGCAGGGAATTGCCGCGTTCCATCAGGACATGGGCGACCGCATGGGCGACGTCGTCTTCGTCAGCATGTCCGAATTTGGCCGCACCGCGCACGAGAACGGCAACCGCGGCACCGACCACGGTCACGCCAATTGCATGTTCGTGATGGGCGGCGACGTAAAAGGCGGACGCGTCTACACCCAATGGCCCGGCCTGGACGAGGACCAGCTGAACCAGGGCCGCGACCTGGCCGTCACCACGGACTATCGCAGCGTCCTCGGCGAAATCATCAGCAAACACCTGGGCGATCGCGACTTGACCAGAGTCTTTCCCGGCTTCGCCAACGATCCGAAGCAGTTTTTGGGCCTAGTGAAAGCCTGCGAAGAGCTGACGCAAGCACAAAGGAAGCGCCGCAAAATAAAAGGGGAGGGCATGAGGCCATACCTTTGATGTGTTTGAGCGGTCCGTGAGCGCGAGTGCAGCAAACAAAAAAGGAGGGCCTAGGCCCTCCCTTTTTTTTCGAACAAGCCGCTGAGCGTCTCTGTTCAGAGCCTTTGATCCGCATCCCGTAGAACGACCGGTACACGAAGAAGAACGAAACCAGGAAGAACGCCGCCGCCAGGATGTGCGTCACGTTCGCGCCCGTCGTGCGTCAGACTCACCGCCAGTTCCACCGCCAGCAATCCAAACAGCGTAGTGAACTTGATCACCGGATTCAACGCCACCGAAGACGTATCCTTGAACGGATCGCCCACCGTATCGCCGACCACCGTCGCGTCATGCAGCGGCGTCCTTTCTGCTTCAACTCCGCCTCCACGATTTTCTTCGCGTTGTCCCAGGCGCCGCCGGCATTGGCCATGAAGATCGCCTGATACAATCCGAAGATCGCGATCGAGATCAGGTAGCCGATGAAGAAGAACGGCTCGACGAACGCGAACGCCAGCGTCGCCAAAAAACACCGCGATGAAAATATTCAGCATGCCTTTCTGCGCGTACTTCGTGCAGATCGCCACCACTTTCTTGCTGTCTTCCACCGACGCCTTCACCACGCCGTCCAGCTTGATGTTCGCCTTGATGAATTCCACCGCGCGGTAAGCTCCGGTGGTAACCGCCTGCGTGGAAGCGCCGGTAAACCAGTAAATCATCGCGCCGCCGGTGATCAATCCGAGGAAGAACGGCGCGTGCAGCAGCGAAAGCTTGTCCACGTTCGTCGGTAATTCCGTTGGTCAGCGCCATGATGATCGAGAAAATCATGGTGGTCGCGCCGACGACGGCCGTGCCGATCAGCACCGGTTTCGCGGTGGCTTTGAACGTGTTGCCCGCGCCGTCGTTTTCTTCGAGCAATTCCTTGGCGCGCTCGAAGTCCGCGTCGATATTGAAATCCTTCTTCAGTTCCTGCTTGATGTTCGGCACCTGCTCGATCAACGAAAGCTCATACACCGATTGCGCGTTGTCCGTCACCGGTCCGTAGGAATCCACCGCGATCGTCACCGGGCCCATGCCCAGGAAACCGAACGCCACCAGGCCAAACGCAAACACCGGCGCCGCGATCATCAGGATCTGCAGCCCCTGCAAGCTGACCAGGTAGCTGATGGACATCAGCAGCCACCATCGCGAGGCCGATGTAGTACGCCGAAAAATTTCCGGCCACGAAGCCCGACAAAATGCCCAGCGACGCGCCGCCTTCTTCCGCCGACGCCACCACTTCGCGCACGTGCCGCGATTCGGTCGAAGTGAACACCTTCACCAGTTCCGGGATCACCGCGCCTGCCAGCGTGCCGCAGGAGATGATCGTCGCCAGCTTCCACCACAGCGTCGTGTCGCCGTCGCAGCGTCGGCACGATCACAGAGGAAATGACGTAGGTCATCGCGATCGAAACCAGCGACGTGATCCACACCAGCGAAGTCAGCGGCGATTCGAAGTTCATCTTGTTCGCGTTGGCGAAGCGCGCCTTGGCGATGGCATCGTTAATGAAGTACGCCGCAGCGCTGGCCACCAGCATCGCGATGCGCATCACGAAGATCCACACCAGCAGTTGCACCTGCACCGTCGGGCTCTTGACGCCCAGCAGGATGAACGTGATCAGCGCGACGCCGGTCACGCCGTAGGTTTCGAAGCCGTCCGCGCTGGGGCCCACCGAATCGCCCGCGTTGTCGCCCGTGCAATCGGCGATCACGCCCGGGTTGCGCGCGTCGTCTTCCTTGATCTTGAACACGATCTTCATCAAGTCGGAGCCGATGTCCGCGATCTTGGTGAAGATGCCGCCCGCGATGCGCAGCGCCGCCGCGCCCAGCGATTCGCCGATGGCAAAGCCGATGAAGCAGGGGCCGGCGTAGTCGCCGGGGATGAAGAGCAGAATGAACAGCATCATCAGCAGTTCGACGCTGATCAGCATCATGCCGATGCTCATGCCCGCTTGCAGCGGAATCTGCGTAAATCGGGAACGGTTTGCCGCGCAAGCCCGGCAAACGCCGTCCGCGAGTTCGCGAACGTGTTCACGCGAATGCCGAACCACGCCACGCCAAAGCTTCCGGCGATGCCGACCAGGCTGAACGCCAGAATGATGATCACTCGCATCGCTTCGTATGTGCAGCAGCAAGCCGAAATACAGCACGATCACCACGGCGATGAACGCTTCCAGCAGCAGCAGGAATTTGCCCTGCGTGATCAGGTAGGTTTTGCAGGTCTCGTAAATCAGCTCGGAAATTTCGCGCATCGCCCGATGCACCGGCAGATTTTTCAGCTTCGTGTAAATCGCCAGGCCAAATGCCAATCCGAACACGCAGAACAAGATCCCAAAAAGCAGCAGCTTGTGGCCGTCGATTCCGCCAAGAAAGTCACCGACGACAAATCCGGCAGCTTCAGGTTCGCTTCACCGCCCACGGATTCCGGCGCCGGCTGCTGCGCGAATGCCGCCACGCTGCACAGCAGCATAGCCGCACCGCCTGCCGCGAACTTCCCACAGCGCCTGCTCAAACTGGAAAGGGAATTGAACGTTGCTTTTTGCATTAGTTGGCCACCACGATCTGCGAATTTACCCACCTGTGAACCCAAACGTCTACCGACATTCATCCTCCGGATAAAGACCCCTTAGGTTGGGAGCCAGCCCTACAGACTTGCGAAAAGTACCAGGACAGAATCACCGTTTTTATCAGGAAAACGCTTCTAGGTCAAGGAACGCGGGGGCACAACAGAAGCGGTAGTAGCTTCTAAAGCGAGTTGATCCCGGGTGTTCGGTTCACTTCTGCGCGGGTCTCCCCAGCGGAACCTCGAAAAACATCAGCGCCTTTTTGCTCGGCAGCATCACCGCATCGGGAATGTATAGCGTGGCATCGTCCGCCAGACCGATGTCATTACTCACGTTGAAGTAGACAAATCCATGAACGGTACCCATCGGCGAGATCGTATCCGCGTCGAGCGTGAGCGGCTTCAGGATTTCCGCCAGCTTGTCGGCCTTTTTGTCGCCGCTTGGTATCGGCAGGCCCGGGAACCCTCGGTCGCGAGGGTGCTCCCGCCCCTGCGGGATGGGCGATCAGCGCCGCCACATCCTCCGCCGAGATCCAGTCGAGATCCTGTCGCCCGCCGTTTCGCAGCCGCACCTCCAGCTGAATCGTGTTGATGTCCACGCGTATCGGTTTGTCCGTGGCGTTGCGCAGCGTAACTTCCACCGGCAAAATTCCTACCGATAAAGGGTCGGCTTTGCCGCCGAATTTCTGTTTCGCCCGCGCGTGATCGGTATAAGCATCGGCTTGAATGGTCAATCCGTCATGGGTGTCGTGCGGCAACACGGGAGCGTCGGCGGCCACCGCGCTTTTCGCGTCTTTCGCCCCGGGATTCTGGGCTTCGGCCGTTATAGCCAGGGAAGCGAAGGAAATGCACGCGCCCGCAAGTGCCAGAGCCAGTTTGAAGTTTTTCATCGTGTGTCTTGCGATGCCCCGCGCGCGACGGAAGTTGTGCGCGATTGAATCCGGTGCCACTATAATACGCGTTTTGCGCGGAGCCTAACTTCTTGGGCCGGCCTCGCGCTTCCTGAATGTATTTCTTCTATCGCCTATTTTCGGCCGCAGCCATGATTTTTCTCGCCCCCTATTACCTGCTTAGGGGTTGGCGACGCGGTGAATCATCCCAAGCCTTCCGCGAGCGATTGGGCAGCGTGTCTCCGAAAATCGCTGCGCAGGCATCCCCGGCCGCTGCGTCTGGCGCAAACGCCATCTGGATTCACGCCGTTTCGGTCGGTGAGGTTTTGGCCGCGAAGCCCATAGTCGACGGGCTGCGGACCAGGTTTCCCCAACGCCCGATTTTCGTTTCGACCACCACCGAAACCGGCCAGCGTCTGGCCCGCGAGCGTCTGACAAATGCCGACGGAGTCTTCTACTTCCCCTTGGATTGGGTCGTTCCAGTGCGCCGCGCGCTCCGCGCCATCCGTCCATCCGCCGTGATCGTAATGGAGACGGAAATTTGGCCGAATTTTTTGCGCGAAGCCAAGCGCAGCGGCGTACCCGTTATTTTCGCGAATGCGCGCATCTCGCCAGGATCATTCGCGCGCTTCAAGCGCTGGGAATTTCTCATCGGCCCTTTTTTCGCTGAAACCGTCGAAGACGCCGCCCTATTTCTTCCCCAAACCGCTGAAGATGCCACGCGCCTGGCGGCAATGGGCGCTTCGCCGCGCAAATGGAAATAATCGGCAATCTCAAATACGACGCCGAGCCTCCTGCGCTCAGCCCCTTTGCCATCTGGCTCGAGCAACAAATCCGTCAGCAGGAACGCTGGCCGGTGATTGTCGCCGGCAGCATTGTGGCCGGTGAAGAGGATGCCGTCATCGCCGCGTACGATATGGTCCAGCGCCAATGGCGCCACACCCTGCTGATTCTGGCCCCGCGAAAGCCGGATCGATTTGCAGCGGCGGCCAAACTATCGGCGGAGGGCGGTTGGAAGGTCCTGCGACGCTCGCAACTGGATATTTCACTCCCCCTCGAGGAAGACGTCGATGTCCTCCTTCTCGATTCGATCGGCGAGCTTGCTGCGTTATATTCTTTCGCCGACGTGACCTTCGTTGGCGGCTCGCTCGTCGCTTCCGGCGGTCATAATATTCTGGAGCCGGCCTGGTTTTCCCGGCCGCCCGTATTTGGCACCTCTATGGAAAATTTTCAGGACATGGCCGACCAATTTCTCGATGGACACGCCGGCGTGCAGGTGGCCTCGGCGCAAAGCCTGGGTAAAGTCTGGATTCAGCTCATCGAGAACTCGGCTTTGCGTGACGCCATGGGCCAATCAGCGCTCGCCATCGCCGAACGCAATCGCGGCACCGCTAAACGCTCGCTCGATCGGATTGCTCCGCTGATCGAACGCACCGCGAAAGGTTCTGCCGCGTGAGACCCATCGACCTGACGCTGTGGCCCCTTTCCTTCCTATACGGGGCGGTAAATGATCTGCGAGCCCGAGCCTATCGCACCGGTTTGTTGAAATCGCGCAAGTTGGATGATGCTGCGGTGATCAGTGTCGGAAATTTGACCGTCGGCGGAACCGGAAAAACACCGATGGTCTTGTGGATCGCGCAAAAATTACTGGCCCAAGGAGAGTCCGTCGGCATCCTAACGCGCGGATATCGTGGCCGGCCGATTCCCGTAACGGATGCGGATGCCGAATCGAGTGCTGCAGAAACGAAAATCGTAAATTCAAGCGACGAAGTTCAGATGCTGGCAGCGAGGCTGGGCCATCGAGTTCGCTTCGGCGTCGGGGCCAATCGTGTTGAAAATGGTTTGAAACTCGCGGCCCAAGGCGTGAATTGGTTTGTCCTCGATGACGGCTTCCAACATTGGCATCTCCAACGCAATGTCGACATCGTTTTGATCGACGCCATGACGCCTTTCGGCGGCGGCCAGTTGCTGCCGGCCGGCCGGCTGCGCGAACCGCTCACCGCCCTGGCCCGCGCCAACATTGTGGTGATCACTCGCACCGAAAGTTCGCCCGGAATTGAAACCACGATCCGGCGGTACTCCCCGGCCCCAATTTTTTACGCCCAGCCCCAGATCGATTCCATTCGCAAAATCGAAGCTGGCCGGCTCGCCGAACCTCTCTCACCTGGCGTATCGGACCGCCTTTTCGTTTTCTGCGCGATTGGCAATCCGAACGGCTTCATTCAGACGCTCACCCAGTCGGGCGTAACCATTGCCGGGCGTCAGTTTTTTCCCGATCATCATCGCTTCACCCGCGCCGACGCCTTCCAGCTCCTCCGCGCGGCTCAAGACTCTGGGGCCACCGGCCTGATCTGCACCGAAAAAGACCTGTATAATCTAAACGGTTCTTTCGGCGACGAATCGAATCTGTTTTGCGCCACGATTTCACTGAAGATCCAGCACCAGGACGATTTCTGGCATCAAATTATCTCGATCGCGAACCATCGCACCGGTCCACCCGCACCGAAGGAAGATTGCTGACGCCTGATGGGTGTGGTAGCTTGCGCGAGAATCGACTACTGACCATCAACTCATCGCGTATTCGGAGAAGGTTTGAAGGCGAAAAATAAAAAGGCCGAAGGTATGGTCGCAGCGGCTCACGCCTCACCCCGCGGTCCGCAGACGGAGCATCGCGCCGCAAAAGATGCTTTGGTTGACCTTGGGCGTTTGCTCGATTTGGTTGGAGTCTTCTCGCAGCAGACCATTTGCGTGGTCGGCGATTTCGTTCTCGACGAATTTGTTTCCGGCGAAATTTCGCGCGTTTCGCGCGAAGCTCCCGTGCTGATCCTGCGGCACCGCCGCAGCGGAATCCTATCCCGGCGGCGCCGCCAACGCCGTAAATAATCTGGCCGACCTCGGCGCCCGCGTGCTGCCGGTCGGAGTCGTGGGTGACGACGACGGCGGCCGCAAACTGCTCGAATATTTCCGCGCGAAAGGTGTCGAATGTTTCCGGCATCCTCCAGTCGTCGCGACTGGGTCACCACCACCAAAACGCGCTACCTCGCCGGCTGGACGCACACCACCGAACAGCAAGTTCTCCGCGTCGACCGCGAGCCTGAATCCGAAGTCCCCGCCAATCTGCAAGCGCAGATTCGCGCAAAAGGCCCGCAAAGCTGCCCGCGGTGCCGGCGCCGTCCTAATTTCCGACTACGGTTTGGGCGCGGCCTCGCCGTCCTTGGCTCGTTCACTTCATCCCAAGCGCATGACGCTCGACTCCCGATATCGCCTCCTCGAATATCGCCACTCCGGCGTCACCGCCGCCACCCCGAACGAACCCGAAATCGAAGCGGCCTACCATTCGCGAGTCGGCACCGACGTCGGAAAGCTCGATGACTCGGCCAGCGCGCTCGCCGCGACTTGAGCCTCGAAGCTCTGGTAGTGACCCGCGGCAAAGATGGCATGGCCGTCTTTGAGCCGCAACCATCCGACGCGGCATCTTCCGGTGCATGGCTCGGATGCTCCGGTGGACGTCACCGGCGCCGGCGACACCGTGATCGCCGTCTTCACGCTCGCGCTGGCGGCCGGCGCCACCTACCTCGAAGCCGCGCACCTGGCCAATTACGCCGGCGGCATCGTGGTGATGAAACGACGCACCGCCACCGTGACCCGCGCCGAACTCGAAGCCGCGCTGCGTCACGACGCCACGGCTGATCAGCTAGCCTCGAATGGATACCCGCGAAAAAATTGTTTCCCGCGAAGGCTTGCACGGCATCATCGAGGAGCATCGCCAGTCCGGCAAAAAAGTCGTCTTCGCCAACGGCGTTTTCGATTTGCTCCACGTCGGCCACGTGCGTTATTTGCAGGCGGCGCGCGCCGAAGGCGACGTTCTCGTCGTCGGCATTAATTCCGACGCCAGCACCCGCCAGCTGAAAGGCGAAGGCCGGCCTATTCTCACCGAACGTGCTCGCGCCGCGCTCGTCGCCGCGCTGAAGTCCGTGAATTACGTCGTAATCTTCGACGAGCTCGACGTGAAGCATCTTCTCCGCGAAATTCATCCCGACGTCCACGCCAAGGGCACCGATTACACGCCGAAACCGTGCCGGAACGCGACCTGGCCGCGCTGCTCGGCATCCGCGTCGCCATCGTCGGCGACCCCAAGGACCATTCCACGCGCCATCTGTTCACCCGCTTGCGCCAGCCCAACCATGCCCGCAATTCCTAACTCGCCCGCAGCATCCGGCCAGACACCCCAGGAAAATGCCCGGCGTTTCCTTCTTTTGCGGCTCGGCTCCCTGGGCGATGTAATCCACGCGCTCCCCGCCGCTGCCGCGCTTCGCGATTCGTTTCCGCAAGCGCAGATCGATTGGGCCATCGAACCGCGCTGGGCGCGTTTGCTCGAAGGGAATGCCGACTTGAACGCCGTGCTCCCCGTCGATCGCAAGACGGCCGGCGGAATTATCGAAACCGTGAAACAACTCCGCGCGGCGAATTACACCTGCGCCATCGATTTTCAAGGACTATACAAATCTGCGCTGCTCGCCTTCGCTTCCGGAGCCCCACGGCGCATCGGATTTGCCCGTACCTATGCTCGTGAAGGTTTCGCCTCCTGGCTCTACACCGAGCGCCATAATCCGCGTGGCGCGCACAAAGTGGAGCACAATCTCACGCTGGCCGAAGCCGCAGGCGCCCAAAAATCCCCCGCGCGATTTTCGATCGCAATTCGCGCTGAGGATGAAGCCCGAGTCACCCGGGAACTCCAGCAACGCAACATTCCAGACTTCTTCGTGTTGAATCCCGGTGGCGGCTGGCGTTCCAAATGTTGGCCTGCGGAACGCTATGGTGAGCTGCACGCAAAAATTTTCGCAAAGTTTGGACTGCGCGGTGTGATCAGCTATGGGCCCGGCGAAGAAGATCTCGCGCAGGCCGCCATCAAAAGCGCCGGCAATTCTGCGCCGGTCGCAATTCCACTGGAACTGGGGCCGCTGATGGCCCTTTTACGCCGCGCCAAATGTATGGTCTCGGCGGATACCGGCCCTTTGCATTTGGCCGCCGCGCTCGGCGCTCCGGTGGTAGGCCTGTTCGGCCCTACGGATCCCGCTCGCAATGGTCCATTCATCACGAATCCGGCGCAGAAAAGTGTTATCGTGCGCAATCCGCGCCTCAGCGAAACGACTTACCAGCGCGGAGCGTCCTATTCACCGGCGATGCTGGCAATAACTGTCGACGAAGTTACGGAAGCCGTGGGCCATATCCTGGACCCCGGACTTGACAAAAACTTGATAAAGCCTTGACCGATCCAGCCTTGCATCAGCAAAGAAAATTCTGGATGCGCTGGCGCGTGCGCCTCGGCTATCCCGTCGCGCTCGTGTATCTTGCCTGGCCTCGCCCACGCCCCACTGGATCGCCACGGGCGCAGCTCTCGCCGGATTCGGGCTCATTATCCGCGCCCTGGCAGCCGGCCATCTCCGCAAAGATCGCGAACTCGCCACCACCGGACCTTACGCGCGTTCGCGCAATCCACTGTATCTGGGCAGCGCCTTCCTGGCCGTCGGGTTCGCGATCGCGGGGCATTCCTGGTTGGCCGGCAGTCTGGTAATGATTTATTTTGGCGTTTTTTATTATGCCGTGATGAAAAACGAAGAAGCCGACCTTCATTTGCGTTTTGGAGCGTCGTTCGACAGTTACGCGCGAAAGGTTCCGCTCTTCTTTCCCACGTTATTGGGCCGCGGATATGAAGGCTCGGCAGAAACCGGGAACGAACAACGTTTTTCGTGGGATCAATACGGCCGCAACCGCGAATATCGCGCGCTGCTCGGCACGATTGGTGCGCTCGCCATCGTGTTGCTGCGAATGTGGGTGCGCAGCCGCTACGGGTGGTGAGGCGCCGGCCCCCGGAGTTCCGCGCTACAGCCGGTGGATCGCGTGCGTCATGGAAATTCGTGGTACCGCATCCCGAGTATGGACTTCCGCCACAATGCGCGCAATAGTACTCGCCATATCTTGGAGGATTTTCGATGAGTGCAGATCACGTAAATGAAGAGCTAGTCGTCGCCCACGTCGCCGACAACGTCACCGAAGCGATGGTCATTCGCGGCCTGCTGCAAAGCGCCGGCATCGATTCGCCCGGTTCGGTTTCCTCCGACCCGTTTCCAATCCCCGAAAATCCCGAAGGCCCGCACGGCACCGAAATTTTCGTGCTGGAATCGCAAGTCCGAAGAGGCTCGCAAAGTAATCGAGGAATATCCGAAAAGCGACGCCATTCTGGAGCAAGAGTCCGACGAATCGCCGGAGCAATCTTAGAATCGAAATTCCCAATTGCCGGGTGGCATTACTGCGGGTGGTCTTCCGCAAAAGTTCGAACCGTTAGCGTTTGGCCATCCGTCAGCGCTGTAACTTCTCCGTCCCGGTCGGTTCGCAAAAATCGCACCCCGGCCGCCGCATACCGCTCCACCACGCTATCTACCGGATGCCCGAACTGATTTCCGTCGCCGACCGAAACCACCGCGAATTTCGGCGCAACCGCCTCCACGAATGCATCCGTAGACGACGTCTTGCTCCCGTGATGCGGCACCTTCAGAAAATCCGCCTTCAGCGGCGCATCTTCCGCCACCAATTCATTTTCCACTTTTTTCTCGATGTCTCCCGGCAACAGAAAATTCACGATTCCATCGTCGAGCGTCATCACCAGCGAATTATCGTTCGACGGCTTCGTCACTCGCTGATAATCGGCAGGCCACAGCACTCGCGCCTTCAACGCCGTCCCAATCAAAATCGTGCGCCTCGAATCTGCTGTACGATCGTCGTTCCGCGCGCTCGCGCCTTCGTTCAACAGCGCCACAAACGCCGGAGTCTCTTCGTCCCGCCCGATCCACAGCTCGCGCACCTGAAATTCGCCAACGCGCGCATGCAGCCCATCGAGGTGGTCGTGATGCGCATGGGTCAGCGCCACGACATCGAGCTTCTTGATTCCGCGCGACCACAAATACGGCGACACCACGTCTTCCCCCGTGTCCGGCCCCGATCGAGCCCCGCTGATAGCTTCGGCGCCGGCTTGGCCGCCTCCGTCGATCAGCATCGTATGGCCATCGGGCGAAGCCACGAAAATCGAATCACCCTGACCCACATCGAGCACGCTCACTTCGAATTTCCCGTCTTGCAGCTTCGGCGCAAACGGGTAACTACGCCACCAATACAGCAAACACCGCCACCGCTGCGCCAGATGCCCACTCCCCGTAGCGATCGGGTCGGGAAGCCGTCGCGCGCTGCCCGGCGTTCTCTTTCGCCTTGCCGCGATTCTCGCCGCGATCGCCAGCGTCACGAACGCCGCAAAAAAAATGACCAACAACCACATCGGCGGCCCGGGGATGCGATACGTCAAACGCGGCCAGTGCGCGAACCATTGAATCGTCGCCAGCAACATTCCGACGCACGCGCCCAGCAACTTGGCCAGAACCATCGCCACTCGCGACCAAATAAACGTCGCCAGCAGCGCCAGAAATCCCAGCGGCACGATCACGCCGGTCAGAATCACCGCCGGAATGTTACTCACCGGTCCAGCCAGGCTCACCCGATGAAAATCGCGCGCCAGCAACGGCAACATGCCCAGCTTGAATCACCAGCGACAGCAGAACAATTTCCCACAGCCGCAGCCCGGCCCGCGATCGGCAGCGACAGCAGGGAATCCATCCTGCGACGCAACCCGTCGGGGCCATCGCGCGCCAAGCCACCTGGCCGCCGCCCGCAATTCAATCCGGAATTGCGCGATTTTCGGCGCGTGACCGGCGTCTCGCGTCACATCCCCCAAATGATTGAGTCCGTTTGCGATACGGCGCGCTGACTGCGCTCCATCCACGGAATCGCCAGCGCCGCAATCACTCCCGCGGCCAGAAACGAAAGCTGAAAACTCGAATCGAAAAGTGAGGAAGGCTCGCCAAACCAGCAAAATCATCGCGGCAATCGCAATCGTGTTCAGCAGATCCACGCGCCGAAACAGCGGCCGCGCCAGCAAATACAGCGCCGCCATCAACGCCGCCCGCAAAATCGGCGGCCGATCCTGCACGATTCCCACATAAGCAAGCAGCGCCAAAAACACCGCAACACTCACGACCGATGAGGGCAAACGCAGCCGCCGTCCCAGCCACAACAAAAATACAACCAGCGCCCCCACGTGCAGCCCCGCGATCACCAGCACGTGATAAGCGGCGGTCTTCTGAAACGCCTGCACTACCTCGGTATCCACAAAGCTGCGGTCGCCCAGCAACATCGCCCGCAGTATCGCGCCCCTTTCCGGCTGATCTGCAAACAGGGAATCGAGCCGCGCCAGCAAATTTCCCCGCGCTCGCGCCAGCCGCTGCGAAATCGTCGGTGGCGGCCGGTCGATAACCTGTAGCAATTCTCCGCTGCGCAAACTTCCCAGCAAATCCACGCCCTGCCGCGCCAGCATTCCGCGAATATCGATCGCGCCAGGATCCAGAAAATTGCGGGGAGGTTTCGCTTTGGCCAGCACTTCAATCCGGTAGCCCGCGCGCAAATCAGCTGGCGGGTCCGCCGCGTGAGTGCCGGAATAAAAATTCAGCCGCAAGCCGCCGGAAACCGGAACAATCACGCCTGCGGTTTCCACCTGCTCCAGATCGATTTCGTAGCGATGTCCCCACGGCAGCGCCATGGGATCTTCTCGTAACCGTCCCCTCCAACGTAGCGGGATCGACAAATCAATCTGATTTTGGGCCACGAAACGGGAGATGTGGTTCTGGGGAAGTGTGCCGCGTTCTACGCCAACCGAAAAACCGCCAAGAGCTAGCCAGGCCAGTAACGCGAGCATCCATGCGGGATAAACGAAATTACGCCAGGCCAGAACGGCCCCGGCAAGAATCGCCACGCCCACCGCGGCGGCCCACAACCTCAGCGACCCCGGCCATCGCATCGCGATGCCGATGCCTGACGCCAACGCCGCGAAGATCCAGACTGCCGGAAGCTTCATCGACCTCGTCGAAGCCGGATGATCGTCTCCATGTGGAAAGTCTGTGGAAACAGATCAATTAAGTGCACTTCCGTGCAACTATACCCGCCGGAAATCAGGATGGCAAGGTCGCGTGCCAGCGTCGGCGGCTCGCACGAAACATACGTAATTCGCGCCGGTCCCATTTTCACCAACCGCTGCATCGACTCCGGGCTCATGCCCGCCCGCGGCGGATCGAGCACCACTAGCTCGGGCCGTTCCTTGCTCCTCGCCATGAATCGATCCACATCCGCGGTGCGCACTTCGATCGCGCCCTGGCCCCGTACGTTCGACTCCATGTCTCGGGTCGCCGCCGGATTCGACTCGACCGCTAGAACTTTCTCGAATTTCTCCGCCAGCGGAATCGAAAACAAACCGACCCCCGCAAACAGATCGAGAGCCATGCGCCCGCCGGCCTCGCTCCCGGCCACCACTTGGGCCAGCGTGTCTGCCAGAAACTTGTTCACCTGGAAAAATGAAAAGTGTCCGACCCGATAACGTATGGCCCGCCGCTTCATACTCGATATATCCCGGCCCGTATAATTCCATGCGGTCGCGGTTCGGATCGTGAAACAGCAAGCTCGTCGATTTCCGGCGCAATGCGGCGAAATGTTGCGGCGTGCTCGGCGGCTCGCGAAGGGAATCCGGCGAAAGTCGCGGTCAGCAGCAGCTTGCGAGTCGCTGGCATTTACGAACGCTTCGATTTCGCGCAGTCCTCGCGGCAATTCTCCCGCCGCCAGCGCGCTGCGCAGGGCCAGCAAGTGTTTTCAGCAGCAGCGGCGAAACGATCTCGCAAGTTTCCACCGCGCACAACGCGGTCGTGTTCGCCTTGAAATATCCGATGCCGCAGTTTCGCTCTTTCCGTCCGGTCCGTACCGATTCGCCTTCGCCTTCGCTCGCCGCCTCCAGCGGCCGCACTTTCCACTGCGCGCGGTTGCGGTAAGCCCACGGCGGCGAAGCGTGCGTCGTGATTTCGCCCGGGCCAATCGACGCGCCCGATGCGCCGCAGCGTCTCGCGCAGAATTTCCTTTTTGAATTCCAACTGCGGCTCGTACGGGATGTGCTGGTAATCGCACCCGCCGCAAACGCCGAAATGCGGGCACTTTGCCGCGATCCTCGCCGGCGACGGCGTAACCACCTTGTCCAGCCGTGCGCGGATGAATTTCTTCTTCTGCTCCACCGGCGTGATGCTACGCCACTTCCGCTGGCAGCACAAACGGCACGAACACCGTCGAGCCTTCGTGATGCGCCAGGCCTTCGCCGCCATAAATCAGTTTTTCAATCGTTACGTCAATCATGGGTGGGTTTTACCGCTTCGCTTGGCATCAGGACTGACTGAGCCGCCGAGCAAACTCCTATGTGAGATAAAAAAGGCTCAACCGCGGCACTTCGAAATATTCAAAAAGTCTGCTTCTGCATATACTGCCGTTCGAGTTGCGCGATTTGTTCCGCAGTCATCTTACGCCGGTACGGCGCCAGCGACCGGTCCATTTCGCGCCGGATCGCCAGCATGGCCTCTTCATCCGCATCGGCCGAGAGCGCGGCGGAAAGTTTTTCTTCCAGCACCGTCAGCCGCCGCTCCAAATCTTCCAGGTCCAGCGCGCCCGGCACGTCGAGCAGCGGCAACGCATCTTCCAGTTTCACCGCTGCGTCCTCGAATCGCGTCGCCAGACCGTGCCGCCGCGGATCCGCCGTGGCCTTTTGCTTTTCCGCGGCCGCCCGCAAACGCTTCGCGTTGCGTTCGAAATAGCGCCGCAATTCGTCGCGCGAAAACGGCTCGGCATTCGAGCGCGACGATTTGATTTCAGGCCCCGAACCCGCCGCGGCTTCCTGCGCTTCGGTCGCCGCGTCCAGCACCGCATCCACGCAGTACGCCAGGCTTTTCAATTGCCGTCCGCCCGCCGCCCGCCGCGAACGTTCCCAGCTCTCAAACGCGCGATCGATTCCTTTTTGCACCACCTTCACCGGGATCTCCGCTTTCTGCCAGGTCTCCAGAATCGCCCAGTCCAGCGGCGACACCAGCAGATGCGCGCCGCGCTTCCGCCAGAAATATTCTTCGATCTCCGTAAAATAATTGAAGTAGTTGAAGGTATCCATGGCCATGAAAAGCGGAATTGGATCCAGTCCGAAGAAATCTACGGTTTGCTCTTGCGGCGACGCTGGTTTTTTCGTGGCGGGCCCAGCCTGCGCCGGCACCGCCTGATTGCGCTCCCAAATGATCCGCAATCCTTCCAGCGTCAGAAACTCATCCACGGTCTCAATGTATCGCGAACCCGCGCCGATCAACGCCGCCTGACCGCCCGTCGCGATCACTTTGGTCTTCTCGCCCATCACCTTCTTCATCCGCGCCAAAATCCCGTCCACCATATCGGTGTAGCCGTAAAAAAGCCCCGCCTGCATCGACGCCGCCGTATTCGTCCCGATAATTTTCCCGGGATCCTTGATCTCCACGCGGAACAACCGCGCTGCCCGCGCAAAAAGCGCGTCCGCCGAAATTCCGATCCCCGGGGCACAGCACTCCGCCCAAATATTCGCCGCGCTCCGAAACCGCATCAAAATTGATCGCCGTGCCGAAATCGACAATGATGCACGGCCCGCCGTACTTCTCGAACGCCGCCACGCTGTTCACGATCCGGTCCGCGCCCACTTCCGCCGGATTATCGTAGTGCACCGGCATTCCGGTCTTGATCCCCGGCTCCACGAACAGCGCCTTCCTCCCGAAATACCGGTCCGCCATTCCCGCCAGAATCGCATTCAGCTGCGGCACCACCGAACTGATGATCACCCCGCCGATTTCCCGCGGCTCCAGTTTCGCCAGAGTAAAAAGATCGCGCGTCAGAATTCCGTATTCGTCGATCGTCTGATCGCGCGCCGTGGAAAGCCGCCAGTTCGCCACCAGCTCCTTGCCGCGAAAAACGCCCAGCACCGTGTTCGTGTTCCCCACATCGAGCGTCAGCAGCATTACTTGGCCTCCGCCACGTCGCCGGAAAGAATCATCTCCAGTCCGCCGCCATCGTCGCGCATCACCCGCAGCACGCCGCTCGGTTTCCAGTCCCGCCGTCGTTCCCGTGAACGTTTCGATCGACGTCGTGATCTTCACCCGTTTTCCCTGGAAATAGCTCGAAACTTCGGCAAACCGCCGCAAAATCGGCCCCGCGCCCTCGTTCAGAAACAGATTGTAGTAGCGGTCGAGGTGACGCAGCAAACGAATCAGCACTTCCAGCCGCGAGTGCGATTGCCCCGTTTCCATCCGCAGCGAAGTCGCGATTCCCGCCAGTTCCGCCGGCATTTTCGTCTGATTCACGTTGATCCCAATCCCGACGACCGCGTAGTGCATCGCGGTCCGGCTCCGCGTGCATTTCGGTCAGGATGCCCGAAAACTTCCGGCCGCTGCACCAGAATGTCGTTGGGCCAGCGAATGTCCGGCACCGACTCCAGCTCCTCCGCCACCGTATCGCGCACCGCCAGCCCCGCCACCAGCGTCAGCAGCGGCGCGTGCGCCGGCGGAATCTGCGGCCGCAGCAGCACGCTGCAATGAATCCCCGCCGATTTTTCTGAGATCCATTTCCGCCCCGCGCGCCCGCGTCCCGCGGTCTGCTCTTCGGCCAGCACCACCGCGCCATGCGGCTCGCCCGCTTCGCCCAGATTCATCGCCACCGTATTCGTCGAATCAATTTTGAAAAAATGATAAATGCGCCGCGCAAACGGCGTGCCGGTCAGCCGGTGACTCAGCAGTTGCGGCGCCAGAATGTCCGGCACGCGTTCGATGTGATAGCCGGTCGCGGTGTGGCCTTTCACCCGCACGCCCAGCTCGCGCAGCTTTTCAATCCAGCGCCAGACCTGCTGCCGCGTTACCCCAATTTCCTTGGCGATCTGCCCGCCGCTGATCACGATCGTCGCGTTCTCCGCCAGCAGCGTCAGCAGCGCATCGATGCGCTTGTCCGTAATTCCTGGCAAATTGGCCATGCGTTTCGTGGTTTCGGTGTCATGCGGCTCAAAAAGGATACTCGACGGGCGGGAAGCGAACAAGGAGCGCGGACCTCAGCGCTATTGCAGCTGCTTCAGTCGTTCGATCGAGTTTCTGATACTCGGCCTCGCGCGCCGCCAGCGTCGCCTTGAAATCATCTACGACCTTCGCCGGCGCTTTGCTGGTAAACGTTTCGTCCGCCAGCCGCGCTTTCTTCGTTTCAATATCCTTCGCCAATCGCTCGATTTCCTTATGCAGTTTCGCGATTTCCGCGCGGCTTATCGATCGTGTCGCCGTAGGCGATGCGCAGATCGAATTCCGCCGTCGAACGAACCGCCGCGCCTTCCGCAGCGAGTGCGCCGGACGAAACTTGCAGCTCAGAAAGGGACGCCAACCGCGTAATCGGCTCGAGGTTCCGCTCCACCAGCGCACGCACGCTTCGCATCCTTACTCGAAAATTCCGCCGCCACCTTTTTTTTCTGATCGATTTTCATCTCCGCTCGAATATTGCGCGCTGCCGCGATAATTTCCTGAATCAGCGTCCATCTCCGATTCCACCGAAGCGTCTATCCATTCCTGCCGCGCCTCCGGAAAATGATCCAGCGCAATCGACCGCGCCTCCGCCGGCTGCGGCAGCTTGTGCCAAAGCTCTTCGGTCAGGAAAGGCATCACCGGATGCAGCAGCCGCAGCGCCGCATCCAGCACCGCAAAAATATTCCGCCACGCCGCCACCGCCACCTCGCGGTCGCGTCGAACGTCAGCTGCGGCTTGACCCACTCGATGTACCAGTCGCAAAAATCGCCCCAGAAAAAGTGGTAAATGCGTCTGGCACGCTTCGTGGAAACGAAATTCTTCCAGCGCCTTGCTCGACCTCGCGCCGCCACCGCCGCCAGCCGCGAGAAAATCCAGCGATGCGCCAGTTCGCCTTCGCCCGTCACCGCATAAGGCGCCTTCGCGCGAATCTCCGGCGCTCGCCAACTCTTCCAAAGTGATTCCCGTCGCTCTCCGCCTTCTCCAGATTCATGAACAAAAATCGCGCCGCATTCCAGATTTTGTTCGCGAACGCGCGCGCGCCCAGAATCCGGTCCTCGGTCAGGATGATGTCCGTGCCCGGCGCGGCCATGCTGGCCAGCATGTAACGCAGCGCGTCCGTGCCGAATTTCTGCGTGAGTTCCAGCGGATCCACGCCGGTGCCCTTGGTCTTGGACATCTTCGCGCCTTCCGCCGTGCGCACCAGCGAATGCAGATACAGGCGCCGGAAGGGAATTCGATCCTGCGTTCGCTCGCGCCCGGAGCCAGATGCAGCCCCATCATGATCATCCGCGCATCCCAGAAAAACAGAATGTCGTAGCCGCTGATCAGCAGACTGGTCGGATAGAACGTCGCGCAAATCCTCGGTGTCGTCCGGCCAGCCCAGCGTGGAAAACGGCCACAGCGCCGAGCTGAACCACGTATCGAGCACGTCCTTATCCTGCGTCAGCTTCTCGCCGCCGCATTTCGGGCACTTCGTCGGCACGCCGGCCGCCCGCGCATGCCCATCGACAATCTCCACGTCGCGAATCCGTCGCCGGAACCATTTCCTTGCAGCCCGCGCAATGCCAGATCGGAATCCGATGCCCCCACCAGAGCTGCCGCGAAATGCACCAGTCGCGAATGTTCTCGAACCATTGCAGCAGAATCGTGCGCTGGTTGTCCGGCACCACTTCGATTTCCGCCGCCGGACCAAACTCGCCCGTCACCGCTTTTTTCGCCTCGTCCGCCAGCGGCTTCATCTTCATGAACCACTGCGTCGAAAGCCGCGGCTCCACAATCGATTTGCAGCGGTCGCAAGTGCCCACGGTGTGCGTGTGCTCGGTGATTTTTTCGATCAGGCCGAGTTCTTCAAGATCTTCAATCACGCGCGCGCGCGCCACGAACCGTTCCAGCCCGGCATATTTCCCGGCGTCCTCGTTCATGTGCGCGTCGTCGGTCATCACGTCGATTTCCGGCAGGTTGTGCCGCTTGCCCACTCTCGAAGTCGTTCGGATCGTGCGCCGGCGTGATTTTCACCACGCCGGTGCCGAATTCGCGGTCCACGTACGCATCCGCGATGATCGGAATTTCGCGGTTCATCAGCGGCAGCATCACCTTCTTGCCCGATCAGCTGCTGCGTAGCGCTCGTCGTCCGGATGGACGGCCACCGCCGTATCGCCCAGCATCGTCTCGGGCCGCGTGGTCGCCACCACCAAATACTTCGCTCGCCGGTCGCCCGACAACCGGATAGCGCATGTGCCACAAATTTCCGGTGCGCTCGTTGTGCACCACTTCCAGATCGCTGATCGCCGTCTGGCAGCGCGGGCACCAGTTGACCATGTAGCGCCCGCGATAGATCAATCCTTCGCGGTACAGCCGCAAAAACGCTTCGAGCACCGAGCGATACAGCGCCGGCTCCAGCGTGAATTTTTCGCGCGTCCAATCGCAGGAAGCGCCCAGGCGAATCATCTGCTGCTTGATGACGCCGCCGCTCTCCGCCTTCCATTTCCACACGCGCCGCTCGAATTCTTCGCGTCCCAAATCCTGCCGCTTGATTTCTCTTTCGCGAGCATGCGCTCCACGACGAATTGCGTGGCGATGCCGGCGTGGTCCATCCCCGGCAGCCACAGCGTGCGCTCGCCGCGCATGCGGTGCCAGCGGACCAGCATGTCGATTTGGGTGTGCTCGAGCATGTGCCCGATGTGGATCGAGCCGGTGACATTCGGCGGCGGCAGCGCGATCGAAAAGCGTTCATCGGCCCGCCGTGGGTGCCGGAATTCTCGGCGCGGAACAGTTTCTCGTCGTACCAGGCTTGCGCCCAGCGCTCTTCGATTTCCTGCGGCTCGTAAGCCTTCGGTATTTCCTGCGGCATGGTCCTTCACGCCAAAATTCGAAGGAATCTGAATCAATGAATATAAGCGGCGACTGCACGGCGCGTCAAATGAAGGGGCTAAACGCGGCAAAACCACCAGAAACGCGAGGAGGCAGAACACACTCGTACGGCCTGGTTTTTGGTACGGAGGCCAAAAATTTACTTTTCGTTTTTCTGCAGTTCGGACTTCAGCTCGTTTTGCAGCATGTTTTCGACCAGCGGCTTCACGCCTTGCGCTAGCAGCTCATGCAACTGTGGTTGGAGTTTTTCGAGCACTCGGCGCACGACTTCGTCCACCGCGGCTGAGTTTGAAACATTCCCGCCGTCGGCTACTACCGGCTCGCGCTCCGGACGGGGCATCAGGAACGGAATCTGCGACAACGCCTCGCGGTTCGGCGGCGGCATGGTCGGAATTCGCTCCGCAAATTCTTGCACGCCGGCCTGCACCGGTTCGGATTCGAAAATGGTGGGCTCCGGCTGATCGGCGAATGGCTGGTCGTCGTAAACCGGTTCGTGATGTTCTTGCGCCCAAACCTGAGCAGCCGGTTCGGCCTCTGCGCTTTCCACCGGCACGGGTTCGGTGCTCTGCTCCACTTGATTGGCCCGGTGACGCAGCCACTCCGCCACCTGCGCGGGTTCTTGTTCCGGCTCGGCAGCAGCGAACGGCTGCTCACGCAAATCGCTGATCATCGGTTCCAGTGGCAAGTGTTCGCTCGGCGTACTTCCATTCTGCTGCGCCTCTCCAGAACCCTCCAGCGCATCCGTCCATCGCGTCTGCGCCGCCACTTCGAACTGGTCGGGCGTCTCGGCCGTGATAAAAGGCTCCGGTTCCTCTACGGCTGCGGCATGTACCTGCTCGTGTACCGGTTCCTGCGGCGTAATTTCCGCCTCCGCCGTGGGCTCACGGAAAGCTTCGGGAACTGATACGGGTTCCGACCCGTACATCGAGCCGCTGGCCTCGCCCTCGCCAATCTGTCCTGGATCGCTGGTGGCTGCGTCGAGGTCCGCCATCGGAGCGCTCTCGAATCTTTCTTCCTGAACCTGTTCCGTGCGACCTTCCGGTGCCGCCGTCTCATCTTCGGCCACTGCGGGCGACGCCGCCATTTTGTCCAGCGATTCCGCTTCCGCAGCCTGTACCGGGTTCTCCACTTCGGTTACGTTCAATGGCGCGGAGATCGCCGTGCTTTCCACTTGCAGGCTTTCATTCGACACCGTCGGCGCAGCCAGGCTGGACATCCAGTGCTGTTCGCGCTCTTCGGTTTTCGTCTCAGCCGGTTCTTCCGACGACGGCGACATCATGTCCATCCAACCGCGGACTCGTGCGACGAAACTCGGACGGCTTACTTCCTTGGTTTCGTGTTCCGTGGTGGCCAAAGAATTTTCAGCCGCCACCACCACACCTTCTGCTTCCGCCGCAGCGTGGGCCACCGGCTCAGCCGTCTGTGCCGAGATTGTCTCTGTCGCCTGGACTTGGGCTTCCGGAGCCTTGACGCTCGAAATCTCTTCCACCCGCGCTGATTCAACCGGCGCAGCGACGTCGTCTTTCGCGCTCTCAACAGGCTGCGTTTCCAACTCGTCATCCGTCGTCAGCTCCCAGCTCGTCGACGGATCCGAAACCGCGGGCGCATCCACCGGCCCACTGGCCGGCGCGGCCTCGGCTGGCGACGCTTGCGCTCCAGCCTGTTCGGCTTCATCGGGCCGCACATGTTTCGGCGGAACGTCGCTTTCCGAGGGAAAAGTAATAGGCTCGAAATTCTTGCCATAGGAATAAATCGGGTTGGCTTCGACATTGTCCGGCACTTCGAAGTCGGCCGCGTTGCGCCGCCAGTCGCTCGCCGTTGCGGAATCGTCGAAAGCTTCTTCGTCCTCTTCCTCCATGGCGACCACCGGAGTTTTCGGCGCAGCTGCCGCGGGCGTTTTTGATTTCTTTCCCGCTTGCGGATCTTTCAGTCCCGCCGAAGATTTCGCTGATTTCGTATCCTCGTCTTCTTCTTCGGTTTCCTCTGCGTCGATGGCGCGAACACCTTTGCCAAATCCATAAATCATCGCCGCTTCTTCCGGGCTTGGTTCGGGGAATTCGGGTAGCGGTTTGACTCGGCCTTGGCCGGACTTTCCATCGCTGCGGCCGGCAGGGCAGTAACTGCTGCCGCGGCCTCTTTCGCTTCCTTCGCTTTAGCCAGTTCGGCAATGACTTTCGGATTTTTTTCCAGCGCCGACATGACCATCGCGATCAGCGGATCGGGCGGGACAAACGGCTTCTTCAAAACTCCATCCGCGCCAACGCGGCGTGCTTCTTTTTCGTCCAGCGGATCAAACGCGCCAACCAGCAGAATTACGGGGATATGGGAAAAACGCGCGTCCTTCTTTACGAATTCGCAGACTTCGTACCCGTTGCGCACGGGCATAAAAACGTCGGCCAGCACCAAATCGGGGTTCGCGTCCGGAATCCGCCGGACCGCAGCTTCGCCATTGCCGACCGCGATAACCTCGATTCCGCGCTCCTGAAATGCGAGCACCACCATTTTTTGGATATTTGTGTTGTCGTCCGCAACCAGAATCCTGGGCACTAGCATCCCCTGGGAGGCGGGCCCATGCTGAGACACGCCTAGCCCCCGATAGACGTCTATTGCAGCACCCCAGGTCGGGGGCGTCAATCAACTCAAAGTACAGGAGTGCCTGAGTTGTTAGCAGGGAGTAAACAGTAGGCGCGTAGCCGCCTACCAGGGAATGATTTTCTTCAGCCCTTTCTTCTTTTTGCTCGTCGATTCCTCGCTGGAATCGACCGGCGTCGCTTTGGTCCCCGTCGAACCGTCGGCGTTGCTCGTTGTAGTGGCCGGGTGGTCAGCCGTAGTGG
The DNA here is from genome assembly GCA_963737765.1 of uncultured Acidobacteriota bacterium. Classification (GTDB taxonomy): domain Bacteria; phylum Acidobacteriota; class Terriglobia; order Acidiferrales; family UBA7541; genus Palsa-295. Next base: position 80,787 of record CAVTTY010000015.1, read on the forward strand.
AAGACCCGGCCGCTGCCGGAGCAGCGCTGGCGTCCGCTGCTGGTGCTGGTGCTGATGAGCCAGTCGCATTCGGACTTGCCACCGCCGCGTTGGCAGTCGGCGAAGCACTGGCGTCCGCTGCGGGGCTTACCGTCGTCCCTGGCGTATTCGCCTCGGGAGAAGTCGCGCCGGGAGGTGGTGCGGTAGTTGCTGGCTGCGAATCCGGCCCGGTACTGATGATTTCCACCCCCACATTCGGCTGGCCATCGCCCCCTGCCGCTGGGCCAGTTCGGGCGTCTTCCGGTGTTACCGTTTCGGTCCCCGTCTCAGCTGGCGCTTGCGCATTTGCCGCTCCACCCGCCACCGTGAAAGCCGGGCCTTGCGCGCCGGGGCGCAGCACGTCTGTCGCGGAAACCACGTCATTCGGGGGATTCAGCTGCGGCGTTCCGCCATGCGCGGCCGTGCTGAAAGTCAGGATCTCCCTTGAGCATCGACATCGGCATTTTCAGCGCCATGATCTGGTGATGTTGGTGCTGATACAACTGCTCCTGTTTCATTCGCGCGTAAGCGTCGGGATCTGCTTCCGGAATTGGCCGTCCCATGCCTTTCAGCCGCGATTTTGCCGCCGGCACGAGCTTGGACATGGGATAGTCGCGCACGATTTTGTCGTAACACTTCGCCGCCAGATCTCCCCAGTGGCTCTTGTCGTCCTCATTCTTGGACAGCGTCTTGGCGCGCTCGTAAACGTCGCCCAGCAGCCACAGCGCTTCGTCATTCTGGCTATAAAGCGGGTAGCGATCCGTCAACTCCACCAGTCGCGCCGCGGAAGCGCGATAATCCAGCTTGGCGTAATAGAAATACGCCACTTTATATTCTCCGTCCGCGAGGATCTCTTGCACGTCCCGCAGATATTGAGTCGCTTTCGGCGCCAGCGCGTTCGTCGGGTACTTCAGCAAGAACGCCTGGAAAGCATCTTCCGCCGCTTCTCCCTGGGTCTTGTCGCGATCCGCCTTTTCCATCATGTGATAGTGCGCCAGCCCGATTTGCATCTGGGCGTAAGCCGCTTCGTCCAGAAAAGGAAAGAACGTCTGAAAGTCGTTGTATTCCTGAATGGACTGCGTCAGGTTGACGTGCCGCCTTCTTTGAAATACGAATCGGCCACCGCCAGTTTCGCTTTCGCCAGATACTCGCTGTCCGGATAGGTGTTGATCAGGGTCTGCAGTGCCAGCCGTCCTTCCGTGTAGCGGCCATGCTTTCAAGTCGGCCTGCGCGCGGTCGTACAAAACCTTATCGGGTTCGGCCGGATGCTTCCTTGGTCGACCGGCTTGGCGGCCGGCGCAGTGTTTCTTGGCGGCCTTTTCTTCGTCGCTGGTTTTGAGCTCGACTTGTCTTGCGCCTTGGGTTTTGCCGCAGGCGTATCCGACGACGCGCGCTTTGGTCCGCTGGTACCGCTTTGCGGTGTCGGTGTTGCGCGAACGCGCCGGGACCTGCGGCCAGCAGCACCACCGCCGCGACCGCGCCAGCCACAACGCCACGAAGCAACCAATGATTTCGATGAGTCCTGTTAATGTATTTGCGTTTTTCAAGTCAGACCTCTCCTGAAATAGGTTTCAGGCTTTCTGGCTCAGGGCTTGGGTCGCCAGCTGTTTCAGTTGACGCGTCGCCGCTGCTGGGTCGGCCGCGTGAAAAATGGATGTTCCCGCCACGAACGTGTTCACTCCCGCCCGCGCCAGTTCCGCTATGTTTTCCAGATCAACGCCCCCGTCCACTTCGATCCGGAAACTCGCATTATACCGTGCCCGCATGGCTGATTCAATTGCCGGATTTTTTCGTAGGCATTAGCAATGAATTTTTGCCCCCCGAAACCCGGATTGACCGACATCACCAGCACCGTATCCACCTTGGTCATCACTTCGCTCAGCATCGCCACCGGAGTCGCGGGATTAATCGCCGCTCCCGCCTCGGCTCCGTGCTCCCGGATCATCGCCAGCGCCCGGTCCAAATGCACCGTCGCTTCTTGATGCACCAGCACGCGGCTGGCCCCGGCCCGAATAAACTCCTCGATGAAAAGTTCCGGGTTTTCAATCATCAGATGCACATCGAGCGGCAACTGGGTTGCCTTGCGCAATGCCGCCACCACCGGAATTCCCAGCGAGATGTTCGGCACGAAGTGCCCGTCCATCACGTCGACGTGCAGCACTTCCGCCCCGGCCTGTTCCACCACGCGTACTTCCTCGCCTAATTTGGCAAAATTGGAAGCCAGGATGGAAGGCGCGATTTCGACGCGGGCGTAGGCCATGATTTCACTGAAATTCTAACATACGACGAGAGGCGATAGCTTCTTGCGCCCAGTCCTGCCAGGCCGCTGGCCCATGCCGCTACTCCGCTATCTGCAAATCAACTTGCGTACTCGCTTCAATCCGCGTGCCCCGTGCGGGGGTCTGCCCCACCACCGTTCCGTGCAGTCCTCCGGGCAGCGGAGTCAGCGTCAGCTTCGGCGACCTCATTCCTATTCCGGTCAATTTCGATTCGGCTTCATTCAAGGATTGCCCCACCAATTCCGGCATCACGTACCCGGCGGGACGCGGTCCGAGCGAAACCAGCATGTCCACGTGCGGAGTGGTCACGTTCGACGTCCCGGGCGCCGGGTCCTGCTGCAGCACCATGTCGCTGCCCGTTCCCGGCAGATACGCGCTCGAGATTTCCCCCGCCTGCAGCCCGCTGCGCAGCAGCTCGATGCGCGCCGCGCGAATGCTCAAATCGTCCAGATGCGGAATGATTGCCTGTTGCGGACCAAGACTCACAATCACGTGCGCCGACTGACCCACTTTCACCTTCATTCCCGGCGGAGGTGTCTGGCGAATAATCATATCCACGCCGGCCGAAGTATAAGTGCGATCTTCGATCAGCATCCCCAGCCCCCGCCCCTGCAGTTGCTGCTGCGCTTCCACGGTTTTCTGCCCCACCACGTTCGGCATCACCACTTCGCGCCCCTGGATCGCAAAGCGCATCGCCGTCAGCGCGCTCAGGAACGCGACCGACGTCAAAATGAACGCCAGCAAGGCAATCCGGAAAATCCATTCCAGCCGGTCGCGGAATTTCATCGCTTCGATTTTCTCACGGTGGCGAGGCTACCACGATTTGCAAATGCGCCGTGTTTCCGTTTCGACTCGCCTGCGCCTCGCGCCTCACGCTGTCTCTTTCTCGAGCACCGCCGCAAAAAAGCCGTCAACGTGTCGAAGCGCAGGTGAGGTTCGAAAATATCCATCGTCCGCGAACAGAGAGTTCGCCTCGACGCCGTCGACCAACCTGCTGCGCAGCGATTCCGCGGCCGCGGAGACTCCGACCCGGCGAACGCTCCTATCGTTTTTCAAGACTTCCTCGACCACGCCTTCATTTTCCTCCGGCTCCATCGAGCAAGTGGAATAAACCAGCCGTCCTCCCGGCCGAAGCATCGCCAGGGCGTTCGTCAGCAACGCACACTGCAACGAGTGAAATTCCTGAAGCTGCTCCGGCCGCAGCCGCCACCGAATTTCGGGATGCCGCGCCAACGTCCCAGTCCCGGAACACGGCGCATCCACCAGGATCCGATCGAAAGCCACCCGCAAACGGCAGTGCCTTCTCCGCGTCCAGTTCAACGAATCGCACACTCGAAAGACTCAGCCGTTTGAACTGCTCGCGCATCGCCCGCAACCGGTGAGCATGCTTTTCTCCCGCGACAACCATTCCACTTTCCCCAGCGCGCCGAACGAGCGGCGGTGTTTTGCCTCCCGGCGCGGCGCACATATCCAGCACGCGATCTCCCTCCCGCACGTCGAGCAGCAAAGGAATAACCTGCGAGGCCTCATCCTGAATCGAGATCTCACCCCTGCGAAATGTTTCCGTTTTCGCCGGGCTCCCGCCGCTCACCGCAAACGAAGATCTTAAAATTTCTCCGGGCGCAATCCGCAGGCCCGCGCCGGCTAGGCTTGCCGCGATTTCCTCATATCGCGAAAGGTCATGAACCGCCCCACTCAGTCGTGGCGTGCGATTATTCGCTGCGAGTAACGACGCCGTCTGCGTTTCACCAACTCGGGCCAGCCAGCGCTCCACCAGCCACGTCGGATGAGCGTTCACCATTCCGAGTCTTTCGGCGGCTGTCGCCGTCGGTGGCACGAATTTCTCCGCCGGCTCTTTCGCTTCGCCAGCCGCGCGCCGCAACACCGCATTCACCAGCGTCGCCGCCGAAGTTTTCCGCGCCTTCTTCACCAGCTCCACGGATTCGTTCACCACCGCACGCGCCGGAACGCGATCCAGAAACCGCAATTGATAAATTCCCATCCGCAGAGCGATCGCCACCGGCAGATCCAGCTTGGTCACCGGCTTCTTCATGTGCCTTTCCAGCAAAAAATCCAGCTGCCGCCGCCAGCGCAACACGCCCAGCACGATTTCCGTCGCGAGCGCCGCGTCTTCGGGCTTCACGTTGGCGCCCAGCTCCGCATGCAGCAAGTCGCTGGCATACGCGCCTTCCGATTCCACCCGGCGCAGAATCTCGTACGCAATTTTCCTCGCTGCGCTAATCGCCATAATTTGCTTTTGTGGCCGGATCGCTTGCGGGCTACAGAAGAAGCAGGGAATTCACTCGCCGAATCTTTCGCCGGCCTTCAGGTGCGCGCCATTCAGGAAATCACGCACCGCCACCCGCGTTTTCCCTTCCACTCGAATCGAATCGATCTCCAGAACCGTTCCGGCCCCACACGCCGCGAACAGCCGGCGTCCCGCTTCAAAAAGTGATCCAAACGGTTTTCCGTTCAGCGCGGCGTGGCTGCCCACCGATCCCGCGCCGGCCTCCGCCGGTTTTCCCCACAACTGGCAAGTTTTTCCGCGAAAGCTGCTGAAGGTCCCCGGCCACGGCTTGAATCCGCGCATGCGATTGAAAATCTTTTGCGCCGGGAATGACCAGTCCACCTTCCCATCTTCTTTTTTCAGCGGCGGTGCCAGCGTTGCCAGCGAATTATCCTGCGGCTACCGGCACCACCGATCCATCCGCGAGCCCGCGTATCGTCGCCGCCACCAGCGGCGCTCCCGCTTCGGCCAGCCGCGCAGTAAAGATCCGGCGACGTTTCTTCCGTTCCAATTTGTGTTTCGTATTTCAGCAGCATCGGCCCGGTATCCAATCCCGCGTCGATTTTCATGGTGGTCAGGCCCGTTCGCTTTTCGCCATTTGCCATCGCCCAATGAATCGGCGCGGCTCCTCGATATTTCGGCAGCAGCGAGCCATGCACATTGATCCAGCCCAGCCGCGGAATATCGATCAGCCTCTGCGGAATAATTTGTCCGTACGCGATGATCACCACCACGTCCGGCGCCATGCGCTGAAAATACTCGAAGCTTTCCTCGCTCCGGATTTTTTCCGGCTGATACACCGCAATATTTTCCGCCAGCGCCGCCTCTTTCACCGCCGAGCTGGCCATCTCGCCGCCCGCGCCCCCGCGGGCGGTCGGGTTGCGTCACCACGCCTTCAATTCGGAAATCGGGCTGCGGTATCAGATGGCGCAAGGAGGGAACCGCAAATGCGGGAGTGCCGCAGAAAACAATTTTCAGCGGCACGGGATTTGCTACCACTCGCCGGCTTTCTTCATCTTGCGGATTTTTCGTTTGATCATGTCGCGTTTCAACATGCTCAGATGCGAGATAAACAGTACTCCGTTCAGATGGTCGATCTCGTGGCAGAACGCCCGCGCCAGCAGCCCCTCGCCTTTGCGCTCGAAGTATTTCCTTGCGCGTCTTGGGCCCGCACCGTCACATACTGCGGACGCTCCACGTACCCCCGAAATCCAGGAATCGACAAACACCCTTCTTCTTCGCGCTGCTGCCCATCCGCATAAATAATTTCCGGATTCGCCAGCACGATCTTCGCTTCCGCAGTCTTGCCATTGGACACGTCGATCACCGTAATCCGCTGCCCCAGTCCAATCTGCGGCGCCGCCAAACCCACGCCCGAAGCCGCGTACATGGATTCAAACATGTCGTCGACCAGCTTTTGCAGGTCCTCGTCGAATTTCTCGACCCGTTTTGTCGGCGTCTCCAGAACCGGATCGCCAAATTTCACAATCGGATGAATCATCTCTCGCGTTTTCCTCTACCCATCGCCAAGTCTCTAGAAATTATCCAGCTGCTTCTGATACCCGTCGAAATTCCGCCGCGTTTCTTCCAGCGAATCGCCGCCAAACTTCTCCACCAACGCCATCGCCAGCTCCATCGCCACCATCGCCTCGCCAATCACTCCGCCCGCCGGAACCACGCACACATCCGAGCGTTCGTACGCCGCCTTCACCACTTCTTTGGTGTTCAAATCCGCCGACTGCAGCGCCCGCCGCAAGGTGGAAATCGGTTTCAGGTAGCCGCGCACCACAATATCCCCGCCGTTGGTAATTCCGCCTTCCAGCCCGCCGGCTCGATTCGACGTGTGTTCGAATCGCTTTTTCGCCGCGTCGTAAACGATTTCGTCCTGCACCTGCGACCCATAGCTCGTCGCATTCGCCACGCCGGTTCCAAATTCCACGGCTTTCACCGCCTGAATCGACATCACCGCTCGCGCGATTTTCGCGTCCAGCTTCTCATCCCACTGCACATGAGTACCTAAGCCTGCCGGAACTCCGCGCGCCACCACTTCGAAAATGCCGCCCACTGAATCGCCCGCGCGCAGAACCTGTTCCACTTCGGCCTTCATCAATGCTTCCGTAGCGGAATCCACGCAGCGCAGCGGCGATTCTAGATTTTCGCATATCGCCTCGATTTCTGCCCACGTCGCGTCGCGTTCCAGCCGCACGTGCCCCACCGCAATCGAATGGCTCAGCACCTTTACGCCAAATTCCCGCAAATACAGTTTCGCCAATGCTCCAGCCGCCACCCGCGCCGCGGTTTCGCGCGCCGACGCCCGCTCCAGAATGTATCGCGCATCGTGCAGGTTATATTTCAACGCGCCCGGCAAATCCGCGTGACCCGGCCGCGGCGCCGTCAACTTGCGCTGCGCGTCCTCCGCGCCTTCGCTGTCTTCCACCGGCAGCGCCTTTTCCCAATTCTTCCAGTCGCGATTCTCGATCCGCACCGCGATGGGCGCGCCAATCGTCTTCCCGTGCCGTACGCCGGACAAAATGTCCGCCGTATCCTTCTCAATGCGTTGCCGCGCTCCGCGCCCGTAGCCCAGTTGCCGCCGGTGCATCTCCTTCTGGATGAACTCTAAGTCCACCGGAACGCCCGCCGGCAACCCCGAAATCCAGGAGATCAGCGCCTGCCCGTGAGACTCCCCAGCCGTGACGAAACGCAGCATCTTCCGTTGAGCCTCGAGTGTACGAACGAAACGGTAATTCTACCGGAGCCGCTCGGTCGCGTAAAGCCGCGCGTACTCTCCTCGCCAGAGGCCCGCAGTTCTCCGGTGCTCAGATTTTTACCTTCTTCACCCGTCATCGCCGTGTCGACTATCGCTTGACCTAACCCGCATCGCCCGTTACGCTTTTCGAGACTCGACGAACCAGCACGCATGGCGCGCGGTGTAATTCATCCGCTCCCGCGTTTCGCGTCCGCGTCCACACAGATGCCCGAACCCAGCGACACGCCCTCCGTCCTCGCCGTTCTCGCCGACGGAATCAAACGCCAGGTTCTCAGTGTGCAGGAGTACGCGCAGCTTACCTTCCGCTCGCTCGCCAATCTCGCCAGCTCCCCGCGCTATTGGTCCGACACCCTCGAGCAAATGGACCTAATCGGTGTCGGCTCCTTGCCGATTGTTATTCTTACTGGGTTTTTCATCGGCGGAGTCATGGTGTTGCAGACCGCGTCACAGTTTGAAAAATTCGGCGAAACCGCCCTCACCGGCGATGCCGTCTCCCTCGCCCTCGTCCGCGAACTCGGCCCCGCCATCACCGCGCTTCTCGTTGCCGGACGCAACGCCTCCGGCATCGCCTCCGAGCTGGGTTCCATGGTCGTCACCGAACAGGTCGACGCCATGCGCGCACTCGGCACCGATCCGGTCCGCAAACTCGTCACGCCCCGCGTCGTGGCCACCGTGCTCATGCTCCCCTTGCTCACCGTCATCTCGGACTTCGTCGGTCTCTGCGGCGGATTCTTCGTCGCCTATTTCACCCTCCGTCTCGGCGCCGTCCAGTTCTGGACCCGCGCCATCGACGCCTTGGAACTCGGCGATGTCGTCCAGGGCCTGGCCAAGCCTTTCGTCTTCGGCCTGATCATCGCCACCGTCGGTTGCTACCAAGGCCTCCGCGTCAAAGGAGGCACCCAGGGCGTGGGCCGCGCCACCACCACTGCCGTTGTGGTCTCTTCCGTATTCATCCTGGTGGTCGACACTTTCATCACCAAATTGCTCCTGTACCTCTTCCAGCGGACATGAGTTACTCCCTCCCCGTTTTCTGCGGCGACTCCAACTGCCGTTTGCATCTATAATCCCGCCATGACGAGCGACCTTCCGCCGCCAATTTCCTCCCGCAACCTCTCCCATGTTTCGCGTCCGGACGGTAGCTTTGCCGCCCCGCCCCATCCCATGATTGAGAAAATGGCCGCCGGCGCGCCGCTGATTTCCTTTCGCAATATTTCCATCGGTTTCGAAGACCGCGACGTACTGCATGGAGTCTCCTTCGATGTCCAACACGGTGAAACCAAGGTTCTGCTCGGTGAAACCGGAACCGGAAAAACTCTGCTCATGAAAATGGCCGCGGGCTTGCTGCGCCCCGACTCCGGAAGCGTTCTGGTCATGGGCCACGACGTGACCGCCATGCCCGAAAAAGAGCTGCTCAATTTCCGCCGCGAAATTGGCTTCGTTTTTCAGGAGGGCGCCCTCTTCGATTCCATGACCGTGGCCGAAAATGTTTCCTTCCGCCTGCGCGAGGAAAATACCGACGAAGAGGAAATCGATTCGCGGGTTCGCGAATCTCTGCGTTTCGTCGAAATGGAACAGGCCATCGACCGTTATCCCGCCGAGCTTTCCGGCGGCATGCGTCGCCGCGTCTCCATCGCCCGCGCCCTGGTGGACCGCCCGCCCATCGTCTTTTACGATTCGCCCACGGCCGGCCTCGACCCGGTTACCTCGCAGACCATCATCACCCTGATTCTGCGCGGCCGGGATTTGCAGGATGTCAGCTCGCTGCTCGCCACCCATCGCGTGCAGGATGCTTTCGCGCTCGCCAACTACCGCTTCGATCGCGCCACCGGCCGCGTGGTTCCGCTCGCGCAAAACGGAAACGCCAATGTTGATCTGGATTTAGCCGGCCGTGAAAAACTCGCCGAGAGCGGCAAAGAGCGCAACTCCGCGAACCCCACTACCGTGCTGATTCTTCGCGACGGAAAAATTTATTTCGAGGGACCGGCTGACGCGGTGCTGATCTCCTCGGACGCGTACATTAAGCAATTTCTAGCATCCGCCGAATAGCATTCGCGGCGGAGTATTGAAGATGTGCTGAAAGATTAGCAACAGATTTGCGGTTAACGAGGGAGGAACAACTTTATGGCACAGCGCAAACAGCTTACTTGGACCGAACTGCGAGTCGGAGTTTTCGTGCTCGTCGGCCTCGCCATCTTGGCCGTCGGAATTTTCTACATCACCGGAGCCGGCTCGTTCGGGCCCAAATACCGCCTGCTCACCTATCTCCCGGAAGTGGAGCAGGTCACGGTGGGCGCGCCGGTCAGTCTCGACGGCGTGGAGATTGGCAACGTCGAGAGTATCCGCATCAATCCCAAACCCCAAAGCGAATTGGACAATATTCAGCTCGTCTTGCGCATCAGCAGAAAATACGCCTCGGATATTCGCTCCGATTCCACCGCCAGCCTGGTCACCGCCGGCCTGCTCGGAAATCGCTACGTGCAAATCACCCGTGGCCTGACCGGCTCCGAAGTGCCGAACAACGGCGTGCTGCCCGGCAAGCAGGAAGTCGAAATGAAGGACATCATGGGTCGCGTCGGCGGCCTCGCCGATCAGCTGAACGCCGTCATCAACCAGGCCCGCAACGGAAATGGTTCGATCGGCAAGCTCATCAACGATCCCGCGCTCTACAATAATTTGAACGCCACCGCCGCGCGCCTCAACTCGATTGCCGGTTCCATCCAGGAAGGGAAGGGCAGTTTGGGCAAGCTGCTCAACTCGGACGAGCTCTACACCAAAGTCGACAGCACGGTCGGCAACGTAAACGAAGTAGTGGCGGCCGTGAAAGAGCAGAAGGGCACTGCCGGAAAACTCATCTACGATCCCGCCGTCTACGACAGCGCGAAAACTTTCCTCAACAATAGCAACGATTTGATGGCCGGCGTTCGCCAAGGGAAAGGCTCGCTCGGAAAATTCGTCAACGACGATCAGCTCTACAACAATATGAAGGACGCCACCGCGCAAGTTCGCGACGCCTCCGCCAAACTCAACTCCAACACCGGCACCGCCGGCAAACTCATGACCGACCCGGCCCTCTACGACAATCTAACCGGTGCCACCGCCGACCTTCGCCTGCTCCTCGGCGATTTCCGCAAAGACCCAAAAAAATTCCTGCACGTCAAACTCTCCATCTTCTAGATCTAAACCTATTTTCAACAACGAGTTAGAGCGTCTTTGGTCAGCAGCCTAGAGTCGGCTAGAAAAAATAACTTGACATATTCCGATACGGGTATATGTTAATGGCATGTCGCGAGTGGCTACTACCGCTGATGCCTTCAACGCCGTGGGCGAGCCCAGCCGCCGGGAGATCCTGAATTACCTGGTGCTGCAGGAACGGGCGGTAGGGGAGATTGTGTCTACCCTGCGGCTGGGCCAGCCGTCTGTATCCAAGCACCTCAAAGTTCTGCGCGACGTCGGCCTGGTCCACGTCCGCCGCGACGGCCGGCGCATGATGTATCGCACCAATGCCGAAGCCATCAAGCCCTTGCACGAATGGACCAGCACCTTCGAGCGCTACTGGAAGCAGCAGTTGCATCGCATCAAAGATCGGGCCGAAGCTGAAACGGGGAAGTGACTAATTCAAGTAACTAGTCAAGTAACTCAGTCAAGTAACTCAGTCAAGCAACGCGATTTCAAGTCAGACCTACATAGGAGAAAATATGACCGCCATCGCCGCACCCTCGATCGAAAACTACACGTTGAACGTCACCCAGGAAATCCAGGTCCGTGCGTCGCTGGCCGCGACGTTCGCCGCGCTGCTCGAAGAAATGGGCCCGCAAAACCAGAATGGCCAAGGCGAGCCCATGCCCATGATCATCGAGCCGTGGCCCGGAGGCCGCTGGTTTCGCGACCTCGGCAATAGCAACGGCCATTTCTGGGGCAACGTCCAGGCCATCAAGCGCCCCACGCTCCTCGAAATTACCGGCCCGCTGTTCGCCTCCTCGCCCTTTATTTCCAACGTGCAATATCGTCTCAGCGAAAAAGACGGCGGCACGCTGATCTCTTTCCGCCACTCCGGTTTCGGCATTCTCGAAGATCATCACCGCCAGGGCGTCACCAAAGGTTGGGGGACCATACTCGATCGCGTGCGCAAACACGCCGAGGCGCTGGGTTCAGCAACCGGCAAGCTTTTGCAGTAATTGCTTCGCGTCGAAGGAGGAACCCATGTGTCCCGCATGCCTCGCGGCCGCCGTACTCATCGCCGCCAAAGTTTCCTCCGTGGGGACCTTGGCCGCGTTCGTCACCAAGAGGTTCTCAATAAAGGACCGGCGGAACACGCCGTCACCGCGAGGCGTGACCTCTCCAGCGCGCTGAACGTTTTAGATACGTAAAGTAAAAGCAAACGGCCCCAATCTTACGCAGCAAGAGAGGAGTGATTATGAGACTTGCAGATTCGATCTTGAGCGAAATCGATCAGGAAGCCCAAACCACCAGACGAGTCCTCGAACGCGTTCCGGAAGGCAAATATTCCTGGAGACCTCATCCCAAGTCGTTTTCGTTGGGGCAACTGGCCTTGCACATCGCCTCCGCGCAGGGCAACGTCGCGGCCCTGGCCGCGATGGACACCGTGGAAGCTCCCGTTTTCTCCCAGGCGGAAGCCAAGAGTCGCCAGGAAGTCCTCGACGCTTTTTCCAAGAGTATCGACAGCGCCAAGGAAACGCTGGGCAAAATGGACGACGCCCGGCTGACCTCGACGTGGACCTTGACCAGGAACGGCGAGACCATCATGTCCATCCCGCGGATCGGCTTTGTCCGTTCCGTCCTTCTAAACCACGTCTATCACCATCGCGGGCAGCTTTCCGTGTACCTGCGGATGCTCGATGTCCCGGTGCCCTCGATCTACGGCCCCAGCGCGGATGAAAATCCGTTCGCCTAAAACGCTGACGAACCGCACTTAATCTAAATTAAGGAGACGATCATGTCCTCAGCAGCAGAAATGAAAAAAGTAGACGCCCCCAAAGTCGTATCGCCATCCCAATGGCTCGCGGCCCGTACCGAATTCCTGCAGAAGGAAAAAGAATTTACCCGCTTGCGCGACGAGCTCAGCCGCCAGCGCCGCGAGCTTCCGTGGGAGAAAGTTGAAAAGTCCTACGTCTTCGAAGGTCCCAACGGCAAGGAGACGCTGGCCGACTTATTCGCTGGTCGCGGCCAGCTCATCGTCTATCACTTCATGTTCGGCCCGGGCTGGGAAGCGGGCTGCCCCAGCTGCTCCTACATCAGCGATCATTTCGATGGCATGACGGTGCATCTCGCCAACCGCGACACCACTTTCGTGGCAATTTCCCGCGCCCCCATCGCCGAAATCGAAGCCTTCAAAAAACGCATGGGCTGGAAATTCAAATGGGTCTCGTCGTTCGGCAGTGATTTCAACTACGACTATCACGTTTCATTCACGCCGGAAGAAAAAGCCAGCGGCAAGGTTTACTACAATTACCAGCGGACCGAATTTCCGCCGGATGAAGGTCCCGGAGCCAGCGTCTTCGCCAAGGACGCTGCCGGCGCCGTCTTCCACACCTACTCCACCTACGGACGCGGGCTCGACATCATGCTCGGCGCTTACAATTTTCTCGACCTGACGCCCAAAGGCCGCGACGAGGACGATCTAGCCTTCAGTATGGCCTGGGTCCGCCACCACGATCGCTACGATCAGAACTACGCAGTCGACAAAAACGCAGGGTACCACCAGCCCAAGCAGACCGATTCGTCGTGCTGTTCCGGCGAGCATCAATCCTAAAACGCTTACGAAGGATTGGGCTGGCGGCGCGCTACGCGCTGCCAGCCCATCCTTCCGTTAAGCCGCCTTCTTACGAATCAATTTGTAAATGAAGAGCAACACGATCGCGCCGACCACCGACATAATAAATCCCGCCGCTTGCCCGTCCTGATACCAACCGAGGAACCGGCCCAGATACGTCGCCAGCAACGATCCCGCAATTCCCAAAGCCATCGTAATCCAGATTCCGCCGCCGTCTTTCCCGGGCATCAGCAGCTTGGCCACCGCACCCACCACCAGGCCGATGATTAATTCCCAAAGTAGGCTGAACATGCGTCCTCCTCGCCAAAAGATACGCTGTTCATACCACGAACATTTGCCATGGTCGAGATGTGCGCGAAGGAAAAATTTGGGGAACCGCGCGAGGAGCGTCTGAGGTGAAGAACGGAGTCAGATCGAAAGCGCAGGCCCGGGCCTTCGGCCCGGACCTGCACTCAAAATTCTACATCGGTGGATTGCCCGAGCAGGGCAGCGTAATCGCCGCCGAACCCGACACTGCTGTCGACAAACTGAACGCCGTGGGATCGAATCCGTTTGCGCCGGCGGTCACGAACGGATTCAACGCAGCCACCGCTGACGTGCTGCCGTTAAATACGGTCGTCAATCCATCCGTCGATTCGTAGCACAGGTTGTTCGCCGGAATTGAGCCCCCCTCGATTACATTTCCGCCGCCGAGCGCCCGTCCCAGCGCGCGATGTTCCGATTCCACTCCAAGAATCGACGCGCACACCTTGCCGAAATTCACCAACTGCGCCGGCGTGTAGGCATGACCCTGGGAATCCATCTGGGTCGACGTATACGGTGCCACGTTCCCGACCATCATCGAGAATTCCTGCACCGCCGTCATGTACGCGCCAATGAATGCGTTCTCCAGCGCTTCCAGTGTGCCCACCCAATTCGCCAGGCTCGTGAATGTTCCGGTAGGGAAGTAAAAAGTCTGCACCGGGTCACCTGCCGCCGCCGCCCCGCCAATCAGGCTGCGCAGCAAATCCGCGTGCATGATTTCCTCCGACAAAGCCGCGCGAATGTAGCCAACGTCGTCCACCGCTCCGCCCGCCTGTACGTTCGTGGCCGAACCGCCCGCGCCCGCCAGATTCGGATCCTGAATGATCGCGTCCGTGGTCAGCCCCGTGTAATAAAAAGTAGTCGCCAGATCTTCGGCAATCAACGCCGCCGTGAATATCTGCTGCGCCGTGTCGGTACCACCCGAGGCGGCCATGGCCGGGCTGCTGCTGCAACCCATCATGTTCGCTCCCGCCACTCCCAGCCCGGCCAGTCCCAAGCCCTTAACAAACGCTCGCCGATTCGCGATTCGTTTCAACATTTCTGCAGGCGATTCCAATGCGTTCATACACACTCCTCCCAGGAGAAATTTAGAATTTCAAAAACAGGAATGATCCCCTTTCAAACGCCGGCGCGACGAACCATCCGGCGCATCATGACGGCCAGGAAAAGACCCGGCGCTTCCCTGTCCGCCTACCTCTGAACGCGCCGGGCCTTCGGTCTAGATACGCGCTATCTGCAAGGTTGGATGTATCGCCTCGAATTATATTTTTGCGGCGAGATTGGGTGGATTGCTCGACGAGCTAAGACTTAACCCCGAAGAGCTTCCTTCGGGGTCAAGCCAAGCCCGCTCTGGCGTCACGTCCCACCAGCCTCGCGTGCGGCAACGGCGGCGCGGAAATGCGTTGCCGTTACTTCGAAGAACGGGAGACTCACCGTGCCTTCGTAAGCATTTTCCGCTCCGCTGCTTTCACGTTTCGGCTGGTGGTCCGTGAATTCGTGCACCGCGAAGAGCATTTCTACTCTTCGTCTTCTTTCAGCACGATTTCGAATTCGCGCTCGGCTTCGGTCGATCCGCCAGGCGTAACGAATCCAGCGGCGCGCTTCGGCCCGCGCGGGGCGATCGTCCAGGCAATCTCCTCCATGTCGTCCAGCGTGGACGCATTCTTCGCGACATAGCTGGAACATTCCCGAACCGCGAACGGAACGAGCCGCTGCGGATCCCACGTCGCCCGGCACAGGATCAGGATTTCGCTTTCGCGGTAACCCTTGACGATGTGCGCACGAGTGCAGGTCTCGCACAGCGACGGCCCGTGCATCGGGGTTCCGTTTTTCACTTTGAAACTCATGGCCTTCTCCTTTCTGAACCGCCGGATGCGCATGGCAAGCTTCGGCGTTTCTATTTGGTTGGCGCGCACACCAATCCCGGTGCGCACACAACGGCGCCTCAGCGCGAAGCGGTGCGTTGGCCTAGAAATCGAACGGCGGGACCGACACCCCGGCCGACGAATCAAAATAAGCTACGGTTGAAAACTAGGGAATCGTTACCGGAAAGGGCTGAAAACCATCTGGCCACAATCCCAGCGTAGCGTTTTGGCCGCTAGCCCCAACCGCGAATTGTGTTTGTTGATCGTCATGCCAAATGTGCCTCCAACTGTCGCGAGTGTAGGCCAGACGCTTAGCGCGCGCAAGAACTTAACGGCGAACTGTATTCAACGAAGCGTGAACGGTTTCTGATCGGGGTTCAGTTGCTTAATATTCGCCTTGGAAGGGGAAGCGCTCCCGTTTCCTAACGCAGCGCGACGTTTTCGCGCATCCATGCGGTGAACTCGGATTCATTCATGCTGCCCGCCGCGAGGCTGAGAACGGCCTGAGCAGCGGATTCTTCCGTCGCCATAAATTTCCCGCCGTTAAGCTCCAGGAACAACACGCCAATCAGGAAGCCCGTTCGTTTATTGCCATCGGTAAACGGATGGTTGCGGATGATGCCGGCTGTATATGCCGTCGCCAAGTCAACGAGGTCGACTTTATCGCCGTAAGCATGAAGCTGCTGGGGCCGAGCAAGTGCCGATTGAAGTAAAGGTAAGTCTCGGAGTCCTGAGAGGCCACCATCAAGGCTCAATAGGCGACCATGAATCGCAAGTACGACGCGCTCGTCGATCCATTCCGGACCGCTCGGCCCCGGCCGCCTGGTCACTTCGCGAGAACGTGCAGGGTGTTGCGGTAACGGTCCATGATTTCCTCGGCCTTTTCTATTTTCTTAGTGAACGAAGGATCGTAGGGCGTGAGCTGGTAGGTGCCATCGGGACCTTCGATCAGGTAGAGTTCGTCGCCCTCTTTGGCGCGTAATCGAGTCACGGTTTCCTTCGGAAAAACTGCGCCCAGGGAATTGCCAATTTTGCGGAGCTTAATTGCCACCATGTGATCCATCCTTGTTATAACAATTGTAACAACTTCTTGGGTGTCAAGCAACGTTGTTCGATGCGCCACTCGATTTAGGCGTTCTGCTCCGGGGATTTTTCCTTGGCGATCTCGTGGACTCGTCGCAGGTCAAGTTTGCCGCTCCCTAAATGCGGCAGCTCTTCGATCTGGAAGAACTGATTCGTCCGCGGAATCCACAAATTCGGCAGGTCCGAATTCGCCAGCTTTTCGATCAGCGGCTTCACCTCTTCCGGCGTCAGTGTGTGCAACACCACCAGCCGCTCGCCTTTCTTTCCGTCCGGCACGCCGGTCACCACAAAAGTTTTCTCCGGCGTGTCCGCCAGCTCGTTCAATTTTTCCTCGATCTTGATGTGCGGCACCATTTCGCCGCCGATTTTGCTGAATCGGCTCAGCCGGTCCGTAATCGTCAAAAACCCATCCTCATCCTCTGCCGCGATGTCTCCGGTCGTGTACCAGCCGTCTTGCAACACCTCCGCGGTTTTTTCCGGCTTGCCCAAATATCCCTTCATCACGTTCGGCCCGCTCACCAGCAGCAGCCCGGGAGTATCCGTCGCCAGCCGCTCCCGCGTTTCCGGATCGACAATGCGCACGCTGATTCCCGGCAAGTGGGTGTCCAATCCGTCCGCGCTTCGCGCCCACCTGCAAGAATCCCGGCGCGCGAAAATCGCGCGTATTCACCGCAATCACCGGCGAACATTCCGTCGCGCCATAACCTTCCAGTGGCCGAATCCCGAAACGATCTTCGAACGCCAGCGCCGCCGCATCCGCAAGCTTTTCCGCGCCCACCACCACGAATTGCAAACTGCCGAAATCCTCCGGCAAACAGCGCCGCGTGTACTGCTGCAAAAAAGTCGGAGTCGTCAGCAAAAACGTAACCTGGTAATCCCGGACCAGCTCACTCACCGCCACCAGATCGATCGGGCTCGGATGAAACGCCACACCCACCGCCAGAAACGCCGGCAGCCACAGCGTCACCGTGAACCCAAAAGAATGGAAGAAGGGCAGCACCCCAAGCAGCACATCGCCCTTGGTGAGCATGAACGTCTGGCCCATCTGCTCGATATTCGACGCGATGTTGTAATGCGTCAGCATCACGCCCTTCGGTTCTCCGGTGCTGCCGCTGGAAAAAATTACGGTAGCCAGATCGTCCAGCGTTTTTGTTTTGCCGCCGCTCAGCGCACCTTCCAGAATTTTCCCCGGCAGAAACCACATCAGCAGCGCGACCAAGCGTTCGCCCAGGCCGGGCGCCGCCGCCACCTCCTCCAGCAATATTTGCCGGCCCGGAACCTTCAGCGGAATTTTTTCCAGCAGCAACTTGGTGGTAATCACCGTCTGCAGCTGGCACTGCTCCGCGGACGACGCCAGCGTCTCGTTCGACGCCGTATAATTCAAATTCACCGGAATTTTGCCGCTGATCGCCGCCGCAAAATTCACCAGCGCCCCCGGCACCGAGGGAGGCAGCAAAATCCCCACCATTTCCTGGCCTTCCCAGGTTTTGCGCAGCCGCCGCGCTAGAAAGATCGCGCTCAGCAGCGCCCCGCTCCACTTCATCCGCGGCCGGCGTTTGTCGCCCATCGCGAATCGAAACGGGTAATGGTGCGCGGTGCGGATAAATGACTCCGGCAAGGTATGCATCCGCGCCCGGTGAAAACGAAACGCCTCGGTCTGCAATTGCTGCACCGCCGCGCGCACCTCAAAAGACGTAGCGCTCGATGCCATCGGCTTGCCAAAACTCACCGTCACCGGGTACGGAATCCGCTGCGGCAATTTCCACAGAAAGCGTCCGCGTTCATAACTGAAAATGCTGCCCCACACCCCGTCCAGATGCACCGGAATGACCGGCGCGCCAGCCCCGTCCTTCTCCGCGCCCTTCATAATCCGTTCCAGGCCCCGGCGGAAGGGAAGCAGTTGGCCGATGCGCGTAATCTGCCCCTCCGCAAAAATGCATACGATTTCGCCGTTGCGGATGGCCTCGCTCGCCGCCCGCAGCGAATGAATCATGTCCCGCGGCCGCAACTGTGACGAAATCGGAATCGCCCGGATCATTTTGGCGAAGGGCTTGATGTACGGCTGGTCGTAAATGTCTTTGAAAATCAGGAACCGCACTGGCCGGCGGCTCGCGCCCATCAGTAGCAGCGCATCCACCAGCGACATGTGATTTGAAACGAGGAGGGCGCCTCCGGTGCGGGGGAAATTCTCGCGGCCGACCACCCGCAGCCGGTAAATGGTATGCGTCAACAGCCAAACGATCACGCGGATCATGATGTGATTTTCATCGGCTGCGGTTCACGCTTGCGAAGTCATCGCGAAATTACCCTTCGGCTTTCATCACCGGCTGCGACCGCACCTGAAAGTAGCAATAGAAACAAAGCACGGTCATGATCCCGGTCAGTCCCGCGCCATCCAGAAATACCCCCGCCGGCGTCTGCCGAAAAACCGTGGAAAAAAGATAATAAGCCGCCGCCGCGAAAAACACCCCAATGAACGACAGCAAATTCGCCGCCGCAATCACGCCTCCGCGGTGCGCCGGCTCGGGACGGTGTTGAATCAACGCGTTCAACGGCACCGCAAAAAATCCCCCGAAAAATCCCAGCGCCGCCAGAT
Source organism: uncultured Acidobacteriota bacterium (assembly GCA_963737765.1). Taxonomy (GTDB): domain Bacteria; phylum Acidobacteriota; class Terriglobia; order Acidiferrales; family UBA7541; genus Palsa-295. Next base: position 99,776 of record CAVTTY010000015.1, read on the forward strand.
GCGCCGCCGCACTGTGCACCGTATGCCCGGAAGGGTAGAGCAGTGCTCCAAAAATCGTCATGCCCAGCGCGCCCATCGGAATTAATCGAATATCGATTTTCCCGCGCGATGCGTAACCCGCCACCACGCTACCCACCCCGATGCCGATTCCCACCGCCGCCTGCAGGTAACTGATGTGCGCTTCGTTCACATGCAGCGTATCGTGCCCGTACACCACGATGGTCAGTTGCAGCAACGCCGCCAGAAACCACAAGTACACATTCCCGAAGACCGCCCAGTTTAGGATCCGGTCCGCGTTCACCGCCTTCATTTGCGTGGCTAGATCCGCCAGCGGGTTCCAGCGGAATTTTTTGCCGGGATCGGCGGCCGGAACGTGCGTGATCCCAAAACTCGTCGCTAATCCAAACAGCGTGCAGCCCAACAACACCAGCCCCGATAAATATTGCCGTCCACGAAAATGGTCCGCCAGGTAACCCGCTGCCATCACCGCGCCGATGCTGCCGATGAACGTCCCCAGTTCGATGATTCCGTTCCCCCACGAAAGTTCGCGGTCGGGAAGCACCTCGGGCAACAATCCGTATTTCGATGGGCCAAAAAGCGCCGACTGCGTGCTGATCAGAAAAACCGCGGCGCACTCCAGCGGCAGATTGTTCAGCCACAATCCCACAATCGTCACCAGCATGACGAAAATTTCCATCAGCTTCGTGCCGATCACCACGCTCCGTTTGCTGTAACGGTCCGCAAAATACCCGCCGGTCAGCGAGAACAGCACAAACGGCACTGCAAACAACGCGCTGACAATCCACACGAACCGGTCGCGCACGTGTTTCGGGAAATTCATCTCGACAATCAGATAAATGACCAGAAACTTGATCGCGTTGTCGTTGAACGCGTTCTGGAACTGGGTGACGATCAGGCTCCAGAAGCCCAAGCGCCAGCCGCGGTTTTCGCCCGAATGGATTGCCACCGGATGTGGCGAGTCTGACGTTCCGAGTTTGCTCACGATGAGAGAGGCCCCGCCGCAACCTAACATCTTTTGGGGAGTGGAACAAATCCAGCGTTTCCCGCAGTTACGCGGGTCGAACCTGGTACCGGTCTAGCGGGTAACCCTGCCGCCGCACCAATCCTAAAGATTTATGTTGCAATGGCAACATTGCTATGTTGTAATGGCAACATTGGAGGCCAATGTGACCGATATTCTGGAAGCCATCCTGCGCCGTCGGGCCGTCAAAGTTTTCGACCCCGTGGATATTTCCGCCGAAACCCGCGACCAAATCCTCACCGCCGCCAGCGTCGCCCCGTCCAGCTTCAATTGCCAGCCGTACCGGTTCTATTGGGTCCAAAGCCCGGAAATGCTCAAGCAGGCCGCCCGGCTGTGCTTGGGCCAGAAGCCTGCCGCCACCGCGTCTGCTTTGGTCGTCGCCGTCGCCGACATTGCCTCCTGGAAGGAAACCGCGCGCGCGGAACTAGCCTGGATGCGGACCGCTGGATTGTTTTCACCGGAAAAAATCGCCGAAGCCGAAAAGAAAATGAGACTCGGCAAATGGTTTTTTCTGCAGGGTTGGTTCGGAATCTTCGGCGTCTTGAAATTGCTGATTTTGCGGACCGTACATCTCGGGATGGTCACGGGCACCATTCCGGTCGCCCGCAAGGGTATGTTCAAGTGGGCCGGCAAGAGCGCCGCGCTCGCTTGCGCCAATCTAATGATCGCCGCCGAAGCTTTGGGCCTGAACACCTGCCCGATGGAAGGCTTCGACGATCTGCGGCTGGCTAAGCTAGTGGGCCTCTCGCCGAAGAATCACGAAATCCTGATGGTTATCGCCGTCGGCAAAAAATCGGAAGAACACATTGACCGTCCGCAATGGCGCCGTCCGCTCGAATCCACGGTGACGATTCTGTGAAGACCCCTGTGAACACTCCCGTGAATATCATCGACCAAAACCAGATCCCACCGGAGATCATGCAGGACTCGGTGCTCATCCATCTTTACGCGGCGTATTCGGCCATCGCCAAAAAAATGGAACAGAAAACCAAATGCTCGCAAACCCGCGGCTTCATCATGGCCACGCTGCGCGGCGGCGCGACGCTCAATTCCAATCAAATTGCCAAACGTCTCAGCCTCGATCGCACCGTGGTCCATCGCGCCATCAAGACCATGCTGCGCGAAGGCCTGCTCACCGAAAAGAAAGCGCCATCGGGAAGGGGACGGCTGGTCCAGCTCAGTGCCAAAGGGAACGCCAACCGCGAAGTTATGATTAAATACCGCCGCGCGTTAGACGCTAAGTTGAAGGAAAAATTATCGACGCCCGAGATTTCCAGGTTGATCGAAAATTTGAAAGCAGTCGCTGATTTGGATTTTTAGAAAAACTGGTTGGACCAGGCCCATCCGTTATTCCTGGCGCAACGCGCTCATCGGGTCCACCCGGCTCGCCCGCCGCGCCGGCACAAAACTCGCCACCAGCGCCGCCCCAATTAACACCGCCACCATCAACGCAAATGTCGCTGGCTCGATCGAGCGCACTCCCGGCACATAACTCTCCAGCAAACGCGCCGCCACCACGCCCCCGACCACTCCCACGCCTACTCCAATAAAAATCATCACGCCGCTCTGCCGCATCACCATCCCCAACACATCCCGCGCGCTCGCGCCCAGCGCCATCCGCAAACCAATTTCCGGCACGCGCTGGCCGGTCAAGTAGGCCAGCACGCCATAAATCCCAATGCACGCCAGCACCATCGCCAGGACCGAGAATATTCCCAGCACCATCATCATAAAACGCTGCCGCGCCAGCGAAGCCGCGGCCAGCTGCTCCAAAGTGCGAACCTCATACAAAACCTGATCGCCCGTCACTCCCCGCACCGCGTCCCGCAACGGTGCCAGCACGCTTAGCGGTGCCGCGTTCGTTCGTACCGCAATCGACGTCAGCTCCGACCACCGCGCCAGGAACGAATCCGGTACCTGCGCAAACGGATAATAAAATTGCGCGCGTACCTGTGCCTGATCGTCTCCCGCCAGCCCCCAGTACCGTACATGGCCGACCACGCCTACTACCCGCACCGCGTCCGACGCTTGCGTACCCGAAGAAAATGGGCTTCCTAAATCCGGTAACCACAGCCGCCGTCCGACCGGATCCTCGCCGCCGAACGCCTTCTGCGCCAGCACATCGTCAATCACCACCACAATCTCGTTGCCCAGCCGATCCTGTTCGCTGAAAAAACGTCCCTGCAACAGCGGAATGCCCATCACCTGCAAATAATCGGGCGTCGCGCTCGTCGCCAGCGCCAGTGGTTGTTCGCTCGGCGCGGGCAGGTCCGCACTGGTCCAGTAGCCCACTTGGTTGTTGCCCTCGCGCATCGGCACCGTGTCCACCGTCGCCACGGACTGCACTCCCGGAACCTGCCGCGCACTCTCCAGGATTTCCTGCCACGCCGCGCGAATTCCCGCCGGATTCGCCATCGTGGACGGCGCAAGCGCCACGCGCGCCACCAATACGTTTTGAACATTCACTCCCGGACTCAGCGTCGACAAACGCAGCAGCGTCCTTCCCAAAATCCCCGCCGAAACCAGCAGGATCACCGCAATCGCGATCTCGCCAATCACAAAACTTCCCTGCAGCCGGCGCAATCGCGGACCAAGCGTCCTGGCTCCCGCATGCACGGCGCGTTCCAGATCGCGGCTGCGCATCCGCAACGCCGGTGCCAGTCCAAAAATAAGTCCACTCAACAATGAAATGCCAACTACAAACAACATCACCCGCCAATCCAGCTGAACTTCCCCCGCCCTCGGCAAATCTCCGGGCCAGAATTTCACAAATTCGGTCACGCCCGCCATGGCCAGCAATACTCCCAGCGCCCCACCACCCAGTCCCAGCACCGCGCTTTCCGTCAGGCACTGCCGCACCAGCCTGCCCCACGACGCACCCAACGCCGCGCGCATCGCAAATTCGCGCTCGCGCGCTGCCGCCCGCGCCAGCATCAGATTCGCCACGTTGGCGCAGGCAATCAGCAGCACGAAACTGACCGCCCCGAGCAACAGCCACAGGGTCGCACCGGCATCGCCCACATCGGGACGCAGCGGCTCCGCTACGAATGACCGGCCCGCATTCGACTCTGGATATTGTTTCGCCAGTTGCTGCCCGATTACCGCCAATTCGGTCCGCGTTTGCCCGATCGTGATTCCGCTGCCGAGCCGCGCAATCACATTGATCCCCGGATGCCGGTCGCGGTTCTGTAAACTCGGAGAATTGTCCTGCCCCAAAGGAGTAAAAACATCCACGTTCTCGCCTAACTGGAAATTTTCCGGCACGATTCCGACGACCGTGTACGGCTTTCCTTCAAACTGCACCACCGACCCAATCGCCGACGGATTTCCTCCGAACATGCGCTGCCACAAACCGCGGCTGATCATCATCACCGGACTTCCGCCCAGCTTGTCCTCCTCCGGAAGAAACGCGCGCCCCTGTAGCGGGCTGATCCCCAGAACCGGAAAAATTTCAGACGAAATCTGCAAGCCGTCTACATACTCCGCGCCACTCGCCCCGCTGATGGTTCCGCCGCCGTAGCGCCAGGCCGCCATCGAAGTGAGCGTGTGGATTTGACGTCTGCAATCCAGATAATTCGGGTACGCAAACGCCCACAGATATCCGAACTGCGTCGGCTTTTCAGTTTTTTCCTGCAACGTCACCAGCCGGCTCGGCTGCGCATACGGCAGCGGCTTCAACAGCACACCGTTCACCACCGTAAACATCACCGTCGTCGCCCCGCTCCCCAATGCCAGCGTCAGCAGCACCACCGCTGCGAATCCCGGCCGCTGCCAAAGCGTGCGCAGCGCATACCGAAAATCCTGCAAGAAATCCTCCAGCCACCGCGTGCCGCGCGCGTCGCGGCACGATTCCTTTACTTGTTCCGGACCGCCCAGCGCAATCCGCGCCAGTCGTCGCGCCTCTCCGGCGCCGTATCCCTGCGCCTGCAGTTCCGCGGTTTGCTGTTCCAGGTGAAAGCGCAGCTCCTTATCGAGCTGCTCCTCCATTTGTTTTCGCTTCCAGAGCCGCTGCCACCAATTCATTCCGCACCTTCCGGCGTCAATTTCATGATCAGTCCCACCGCTTCCGCCAGCCGCTCCCAGCTCGCCGTTTCCGTCTCGAGCTGCGCCCGCCCCTTGCGCGTCAGCTTGTAGAATTTCGCCTCGCGCCCCGTCTCTGTCTCGTTCCAATCCGCCGCCAGCAGGCCGCGGTTCTCCAACCGGTGCAACGCCGGATACAGCGAACCCTGCGGCACCTGCACCACCTCGCGCGATACTTGCTGCAACCGTTGCGCAATCGCATATCCGTGCACCGGCCCCAGCGCCACCACCTTCAAGATCAATAAATCCAGCGTGCCCTGCGGCAGATCCGATTTTTCTTTCACCGTCACACCTCGTTCTTCTACACGTATATCAAATGACGTGTAGAAGTGCAAGGTGTGCGCTTAGTTCACGCGGCCCGGTCTTCTCCGGCGAGGCGCCGAAACGCGAAGTCTGCATCTGCAGAAAGCCTGAAGTACAATGCGGCGGGGCAGGGAGCGTGGTGATCATGAATGTTTCGGCGACAACATCTTCGGCCTGGGGAACGGCCCGTCCTGGCCTCGCGATTTTGTGGGGCGGCCTGATTTGCGGCACGATGGATATCACCGCCGCGATCACCGTTTACGGCCAGTTCGGATTGAAACCGGTGCCTCTGCTGCAGGGCATCGCGTCTGGTTTGCTGGGACCGCGCGCGATGCAGGGCGGAGCCGCCACCGCGCTGCTCGGTTTAATTTGTCACTACACCGTCGCATTCCTGGCCGCCGCCACTTTCGTTGGCGTCGCCCGCTTTTGGTCGTTTCCGGTGGACCATTTCATCATCGCCGGAATTTTGTATGGCCCCATCGTCTACTTCTTCATGCAGCTGGTCGTGTTGCCGCTCTCCAGGGTTCACCAGCGCCCGTTCTCGATGAAAATGACGATCATCGGGCTGATCATCCACATTATTTGCGTAGGTCTACCCATCGCCATCGCAGCAAACAAATTTTTGAGGGAAATAACCAACCGAGAACGCGGAAACTTAGGCCAGCACCCGCAATGAGGGTTTCGACGACGCCGAGGCCAGCACTTGCACTTCAGCCAGCGGCGTTTCGCGCTTGGGATATTTCGTCGCGATGTAGTCTTCGACCAGCTTCTGAAACGCGGCGACTCAACTCGTCGTAAGTGCCTTCGAGCGTGTTGAAATGTTTGCCGTCGATATACACCGGGCAGCGCGGCGATTCGCCCGTTCCCGGCAGACTGATTCCGATGTTCGACGCCTTCGATTCGCCGGGGCCATTCACGATGCAGCCCATCACCGCCAGCTTCATTTCTTCCACGCCTTCGTAATACCGCTTCCACTCCGGCATCTGGTCGCGGATGTAGCCCTGAATGCTTTCCGCCAGCTCCTGAAACGTGGTGCTGGTGGTGCGCCCGCAGCCGGGGCACGCCGTGACGCTGGGCGCGAACGAGCGCAGTCCAAGCGACTGCAGCAATTCGCACGCGGCGTACACTTCTTCGCGGCGATCGCCGCCGGGCCGCGGCGTCAGCGAAACGCGAACCGTGTCGCCGATGCCTTCGTCCAGCAGAATTCCCATCGACGCCGCCGACCACACCAGGCCTTTCGCGCCCATGCCCGCTTCGGTCAACCCCAGATGCAGCGGCTGCTCGGTTTTCGCGCGAGATCGCGATAAATGCCACCAGATCGCGCGGCCGCGAAACCTTGCACGAAATAATGATCTGATCCTTGCGCAGCCCGCATTCCAGCGCCAGTTCGGTCGATTCGAGCGCCGAAAGCACCATGCACTCGTTGATGATTTCTTCGGACGTCTTGCCCAGGTCTTGGTCGGTGTTCTCCTGCATCTTGCGCATCACCAGTTCTTGATTCAGCGAGCCGCCATTCACGCCGATGCGCACCGGCTTGCCGTTGTCGCGCGCCACTTTGCAGATCGTCGAAAATTGTTCGTCGCGCCGCTGCCCGCGCCCACGTTGCCGGGATTGATGCGGTACTTATCGAGCGCCTGCGCGCAATCGGGATATTTGGTCAGCAGCACGTGCCCGTTGTAATGAAAATCGCCGATGACCGGCACGTCGCAACCCGCATCGAGCAGCCGCTTCTTGATTTCCGGCACGGCCGCCGCGGCTTCCGGAATATTCACGGTGATGCGCACCAGCTCCGACCCGGCCTGCGCCAGTTCCAGGCACTGCTGCGCCGTCGACGCAATATCCGCCGTATCCGTGTTGGTCATCGACTGCACCACCACCGGCGCGCCGCCGCCCACCTGGATCTTGCCCACCTTCACGCCAACCGTCTTATGCCGCTTCTGGGTCATATCTCTACTATTGTATCGAATTCAGTCAAAAAGAGGGTAGAGCAGCAACAGGGGATTGTTCTTGGAGTCCGCGAGAAACACTCGTGCCGTCGCCGGGGCATAGTTCTTCGTTAGTTGCAGGAATTAGCTAAATCTCTTTTACCGATCTAGGCGGTGGCGGCGCGTTCGGCGAGCTGGGCTTGCAAACTCACCGCGTCCCAATTCTGCCAGGCTTCGATGAACCTTCCGTTTCGCTGGCGCACGATTGACGTGCCGGTGATTCGTACCGGGTGCCCGCTGGCTTTTTCCTTGAAATCCACGTTCCAGCGAATGCAGACCAGGTCATCCTTCGCGAAACTCAATTCGGTTTTGAAATGGAAGTCGGAGAATTGGGCGTGCATTTGATCGTAGAACTTCTCAAATTCTTCGGGGCCTTTCACCTCGATTGAGCCTTCGTGCAACACGCTATCTTTGGGAAATAATTCTCGAATCACCTCGCGTTTGCCCTGATTCCAGACTTCCTCGAACCAGCGGCTAACGAGCTGTAATCCGTGTTCTTCGTTGGAGAGTGCTTGCTCGGCCGGCATCGGTTACCTCCGGTTACAAATATGCGAGGAGTATACCCAAAACAAGGGTACGCGGTCTGTTTTTTGCCTGGACCAGGCCCGTTCTCGAGGATTTCTAAACTCGGGTGAATCGTTGCCTGGGGTCCTGATCTCACGATCAATAAGGCAGCAGGTCGGCGCGACGAATTACGGATTCATCGGGACTTTGCGGTTTTACACGCACTCGCACGTGGCTGCCCTTCACAAAGAATTGTGCGCATTCCCGCGCAGCATCTCTGGACTTGAACAACACCTCGTAACTACCGGGGCGGCGCTTGCCTTCAAAGTTGTAGGTGTAGATAAACTCGACTTTCGAATAAAGACCCGCGGTAAGGACGGAATTGGCTGAAACGTCCGCGGTGAGAATAATCCAAGTGTGGGTGGGGCCTTCGCGCAGAAATCGCCAGGCCAGAATACAAAAATATATTAGATAGTCGAAAAGGAACCCAGCGCCCAAACCCGATTCTTGCTTGCGACCTAGTATTCGGCGCGGCGCGATGCTTGGGCCGGCGGCTTGATGTTTGCGCGCGAAGGCGGCGGCAAAATCGTCGCCATCTTGCGAATCATCGCCAACACCAGCTTCTTGTCATCATCCGAAAGTGTCGTGGAGTACTTCTTGATGTCCGCCAGGAAGCGAATTTCTTCTTCCGAAAGCTCGCCCAGCATCTTGCGTGTTTCGCGGTCTCCGGCCGTGTCGCTCCCCGGGAAAAAATCTGCCAGGGAAATCTCCATGGCCTCGGCAATTTTCGCTAGGGTCTCCAAAGACGGCACCGTATGGCCGTTTTCGACGCGCGACAGGTAGCAACGCAGCAAGCCGGTCCGGCGCTCGATGTCGCCCTGTGACAAACCTCGATCTGCGCGATACGACTTGATCACTTCGCCGATGTTAACTTTTGGCTTCTCTTTGGGCATGGTGGCTTTCCTCTAACTGGGGCGTATCTTACGAGTAACCCCCAAACGTCTGCAAAGGTTATTTTCGAAAAATGTTCCTGGCAGGAACATTGCCCTGCGGCGCGGAACCTTCCGCCTCTTCGTGGCGGCCCTTTTCTAGCTCGCTGCTTGGGGGACGGTCACGGCCCCGGGAACCGCGATTCCGGAAGCCCGCTTGGCCGCGCGCTTATCCTCGTACAACGCCACATCGGCGCGCCTCAAGAATTCCTGCATGGTATCGATCGGTCTGAAATCGGTCCACCCTCTCGAAAACCGCAACCGTATTTTCTGGTCGTCAAATTCAAAGTCCAGCCCTTCGATGCGGCCCAGCACCCGGGCCACTTCCTCGCACTTGCATTCGGGCAGTATCGCCATGAATTCGTCCCCGCCCAGTCGCACCGCCAGGTCCGACCCCCGAATCGCGCGTTGCAATCGGTCCGCGAAACTCTTGATCACCGTGTCGCCCGCCGCGTGACCGTGCTTGTCGTTCACCGCCTTCAAGCCATCCAGATCCATTAACAAAATTGTCAAGGGTCGCCCGTGGCGCTGCGCTCGGCTCATCTCTTCGGCCAGCCGCTGTTCGCCCGAACGCCGGTTGTACAGCCCGGTCAGTTGGTCGAGCGCCGCGAGCTTGTACACTTCCGAAGCCAGACTCTCCACCTTGGCCAGCGAATCGATTTGCGTACCCAGTTCACTTCTCAGTTTCGTGATTTGAAATTGTTGATAGATCAAGTAGACATTGAAAATCAACACCAGGCCGACCAGTGCGTGCACCGCCTGATTCAGGAAGAATGAATACGTCGATTCTTCACGATCCAATATTCCCGGAAACGCAAACGACGCTACGCACAGCGTCAACAGCATCACCACCGCGACCGTCGTGGATCCCAGCCACCATTGCCGCCGGTCCAGATGCTTCAGGTTTTCTCGGATCGCCGCTGGTTTCTCCAGCTCCGGACCCAAGCCATGCGTCGCCGCCGCCGCGGTTGTTTGGCTTGGACTCTTAGTGGGCTTGTCAGTCATCGGGCTGGGCTCATTCTTCTGACGAGAATGCCAGACCGCCCATGGAGCGGGTATCCGTAACTTCCGTAGCGTTTCCAACTGAGTAACTGTACTTTCCTCCGCCGACGCTGTTCAGACCTTCGCCCTGCTCCTTCTCGAAACCTCCCCGGTCAACTTCAACCCCCAACCGACCGCGCCGATCCGCCGCCGTGCTCGCGTCGCCATCCTCAAACTAAAAGCCCATTTCGGGAAGTTAGCTTCGTTTACCAAGCAGAACCACCACCGCGACGCCATTTCTTCGCCTCTTCTCTACCTTCGCTCACGACCCCCAGGGGTCAAAAAAAATTTGAAATCCAGGAGATCGCGATGAATCGAACGATCCGAACCAGCTTGCTTGTGCTTGGAATCACGGCACTTGCCGTCCCGGCCCTCTATGCCCGCAGCCAGTCCACGAATTCTGGGGTTCACGGTACTTCGCTTCAGCCCGCTAGCCTATTCGACGGCTCGCAGCCACCCGTACCGCCTTCCAAACCCTTGGCCCTCGATGGCTCGCAGCCACCAGTTCCCCCGACCAGACCCCTGATGTTCGACGGCTCCCAACCCCCAGTTCCTCCGACCAGGCCCCTGATGTTCGACGGCTCCCAACCCCCGGTTCCCCCGACCAGACCGCTCGCCACCCTTGCCACTCGGCTGTAGGGTTCGAGATTAACTTGTCAGTACATCAACAATACTGTAACAATTCGATTTGGCGGGGAGAGACTTGGGGCCTCTCTCCCTGCTCTTTTGTGCTAGTATCCTGCCGTGCATGGCGCGTTGAAACTGATGTGGTGGTGGGCGGGTCTTTTCCTTGAGTTGGTCATTATGATCCGCAGCTTATGGACCCGGATGTACCTGAAGTATCCAATTTTTTATGGCTACATCGTTTGCGTTTTTGTGGTCTCGGCCGGACTGTACGTTGGTTTGCTGCACAACCCTGGAATTTATACTCGGTGGTACTGGCCAACCCAGCTTGTAACGCTCGTCATCGGATACGGGGTCATTGTGGACGTATTGCAAAAAGCTCTGGTGGCCTATCCCGGCGCTGAGCGCGCCGCCCGAACCGTGGGATTCGCTATTTTTATTGTGGTTTTTTTCTCGATCGCCGCCCTTTTTGCCTGGGATCCCCAGTGGTCGTTGGGTCGCGCTGTTTCCAGACTCGAACGCGATCTGCGCTTGGTTGAAGCCCTCTTCCTTGCTACCACCATCGGGGCCGTCCGTTACTACGGAATCGAACTTGGCAGAAATTTGAAGGGCCTTACCGCCGGGATGGGCCTGTATGTCGGAGCCAGCCTGATCGCCCTGGCGTTATTCACTTTCTTCGGCCACCGCTTCGATTTCACCTGGCAAATGCTGCAAAGCGGAGCTTATGTGTTTGCCACCGCGATCTGGACCTTCGCTCTCTGGAGCTACGCGCCCAATCCCACCATTCCCCCAGATGACACTTCAGGGGGATACTCCGCGCTGGCGGAACAAACCCGGGCGAAACTTGAGGCTCTAATCCGGCACCTCGGCGGAAGGGGGCAGCCATGATTTCTCTTATTTTCTACGTTGGCGCCGCCCTTGGGCTGCTCATCCTCATGTTCGTCTTGGCCCGGCCCCATCGCGCACCGGTCGAAGGTATCGCCCATCAATTCGTCGAGGCTCGCGGCTCGCTCCACACTCTGCAACAAGGGCTGCTCCCCGCCGATCTCCTGAATCGCATCTTCGACCGGCGTGATCTCGATTACGTCAACACCCAGCCGTCGCCTGACGTCCGCCGGCTTTTTCTATCCCAGCGCAAAGCCATTTCATTGATGTGGGTTCGGCGCGTTCGCTCCGAAATATTGAACCTGATGCATTTTCATCGGAGCCACTCTCGATTCCACACCAACATTAGCCTCTTGACTGAGGTACGCCTGGCTCTCGATTTCGCCGCCTTGCTCATCGTCTGCCGGATTCTCGAAACCGCCTTCTCCGTGCGCGGTCCGTATGCCGCGCCGCGCCTGGTTCAGTCGGTGGTTACCGTGGCCTCTCGCTTGTGCACGGCTTCCGAGAAGTCGCTGGCGTTCTTAAAGGCCCCCAGCACGCCTGATTTTCGGGGAGATTCATCGAGAGGGAACGCGACCGTTTAACTGGAACAGTCTCAAGTTGGAAGGTTTATTGTGAATCTCAGTTCGAACCAAGACGATGTCATCGCGGCAGCCGACGATTTGCGCCGCCGCACCCTCGCCCATCTGCCGCTCGCGCTTGAGCGCCTGATCTACCTCGCCTCCACCCGCGATTACAACACCGGCCTGTATCATCACGAGGGTCTAGCCCAGCGCTATTCCGAAGCAGCGGCCTGCGAGGGTTTGGCGAACTGCCATCGCGAATCTTTTCACGAACTTCTCTCCGCCCCGCTCGAGGAACTGGTGCGCCAGCTGCAGCTTTACGCCCAAAGCATCGGGGCTTTGACCTCGAATTTCATTACTTCATGGAAAGAACTGGAGCCTTATCGGGTCGCCGTTCCCGTGGGCACCGACCCGCTCGCCGCCGAATTCGTGTTTTCGAACCTCAAAGTCGCCTTGACGATTTTTGAACATCGTTTATTTCAGCGGTTTCCCTCGCCTCTGGCCTAGAGTCCAGCCGCATGGCCACCGCCGTGACTCGTCCTAATACCTCGGCCTCGTCCGGGTGCGCAAACTGGCGAATGGAACAACCCGACAGTGGGTGCGGAATCAACGTCAATCGCGAACCGGTCAATTCCGCCCACGAACACGCGTAACTGTCTCTCAATTCAACAAAATAGATCGGCCGATCGAATTCCGAACGCCACTGGGACGCATTCACCCGGTTACCCTGCCGGTCGATCTGTACGAACGACCCAGGCCGCAGCAGCGGATACATCGTGTAATCGTCCATTCCGATAAACCCATATTGGCAATGCCGTACGTCCAGGTTCTGGATCATCGAAATCGGCACTTCGCCCCACAATTCCACCATCCTCGAAATCAGGTTGGTTTTCTCCATGCTGAATCCGCGGTCGAATCGAATCGGGAAGGTGATTGGCTTATCCCGGTCAGACGCCTCCACCGAAGCGAGGTGGGTGTTATCCAGCGGCAGGCAGGACTGTAACCGTGCGGCATCGCTCAGCACCACCCCGAACATCGCCAGCAGTTCGCTGAAATTCATCCGGTAGATAACGCTCAGCGTAAAGAGCTTGTAGATGCTGGGTACCGAGCTTTTATTTTCGAGCTGCGTCAGCCAGGCATTCGAGATGTAAAACTCTTCGCTGCCAGACTCCGCCCCCACCTTGCGGCTCAGTTCTTCCACTTCGCGCGTCGTTATGCCCAAGCGATTGCGCATCTGCTTCAAATGCTCGCCGGGACGGTATCCTGGCTCCATGGTGGTTTCAACGCACTCCCAAGCAGGGTTGCGCCGAAGTAGGCCGGAGACTACGGCCTTACTACTCGTTAAGCAACTGCATAATATCGGCCTAACTCCCGCACTTCCACGCCGCTCGCCGCTTCGCCCGCCAAAACCGCAAAAACCTGCTTCCAATTGAAAGCAGTTTCACTCCACTGGTTGATTTTCGAATATTTCAATTCCTCCGCTACGCCAGGGCTGGCGGCTCAAAACCTCTTCAAACCTGAACGTTTGAGGGACTCAGAATGCGAAACCATGCAGTTTCACCAGTCAGATTTATCACAATTTTTTAGATCAATGCATCCGTACAATTACGAACCCGGGCTGCGTAGTCTCCCGAATCTACCGACTCGTCTTTCTGCGCTCCAGGCGAAGGGAAGGCGACGGTATATTTTTAGTGTCATCGCGCTTCGTCGGCCACTACTTAATCCTGGAATGTGCCAACCTGAAACATCAGCTCCACGTTCCACAGGGGGTTTTATGGGTACCTTTTCCGGCTCGCCTTCCAATCCGGGCGTTTACCCCGAGCATCGCGAATTTCCGCGCTTCACTTTCATTGCCCACATCGAGCTGCGCGAGCCCCGCACCGACATGCGCATCACCGGTCGCATTTCTGAAATTAGCCGCAAAGGCTGCTTCGTCGACGTGCTGGTAACCCTGCCTCAAGGCACCAATCTGAATATGCGCATCAGTTGCGATCAAGGCGCGTTTGAAACCAAAAGCAAAGTAATTTACGTCCATGAAGGCATGGGCATGGGCATCACCTTCGTGGAGCCGGCCGAAGATCAACTGAAGATTCTCGACTCTTGGCTCGCTCAACTGAGTTCCTGATCGATTCCTGGCATTTTTGCACTGCTCCTTCCCGGTTCCCCCGAACTCCGCCCTCCCGGCCGATTTTGGGATCGGTTCCAGCTGCGATAAACTAAATCTGCTTTTCTACAGGGGGCCTTCGAGTGGGTTTCAGCGCCAGTACCAGGCAGTTGGGAGATGTGACCATTGTGGATGTTCGCGGCCGCTTTACCCTGATCGAAGGCGAAGCCGTTCACGAATTACTGACGGATTTATTTGAAGATGGCCGCCGCCGCATTCTTCTGAATTTTCGCGATGTCACGTACCTGGACAGCTCGGGGATTGGCCAGCTCGTCCGTGGGCTCTATTCGGCGCGCAAAAGTAATGCGGAATTGCACGCCGTCGATTTAAATCCTCGCGCCCGCGAAATCCTGCATATGACCAACCTGCACACGGTGTTCGTCGATTTCCCCGATGAGCAAACCGCCCTGCGCGCTTTTGCCAAAAACAATTAGCTCGTTTTTCTTCGCGCTCGGCTTAGCCTTTTCGTCTTCGACTCGATCGAACTACTTCTGGATCACCCCGCACGCGATCCGCGCCCCGGAATTTCCCGCCGGATCGGTTTTGTAGTCATCTTGCATCGCATGGATCACGATCGACGTCCCGCCCTCATGAAATAACGAATTCGGCCCATCGCTTAGCGTCACGTTGGTGTCCAGCAACGAGGTCGTAGCCTTGCCGTCCGGGCCCACTTCGATGTTCGGCAGATCTCCGTTGTGCGGTCCGGCCGGATTGTCCCGCCCATGCTTTTTGTCGGCTGGATTGAAATGTCCGCCCGCCGTCTTGAAATCCGGCCCTTCGCATTTTCCGACCGTATGGATATGTATCCCGTGGGTTCCCGGCGGCAACTGCGACACGCTCAAGTCAATGCGCACTCCGCCAGCCGAAGGCACCAACGTCGCGGTTCCGATCTTGGCTCCCGTCGCATTCACGATGTCCGCATGCGCCGTCGATGCCATCTGCACCGAAGACCGCATCGCCACGGTCTTCTCCTGACCCTGCGCCTTGGCTTGCCCACTCCATGCTGCACCCAATAGAACGGCGGAAAGAATCACGCCTGCCCGAAACGCTACTGGCCGAATCTTGATTTTCCACTCTCTCATCGCAGTACCTCCGCTTGGCGCACACCTTCGCCCATGTTTAGGCGGGCAGCACTACTTATAGATAACCGACCACTACATTGCAATCGGGAAAGGACCTGACTTCTTGCCATTCGAATTTCTTCCGCGCTTTCACCGCTCTGCCGTCCTTCAGCAAAAATATCGGGTACCACCGCGATTTTACCGGCCGCCTGTTCAGGTATTTCTGGTATGCGTGAATTTTCCTTTCCCGCCTAACTTCATGTCCCGATAGAACTTCGTTCCCCTCGGTGGCGTTGGCACCCGGCTTGCCTCTAGACCTGTGAGGTCGAAAGGCAAGCAGCGATTTTCATTTCTCCAGGAATCTAAAGGAGCTACGACATGAATTCCGATCAATTGGAAGGCAAGTGGAAGCAGGTTAAAGGCGAAGTTCGCGAAAAATGGGGCAAACTGACCGACGACGACATGCACGTGGTCGCCGGACGGCGCGAGCAGCTCATCGGCAAAGTGCAGGAACGTTACGGCCTCGCCAAAGAAGAGGCCACGCGCCAGGTCGACTCGTTCGTGAGAGACCTGAAAGATCAACCCAATTTTAACGAAGCCGAAGATGCCGTTGGCAATCGCGCCAAAACCCATACGGCCGGTCGCTAGCTAAAAGTCTCAAAAATCAAATCTAAGCAAAAAAAGCCCGGAGCAAATTTTGCTCCGGGCTTTTTTGTATTTTTCGAGTAAGAATAATCTAGAGTCGGTCGCGGTCCTGATACTCCGGCGGCACATCGTCTTCCGGGACTTCCGTCGTTGTAACCTCGCCCTCGTCCGGATCTTTCGCGTTCTCCACTCCGCTCACCACTTCCGCTTCGTAGTCCTGTCCTTCTTCCGCCAATTCCGTCACGCTTTCCGAATCCGCGCTCTCGCGTTCTGATAGCCCTTGCGTGTCGCCCGATTGCCCGCCAGAAGCGGCGCCCAAACCTCGGCGCCCTCGAATCGCCACCGGATTCGTGACTTCCTGCGTTCCGCGGCTCGCGCGCTTGGCCTTCCGCCGCGCGGGCTTCTTTTTCGCCGCCGCTTTTTTCTTTGGCGCAGCCTTCTTCTTTGCCGCCAACTTCTTTTTAGGCGCGGGTTTCTTCTTGCTCGCCACTTTCTTCTTCTTTGCTGGTTTTTTCTTAGCCATACCCGCAGTCTACCAAACGGGTATCTCTGCCACAACCCGGCCTTCCTTCTGCCGGGCGACCACCAAATAGCGCAATCCCGAACGCCTTTAGCTCATCCAATCAATATATGCGTTCGTCCCGTCTTACGTTTCAACCTGCCCTTGGCCTGCTCATTCGCCCAACCAAACGCGCTATAGTGATGGCTGAATGAAAATACGCGCCAGCGGCCAACAGAAATCGGGCATCGACAAAATCGGTTCGCGCGTCTCCCGGCAGGAAACCAAAGCCGGCAAGACCAAAACCACCAAGCAGAAATTCGATTGGAGCCAGCTGCCCGACGTACTCGCGCTGCTCAAGCCGCGGCGCGGAATCATTGCGCTCGGTTTTCTGCTGATGGTCGTGAACCGCCTCTGCGGCATGGTTCTTCCCGCTTCCACGAAATATCTTCTCGACGACGTGATGCTGCAAGAAGCAGACCCACCTGCTATACCCAATCGTCGGGGCGGTTCTAACGGCCACCATCATTCAAGGACTCACTTCGTTCTCGCTCACCCAGCTGCTCTCCAAAGCCTCCTGGCGCATGATTTCCGAAATGCGCGAAAAAGTGCAGGCCCACATCGGCCGCCTGCCGATCGCCTACTACGACGCCAATAAGACCGGCGTGCTGGTTTCCCGGATCATGAGCGACGTCGAAGGCGTCCGCAATCTGGTCGGCACCGGCCTCATCGAATTTGCCGGCGGCATCATGACCGCGCTGTTTGCCCTGGTCTACCTGCTGCGCATCAGCGTGCTGATGACCGCGCGTCGCCGCCGGCGTATCCTGATTTTCGGCATCGTGCTGAATCAGCGCGTTCAAGACCATCCGCCCGATTTTTCGCGAACGTCCGAAAATCAATGCCGAAGTCACCGGCCGGCTCACCGAATCGCTGGGCGGCGTTCGCGTGGTCAAGGGCTATCACGCCGAAGAGCGCGAGGAAAAAGTTTTCGCCGCCGGCGCGCAGCGTCTGCTCGAAAACGTGCTGAAGACCCTCACCGCGACCTCGATCATGAGCCTCTCGGCCACCAGCCTGATGGGCATCGTCAGCGCCTTGATCATGTATCTCGGCGCGCGGCAAATTCTCGCCGGCACCATGACCCCCGGCACCTTTTTCTCCTTCACCTTTTTCCTCGGGTTGCTGGTCGCGCCGGTCTTTCAAATCGTCGGCATCGGCCCGCAGATCACCGAAGCCCTGGCCGGCCTCGAACGCACCCGCGAAGTGCTGAGCGAAAAGATGGAACAGGAAGATCCCCGCCGCACCCAATCGCTGGGCCGCATCCGCGGAGAAGTGCAGTTTGACAACGTAAATTTCGCCTACGACACCGGCAAGATGGTCCTGCACGACGTCAGCTTCGACTCCCAGCCTGGCACCGTGACCGCCTGGTCGGTCCTTCCGGAGCAGGGAAGTCCACCATCATCGGACTCATCGCCGCCTTCTACGTTCCCGCTTCCGGTCGCGTTCTGGTTGACGGCATCGATCTTTCCCAGGTCAAGCTCGATACCTACCGCACCCAGCTCGGCGTCGTGCTGCAGGAAACATTTCTTTTCGACGGCACCATTCGCGAGAACGTCGCCTTCTCCCGTCCCGACGCCACCGAAGCCGAAATCATGGACGCCTGCCGCATCGCCCGCGTCGATGAATTCGCCGAACACTTTGAAAAAGGCTACGACACCATCGTCGGCGAACGCGGCGTGAAACTTTCCGGCGGCCAGCGCCAGCGCGTCTCCATCGCCCGCGCCATCCTGGCCGATCCGCGCATCCTGATTCTCGACGAAGCCACCTCCAGCCTGGACTCCGAATCCGAAGCGCTCATCCAGGAAGGTCTGCGCTACTTGATGCGCGGCCGCACCACTTTCGTCATCGCCCACCGCCTCTCCACCATCCGCCGCGCCGACCAGATTCTGGTCGTCGAAGCCGGACGCATCGTCGAACGCGGCAATCACAAGTCGCTGTACGATCTAGGCGGCCGCTACTACGATCTCTACACCAAGCAGCACGGCCTGGAATCCAATCTGTTCCTTGCTCCCGGCGAAGGCACCGGCAACCAACCCGACGCCCCAGACGCCAACGGCAAAAACGGCGCCACCGCAACCGCCACCGACGCCGCAGCCCTACCCGAAGCCATCCGCATCATTCGCTCCGGCGGCTCGTAAGTTCAACTCAGTCGCCAAGTATTGGCTTCTGTAGCGGCCAGCTTCAGCTGGGCAGCCTTTGCCTTCCGCCACCGTCGTAACCGTAGCGTTCCACCCGCAACCCGCCGCGTCCTCGGCCGTCGATCCGCCAAGAACCTTGGGAGTGCGGCGGCTTGCCGCCGCTTTGCCGCCACCCCAGAACCTCCCAGTCGAAGTCTCGTCAGCTCAAAAGTTTTTGCGTCTGTAGCGGCCAGCTTCAGCTGGGCAGCCTTTGCCTTCCGCCACCGTCGTAACCGTAGCGTTCCACCCGCAACCCGCCGCGTCCTCGGCCGTCGATCCGCCAAGAACCTTGGGAGTGCGGCGGCTTGCCGCCGCTTTGCCGCCACCCCAGAACCTCCCAGTCGAAGTCTCGTCAGCTCAAAAGTTTTTGCGTCTGTAGCGGCCAGCTTCAGCTGGGCAGCCTTTGCCTTTGACTTTTTTTCCCCCGCCGCTTTGCCTACTGTTTCGGCGGCGCCCCGTCCTCGCACCATAGCAACACCGTCCGGCTCCCGGAATCTTCCGCAAACACGTAGCAATTCTTGCCGTGACCCGAAACCACATCCACGTGGTACGGTCCCGGGCCGGTCACTTTGTACCAGGTGAACTCGCCCTCATGCGATCCCGCATACATTCCCACCGCCAGCGCCAAAATAATTGCCCCACCGATCAAATAACGCTTCATCGCCATCGCCTCCTGGCCCGCGAAAAATAAAATTGCGCACCACAGCGGCCCCTGTTGTTGCTCGCCACCGCCGTTACACGCTATTATCTAGACGCACCGCGAGCCATCGCGTTGCGCACGCCAAAAAGCCCGGATGGCGGAACTGGCAGACGCAGAAGACTCAAAATCTTCCGGTCGCAAGGCCGTGGGGGTTCGACTCCCTCTCCGGGCACCAAAAATTCCGACAGATTTTTCTAGAGTTTTTTCCGCAAGCCCGCGACGCGCTAAGAAGGCTTTTTCATGCTGCTGAGGATGTCGTACACAGGTTTATTGTCGGCGTACACCTGCCACTTCTGAATTTTTCCATTGTTAACCACCGCCAGCCAGGCCGCCGGAATTTTCCATTTATTTTCCGGCAGAAGTTTCCCGCCCGCCGCGATCGTGCCGCCCGCCCCGCCGATCACCGCGACTTGGTTTCCCTGGGCGAAAACCTCTTCGTGCGAAACCCAGTAATCCGGACAAAACGCAAAATATCCGCGCCAGCCCTTCAGCGCATTTTCCTTGCCTTGCATGGTCTTACCCAGCGAATCCACGAATTCGTGATCGTCCGTAACCAGCTCCACCAGCTTGTCCGCATTGTGCTGGTTGATCCGGTCCATAAAAAGCAGCACAGTTTCGACAGGTTCCATAAAACCTCAGAAAATAATCTCAACCGCCCACGCGACCATCGCGCACCGCGCAAGGCCTCTCCGTGCCCTCTAGTTTTTCTCTGTGCCCTCTGTGTTAAATCTTTCGCTTTTCATCACCGCCCACCCGCACCCGCAACCGATCAGTAGCAAAAGCAATCGGCCCCGCATAATTCCCGCGAATCGAATTCCGCACCGCAGCCTCGCGGCTTTCCACGTCCGGAGCGGTATGGCTCAGCAATAAACTTTTCACCCCGGCCGCTTTCGCCGCCTCTCCGATTTTCTTCGGCGGCGTATGCAATTCGTATAACTGCTCCGGCGAACCCGGCGGGTCCAGCACCGCACAATTAAATATCAACAAGTCCGCGCCCTTCGCCAGTTTCTCCAGATTCGGAATCGCCGAGGCGTCCATGTCACCCGAAAAAACCACGGTCACGCCTTTGTAGCTAATCCGGTAAGCCACCGACGGGCAATCCCCGTGATGCGTCGCAATCTCCTCGATCACCAAACCCTTTTCGTCGACGATCCGCGTCTCGGTCGGATCCAGATTGATCGCCAGATCTTTCACTACAAATTTTTCGTCGGCGCCAAACGTCTTCTGATACGCGAAAGCCCCGCCATCGCCCACCAACAAATCCACGAATCGCGATGTCTTGGGAAAAAGTCCCGCGCCATCGGGCCCAAAAATCCGATACGTAATCGGCCCATCGGCGGTCAAAGCCCGCGCATTGAAAAACGCCGGCAGGTCGCCGGCTATGGTCGATATGCAAGTGCGTCAGCAAAACCGTATCCACGTTCGACAAATCCAATCCCAGCTCGCCAATCCGTACGAACGCCCCCGGCCCCGCGTCCACCAAAATTCGCGGCGTCCCATCCACCTCGACGATGTAACTCGATCCGCCCCGTCCGAACGGCCGCGGTCCCCCCGACCCCAGCACCACCACTTCCAGCGGCGCAGGCGCAGCTTTCGCCGCCCACGCTTCCGCCGGCCAAAAAAGCGCAAGACTGATTCCAAGCATGGCTAGAGCTTTAATCTTTCGGATTTTTCTGCGGATTTCCACGCGGACCTGCCGAATTTATTCTTCGTTTGCGGGTTTCAAGAACTTCTTGTGCTGCACGATGGCCCGGAATACTTTTCCCCGGCCGAGCAGCAAATCGCCCGACCACGCCTCCACCTCGAACACTAAAAATCGCCCCTGATACCCGACCAACCGCGCCGACGCCCGCACCGTCGCGCCCTCATGCACCGCCTTCAAATGGTCCACTTCAATTCTCGTTCCCAGCGAAATCGCGCCCGGCGGCAATTCCGACAGCAGCGAATTCGATGCCGCCACTTCCATCATCCCAATCATCGCCGGCGTCGAAAAAACCGGCGGAAGCCGCGGGTCGTACATCGCAATCGTCCATTCGCGCGGAACGACCTTTTCCCACGAGCCTTCCAGCCCCAACGGCATGCGCCGCTCGTCCGCGTCGTCGCGCGCTCGCGTCGGCAGATCCTTCGACTCGTTCGAATCCGGCGCGCTCATCGCGGAGACTCGCCTGCATTCCCGGCCGTCGCTGCCTCCGAAAACTTCATTCGTCGCGGGCTCAGCAATGTCCGCGTGATTTCCGCGACCGTAATTCCCAGCTGGTTCCAGCAGCGCCGCTTCAAACTGCGATAATCCTGCGAACCACTGAAGACGTCGCGCACCAGATCGCGAAACGCCGGGGAGTAATTCAATAATTGCACCGCGCGCGTGGTAATCGCGTTACCCAGGAAGTTCCCTCGAAAAATCTTGTCCGCAATGCGGGCCGCGAATTCCAAATCCGCCGAAAACGCGTTGCGCAATTTTTCCGGATACATTTCCGGCGCGCCTTCCGCAATGGCCTGCGCCAGCAGATCCCCGGAGCGCAGCGCGTAGTACAAGCCCTCGCCGGTAATCGGATCCACCGTCGCCGCCGCATCTCCGGCCATCGCCCAATTTCGTCCGCTGATCCGCCGGTTGCGAATCGTATGCGCTTCCGGCGAGGGCAGCACATGGCTATAGAATGTCGCGCCCGTTCGTGGAATTTTTTCGTCGTCCACGAAATCGTCCAGATGCCGCCGCAAAACCTGCGTCGAACTCTGCCCCATCTTCGCGCAAATCCCCACCGACAAATGGTCCGCCCGCGGGAACGACCATAAATAACCCTCAAATTCCTTCAAAAATTTCACCTTAATAATGTCTTCTTCGGTCGGCACGAAATATCCCAGCGTAACTTCCAGGTCCTTCGATCCCAGCGCCGTGGTTTCCGGCAACAATTGGTTCCGCGCTCCCGCCGCCAGCACAATAAAATCCGACCAGCGCTCTTCACCCTGGGCCGTCAGCCGCACCCGCGCGCCGTTCGTATCCACGTTGGTCACTCGCGAGCAAACCGCGGTGCAGCCGGCCGCGATCGCCCGGTCAAGCAGCAGTTGATTCAAAACCTTGCGCGCATAAATCACGATCGGCCGGTTCATTTCGAATTGCGCCCGGTGCCCGCCGCTGGAGATCAGTTCCGCTTTTCGTACGATGCGCTTCGGTTGGGGAGAATCGAGAAGAAAAGGATACGCTTCGATGGCTTTGTGGGTCAGCCCGCCGCCGCACGGCTTTTCCCAGGTCAGCCGTTCGTCGTAAATCGTTACTTTAAAACCCGCCGTGGCCAGACGCTCGCCACACAGCGACCCGGCCGGTCCGCCACCTACGATGGATATTTCTTTCATGGCACCCGCTATCAAAAACTCTTCTTTACGTAAGTGGGAACAAACTTGCGACGAACCACGCGCCGAGTATAGCACCAAATAATGCGGTGGCCGTGGCCGCCCCCGTTCGCGATCGCAACGCGTCACTTGCCAGTCTTTGCAATATGGAAAATATTGCCAGATACACAAAAAGTATGACCAGCAGCACCTGTCCGCTCGCCAGCGCGTAATAGCCCAGCGTGCAGGCCAGAAAAATTTCCAGCCGCAGCGCCAAAAACACGCCGAACCGCTTGGCCCGCGCCCCTCGCGTCCGCACCGGCCCCAACACCACTTCTTCCGCAAAAAAATAGAGCCACAAAAACGGCAGAATCTCCGCAAATCGCAGCCAGCGCGGAGCGTTCAGCCACGCATCGGTCAGTTGCCAGTTCATCCATCCGCCCAGCGCCAGAAACGTCGCGAATCCCAGAATCACCGCACCCGTCAGCCGTGCCGGTTTCAGCGACGCGTACTCCAATGCAAAACCGAAATTCAAAATGAGCAGCAGCAATCCGATGACGGTCAGCAACGAAACCAAATACGCGCCGGTAAACAAATGCAAAAATCGCAGCGGCACTCCGATCATCAGCAAAAGCACGCCGATCATCGCGCAAATCGCCACTTCGGCCAGCAGCATCGCCACCCGCGGCGTTAAACCCGGAACTTCCGGCGATGTCGGTCCCCCCATCTTCGCCAGGATCGAAACCGCCAACGGAAAAATCAGCAGAATCCCGATAAATCCCAGCGCTCCGCCCGCCAGCCTCCGGCGTCCATTGCCAAACGTCTCATACGTCGCCAGATCCAGGTTCAGTGCGACCGTCTCCGCCGAAATTTCCGGAAAAAGAGTCCGCATCGCCCACTGTTCCGAATTGTGCGCCACCCGCCGGTCGGAAAGCAGGCTGGTATGCGTCGAATGCGGCAGCAGCTGCAATTCAAATGCGCGCCGCTGCACAAAATCATCCGGCGCCGTGCGCGTGCCCCCCGCCAAATCGGACAAGCCCTTCGCCGCTTCCTTCAAAATCTTTAAATCCGCGCTGGCGCTGAACACCAGCAAATTCGTCGGCATGCGCTTCGGCGGAACCGTCGGCCCCGGCGAAATCGCAATCGTCGCCGCCACCGGATCGCGATCCGCCATTCGAATTGCAATCGTGCCGCCCATCGAATGTCCCACCAGAATCGTCGTTTTCGGATCGATCGCGTGCGCTTGCGTCAGCGCTTCCTCCGCCGCCGTCGCGCAGGCCTCGGCCCGCGCAAACGAAAACCTATCCTTACTATCCCCGTGCCCCGGCAAATCCATCGCGTACGACTGAAATCCGTGCCCCGCAAAATCTTCCGCCAGGTACATCATCAAACGCCGGTTGGCCGAAAGCCCGTGAATCAAAACCACGCTGCCCACCGGCTGCACCTCCGGCGGCGGCTGCAGTATCGTCACCGGCGTATTGCATCCGCCCGCCGTCAACACGATTTCCTGCTTGGGCAATTCCGCCACGCGAATCCAGTGTGCGCCCAGCAATAGCAGCGCGATTCCGGCAGCGGCCAGCACCATCGTCCACAGTCCGCGGACTCTCAGCGCCTTCACGCCGCCCGCCAATGCATTTCTGCCTCACATGGTAGAATGATGAATTGCTGCTGTATCGCGTTGACCGGCCGCGGAACGCGGCAGATGCACCGGAGAAGAGGGAATTGGCAATCGTTTCGCAAACCGAGTTGATTCTCCAACGTCGCGAGTGGAAACGCAACGGAAAGCGCGTCGTTTGCGTCACCGGCGCCTTCGATCTGCTGCATCCCGGCCACGTCCGATTGCTCGAACACGCGCGCGGCCTCGCCGACATTCTCGTCGTCGGCGTGCGCAGTGACGCCAGCCGCCTCGCCGAAGACGCCGCTAGCTCCACCCCGCTGGCGCCTTTCGTGAATCCGGGAAACGAGCGCGCCGAAATTCTGGCGAATCTCGCCTGCGTCGATTACGTCACCCAATACGACGAGCCCACCGCGCGCGAATTTATCGCACGTCTCGCGCCCGAAGTTGTCGCCAAAGGCGGCGAGCTCACTTCCAACCAGAACGAATTTCTCGACGATGAGGCCGCCCGTGCTTCCGGCGCCCAAGTGATCCGCATCCCGCTCGAGCCCGGTTTCTCCACCGCGCGTCTCCTCGAACGCATCAAACAACTTCCCGCATGATTCTTCCCATCGTCAGCGAGCTTCTCGCGCGAGTGGCCCGCCGCTCGGTCGCCGAGCAAGCCTTCGACGCGTTGCGCCGCCGAGGCGGCGAAGTGCGCCTCGCCGGCCTCACCGACGCGGCCAAAGCGCTCATCATCCCGCTGGCCTTCGCCGAACTCGGCCGTCCCTTCGTCATCCTGGTCGAAACCAATCAGCGCGCCGAAATGCTCCTCGAGCCGCTGCGCTATTTTTATCGCGCCATTACCGGAAAGCCCGACCGCCGTGTCGTCCACCTTCCGGCTCATGAAGTTCTGCCCTACGAAAATCGTTCGCCTCACGCCGAAATTTCCGAAGACCGCGCCGTCGCGCTCTGGAGCTTCGCCACCGGCGAAGCCGACCTCCTCGTCGCGCCGGTCCAAGCCGCGCTCTGGCGCATGCGCGACCGCGAATTTTATTCGCAGCTCGCCCGCACCATCTCCCGCGACGAAACCATCGAGCACGAAGCCCTGATCAATTTTCTCTCCAGCGCCGGCTACGACAAACAAGTCACCTGCGACATGCCCGGCCAGTTCGCCGTCCGCGGCGGCATCATCGACATTTATTCGCCCGAATCGCTGCAACCGGTCCGCCTCGAACTCCTCGGCGACACCATCGAATCCATTCGCGCCTACGATCCCACCACCCAGCGATCCACCAGCCCCATCGAGCGCGCCACGCTGCTTGCCGCTGACCGAATTTCCGCGTCACGCCGAAATCCTGGAAAAAATGCGCGTGCATTCCGCTTCCGGCCGCGAAGACGACTCCGCGCCCGCCGGGTTTTATCCCGGCTGGGAATTTCGCGAAGCTCTGCGCGAAAGCGCAACGCCACTCTCTTCGACCTCGCCAATGAACCGCTGATCGTCGAGGACGAACCGTCACTCCTCGCCGGCGCTATCGAGAAATATCGCGCCCAACTCGCCGAGGCCTTCGCCGAAGTGGAAGACCCGCTCGCCGAGCCTCCCGAAAAATTTATTTTCGACGACGAAGAATGGAGTCTCGCGCTCCAGCTGGCCCCGCGTTTTTCCCTCGAACATCTGGCCCTGGAAAATTTAGCGACCGGCTCATCGTCCGCCAGCGCTGCCGCCGCAAACGCCCCTGCCGAATTGCGCATCCTGCAGACCCAACCCACCACGCGCTATCACGGCAACGTCCCCGCCTTTATCGCCGAAGCCCGCACCCGCATCGCCGCCGGCGATCAAGTCATGGTTTCCGCCGCCAGCACCGGCGAACTCGAACGCCTCGCGGACATTTGCCACGAATTCGAATTGCCCTATCGCATGGGCGAACTCGAAGAAAACGCCACGGTCACGCGCCTGGCCCAGGAAGAAAGCAGCGCGCCCGGTGCCGGCAATCGTGCTCACCAAAGCGCCGCTCGCCGAAGGCGTCGTCTTCGTCGACGCGCAAAGTCGTGCTCTACGGCAACGCCGATCTTTTCGAGACGCTGCCCGCGCCATCCCAGCGCGCTCGCTCGCGTCCCAAAACCTCCAGCTTCTTCAGCGATTTCAGCGATCTCAAACCCGGCGACTACGTGGTCCACGTCGATCACGGCATCGGCCAATTCGAAGGCCTGCGCCAGGTCGCCATCGAAGGCGCCAACGGCGAATTCATGCTGCTGCAAATTTGCCGGCGACGCCAAACTCTACGTCCCGCTCGCGCGCATCGATCTCATTCAGAAATACACGTCGCTCGGCGGCGTCGAACCCCAGCTCGACCGCCTGGGCACCACCGTCTGGGAAGCGCGCAAGTCGCGCGTCAAAAAATCCGTCAGCGACATGGCCGATCAGCTTCTCGAACTTTACGCCGAGCGAAAACTCGCCGTCGGCCACACGTTTCCGCCGGACACCAATTTCACGCGCGAATTCGACGACGCTTTCGAATTCGAAGAAACGGCCGACCAGCAGCGCGCCATCGACGACGTGAAGCGCGACATGGAATCCAATGCTGCCCATGGACCGCCTGCTCTGCGGCGACGTGGGCTACGGCAAAACGGAAGTCGCCATGCGCGCCGCCTTCAAAGCCATCGCCGATTCGAAACAAGTCGCCGTCCTCGCGCCTACCACCGTTCTGGCCTTCCAGCATTTTCAAACTTTCAAGCGCCGCTTCGCCGCCTTTCCCGTTCGCGTCGAAATGATCAGCCGCTTCCGCACCGAGAAAGAACAGAAGAAAGTCCTCGAAGAAGTGGAAGCCGGCAAAGTGGACATCCTGATCGGCACGCACCGCATCCTTTCCAAGGACGTGAAATTTCAGGACCTCGGCCTGCTGGTCGTCGACGAAGAGCAGCGTTTCGGCGTGGCGCACAAAGAGCGCCTGAAAGAAATGCGCAAGAACGTCGACGTGCTCACCATGTCCGCCACGCCCATTCCGCGCACGCTGCACATGTCGCTGGTGGGTCTGCGCGATATGAGCGTGATCGAAACGCCGCCCAAAGACCGTCTCGCGATTCAGACGACCGTCGCGCCGTTCAGCGAAACGCTGGTCCAGCGCGTGATCGAGGAAGAAATGGCCCGCGACGGCCAGGTTTTCTTCGTGCACAACCGCGTCGAATCGATCGTCTCGCTGGCGGCCATGATCAATCGCCTGGTCCCCAAAGCGCGCGTCGTCGTCGGCCACGGCCAGATGCGCGAGACCGAACTCGAAAAAGTGATGCTGAAATTTATTCGCGACGAAGCGGATGTTCTGGTCTCGACCACCATCATCGAAAACGGTCTCGACATTCCGCGCGCCAACACCATCATCATCAATCGCGCCGACCGCATGGGACTTTCGGAGCTGTACCAGCTGCGCGGTCGCGTCGGCCGCTCGAACCAGCGCGCCTACGCCTACCTGCTCGTCCCGCCGGACACGCACGCTCAGCTCCATCGCCCGCCAGCGTCTCGCCGCGCTGAAAGAATTCAGCGATCTCGGCGCCGGCTTCCGCATCGCCGCGCTCGACCTCGAACTCCGCGGCGCAGGGAATTTGCTCGGCCGCGAGCAGCACGGCCACATCGAAGCCGTCGGCTTCGACATGTACTGCCAGATGATGGAGCGCGCCGTCGCCGAACGGAAAGGCGAGGCCGTCGCCCCCGAACGCCGCGCCACACTCAACCTCGGCCAGGAAATCCGCATCCCACCGGAGTACATCGATAGCGAGAATCTGCGCCTGCGCATTTACAAGCGCATCGCCAGCGTCACTTCGGAGGAGGATGCGCGTCGAAGTCCGCCGCGAACTGGAAGACCGCTTCGGCCCGCCGCCGCCGTCCGTCGAGAATCTGCTGGAATACGCGGTGCTGAAGGCGCATGGCCGAGAAGCTGCTGGTCGCCACCGTCGACCGCAAAGGCGATCAGGTCGCCATAAAGTTCTACGACGACACGCCTCTGGGGCCCGACCAGCTGGTCAAATTGATCCGCAAACGCCGCGGTATGCGCCTCGATCCGACCGGCGTGCTATGGGTCGAATGGAAGGGCTATCAAGGCGGCCCCATGGGCGCCGTCAGAAACGTATTGCTACAACTACAATCGTAGAGCTAAAATTTGAGGTGAGAGATCCCTATGAATAAACACACTTTGCGCCAAGCCCTGCAATTCGTCGTCGCCGCTTTCGCCTTGGCCTCCATGTCCGCGGCGCTACTGCCTTCCTCCGCCCGCGCCCAGGCTAAAGCCACCGTCGTCGAGGAAATTATCGCCCGCGTGAATAACGACATCATTACCCAGTCGGATTACCAGCACGCCGACATGCAGCTGAAAGACGAAATCGCCCACGACTGCCAGAACTGCCCGCCGGATAAACTCGCCGCCGAATATAAGGACCAGCAGAAAGATCTGCTGCGCGGCTTGATCGACCAGTCCCTGATGGTCCAGCGCGCCAAGGACATGGGCCTCAGCGTCGAGTCCGACCTGATCAAACGTCTGGACGATGTGCGCAAGCAAAACAATCTGAACAGTATCGAAGATTTGGAAAAAGCCGTCGAAGGCTCGGGTTTGCCTTGGGAAGATTACAAAACCCAAATCCGCAACGGCATGCTGACCCAGGAAGTGATCCGCCGCGAAGTCGGTTCGCACATCAATATTCCCACCGAAGAAGTGAAGACCTACTACGACGCGCATCCGCAGGAATTCACCCGGCCCGAACAGGTGGTGCTGACGGAAATTTTCCTGAGCACGGAAGGCAAGAGCCCGGAAGAAATGGAATCGGTGCAGCAAGAAGGCGGAAGATTTGCGCAATCGCGTGGTGAAGGGCGACGATTTCAACGAAATCGCCAAGCGTTATTCCGAAGGCAGTACCGCCAAGGATGGCGGCGATCTGGGCACCTTCCAGCGTGGCCAGCTCGCACCCCAACTGGAAGGGGTCGTCTTCAAGATGGACAAAGGCCAGATCACCGACGTGATTCAGACCAAAACCGGTTTCGAAGTTTTGAAAGTCGAAAACCATTATCAGGCCGGTCTGCAGCCCTTGGACAAAGTCGAAAACGAAATCATGAACAAGCTGTACATGGAAAAAATGCAGCCCACCCTGCGCACCTACCTCGGCGAGCTGCGCGAGGAAAGCTACGTCGATGGTCAAACCCGGCTACACCGATTCCGCCGCCGTTCCCGGCGCCAGCGTGATTCAAGAAGTCCAGCCCACTCCCGACGTCGCCACCAAAAACAAAGCCAAGAAGAAAGTGCCGCTTGCCCAAGGCCGGTCAATGAAGTCTCATTTCGTCTCCGACCTGCAGGACGGCCAAGCCGTTTCCACGCTGTTTCTGGTCTGCGAGAAAGGGATTCGTACTTCGGCCCGCACCGGCAAATCCTGGCTGCGAGCTTTCGCTGCGCGATCGCACCGGCTCGATCCCCGCGAAAATGTGGGACAACTTCGAAGCCATCGTCAAAACCTTCGAGTGCGACGACGTCGTGGTCAGTTCGTGGCCGCGTAAAACTCTACAACGGCGCAAAGAAGTCACCCTCGAGCAGATCATTCCCGCCGAAGAGCGCGAATACGACCTCGGCGATTTTCTCCCGCACACCAAATTCGACGTCGAAAAGCTCTACGCCGATCTGCGCGCTGCCATCTCCGGCATGAAGAATCCGTTCCTCCAGCGCCTGCTCGAAAGCATCGTCGAAGATCCGGCCATCGCCCCGCGCCTGAAGCGCGCCCCCGCTGCCATGATGATGCACCACGCCTTCGTCGGCGGCCTGCTCGAGCATGTGGTCAGCCTCATCGGACTCGGCCGCGGCGTAATCGCCCAATATCCCGAACTTGACGCCGACCTGCTCCTCTCCGGAATTGTTCTTCACGACCTCGGCAAAATCGAGGAATTGAGCTACGAGCGCGGCGTGCAATACACCACGCCCGGCCGCCTCCTCGGCCACATCACCATCGGCACCGGCCTCGTCCGCGACAAAATAAAATTAATTCCCGGTTTCCCCGCCGAGCTCGCGATTTTGGTCGAACACCTGATTCTCAGCCACCACGGTTCGCTCGAATTTGGTTCGCCTACGCTGCCGCAAACGCGCGAA
Source organism: uncultured Acidobacteriota bacterium (assembly GCA_963737765.1). Lineage (GTDB taxonomy): Bacteria > Acidobacteriota > Terriglobia > Acidiferrales > UBA7541 > Palsa-295. The sequence goes on from CAVTTY010000015.1 coordinate 130,129, forward strand.
GCCGTCGCTCTCCACTTTCTCGATGATATGGATTCCAAGATGGCCGCCATGCGCGTCACTCTCGCGTCCGAATCCGGCAACGAGGAATGGACCGAACGCAATCCGGCTCTCCGTCGCGCGATTTTGCGCACCGACACTTACTTGGGTCAGCAGCCGAAGCCAGTCCCGGTCGCAGCGTCTAAATCCGTCGAAGCCGCCGCGCCCCGGGGAACTGCCCAGCTCGATTTCGAGCCGCGAAAAGCATGAGCCTCGCCGTCACGCTCGCGCTGGAGTGCTCCCAATGAGTGAAGTCCTCACCCGCCTGCCGCCTCCGCGCCGCTCGCTTCTCGACCTCGCGCCTCTCGAGCTCGATTGCATGAACACCCTCTGGCCCGTCGGCCAGGCCACCGTCCGCGAAATCCGCGATCTGCTCGCGCCGCGCCGCCCCCGCGCCTACACCACCATCATGACCATCATGGATCGCCTCGCCCGCAAAGGCATCGTCGAACGCCGCAAAGTCGGCCGCGCCTACATCTACACTCCGAATCTCAGCGCCGACGAAGCCCGCGCCCAGGCCCTCGGCCAGGTCGTTGAAAATTATTTCGGCGGCTCCAAGGAAGCCTTGATCGCGCAGCTTGGTCGCACCGGCTTCTCGAATGGCTCACTGGTACGCAACCGCCGCGCGCGTCGCCGGTTCGGATCGCGACGAAGAAGATTAAAATTCAATCAGGCCAAGTCATGTTTCCCGCTGAACTCAAAATTCGCGACACCGTCATCCGCCCCGCCACCATCCTCGCGCCCATGGCCGGCGTCACCGACACCGTCTTCCGCCGCGTGATCCGTTCCCTCGGCGCCTGCGGCCTGATCATGACCGAATTCACCAGCGCCGAAGGCCTCACCCGCAATTCCGCGCGGACCCTTCATTATTTGTACTTTCGACGCCGACGAGCATCCCATCGCCGCCCAGATTTTCGGCTCCGATCCGTCCGTCATGGCCTCGGCCGCCGCGCTCACCGAAGACCTCGGCTTCGATCAAGTCGATATCAACCTCGGCTGTCCCGTAAAAAAAGTTGTGAAATGCGGCGGCTCCGGCCTGCTGCGCGACCTGGTCCATCTCGAAAAACTTCTCGGCGCCGTCCGCGCCGCCGTAAAAATTCCGCTGACCATCAAAATCCGTTCCGGCTGGGACGAAAATAACATCGTCGCCGTTCAAGTCGCCCAAATGGCCGAGCGCATCGGCATCGAAGCCATCGCCGTCCATCCGCGCACCCGCATGCAGGGCTACGCCGGCTCCGCCGATTGGAATGTGATTCGCGACGTGAAGGCCGCCGTAAAAATTCCGGTCATCGGCAATGGCGACATTCGCACTCCGCAGGACGCGGTGCGCATGATCGCCGAAACCCATTGCGACGCCGTCATGATCGGCCGCGCCGCTTCCTCCAATCCCTGGATCTTCCGCCAGATCGCCGACTTCCTCGCCACCGGCCATTACACCGAGCCCACCGATGTCGACCGCTACCACTTGCTCAGCGGCTATTTCCGCAGCCTGCTCGCCGCCGAAATGCCCGACGCCGTCGGCAAAATGAAACAGTTCGCCAGCCTCTTCACCCACGGCGTGCGCAACGGCTCCGAACTTCGCCACAACGTCCACCACTCCGACAGCGGCCCCCAAATCCTCGAAAAAGTCGACGCCTTCTTCGCCGCCAACGCCAACGCCGCGACTGCCGCGAATTCCGCATCGTCCACGCCGACGTCGGCCAACGCCGACTGAACCACCGCACCACCAGACGTTGTCATCCCGAGCGAGCGAAGCGACGAGGGACCTGCTTCAATTGCCTTGCAGGGGTCGGGACGTAAGGCGAAAGCGTTGTGGCCTTTGTCTTTCGTCAGGGCACGGCTTTAGCCGTGCCAAAAAAATGCCTTTCGTCGTCCTTCCTTTTGCGCGGCTGTATCGCGCAAGCATTTGACTTCTGCTGCGCCACCCAGACGCGCGCTGCCCGGAACCAACTCGACCGTGACAGATTTGCACTCGAAGGCATCGTTAACCGCGAAGGAAACCGAAGAATTACTCAAAGAAGAAACGCTACTCGTCCCGCGTAATCAAAAGCTGCTTGTAAGCCTCCCTTCGCGTCAACCCCCGCTCCTTCGCCACTTCCTTCAACGCCGCCTTATTATCGATCTTCCGTTCCTTCATCACCTCTTCCACCCGCCGCGCCAAAGGAATCTTCGCCTTCTCGTCCTCCGCATGATGCTGCGGCGCTCCGTCCGCCGGCCCAATCAGCAAAGTAATTTCCCCGCGCGGTGCCTTCTTCCGCACCGCCGCCAGCAAATCCTCCAGATGCCCGCGCACAAATTCCTCGTACACCTTGGTCAATTCGCGCCCAATCACTCCCGGCCGGTTCCCCAAAATCTCCAGCGCATCCTCCAGCGTATCCAGCAACCGGTGCGGCGCCTCGTACAGCGCCAGTGTCCGCGGCTCCGTCGCCAGCGCCCGCAATCGCTTGCGCCGCTCCGTCGGCCGCGAAGGCAAAAACCCAACAAACGTAAACTCCTCAATCGCCATTCCCGATCCCGCCAGCGCCGTCACAAACGCGCACGCCCCCGGAATCGGCACCACCTGAATTCCATGCCGCAGACACAAACTCACCAGCCGCTGCCCCGGATCCGAAATCGACGGCGTCCCCGCATCCGTCACCAGCGCTACTTTCGCTCCCTGCTCCAGCTCGATGATCATTTCCGCCGCGCGCGTAATCTCGTTGTGCTCGTGATAGCTCACCAGCCGTTTCTGAATATCGAAATGGGTCAGCAGCTTCACCGTCTGCCGCGTGTCTTCGCACGCGATCGCGTCGCACTCCTTCAAAATGCGCAACGCGCGCAGCGAAATATCCTCCAGGTTCCCAATCGGCGTCGCCACCACATAAAGACACCCCACCGCCGGTTCAGCCAATTTTGCCGTCGCTCCAGCTTTTTCTTTCACCGCCAAAGTCTAGCACACGCCACGCGGCCTCTCATGGCCATGCGACGGTTCCAGCGCGGTGGGAGTGCTGCACGCGCGCTGCCGCCCCGCGCGCACCCGTGCTATGATTTCCTATTGTCTCAAGCAATCCGGAGGACCCAGCTTTGCCGTTATACGAATACAAGTGCGCGAAATGCGCAAACAAATACGAGAAAATCGAAAGTTATTCGGCCAAGGAAACCCAGAAGTGCCCGAAATGCGGCGGCAAAGCCGAACGCCAGGTGTCTGCGGCGGGTATCCAGTTCAAAGGTTCAGGCTGGTACGTAACGGATTACAAAGGCAAGAATTCCGATAACACCTCGGTCGCCAAGCCCGACGAAAGCTCATCTTCCAACTCCAGCGACTCGTCCGACTCCAAATCGAAAGACGCCGGCACCTCGGAATCCAAATCCTCGGCGGATTCCAAATCGAACGACTCGAAATCCTCGGACTCCAAATCCTCCGAATCCAAATCGAGCGCGTCAAAATCGGGCAGCGAGAAGGGCAGCAAGAAAAAGAAGTGATCTCGCTTACAGATCCAGTTCCTTCAAATATTTCCGGAATTTAGCCCCGAAGCTCGGATTCCGCAGCGCGTACTCCACCGTCGCCTTCAGGAATCCCAGCTTGTCCCCCGCATCGTGCGTCTTGCCTTCATGCACGTGGGCCCACAACGCGCCATTCTTCGCCAAAGCAACCAGCCCGTCGGTCAGCTGAATTTCTCCCACCGCTCCCGGCTTGGTCTTTTCCAAATATTCAAAAATTTCCGGCGGCAGCACGTAGCGTCCCGAAACCCCCAGATTCGACGGCGCCGTTCCGGTTTTCGGTTTCTCCACCAGATTGTTGACTTTCAGCAGCCGATCGCCCCACCGCGACCCTGGCGCTTTCTCCGCGTCGATCACCCCGTAGAATTGCAATTCTTCGGGCTCCACTTCCTGCACCGTAATCGCGCCTTTGCCCGTTTCGTTGTAAATTTCAATCAGCGATCGCGTGGCCGGCACCGGACCATCCATGATCACGTCGCCCAGCAAAACCGCGAACGGCTCATCGCCCACCAATTCCTGCGCCGTCAGCACCGCATGCCCCAGCCCCAGCGCTTCGTTCTGCCGGGTATAACTGAAATGCATCCCGCCGCTGATTTCCCGCACCATCTGCGCCTGCTGCGATTTGCCTTTCGATTCCAGAAAACTTTCCAGCTCCGGCGCAAAATCAAAGTGATCCTCAATCGCGTTCTTGCGCCGCCCGGTCACGAAAATCACATGTTCGATCCCCGACGCGATGCATTCCTCCACCGCATACTGAATCAACGGCTTATCCACCACCGGCAACATTTCCTTGGGCATCGCCTTGGTCGCGGGCAGAAATCGGGTGCCCAGCCCGGCCACCGGCAGCACAGCTTTTCGTACGCGTTTTCGAGTAGTTGTCATAAGTTTTTGTGCGTTAGCGCCTGTTTGCGGAATCCAGCTCGCGGCTAGCGGCGAGTATCACTTCACTTAATTTTACTACGTAGAGTTCGATCGGCCGGTAATGCTGTTTTACGGTTTTTCGAAACCGTCATGTCTGTTCAATCGATGATATCGCACGCACCGAGTCCTGCGTATACAATGAAGTTGGTATGCCGCCAATCGGGAAACTCATTCTTGGGATCGAATCGTCCTGCGACGAAACCGCCGCCGCCGTCGTCGCCGACGGCGAACGCGTTCTCTCCAGCATCGTCGCGTCCCAAATCGAAATTCACCGAAAATACGGCGGAGTCGTCCCTGAACTCGCCTCCCGCGAACATCTCCGCCAAATCGTCCCGGTCGTCCGCGAAGCCATCGAGCAAGCCGGCATCACTCTGCAAGACCTCGATGCCATCGCCGTCACCCAGGGTCCCGGCCTGGTCGGCGCTCTGCTCGTCGGCGTCACTTACGGAAAAGCTCTCGCCCTCGCGTTGGGCAAGCCGCTCGTCGCCGTGAACCATCTCGCCGGCCACGTCCACGCCGTCTTTCTCGAAGCCTGCGCCACCGGCGATCGCCGCCCCGAACTTCCCACCATCTGCCTGATCGTTTCCGGCGGCCACACCGTGATTTACGAAGTGCAAGACCAATCCACCAATGGCGCCCGCCAATTTTCCTACACCCGCATCGGTGGCACCCGCGATGACGCCGCCGGCGAAGCCTACGATAAAGTCGCCCGCCTCCTCGCCCTCGGATATCCCGGCGGTCCGGTGATCGACAAACTCGCCGCCCACGGCAATCCGCACGCGATTCGTTTCGCCGAACCCAAAATTCGCGACAGCCATCACGATTTCAGTTTTAGTGGAATCAAAACGGCAGTCCTATACCACATTCAGAAGCATCCCGAGCTGCAACCGGAAATTAATGCCAGAAAAGAAGCCATCGCCCGCGGTGAACGCGGCGCCGACGCCCTCCGCAAACTCTGCACCCCAGCAACGCTGGATCTGATCGCCAGCTTTCAGCGTTCGGTCGTGAACAATCTCGTCACCAGCACCCTCGCCGCCGCGCAGGAAGCCGGCGCGCGCTCCGTCCTGGTCTCCGGCGGAGTAGCCGCCAACAGCGAACTCCGCGCCACCTTCGAGCGCGAAGCAAAAAAACTCAACATCGAAACCTTCTTCCCCAGCCGCGCCCTCTCCACCGACAACGCCGCCATGATCGCCGCCGCCGGCTACAGCCTCTTCGCCGCCGGCCTCTTCGCGGACCCCACCCTCGACCCCGTCCCCAATCTCCCGCTGGTTTCAGGCAGACTCCCGTCGCAACCCAGAGAACCGAACGAGGAAGAGCACCGAGGAATCTGCTTTCGCAACCTCGGCCTCGCGCACCCGTATCAACAAGCAGCCGTCCGCCCAGCACAAAAACCAGCGCCGGAGGCGCGGCATAGTGTTAGCCCGGCCCGTAAGGGCCGGGGAAACGAACCGAGATTTCCCCGAGCACCGGAGGTGCGGCACGCTCACGAATCAGGCCGTTACACCGAGGTCAATCGCGAAGAAAATTCAAACAACGAGGGCATTCGAAAACCGCAAAACCGCACCACCCGCCACCTAAATCAACGCCGACTCGTAAATGTATCCCATCCCGTCCGTAGTCACCGCGTAAGCCTTCGTCCCCTCACCATTCCACCGCAGACTCGCCACATTTTCCGCCGCATGCTCGTCCACAATCTCCAAAGTATTCAAATCGACGACGAACAATCGCCCTTTCGCCGAATTCTTCAGCCACGAACTGAAACACAAACACAACGCCAAGTGCGGATGGCACGCGCAGAATTCCGCGCCAAACGGCAAAGCTTCAGACTCCAACGTTTCCAGCCGAAGGCGATAAGCCTGCCCCGCAGCGCAATAAATCATCGCGCGACTGTCCGCCGTCCAAGCAATATCCGTAATGTGCCCCTGCCCGTGAAATACATTTTTCTTCTGCAGCGTCGCCGCCTCCGTGAACACAATCGAATCGTCCGCCCAATCGCCGCGAATCTCCGCCACACTCGCCAGCGTCGTCCCATCGGGGCTGAACCCCAAGCTCCCGTATCCCGAAAATCCGCCTTCCTCCCCGAATTCCGCCTCGTACGTCTGCCGCTCGAATCCTTCCGGCAGTCCCATTTCATGCGCTGCCACCGCCGAGAAGGGAATTGCGTCCGCAGCCGCGCGCCACAATCGCAACGACGCCTGCTTTCCGCTGCCCGCTGCCGCCGCAAAATATCCGCCCTTCGCCGCCCACTCCAGTCGCGCCGGAAAATTGGTAGACTCCCCAAAAGTCCCCACCAACATTTTGGAATGGAGATCGAAAATATGTAGCGCTGGCTGCTCCCACGCCCGCCGCGCCGCCACCAAATATCGCGCGCCCGGCGACCACGCGAAAGCCGCCACCGAATTGTCCACGCGCTCCGCGCTTTCACCCGGCACCGACAACGCCATCATCGGAACGTTCATTTCCATGTCGAACAGCACCAGCCGCTGCGCCGAGCCCTGGGCCACCGCCGGAATCGCGCACACAATCCCCGTATCCGAAATCGCCACACTCGCACTGCGCCCCGCAAAAATCTTTTTGATCAGCCAGTTCGAATCCCGCGCCAGGTCGCGCAGCCCCCGCCGCACCAAACCAGCCGACCGCACCGTAAGCCCCTGCGAATTCGCGCGCGCCAGCGCGGTCGCATCCGTCCCCACCTGACTCACCGGTTTTTCCGCATCGCGAACTTCCATGATTAGCTCGTCATCCTCAAAGCTTCCCCGCAATCAACCGCGCACCGGCGCCGGAACTTCCATCCGCCGCTTGGCCTGCGTAATCTGATCCTCAACTTTGTCGATCATTTCCTTCAACACGTCGCGCCCATCCTGTTGCGCCTGGTCCACTCGCGTCTTCAGCTGATACAAATCCGACCGTAGCAGCTCCTGCAGTTCCGCTTCAATCTCCGCCAGCCGCCCGCGCGCCTGGCTGATCCCGCGAATCACCCGAATCAATTCCGCGCCTGCGCCTTCACCCTGCACCTGCTCCGGGCTCCATTCGTATTCCGTTAAAATTTTCGCCAGCCGCGCGTCGTCCCCGCGCCGATACGCCTCGTTCGCTTCCGCCATCAACGCCTGCCGTTTCGCGCGGTCGTTGCGATCCGACGTCAGATCCGGATGAATCCGTTTCGCCACGTCGCGATACAGCCGCTTCATCTCCGGCGACGCCTCAAAAGCCCGCGGCGAAGATTCCAGTTTCTCTCCCGCCGCGCTTTTGGTCTCCTGCGCGTGTTCGCGCGCCTCGCGCGCCACCTGTTGCGCCCGCACATTGCTCGGCTGCTCGCGCGCCGTGCGCTCCGCGATCCCCGCCTTCAATTCGTCCAGCTCCGCGTAGCGCGATCCCACGAAATGCAGGTATTGCTGCTCGAACGCGCCCAGCTCCGCCCGCAAATTCGCCGAACGCAACTCGCGCTCCGCGAGTTCGCTTTCAATCGCCGCCTGCTCCGCGCGTTTCCGCGCAAGCTCCTGCTCTTCGGGATTTAGTGTTGTTGTTGCAGACGGCCGGGAACCCAGCTCGTCGGTGGCCTTCCAAGCCATGCTTTCGCCTAGTGAACTTGACTCACGCCTGCGCCAGGCGATCACCTTCCCAAGAGCCGCCCAGCGCGAAGTTCACTCCCTAAAGTGTAAGGCGCGCCACGTCCCGAGCTCGATTCTCGCCCCCTCGTGTTTCCAGACCCCAAGTGTCCTTTCGTACAGGTAACGCCTATCGCGTTCGAGCCCAGCCGCTCAGCCAAATTGGACCCAGACCCCGATCGTCAAACAATTTCCTTGTCCTTCTTCCGGTCTCCACCCGTCGCTATAATCACCCCGGGGCGATTCGAAAAAGGGAGCCACACGAAATGAACGAAACACCGCAGCAATATATCCAGCGCATCCTCGGCCACGCCGGAGATCACGAACCGCTGAAAGTCCAGGCCACCACCGCCAAAAAAATAAAATCCCTGATCCAGGGCCATTCCGCGGCCAGCCTCCGCAAACGCCCCGCTCCCGACAAATGGTCCGTCGCCGAAATCGTCACCCATCTCGTCGATACCGATATCGTCGGCGGCTTTCGCATGCGCTTCATCCTCGGCACGCCCGGCACCCCCATCCAGGCTTTTGATCAGGATGTCTGGGCCGTCGCCGGGCATTACGCCTCGCGCGACGCGCACCAATCCCTCCAGCATTTCGAATCTCTGCGCCAGGCGAATCTCGCCATGCTCAAAACCCTGACGCCCGAACAGTGGAAGCACTACGGCATGCACTCCGAGCGCGGCCAGGAAACGATCGAACACATCGTCCGCATGTTCGCCGGCCACGACCTGAATCACCTGCAGCAGATCCAAGCCATCGTCGTGGCCGCCAGGAAAAACAAAAAGCCCACCCCCAAGAAGAAAATCAGGAATAAAACGAAGAGCAAATCGAAGAAGCGCTAAGCGCGGCCAACACCGCGACGATCTTTAGCGAATGAGAATCTGCTTTGGCGCTATCCCGCCGCGCCGAACAGCCGTGGCCTTTCGTCAGGGCACGGCTTCAGCCGTGCCGAACCGTCAGCCAAATGCGAGCGGCTTTAGCCGCTGAGGCATCGCATCCGCGAGCAAGCCTCCCAAAATCACCGGCACCCCAAAAAAATGGGCACGGCCCGTAAAGGCCGTGCCCGCCAGGGCGTACTAAAATTTACTCCGGAATCGGAGAGGCTTCCGGCATTTGCAGCTTGGCTTTTGCCAGTGCGCGTATCAGGTTGGCTTCGACCGTGGATTCGGACGTGTTTCGAACTGTCGCCAGTTCGCTCACCAGAAGATACTTGGCTCGTTCCAGCATCTTCTTTTCCCGGAACGAAAGTGGCTTGGTCCGGCTGAGCGCTACGAGGCCTTTCAGCACCGCGGCTACTTCCATCAGCGAGCCCGTCCGCATCTTGTCCGAGTTTTCCTTGAACCGGTGTTTCCAATCGTGGTGCGAAGCGGAACGGCCCTTCTCCAAAAACGATATCACCGCGCCGGCTTGCGTATTGCGAATGATCGGACGCAGACCAACGCAATCCACGTTCGTCTGGGGCACCATCACTTTCAATCCGCTCGAAACGATCTTCAACATGTAAAACCGTTCCGACCGCCCATTAGCTGTTCCGTAACTTATCTGCTCGATCACCCCAACACCGTGATTTGGATACACGACTTTTTCGCCTAGCTTGAATTCCATAGACATAGGTGGAAGTCCTCTCCCGGAGAAGCTATTGAAAGTTTAGGCACATGGCCCCAAAACGTCAAGGAAATAGGGCTTTTCTGCCGCTGCAGAAATGTCAGAAAACCACATGTTTTCACGGGTTTGGCCACGTAATTGCCCTATACTGGTGCACGTGCTAACCCTTTCGTTAGACACTTCCTCGCTGGTCGGCAGCCTCGCCGTGCTCCGCGACGACGCACTCCTCGGCGTCATTTCCACCACTTCCGACGAAAATTACTCCTCGCGCATGTTCCGCCATCTCGAATTTTTGCTGCGCGATCTCGCGCTCAAACTTGCTGATTTCGATTTATTTTCGGTCGCCGCCGGACCCGGTTCCTTCACCGGTCTGCGCGTCGGGACTCACCGCCGCGAAAGCCTGGTCCGAGGTTTACGGCAAGCCAGTCGTTGGAGTTAGCGCGCTGGAAGCAGTCGCCGCGCAATCCTTTCCCCTCGATCCCTCGCGCCCGGAATTCGTAATTCCAATTCTCGATGCCCGCCGCAGCCAGTTGTACTGCGCCTTCTACCTCCGCGCTGATTCGCGTCTCCAACTCGATGGCGCTGAGGTCGTGTTGTCTCCCGACGAACTCTTCGCCGAAATTCAAAAACGCTGCGCGAACTCCAAAGCAGTGATCGCCACATCAGATCCCCAATTGATTTCGGCGGCAATGTCTCGTTTTGAGAATTCCGCATCGTCACCGTCACCCTTATCCATTATTCTTCAGACCGTTTCAGGTGTCCTCGCGCCGTCGATCGGCAAGCTCGCCATCGCCAGCGCGCAGCGCGGCGAATTCAGCAACGCCCTGACTCTCGACGCCAACTACGTCCGCCGCTCCGACGCCGAGCTGCAGCTGAAAGGGAAATAAATCCTTTGCCCATCCGCCCTCTCGAATCTCGCGACATCGAATCCATCCTCGCCATCCAATCCGCCTGCCCCGAAATCGCCCAATGGAAATCCGCCGATTACGAACGAGTAGCAAAGCGAAATGTCCGGCTGGGTTTTTGAAACGGTTGCAGAACAAGCAGCCGCCGAGCAAAAAAGTGGGACGCATCACGTCGAAAATAGTCGAGAACCCTCCGTCGGCGCCGAACCCGGCTTTGGCCGTCATCCAGAGGAGCGCAGCGACGAAGGACCTCTCTTCGATGTACCCACCTCGGCCGCAGACGACCAGCAGCACGCCGCGAGCGTGATCGTCGCGCCTGATATCACCGGCTTTTTGGTAGCTCGCCGCGTCTCATCCGAAATCGAAATCCTGAATTTCGCCGTTCGTCCCGATGCGAGGCACCACGGCACCGGCACCGCCCTTCTCGATCACGCCCTGAATTGGGCGCGCACCTTCTCCGCCGAACAAGCCATTCTCGAAGTTCGCAGCGCCAATCAAACCGCCCTCCGTTTCTACGAACATCACAAATTTCAAATCGTCGGCCGCCGCCGCAACTACTACAACGCCCCCAACGACGACGCCCTCCTCCTCTCCCGTCACCTCACCTAAGAATGATCGCCAGCCCCTCAACTGATTTCCCTCACCGCAGCCTCGCCCGCCCTCCGCGCTACCAAATCCACGCTGTCGCCTTTCGTCAGGGCACGGCTTTAGCCGTGCCAAAAAGAAATGCCTCCGTCACTTTCCGCTTGCGCGGCTTTCTCGCGCAAGCCTTCGTCAAGTCCAAGCACCTCGCGTCCGCGGCACCGCTCGCTTCGGCATCTTGCCCCTTGGCTTCCACAGCCCCTCCGTGATATTCCTAACCTCGAGAGGTACCCCAAATTTGACCTGGAGGTAAACGATGCCTGAAACATCTCAGGATATTCGCCAGACATTGATCGAATCGGACCAGGAATACCGCAACCTCTTCGAAGAACATCTCCGCTGTGAATCCAAACTTCAGCAACTCGGCCAGAAATCCTACTGGAAAGTCGAAGACATGGATGAAGAAGTCGCCCTCAAACGATTCAAACTCTACCTCAAAGACATGATGGCCCTGATCGTCGCCCGCCATCGCCACGGTTTCGGCGATCACTAGAATTTTCCGTAGCTGAACGCAAAAGCTCCACGCCCGGCTCGCTCCCTTCTGTCGTACAATACAACTGCATCTCGAACCAAACGCATTTCGCACGCGTGACGTGTGCCGCCTCTGCGTTCATGGCGAATCCACAAAAATGACCAAGGATATTTCCCGAACAGCATGGTAAAGGACGCCTACAAATTTGCCCTGCCGCCGCTCCTCGCCGGCGCCCTCTGCTTCATTCCCGGCTGGAAATGGCCCGGCGCTCTCCTCATTTTTCTCGGCCTCTTCGTTTTTTATTTCTTTCGCAATCCGCAGCGCAACCTCCCCTCCGACCCGCAGCTGATTGTCTCGCCCGCCGATGGTCACATCGTCGAAATCGTCGACGAAATGCTCGATTCGGTCATGGGCCATCGCGTCACCATCTTTCTCGCGGTCTGGGACGTCCACGTGCAGCGCGCCCCCGCGGCTGGCCGCATCGCCGACGTGGTCTATCGCCCCGGAAAATTCTATGCCGCCTTCCGCTCCGCCGCCTCCGTCGAAAATGAGCAAAATATCATTTACCTTCACACCACTCGCGGCACGATTGTCTTCAAACAAATCGCCGGAGCCATCGCGCGCCGCGTGATATGCTGGAAAGAAGAGGGCGAAACCGTGGCCCTCGGTGAATTGATCGGCCTGATTCGTTTCGGTTCGCGCGTCGATGTCTGGTTGCCTTTGAATACCGCAGTCGCCGTCAAGCGCGGTGAAAAAGTGAAAGGCGGCGAGAGCGTATTAGCGAGATGGAATTGAACGGCGTAAATCCCATCGGCCAAGAGCACGAACTTCCCCGGCCTTTCCGCAACTCGCGCCTGCGTCGCGGTGTCTACATCCTTCCCAGCGCGTTTACCGTCGCCAACATGCTGTGTGGCTACTACGCCATCCTCGCTACTCTCGACGGAAAAATTTCTGATTTTGAGCACGCTGCCGCCGCCATCGGTCTCGCCTATGTTTTTGATTCCATGGACGGTCGCATCGCCCGCTGGATGGGTACCGAAAGCGATTTCGGTAGGGAATTCGATTCGCTCGCGGACATCGTCAGCTTTGGCCTGGCTCCTGCAGCTCTGGCCTACGCCTGGGGCATTCGCACCCTCGCTGCGCCCAATGCCCCGGAAGCGTTGCACCTCACCCAACTCGGTTGGCTGGTCGGTTTTATTTTCGTCGCCAGTTGCGCCTGGCGTTTGGCGCGCTTCAACATTCAAGGTATGGCGCCGGGTGGCAACAAATACTTCGTCGGCATGCCCACGCCGGCCGCCGCCGGAATGTTGGCCGCCACCGTCTATTATTTTCACGGCGCGCCCATCCAGGATGTTCGGGTATCCCTGCTCTGGCTCGCCCTGATGGTCGCGCTCAGCGTGCTGATGTCCAGCACCCTCCGCTTTTTCAGTTTTAAAGATATTCCCTGGACCCGCAAGCAACCGTCACTCGCCGTGATTTTTCTCGGTGTGCTGTCTGGCCTCCCTCGTCTATTTTTCGCACATCATGCTGTTCATCATCACCGCCTGCTACACCCTGCACGGACCCATCATGCAGATCTTCCGGCATTTTCGTCTGCGGTCGCGGCCGGCCTAGGCATGTCCTCCAGCCGTACCAAAGCCAATCGCGTCGCCATCGTCGGCGCTTCTTCGCTCCGCGGCCGGGAAGTGAAACTCGTTCTCGAAGAACGGAATTTTCCGGCTGGCGATATCGTCCTGCTCGATGAGCCCGCCATCGCCGGTACGCTCACCGAAGCCGCTGGCGAACCAACCTTCATTCGCGCCCTGGAAGAAGCCAGCTTCGAACAAGCGCGCTTCGTGTTTTTTACCGGCTCGCAGCGCGATGCCGAACAAAATTGGCGCAAAGCCCAGGCCTCTGGAGCGACGGTCATCGATCTCACCGGCTTTCTGGCCTCGTCGCCCGCTGCCACCGTTTCCATTCCGGCTCTCGCCACTGTCTTTTTGCCCCGCCCCGGTATGCATTTGAAATCCTCAGCAGCCGCCCAGGAAACTCCTACCGCAGCCAATTCGCCCGTGCCCTATTCGTCGCCCGGTTCCGGAGTCATCGTCGGCTGCACCATCGCCGCCGCGCTCGCCAAGTCCTCTCCGTTACGTACCGTCGCCACGCTTTTCCCCCCGGTCTCCGAACGCGATCAGGCCGCCGTCGACGAACTCGAAAGCCAGACCACCAACCTGCTTTCCTTTCGTCCCATCACCCAAAACATTTTTGATGCCCAGGTCGCCTTTAACCTGCTCGCCGGTTACGGCGAAGAATCCAGGCCCACTTTTCAAGAGGTTCGCAGCTCCATCGCGCGCGATGTCGCCCACTACGCCGGCGAAAGAGCCCACGCCCCCGCCATCCAGTTGGTCCAAGCCCCGATCTTCTACGGTTATGCCTTTGCCGCCTTTGCCGAGTTTTCCGCGCCGCCTTCCATCGACCAGCTGGAACTGGGCTTCGCCAATGTTGGCGCAAAAGTAGCTGCCGCCGGCGATCCGCCGCCCACCAACATCAGCGTCGCTGGCGAAAACGAAATTCATCTCGCGCGCATCGAACTCGATGCCAATGTGCCCAACGGAATCTGGATCTGGGGTGTCGCCGATAATCTCCGGCTTTCCGCCGTCAACGCTGTCCGCATCGCCGAGGAACTCAATGCCGCACCGCCGGTGCAATAAATTCCAGTACGCCCCGCTCATCGCGGCGCTCGCCGCCGCGGCCTTGCTCCTCTCCGCCTGCGGCTACCATGTCGCCGGACGTGCCCCGAATCTTCCTTCGGAATGGAAATCCATAGCCATCCCGGCCTTCAAAAACGATACCACCCGCTATCGCATCGAACAGCGCTTCACCGCCGCCGTCATTCGTCAATTCATCCAGCGCACCAAATACCGCATCGTTCAGGACCCGCAATCAGCCGACGCCGTCCTGCACGGCGAAATTCTCTCCATCGAAACCGCCCCGGTGCTCTTCGACGCCACCACCGGCCAGGTCACCACTTCGCTCGTCACCGTCCACACCAAAGTTTCGCTGGTTGATAATCAAACCCAAAAAACCGTCTACGAAAATGACGACATGGTTTTCCGCGACGAATACCAGATCTCTTCCGACGTGCAGTCTTTCTTCGAAGAACAGGACCCGGCGCTCGAACGCATGGCGCGTGACTTCTCCGCTCAACTCGTCTCCAACGTCACCGAGAAATTCTGATGCCCGAATCCTCGCCCACCCAACTCCTCGAACGCCTCGCCAAAGGGAAGCCCATCCCCGCCATCGTCCTGCTGGGCACCGACCCCTATCTTCGCGATCTGTGTCGCAACGGAATTATTCAGGCCTATGTGCCGGACGCCGTCCGCGATTGGGCTCTCGCCCGCATCAGCGTTCAGGGCGGCGATTGGGGAGAAGTTTTTCAGCGCGCCGAAACTTTGCCGATGCTGGCGCAATTGCAAGTCGTGATCATCGATGGCGCCGAAACCATCGAAGTCAAGAAACGCGATGACGATGACGCCGCCGAATCCGGCGATTCCGAAGACGCCGACGACCCGCGCAAAGAAACGCTGCAAGCCTTCTCCGCCTATCTCGATAAACCCGCGCCTTTCTCCATTTTGCTTTTCGAAGTTCCCAAACTCGACAAACGCCAGCGCCTCTACAAAATTCTCAACGAAAAAGCGGTCATCGTCGAACTAACCATCGGCGATCAAGCTCCCCAATTCGCCGCGCAAATGGCGCAGGAACTCGGCGCCGAAATCGAACCCGCCGCCGCCACACTCCTCGCCGACATCACCAATCGCGAACCCGCGCTGATGCGCATGGAGCTCCAGAAACTCTCGCTCTACGTCCAGGGCCGCGGAAAAATCACCACCGCCGCCGTCAAAGAACTCGTCCCCAACGCCCGCAAAAATACCGTCTGGGAACTAGCCGACATGATCGCCACCCGCCGCCGCGACCACGCCCTCCAATTTCTCGATAATCTTCTCCGCGAAGGCGAGGAGCCCGTCGCCCTCGTCGGCGTCCTTTCCTGGATGTACCGCAAACTCATCGAAGCCCGCGATCTCCCCGCCACCATGCGCGGTTTCCAGGCCGCCCGCCCCCTCGGCATGCGCCCCGACTCCGCCGAAGCCGCCATCCGCAACGCCCATCGCATGTCCAAAGAAAATCTCCGCGCCGGCCTGGTCGCCTTAGCCGAAACCGACAGCCAGCTCAAATCCTCCAACCCCGACAAACGCGCCACCATGGAATTCCTGATCGCCCGCCTCACCTCCACCGCCGCCAACCCCACGTCGGCCCGCTAGCAAACTCGGCGAACGATCCGCCAAGAACCCTTGGAGTGCGGCGGCTCTGCCGCCGCCTTTGACACGCAGCCCCGCGCCACCCAATTGTTCCTCGTTGGCTATGATTCGACCCACTCGCGCCACCCGCCTTTGGCCGTCATCCTGAGGAGCGCAGCGACGAAGGATCTCACCCATGCTCCAGCGCCGCGCTCACTACGACGATAAACCTCGCCCCAAAAAAAAGGCGCCCCGAAAATCGGGGCGCCTCTCAAACCCAAAAATCCAAATCCGCGCGTTACGCCTTCTTCTTCGCCTTCAGCGCATTCAAAGCCAAAGTCAAACGCGACTTGTACCGGTTCGCCGTATTCTCCGATAGCGTCCGCTTGCGGATCGCCTTGTCCAAATCCGAAAACGTGGCCGAAGCCAGCTTTTCCGCCGCCCCCGCGTCACCAGACGTCAAGGCCGCGCGCATCTTCCGCACCGACGAACGCACGTGCGTGCGGTTCATGCGGTTCACCGCCGCCCGCCGCTCCGTCTGCCGGATATTCTTCAATACCGACTTGGTCTTCTTCTTGTGCTTTACCGCCGTACCCTGAGCCATTCAATACTCCTTCGTGGTCTATTTCGAATCATTGAGAATATCCGACCCGCGCTCGCCTGTCAATTTCGCCTGCCCACTGACCATCGGCGCTTTCCTCGTAACTTTTCACTCGCCCCTGCGTACCATAGGGCAGGGAGCTAAGCATGGCCAAATGTCAAAATCGCCGCCCCTCGATCGCCGGCGGCCTGATCGTCGTCACCGTCGGCATCATCTTCCTGATCGCCAATCTGCAACCCGATCTCGATTTCTGGTCCATCGCCATGCGCTACTGGCCCGTGATTCTCATCGTCATCGGTCTCGGCAAAATTTTCGACGCTTTCCGCATCCGCCAGGACGGCAGCACCACCGCCGACGGCCAACCACGCGGCAACAACGACCTCGGCATCAGCCTGGCCATGCTGGTCCTGCTCGCCTTCGTCGTCTTCGCCGTCGCCCACGGCCACGGTCGCGTCAAAGTTCTGCAAGACGCGCAAACCATCGACCTGCAATCCGCCAAAACCGTCACCGCCAATATCACCCTGCCTTCCGGCACCATCGACCTCGCCGGCGGCGCCTCCAAACTGCTCGACGCCAATTTCATCTATCGCGAGCGCGACGGCAAGCCCCAAACCAATTACACCATCTCCAAAGACGAAGGCACTCTCGACATCTCCCAGGAAAATCTCAGCCACGTGCATCTCGCCGGTTCCGGCAACGATTGGCGTCTGCGTTTCGCCGGCGGTGTCCCGCTCGACCTCAACCTGGACCTGGGCGCGGGAAAAGGAAACGTGAACCTGCAAGGCCTCGACGTCAGTCACGCCGACCTGAAAGTCGGCGTCGGCCACCTCGACCTCGATCTCACCGGCCCGCGCAAGTCCGACCTGCACGTCGACATTCATGGCGGCGTCGGCACCGCCGTCATCCGCCTCCCCAGAAATATTGGCGTCCGCGTCCACGCCAGCGACGGCCTCGGCGACGTCAACGCCAGCGGTTTCCACCACGACGGCGACGACTACACCAACGACGCCGTAGGCAAATCCCCCAACACCATCTACGTGAATGTCAGCGGCGGTGTAGGCCAAATCACCCTCGAACAAATGGGCTCCGCGTCGTACTGATCCATCTTTCCTTCGCGCCCTCACCGCGGCTGCACGAGTGATCTTCCGGACCCCGTGTTCAACCGACGCGCCGCGCCCAAACCGCCGTTGGGGTCATCCTGAGGAGCGTTTTTCGCGACGAAGGATCTCAACCATGCTCCCGCGCCAAGACCGATACGACGATCAAGTCGACGATGGAATCGACGCAGACTAGCTCCGATCGCCATGCGGCGAGTGCGTTACTGGGTGAGATTCTTCGCTACGCTCAGAATGACGACAAAACGGGGGCCGCACATTTGCCCAGCCTTCGCGGCAGTTGCCTTCCGTCAGGGCACGGCTTCAGCCGTGCCAAAAAAAGAACGCTGGGGCCATCTTCCGCTTGCGCGTTTTTTGCGCAAGCCTTCACGACCGCCGAGCACGATTCTCCCGCTCGGACGTCTTCGCCCGATGGGCGTGCGCCGCGCCGTGCGGCCTGCGGCGAACTGGTGATGATGGACAGCTCGCCGTTCCGCTGGCTGGAAGAGCGCGGCCCGGCCTGCCACTTGATTGCCATGATCGATGACGCCAGCAGTCGCGTCTGGGGCCGTTTCGCGGAGCACGATTCCAGCGAAGAAAATCTGCGCACGCTGGGCGGCTGGCTGGAGCGTTACGGACGGCCGCTGGCGCTCTACACCGATAAA
The DNA here is from genome assembly GCA_963737765.1 of uncultured Acidobacteriota bacterium. Lineage (GTDB taxonomy): Bacteria > Acidobacteriota > Terriglobia > Acidiferrales > UBA7541 > Palsa-295. The sequence continues at coordinate 148,429 of CAVTTY010000015.1, forward strand.
AACGGCCTGTTTGTGACTTCTCGGCCAGTGCAGTGGCAAGAGCAGTTGCACGACACTCCGCCACGCACGCAGTTCGGACGCGCGCTGGCGAGCTGGATATCGAGTGGATCGCGGCGCACTCCCCACAAGCCAAAGGGCGCATCGAGCGGCTATTCAAGATGCTGCAAGACCGCCTGGTGAAAGAAATGCGCGTCTTGGAAATCCGTACCTGGCGCAAGCCACCCGCTCTTTGAAATTACTTTCTAGCGGACTGGAGTCGGAGCTTTACGGTGCAGCCCGCGCGGCGCAGCGACGCGCATCGCAAATTGCAGCGCACGCAGCGCCTGGAAGAAATTCTCAGTGTGCGCGTGGCGCGCGTGGTGGCGTCGACCACACCGTGAAATGGCAGGGCCAGCGCTGGGGCCTACGGCGCGAAGCGGTGTGCGCGGGATTGCGCGGCGCTCCGACATAAAGAATCGCGCGAAGCGCCTACCTTCGCGCGGCCTTTTCGCGCGAGCCTTCGTCGCCCTCCAGCACGATTCTCCCGCTCGGACGTCTTCGCCCGATGGGCGCTCGGCCCATCCCCCATTGACACTTTCCATGTCCGCATTTACGCTACGCGCACCGCTACCCGCCGGGTACTCGTAAGCCGCGGGCTGAACCGCAACTGAGGCGGTAACTCATGACGCGCGATGAAATCATAAAACTACTCGAAAGCGTCGGCGCCATCCGCACCGGCCACTTCGAATTATCCAGCGGCCGCCACAGCGCCACCTATATCCAGTGCGCCCTCGTGCTGCAACATCCCCAGCACGCCGAAAAACTCGGCGCCGCCCTCGCCGCCCTCTTCAAAGACCACCACGTTTCCTGTGTCGTCTCTCCCGCGCTGGGTGGCCTGATCATCGCCCACGAAGTCGCCCGCGGCCTCGGCGTCCGCGCCATCTTCGTCGAACGCGATCGCTCGGGGCAAATGGCCCTGCGCCGCGGCTTCGAACTCAAACCCGGCGAAAAAACTTTGGTCATCGAAGACGTCTGGACCACCGGCGGCTCCACCCGCGAAACCATCGGTGTCGTCGAACAGGAAGGCGGCCTCGCCGTCGCCTCCGGTGCCATCATCGACCGCAGCGGCGGACGCCTCGAATTGAACGTCCCGGCCAAAGCCCTGCTCGAGCTCGACGTTCCCAGCTACGAGCCCGACGAATGTCCCCAATGCCGCGCCGGCGATACCGCCAGCCGCCCCGGCTCCCGCTTTCAGCGCGCCCAGCACTAAGCCAGCGCGCCACTCGCCGCCGCTACCGACTCGCTCTCGCCTCCAACTCAGCGCAACACGCGCGACGCCAAACGTGCGTTGTCATCCCGAGCGCAGCGAGGGATCTGCTTCCAAAGCTGTACCCGGTTTGCCTTTGAATTTCAGTGCGGTTTCGTTTTTTGGTTTTCTGAATTTCAGGGTGCCCATCCTTCCCGAATCTGAAAGGGTGGGGACTTTCTGCACCGCCATCACGCAACCAACAACCTTCCAAGTTAGCGTTGTCATCCCGAAGCGCAGCGAGGGATCTGCTTCCAACGCCGTACCCGGTTTGCCTTTGCATTTGAATTTCAGGGTGCCCCATCCTTCCCGGCCTCTGGAAGGCTGGGCAACGCCGCCCACTTCACCCAACTCTTGACGGTGACGATTACTACAACAACCATCCAGCCCCGCCTTTGGCCGTCATCCAGAGGAGCGCTTTTCGCGACGAAGGATCTCTCTTCGATTGCGGCCCCGCCACCGCACCGAATCACGCCGTTTTTCCCCGCAATCTAAAAACTTCCCCCGCCATCCCGTGTTATATCCAATACCAGCCATGAAGCCCCGTCACCTGCCCATCCGCCTTCTAATTCTCCTGATCTTCGCCATCCTTTTCGTCGCCAGCGTAGCCCTCTCCATTCCCGGCCGCTTTCTCCTCGGAGCCCGCGCCATCAACTCCACTCCCAATCGCCACGATGGCCAAATCCAAGTCGACGGCCGCACCCGCACCTACTTCGTCCACACCCCGCCCGCCTACGACGCCAAAACACCCCTTCCCATGGTGATCGTCATTCACGGCGGCGGAGGCAATGCCGAAAGCGCCGAAAAAATGTCGCGCATGAGCCTTAAAGCCGACCAGGAAAATTTCCTGGTCGCTTATCCCAACGGCTCCGGCAGGTTCGAAGATCATCTCCTCACCTGGAACACCGGAAACTGCTGCGCCTACGCCCTCAAAAATAATGTCGACGATGTCGCCTTCTTCCGCGCGCTCATCGCTAAACTCGAACGCGATTATTCCGTTGATCCCCATCGCCTCTTCGTCACCGGCATGTCCAACGGCGGCATGATGACCTATCTCGCCGCCTGCAATCTCGCCGACAAAATCGCCGCCATCGCTCCGGTCGCCGGCGCTCAGAATTTCGATTGCCATCCCTCGCAGCCGGTCTCGGTCATCGCCTTCCACGGCACCGCCGACGAAAACGTGCCCTTCAACGGCGGCTCCGGATCAAAAAGCATCGGCGGGCCGCGCGTCGATCGCCCCGTTTCCTACGCCATAAATTTCTGGACCAAACAAGACGGGTGCGCCGCCGCGCCCCAGCACACCGCATCCGGCACTCTCCGCACCGACCTCTATGCCCCTTGCCAATCGGGAACTGCCGTCGAACTCAACGCCATCGAAGGCCAGGGCCATGCCTGGCCCGGCGGCGACCGCGGACTCCGCCTCCTCGATCAACCCGATCAAACCATCTCCGCCACCAACTTAATGTGGGCCTTCTTCCAACAGCACCCCAAGCGCTAAACAAACTGACCAAAAGCACTGTCACCCGAAGCGTAGCGAGGGATCTGCTTCCAAAGCCGTACGCGGTTTGCCTTTGCCTTTGAATTTCAGGGTGCCCCATCCTTCCCGCCTCTGAAAGGCTGAGCCACGGCGCCCCCATCGCCCAACTCTTGACGGTGACGATTACTGTAACGGCCATCGAGCCCCGCCTTTGGCCGTCATCCAGAGGAGCGCCTTTCGCGACGAAGGATCTCTCTTCGATTGCGGCCCCGCCACCGCCTGCAACTTTCGACGCCCCTCAAGCCAACCGTGCCTCCCATGCGATAATCCTCCCGCACGAAAATGCAGAACATCAAACTCACCATCGCCTACGACGGCTCCGATTTCCACGGCTGGCAATTCCAGCCCAAAATCCCCACCATCCAGGGCGCCCTCGAAGACGCCCTCCAAAAAATCACCCAGGAGCGCGTCGCCATCCACGGCGCCAGCCGCACCGACGCCGGAGTCCACGCCCTCGGCCAGGTCGCGCATTTCAAAACCCATTCCAATCTCGCCGCCGCCGAATTCCTAAACGGCATGAACGCTATGCTTCCGCACTCGATCCGGGTCGTCGCCGCCGAAGAAGTCAGCCAGACCTTCCACTCTCGCTGGCTCGCTCAAGCGAAAACGTACCACTATCGCATCGCCCGCGGCCCCGTCCTTCTTCCCTTCGATTACCGCCACGTTTTTTTCTACCCCTGGCCCCTCGACGAAACCGCCATGGACGCCGCCGCCGCCGAATTCACCGGCGAACACGATTTCACCACTTTCGCCGCCTCTTCCGGCTCCGAAGAAGACGATCAGGAACGCGACATGGTCCGCGTCATCCACTCCTCCGAATTCCGCCGCGAAATCGGCCGCAGCGAAATCGAATACATCGTCCGCGGCAAATCTTTCCTGCGTTACATGGTCCGCAAAATGGTCGGCACGCTCATGGAAGTCGGCCGCGGCAAACTCGCCCCCTCCGACATTCCCAAACTCTTCGACGCCAAAGACCGCAGCCGCTCCGGCCCCACCGTCCCCCCCGAGGGCCTCTACCTAATGAACATCGAATACCCCGACCCCACCGACTCCCTGGCCAATAACGAACAACGCCGCCGCGCAAAATCCTAGTCAGCGCAAAATCGTATCCGCACCGATGGGCGAACCGACCAGAACCTTTGGAGTGCGGCGGCTCTGCCGCCGCCTTTGACCCGCCGTCCGCACCAAAAAATATCGCGGCTCGCCGGAAATTTATCCTCGCGCCAAAACCGGTGTTGATGTCATCTGGCAGCGAAGATGCTTCTAATGCAGTTTGCCAGCGTTGCACCAAACGACCCTCTTCTCCTGGCCTTCCAGTCCTGCCACCCAAACCGCCTTTGGCCGTCATCCAGAGGAGCGCCTTTCGCGACGAAGGATCTCTCTTCGATCCACTCTTCTTGCCCAGCCGTCTCCGTGCGCTCCGCCTTTCTCTGTGTTCTCCGTGTTAAATCTTTCCGCCGTTGACGTTACACCCACGCCGCAACCGTCCCCACTCCACCACTCCATTTCAGCTACAATCACCAAAGATGCCCCCGCCGTCCCAATCCGTCCTCCCCCCGCAAATCAATCCGCTACTCATCGACTCCCTCAACCCCGCCACCAACGAAATCAACGCGACCTTCACCGCGACCCAAGTCTCGCAACTCCCAAACAATCTTCGAATCCGCCCGCGCCGCGCACAAAACTTGGTCCGCCCGGCCTCTCGCGGCGCGCGCCGCCGCGCTGAAAAATCTTCGCGACGCCATCTTCGCCCACCGCGACAAAATCGCCGGCGTCATCTCCCGCGAAACCGGCAAGCCCCGCGTCGAAGCCATCTTCGCCGAAGTCCTCCTGGCCCTCGACACCGCCGACTTCCTCGCCAAGCGCGCCTCCCAGTGGCTCCAACCTGAAAAAGTTCCGCACCACAGCCTCGCCATGAAAGCGAAATCCGGCTGGCTCGAATTCAACCCGCTCGGCGTAGTCGCCATCATTTCGCCCTGGAATTATCCGTTCTCGATTCCGATGGCCCAGATCATCCCAGCTCTCGCCGCCGGCAACGCGGTCATCCTGAAGCCTTCCGAACTGACTCCCTGGTCCGGCGCGCTCATCGGTGAATTGTTCGCCGAACTCTGCACCGAAGCAAAATTTCCGCAGGATCTCGTGCAAGTCGTCCAGGGCCGCGGCGATCTCGGCGCCGCGCTCATCGCCTCCGGCCCCGACAAAGTTTTCTTCACCGGCAGCGTCGCCACCGGCCAGCGCATCGCCGAAGCCTGCGCTAAAAAATTAATTCCTTCCTCGCTCGAACTCGGCGGCAAAGATCCCATGATCGTTCTCGCCGACGCCGACCTGAACATCGCTTCCAGCGCCGCGGTCTGGGGCAGCTTCATGAATTGCGGCCAGACCTGCATCTCCGTCGAACGCATTTATGCCGAAGCGCCCATCGTCGACCAATTCACCAAACTCTGCGTCGAAAAAACCAAACAACTCCGACTCGGCCCGCCCTCCGACCCCGACGCCGAAATCGGCCCCATGATTCGTCTGCGCCAACTCGAAAAAGTCGAACAGCAAATCGCCGAAGCAAAAAAACGCGGCGCCCGCGTGCTCACCGGCGGCGATCGCCGCCCCGACCTCGGCCCGAATTTTCTCGACCCCGCCGTCGTCACTCAAGTCGATCACTCCATGGACCTGATGCGCGAAGAAACTTTCGGCCCGGTACTCGCCATTCAAATGGTAAAAAACGCCGACGAAGCCCTCGCCCTCGCTAACGATTCGCGTTTCGCTCTCAGCGCCAGCATCTGGACCGCCAGCAAACGCCGCGGCCGCGAAATCGCCTCCCGCCTCCGCGCCGGCTCGGTCATGATCAACGACGTCGCCAGCTACTACGGCATCGCCGAAGCGCCGCACGGCGGCTCCGGCGATAGCGGCTGGGGCCGCAGCCATTCGCGCCTTGGACTGCTCGAAATGGTTCAAGTAAAATACGTGGATGAAGATCGTCTCCCGCGCGTCGCCGAAATCCTGGTGGTTCGGTTACACCGCGGAGCTGGCCGCATCCGCCGCTGCCCTCGTCGAATCTCTCTTCGCGCCCAGCTGGTCGCAGCGCCTCGCAGCGGCCATGAAAAAAGACGGTGCCCGCGGCCTAATCTTCCGCCGCAATCGCATCTAGGCTCGCCAACTCCGTCTAACGCTCCCTCGACGCGACGCTCAGTGTTTTTTTTTCGCGCCGTGAGCATCTTGTCATCCCGAAGCGCAGCGAGGGACCTGCTTCAAATGCCCTGAAATGATGTCGCGGCAATCCATTCACCACCCCGATCGCGAAATAACCAGAACCTTTGGAGTGCGGCGGCTCTGCCGCCGCCTTGACCAAATCAGCCACGCCGCCCAAATTTTCGCGTAGCCCCAGGGTCCGCCTTTAGCCTTCATCCAAAGGAGCGTAGCCGGGTGCCGCACTCCTAGCGCTTCTCAGCAAAGGGTGCGGGTTTAGACGACCCTTTCTCCGAAGCCTTCCAGTCCACCACCCAAACCGCCCTTGGCCGTCATCCAGAGGAGCGAAGCGACGAAGGATCTCTCATAGATTTGAGCTCTTGCCACGGCCCACTTGAATACGCCTCGTCAGGTCACGAATTCAGCCGTTAGGTGCCGCACTCTACGCGCTCTCGGCGAAAGAGTCAGTTAAACGATCCTGCGAGCTTCTGCTACACCACCTAAACGCCCTGGCCGACATCCGAGAGCGCCTCGCAGCGACGCTATTCGCTATAGATCCACTATTCTGCCACGATCCCCACTCGCTGCGCCTTTCGTCAGGGCACGAATTCGCTCTGACGAAAATTTCCAAGTTCCCATCAACCCCACAAAGTGCAAAAATTAACCTCGACTCATGAAAAACGATCTCATCCACGATTGGAACATCTTCACCGGCGCCGAAATCCCCGCCCACCGCCGCGTCGCCCTCAACGACGAAACTCTCCGCGACGGCCTGCAAAATCCCTCCGTCCACGATCCTTCGATCGCCGAAAAAATCGAAATCCTGCACCTGATGGAATCCCTCGGCATCGACACCGTAAATATCGGCCTGCCCGGCGCCGGCCCCCGGGCCTACGCCGATACCGAAGCCCTCGCCCGCGAAATCGTTTCGCGCCAGAATGAAAATTCGCCCCAACGCCGCCGCCCGCACCCACAAGAACGACATCAAGCCCATCATCGAAATTTCCGAAAAAATCGGCAGGCCCATCGAAGCCGCCACTTTCCTCGGCTCCAGTCCCGATTCGCCGCCTGGCCGAAGACTGGACCGTCGATCACCTCCAGCGCACTACCGAAGACGCCGTGAAATTCGCCGTCGACGCCGGCCTCCCCGTGATGTACGTCACCGAAGACACCATCCGCACCGATCCCGCGACCATCGCAACCTTATATAGCACCGCGATCCGCGCCGGCGCTCGCGCCGCCGTCCTCTGCGACACCGTCGGCCACGCCACGCCCGCCGGCGCCTTCAATCTCGTCAAATTCGTAATCGATGAAGTCATCAAGCCCTCCGGCGAAAAAATTCGCGTCGACTGGCATGGCCACAACGATCGCGGCCTCGCCATCGCCAATTCGCTCGCCGCCATCGCCGCCGGAGCCGACCAAGTCCATGCCGCGGCCCTCGCCCTCGGCGAACGCGTCGGCAACACGCCCATGGAGTTAATGCTCGTCAATCTGAAGACTCTTCGGCCTGATCGATCACGACCTCTCCCAACTCAAAAAATATTCCGAAGCCGTCTCCAAAGCCACCCACACGCCCATTCCGCCGAATTATCCAGTCGTCGGCCGCGACGCCTTCCGCACCGCCACCGGCGTCCACGCCGCCGCCATCGTCAAAGCCTACAAAAAAGACGACCACGAACTAGCCAACTCCATCTACAGCGGCGTCCCCTCCCACCTCTTCGGCCTGGAACAAATCATCGAAATCGGCCCCCTCAGCGGCCGCTCCAACGTCATCTACTGGCTCGAAAAACGCCAAATCCCCGCCACCGACGACCTCGTCGACCGCATTTTCGCCGCCGCCAAAACAATCCGACCGCATAATGACCGAACACGAAATCCGAAGATCTCGTCCGCGCCAGCCGCTAAGCGATCGTCGCAACAACCAGCGCCGGAATGCGCGCGCTAGTTTAGCCCAGCCCATAAGGGCCGCAGCGAACGGACCGACTGAATTTTCGCAGCACTGGCAGGTGCGGCACGCGCAGCTGCCGCATCATCTCCGAAAGAACAATCGCGGAACTTCGCCCCTTCAAGTCCTCGAATCTGCAATTGAACCCGTCGCCACTCCACATTCCGCGCTAAAATCGAAACCAGAAACCCGTGAAACTCCTCTACATCTGCGGTATCTTTCTTGTGATGGCCACCGTTTCTTCGCGCGCCGCCAGCTGACTCCGTCGAGAAAATCGCGGACGATTCCACCTGCGCCCGCGCCCTCGCCTGGATCGACAAAAACACCGCCTGGGTCACCGAGCAGCAGATCGCCCTCACCGAAATTCCCGCGCCCGAATTCACCGAAGCCAAGCGCGCCGCCTATTTCCAAAAACTCCTCGAAACTTTCGGCCTGAAAGTCACCATCGACAAGATCGGCAACGTAATCGCCGAGCGTCCCGGCGCCGACCCCAACAGCGTCATCCTGCTCGCCGCGCATCTCGACACCGTTTTCCCCGCCGGCACCGATGTCCGCGTGAAGAAAAACGGCAATCGCCTCGTCGCGTCCCGGCATCGCCGATAACGGCGCAGGCCTCGCCGCGCTGATCGGCGTCGCCCGCGCCCTCTCCGAAGGCCGCGTGCGCACCAACAAAACAATTGTTTTCGCCGGCGACGTCGGCGAAGAAGGCGAAGGCAATCTCCGCGGCATTCGCGCGCTGGTCGAAGCCTATCGTCCGCGCCTCGCCGCCGTCATCGCCGTCGACGGCGCCTCCACCGAACACATCACCACGCAGGGCATCGCCTCGCACCGTTTTGAAGTCACCATCACCGGCCCCGGCGGCCACAGCTGGTCCGATTTCGGCGCGCCCAATCCCATCACCGCCCTGGCCCGCGGCATCGTGAAATTTTCCAGCCTCACCGTTCCGGAAGATCCGCGCAGCTCCTACAATTTCGGCGTGATCGAGGGCGGCACTTCGGTCAATTCCATTCCCGCCCGCGCCGCTCGTCAAAGTTGACCTGCGCTCCGAAGACGAAGCCGAAGTCGTCAAAATGGAAGCGTCCCTGCGCGACGCCATGCAAGCCGGCATCAAGGAAGAAATGGCCGCGGCCGCGCGCGATTCCGGCGCTCCACTCGAAGTGAATTTCCGCTCCCTCGGCCTGCGCCCTTCCGGCAAACTTCCCGAAAATTCTCCGCTGCTCGATTCCATCCGCAGCGTCGACCGTTTTCTCGGCACCCGTTCGCGCCTCGAACGCAGCTCCACCGATGCCAACATTCCGCTCTCGCTCGGCATCCCCGCCATCTCCCTCGGCGGCGGCGGCAAAGCCAGCGGCTCGCATACCCTCGACGAGTGGTACGACCCCGCCGGCAGGGAACTCGGCCTGAAACGCCTCTTCCTCACCACCGTCCTGCTCGCCGGCTTGCAGCAATAAATGATTCGTCCTTCGGCGTTGATCCTGGCTGCGGTCGTCCTACTGGCCGGAATTTTTATCGGCGTCCGCTTGGCCACCAGAAATACCCCCGCCAAACATCTCGATCACGCCGGCAATCCTCCCGCTTCAACCACCGACGGCCCGGCCGACCTGATTCTCACCAACGCCCACATCGAAACCATGGACGACGGCGACCACGCCGCGGCCTCTGCCGTGGCCATCCGCGGCGAAAAGATCGTCGCCGTTTCGTACTGGAACGTCGCCCGCCGGCGCCGCCACTCCGGAAATCCAAAAATGGAAAGGCCCCAACACCCGCGTCCTCGATCTTCACGGCCAGTTCGTCATGCCCGGATTCAACGACGCTCACGTGCACCTCGCCAGCGCCGCCTACGTCCAGCTCCACGTAAATGCCGAAGGCGCCAAGTCTCTCGCCGAATTTCAGCAGCGCATCCGCGATCGCCTGCGGGACTACCAGCCCGGCGAATGGATCGTGGTCGACGGCTGGGATCACACCCTCTGGCCCGTGAAAAAATTTCCCACGCGTCAGGATCTCGACGCGGTCTCCACCAAAAACCCGATCATCGCCGGCCGCATCGACGGTCACGTCGCCGTCGTCAACTCGCTGGCGCTGCAAATGGCAGCGCTCACCGCGAAAACTCCCGATCCTCCCGGCGGCCGCATCGAACGCGACCCCCAAACCAGCGAACCCACCGGCATGCTCATGGAAGACGCCGCGATGAACCTCGTTTCCAAATTAATTCCCGACTACACCGGCGCCCAGCGCTCCGCCGCCTTCGAAAAGCTTTTCAACTACATTTCCCAATTCGGCGTCACTTCGGTGCAGGACAATTCCGTCATCGTCGCCAAAGATTCCGACAATTACGGCTGGGACAATTTTTTGGCTTACCGCGAACTGCAACGCAGCGGAAAACGAAACGTCCGCATCACCGAATGGCTGCCTTTCGAAATTGATTTCGCACGCCTGCAGCAGATGCGCCAGGACGGCGGCACCACCGACCCCTGGCTCAAAACCGGCGCCCTCAAGGAAGTCCTCGACGGCTCGCTCGGCGCCCGCACCGCCGCCATGCTCGCGCCCTATTCCGACGACCCCAAAGCCACCGGCATCATGCGCATCCCGTCCTGACAAGCTGAAAACCTTCGCCATCGAGCGCGACCATGACGGCTTTCAACTCGCCTTCCACGCCATCGGCGACCGCGCCAACCACATCGCCCTTGATACGTACGCCGCCGTCATCGCCGCCAATGGCGACCGCGACCGCCGCGACCGCGTCGAACACGCCCAGATCGTCGCGCCCGACGATTTCGCTCAATTCGCCAAAATGAACATCATCGCCTCCATGCAGCCCGCACATCTGCTCACCGACCAGCGTTGGGCCACCGACCGCATCGGCCCCCGCCGCATCCTCGGCGCTTACGCCTGGCGCAGCATGGAACGCGCCGGAGTGCACCTCGCCTTCGGCACCGACTTTCCCGTCGAAGCCATCAACCCGCTGCGCGGAATTTATTCCTGCGTCACCCGCGAACTGCCGCAAGGCGGCCCCGGCCATGGCTGGCAGCCCCAGGAAAAACTGAATATGCACGATTGCCTCAGCAACTACACGGTAGGATCCGCCTACGCGGAATTCGAAGAAAAAATCAAAGGCAAAATCGCTCCGGGAATGTTGGCCGACTTCGTCGTCTTTCCCGCAGACCTGAATAAAATTCCGCCGCAACAACTCCTGAATCTCAAAGTAACCATGACCATCGCCGGCGGCCGCATCGTCTACCAAAACAGCGAACTGCCTGTGCCTTAATGCGTTGCCGGTGAGGTACTGGAATCCGCCATCCCTTCCAGATTCTTCAAAAACTGCTCGGCCTGCATTCGCTGCTCCGGATATATCGCATTCTTGCGCGCCGCCAGTCCGACCATCCGCGCGTCCGCAATGCGATTCATCGCCAGTAAAACCTGCGCCATATCGAACTGATACGTGGAATTCCCAGGTTGTAGATTCGTGGCTTTCTTTGCCAGCGTCAGCGCTTCCGGCAGATTTTCCCGGTTTCCCGCCATATACACCGCCAGTATCCCGTACGCCGGGGCGAAATTTGGATCCGCCGAAATCGCCGCCCGCAAATCCTCTTTGATTTTGTCTTGATCCCCGCCGCTCATCGCGTACATCCGCGCGCGCATGAATCGGGTGATCGCGTTGTTCGGGTCCAGCTCGATCGCTCGCGAAAAATCGGCCAAAGCCTCCTGGCGTTTTCCGGTTTGAAATTCGGCGTATCCCAGATATTGATATCCCAGCGCCAGCTTCGGATCGGCTTTCACCGCCTGCTCCAGCATTGGAATCGCGTCCTTGCCGTTGCCCCGGATGGTCTCAAACCCTCCGCGATACGCAGCTATTTCCGGCTCGGACAACTCCCGAACTTTTAGATCGGATTGCGGGATTTCCGGCGGTGCGCTGCCTTTCAGGATATAAAACGAGTTGCTCCGGATGTAGCTCTCCAGCGTCGATTGCAATCGTTTCAGGTCGCCGAATCCCTTGGCCGCCGCCTCCTCCGGCGTCGCGCCTTGCGAAATCGCATCCAGATACGCCGACAGCATCGCTCGGTGCGAGGCCTTATCCCCGATCATCAGGTAATGGGTCAGCGCCCAGGACTCCGCATAAAAAATCGAAGTTTTTTGCTGCTCGTTGTAGTACGGCGAGCTGTGATCCACCTTGAACAGCACCTCGAGCGGAATCAGCGAGCTTTGCCGCAACTCCAGCACCAGGTTTTCGTCCGGCTTGCCCATTTGCACGTCCGAACTGTTCACGTCGGTGTTGCCCCAGAAATCCGCCAGGCCCTCCGCCACCCACAGCGGCAGGTTCGGGTAATAGGGAAGTGTCAGCGAATGGTAGTACTCGTGAAAAATCGTGTGGTAGGGGTTCGCGCCTTCCGTGTTCAGCTGCACCGCGGCGAAATACATATTGTCGCGTTCGAGGAAAATGCCCGCCGGATGCACATGGTTCTTCACCCAATATTCCGGCAGCAGCGATTTCATCGTGCCTTCATCTTTGGCCGCCACAATCGTAATCAGCGGTGAGGCGTGCTGCCCGGCCACCGCCAGCGAACGTCGAAACACCGCCCGAATCTGCTCGAAATGGATCGCCGTCTTCCGCGCTTCCTTTTCTCCCCCATTGCTCACCACGATAAAATTCGGGCTGCGCACTTCCACCCACTTCTGTTCCGCGCCCGCCGCTTGCCAGGAGAATTAAAATCGAAACCGTCAGCAGGGTAACTAAGAACGCAGTTAATGGTCGGGTCATAGGTGAGACGTATTTACTATTTTCCTCATCCCCGGTCAATCCGCCTGCCCGCTCTGTTTTCCAGAATGTTCTCGTTCCGTTCCATCCTTCGCCTTGTCAGCGCTCCGCCCGCCGCATAAACTCATTCGCTCATGTCCGGCCAAATATTCAGCAAACGCGTTCAAGCCGACCTGGCCCTCGGCCTCGCCGCGCTCATCTGGGGCGCCACGTTCGTCGTGGTCAAGGACGCGCTCGCCGACGTCTCCGTCTTCGTCTACCTCGCCGTCCGTTTCGCGCTCGCCGCCGCGGTGATGGCGATCTTCTTCTGGCGCTCGTTGCGTGGCCTGACTCTTCCCGCGGCCTGGGCCGGCGTGCAAATCGGCTTCTTCATGTTCGCCGGCTACGCCTTTCAAACCACCGGCCTGAAGATTCACCACGCCCTCCAAAGCCGCCTTCATCACCGGCTCCAGCGTCGTCATCGTTCCGCTGCTCCTCGCCCTCTTCAGCAAGCGCCGCGTCAATCCACTGGATCTGGTCCGGCGCCATCGCCGCTCTCGCCGGTTTGTATTTTCTTACCGTCCCGCCCGAAGGCCTCGGCGGCCTCAATCGCGGCGATCCCATCGTCTTCGGCTGCGCGGTCGCGTTCGCGCTGCACATGATCGTCATCAGCCGTTACGTCGAGCATCATTCCGTCGGCGCGCTCGCCGTCATCCAAGTCGCCACCACCGCCGTCCTCGCCACCATCGCCATTCCATTCCTCTCCCTCGCCGGCCTCGAACACCCGCACTGGCATTCCAGCCCCACGCTGATCGTCGCCGTCCTGGTCACCGCCCTCGGCTCCACCGCCTTCGGTTTCTCCGCCCAAACCTGGTCCCAGCAATACACCTCGCCCACCCACACCGCCATCCTCATCAGCCTCGAGCCGGTCTTCGCCGCCATCACCTCCTGGATCGTCGCCAAGGAACACCTCGGCCCCCGCATCCTTCTCGGCGCCGCCTTAATTTTTGCCGGAATCTTACTAGCAGAACTAAAAGGCGCCACGCCCATCGCCCCCGAATCCCCCGAACCCGAAATCCGCCCACACGCAGAAGAATAACGCCTCCGCGCAAAGCGCGCAGCCCACGCCAAGAAGCGCCGCGCAGCGTCCGGGAGCCTACCTGAACTCAAATCGATCCGCTTCTCCTAGTCGTCGGGTCCTAACGCCGACCCGGATTTGGCCGTCATCCAGAGGAGCGTAGTTTGCGACGAAGGATCTCTCTTCGATTGCAATCACACTAAGTTTGAAACCAGGGTAGGAGCGTTTCAAAAAACCACGCCATGAAGGAAGGGAGGGCCGCGCCCACAAGACGCGACCCAATCAAGCAGAAAAAACTAAAGTCTAGTTATGTCTCGCCGCCGTCGGCGTCTCCGAATGAAACTTCACATCCACCGCCTCATACATCACCGGATGTTTATGATGCTTCTCTTCAAACGCCGAAATCTTCGCCTCGTGCACCAGAGTCAGCCCAATATCATCCAGCCCCTTCAACAAACAATCTCGCCGGAACGGATCGATCTCAAACCCATAACTCAATCCCAGCTCGTCCGTCACCACCTGCTTCTCCAAATCCACGGTGACCCGGTACCCGTCATTCTTCTCCGTCCGCGCAAACAACTCGTCGATCTGCTCGTTCGTCAAAGTCACCGGCAAAATTCCGTTCTTGAAGCAGTTGTTATAAAAAATGTCCGCATAGCTCGGCGCCAGAATCGCATGAAACCCATAATCCAGAATCGCCCACGGCGCATGTTCCCGGCTCGACCCGCATCCAAAATTCGCCCGCGCCAAACACACCGACGCGCCCTTGTACCGCGGAAAATTCAAAACAAACTCCGGATTCGGTTTTTCTCCCGGCAAATATCGCCAGTCGTAAAATAAAACCCGCCCAAATCCTTCGCGCGTCAGCAATTTCAAAAATTGTTTCGGCACCATCTGATCCGTATCCACATTCACCCGATCGATCGGCGCCACCAATCCCGTATGCTTGATGAACGGTTCCATCGTTATTCCGCTCCCTCCGCCGCGCTCCACTTCCGTATATCCACGAAGTGCCCTTCGATCGCCGCCGCGGCCGCCATCATCGGGCTTACCAGATGCGTGCGCGATCCCTTGCCTTGCCGCCCTTCGAAATTCCGGTTCGACGTGCTCGCCGAACGCTCGCCGCTCAGCAGCACATCGTCATTCATCCCGATGCACATGCTGCATCCCGCGTCGCGCCACTCGAATCCCGCCGCCACAAAAATCTTGTCCAGCCCTTCCGCTTCCGCCTCAGCTTTCACCGCGCGCGAACCCGGCACCACCAGCGCCTGCTTCAACGATTTCGACACATGCTTGCCGGCCACCACCTTCGCCGCCAGCCGCAAATCTTCCAGCCGCGAATTCGTGCACGACCCGATGAACACCCGGTCCAGCGGAATATCTTCAATCAGCGTTCCCGGTTTCAAATCCATGTACGCCAAGCGCCCGCGTCGCCGCCTCGCGATCCACCGCATCCTTGAACGACGACGGATCCGGCACGCAATCCGAAACCTGCGTCACCATCCCCGGATTCGTTCCCCAGGTGACCATCGGCGCCAGATCGCGCGCATGTAATGTCAAAGTGTCGTCATACTTCGCATCCGGCATCCGTCGGCAGCGTCCGCCAAAAATCCACTCGCTCCTGAAATTCCTTTCCCGCGCGGCACGAACGGCCGGCCTTCCAGATACGCAAACGTCGTATCGTCCGGCGCCACCATCCCCGCGCGCGCCCCGCCTTCGATCGACATGTTGCACATCGTCATGCGTCCTTCCATCGAAAGTCCGCGCACCGCTTCGCCCGTATATTCGAAAACGTACCCATTCCCGCCGGCGATTCCGATTTTTCCGATCACCGCCAGAATCATGTCCTTCGCCGTCACGCCCCGCGGCCGCTTCCCCTGAATTTCCACCTTCATCGTCTTCGACCTAAATTGCGTCAAGCACTGCGTCGCCAGCACGTGCTCGATCTCGCTGGTCCCGATCCCAAACGCCAGCGCGCCAAACGCCCCATGCGTCGACGTGTGGCTGTCGCCGCACACAATCGTCTGCCCTGGCTGCGTAATCCCCAATTCCGGCCCGATGATGTGCACGATGCCCTGGTTCTTGCTGTGCATGTCGAACAAATGCACGCCCGACTCCGCGCAGTTGCGTTCCAGCGCCTCAAATTGCCCGCGCGCGTCCGCATCCAGCACCGGCAGCAGCCGATTCTTGGTCGAAACCGAATGATCCATCACCGCGAACGTCAATTCCGGCCGCCGCACCTTGCGTCCGGCGGTCTTCAACCCGGCAAACGCCTGCGGCGAAGTCCCCTCATGAATCAAATGCCGGTCAATATAGATCAGGCTCGGCTGCCCCGGCTCTTCGCGAACCACATGGGCCTGCCAAATTTTGTCGTAAAGTGTGCGTCCCGCCATTCGTGTGTTTTCCTGACTGCGAGGATACCTGCAGTTTCGCCCGCTCGATTTCAACGCGACTTCCCGGACACTTTCATTGTAACAATTCTGTCACCGGAGGCCAATCGGCCCCCGCCAGGGACCCGCCCGGGAACTAACCCATCCGCTGCTTCCGCTCCAAACTCCGAGCATTGAACTCTCCCCGCCCCATCGTGTAACTTTGTTTTTGTCCATGGCCTCGCCAATTTCCGTCGCGCCGGAATCCGCGCCCGATCACCGCTCCATCACCCGGCTGTGCCCGCTCTGCGGCGCGCTTCCGCGCCATCGCCTCTACCAGCGCGACGGCTGGAACATCGTCCGCTGTGACCAGTGCTCCATGGTCTTCCTCGATGGCCAGATGAATTACGAAACCCAGCGCGACGATCACGATTGGCTCGACGATTACAAAAAAGAAAACGCCCGCCGCACCCATAACCACCCGCTGGTCCTCGCCTTTTCCAACCTGGTGAAGAAATCCCGCCCCGAAACCAACCAGCGCCTGCTCGACCAAACCAACCGCTGGTGCCGCTCCGGCAAATTGATCGATTTCGGCTGCGGCGACGGCAGCTTCCTGGCTCGCGCCACCAGCCAGTTCGATGTTTCGGGCATCGAACTCAGCCCGCGTCTCGCCGAACGCGCCCGCCAGAAAGTTGGTCCGGCCAGAATCCAGGAAGGCCCGCTCACCGAAGTCGCCAACCATTCGTTTCCGCCCGCGGCCTTCGACGTCGTCGTCCAATTCGGTTACATCGAACACGAATGGCAGCCCCTCGCGGGCCTGCTCGCCGCGCATCGTCTGCTCAAACCCGGCGGCGTCACCGTGCTCAAGACCCCCAACTTTGCCAGTTGGAATCGCACCATCATGGGCCTCGAGTGGTGCGGTTTTCACATCCCGGCCCACTGCAATTATTTTACGCCGGATTCTCTCGCCGCTCTGCTCCGCCGCGCAGGCCTCGAACCGTTGCCGCGCGCGTTCGTCGATAGCCTCCCCACCAGCGATTCACTGTGGATGGCCGCCCGCAAACCCGCCTAAATTTTCTTGTGGTCGAACGATACCAGGAAGTTCTTACTGCTTCGGGGAATTGTCCGCGCGCGCCATCACGATAAATCGCTTCGGCGCGGAACCAACGTAATGGAAGGGATAGCAGGTGATCAAACTCAGAGTAGGTGTAGCCGAATCGGGCAGCGCGTCCGTCGCCTCACCATCTACAATCTTCGTGGACTCCACTCGAAATCGATAATTGGCCGTGGGTGAGCGAAAAATAACCAAATCTCCCGTCTCGACCTCGCCCAAACCGCTGAAATAAGTATCGCGATGCGCCGCCAGCGCCGCATTTCCATTTTGCCCCGGCATCGCCGTCCCCGGAATATGCCCGACGGCTTCCCACAGCGTGGACGCGTCCACGCCTTCTTCCACCACCGTGGAAATTCCGAGCCGCGGAATTTCCACCACGCCCAACACGCCGTAATCACCCAGCGACGTCGCCGGGCTGTCCGAAGCAACGGAGGAGGGAACCGCCAAAGCTTCCGAAGTCGCGGGCGGTTGGTGCCCTGCAGCGCGCGTCACGGCGTTCAGCATCGCCTTTTCTCGATGCTGATGAATCGCCGCCCCCGCGTACGCCACCGAGCAATATCCAATCGCCATCGCCGCCAGGGCCCACAAACAAATCTCGAACGATTTCAGTAACGCCTGATAATGATCCGTGACCGGCGAGCTGAAAATTCGCCGCGCAAACTTCGGCACTTCGGTCGGCTGTCCCAGCCACCGAGTCGCTTCTACGCGAATTTTTTTGAAATCCAGGCCCATCCGGAGAATTTCCTGGGTGTTTCGATTCACGGCGAACCGGCCAACCTGCTGGGGCCGGTCGTCGGCGCCAGCAGGGCAGTCGCTTCGAATTCCGCTTTAGGAACGCACCATTGCCTTGCGCAACATCACGATCCCCACGATCGCAAAGAGTCCAATGAGTGCAATCAGCGGCATCGCACTCGCCGTCGCCGGCAATTTCTGCTCGCGCGTCATCGCCACCGTTTGTTCCGTCGCCATCGGCGCGGTCGAACCCGCCGCATCGGAGGCTACGGTGTTGGTCACGGGTGCCGACCACGAGGAAGCCGCATCCGGCAAAGCGCTGGGGTAAGCATCATCCGTGCCGGTCGTCGGAATCCGGGTGTGGTTGGCCTCGCCGATCTGGTCCGCCGCCGTCTTCGGATAGGCGAACTGCTCCACTGTCGAGTCCCCGGTGAAAACGATTCCTTCCATGGCCGGTATGCTGCCCGAGCCATTCGCCGGATACGTCACAAAGTTCTGCCCGTTCGACGCCAGCTTCGGGTTCGGATACGCCAGCACCGTCGTCATCAACGCCGAGCCATCGTTGCTGTAAATCTGCACGATCAGCCAGCCCGACTGCGCGCCGGTCTGCTTGAAAATGTAAGTCCCGCGTGGCAACACCGATCCCGGCACTTGTTGAGGAGCCTGAATCGTCACCGTCGCCTGCTTCGCCGCATCATCCGCGCGCGCCACCGTGCCATTCAGGCTGCTCGCCAATAGAAATGCGCCGGCCAAAAACCAACCACCCTTCGTCAGTTTCATCTTCGTATTCCTCCGTCCCGCAAATTCTGCCGCTTCTCCCCCGCCGTGCCCCTACCCGAAGACCTGTATATCTCTGGCCAAAAACCTGCGTAACTTCGCCGGCCCGTCATCGAGCCGCCACTACTTCGCGCCGCGGCCGAAATTCAATCACGATGTCTTCTTCAATCGCAATCGGTTTTCCATCGATGTCCGTGGGCTTGTAGCGCCACTGCCGCACCGCGCTCACTGCCGCCGGAATCAAGTTCGTCGGCCCGCTGATCGGCTGCACGTCCACCACTAAGCCGTCCCTTCCGATGGTTGTCCGCAAATGTACGCTGCCGCCCTGCATTTTCTCCAAGGCCTGCGCCGGATAATTGGGAGCAATCTGCACCATCCGATCGCCCAGATGCACCCGCTGCAGCGGATGCTCCGATTCCGGCCCTGGCAGCGCCGGCACAAACAAAAATTGATGCGACCGCACCACTATCGACGGAGTCTCCGAAATAGTTTCTTCCGGTAGTTGCATCAATTTTGCCGGAGCTCCTTCCGAAGGTGCGGTCACCGGGAAAAATGAAACCGGAGTTACGGATTCATGCGCGGGGACTGACGGAGTTGCACCGGCTGGAACACTCGCCGAGGCTGACACCGGAGCAGGCCCTGCCGAAACGGAAGGCCTTGGCGTTGACGGAGCTGCAGTCGCCGGCGTCGACGCGACGGGTGCGTTCGCGGATTTTTCGTCGCCCTCATTTTCTCGAACCGTTGCTGCGGATGAAACCGGAGGTTTTTCGGCCGGCGAAATTGCATTGGCCGGCGGTGTGGGACGCACACTCGAGTCAACTTCCGGCGCCGCCAGCGTCTCCGTCGCCTCGATTGGCGCTTTTTTCTTTTCCGGCGCCGCGGCCGGAGTTTCGTCTATCCCCGCGTTCGCCGGAGTCGCTGAGGAAGTCACGTCCTGCTGCGCAACGGTCGGGTCGGTCGCCTGACAGCTGTCGGCTGGCCAGCTGTCGGCCTGACCGGCGCCGCCGCCTGCGCGTCCGGCGTCACCGCTTCCCCTGGCGTATCCGCGAAGCTCGACTTGGCGAATCGAAACGACCCAGGCTGAATCGCATATCCCAAAATAAAGCACATCGCCACCAGCACGATGCAAAGCGCCGCGATGCTCAGCGGGTTTTTTTCATTCGTGGGACCAGCCGCTGCGGCAGCCTTCACCGGCGCGGTATAAATTCGATCTTCGCCCTGCGGCGCTAGTGGAGTCCCCAGCAGCGAACTGCCCAATATCATTCCGCTCCTGGCGCTGGATTCCCGCGGCATCACCGCGCTGCTTGAGTTCGAAGCTCCCATCAAATTCCCAGCGAGTGCAGGAGCAGAAATTCGCTCGCTTCCGGTCGGCGCGTCCGGCAATTCCTCGCGCACTTGCGTACGTACTTCCGCCCGCACTTCCTCACGCAGTTCCGCGGGAGGTTCCGGCAACGGCGCGGAAAATGGCGCCGGCAACTCCAAAATCGTTTCCTGCGCCCGCGCCCGCTCCAGATTTTCCCGTTCCTGATGAAACAGCTCCCACTTTTCGCGCCAGTCAAGTTCTCTAGCCGTTTTTTCCTCGGCGAATTCCAAATCCGTCGAGCTATTCGCGGCCATTTCGACCAGCGCCGCTTCGCTGACGTCCGTTTCATCGCTCGCCCGATGCTCTTCCTGTGCCGCGTGAAACGCCTCGGCCGCAATCTCGACGTCTTCGGCCTCACTGGACTCCGCTAGAAAATTGAATTCAGGCTCCACGATTTCCACCGGCGCTTGGGCTTGCAGCGCCAGCGTAGCTTCCGACGGAAACATGCGATCGAACTCCGCCGCCCGTGCTTCATCGCGTTCCGCTTCCGATTGCGCCCAGGTCGATGCCACCTTCCGCGGCGAAGGCATGATCAGCACCGGCTTGGCCTCGACCGGGCTCGCCTCCAGCGCCGTCTCGAATTCCATCGACACAATTTCCGCGCGAATCCAATTCCGGATCTGCACCCGGTCGCGCTCGTCCAGATTCACAAATCGCAGCCCGGCGCTTTTACTCGATTCGCTGCGCCACACAATCTCGCCTTCGGCCAGAAAGGTTCGGTCCAATTGCGGCAGGCGAAAACTCAGGCAGGGAATGTGATCGTCCAGGATCGTCTGCGCCACGGCGATCGCGATGCCCGTCTCGCTCACGTTCAAAACGATTCCGCCGTTGCCTTCGCCCAATTCCAGGCAAGTCATTTCCGACGGGTTGCGGCGCACCCGCGCTCGGCGGTCGCTCGATTCCGGTAATCCCGCCAGTTGTTCAGGTAAAAAACGCATATCCGGTTCCCCTTCAGATCCACGCCGGCTGGAAAGCTAATCTGGGCCGCACCACATTTTTGTTTTTTGTTCGTCTGCAGAGAAAGCGGGCGCAAATCCGAATGGCGGTGCTGTCAGCGCTTGCGACCCACTTTTCCATCGTGACGCAGTTCAGTTTTCGGATGAGCCGGGGAAACTGGTCCGAAAAATCGCGCCCTCGGGACCCCTTCTGCCCATGTCCCGTGTACGCACTTCCAACCCTACTGGATTCTAAAAGTTTCGGAATACCGGATTCACCCTAGGACTCTCTGCCGCCCGGATGAACCCGCGATGAACGCTCCATTACTAGTCGAGCGCACGGGGAAAATGCACCCGAAAACCTACGACGCTGACGTACGTGCTGCCCTGGAAGGAATCAACTTCAGTGCCGCGCGGAACAAATCGTTCGAGGATTGCCCGGTCCACCCGGTAATTCAACATCACCAAATTGCGCCACTCAGCGGCCAGAAATACCCGCCCAAAATCCATCAGTACCCGACCGTAAACCGCTTCCCATCGAATTTCGGATTCTCGATCTCGTCCACCACCGCCACCGCGAAATCCTCAGCCGAAATCCGGCTGTTCCCCTGCGCATCCACAATCAATTGATCCAGCGCCGTCCGGTATTTCCCGGTGCGCGTCCCGGGCTCGATCATCGCCGGCGGGCTCACCACCGTCCAGTCAAACTCCGCGAATCCCGCCTTGCGATACACCTCCAGCGCTTCCCGATGCGCCAGCGCCACCGCTTTCCACGCCGCCGGAAAATCCGGCGTATCCACCAACTCCAATCCCGGTTTCACTTCCAGGCTTCCCGCCCCACTCACCACCATCAGCCGAATCGGTTCCACCCGGGTCATCGCGTCGATTAGCGAATGCGCCGCCTTCACCACCAGGCTGGCCTCGCCCGCACCCGGCCCAAACGCGCTCACCACCACATCGTGATCCACCGCCGCCGCCGCAATCGTCTCCGGCTTGAAAATATCTCCCACGCGATAATCCAGATTCTGCCGGTGCTCGCCCGTCCGCGAAGTTTCCCGCGTCACCGCCGTCACCTGATGCCCGCGCGACAGCGCTTCCGCCAGAATCCGCTGCCCAATCATCCCCGTAGCGCCTAAGAGCACGATGCTTTTCATAAGTATTTTCCTTCGCGGAAAATTTCCAACTCGGGCGCGAATTCAACGAACCCCAAAGCCGCGAACCTCAGCCACGAATGGCGCAAGGATACCCCGAATCCCCGATCCAGCATCCCTTCTTTTATCTTCGGTCCAGGTACCAGGAGATTTTATCTGTGTTCGTCTGTGTTCATCTGTGGTGCCGTTGACCTTGTTCCGACACAATTCCAGCCGTCCACCAAAAAACCAGGGAAACCCGCGGCGGTCGCCGCCAAAGGAAGGAAACTTCAATCCAAATCTACGCCAGCGCCGCTTCTGCTTCCGCCACCGTCGCATACACATCAAAAAGCGGCCCAATCCCCGTCAAATGCATCACGTTCTGCACCCGATGCCCCAACCCCACCAGCGCCAATTTTCGTCCGCTCTTATGGCACGCCACAAACGCCCGCACCAGCGACCCCACCGCCATCGAATCCACAAATGGCACGTCGGTCATATCCAATATCAAGCGCTGCGACGCCACCGCCGCAATCGCTTCCACAAACGCCGCCGCCGACGCCGAAGTCATCGGCCCCTTCAACGTAAGTATCGTCTGCTCGCCGTTCGACCGCGGCTCTTGCACCACTCGAAATGCTTCGTGCGCCACGCCGTGCATCATAGATGAATCGCGCATCAACAATCAACGCTTCGCCACGCGCGGTTTCGATCCGGCCGAATCCAATATCGCTCTCAATCGCCGCGCTGCTTCAGAACGTCCTGTCAACCACCTCTGCGGCTCCCGCGACTTCTCTTTACATCCGTGTTACAATAGGGTTTCCGTTCGCAAGAGTTTTGCCCGGCCCGCGCCCGCAGCGTGCTCGGTCGAGTCTGGCCATTAGCCGCCGCGATTGCTTGCTAATGCTGTATAAGCTGGCTGGCTTTACAAAACTTTACGTAGCAAAGTGGCGCGCAGGGAGACCGTATGAAGAACCTCTTTGTTGGCAACATGAGCTTCCAGACCACCTCCGCGGATCTGAAAGCCCTCTTCGAACCCTTCGGTCAACTGGCCCGCGTTCATGTCGCCATGGATCGCGAAACCGGCAAAGCGCGTGGTTTTGGTTTCGTCGAAATGGTCAACGATGCGGAAGCCGCTGCGGCCATTGCCGCGCTCGACGGCAAAGATATGGGCGGCCGGAATATCAAAGTAAACGAAGCGCGTCCCAAAGAAGCAGGCAGTGGTGGCCCGCGCGGTCCTCGCAGTGGTGGCGGCAATAGTGGTGGCTACGGCGGCGATCGTGGTGGTAACAGCGGCGGCAACAGCGGACCACGCGGCAAAAGTGGCGGCAACAAAGGCGGCGGTGGTAAAGGCCGCTTCTCAAACGAAGACTACAGCGAAGTAGCGCGACAGCCACGCGAACCTCGCTGGTAACCAGTACCGAATTCCGCGCCTCGTTTTTCGTGGACGCGATGCACTCTGATGTCCCACCCCATCCCAGGAGACAGACCTGATGACGACCACCTTTAAGAAACGGCAAAAGGAAATGAAGCGCCAGGATAAAGCACGTTCCAAAGCAGAAAAGCGCCTCCAGAAAAAAGCCGAACCCGGCGCCGAAGTAATCCTCAACGACGGCATCGCTTGGGAAGAAGATATCGCCGAACGCGCCCGCCTCGACCTCGAAGCCTTCGACGAAGCCATGAAAGCAGAAGCCCAGCCGGCCGATTCAAAATAACCGGCGCCAATACAGTAATCAGACACCGGCCACGCGGCCCAAACTCTTCACCCCGCGCCCCGGTGTCTTTTTTTTTCAGCTCGGCCCAAACGTAAAATCGGTCATCCCAAGAGCGGCGCGACGTTTTTCCGCGCCGACGAGAAATCCGATTTTTCCGCCGAAAAGAACCAGCAGGACGAGGGGCTTCAGCCCCTGAAGCGTTGTGGACTATCGTCTATGCACGACCGCACCCGCCGCGGCAAACAATGCAAAAATGTCATCCGACCGCAGCAAGCACGGCCTCCTAAGGCTTTATCTGTGTTCATCTGTGTTCATCTGTGGTGCCGTTGACTTTCTGAGTTCGCGCCTCCCCGCCGCCTCGCCAAACCCCGTCCCATACCCGCATTTACTCCACGAGCAACCCGCAACCAACCCCGCCAGCCCGTGTTCCGTACAGTGCTATACTACTCGGGCGGCGTTCACACCCTGCGCTGCATCCACAAACGGTTCCGGCTTCCGCGGCATTGGCCTTGGGAACATGGTAAAGGAGCTTCACATGGGCATCGAGTTTCAGGAACTGTACGTCTGGATGCGCCGCCGCAAAATTTTCGCCACCCTGCTCGTCATCTTCACCCTTTGCCTCGGCATCATGATCGGCACCATGGTCTCCGGCCACGCCCAGGCCACCCACGACCAGAGCGCCACCGGCGCCACGCTCCTTTCGCTGCCCGATCCCGTCATTCTTTCCAATTCTTTTTCCGCCATTTCTAAAAAGATCGGTCCTGCGGTCGTAAATATTTCCACCACCCAAATCATGGAAAAGCCCAAGGGCGGCAAGAAGCCCAATAAAGGCCTCGGCGATCCCCTCGAAGATTTCTTCGACCGCTTTCTGCAAGCTCCCGATCAAGGCCCGGACGCCGAACGCAGCCTCGGCTCCGGCGTAATCGTCGACAAAAAAGGCTTCATCCTCACCAACGATCACGTCATCGACCAGGCCACCAAAATTCAAGTCACGCTCGACGGCGACTCCACCAAATACAATGGCCACGTCGTCGGCTTCGACAAGGACACCGATCTCGCCGTGGTCAAGATCGATGCCAACCACGATCTTCCCGTCGCCAAGCTCGGAAATTCCGACGGCGTGCAGGTCGGCGACTGGGTGCTCGCCTTCGGCAGCCCCTTCGGTTTGAATTCCACCGTCACCGCCGGAATCATCAGCGCCAAAGATCGCTCCAACGTCGGCCACCAGTTTCAGCGCTTTCTGCAGACCGACGCCGCCATCAATCCCGGAAATTCCGGCGGCCCGCTCGTGAATATGTCCGGCGAAATTATCGGCATCAACACCGCCATCTATACCGGCAGCCGCGGTTTCGAAGGCGTCGGCTTCGCGCTGCCCTCCACCACCATCGTCGGCGTGTACAACCAGCTCATCACCAACGGAAAAGTCACCCGCGGCTCCATCGGCATCACTTTCCAGGAAGAGCGCAGCAATAACACCGTGCTCTTGCGAGACCTCGGCGCGCCCTACGGCATCGTGGTCGAAGCCATCGAACCCGGCAGCCCCGCCGAAAAATCCGGCCTGCAACCGGGCGACGTCATCACCGAAGTGAACGGCCAACCCGTACACACCGGCGCCGATCTGGTGAATCCCATCGCCCAGACCACCATCGGCGATTCCGTAAAAGTTCGCTACGTTCACAACAAGCTGGCCAAAGAAGCTTCGCTGGTCGTCATGGATCGCTCCAAGCTCTTCCCCCAGACCGCGCAGACCTCCGAAGACCAGCCCGAAGACGCCGAAACCCAGGGCCAGTTCGGCCTCCACGTCGAAGATCTCACTCCCGAACTCGCTCGCAAACTCGGCATGAGCAAAGTCACCGGCGTCGTCGTCCTCGAAGTTGACCCGGCCAGCTTCGCCGAAGACGTCGAATTCGCCCGCGGCGACGTCATCACCGAAATCAATCACGCCACCATCGCCAACATCGCGGACTACAAGACCGAAATGGCCAAGCTCAAGCCCGGCCAGGACGTCCTCTTCAAAGTAGCCCGCCACGGCGACAACGACCGCGTCCTAACCCTGTTCCTAGCCGGCGCCGTCCCCGCCGCCCAATAAGCCTGTGGGGTTGCGATTGCTTCCAACGCCGTGCACGGTTTCGCCGTTGCCTCTCCGGGTCGCCCCATCCTTCGCGCCGTAAGCACCTCACATCGACGGCTCGCCCGCGCAAGCCGCAATGCGCAAGACCCGCCACCTGTAGCGGCCGGCTTTGCCGGGCTTTGCCTTAGTAGGACAGGCTCTCAGCCTGTCTGCACCCCACTTCAGTGGGGTGTGCCTTCGGCCCAAAACGAGTCCGCCGCAGCCAAGCGGGCCCCATCCTTCGCGCCCTTTGCGAAGCGTGGCGCTTTTGAATTTGCCTTTGCCTCTCCGGGCCCTGGCCTCGCCTCTGGAAGGGCGGCGTTTTTAAATTTGCCTTTGCCTTTCCGGGTGGCCCCGCCTCTGGAAGGGTGGTGCTTTCCGGTCCGCCACGCAACCAACGACCCCCAAGCAAGCGTTGTCATCCCGAAGCGCAGCGAGGGATCTGCTTCCAAGGCCGTTCACGGTTTCGCCTTTGCCTTTGAAGTTCTAGTTGGGATCTTGAATTTCCGGGCGCCCCATCCTTCCCGTCGTTCGCGAAGGGTGGTGCTTTCCGGTCCGCCACGCAACCAACGACCCCCGAAGTTAGCGTTGTCATCCCGAAGCGCAGCGAGGGATCTGCTTCCAAGGCCGTTCACGGTTTCGCCTTTGCCTTTGAAGTTCTAGTTGGGATCTTGAATTTCCGGGCGCCCCATCCTTAGCGCCGTTCGCGAAGGGTGGGGCTTTCCGGTCCGCCACGCAACCAACGACCCCCAAGCAAGCATTGTCATCCCGAAGCGCAGCGAGGGATCTGCTTCCAAGGCCGTTCACGGTTTCGCTTTTGCCTTTGAAGTTCTGGTTGGGATCTTGAATTTCCGAGCGCCCCATCCTTCCCGCCTCTGGAAGGATGAGCCTGAAAGGCCAGGTGCCCGATACGCCGCCCGAAACCGCCGCGCACCTTGAGCCGCGGCCCAAATCGTCCATAATGGCGTAGCAACACCAGCGGTAGGGAACTGCGTCAAATCAACATGCGAAACATGTGCACAAAATTCGTGATGGCCGTGCTGTCCTGCGCGTTACTCGCCGCAACCTTGCTTGCCGCGCCGCAAGCCAGCTCCACCTCCGGCTCGACCGCGACGCACTCCACCACCAAAAAGAAAAAATCAACCCACCACCACAGCTCGCGGCGTGAACCATTTCAGAAGGCCCCAACCGCCTCGCGCATCTCCGAAATCCAAACCGCCCTCTCCCGCGGCGGCTACTTCGAAGGCGAACCCAACGGCAAATGGGACTCCACCACCATCGCCGCCATGCAAAAATTTCAGTCCGCCAACGGCCTCAACTCCAGCGGCAAAATCGACGCCACCACCCTGCAGAAACTCGGCCTGGGCTCCAGCACCGCCGGCGTCGACGCCCCCAAACCGGTAAAAAAATCCGACCCGAACAGTTCGACCAACGCCGCGCTCCGTCCGCCGTCAGCGACCAAATCGGCTTCAGCAGCAAACGCGAATTCCGCCTCCAATGTCACGCCAGCTCCAGCCGCCGCAACTGCCGCCGCCTCCGCCCCCAAGCCCCAGCGCTAAACCAGTCGCAGTACCTCCAGCGCGCATTTCAATTTTCCAAGTTCATTCATTCGGCATGCCCGGCCCCAACTTGTCTTCGTCCGCGCCTTCTTTGCTGCGAATCTCGGCGATCTTCGCGCGTTCCGCCTCGCGCATCGCCTCAATCTCGCGATCTTCACCGCGCCAATTTTCAATTCGTCCGCGCACCCCGCCGCCGGGGTGTTCCGCCTCATACTTTAAACGCGCCGCCTTCTCCGCCACCGTTTCCTGCGACCGCACCACGCCCACCGCATTCCGCGCCGCCGCCCGCAACTCCAACTGCTTCTCGCGTTCGATTTCCAGCTGCTCCAGCAACCGGTTGTGGCCGGTCACGACGCCCACCAGCGCGCTGGTGGTCCACGCAAACGTAAACAATCCCGATATACCGATGATCGGGCTGATGTTCCGCCACAACGGATCCAGGTCCACCGCGCCGTATCCCAAAGTCGTGTACGCGTTGGCGCAGAAATAAATCGCGTCGTTGGCTTTCAGGATCAATCCCAAATGGGCCAGGAGAAAGGCCCAGACCAGCACGCCAAAAATGTGCAGGCCCAGCATCAGGAACACCGAAGTGCCGAACAGGATCGTGGCCTCGATGTGGTGCGGCTTTCCCAGCCACAAGCGCCGCCCGTTGCGCTGGTGATAAATCAAAATCCAGTGAATCCCCGACCCGTGCACCAGCACCAGGCCCACCAAAATCAACGAGCCCAGGATCAGCGCGGCCCAGGGCTTAAAATCGTCCGGAATTTGCAGCAACAGCGAATGCAGAAATTCGTCAACCCGCCCTCCGCGCCCGGCCACCTGCGGCCAGCTCTCGACGGGCATTCTAGCACCACGGGTTACCGTTTCCGCGATGCCTGCCAGGGCACAACGCCCCTTCGAATTTTTCGCAATCGCCCCAACTCTTGCTACGTTGTAATGATGTCGATCGTGCCCACCAACGATCTGCTCCCGCAGAATCGCCGGCGCAGCAAGCGTTACCGCGCCCGGGTGCCGATCTGCGTCCGCTTCCAGGACGCCACCAAACATTCCGTCTCGGAACAAACCCACACCGTCATCGTCAACGAACATGGCGCGCTCCTGCTGCTCGCCGCGCCGGTAAAAGTCCAGCAAATCATTCGCCTCGAAAATTTAATTCTCGGCAAAGAACTGCTCTGCCGCGTCGCCCTGATCGGCCCCACCTTTATGGGCAAAACCCAGATCGCCGTCGAATTCATCATGCCCATGCCCGGCTTCTGGAACGCCGCCAGCCCCGACTCCACCGCCGTCCGCGAACCCGTCACCGTAAAAAAATAATAAATTCGCCGTCGTGCGCCGTCCTCGTGCGCCGTCGCAGCCTGAATTTCACCAAAACAAAAGGCCGCCCCGGCAAGCGGGCGGCCTGGCGCTGCGCGGTTGCTCAGCTGGCTAGCTGTTGTAGTTCGAGACCAACACTTCGTTCATCTTAAAGTTCACGAACTCTTGCTTGCCGCCGCCTTTCACGCCCTTGAGCGGCCTCTGCGCTTCCAGCTTTTTGCCCTTGTGCAGGTGCTTCGCTGCTGCTTTACGTCCCTTGGCTTTCGGCATGACATCCTCCGTGTTTCGAATTTCGATTTCCGCCGCCGCGTCCCGCAAATCCCTGCTGCCGTCGCGGCGCTGCTGGAATGTAATGCAAACCGGTGGCCAATGTCCACCAGCGGCCCAGCGCGGCGCAGCCCGCCTGCTTGCTGCAACATAGCGGCTCACCTCGCGCCGCCGCGCGATTTCCGCGCGTTGAGATATTCAACGTTCCGTTGAATATTTGCGCCGCCCGCAGCGTCCGCTGCCCAGGCCCCAGCCCCACCTTTCCCGAAAGGTGGGAAAGACGGGCCACCCGCGAAAGGCCACTGCCGCCCCTCTTCATTTTTAAACTCATTGCCCCAAATGCGCCAGCGCCGACCGCAGCGGCCCGCTCGACACCAGCACGATCCCGCTGTACGGCGTGTACATCTCCAATATCAAAAATATCGCGCTCGACACCGACACCGCGGTGACGAACCACGTCGCCGCCACCGTCCCATTCCGCGGCGCGTATATTCCCCAGCTGATGAATATCACCGTCAGCCAGAATATCAGCACGGTCACCAGCGGCTTGGGCACCTCCGTCGCCGCCTGCGCGTACATCAGCCAGCGCGTTTGCCCCAGCACAATCTCCTGGTTCACCGCCTGCGACTGGATCAGCCGTTGCCGGTCGTCCTTCGGCGTCAGCGCCTGGGTCTTTTCGAACAAGCCCTCGTCCCCGATCGCCATCGTATCCGCCGGGCGCATCGGCGCATTCCCCCGTTCTTCCAGCCGCGCCATCAGCCGCTCCACGATCTTGCGCAGCTCCACCCGGCACTCCGCCGTTTCCGGCCCGTAGTGCGCCAGCGCCCGGTCCAGAAACACGAATTTCGCCGCCATGTCGGTCAGCTCCGCGTTCTGCGTGTCGTAATACGTCTTCGCCGACGCAATCAGCAGCCCCAGCACCAGCGCGCACATCGTCGCCACCAACCCCATCCCCAGCTTCACCGAATCCTTCGAGTCCTCGCTCAAGTGCGTTTCCGGCAAGATCGACCCCAGATACCGCCCCGCAATCGCGCCCCCGAAAATGCACACCAACGCCACCAAACTCACGTCCATCGGACCCATGGTCACCTCAACTCCGTACTCACGCCGCGTCACCGCGCGTCGCCGCCAGCAAGGTAATTCGCCAAGCCCAATTGTGCAAGCGATTCGCGCCACAGCGCGATTCGTCCTGCGACCTGCCAGCGCCAGGTCGAAGTACATCGCCGCCGCGTGCCGCTGCTTCCGCCTCCGCATTTTCGGGTGCCCCATCCTTCCTCTGCACCTTTGCTTTTCGTTGTCATCCCGAGCGAGCGCCTTTCGCGACGAGGGACCTTATTTCTACGAATATCCAACAAATTCCAAATTTGTTAGCGTGAGTCGGGGCACTTTTCAGCCCCACTCGATTTTCGCGCCAGTGACGTGTAAGACGCCAGCGAGCAGGAGGACGCCATGCATCACGGCGCATCACAAAACAACCGCCTCACGAAACCACGCTACTCGCCTCAAGGGCCGCCGCCGGCGCACGTTTTACTCCGCGCTCGCCTCTCTCCCGGATTTCCATTTTCCGCCCTTCCTAATCGACAATTCGCGCGATTAGAAACCATCTTCAACTTCACACAAAACAAAGGCCGTCCGTGTTTTCTAATCGACAGTCTTTCCGGCGTGGGCCGCGCGTCCGTGCATCACCGCAGGGCGCGGTTTCAACCCTGCCGGATATCCCATTTTCCAGTTTCCCTTTTCGAATTTCCCTTCCCGCCGCTGCGTTTCTAATCCGCTACCAGCAATTAGAAATCAACGTAAACCACTCAAAACAAAGCGTCGAGGCAATTTCTAATCCGCAAAAACCACGGTGTTTGGAATCCAATTTTATCGCCAAATACGCCGGCCAATTTGGCCACGCCCTGCATCCCCACTATCCCTTTTCCTTTTTCCCTTTTTCGCGCCCTCCTGCTACTCTGAATCGCCGGAAAACGCTCCGGCATCGAAGTATCTCAGCCCAAATCAAGAACTTCGCATCGGTTCGTTCATCGGGCAGCTATCGGAGGAAGGCGCATGGCTACATCTGCGGCACCAAAGGCGTTTAAGAATTTCATCGACGGCGAATGGGTCGAACCCCGCTGCGGCAAAGTCATCGAGAACCGCAACCCGGCGAACACCGACCGAGCTGGTCGGCATGTTCCCGGCGTCGAATGCCGACGACGTCAACGCCGCGGTCGACTGCCGCCAAGAACGCCTACGACGGCTGGCGCCTCACTCCCGCGCCCAAGCGCGCCGAAATTCTCTACCGCGCCGCCGAAATTCTGGTCGAGCGCAAGGAAGACTACTCCGCGCGACATGACCCGCGAGATGGGCAAGGTCCTCGCCGAAACGCGCGGCGACGTGCAGGAAGCCATCGACATGACCTACCTGATGGCCGGCGAAGGCCGCCGCCAGTTCGGCCAGACCACTCCTTCGGAGCTGCCCAATAAATTTGCGATGTCGCGTGCGCACGCCGGTGGGCGTGGCCGGGCTGATCTGCCCCGTGGAATTTC
The DNA here is from genome assembly GCA_963737765.1 of uncultured Acidobacteriota bacterium. Lineage (GTDB taxonomy): Bacteria > Acidobacteriota > Terriglobia > Acidiferrales > UBA7541 > Palsa-295. The sequence continues at coordinate 180,099 of CAVTTY010000015.1, forward strand.
CCGATGGCCATTCCGTCGTGGAAAGCGATGCCGGCGCTGGTCACCGGCAACACGGTGGTGATCAAGCCGGCCGAGGACACGCCGCTCTCCACTTTTAACCTGATGCACGCCTTGAACGAAGCCGGCTTGCCCCGCGGCGTGATGAACGTGGTGTTCGGCGAAGGCCCGGACGCCGGGTGCGCCCTTGATCACGCATAAGGATGTGGGGCTGGTGAGTTTTACCGGGTCGACCGAAGTGGGGCGCATCGTCAGCAAGGCGTGCGCGCCGACTTTCAAGAAGTGCCACCTGGAAATGGGCGGCAAGAACATCATCATCGTGATGGACGACGCGAATCTGGATCTGGCGGTGGATGGCGCGGTGTGGGGCGGCTTCGGCACCAGCGGGCAGCGCTGCACGGCGGCGTAGCCGCGTGGCCGTGCACAAAAAAGTTTACGCGCGAGTTCGTCGAGAAGTTCGTCGCGCGGGTGAAGCGCGCTGAAAGTCGGCGACGGCCTGGATCCCACGACCGAGATGGGGCCGTGCGTCAACGAGCAGCAACTGAACACCGTGATGAAATACGTGCAGATTGGCAAGGACGAGACCGCGAAGCTCGCCACCGGCGGCCACCGCCTCGACAAGCGGCGCGTGGAAGAACGGCTGGTTCCACGAGCCGACCGTGTTTACGGATTGCTCGCCGAAGATGCGCATCGCCCAGGAAGAAATTTTCGGGCCGGTGGTGTCGGTGATTCCGTTCGACGACTTTCGACGAGGCCTTGACCATCGCCAACGGCGTGAAGTACGGCCTGTCGGCCTCGATCTACACGCGCAACATGAACAATGCGTTCCGCGCGCAACGCGATCTGCAGACCGGCATCGTCTACGTCAATGCGCCGACCATTGGCGCGGAAACGCATCTGCCTTTCGGCGGGATCAAGAATACCGGCAACGGCCATCGCGAATCCGGCGAAGCCGCTCTCGATTTTTACTCCGAGTGGAAGACCGTCTACATCGACTACTCCGACCGCCTGCAGCGCGCGCAGATCGACAACGCCGATTAGCACCAAAAGTTTAAGAGGCAAGAGGCAAGAGCAAAAATAAATGTTCGACGGCCCGGGGGCCGAGCACGACAACGCCGATTAGCACCAGAAGTTTAGAGCAAGAGCAAGAGTAAAAGTTCGACGGCCCCGGGGGCCGAGCACGACAACGCCGATTAGCATTAGCACCAGAAGTTTAGAGCAAGAGCAAGAGTAAAAGTTCGACGGCCCCGGGGGCCGAGCACGACAACGCCGATTAGCACCAGAAGTTTAGAGCAAGAGCAAGAGTAAAAGTTCGACGGCCCGGGGGCCGAGCACCACGCGCAGCAATCGGCGTCGCCGATTCCTGCGCCATATCCCGCGCAAACATCGCGCGGGCCGTTGCACTGCGTTTTTGCTTTTGTTTTGAGTTTTTGAGGTTGGTTGGTAGTGGGCACGGATCGTCGCCGAAGGCGTACCAACGGCGCGGATCAGTCGCAAAGCGCCCGCGCCGGCTTCTGGTTTTGTTTTGAGTTGTTGAAGTTGGTTGGTAGTGGGCACAGATCGTCGCCGAAGGCGTACCGACGGCGCGGATGAGTCGCAAAGCGCCCGCGCCGGCTTCTGTTTTTTAGATTTTGTTTTCAGTTTCGGTTTAACGTTGTCATCCCGACAGAGCCGCGGGACGCTTTTCCCGCGGCGACAAGGGATCTGCTTCCAAGCGCCTTTAGCGGGAGCAGCGCAGCGGCGAACCGGGCGTGTTTTTGAAGTTGGTTCAGTGGTCATAAGGGGCATCGCCGAGCGACGGCGCGGATGAGTCGCGAAGCGCCCGCGCCGAGCTTCTGCTTTTGTTTTGAGTTTTTGAAGTTGGTTTGCAGTTGGCACAGATCGTCGCCGAAGGCATGCCGACGGCGCGGATGAGTCGCAAAGCGCCCGCGCCGAGCTTCTGCTTTTGTTTTGAGGTTTTGACTTCGTTTTTGCAGTGGGAATTGCGCGGCGCGCGGCCTAAACTTTCAGGCCGATCAGCCGCATCAATTCCAGCGCGTTGGATTTAGCGACGACGCCGTCGCGCAATTTGTGGTCGAAGCGCATTTTGCCGTCTTCGACGTAGTCTTGAAAATGTACGTTGCGCACCACGCTGTGCAGCGCGCCGGTAATTTCGGTCAGCGCCAGGTCGTGGGTGGTCACGATGCCCACCGCGCGGCGTTCGAGCAGCGCGCGGAACAGGCCTTCGGCGCCGATTTTGCGGTCGTTGGAGTTGGTGCCTTCCAGCAGTTCGTCGAACAGAAAAAATACCGGCGCAGTTCCTTCCGTTAATTCAAACACATCGCGAATCCGCAAAATCTCAGTAAAGAAACTCGACCGGTTTTCCTGCAGCGAATCCACGCGGCGAATGCTGGAGCCCAACGTCACCGGCGTCAGCCGCAGCGAATTGCCGCGGATCGGTGCGCCGGCCATGGCCAGCACCGCGTTAATTCCGGCGGTGCGCAGGAACGTGCTTTTGCCGGACATGTTCGAGCCGCTGACCAGCAGCACGCGCGTCTCGGCGTTGAGCCGCACCGAATTGCGGACGCACTTCGCGGCGGGGATCAGCGGATGGCCGAGCTCGTCACCGTCGAACACGGGCTGCGTGTTCGCAGCACCCGCGTCGTCGACGAACACCGGGAACGGATCGGCCGGATGCTCGTAGGAATACGCCGCGAGGGAGATCAGCGCTTCCATTTCGCCTGTGATCTGCCACCCAGGCGCGCAGGCTGCGGCCGTAGGTCCGCCGCCACGAATCGGCAGCCAACCCGACCTGCACGGTGTATAGCCCAGGGAGCTCGAGCATCTTGGCGATGAGTCCGCCGCGCGCGTCGATCCAGTAGCCGATGCGGGCGAGGTTGCGGACCGCCTGGGACGCGAGCGCGCCGTCGCGCTTGAGCTGCGCCGCGAAGTGTTGCAGGCGCGGCGAAGTGAATGGCTCCCCTTCGAGGCGCTCCAGGATTTGGGCGAAGAGGATCAGGCCCTCGGCGTTGGTGCCGATACCGCCAACGACTTGCATCGCCCGCGGTTTCAGCCAGCGGTAGATCGCGGCTTCGAGCAGCACCACGACCAGCAGCGGCCAGAGCAGCGTGGTGGCGACGTAATAGACCAGCGCGGCACCGAACGCTGCGGCGAGTATGGCGGAGACGGCGCGCCACGGGCCGGTGGGGAGCAGCGGAGATTCTTCCGCCCACTGGCACAGCGACGACGGATCGAGGCGCACGCGCAGATCTTCGCCGAGCATGGCGAGCTGTTCGCGGAGATCGAGTTTCTCGCGCAGGTCCACGACGACCTTCTGCCGTTCGAGGATGTCGGAGACGGGCGAGCCGCGGCTGAGCCATTTGGACAGGAATTCTTCGCCCATGGGCAGGCGGGCGGTGGAAAGCAATTCGAACAGGCAGCCGGTGCCGAAGATGTCGAGGTCTTCCGAGTAAACGTGTTTCGGGTCGCGGAAGCGGTCGCCGGAGGAACCTTTCCCGGGCCAGAGATCTTCGATGCGGGCGAGTCCGCGCTGGTAGAAAGCGGCGGCGGATTCGGCGCGGGTTTTGGCGCGGAGGGTGAATTCGTGGAAGACCGCGAGAATCAGGTAAAGAACGATCGGCGCGAGGATCCAGTACGGCGAGAACATTTTGGAATGGAGGGAGAGCCAGGCTGCGGCGATTCCAGCTGCGATCACGGCGAGTTTGAAATTGCCGAAGCGGCGGTGATTCCGTTCTTCGGCGTCGGCGGATTCAAGGTGGGATTCGAGGCGCTTGGAATATTCGATGCGTGGATCCGGCAATACTTTCCTCCGACGGCGGGAGTAGTTTACATGGCGGAGGGGTGGATGCGCTTGGGTACCGGGTTGTGCGTATGCAGGAGAGCAACGCGGTCGGGCTCGGGGATGGGCTGCATCGAAGAGAGGTCCTTCGTCGCTGCGCTCCTCTGGATGACGGCCAAGGCGGTTGGTGCGAATCGTTTATTTGGCGAAGAAGCGGATCGGTCGTCGCGGCGGGGTTAAAGGCAAAGCAACAGCAACTGCCACGGCAACGGCAACGGCAACGGCTGAAGCAAAGACAACTGCAAATGGCCCAGCTGAAGCTGGCCGCTACAGGTGGTTTGGTGGCGTCGGTGCTGCGGCGGGTTGGGCCGGGAATCGTTGGCGTGGGTGAGATTCTTCGCTGCGCTCAGGTTGTAGGCGGAATGTAGGGTTCGGGTTCGGCCATGGCGATTGGGGCTATGACTGGCGGCGGAGTCCACGCTGGTTCCTGGGCCACTACTGGGGCGTGTTGGCGATACCAGGCTGATTCGCTGGCTCGTTGCCAGAGGCGGGTGGCGATCCAAACCAGGACCATGAACTGGCTGATCAGGAAGGCGATGACTGTGGATTCGGGTTTCAACTTCATCATCCAGAGGTATAGGCCGAGGCCTACGACCAGGCAGGCTACGATGCTGGCCCGCAGATAAATCCAGAATAGCGAGAAGAAATTGCGGAAGAACAGGCCGAAGGCCAGGCGCAGGGCTTTGTGCATGCGCTTTTCGTCTTCGGCGACGGCGATGACCTGGGCCATATCGAACCAGATGCGAATGACGATCACCAGAAACAGAATTACGACGGAGGCGGCCAGGAAGAAATGAACGGCGGAGTAAGGCGAGATCGAACGATCGTCGATGCGGGTGTACATCGCGCCAGTGATTGCGGCGAGGCCGGCGATGGGCAGAAATACGAGCAGCATGTAAAGCAGCAAACGGACGAAGCGCCAAAAGTAGTAGCCGCAGCTTTCAAAGAAAATGCCCGCAGCCGGCCGCTCGTCGCGAACGTAGGTGGCCAGAATTCCGCCGGTAAAGAAGAGCATCAAGATCATGAAGACCACGGAAAAATGAATGACCGTGGGCCCCTGGAATTGGAGCGGGGAATCGGGCTGGCCGGCCAGCGCGCCCATCTGCGAGACATCGAAGCCGTGCACGAAATACTGCGACGCCTTGCTGTGATCGAGCGCGGGGCTGAGGCGATCCACCATGCCCTGGGTGGCGAAGAAGGCGAAGATCAAGTTCAGGGCGAAGATCCACCACAGCAGGCGCTGCCATTTCCAGACCAGGCCTGCGCCGCTTACTGAATTACCGTAATTCGCTCGATCCATTGAGTTCTTCCTCCGCTCGATTCTATTCGGTTGCGGCCTAGGTCAGCCAGGCGAGCAATTGGGAGAGCCACTCGCTGCAGAAAACCCACAGATTGCGAAATTTGTGGGTGGCGCGAGGGTCAGCTTTCTCGACGTAACTGTTGTTGAAGAAGTCGCGATCCAGATACAACTGAGTCTGCGGGTCGATTTCGGCGGAGACGAGCTGGGCCTTGCGATCGTATTGATAGCGGAACCAGCGATCCTTGCCGTCCCAATGTTCGGTGGCGGTGGTGCCGTCGTCGAATTTAACGTCGAGGTCGACCGGAAAGATGAAATCGCCTTTGCGGCGGACGGTGACGTAGGTGCGGTACATTCCGTCGGCCGGCTTGGGGTGAGCCATGGAGGTTTCCCACCACCTCAGCGGGTCGGAATGGGCGTCGTCGATTTCATAGTCGAAAACATTGGTGCCGTAGACGGCCTGATCGAAATACCACTTCAGATCTTTTCCGGAAACTTCTTCCACGGTTTTGATGAAGTCCTGGCCGGTGGGGTGGGTGAAACGATAGCGCATGAAGTAGGTGTGAATGGCCTGGCGCAGGGTATCTTCACCAATCACTTTTTCGAGAGTGAGCAGCATGGTGGCGGTCTTGCCGTAGGTGATGGCCCCGTAGGAATTGTTGTTGCGATATTTCCAGGCGAACTGAGCGATGGCGTCGCTGTCGGCGCTGCCCAGATAGCCGACCCGTTGCTGTCCCGGTTCGCCCATCTGCGCGAAACCGAAAGCCAAAGTGGAAGTGTTCTTGCCGTAAAGCGCGTCCATTACTTTCACTTCGGTGTAGCTATTGATGCCTTCGTCGAGCCAGGCTTCTTCGAATTCGTTGGTGGCTACCATGCCGTACCAGTATTGATGACCGAATTCATGCTCGGTGACGCCTTCGGGGGCCAGCACACCTTTGGGCATCTCCCAAGCCGTGCCAGCGGTGATCAAGGTGGGGTATTCCATGCCTCCGGCGTCGAGACCACCGTGTGGCGGATCGATCAGGGTGATGCGGTCGTAGGCGTACGGCCCGTACCAATCGTTGAAGAGTTGCAGCGTGCCTTTCAAGTTGCTGAGATAACGCGGATAGGTCGCCATGTGGCCGGGGGACATCAGAATGTGAATGGCGACGGGACCATTGGGACCATCCCACGAGTCGTCGCGTTGGGTGAAACTCGGACTGGCCCCCCAGGAAAAATCGTGCACGTCCTCGGAGTGATAAGCGAGAGTCTTGGTGCCATCGGAATTGGGATGGCTGGAAACCAGATCGCCGCCGGCCCCGACGATTTCGTTTTGCGGCACAGTGATCTTCACGTCGAAGGTTCCGAAGTCGGCAAAGAATTCCGAATTGGCGTGGAACTGGTGGCAATTCCAGGCATCCTTCCACCAGACTCCGACTTTGGGGAACCACTGGCCGACCATATCAAAGTCGTGCTTGTAGCCGGTGCGTTCGACGACTTCCGGAAGCTGGTCGCGGAAGGTCATATGAAAAGTTACGGAGGAGCCGGGCGCAACGGGTTTGGCGAGAGTCACCTGGAAGACGGTGCGATCTTCGGTGTTGTTGTCGTCGGGATGGATGAATTCCATCCTGGAAGTTAAGTCGCCGCTGCCTTCGGCTTCCAGTTTCTCCATGGTGATGGAACCGAGGTGTTTTGGATCCCAGGCGGTCTCCGGTCCGCTGCCGCGGGTGCCGGCCTTGCGAACTTCGGTCATGAAAGTGGATTGGGGCTGGAAGGCGTTGAGATACATGTGGAAGGGAAAAGTCTGCTGCGGCTTTCCGGTCAAGTTGCGGTAAGTGAGGGTTTCGGTGGCGTCGATGACGTGAGTGGCGGGATCGAGTTTGGCGTCGATGGTATAGGCCACGATGCGGACCGAGAGGGTTTTTTCATCGGAGGGCGCGACGGGAGCGGGATGGGAGACGAGCGGGCCGGCGGCAGCCTGCGCGAAGAGCGGCGCGCTCGACATGCCGCTGAAAACAGCGCAGCCCAAAATAACGCAGGACAATCCGGCGAGTCGCATGCATCCTCCAAAAATCTTCGGCAGTTCTACAGGCACGGCTACCGCAATATCACCCCAACGCGACAACACAATATGATACGCAGGACTGGCGCGCAAGTTCCCTTTGCGGCGAAGCAGGCGGGGGTGACCGAGGCCGATTGTTTCGGTGAGAACCTTGCCGCCGGTATATGCCGGCCGACGAATTCCGCCTGGGGTGTATTCTGTGCGAGTTATGAAAGTCTTGATCTCCGGGGCGGGAATCGCGGGGCCGACGCTGGCGTATTGGCTGGCCCATTTCGGCCTGGAACCGACGATTGTAGAAAAGGCGTCCAAGCTACGAACCGGCGGCTACATCATCGACTTCTGGGGCCTAGGCTTCGACGTCGCCGATCGCATGGATTTGCTGCCGGAGATCCGCCGCAAAGGATACCTGGTCCGCGAAGTAAGAATTGTCGACCGCAGCGGTAAACGCATCGCCGGATTTCCCGCCGAGGCGTTCGCCCGGATTGCTCAGGGCCGCTATATCAGCCTGCCTCGCGGAGATTTGGCCGCCTCCCTCTTCGGCGCCATCGAAGGCAGAGTAGAAACAATATTCAACGACAGCATCGATCGCATCGAACAGAACGCGCAAGGTGTTCAGGTTACTTTCGAAACCGGAAAAACTCGCGATTTCGATTTGGTCGCAGGGGCAGATGGCCTTCATTCGCGAGTGCGCGAACTCGTTTTTGGCCCACAAAGCCAATTCGAAAAGTACCTCGGCTACAAAGTCGCGGCCTTCGAAGTGCGGGACTACCGGCCCAGAGACGAGCTGGTTTACGTGATGTACACGGAAGTCGGCCAGCAGGTGGGCCGCTTTGCGATGTCTGGCGACCGCACCATGTTCCTTTTTATATTTGCGGATCCGGGGAGCGACGACGCAGCCATCGGGGACATTCAATCCCAAAAAGCGCTATTGCGAAAGCGGTTCGGAAAGAGCGGATGGGAATGCCCGCAGATTCTGGACGCGCTCGACGATGCGAAGGATCTCTACTTTGACCGGGTAAGCCAGGTACAAATGGGCGCTCAAGCCGGATCGTGGAGCCGCGGGCGCGTGACTTTGGTCGGTGATGCCGCTTTCTGTGTGTCGCTGCTCGCCGGCCAGGGGTCGGCCCTGGCCATGGTGGCAGCCTACATTCTGGCGGGCGAGCTGCACCGTGCCGGAAGCGATTACGGGTTGGCACTGACGCGATACCAGGAGCGGTTCGAAGCTTTCGTACTCAAGAAGCAGGAAGGGGCGTTGCGCTTTGGCGGTGTGTTTGCGCCGAAGTCTAAGCTCTCAATGTTCCTGCGCAATCAGATAATGAATTTACTTGGAATACCGTGGGTAGCGGATCTTGCGGCCGGCCGCGATCTCGCAGACGATCTCACGCTTCCCAAGTACTGAGGGCCGCTCGCAAAATCTGGCGAAGGCGATTCATGTCGAGCCGAGGTGTGGTAACGCCGTTACCGGAATTTAACTACCGCCGCGGGTTGCGTTGACGGCTTCCGGCGCAGCGTCTAAACTGGATGTACGGGTAACGCGCGCGTAAGCAGCGAAACGAGCCGGTGCTGACGGTCCCGCCGGATAGCCAGAGAGTCTATGAGCCCTACGGTTCTGCAGTTAAAACGCAACCAGCAGATTTTGACGGAACTGGTGCGGGTGTACATCGAAACGGGCGAGCCGGTTTCGTCGCGCAGCGTGGCGCGGCGGCATGTGGAAGCGCTGAGTTCGGCAACGATTCGCAATGTGATGGCGGATCTGGAAGATGAAGGTCTGCTGTACCAGCCGCACACTTCCGCAGGACGAGTGCCGACGGCTGCGGCGTATCGTTTTTTTGTAGAGCAGGTGACGGCGCAAGCCACGGCCAGTCCGGAAGACCGGCAGTGGATCCGGCGAGAGCTGGAAGCGGCGCAGACTCCCGAGGCGGTGATGGAGCGGGCCAGCCAGGTGTTGGCGGCGGTTTCACGCGGGCTGGGAATATTTATTTCGCCGCCGCTGGCGAGCGCGGTGGTGGAACACATTCGTTTTCTGCTGCTGCCGGATGGGCGCGTGCTGGTGGTGTTGATCTCGGCGGGGAACAGCACGCGGGACAAATTGATCCGGCCGGAGCGCCCGTTCCGGCAGGAAGACCTGGATCGCACCGCGGATTATTTGAACCGGCATTATGTGGGCTGGACGCTGGCGGCGATGCGCGCGGATTTGCGGAAGCAGCTGGAAATGGATCGCGAGCGCTACGGGCAACTGGCGAATGACGCGTTGCTGTTGTGCGACCCGAGTATTTTGGGCGAGGCGGGAGAGCGGAAGATTTATGTGGATGGCGCGGCGCAGATTGCGTCGTCGCCGGATTTTACGAACCCCGAACAGCTGCGGGAATTGCTGGAAGCGATTGATGAGAAGGATCGCTTGATTGCGCTGCTGAGCGGCTGCATCGAATCGCCGGAACCGGTGCATGTGGAATTGGGGCTGGACAAGATTTCGAATGAGGGCAAACACCTGGCCATCGTTTCGGCGTCGTATTCATCGAAAGATCAGGCACAGGGGACTTTGGGAATTCTGGCGCCGATGCGCATGCATTACGACCGGGTGATTACGGCGGTGGCGTTCATGGCGCAAATTTTTTCAGAAGAACGACAAGGGAGTTGAGATCAGTGGCGAGTCACAAACGAAATTCGAGTGCGGAACAAAATGCGGCGGCAGGAGTGGCGAAGGATGACACTACGCCCGATACGAATCCGGAAGGAGTGGGCGGGCCGGAGATCGTTTCCGGCGAAGGCTTTGCCGGCGATCCGCTGCAGAAGCTGCAGGCGGAAAAACAGGAAATGATGAACACGCTGGTGCGGCGGCAGGCGGATTTTGAAAATTTCAAGAAGCGGGTGGAGAAAGAAAAGGCGCAGGACCGCCAGCGCGGGATCGAAGTGACGATTGAACAGATGTTGCCGGTGCTGGACGCGTTTGATCGCGCGCTGGCGGGGCCGGTTTCGGCGGAGAATGCGGATTATCGAAAAGGTTTCGAGATGATTCGCACGCAGATGTGGAATGGGCTGGCGAAACAGGGGCTGGAGCGAATCGATACGAAGGGTAAGGAGTTTGATCCGAATCTGCACCACGCGATCGAGAGCGTGGAGAATTCGGATCAGGCCGGAAGGCGTGGTCGTGGGGGAAATGCAGCCGGGGTATATGTTTCAGGGGCGGGTGTTGCGTCCGGCGATGGTGCGGGTTTCGGCGGGGCGCGCGAATTAGGGCGCGGTCCGCCGGTTTTTGTCGGGGCGGAAGCCACGACCCACCAGGATTTTCCAGCGGAGTCTTATCGGAGTTTCAGGAATCCAATCTCCAGGCGGCGACGTAGAGCCGCTTATCCCAATTCAAAGAGAAAAATCGAAATATGGCGGCAGCAAATTCATCAGACTTTTACGCGGTGCTGGGAGTGGAGCGCGACGCTTCGGCGGAGCAGGTTAAGTCGGCGTACCGCAAAGCGGCGCTGCAGTGGCATCCGGATCGCAACCCGAACAATAAGGATGAGGCGGAGCATAATTTCCGGCTGGCGGCGGAGGCGTACGCGGTGCTGTCCGATCCGCAGAAGCGGCCGATTTACGATCGCTATGGCGCGGCGGGATTGGGGAGCCGCGGGTTCGATTCGGGCATCAACGCGACAATTTTTGAAGAGTTCCAGGATATTCTCGGCGACCTTTTCGGAATTGACGATGTGATGGGCGGCGGGCGGCGCCGCACGGGACGCGGCGCGCGCGGGCAGCGCGGGGCGGATCTGCGTTACGACCTGACGCTGACGTTTGAAGAAGCGGCGACGGGAGTGAGTTCGAAAATTACGCTGGCGCGGAATGAACTTTGCGAAACGTGCAAGGGAACCGGGTCGAAGCCGGGCACGGGCACGACGACGTGCAAGACTTGCGCGGGGCGCGGGCAGATGGCGTACTCCCAGGGATTTTTTTCGATTACGCGGACGTGCCCGGCGTGCCAGGGCGCGGGGCAGGTGATTAAAGATGCGTGCCTGGAATGCCGCGGGCAGGGACGCATCGAACGCGAACGCACGCTGGAAGTGGGCGTGCCGGCGGGCGTGGATTCGGGGACGCGTTTGCGGATGCAGGGGCAGGGCGAGCCGGGAACGAATGGCGGGCCGGCGGGGGATTTGTACATTTTTCTGGAAGTGAAGGAGCACGCGTTTTTCGAGCGGCGCGGGTCGGATTTAATTTGCGAGATTCCGATCAGTTTTGCGCAGGCGGCGTTGGGCGCGAAGATCAAGGTGCCGACGCTCAAGGGCGACGAGGATTTGGAAATTCCGGAAGGGACGCAGTCCGGGCAAATTTTCCGGAAGAAGGCTAAGGGCTTGCCGAATCCGCATGGCGGGCGCGGCGATATGTACATCAGCATTCGGGTGGTGGTGCCGGCGAAAGTGTCGCGCGAGCAACGGCGGATGCTGGAGCAGTTGGGGCAGACGATGAGGGTGGAGAATAAGCCGGCGGAACGGAATTCGACATTTTTTGACAAGGTGAAGGATATTTTCGGGTAGGTTTTTTGGTGCGCCGCCGTGACGAGCGGGTGGCGAACGTTCTGGCCGGCGCGGGATTGGAATGGTTGAAATCCTTCGCTGCGCTCAGGATGACGCCAAGTGCGGTTTTGAGTTTTTTCTGCGTTCAGGCTGCGGCCTTAGTTCTTTCCTCATTTTCAACTGTCCCAGATACAATCCTTCCGTGCGGCGACGATTTTTCGTTGAACAATTTGAGGGTGGGAGGGCGACTTTGCGCGGCGACGCGGCGGAGCATTTGGGGCGCGTGTTGCGGGCGGAGCCCGGGCAGCTGTATGAATTGAGCGATGGCGCGAGCGTGTGGTTGGCGCGGGTGGAAAGTCTGGGGCTGTTGAAACGCGGGGAGAACCGGATTGAGTTTTCGCTGGTGGAGCCGGTGGCGGTGCCAGAAACGAAGTTGCGGGTGGATTTGTTGATCGCGCTGGTGAAATTCGACCGGTTCGAGTGGTGTTTGGAGAAGGCGACGGAGTTGGGCGTGACGAACATTGTGCCGCTGGCGGCGGCGCGGAGTGACAAGGCATTGGTGGCAGCGGCGGAGAAACGGCGGGAACGGTGGGAGAAGATTTTGGTGGAGTCGGCGCAGCAGTCGCGGCGGTTGAGCGCGCCCCGATTCGGGGCGGTGATTGGGGCGGAGAAGGCGTTTGCGTCTAGTCGCGATGCGGAATGCAGGATTTTGCTTTCGGAGCGGAGTGAGGCGGAGCCTTTGCGAAACGTGCTGCGCGGGAAGACGTCTAATTTTGTGGCGCTGGCGATCGGGCCGGAAGGTGGCTGGACGGATGGTGAGGTTGCGGCTGCGGGCGCGGCTGGATATGAGGCAGCGTCGCTGGGCAATTTGATTCTGCGGACGGAAACGGCGGTGGTGGCGGCGTTGGCTAACGTGAATTTCGCGCTGGGCGAAAGATGAAAATTCAGAAGCTTTACCACAGAGAACACTGAGAAAAGCGGAGAGCACGGAGATTATTGGGTTGGGTCGCGAACGCGTTTGATGGCTATTGGCGGGTTAGTGGTAGGCGTGTTATAAATATTTGAGCAGAGAATGTCAGAAACTCCTCAGCCGGAACCAATTCTCCCCAACGAAAATAGTTCATTGCCACAATTGCGGCGCGAATTGCGCAGCTGGACGCGGGATCTGGCGGTAGCGCTGGGTCTGGCGCTGGTCATTATTATTTTCTTGTATCAGCCGGTGAAAGTGGAAGGGACCAGCATGGCTCCCTTGCTGACCGACCAGGAACGGATTTTCATCAACAAGTTTGTTTATCGGTTTGAGCCGATCGAGCGCGGCGACGTGGTGGTTTTCTGGTATCCTCTCGACCGTTCGAAATCGTTTATCAAGCGGGTGATTGGTCTGCCGGGCGAGACGATTGAGATTCGCGGCGGACGCCTCTACGTAAATGCGAAGGAGCTGGGCGAGCCGTACGTTCCGGCGATGTACCTGGATGGATCGAATTACGGGCCGGTGCAGATTCCGGTAGGGAAATTATTTTGTGATGGGCGACCATCGCGACAGTTCGAACGATTCGCGGGTATTTGGTCCGGTGGGGCGGCCGTATATTTATGGCAAAGCGGTTTTTGCGTATTGGCCGGCGGATCATTTCGGTTCGCTGACTTCTTCGTACACGGTAAACGCGGCATCACGATGACGAAAGTTGGAGGACACACTGACGCAGCAGCAAGCAGGGCGCGCGATTCTCGCGCTGGAAGACGGAAGAGTATTTAACGGCCGTGCGGCCGGCGCGCGAACGCGCCGCGGCGGAGAAGTCGTTTTCAATACCAGCCTCACCGGTTACCAGGAAGTTTTCACCGACCCCAGTTATTCCGGCCAGATGGTTTGCCTGACTTATCCCCACATTGGCAACGTCGGCTCCAATATTGACGACGAAGAATCCCCCAAGCCGTACATCGAAGGGCTGGTGGTGCGCGAATTTTCGGCGCTGGCGTCGAATTGGCGGTCGACGCGAGACGGCGCAGAAATATCTGGAGCGGCATGGCGTTCCGGTGATTTGGGATATGGATACGCGGGCGCTGGTGCGGCATCTGCGTCAAGTTGGCGCGCTGCGCGGCATGGTAGCGACGGATGAGACGCCGGCGGAGAAGTTGATTGCTGAGGCGAAGGCGTTGCCCACGATGGCCGGGCAGGAATTGGCCAGCCGGGTGAGTTCGGCGAAGAAGTATGAGTGGAAGGAAGGATCGATCGGGATTGCGTCGCCGATTCTGGCCGATGCGGTGAGTGCGGAAGGCGGGAAGCGCGGGCGGCGGCGCGTGGTCGCCTACGATTTCGGGATCAAGCAGAACATTTTGCGGTTGCTGGTGGATCACGATTGCGACGTAACCGTGGTGCCGGCGCAGACTTCCGCGGAAGACGTGCTGGCGTTGAAACCGGACGGCGTGTTTTTGTCGAATGGGCCGGGGGATCCGGAGCCGATTCATTATGCGGTGTCGAATATCCGGAAGCTGGTCGGGCGCGTGCCGATTTTTGGGATTTGCCTGGGACATCAGTTGTGCGGGCTGGCGCTGGGCGGGAAGACGTTCAAGTTGAAGTTCGGGCATCACGGCGCGAATCATCCGGTGCAGAATTTGCGGACGAAGAAGGTGGAGATTACTTCGCAGAATCATGGATTTTGCGTGGACCCGGAGTCGTTGCCATCGAGCGAAGTGGAAATTACGCATGTGAATTTGAACGATCATACAAATGAGGGCATGCGGCATCGTTCGTTGCCATTGTTTAGCGTGCAATATCATCCGGAGGCTTCGCCGGGGCCGCATGACGCGCGGTATTTGTTTGGGCAGTTTGTGGAGATGATGGACGCGGGGAAGTAGGGGGCGCAAAAATCTTGTGAAGAGGCGCAAAAAAAGTGCGTTGTCATCCCGAGCGGAGCGAGGGATCTGCTTCCAAAGGCCGTAAACGGTTTTTGTAAGGGCATGAGATGGAGAAAAGATATTTCGTTTATATCTTGGCGAGCCGATCGCGGGTGATTTACACCGGAATCACGAGTGGTTTGAAAAAACGAATTTGGGAGCATCGGGAAGGGCGCGTTCCAGGTTTTACATCGAGATATCGGGTGCACAGACTGGTGCACTTCGAAGTTTTCCAAGATGTTCGCGATGCGATTGGCCGCGAGAAAGAAATCAAAGGATGGGGACGCGCTAAGAAGGTGGCACTGATCGAAGCGACGAATCCGAACTGGGACGATTTGGCGGAGGGGTGGTTTCCGAGATACCCGAGTTCGTGAGCGGATTGAGAAAGATTTGAGCGAACACCGTTAAAGGCGTTTGAAGCAGATCCCTCACCCCTAAAGGGGATTCGGGATGACAGCCGATGGGAAATGGTCGAGGTCGTAAATAGTTACTGACGATGAGAGAGAATGCCGAAGCGAACTGACATTAAGAAGATTTTGATCATTGGGTCGGGGCCGATCATTATCGGGCAGGCTTGCGAGTTTGATTATTCCGGGACGCAGGCTTGCAAGGCTTTGCGTTCCGAGGGCTACGAAGTCGTTTTGGTGAATTCGAATCCGGCAACCGTGATGACGGATCCGGAGACGGCGGACCGGACTTACATTGAGCCGCTGTCGAAGGAATATCTCGAGGCGATTATTGCGGTGGAGCGGCCGGATGCGCTGCTGCCTACGGTGGGCGGGCAGACGGGTTTGAATCTGGCGGTGGAGTTGGCTGAGGCCGGGATTCTCGATAAATATGGCGTGAAGTTGATTGGCGCGTCGCTTAGCGCGATCAAGATTGCGGAAGACCGGCTGCTTTTTAAAGATGTGTGCCGGCGGCTGGGGCTGGAGGTTCCGGCGTCGGAAGTGGTGACGACGGTGCCGGACGCGGTGCGGCTGGCGGATCAGCTTGGGTATCCGGTGGTGATTCGTCCGTCGTTTACTTTGGGCGGCACCGGCGGGTCGATTGCATACAACCGCGAGGAATTTGCGGATTTGATTGCGCGGGCGCTGGACGCGAGCCCGGTGCATCAGGCGCTGATCGAAGAATCGGTTTTGGGGTGGAAGGAATACGAACTGGAAGTGATGCGCGACCACCGCGACAATTTTGTGGTGATCTGCACCATCGAAAATTTCGACCCGATGGGGATTCATACCGGCGATTCGATCACGGTGGCTCCGGCGCAGACGCTGACTGACAAAGAATACCAGCGGATGCGCGACGCGGCGGCGGCGATCATTCGCGAAGTGGGCGTCGAAACCGGCGGATCGAATATTCAGTTTGCAGTCGATCCCGAAACCGGCCGCATGACCGTGATCGAAATGAATCCGCGCGTTTCACGCAGTTCGGCGCTGGCCAGCAAGGCCACCGGATTTCCGATCGCGAAAATCGCGGCGAAACTGGCCGTGGGCATGACGCTGGACGAAATTCCCAACGACATCACCAAGAAGACGCCATCGTCGTTCGAGCCGACCATCGATTACGTGGTGGCCAAAATTCCGAAGTGGCAATTCGAGAAATTTCCGGGGGCCGACACCACGCTTTCGACCCAGATGAAATCGGTGGGCGAGGTGATGGCTATCGGGCGCACGTTCCAGGAAGCGCTGTGCAAAGCGATCCGGTCGCTGGAACCGAGTTCCGCATGGCGTCCGCCCGCGGAAGTGACCACCGTATTGCTGCGCGAAAAACTGCATGTGCCGGGGCCGGACCGGCTGCACTGGCTGTTCGAAGCGCTGGAACGCGGGATGTCCAGTGAAGAAGTTTGCGACCTGACCAAGATCGATCCGTGGTTCATCCAACAGTTGCAGGAAATGCTGGAGGTGGACCGGCGCGTGGCGGCGACCACCTTAGGCAAATGCTCGGCGGAATTGCTGCTGGAATCGAAACGGTCGGGCGCGAGCGACGAAGAGATTGCGAAATTGTGGAATGTGAAAGCCTCCAGCGTGCGCGCGCGGCGAAAAGAATTGGGCGTGCGACCGGTGTTTAAGCGGGTGGACACCTGCGCAGCGGAATTCGAATCGTTTACGCCGTATTTGTATTCGACGTACGAAGAAGAGGACGAAGCCGCGCCGGTGGACCGGCCCAAAGTGGTGATTCTGGGCAGCGGGCCGAACCGCATCGGACAAGGGATTGAGTTCGATTATTGCTGCTGCCATGCGTCATTCGCGCTGAAAGAAGACGGCTACGAAACGATCATGGTGAATTGCAATCCGGAGACGGTTTCGACGGATTACGACACTTCGGATCGTTTATATTTCGAACCATTGACGCTGGAAGACGTGCTGGCGATTCTGGATTGCGAGAAGCCGCAGGGCGTAATCGTGCAGTTCGGCGGGCAGACGCCGCTGAACCTGGCGCTGGAGCTGAAGAAAAATGGCGCGCAGATTATTGGCACCGCGCCGGAGTCGATCGATCTGGCGGAAGACCGGCGTCGCTTCGGTGGGTTGCTGGAAGAGCTGAAAATTCCGACGCCGAAAAACGGCAGCGCTTTTGCGCCACAGGAAGCGGTGGCGCTGGCGAACGAAATTGGATTGCCGGTGCTGGTGCGGCCGAGTTACGTGCTCGGTGGCCGCGCGATGGTAATCGCCTACGATTTGAAGACGGTGGAAGAATATGTGACCCAGGCGACGATGATTGGCGGGCTTTCGGATGCGAAGCGGCCGATCCTGATCGATCAATTTTTGGAAGACGCGACGGAAGTGGACGTGGACGCGCTGGCGGATGGCGAGGACGTGCTGATCGCCGGAATCATGGAGCACATTGAAGAGGCCGGGATTCATTCGGGAGATTCTTCGTGCGTGCTGCCGTCGGTGACGCTGAAGCCTTCGATCCTGGAAAAGATTCGGGAATACACGACCAAGCTGGCGCGGGCGTTGAATGTGGTGGGGCTGATGAACGTGCAGTATGCGATTCAGCGCGATACGGTGTACGTGCTGGAAGTGAATCCGCGGGCGTCGCGGACGATTCCGTACGTGAGCAAGGCGACTGGCGTGCCGCTGGCGAAAGTGGCGGCGCGGTTGATGACCGGACGCAAGTTGCGCGATCTGAATTTGCCTTACACGAAAATCAATGGCGTGAAGGAACTGGCGGTGCGGAATTTTTACGCGGTGAAGTCGCCGGTGTTTCCGTTCAACAAGTTTCGCGGAGTGGATACGATTCTGGGGCCGGAGATGCGGTCGACGGGCGAGGTGATGGGAATTTCGTCTACGTTCGGGCTGGCGTTTGCGAAGGCGCAACTGGCGGCGGGGCAGCGATTGCCGCAGACAGGGCACGGTGTTCTTGAGCGTGAACGATCACGACAAGCGGCATGTGGCGTTTGTGGTGCAGGATTTGCTGGCGGCGGGATTGAAAGTGGTGGCGACGCGCGGGACGGCGGCGGCGCTGGCCAGCGCGGGGATTGAAGTGGAGTCGGTCTACAAGGTGAACGAGGGGCGGCCGAATATCGTGGACCTGATCAAAACGGCGAAGGTGGATCTGGTCATTAATACGCCGCTGGGGCGCGAATCGTTTTACGACGAGAAATCGATCCGGCGGGCGGCGGTGCGTTACAACATTCCGTGCATTACGACGTTGTCGGCGGCGAGCGCGGCGGCGCGCGGGATTCGCGCGATGGCGGGGCATACGCGTGGATGTGGCGGCGTTGCAGGATTTGCATGCGCGCAGCGCAAAAGCTTCGGTTAACCAAAGCTGAGAACTTCCTGTGGTACTCCTCTTCGCCCTGCGCGGCCGGCCTATTTGTCCGCGAGACGGTAGGCGGCGAGCAAATCCGAAACCGCGATGCCATTGATGGTCATGCCGTTCGTGGCGCAATCATCGAGCGAGGCGCCGGCCAGATTTGCGTTGCTGATGCGCAGCCCGGTGAGATTAGCGTTGCTGATGGTCGCGCAGGTCAAGTTCACGTCATTCCATTTCGCGCCGGTAAAGTTCACTTCCTCGAAGGTCGAGCCGGACAAGTCGGCGTCGACGGCTTCGATGCGTCGTTTGACGTCGATTAATTGTAGTGGCGAATCGGTAGGCATTACGTTCTCCCGGTAGCTTGGCGCTCTTTACATGGTACGGGAAGCGGCGGAGAGCTGCCTAGATGGATCGTCGAGAGTCGCGTTCCGGCTCGGCTCGGATTGAGGTAAAATGCCGGACGTGAAACTACACGGAATTTTTGCTCCGCTTACTACTCCTTTTGCCGCGGACGGAAGTGTGGACCACGCGCGGATTCGCAGCAACATTGCGCTGTACAACAAGACTGGGTTGGCCGGTTACGCATCGAATGGATCGACGGGCGAATCGGTTTTGTTGCTGTGGGAGGAAGTTTATAAGATTTGGGAAACGGTGAAGGCGGCCGCGGCGCCGGAGAAAATTCTGATTGCCGGAACCGGAGCGGAATCGACCGCCGAGACCATTGTGCATACCAACCGCGCGGCGGAGTTGGGATATGCGGCGGCTTTGGTGCGCACTCCGAGTTTTTATAAGCCCGCGGTCAACGATGATTTGCTCGCGGAACATTATTTGCGGGTGGCGGACGCGGCGAAAATTCCGGTGCTGCTCTATGCGGTGCCGATTTACACGCACATCAAGATCGAAGCGACGCTGGTGGCGCGGGTGGCCAAGCATCCGAACATCGTGGGGATGAAGGATAGCTCCGGGGACGTCGACGGCGTGCGGCAGAATGTGGAAGCTGCGCCCGAAACATTTCAGACTTTGGTAGGCTGGCCGACGATTTTATTCGAGGCGCTGGAAGTGGGCGCGGTGGGCGCAATTCTGGCGGTGGCGGACGCGTTTCCGGAATTGTGCGTTTCGATCTTTCAGGCGGCGCGCGCGGGTCAACGCGAGAAAGCGCAGGAATTGGCGCAGAAACTGGTGGCGCCGGCGAAAATATTTGGTTCGCAGGCCGGGCTTTCCGGCTTGAAATACGCGATGGACCGGCAGGGGTATTATGGCGGCCCGACGCGCCCTCCGCTGCTGCCCGTGAGCCTGGCCGCGAAACACGAAATCGAGGCGATGCTGGCGAATCTTGCGCAACAGCCAGCGCATCAGTAGTAGAGAACGATTGGCTGGCGAATTTCCTGAAAAATTGGGGACGGACGAGACGTTGGGGCGGGACAAACGTCCAACGGGCAAGTCCTTGGGTGTCATTTGGCAGAGCGAGATCACAAACCGGTGAGTTTTTTGGCGGGCGTGATGAGTGGC
The DNA here is from genome assembly GCA_963737765.1 of uncultured Acidobacteriota bacterium. Taxonomy (GTDB): domain Bacteria; phylum Acidobacteriota; class Terriglobia; order Acidiferrales; family UBA7541; genus Palsa-295. The sequence goes on from CAVTTY010000015.1 coordinate 199,928, forward strand.
GCCGCTGGCTGCGGCTGTTGCTGTTGCCAGGCGTGGGCGTCATGAGCCTGGCGATGGAACCGCACTGCATTTCCTTCCGTGAAATTCCGCAGACGACCAAGATCTATTCGAGTTTTCTGGACGATTTCGAACATGTGGCGAAGTACTACGCGTATCGACCGGACATTGAAGGTGTGTGTGAAGCGGCGCGCAACGTGAAGCTGGATCCCGCGGTGCGGCAGGGCGTGGTGGAAGTTCTGCGCGCGCAGAACCGGCGATTTGCTCCGGGCGGAGTGACCGAAGCGGCGACGGAAAAAAATCTGGAGCGGCTGGCGAACGGCGCGGTGGCGATTGTTACCGGGCAGCAAGTCGGATTGTTTGGCGGGCCGGCGTACAGTTTGTTCAAGGCGATCACGGCGGCGAGTTATGCGGCGGAACTGACGCGGCGGCGCATCGAGGCGGTGCCGGTTTTCTGGCTGGCCACCGAAGATCATGACCTGGCGGAGATCAATCACGCGACGTGGAACACGCGGGACGGGCTGGCGGAATTTAAATTAGCGGCGACGGATGCGAGTGAAGGCCGGCGGGTCGGCGAGATTCTGCTCGGCGAGGGGATCACCGCGCTGGTGGCCGAGGCGGCCGGGAAACTCGAAGGGCCGGACGCGGAGAAAATGGCGGCGGCGTTGCGCGAATCGTACACGCCGGGTGAGACGTACGGGTCGGCGTTTGGAAAATTGATGGCGCGGCTGCTGGCCGGCCGCGGGATCGTGTTCATCGATCCGCTGGATGTGAAGCTGCATCAATTGACGGCGCCGGTGTACCGGCGAGCGCTCGACGAGTCGGACCCACTGCGCGATTCGCTGATCGCACGGTCGAAAGAACTGGAGAATGGGGGGTTGCACGCGCAGGTGAAGGTCGCTGCGGAATCGACGCTGCTGTTCTACAACGTGGACGGAATTCGCGAAGCGCTGCGGATGCGCGCCGGAAAATTTCACGCGGGGCGGGCGACGTTCACGGTGGAAGAGTTGCGGGCGGCGATTGCGGCGACGCCGGACGCGTTTACGCCGAGCGTGCTGCTGCGGCCGATCGTGCAGGATACGTTGTTGCCGACGGCGGCGTATGTAGGCGGGCCGGCGGAAGTGGCGTACATGGCGCAGGCCGAAGTGGTTTACCAGAGTTTGCTGGGGCGCATGCCGGCGATTTTGCCGCGGGCCAGTTTTACGGTGATTGAGCCGGCGATGGACCGGCTGCTGAAGAAATTCGAGCTGAGTTTTCGCGATGTGACGCGCGGGCGGCAACACGTGCGCCGGCGGATGGAAGAGAAATTCCTGCCGGCGGCGCTGGCGGAGAAATTCGAGAAAGACGAGAAAGCGTTGCAGGAATTGCTGGCGGCGTATCGTGAACCAATTTCGAAACTGGACGCGAGCCTGGCGGGCTCGCTGGAACTGGCGGAGCAGAAGATCCTGCATCAATTCACCACGTTGAAGGCCAAAGCGGGGCGCGCGGAAAGCATGCGCAACGACGTGCTGGATCGCAAAGAGAAAATGATTTTCGATTCGATTTACCCGCACCACGAATTGCAGGAACGCACGCTTTCGGCGCTGCCCTGGCTGGCGACATACGGCACTGAACTTCTGGACGGTTTGTCGCAGATCGCGCCGATCGCGGATGCGCTGGTGGATGAAGCGCATGGCGATTCAGACCTGGCGCAAATGGGCGTGCATGAACCGAACCCGGTGCTGGAATTCGTGGCGGCTTGCGCGAACCAGCACCACGTGGTCACGTTGTAATCCCCTTTACGTCGTGTGTGCAGTTTTCGCCGCTTGAGGCCACGGCGGCGGCGTTTTTCGGCTGGGTCCCATGCTAAAATGCAGCGCGAATTGAGGCAGCTCCTATCCTGGGGAGGCATAGATGAAGATTACTCCTGGCAAAAAGAAAGGCATGACGGCGGTATCGGACGAGCGCGGCGTGATCGCGGCGGCGGCCATGGACCAGCGCGGATCGTTGAAGAGCGCGATCGCCAAAGAAAAAGGCGTGGACAAGAAGGATGTGCCGGCGGAGATGCTGGAAGAGTTCAAGACCATTGTGTCGAAAGTGTTGACGCCGCATGCCAGCGCAATTTTGCTGGACCCGGAATATGGTTTGCCCGCCGCGAAGGCGCGGTCGAAGAACGCGGGTTTGCTGCTGGCGTACGAGAACAGCGGTTACGACAACACCCGGCCGGGACGGCTGCCGGATTTGCTCGATATCTGGTCGGCGCTGCGGTTGAAGGAAGTGGGCGCGGATTGCGTGAAGATCTTGTTGTACTACACGCCGTTTGATCCGCCCGAGGTGAATAACATCAAGCACGCCTGGGTGGAACGCATCGGCGGAGAGTGCATTGCGGCGGACATTCCGTTCTTTTTGGAATTTGTGGGCTACGTGGAAAACGGCGACGAGAAGGGAATCGAATATGCGAAGCAGAAGCCGGAAATCGTGGCCAAGAGCATGGAAGAATTCTCCAAGCCGCAGTACGCGGTGGACGTGCTGAAGGTGGAAGTGCCGGTGAACATGGCGTTCGTGGCGGGCTCGAAAGCCTGCAAGGGCGAATCGGCCTACACGCGCGATCAGGCCAAGGAATATTTCCGGAAGGCGGCGCAGTCGGCGAAGAAGCCGTTCATTTATCTGTCGGCGGGTGTGAACAACGACGTGTTTTTGGAGACGCTGGAACTGGCGGCGGAATCGGGCGTGGAATTTTCGGGGGTGTTGTGCGGGCGCGCGACCTGGAAGGAAGGCATTCCGGTGTACGCCAAGCAGGGCGGGAAGGCGCTGGAGGATTGGCTGAACGACGAAGGCGTGAAGAATATCAATAACGTGAATGCGCGGTTGAAGGCGGCGAAGCCGTGGTTCAGTTTTTATGGCGCGGCGTCGGCTGCGGCCTTGGGCGACTAACGGCGCGTGATTTGCGGAGGGTTTGGAGAGGCGGCGAATCGAGAGATTCGCCGCTTTTTTGTTTTGGGGAAGTCTTGGTGGGGGCGGACATCGAAGAGAGATCCCTCGTCGGGCAAAAGGCGCCCTCTGTCGGGATGACAACGTGAACTGAAGCAAAACAAAACCAAAAACTAGAGCAAAACAAAGCGAGTAAGTCAAGAGGGTTCGGAGGAAAACAGCTTGGACTCGGTGTCGCTTTGTCGGCGGTTTGAATCATTTTCTCGAAGCGAAAGCCGAGTTTTTCGAGGACTTTTTCGGAGTCGCGATTTTGAGGCTTGGTGGTGGCTACAATGCGTTTGAGTCCTAACGTATTTCGCGCGTAGCGCATGACGGCTTCGGCGGATTCGTGAGCGTAGCCCTGGCCCCAAAAGCTTTGCAGAAACGCGAAGCCGAGGTCGACGTCGTCGAGGTATTCGCGTTTCAACACGCCGCAAATTCCGATCAGCTCTGCTGATTCCTTCCGTTCGACGCCGTAGAGGCCAAACCCGAATTTTTCGTAGCTCGCTAGCGGGCCGTTCGTCAGGTAGGTCTTAGCGTCCGCGAGAGTTCTGACGCCGCGATCACCGATGTTTTCCAGGAATGGCTTTTCGTTCAGGAGCTCGAGGATGAACGCGGCATCCTGGATGGATAGATGCCGGAGTTTCAGCCGCGGCGAGGATAAGACTTCGACGGGTGCGGTCACTTGCCGGCGAGGGACGCGTATTGCTCGGCGGTGAGGGGGACGACCGAGAGGCGGCCGATGCGCACGAGCGGCGAGGTGGCGAACAGTTTGCGGGATTTTATTTCGGCGAGAGTGACTGGCTTGGCGATGGGTTTTCCGGCCTTGATTTCAACTACGGGCTTTTTGGGGTCGGTGGTGCTGACCGAGACGACCGTCGCTGTGCCTACCGCGCTTTTCTCGTCGCCGGTGTGATAGATGATCAGTTTGTCGCCGGGCTTCATTTCGCGGAGATTTTTTACGGCGGTGGGATTGGTGACGCCATCCCATTGGGTTTGTTGGTCGCGTTGGAGATCGGCGAAGGAATAGACGGAGGATTCAGTTTTCAGCAAGTAGTAGGACGGCATGAAGTCACCTCGCTTTGACGGTTTTCGCTGGTGGTGATGATTTTGCCTCGGCAGGGAAGGGTGCGCCAGCGATAAGTGATTTGTTAGACGGCGGAAACCGGGGCTGACAGGAGGGTGAAGGCGGAACGATCGTGCTGGGGGCATACGAAGGCTTGCGCGAGAAGGCCGCGCAAGCGGAAGGGAGTCGGAAGGCATTTTCTTTGGCACGGCTAAAGCCGTGCCCTGACGAAAGGCGCTCCGTTTTTGGCGTTTTCTTCGCGAGTGATCTTGCGTTCCCATCGTAAACAGCAGATCCCTCGCTGCGCTCGGGATGACAACGCTGGGCTGGGGGGTCGTTGGTTACTGGAGGGTCGTTGGTTAGGTGATGGGACCGGAAGATCCCCACCCTTCCAGAGGCAAGAAGGATGGGGCACCCTGAAATTCAAAGACAAAGATGAAACCGCGTACGGCTTTAGAAGCAGATCCCTCGCTGCGCTTCGGGATGACAGCTTTTTGTTGGCGTTGACTCGAGAGGACGCTGCCGCGGCCACGCTACTTCGCCTTGAAAATTCCGAATCAGTACGGGAATCGAAATGAGTAATAGAAGTGCACCAAAAACGCGGAACATCCAGGTCATTATGAGGGTGTTCTCTCTCGCCATTCTGGCGTGGGAGGCGGGTTTATGTTGGGATGGCGTTCACGAAGCCTGGTGGTGAAGGCGTTGTAGCGCGCGGAAAGCGTTGTCGCTCGGAACAGCAGGGTTGCACCGATTACCGCGACGCAGCCCCATTCGACCACTGGCAAGAGTCCAAGCATACGCTTGAAGCCACCTCCGTCTGATAGTCCCATTAATTGGTCAGAAGTACAAAAATGCTCAGATCAACGCGAAAGAAGTTTTGCGACGGTGCGCGCAAGGCGGTATAATTGGGGATTCAGATAGCGTGCGCGAACCGCATGAGCGGCCTTCCTGTGAAGGAGGGTGAGGCTCCTGGACCTTCGAGGGAATGGCAGAACAAACCGATCGAATCGCTTTTACTTTTGACGCCGCAGACGAATATCGCCCGGAAGCACCCCCACCGCCCGAAATACCAGCCTGGAAAGACGGCAGCATCCGCATTGGAATCCATACCAGCATAGCCGGGGACATTTCCGGGTCGCTGGAGATTGCGCACGGGCTGGGCGCGAACGCTTTGCAGATTTTTTCGTGCAGTCCGCGGATGTGGGATCGCGGCGGGATGCGCATTGCGGAAACGGAAGCGACGCGATTCCGCGCGCGGCGGAAAGAATTGGGCCTGGGGCCGCTGGTGGTCCACGACAATTATCTGATTAATCTGGCTTCGCCGAATCCGGTGCTGCGCACGCGGTCGGTGCAGGCGTTTCATCAGGAGCTGGTGCGGGCGATTGCGCTGGGCGCGGATTATCTGGTGGCGCATCCGGGCAGCGGACGCGAGAGCACGCCGCAGGCGGCGGTGGCGGCGATTTCGCAGGGGTTGAAGCAGGCCGCGCGCGGACTGAAGCTGGGCGACCTGAAAATTTTGCTGGAGAATACGGCGGGACAAGGGACGTCGATCGGGTCGCGATTCGAAGAATTGCGGGCGATTATCGATGCCACGCCGGGATTGCCGCTGGGAATTTGCATTGATACGGCGCATACGTTTGCGGCGGGTTGGGATTTGCGAACGGCCGAAGGATTGGAAGCGACGCTGCAGGCGCTGGACCGGACGGTGGGCCTGGACAAGCGTTTACGTGATCCACATGAACGATTCGAAGACGCATCATGGATCGCGGGTGGACCGGCACGAGCATATTGGGCAGGGAAAAATCGGGCTGGAGGCCTTCGGGCGGATTTTGAATCATAGGTTGCTCGCTGGACGGGCATTTATTCTGGAGACGCCGATCGATAAGCCGGGCGACGACAAACGCAACGTCGCGGCGCTGTGGAAACTGCTGGGCCGCGAAGTGGTGGCCAATGGCGACGGGATGAAGCCGCGGGCGAAGCGGTCGGCGGCTGCTGCGAAAAAAAACAAGAAGGCGCGGCCAGCGAAAAAAGCGGCCACGAAGTCGAAGAAGAAGACGAAGAGCAAACCGAAAGTTCGATCGCGAGGAAAGTAAAATTGGCCGATCCCGACCAGCGAATATGCGAATTACGACCCGGCTCAGATTGAAGCGAAATGGCAGAAAGTGTGGGAAGAGCAGGGAGCCTTCAACGCGGTAGATAACGACGCCTCACGCCCCAAATATTACTTCCTCGAAATGCTGCCGTATCCCTCCGGAACGCTGCACATGGGCCACATGCGCAATTACACGATTGGCGACGCGGTGGCGCGGTACAAGCGCATGCGCGGATTCAACGTGCTGCACCCGATGGGCTGGGATGCGTTCGGCTTGCCCGCGGAAAATGCGGCGATAAAAAATGGCACGCCGCCACGGGAGTGGGTCGAAAAGAATATCGAGGAATTCCGGCGCGTGCTGCGGCGGTTCGGATTCAGCTACGACTGGCGCCGGGAAATTTCGCGACCTGCGAGCCGGAATATTATCGCTGGAACCAGTGGCTGTTTCTTGCGGATGTTCGAGAAGGGCATCGCGTTCCGCAAAAAGAGCAAAGTGAACTGGTGCCCGGCGTGCTGCACGGTGCTGGCCAACGAGCAGGTGATTGACGGGTTCTGCTGGCGGCATGAAACCACGCTGGTGGAAAGCCGCGAGCTGGAGCAGTGGTTTTTCCGCATCACGCAATATTCGGATCAGCTGCTGGACGACATGAAGCAGCTGGAGGGCGGCTGGCCGGAGCGCGTGCTGTCGATGCAGCGGAACTGGATCGGCAAATCGCGCGGGACGCGGGTGAAATTCGCGGTGGCGCAGATGCCGGATACGGCGCTGGAAGTTTTCACCACGCGAGTGGATACGATTTATGGCGCGACGGCGATTGCGATTTCGCGCGGCGCATCCGATGCTGGATCGATTGCTGGAGGGCGTGCCGGGGCAGGACGCGATGAGTTCGCAGTTGAAGGCGATGCGGCAGAAGAGCATGCGCGCCGCGGATATCGCGACGGCGGAAAAAGAGGGATTTTTCACCGGGCGGTTCGCGGTGAATCCGTTTTCGGGCGCGCAGATTCCGATTTGGGTGGCGAATTTTGTGCTGGCGGAATACGGGACCGGGCGCGTTGATGTGCGTTCCGGCGCACGACGAGCGCGATTACGAGTTCGCCGAAAAATATCATCTGCCGCTGAAGATTGTGGTGCAGCCGCTGGACGGCGATGCCGCTGCGGATCGATCGGATGGGCGAAGCGTTTACCGCGCATGGGCGGTTGGTGGATTCCGGTCCGTATACGGGGCTGACGTCGGAGCGGCGCATCGAGAAAATGATGGCGGACGCGGCAGGCGAAAGGATTTCGGCGCGGGCGAGACGACTTACCGGTTGAAGGATTGGGGCGTTTCGCGGCAGCGGTATTGGGGCACGCCGATTCCGATCGTGTACTGCGAGAAAGATGGAATCGTGGCGGTGCCGGACGATCAGCTGCCGGTGAAATTGCCGGAAAACGTGAAGCTGACCGGCGAAGGGCAATCGCCGCTGGCGAGTTCGCCGGAGTTCGTGAATACGACGCTGCCCGAAATGCGGCGGGCCGGCGCGGCGCGAGACGGACACGATGGACACGTTCGTCGATTCGTCCTGGTATTTTTACCGCTACACCGATCCGCACAACGACAAGGCGCTGTTTCGATAAGGACAACGGCGGAATACTGGTTCCCGATCGATCAGTACGTGGGCGGAATCACGCACGCGATACTGCATTTGCTGTATTCGCGATTTTTCTGCAAGGTGATGCGCGATATGGGATTGGTGAAACACGACGAGCCGATTGCGCGGCTGTTCACGCAGGGCATGGTGCAGAAAGGCGGCGTGGCGATGTCGAAATCGCGCGGGAACGTGGTGGGCGCGATCGATATGGCTGAGAAATACGGCGCGGATACGGGGCGGATGTACACGCTGTTCGCGGCGCCGCCGGAAAAGGATCTGGAGTGGAGCGAAGAGGCGATTGAAGGCTCGGCGCGATTTTTGAATAAGGTGTACCGGCTGGTGGCCAAGCACGCCGGGCGATTGAGCGCGATTCAGACGGATTTGACGCAGCAGACGGACATCGCGAGCGCGACGGCCAAAGAAAAGGTTTTGATCCGCAAGGCGCACCAGACGCTGAAGCGGATCACGAACGATTACGATGTGCGCTGGCATTTCAATACGTCGGTGGCGTTGCTGATGGAGTTTGTGAACCTGATTCACGCGAGCGAGCCGCTGGACGCGGAAATCAGCCCGATGATCTTGAAGCGGGTGCTGGACATGCTGGTGCTGATGCTTTCGCCGATGGCGCCGCACATTTCGGAAGAGTTGTGGCAGATGCTGGGGCACCGCACGACGCTGACCCAGCGAGAAATGGCCGGCGTATCGCGAAGAATTGGCGCGGGAAGAGCAGTTCGAAGTAATTATTCAGATCAACGGGCGGCTGCGCGGGAAGATGCTGGTGGAAGACGGTTTGGGTGAAGAACGAGACGCTCGAGCGGGCGTTGACTGATCCGCGGATTGCGGTGCTGATTGACGGCAAGGAAATAGTGAAGACCGTGGTGGTGCCGAAGAAGCTGGTAAATATCGTGTTGAGGTACGCGAATCGATGAACCAACACTGGAACGGCGGAATCGAGAGCAGAGCAGCGACGCAGCGGTGAGCACGCAAGCACGGAATTGTGGTGCTCGATTTCGGCGGGCAGTATACGCAGCTGATTGCGCGGCGGATCCGCGAGCAGGAAGTTTTCTCGGCGGTATTGCCGTGCACGGCGAAGGTGGAGGAGATTCGCGCGTTTGAGCCGGTGGGCATCGTTTTGTCTGGCGGGCCCAGCTCGGTGTATGACGCGGACGCGCCGCATTGCGATCCGAATGTGCTGCAATTGGGCATTCCGGTTCTGGGGATCTGCTACGGCATGCAGTGGATGACGCATACGCTGGGCGGAAAAGTTGGGCCGGCGGCGCGGCGGGAATACGGTCCGGCGCACCTGGATATGACCTGCGAGTCGAAGATTTTCCGCTGGTATTCCCTTCGCGAACTGAAAATTTGGAACAGCCATGGCGATCATGTGATCGATGTGCCGGCGGGATTTGCGATTACGGGGAAGACGGATAACGCGGTGGCGTCGGTGGAGCATGCGGAAAAGCGATTCTACGGCTTGGAATTCCATCCCGAAGTGAATCACACCGACCGCGGCACCGAGATGCTGCAGAATTTTATTTTTTCGGTTTGCGGCGCGAAGAAAAACTGGAGCCATTCGGGATTCATCGCCGCGACGGTGGACGCGATTCGCAAACAGGCCGAGGGTTCGCGGGCGATTTGCGCGCTGAGCGGCGGAGTAGATTCGGCGGTGGCGGCGGCGCTGGTACATCGGGCGATTGGCGACCGGCTGACCAATGTGTTCGTCAACACCGGTCTGCTGCGTGGTAATGAATTTCACGAAACGCTGGAATTGCTGCGCGAGCGGCTGGGTCTGAATGTGATTGGGGTCGACGCCTCGGCGCGATTTTTGGGCAAGCTGGCTGGCGTGACCGACCCGGAGCAGAAGCGGAAAATCATCGGCTACGAATTCATTGCGATTTTCGCCGAAGAGCAGAAGAAAATTCTGGCCGGAGCGGCAGGATTGCCGGTGAAATTTCTGGTGCAGGGGACTTTGTATCCGGACGTGATCGAGTCGGTGTCGGTGAAGGGACCTTCGCAGGTGATCAAGTCGCACCACAACGTGGGTGGGCTGCCGGCGGATATGCCGTTTGGGTTGATCGAGCCGTTGCGCGATTTGTTTAAGGATGAAGTGCGGCATATCGGGCGGGAACTGGGATTGCCCGAAGAAATTTTGGTGAAGCATCCGTTTCCGGGGCCGGGATTGGCGGTGCGGCTGCTGGGGGCGATTACTCCGGAGCGGCTGGAAATTTTGCGCGGGGCCGATGCGGTGGTGGTGGACGAAATTCGTAAGGCCGGGCTATACGCGAAAGTCTGGCAGGCGTTCGCGGTTTTGTTGCCGGTGCAGAGCGTGGGCGTGATGGGCGACGGTCGCACGTATGGTTACACGGTGGCGGTGCGGGTGGTGGATTCGCAGGACGCGATGACCGCGGACTGGACTCGTTTGCCGATGGAAGTGCTGGAGCGGATTTCGGCGCGGATCGTGAATGAGGTGCCGGGCGTAAATCGAGTGGTGTATGACATCAGTTCGAAACCGCCGAGCACGATTGAGTGGGAGTAACTTCGAAGTCCCGGAAGAAAGAAAGTAGCAAAGGCAACGGCAAAAGCAACTGGCCCAGCTAAAGCTGGCCGCTACAGGTGGTGCGGTGGATTGGGTATTGCGCTGGGTTTGGGCTGGGAAATATTGGCGCGGGTGAGATTCTTCGCTGCGCTCAGAATGACGGCGTAACGGCAACGGCAACGGCAACGGCAACGGCAAAAGCAACGGCAACGGCAAAAGCAAAGGCAACGGCAACTGGCCCAGCTAAAGCTGGCCGCTACAGGTGGTGCGGTGGATGGGGCGGTGCGCTGGGTTTGGGGTGCGAACCATTGGCGTGGTTGAGATTCTTCGCTGCGCTCAGAATGACGGCGGGCTTTGGGGACGGACTGGTATTTTCCGGTTTAGGAAAGCCGCGAAGCGAGGTCGCCGCACTCCGAACTTCTTGGGCGATGGCTGGGCTTCATCGCCGCGATGGGGTAAAACTTTTAGCGGTTAGCCATCTTCTGCGCCATGTAGAGCAGCAGACGGCGGTCGCCTTCATCGATCCGGCCGAGCAAACGGCGGAAGCGCCCCAGGACGCGAGCGTCTTTTCCACGAGTGCCCCACGCGATATCGTCGGCGGATTTTCCCTTGGGAAGATCCGGCAATTCGGGTGGTTCTTCGCCGTCGTAGAAAAGTTGGTAGAGGGGGACTTCCATGGAGCGCGCCAATTTTTCCAGGGTCTCGATGGCCGGAACCGTGTGGCCATTTTCGACGCGAGAAATATAGCAACGCAATAATCCAGTGCGCTTTTCGATGTCGCCCTGGGACAGTTTTTTTGTCTCACGGAGGAGACGGATACGGTCGCCAATAATCATGGGCGGTATTCTCACACGATGAGGTTACTGCTGCAATAAGAAACTCGGGTCACAAGTAGCGAGAAAGGCCCCTTACGGCCCTGTTCCATTACGGAACACTTCGCAAAACAGGTTGATGTAACCGGAACCGGATGACACGCGTCCCAAAGAATATGGCAGCCAGCGCCTCGGCCCTGCCGCTAGCGCTCAGCCGGCGGGAGAAGGGCGAACAGGAGCGGGAACTGGTACGGCTCGCGCAGAGCGGCGAAGAGGCCGCTTTTGAGGAGCTGATCCGGCGGCACCAGCAACGTGTGTTCGGGCTGGTCAGCGGGATCCTGCGGCGCCGCGAAGACGTGGAAGACGTGGTGCAGCAGGTGTTTTTGAAGGTATTTCTTTCGCTGAAGAAGTTCGATCAGCGGTCGGCATTTTCGACGTGGTTGTATAAGATTTCGGTAAACGAGTGCTGGGACTACCTGCGGAAGAAGAAGGTCAGGCCGCTGACGTACGAGTCGGATATGTCGGAGGAGCAGGTGTCGCGGCTGGATGGGGTGGCGTCGGCGGTCAACCCGCCGGAGAGCCCGAACCGGAGAGCGGAAGTCCGGGATTTGCTGGAGCGCATGTTGGAAACGCTTCCGGAGCAGGACCGGGCGCTGCTGGTGCTGAAGGAAATGGAAGGATTTTCGGTCGAGGAGTTGGCGGTAATACTCGATCTGAATGTGAACACGGTCAAGGTCAGGCTGTTTCGTTCCCGCGCTAAGTTGATGGACGTGTACCGCCGGCGATTGAAGACCAACCCCGGATTTCCGGGAGCCGGAGAAACCAAGAACTTAGGAGAGCTATGGATCCCAGGGACTTAAACGCGGAGTATCGAACGTCGGCCTGTCGTGAGTATGAAGCGGCTTTGGAAGATTATGTGAATGGTGAGTTCGCGGACAGCGAGACCGCGAAACTGAAGGAACATCTCAAGGCTTGCAGCGGGTGCACGGAAGCTTTAGCGGAGGCGCAGGTGGCGGCCCGGCTGCTGCGCGCGGCGGAACCGACGGCCGATCCCGGCCCCGTATTTGCGCGGGTGACGATGGCCCGCATTCGCGGCGAAATGGAAACGCTGGAGGAAAAATCGATCTGGCGGCCTTTCGTGGCGCTGGCCTGGAAGCTTTCGGCCACGGCGGCGCTGGCGCTGGTGCTGCTGGTGACGTTCGATGTGAAGCAGCGGAATAACCGGCTGGACCAGGACGAATTGGCGATGATGGCGGCGAATGAAGCGCCGGAGCTTTTGTCGGACGAGGGGCGGCAACCATCCAACCGGGACGAAATGTTGATCCTGATGGCGGAAGAAGGACATGCCAAACACTAAAACGCGAAGCGAAGCGGCGGTGCTGGTGATTGTGGTGTTCTTTCTGGGCGCGCTGCTGGGCGTGGTCGGGAATCATTTGTGGGGCGAGAGCGTGTGGGGCAAGCAGATTTCCGCGGCGCACCCGACGAGGGACCAGTTGGTATCGTCGTTGACCCACGATTTGCAGCTGAATGCGGAGCAGCAGCAGCAGTTGGGCGCGATCATCGACGATACCAAGGCGCAGATTCGCGCGGTGTACGCGCCGGCGGATGCGCAGCGGGAAGTGCTGCGGCACCAGGGGCGGGACCGGATTCGGACGATTTTGACGCCGGAGCAGAAACCGAAGTTTGAGGCGTTCATGCAGCATTTGGATGAGGAACGGAAGAAGAGCGAGGGGGAACAGCGCTAAGGAACTTCAGCGCGAGTAGGACACCGAAGGGAGCGGGTGGTTGCCGCTCCCTTTTTTGTTTTGGGAAGGTGCGGATTCGATGCGTTCGGTTGGGCGTAAAAGAAAATTCAAATGGCCCAGCTAAAGCTGGCCGCTACAGGTGGCGTCAGATCGATCGTAGTGGACTAGAAGGGGATGTCCTCGTCGGAGATTTCGGGGCCGGAGCCGCCCATGGGTTCTTCGGGCATGGCGCCGCCTTCGAAGTCGGGGTCGGCAGAGCGTCCGCCACCACCGCCGCCGTAGCCGCCGGAGCGGGAGGCTCCGCCGCCGGCGCTGGCGCCTGCTGCGGCTCCGTCGCTCTTGCCGCCGAGCATGCGGAAGTTGGTGGCCACGATTTCGAAGCTGGTGCGCTTCTGGCCTTCCTTATCCTGCCACTCGCGGGATTGGATGCGGCCCTCGATGAAAATCAGCGAGCCTTTTTTCAAATACTGCTGGGCGATTTCGGCCTGCTTGCCCCAGACCACGATTTTGTGCCACTCGGTGCGCTTCTGGCGCTCGCCGTTTTTGTCTTTATAGGTTTCGTCGGTGGCCACCGAGAAATTGGCCACGGCCTGACCTCCGCCGGTGAAGCGGGTTTCGGGATCGCGCCCCAGGCGCCCAACCAAAATCACTTTATTGACTGACATCGAAGACCTGCCTGTTTCGTTAGATTCAAATCAGTGGAGAACTTGAGTATAGGCCTTTGTGTCGTTTTGAGCATAGGGGAATCTATGTACTGGCCGAATAGTTTGAATTCCGCAAGTGGCGTGTGCTACGGTGATTGCGGGCATTTTTTCTAAATTTTTCCTCTGGGGGAAACAATTTCTGGACTGGCGTTGATTCTATTCGACAACCGGCTCGAGACCCTGATCACGCAAACGGGTTGGGTGGCGCGAGTTGTCCTGTGCATCCTTCTCATCCTCTCGGTATTTTCCTGGGCCATCATTTTCCAAAAATCCCGGGCGCTCGGGCAAATCGAGACTCACAAACCAAAAAATTCCTGCAGATGTTTCGGGCGGGCCGCGGGCTGCCTGATCCCAGCACGTTGCGAGATGGGCGCGGGCGGACTCGCCGCTGGTGACCGTGTATCAGGCGGGATATCGCGAGCTGGAAGCGCAACTGGGGGCGGCAGATCATCGGCCGGTGGCTCCTGGAATGGCGCCGGCCGTGGCGCAGAGTACGGGCCGGGTGAAAAATCCGAGCGCGGTGGGCGTGCAGATGCAGGTGGCCGCGGGCGAGGAAGTGCGGCGGCTCGAAACGTGGATGTCCTGGCTGGCGACGACGGGTTCGGTTTCGCCATTTATCGGATTGTTTGGAACCGTGTGGGGCGTAATGGACGCGTTCGCCGGACTAGGGGATGCCGGAACGGCAAGTTTGCGCGCGGTGGCGCCGGGAATTGCGGAAGCGCTGATCACCACGGCGATGGGCTTGTTCGCGGCGATTCCGGCGGTTATCGCCTACAACTATTATCTGGGTGGAATTCGCGGCGTGGCGGCGCGGATGGATAGTTTTGCTTCGGAATTTGTGTCGAAGATCGAGACGATTTACACGGTGTAAGGCTGGCGTACCCAACGCGCCAAAAACTGTAACCCGCAACCCGACTCACATTTATTGGCGATCCAAAAAAAACAGGGAATAATTCAGATTATGCCGCAGATTCAACGCGAAACCGGGACCACGCTATCGGAAATCAACATGGTTCCGTTCATCGACGTGGTTCTGGTGCTGCTGATTATTTTCATGATCACCGCGCCGATTCTGCAGTCGGGGATCGAAGTGGACGTGCCCAAGACCAAGACGGTGAAAGAGCTGACCGAAGTGCGCATGGTGATCACGATCGACCGCGCGCAGCGCATCTACCTGAACGACAAGCCGATCAACATTCACGATATCGGCCAGCAGATGGTGGCGCAGATGAAGGATCCGGCACATCAGGCGGTGTATGTGCGGTGCGACGAGACGGTTCCGTTTGGCAGCTGGGCCACGGTGGTGGACGCGCTGCGCCAAGCGGGGATCCAGAATATCAGCGTGGTGACCCAGCCGCTGAGCGAGCGCTCGCAGATCAAGTGAGCACGGGTGACATGGCTTCGTATGCCGCAATTCGCGCACCGGAGACACCTGAAGCGGCCGCTTGTCGGTTCTCGCTGGCGTTTCATGGCGCGCTGGTGGTGCTGTTCATCGGCAACGCGATTTATTCGCATACGGGCAACGATTCTGGGGCGGGCCGGGCGGGGCGATCACGGTGGGCGTGGTGGGAAGTTTGCCGGCGGTTCCGCTGCCGACGTCCGGAAGTGGTGACGCCGAGCCGCGTGGTGGACGAATCGAAGGGGTTGTACAAGGCGGAGCCGCCGGAAGCGCCACCGATCGTGCCGCCGGACGCGCTGCCGATTCCGAAATTTGACAAGGACAAGCCGCCGAAGTATGTGACGCGGCCGTCGAAAGTTTTGGAGAATCCGAAACCGCCGCCGCCGAACGCGGTGCCGTACGGCGGAGGCGGAACGCCGACGGTGCCGACGACTTCTTTCGCCATGGGGCCGGGGACGCGACGCAGGCGGGGATGGGATTCGAAGGGCCGGGCGCCGGGAATTTCGGCGCGAGGTTTTCGTGGTACGTCGAAGCGGTGCAGCGCAAAGTCAGCGCGAACTGGCTGCAATCGACGGTGGATCCGCGAGTGCAATTTGCGCCGCGGATGGTGGCGACGTTTGACATCGCGCGGGACGGCTCGGTTTCGAATATTCAGGTGACGAAGTCGAGCGGCGACGCGTCGGTGGACGCCTCGGCGGTGCGCGCGGTTCGGGATGCGAGCCCGATGGAGCGGTTGCCGGCGGCGTATCAGGGATCGCGAGTGAGCGTGGAATTTTGGTTTGATTTTAAGAGGTGAGGGAGCGCAGCGTTGCGTGGCTGGGCGCGATTGCAATCGAAGAGAGATCCCTGTCGCCGCGAGAAAAACGCTCGCGGCTCTGTCGGGATGACAACGAAATGCGAAGTGTGCGTGAGCTGGAATGGCGAGACCATAAAGCGGCGAAACAAAACTGTGATACGAAAACTGGCGATTATCGCGGTACTCGAATTGTATTTGCTTAGCGCCGGAACGGCTTCGGCGCAGGACTGGTTCAAGACCGGCACGGGACTCGGCGTGACCAAGGCGCGGGTGGCGGTGCCGGAATTTCGCGGTGCGCGGAGCTACTCCGCCGGCGTTCGAAAAAACATTTCACGACATGCTGTGGGCCGACCTGGAGTATTGCGGGATTCTGGAACTGGTCAGCCCCAGTTTCTATCCGCCGCAGATGCCGAGCCAGCCGAGCGAAGTAAATTTCGCGGAATGGGCGGCGGCGCCGGCGAATACGTACATGCTGGCGTACGGAAATTTGTTCCGGCGACGGCACAAATCTGGCGCTGGCGGGATATTTATCGGACGTGCACAACCCGCAGTCGCCGCCGGCGCTGCAGAAGGTGTATCGCGGGCCGGCTACGGACGATGGCGCGCGCAAGCTGGCGCATCAGTTCGCGGACGACATCGTGGGGAAATTGAGCGGCGGAGGAGCGGGCATCGCGCAAACGCAGATTGCGTACGTGAGTACGCAAGAGCGGCAACAAAGAAATCTGGGCGATGGATTACGACGGCGGCAACCAGCATCAACTGACGCATCTGAAGTCGATTTCGCTCACGCCGCGCTGGTCGCCGGATGCGACGCGCATTGCGTTTACCTGCTACGTGCCGTTCCGCGGGAGTTACTTCGCCGCAGATTTGCATTTACTCCACGGCTTCGGACCGGCTGATTTCGTTCCCGCGGTATCGCGGATCGAACAGCTCGCCGGCATGGTCGCCGGATGGGACGCAAATCGCATTCATGTCGAGCCAGGACGGCGATCCGGAAATTTACGTCGGCGATGCGAACGGCGGCAGCGATGAAGAAGGTGACGTTCGCGGCGGGCGTCAACACTTCTCCGGCGTTCAATCCGAAGACCGGGCAAGCAAATCGTTTTCGTCAGCGATCGCGCGGGCGATCCGGTGTTGTACCTGGCGAATTCGGACGGCACGGACGTGCAGAAGCTGGACATGCCGGACATGGGCTATGTGGTGGACCCATCATGGTCACCGAATGGGCAACTGCTGGCATTTAGTTGGCGACGGCCGAGCGGGAATTTCGATATCTATATCATGGACATCGTGAACCGGCAGCTGGTGGAATTGACGCGGGACGCGGGGCGCAACGAGCGTCCATCCTGGGCGCCCGACGGGCGGCACCTGGTTTTTGAATCGACGCGCAATGGCAAACGGCAAATCTGGTCGATGCTGGCGGATGGCAGCCTGCCCCGGCAA
The DNA here is from genome assembly GCA_963737765.1 of uncultured Acidobacteriota bacterium. Lineage (GTDB taxonomy): Bacteria > Acidobacteriota > Terriglobia > Acidiferrales > UBA7541 > Palsa-295. Next base: position 217,093 of record CAVTTY010000015.1, read on the forward strand.
CTTACGTACGAAGGGCAGAACGAATCGCCGAGCTGGTCGCCGAAATAGCGGCGAAAGCTGGCGGAAAGCAATTTCGCTCCGCCTCGAGATCAGCAGCGGCCAACGAACAGGAATAGAAACGGAACAGAATAGGGCTAAATGTTCGGCTTTTCAAGTGGAAGGAAAATTCGAAGGAGGCATTCATGCAGGTACGTAATTCTCGACCGATCACGTTCGCGTTAGGGTTCCTGGCGATATTTGGATTCTTGGGCGGTTGCAAGAAAACAGGTGCGCTACATCGCACACGGCGCCGGCTCCGGCACCGACCTCGGCGCAGCCGACGGTCACGCTGAACGCGTCGCCGACTTCGGCGAAGAGCGGGCGACACGGTGACGCTCAACTGGACTTCGACGGATGCGACCGATGCGGACATCGAGCCGGGCGTGGGCAAGGTGGCGCGTGCAAGGACTCGACGCCGGTGAATCCGACGGATTCGACGACCTACACGATCACGGCGACGGGACCCGGGCGGAAGCGGAACGGCCACCGCGCGCGTGACGGTGGGGCGGCGGCGCCGGTGATGACGCCGACGACCAACAATCGAGCATGAGCGAACTGTTCGAGCAGAACGTGAAAGATGCGTTCTTTGATTTCAACAAAGCCGACTTTGCGGCCCGACGCGCGCGACGCGCTCGACCAAGACGGCGGAATTCTTGCGGTCGTACCCGCAAGTGCGCGTGACGATCGAAGGCCATTGCGACGACCGCGGTTCGACCGAGTACAACATCGGCTTGGGCGAACGGCGCGCGCAGGCGGCGAAGAATTATCTGATCTCGCTGGGCATCTTCGCCGGATCGCATGGACACCGTGAGCTGGGGCAAGGAACGTCCGTTCTGCACCGAACAGACGGAGAGCTGCTGGCAGGAAAATCGCCGCGCGCACTTCGTAGCGGCGCAATAAGGGACAGCGGGGCGGGCCATAGTTTGTAGACGCGGTGGAGTGCGCGCGTTTGGGCGTCAGCGCACTGCCACAATTTCTTCGGGTTCGGCACATTCCTGGCAGGAGGGATTTATGCGCACACGATCGATCGCGCTGGCAACGATGGGCGGTGATTGGTGGGGGCGGTGGGCGGCTCATGCTGAGCCCGCGGCCGACGGGCGCCGTTTCGAAGGAGATGATCCAGCTGCAGGAGCAAATTTCGCAGCTGTTGCAGGGGCAGCAGTCGATGCGCAGCGCGGTGGATGCGAACAACGCGTCAATGCGCACGCTGGTGCAGCAGCGCTGGATGCGGTGAACGCGCTGGGCGCGAAGATGGACGACGCTGCAAAAAAGCGTGGGCGAGGCGACCGCGAACGACAGCGCGAAAATCGACAGGATGGCGTCGCAGACGCAGGGAATTTCGGACAAATTGCAAGATGTGCAGGCGCGCGTAGGGAAACTCGCCGCGCAGATGAATGAAATGCAGAGTTCGCTGCAAAGCATCGATGGACGGCTGGCGGGCGGCGCGACGCCTTCGATGGCTCCGGCCAGTTCTTCTCCGGCAGGACGGGACCGGGGCGACGCGCCTCCTTCGGCGACAATGCGGCGCCGCTGGTGCCGGCGGACGTGCACGCATCGCGAACGCCGGGCGGCGGCATGGCCGGGCGTCGGCGTCCGATACGCTGTATCAAAATGCGCTGCGCGATTTCACCACTGGGAAATACGACATGTCGCGGCAGGAATTTTCGCGACTACGTGAAGAATTACGGATCGACGGACTTGGCGTCGAATGCGCAGTTTTACTTTGGCGAGAAATTTCTTATGCGCAGGGCGACTACAAGGATGCGGTGGGGCAGTACAACGTGGTGCTGAGCAATTATCCGCAGAGCTACAAGCTGGCGGCGTCGCTGCTGAAGAAAGGGCATGGCGGAACTGGAATTGGGAATGAAGGCCACCGGCGCTCGCGATTTGAAGGAAGTGGTGCGGCGTTTTCCGGGCACGGATGAATCGCGGCGGGCCAGCGCGAAGCTGAAGGAGTTGGGCGTTCCGGCGACGTCGAAGTCGGCACCGCGGTAGTACGGAATCGCGGCGGAAGAGTTCAAGCTCCACAGAAATACGGTCGATTGACCGAGAATTCAGGTAAGGCGCGGCGACGAGAAGTTCTCGTCGCCGTTTTTATTTTTAGGCGCGCAAATTATCGGGCTGCCAGTTCAGAATCATCTGCTTGATGGCCTTGCGGTCGCCGATCTTGTCGTTGAGGACTTTGCGCACCAGGCCGGGAAGTTCGGCGTCGCTGGCGAAGCGCAGGGCGACCAGCTGGCCGGCGGTCAGCGACGGGATGCTGGGTTGCAGGTCGGCGGGCAGCAGGCGTTGCAGGCGCAGGTGCATTTCGAGGCGAATGACGCGGTCCTGCACCGCAAGGGCGAATCTGCGCGCGCAGAAAAACATGATAATCAGCGCGACCGAGACCAAAAATACAACGATTGACCCGAGCGACTGAACCTTGATGGCGACCTTCAGCGTCCAGACGAAATTCAGCACAAGAATGGGCAAGGCGACGAAATGGTAGGCCGGCACGAATTTGGTGTGATTCTTGAAGTTCTGATTTGGCGCTTCGGCCATGAGCGAGTCTCCATTCAGTGCGGGAAATTGTGATGAGGGAAGTTTACCAGACCGCTGAGACAAAGCTGCGAGGGCATGTTTGGCGCTGGCGGCGTCGGGCGCGCAAGCAGTGAGCGTGATAAACTGGGTCACAGCAAGGAACAGAATGGGAAAGACATTCGATATCGGGATCGAATCGCTGGCGGGCAAGAAAGGCGCTTTGCTGCGTGAGCCGCGGACTGCGCCGCTGCCGTTGCCGTTGCGTGGCGCTGCGAAAGCGGCGCCGACGGTTGCAGCCGGAGCCGCGGCGGGGAAGTCGTTTTTCATTGAGACGTTTGGCTGCCAGATGAACGACCACGATTCGGAAAAGGTGGCGGGCGTTTTGCAGGGGCGAGGTTACTGGCCGGTCGAGACGCCTTCGCAGGCCGACCTGGTGCTCTACAACACGTGCAGCATTCGCGAGAAGGCGGCGCAGAAAGTTTTTGCGCGGCTGGGCGACTGGAAGACGCTGGCGCGACGGGAAAATTATCGGCGTGCTGGGATGCCTGGCGCAGCAGGAAGGCGAAGAAATTTTCGAGCGCGCGCCGTGGGTGAGCCTGGTGTGCGGTTCGGCGAGTTATCGCAAGCTGCCGCAGTTGATCGATCAGCTGGAATCGGGCGGGCGGCGCGTTACGGGCCTGGACCTGGACACCGACGAAACTTTCGAGACGGAAATCACGCGGCGCGACAATCTGCTGCGCGCGTACATCACGATCATCGAAGGCTGCGATTACTCGTGCTCGTATTGCGTGGTGCCGCACACGCGCGGGCCGGAACGCAGCCGGCCAGCGAAGCGGTGCTGGCGGAAGCGCGAAGCGGCTGGCCGATGCGGGCTACACGGAAATTCAGTTGCTGGGGCAGACCGTAAATTCGTATCGCGATCCGTCGGCCGCGGGGCTGGAAATTTGTCGATTTGCTGCGGCGCGGTAGCGGATGTGCCGGGAATCCGCCGCGTGCGTTTCACCACCTCGCATCCCAACGATTTCACGCGCGAGATTGTGGAAGCGATCGATAACGGTTCCGGCGCTTTGCGACCACGTGCATCTGCCGGTGCAATCGGGATCGACGCGCGTGCTGCGCGCGATGCTGCGCACCTACACGCGCGAAGAGTATCTGGAAAAGATTGCGTGGATGCGCGCGGCGCGGCGGCCGATCAGCATCACCTCCGACATCATCGTCGGATTTCCCGGCGAGACGGAAGAGGATTTCGAGGAGACGCTGTCGCTGCTCGACGCGGCGCAGTACGACGCGATTTTTTCGTTCAAGTATTCGCCGCGGCCGAATACTTCGGCGCAAGCATCATGCCGGACGCGATTCCGGAAGAAGAAAAGAGCCGGCGGCTCGCGATTTTGAACGAACGGCAGCGCCAGATCCAGACCGCGCGCAACGAAAAGCTGGTCGGCGAAATCATGCGAAGTGCTCCGGTGGACATGCATCCCGCGCGCGGAATCAGTGGGGCGGGCGAACCACCTGCAATCGCCTGCTAAATTTCACTTCGCCGCGCGAAGAATCTTCTGGGAGAATACGTGCAGGTGAGGGTTTTGCGCGCCGGGCCGAATCAGTTTTGTCGGCGAGCACGTGGAATAGAAAGCCGCTGAAGTCTGGCGCAGTACGGGAGGCCACCATGGAACTCGAAGTAAAGATTCGAGGCTTGATGATGGATCCCGTGACCAACATGCCGGTGGTGGTCCTGAAGGAAACTTCCGGCAGCGGCGTTCTGCCCATCTGGGTGGGCATCTACGAAGCCAACGCCATCGCGCTGGAAATCGAAAAAGTGCAAACGCCGCGGCCGATGACGCACGACCTGCTGAAAAATGTGCTGACCGGGCTTGAACGTGCACGTGCAGCGAGTGGTGGTCTCCGATCTGAAGGACGATACCTTCTACGCGTTGATCTGGATGGAGCGCGACGGGCAGACGATGTCGCATGGATTCGCGGCCGAGCGATGCGCTGGCTTTGGCGCTGCGGCTCGATTGCCCCATTTTCGTCGAAGACGAAGTCCTGAAACATTCGAAGATGTCTACCGCTGTTGCCGAGAAAAGCTTCCAGCGAAGATTTGCGCAAGTGGCTGGAAAATCTGAACGACGAGGATCTCGGCCGCTACAAGATGTAATGATGCGCAACGCTTTTCTGGCTGCGGCAATGTTTGTTTTCTTGTGCGGCGCTGGCGCCGCGGCAGCGCAACAAGCTGAGAAGCCCTCCGAAGCTGCCGTTCCTGCTGCACCGGTCGCTGGTCCTCGGCCGCACCTCACGTATCTCGATAAATCCAAGGTCATTTACATCACCGATTTTTCGGCGGGTGTGGAGACGGGGCCCGCTTCGGATCCCGCGTCGAACGATGGACCCATCGATCCTGGATCGATGGGAAGTCCGCGGCTGAACGGCACGGACAACGGAGCCGCCGGTTCGGTCGCTTCCGGCGCTTCGGGCGCCGGTAGAACGCTGGCGGATGATTTGCTGCGCGATCTGAAAAAAGCCGGATACAAAACGAAGTTTCTCGGCGTGCACGATCCGGTTCCCGAGGAAGGGATTCTGCTGGCCGGAGTATTTACGCAAACTGGGAACGGCACCGAATTGCGGCGCGTAGTTCTCGGCGCGATCCAAGTGAATGGCGACGTGCAAGTATATGTTACGACTGCCAATTTGCTGCGAACGGCAAAGCCGCTGTACGAACCGGTGAGGAAAGGTTTAACGCGGAACATGGGGGCCGAACCGATACGGCTGAATCCTGAGGTGGCAACGCTCAAGTTCGTGATGACTGCCAATCCGGATGCCAAGGCGATAAAGAAAACCGCGGAACAAATTGTCGCGGAACTGGAGCGGCTCACGCTGCAGGCCGAAGCGCAAGGACTCGCCGGTGCCGAGGATCGGATCAATAAGTATTCGAAACCCTGAAACATCGCAACGCAGCGCGTCGTTCACATCAAATCTTTCGACATCCTTACAAAATGGCAGCGCATTTTGGTACGTACGTTGGCGGGGAACGGGGCGGTGCCGGACTCGGCATAGCCCATCTTGCTGTAGAGCGGAACGAGTTCCGGGCGGACGTTCACGGTAAGGATGTCCATGACGCCGCACCCCGCGTCCTTGGCGCGCCGTTCGACTTCGTCGACCATTTCGCGGCCTACGCCTTGCCGCTGATGGTCCGGGTCAACGGACAGCAACCCGAAATAGGCGCGGTCGCCGCGCAATTCGAGATACACGCAGGCGGCGAGCTCGCCGGAAACGTCAGCCAGCAGGAAAGTCCCGGTTTCGAACATCGCCTCGATCTGCGCCGGGTTCGTGCGGTCGCCATCGACGAAGAACCCCTCAGCCAACCGAAAGGCTATATTCACGAGGTCCACAATTTGCGGGAGGTCAGCTGGGGTGGCGACGCGGATTTCCATGGAAAGATATGGTAGCCCATTCCGAGGTGCGATACCGATACGCGAACCGGCGAAATTCACAGGAAACCGGGCTAACTCCATTTTGCACTTGCAGATGGGCTGCGAGAGTGAGTAGAGTGCCTACGTGTAATGTAGTAGGACTAGCGCCTTGGGCCGCCACATATAGGCCTGTGGTTGCCGGACGGCGAACGAGAGGCACAGCTTGACCTGCGTCATAGCAGTCGCCAATCAAAAAGGTGGAGTAGGAAAGACAACCACTTCGATTAATCTGGCAGCGGCACTCGCGTTGAAAAAAAAGCGCACGCTGCTGATTGACCTGGACCCGCAATCGAATGCGACCATCGCGTTTTTCGATTCCGCGGATATTCAAACGTCGATGTACGACGTCTTCGCCGAGCATCCCACCGAAATGGCGAAGGTGATTCGTCCGACGAAAGATCCGAATCTTTTTGTGGCTCCGGGGAAGCTGGCGCTGGCGCGGCTGGAGCAGCAGCTCGGCGGCCAGTTCGACGCGCCGTATAAATTGAAAGATGCGCTGACCCCGATCGCGAAAGATTACGATTTTATTGTGTTCGATACGCCGCCGGCGCTGGGAATTTTGACGGTGAATGCGCTGGTGGCGTCGACGCATTTGCTGGTGCCGATCCAGGCGGCGTATTTTGCGATTGAAGGCACCGATGATCTGCTGGAAACCTATGCGCGGATCCGTTCGCGGCCCAATCCGGATTTGAAGCTGCTCGGCGTGGTGATCACGCTGTTCGACAAGCGCACGAATATCTCGCGCGACACCCACGAACAGATTCGCGCGGTATTTGGCGAGACCCTGTTCAAGACGCGCATCAGCAAGAATGTGCGGCTGGAAGAAAGTCCGGCTTATAAAGAAACGGTTTTTTCCTTCGCGCCCAAATCTTCCGGCGCTGAAGATTATAAAAAGTTGGCTCAGGAGGTCTTACAACGTGTCCAAGAGGATCGGGTTACCCGTCACACTCAAGATGCGGCATGACGCGCACTACGTTGAAACCCTAACGAGTTACAGCGGCGCCGCAGTCGGACGAATGATTCCGACGGACAAGGTGCGCCCGAACCCGGACCAGCCGCGCAAAACACTGGGCGATTTGCGGGAGTTGACGGATTCGGTGCGCGAAAAAGGCGTGCTGGAGCCGCTGTTGGTGCGCTACATTCCGCGCGAGGACACCTACTACATTATTTCGGGTGAGCGGCGGTATCACGCGTCGAAGGCCGCGGGTCTGCCGGAGATTCCGTGCATCATCAAGATCGCGGACGACGCGGAGACGCTGGAAATTGGCTTGATCGAAAATTTGCAGCGCAAGGATTTGACTCCGTTTGAAGAGGCTGACGGGTTGCAGCGTTTGGCCGATCATTTCGATTACACCCACGATGATATCGCGCGGAAGATCGGGCGGGCGCGGTCCAGCGTGACCGAGACGATGTCGTTGCATGTGATTCCCAGCGAAATTCGCAAGGCCTGCATCGAGCGCGGGATCCTGACCAAGTCGCTACTGTTGCAGGTGGCGAGGCAGCCCAGCGAAAAGCGCATGCAGGAGATGGTGCAGCGCATCTCGCAGGGCGGTTTGACGCGCGATGAAGCGCGAAAAGCGCGCCAGCAGCAGACCGAGTCGGCTCCGCGACCGCAACCATTTCTTTTTGATTATCGCGCCGAGGACGAATCATTTCACGTGCGCGTCCAATTCCGGAAGAGCCAGGTGAGCCGCGAAGAATTGGCGTCGGTGCTGCGCTCGATCCTGCGCGAAATTGAGTCTGGGAACATATCGTCGTCCGCCGCATAAATTGGCTTCCGCCAATCCTGAATTGTTCCTCGCGCGAACCGGAGAGATATGCTCCTAATGTTCCGCGAGATCGTTCTCGACAACTGCGCGGAAATAGTGTGCTTCCAGATTCACGGTGGGTCATCCAAACGATGATGGCGTCGAGTTGAATTTCGTCCGCGGCCATCGCACACTATGAACATGAGCGATTCGTACGACATTATTTGTATCGGCGCTGGCCCGACCGGGCTGGCCTGCGCGATCGACGCCAAGATGGCCGGCCTGAAACCACTGGTGATCGACAAAGGCTGCTTGTGCAATTCGCTGTTTCACTATCCTACGAACATGAATTTTTTCACCACGCCGGAGCGTATGGAAATCGGCGATTTGCCGATGACGACTGCGGCCGGCAAACCGACGCGCGCGGAAGCGCTGAAATATTACCGGCGCGCGGTGGAACATTTTGGACTGGAAGTTCACCAGTACGAGAAGGTCGAGCGAATCAGCGGCAAAGACCAAGACTTTATCGTGCACACCGTGGATGATGAACGACGGCAGCAGGAATACCGGTGCCGGAAAATTGTCATCGCGACCGGTTTTTACGACCGGCCAAATCATCTGAGCGTGCACGGCGAAGAGCTTCCGCACGTTTCGCACTATTTCGGCGAGGCCCATCCGTATTGGAACCGGGAGGTGGTGGTTATCGGAGGGGGGAATTCGGCCGCTGAAGCAGCGCTCGATTTGTTTCGCGCCGGCGCCCATGTGACCATCGTTCACCGCGGTGCGGACATGAATAAGGGGCTGAAATACTGGGTCAAGCCTGACGTCGAGAACCGGATTCGCGGCGGCGAGATTCGCGCGATTTTCAACGCTCGCGTGTTGCGGATCGATCCGAAACAAGTCTGGGTGAAGAATGGCCACAACGAGGAGGCGATCCCAGCTGATCAGGTTTTTGCGTTGATCGGCTATCATCCTGATTTCGATTTTCTGGAGCATCAGGGAATTTCGCTCGATCCCGTGACGAAGCGGCCAGCTATTAGTCCGGAGACCCTGGAAACGAATGTACCGGGGATTTATGTTGCAGGAGTAGTGGTGGGCGGCCTGCAAACGTCGCGAATCTTCATTGAAAATGGCCGGTTTCACGGGCGCCAAATTATTGCGGCCATTACCGGCAAGGGGACATTATTAGACCGCGAACCGGTGGCTCCTCCGGGCGAGTAAAGAACTGAAGCGTAGGATTTATCTCGGCGAACTCCTCTGCGAAATTCTTGGCCAGGTCGCGAACTAAGGGCGAAAGCGTGGTTTGCCTGAGGCTTCCGACTCTGCTAAAGTACAGTGCGATGGCATCATTGGTCCAGGAAATCGGGGAAACATTTGTAACCCTGTTCAAAGGCTTTAGCGTGACGTTGCGGACGATCTTCCGTCCGACGACGACTGAGAATTTCCCCGAGGTTCCTCCCAGCGTACAGCCGCGCTACCGAGGAATTCACGTCCTGCAGCGCGATGAGCACGGTTACGAAAAGTGCGTCGGATGCTTTTTGTGCGCTGCCGCGTGCCCCGCGAACTGCATTTACATCGAAGCCGCCGAAAATACCGACGCGAATCGCATTTCTGCCGGCGAACGTTATGCCAAGGTTTACAACATCGACTATTCGCGTTGCATTTTCTGTGGCTATTGCGTCGAAGCGTGCCCTACGGATGCGATTACGCATGGTCACAGCATCGAACTAGCTCCGTACGACATTAACTCGCTACTCTACCGCAAAGAACAACTTCTGGAACCGTGGCCTCCGCAAGCAATAAATTCTTCAGCCAAAGCCTAGCATCAGTTTTTCAAGTCCGGCGTGGATCAGTCAGCTTGCCGTTTTTCTCCCCGTTTCTCAGACCTAATTCAGCCAGATAGTGAACAAAATTGTTGCGTTCGACGTGCACTCGATCGCACTCGGCCCAGAAGGTCGCCGATGTCTCAAGATGGATAAGTTAGGTGTGCCGTCATAATCGGTCAATCTCCAATGCCCAACGCTGCGAGCGCCGGCGGTTGCTCCAGCGCCATACACTAAGCGTTCAGCCCAACCTCTCGTCGACACCGACATTCGTCAATGCGCGAAACCTATGATTTCAAAAAAAAGTAGACGCTCGAGTTGGCAACGCGCGTTGCTCCATCCCGTCGAGCCTCGCGAAATTACATATGCACTCCATCAACCCACTTCCGCGGCGGAAATCACTTCCATAATTGAAGATCATATTTTCCGGGAATGAATAGATTATGTTTTGGGTGGGTTTACTTTGCGGGGGCGAGGCGGGTGGCCCTAGGGGCGGGAAAGCGTTTGATAGGAAATCGAAGTTGCGAAGTGACAAGACAATTGACTGGCTCTGCCGCAACGGCCGAATTGAGACTTGGGTCCGAGACGGTGACGTGTGGTTTAGGTGCCTTATGGGTTTGGACCTGACCCGTGGAAAACGGGCTGGTTTACGGAGCATGGAAGGAATAGGAAGGAATTGATCAAACTTGGTGCGGGATGTTGTCCGCCGAAAGGCCTGCTTGGTGGAAAAAACGCGCGGCCAGTGAAGTTCACGACCTCAAGTCGGCGGCGGGGGTTGCCCCGTGCAAGCC
>CAVTTY010000016.1:0-48662 GCA_963737765.1 uncultured Acidobacteriota bacterium
TTTTCGCGCCCTATCCTCCGGCCACCTTTTGTTCGCTGTACTAAAACTGTACCGTCGCCAGCTTGTGCATCTTTCCTCTCTGCATTATTGTCGCGCTCACCAAACAGGTTGTACGTTCTGCACCACCGAAAATAAATTAGCAAGACCGTCCGCGAGTTATTTACCCCGCCATTTAACTCCAAGATTCCCAAGCAGGGAGTGCGCCCTCTCGGTCTGTACAGGCCCAAGTCCGCCGCAGGCTCGTAAGAAGGAGGAACGAATGTATTCCGGAAAGCGTTTCAGATTTCCGCTCGCGCTCGCCCTGTGCACTTTCTCGTTCGCGCTGCCCACCCACGCCCAGCGCCGCGACAACCCCAATCCCGGTGACACCACTGCCAATAATAACAACGGCTCGACCGCCCGCGATCCCGGCGTGCGTGCCGGCGACGTCAACGCCGGCCAGCCGCTCTCCACCCTCTCTCCCTCGCAGCTCCAATTTTTCCAGGACGGCCTCGCTCGCTTCGCCCAAATTGATTCGGTCAGCGGCGCCGCGCCCGGCGAACCCGGCAAAGGCCTCGGCCCCGGATACAATTCCAATAGTTGCGCCAGTTGTCACGCCCAGCCCACCGTCGGCGGTACCAGCCCCAGCGCCACCGCCTATCCTTTCATCGGACAGAATCCGCAAACCACCGTCGGCTACGATTACGGCGCCGGCAATCAAGTTCCCTTCTTCATCACCGCCGATGGCCCGGTACGCGAGGCCCGCTTCCCCTACGCCGTAAACTCCAATGGCTCGGTCAACACCCAGGTTGCCGACGGCGGCGTGCACGATGTCTTTTCCATCGCCGGCCGTGGCGACGCCACCGGCTGCACCATGTCCCAGCCAAACTTCGCGCAGATGCAGCGTCAGAACAATCTGATCTTCCGCATCCCCACGCCGACTTTCGGCGCGGGCCTGATCGAAAATATCGCCGACGCCACCATCCTCGCCAACATGGCCGCCAACTCCCAGGCCAAAAACGCGCTCGGCATTTCCGGTCATCCCAACTACAGCGGCAACGACGGCTCCATCACTCGCTTCGGCTGGAAAGCCCAAAATAAATCTCTCGAGATTTTCGCTGGTGAAGCCTACAACGTCGAAATGGGCGTCACCAACGAACTCTTCCAGACCAAACGCGCCAATCCTCCGGCCGCCTGTCTCTACAATTCTCTGCCCGAGGATCAGACCAATTTCGATAGCTCCGGCGCCGCCGTCACCAGCGACGTCGTAGCCTTCGCTATGTTCTCGCGCTTCCTCGCTCCGCCTGCGCCGTCCGCTCAGGGCATTCCCAACAATCCGTCCACCCATTCCATTCAAAACGGCCAGGCCATGTTCAACGCCGTCGGCTGCACCATGTGCCACACGCCGTCACTCCAAACCGCGGGTTCCACCTTCACCGCCGCGCTCAGCAATCAGCCCGCGAATCTCTACTCCGATTTGCTGGTCCATCACATGGGCGCCGGTCTCGCCGATAATATTTCCCAGGGCGCTGCCGCCGGCGACGAATTCCGCACCGCGCCCCTCTGGGGCGTCGGCCAGCGCGTTTTCTTCCTGCACGATGGCCGCTCCAACCCAGCGAATGGCGGCTTGGTCCACGCCATCCAGCAGCACCAGAGCCAGGGCTCCGAAGCCAATCGCGTCATCAACCTCTACAACCGCCTCCCGCCGCAAGCGCAGCAGGACCTCCTGAATTTCCTGCGCTCGCTGTGATTTGCATCAAGGGAAGTGGAGCGGGGTAGAACGATGTAGAGCGATGTAGAAAAAAGTAGAGAAGCAGTAGCGGCGCAGATGTATCAAACGAAATGAGGGCGAGATCTAAAATCTCGCCCTCACTGTAAGAAAATTGTCATCCCGAGCGGAGCGAGGGACCTGCTTCTTACGCCGTGGAATTCTAATGTTTTGAGAAAAAAAGGAAATAAACAACGCGGAGGAATTTTCGAATGTCACGTCAAAACGCAACATTCGCCCGGCCGAACACCAAACCAACTGTCATCCCGAGCGCCGCGAGGGATCTGCTTTTTACGTTCCCGAGGCCAACCCGCAGCCCCATCGCGCTCACCACAATCAGGCCTGTGCGTCCTCCAATCGAACCACAAAAGAAAACCTAACGCACACCCAAGCCCCGTAAGGGCAGCAGGCCTTCGTCAGGGCACGGCTTCAGCCGTGCCTTAAAAATGCCGTCCGTCGCCCTTCCGCTTGCGCGCCTTCTGCGCAAGCCTTCGTAAACTTCACCACGATCGTTCCGCCATCGCGCCTTTGCTCAATGCCCGGCTTCAGCCATCAGCAAAAATCCTCAGTCCGCCGCGCCCCGCACCGGCGCTTCCCGCCGTCGCTCATGCAACACCATCTGAATCCCATTCCGCGGCCGCAACGTCACCGACGGCAAAAATTTCACCTTCCGGTGCGGCACCAAACTCATCCGAAACCGCTGCGCCATCGTCGCCAGCAATAAAATCGCTTCCATCATCGCGAATCCCGCACCGACGCACACTCGCGGCCCGCCCCCAAACGGAAAATACGCAAACCGCGGCCACGGATTCCGCCGCAAATTTTCCGCGCTAAACCGTTCCGGATCGAATTTCTCCGGCTCCGGGAAAAACCGCGCATCCCGCTGCGTGCTCCACTGCAGGATCGCGATATTCGTCCCCGCCGGAAAATTGTACCCACCCAGCTCGAATTTCTTCAGCGCCTGCCGCCCCACCGCCCACGCCGGCGGGTACAACCGCATCGCTTCCTTCACGATCATTTCGGTATACGGCAGCCGCGCGACGTCGCCCGCCGTCGGCGTCTTCCCGCCGAGCACCGAGCGAATCTCCTCGGACAATCGCTCTTCCACCGCCGGATGCTGCGCCAGCAAATACCAGCTCCACGACAACGCATTGGCCGTCGTCTCATGCCCCGCCAGAAAAAGCGTCATCACTTCGTCGCGCAATTGCTCGTCGCTCATCGTGCTGCCCTCCGCATCCTGCGAAAGCAGCAGCATCTCCAGCAGATCCTTCGACGGTTTCCGCGTCTTCCGCCGCTCGTGTATGATCCCGTAAATAATTTTGTCCAGTTGCTTCACCGAGCGTTTGAACTTCAGCGTGCTGGGCAACGGCATTTTTTCCGGCAGCAAAAACGCCAGCCCGGCCATCCCGTCGAATTGATTCAGCAGCACCCCCAGCGCCTGCTCCACCCCGCCCGCGTGCCCCGATACGTCCGAACCGAACAGCGACTGCGCCACCACATCCAAAGTCAGCGCCATCATCTGTTGATGAATGTCCCGCGTCTCGCCTCCGCGCCACGTATCGAGCATCCGCGTCGTCGCCAGCACCATCACGTCCGCGTATCTCTCCGTGTTTTCGTGCCGAAACGTCGGCTGTACCAGTTTTCTTTGCTTCTGCCAGTCCGCCCCTTCATTCGTCAGCAGTCCATTCCCCAACACTGATTTCAGCGCGCGGTAATCCCGCGACTTCACGAAATTTCCCTGATTCTTCACCAGCACGTATTCGATTTCATTCGGGTGGGTCAGCAGCACGATCGGCGTGTTGAAAAATCGCAGGTAAACAATATCCCCGTACTCGCGCGCGCACCGCGTCAGGAACTTCAGCGAGTTGCGCCCCAGGTCCACCGCGCTGCCCAGCAGCACATTCCCGCGCGGCCCCGGCGGCAAATTTCCCTGCGCGTCGCGCGGTCCCCTCTTCATCGGGTCCTGATCTTGAGCAGCAGCCCGCCATTCTCCGGATTCCGTTCAGCGGTCACGTCCGCGCAACTATCCACCAGCCAATCCGCGCCCGCCGCCCTCAACGTCCCTTCCGATTCCGTGGGCCCTCGCACTCCGATCACCCGCGCTCCCGCCGCTTTTCCGGCCCGCACTCCCGCGCCCGCATCTTCCACCACCACGCATTCGCCCGCCGCAAAACCCAGCAACCCGGCGCCCTTAATATAAGGTTCGGGATCGGGCTTGCCTCTTTGGATGTCGCTCGACGTAATCAGATTCTTCGGCGTCGGCAGGCCCGCCGCCCGAATTCTGGTCGTCGCCAGCTCGTAGGTTCCGGACGTTACGATCGCCCAGCGCATCATCGGAATCGACGCCAGCAATTGCATCGCGCCCGGCATCGGCACAATCCCCTCAATGTCCGCGATTTCCTGGCGCACCAGGTCTTCGTGTTCCGCCTGCGCCAGCTCTTCCGCAATATAATCCCGCACCGTCGTCAGGCTCGGCCGCCCATGGGCCTTCCGAATCACTTCATCGGGATTAAATCCATGCTTCGCGGCCCACAGGCTCCACACCCGGTCCACCGCCGGATTCGAATCGATCAACACGCCGTCCAGATCGAACAACACTCCCAAACATCCCACACCAATCATGTCTGGATGATAACAGCCTTCCCAACCAACCCTCCCCAGCCAACGCGATGCGAACGCCAATCCGTCGCCGAAGGCCGTATCGATTCATCATCAAACGCTCCGCCAAGAACCTTTGGAGTGCGGCGGCTCTGCCGCCGCCTTTGGCCAAGCCGACACCCCACCCACTCGATCGCGTAGCCATCCCACCGAGGGCGCACCCGTCGTTTCGGTTTCTGCTCGGCTTAAATCGATCCTCGCCCTCCCCGCCGTTGCCGTCATTCTGAGCGCAGCGAAGAATCTCATCCATTCCAGTGTTTCCCAGCCCAAATCCAGCGCACTCCCAAATCCATCCACACCACCTGTAGCGGCCGGCTTTAGCCGGGCCATTTGCCGTCGCTCTCGTATTTCCGTTGCTCTTGTCTTTCCGTAGCCCTTGCCGTTGCCGTCATTCTGAGCGCAGCGAAGAACCTGGTTTTCGCGACCCGCTCGGTTGCCTTCGATCCATCCCGCGCCAGCCGCCTCAACCTCACCCCACAACGAGCAAATTCGCCCAACCACAAAAAAATCAGCGCCGGAGGCGCGAGATAAGTTAGCCCGGGCCGTAAGGCCCGGGAAAAAATCCGGCGCGCAGCGCCGCACCTTAAGGTCGCGCGAATCGCGTCGCCTTCCAGACGCCGTTCGCGCCCGCCGTTGCCCCCGCCCAAACTCTCACCAAAATAAAAAAGCCGAGCCGGAGAGGTTCACTCTCCGGCCCGGCTCACACGACTGCGCTGCGTTACGCCGCTCTACTGATCGTTCTTCGCGCCGTGAAACCCGGCCTTTTGCGCATCCGCTTCCGACATATATTTCCCGGCCTTGGTCTTCCCGTAATAGCGGGTTCCCTCTTTGTGGTACACGCCGGAATCCGTATTAACCCAAACCATTCCGCTGCCTGCCGGCGGAGGAGTCGTGGTTCCCGCCGAGGTCTTCGCTGGCGTCGACTTGGCCGGTTTTGCCGCAGCAGGCGTGCTCGCCGCCGGTGCCGCTGCCGGAGCTGCCGCACTCGAAGCTGCAGGCTTTGACGCTGGAGCCGCCGCCGGTGCTGCCGTGCTCGAAGCTGCCGGTGCCGCCGCTGCGCTGGAATCCGCGGCAGCTTTCTTCGTTCGCGTCTTCTTGGTCGTTGCCGCCGAATCAGTCGCCGCGGGTGCCGCGGCCGTCGAGCCAGCAGCCGCCGTGTCGGCAGCGGCCTTCTTCGATTTCTTGGTCGTCGCCGCTGTTGTACTGGACGCATCCGCTGCGGTCGTGCTGCCCGCATCCGCCGCGGCTTTCTTCGACTTCTTAGTGGTCGTGGCTGCCGCGCCGGAGGTATCGGTGCTCGCATCCGCGGCCGCCTTCTTCGTCTTCTTCGCGGTCGTGGCTTGTCGCGCTCGAGGCATCGGCGCTGGTATCCGCCGCAGCCTTCTTGGTTTTCTTCGCCGTCGTCGTGGTGGCGCTCGACGCGTCCGTGCTGGCATCCGCCGCCGCCTTCTTCGTCTTCTTCTTGGTCGTCTTGGCCGCGCTATCCGCGGTCGAATCGCTCGACGCGTCTTGCGCTCGTACCTGCGTGGTGAACAGGAACAAACCAATCAGCGCCGCCACCGCCAGCATGAAAACGCTCTTCCTTCGAATCCGATTCATCACGATCCTCCGTCCGAGAAATCAATTCTTCTCAGGACCTTCCTGGTTTCTTTTGGCCCGTGGATGGCATCTGGCAATCGCGGCTCGCCTCGGCATGGGGCGAGGCACAGCTAAACCGCACAAAATTCAGCGTCTTGAGTTTGTCGCTGGACAGAATTTCCTGCAATCCTGCGCGGATTGTACTGCGGTATCTACGCTGATTCAATGACCTTTCCTCAGTATTCTTACGCGACCCGCCCCGCCTCTTTCGCCCTCCCCTCCCATTTCCTCGTTTGACTCCCGCCACTCGCCGGGATACCTTCAACCATCCCCGCCGGAGGAAGTAAATGATCGCCAAGCCGTCTGCGCCCAAAAACCCTGAGAAAAACCCCAAAGTGGACCCTAAAGTAGACCCCAAAGTCCTGGTCATCGATGTCGGTGGCACTCACGTAAAACTCCTCATGACCGGCCAAAAGGAACCCACCAAATTTGTCTCCGGCCCCTCCATGACCGCCGCCCGCGCCGTTCGCGACATCAAGCTGGCCGTCAAAGGCTGGAAGTTCGACTGCATCTCCATCGGCTATCCCGGCCCTATCATTAATAGTCACCCGCTCCGCGAGCCCCACAACCTCGGCAGCGGTTGGATGGGCATGGATTTCGCCAAAGCCTCTCGGTCATCCCACCAAGGTCATCAACGACGCCGCCATGCAGGCCCTCGGCAGTTACAAAGGGGGCAAAATGCTCTTCCTCGGCCTCGGCACCGGTCTCGGCTCCGCCATGATTTCCGACGGCTATCTCGAACCCATGGAACTCGCCCACCTGGAATACAAAAAAGGAAAAACCTACGAGGATTACCTGGGCATCCGCGGTCTGGAAAAATACGGCAAGAAAAAATGGCGCCGCGAAGTCTTCAAAGTCACTGAACTCCTGAAGACCGCGCTCGAAGCCGATTACGTCGTCCTCGGCGGCGGCAATGCCAAAAAACTGAAAGCTCTCCCACCCGGCGCGCGCCTCGGCAGCAACGACAACGCCTTCACCGGCGGCTTCCGCCTCTGGCAAAAAGGCAGCCCGGTCAGCCGCTAACTTCCGTGCGCGAATCGGCCCTAGAACAGCCGCCCGATGCGGAAGAAAAACCGGTGATGATCCGTATCGCCCACGCTTCCCGCAATCAGCACCGGCCCAAAAATCGTATTCACCACAAATCCCGCCGCGCCATCCACCGGCAGCCGCGACGATAGCGGCAGATTCTCCAGCGCCGGCACCTGAAACGGTTTCGCGATTTCGAAATCCGTAATGAAATATAGTTTGTCGCCCAGCAACGGCGGCAGCGGCAGCAGTTCCCGCAAATATCCCGCCCGGAAATAATAATATTGATTGGTCAGCAATTCGTTCGTCCCGTACGCCGACATCCGTTGCGACCCGCCCAGCGAGAACACCGGAATCCCCGTTCCTTGATATCCCAGCGTCGTCCCGGCCGCCGCATTGAAAAACAGCGACGACGGCTGGTTCAACCGTTTGTAATAGCTCGCGCTCGCTTCCAGCGACGGAAACGCTTCGGTCGATCCCGGCTGCGCATCGTGCCACCCGCCGTCAAATTGAAAATCGTATCCGCTCCGCGGAATCACCGCGTCGTCGTCGCGATCCAGAATGTACTGCACCCGCGTAAACCCCGCCCGCCCGTGAATCGTCGGCAGCAGGTTCGGGTCTCCAATCCGCGGCGTGAATTTCTGGTCTTCGATCTGGTAGCCCACCCGCAGTTCCCCATCGCGTCCGAATTCGTAACCCACATCCACCCCGCCGCCGATTTGCCGGTCGCGATATTCCGCAATCAGCTTGTCCTCCTGGTACGCATCAAACGGCGCGTTGTCCGCGAACGCCCGCGGCGCAATGAACCACCGGCTCCCGGTTTTAAACGGCACGAAATATTCCGAACGGATCCCGTATTCCGACCCCAGAATAAAATCGTTGCGCAGTTCCCGTCCGAACGCCCCTAAATCGAAAAACGTAATCCGCGCGCCCACGCTGAACCGCGGATTGTCGTAGTCCGAACCATCCAGCGAGATCAGCGGCCGCACCACCGGCGGCGCGTAGCTTTTCTCCACCGCGATAATGTCCAGTCCCTGTTTCCCATCCTTCTCCACCATGCGATAGCCCAGGCTGCTGAACCTTCCCAGGCCCGTCAAAACATTCAACTGCGTGTCCAGCGTCTGCGCATCCAGCGGCTGCCCGATCACTCCCTCCAGGCTTTTTTGGATCAGCGCCGCAATGTCTGGCGACGCCCCCGGCACCTCCACAAATTGTGGCGCCGGCAATTGCGTGCGTTTCCGCGAATCCCGCCGCGACCTATAATCCTTCCAATCGTCGTCGTTCAAGCTGAACGCCGAGAGCACCGCCGCTTTGCTTTCCGCCGCGGCATAGCCCGCCTTGATCATTTCGTCCGCCCGCGCGTAATCGAACGAACTGAAATCTTCCAGCGGCACGCTGATCAGAATGTCGGCCTGTTCCATGCTGCGCAGTTCGTTGGCCGCGATCACCACGCTCAGTGACCGCCCCAGCACCGAGAACGTCGACAACGGGTCCTTCGGATCGATCGCCTTGGTCTGCAAATGCACCGCCACCGTCAAATCCGCGCCCATATCCTGCGCCACGTCCACCGGCAAATTATCCAGCAGCGCCCCGTCCGCGAAAATGTGGTCGCCTTCGCGCACCGGCGTGAAAATTCCCGGTAATGACATCGTCGAACGCAGCGCCAGCGCCAGCGACCCGCTCCGGAAAATTTCCTGCTTGCCCGACACCAGATCCGTGGCCACGCACCCGAACGAAATTGGAAAATTGTTGAAATCCTTCACTTCCGAATAGGGCAGCGCGATCTGATCCAGAATCAATCCCACCTGCTGCCCGGAATTGAAGCCTTCCGGAAACTGAATCCCATGCTTCAACCCGAACTCCAACGAATTCGGATAATCCTGCGCATCTTCCTTCCGCCGAAAACTCAAATCCCGATACGGCGTCGCCCCCCGAATCACCTCCGTCCACTGAATCCCCGAAATAATTTTCCGCAGATCTTCCGGTGAATGTCCGGTAGCGTAAATTCCCGCCACCAGCGCCCCCATGCTGGTCCCCGCCACATACCGCACCGGAATGTGATGCTCCTCGAACCACTGAATCACTCCGATATGCGCCAGCCCCAGAGCCCCGCCGCCCTCCAACACCAATCCAATCCGCGGCCGCCGCGCCGTCCTCGCCACGGTTTGTGTTTGCGTCTGATTTTGGTTTTGAGCCTGAGTCTGAGTCTGAGTCGGAACCGCAGCTTGAGCCGGCGTCGCCACTCTGCCCCCACGCCATCGACGCGTTCATAGCGATGCAGACCATCGCGGCGATCAGCGCCCCATGCATTCGCGACGCGCGCCTCCGGCGTTTCACGCCGGATTTCATCCTGGAAAAATTGCGAATCATTTCAACCTCCGCGGGGAGCCTTCTATTCTGAATCGAACCGAATGAACCGCGATGAAGAGGCGTTGATGATAAGCGGGAAGCCCTGATTCATAAAGCAAAACGCGTGCAATCCATCCAACGAACAAGAAAGCGTGTCATGCCGAGCGCGGCGAGCAACTCTCCAATTAACGCAACCGAGTCCGTAACGTATCGCGGTCAGGAGTTGTTCGCGGGAGAACGCCTAACCGCGACGAAAAGCTCTGCGACCAGAACCTTTGGAGTGCGGCGGCTCTGCCGCCGCCTTACGGTGCAGCCAACGCCACCCAAACGATCACGCGTCGAAAACTCCGCCGCACCACCTGTAGCGGCCAGCTTTAGCTGGGCCATTCGCCGTTGCCTTTCGTCGTTGCCTTTTGGCTTTCGTTGTCTCAAGAATCTTTGGAGTGCGGTGGCTCTGCCACCGCCTTGCCTCCATGCCCAAAAATCTCCCAGCCGAAGCATCGTCCGCCAAGAAGCATTTGCGTCTGTAGCGGCCAGCTTTAGCTGGGCCATTCGTCGTTGCCTTTCGCCGTTGCCTTTGCCTTTACGTTTCGTTTTCCGTTGTCATCCCGAGCGAGGCCCGCCTTCCGCGCCGACGAGGCATCTCTCGTCGATTGCAACCGCACCCAACCCCCGCCTTCAGCTCGGTCCGTCTTTGCCTTGTGGTTCGCGGCTTCAGCCGCCACAAAAAACCGGCGCGCAAGCGCCTACCGCTCGCGCGGTCTTTTCGCGCGAGCCTTCGTAATGTCCAAGCACGATTTCCAAGTCGAAACCTGTGGGCCCAAAATAAAAGGCAGGAAGCCAAGCGCTTCCGCGTCGGGCTTCCTGCCTCCCACTCGCCTCAAATAAATTCCTACTGTTGTGTGGCTCCCGGCGCAACGCCGATCTTCTGCCCAATCACTTCCCCGGAAATAATGATCTCCACTCTCCGGTTCTGCTGCCGGCCCGCCGCTGTGTCGTTGCTCGCCACCGGATTCGATTTTCCAAATCCCGTCGCGCTGATCGAATTCGGATCGAGCCCCTGCTGCAATCAAATAAGCCCGCACCGTATTCGCGCGCTGCTCCGACAAGCGTCTGGTTGAACGTGTCGCTGCCCACGCTGTCCGTATACCCTTCCACCGCCAGATGCAATCCCGGATGTGCCAGCACGATTCCCGTAAATTTCGCCAGCGCTTCTCGCGCCGGCGGCTGCAGATCGAATTTGCCGAACGCAAACAGCACGTCCGCCATATTCACTTGCAGTCCGCGCGGAGTATCCGTCGTCGGCAAAATGCGATTGAACTGATCCAGCAGCGCCGCCCGCAGCGCCTGCTTATCCGCCTCGGCCTTCGCCGCCGCATCTCGCGCCGCTTGGGCCTGCTGTTGCGCCGTCAACGCCTGCTGCTGCGCCGACTGCGCTGCCGCATCCGCCGCCAAACGAGCCGCGTCGGCTTGCGCCCGCGCCGCATCCGCCTGCGACCTGGCCTGCGCCTCGCGCGCCGCATCGCGTTCCGCCTGCAGCTTTTGCATTTCGGCCTGCTGCCGCGCCGCCGCTTCCTGCGCCTGTTGCGCTTGAGCCGCCGCTGTCGCCGCCGCTTGCGCCGCCTTTTCCGCGTCCAGTTTATTCTGCGCCGTGCGCTGCACCGCTATCTGTCGCGCATCCGCCGCCGTCTGCACCGCGTCGCGCGCCGCCGCGATCACATCTTTCTTGTTTGCTTTGCGCGCCAGCATACTGTCCGCGTTATTCAACGACGACACCGCCTTCTGGTACGCGTCCGGCGCCAGCGTGTCCGCTCCCGCCGCCTGCGCGATCGCCACCGCGTTCCGCGCCTCGTACACTTCCAACGGAATCTTCGGCGACATTTCGGTGATCGGTTCCCGCGCCTTCGCCATGTCGTACGTATATTGTCCGCGCTTCAGCAGTTCGTAATTCGCCGTCACCTGCTCCGACGTGCCCACCGTATCCGCGCGCAGCACGTTCTCCAGCACCACCACGTCGCTGGGCACGTTCACCGCAAAATACGGCTCCGCCGTCACGATCATCCCAAACGATTGCAGGTTGGTCGTCGCCGTCAAGTTGCTCTTGTTGCCGCTGATAACCAGCTCGCCCAGGTTGCTCGGCTTCCCTTCCGGAGTGATGGCCCACAGCACGTACGTCAGATATTCCTTGCCAAACACCTGCGCCGGCTGCAGATTTTTGAAATTCGCGCTGATCACGATCGAGCCCTTCTTGCTGTCCACCTTCGCGTCGCCCTTGGCCAACGGCAGCAGCGGCGTCCCCCGAAAATCGATCATGGTCGACCCTTGCCGGTGCTGGTAGCTCACCGCAGTGATCGTCTTCCCCACCAGCGTGACCTGATAGAAAGAATTGTTTTTCTGCTGCGATGACGTCTTGCTGCGCTCCCGCCACCATCGCGAAAACTAAAATTCCGGTGATCAATGCCATCCATCGTCCGATTTCCCATCTCAAAAGCTCCTTTACGTACCTTGCGGAACGCTACTTTTCTGCGCTTAAACTCGCGCGGGCATTGTATCAAAACGGAACGCGCCCGGCCCCCTCCCTTCGCGCCCCGTTGCGCCTTCGCACCGCCGCCAAAATTCTTTCCCTCTTCTCTCGATTTCCCCGCGCCCCACCATGTACGATATGAGCGATGATTCAACGCGCTCTCCTGATCCTCGCCCTCGTCCTTTTCATCCCTTCGGCCCTGCTGGCCTGCACCTGTTCCAAAGAACCGCCGGGAAAATGTGCCGGCCTCCAATCCGACGACGTCGTTTTTCTCGGCACCGTCACCGATATTTCCGCAGTCGCCAACACTCCCCCGCCCGCTCCCGCTGCCACCGACGCAAACGCACCCGCCGACGCCGCGGCTGCCAGCGCCGATGCCGCCGCCACCGCAGCCGCCGCCCAAGCCAACGGCAACACGCCCATCATTCGCTACCATTTCCACATCAACGAACGCTTCGCCGGCCCCGACTCTCCGGACCTCGACGTCTTCTCCGGCGGCGACGACGGCGACTGCGGCTACAATTTCAAAAAAGGCGATCAGTACATCGTCTTCACCCAGCAGGAAACCGAAGGCCGCCTCTTCGCCACCATTTGCAACGGCACCCGACGCGCCGCCGACGGCCGCGCGCTGCTCCCGCAGCTCCGCGCCATGCGCAATCACGACCGCGTCGCCTCCGTCTTCGGCTTGCTCCATCGCGCCGACCCGCCGCTGCTCGCGCCGACCGACGATCCTGACGATCCCTTACCCAATATAAAATTAAAGCTGCGCTCCAAGGACGATCGCTTCGCCACCAGCACCGGCCCCGACGGCGTCTATTCTTTCTACGACGTCCACGCCGGCGAATACGAATACACCGCCAATCTTCCCGCGCGCTTCGAATTCACCCAGAAAACCCTGAAGGGCGGCCTGCCCCCGTTCAAAATTCCCAACGGCGCCTGCTTCGAATACAACGTCAGCGCCCTGCCCACCGGAAAAATTCGCGGCGGCGTTCTCGGCCCCGACGGCAAACCGCTGCAACTCGCCTCCGTCGAACTCTATCGCGCCGATCGTTACGACGACGCCAAGCCCGGCCTCTGGGCCTTTCAAGGCGATAACGGAAAATTTGAATTCGATCACATCGGCCCCGGCGAATACATCCTGGTCTTCAACCGCATGAATCGCCTGGATCCCAATTCCCCTTTTCCGCGCACGTTTTATCCCGGGGTCGCTGATGCCTCCGAAACCAAATTCATCCACATGAAAGATGGAGAACAACTTCTCAACGCCAACCTCAAACTCCGCGACGCCTACCCCACCCGCAAACTAAAAGTCGCGCTGAAATGGAAAGACGGCCGCCCCCTTGGCGAAGTCACCGTCAAAGCCGAAGCCGCCCAGGGCGGAAATCCCGCCGCCCACAAACTCGCCGACGGCGTCTACCAATTCACCATCCTCGAATCCGCCAAATACACCTTCTCAGCCTGGGAAGATCTCGACCCCCAACACGCCGCCCCGCAACGCAAGGGCGCCGCCACCTGCCCCCTCCCCGCCAGAATCGATTCCGACTCCGTAACCGTCGACGGCTCCGACGAAGCCGCGAGCGAAATCACCCTAACCTTCACCCCTCCCCCCTGTAAGCCAGAGAATGACCAACCAACCGCGCCACCCTCATCAGCCTCGCCACCCTCAACCTAATCATCTCGTAACGTCATCATCCAGCTGTCATTCTGAGCGCAGCGAAGAATCCCACCCTCAATCCCCGCGCATCCCGCAAATCCCCGCTCCAAGTCCTTGCGTCTGTAGCGGCCAGCTTTAGCTGGGCCAGTTGCCTTTGCATTTGCCACTACCTGCACGCGGCCCACGTCGCAGGAAAATACGAAAGGTGTCATCCCGAAGCGCAGCGAGGGACCTGCTTCAAACGCCGTTGCCGTTGCCTTTGCCGTTGCCGTTGCCGTTGCCGTTGCGTTGCGTTGCTCTCTCCGCCGTCATTCTGAGCGCAGCGAAGAATCTCACCCGCGATCCCGACGCACCCCACAAATCCCCACTCCAGGTTTTTGCATCTCCATCGCCCGGCTCCAGCCGCAACCTCAAATAAACGGTTGACCAAATAAATCCCGAATGTTAGTTTTCGCTTTTCGAAGTCAGGAGGGGACCCATGACCGTGCGTCTCGGTACTCTAAAGACCCTAGCGCTGCTTCTTCCCGCCGGCGTTCTGGGAATTTCTTCGGCCTTGGCCGCCTCTCCCGTCAATCCTGCTCCCGCCGCTCCTGAAACGGACGGCCACGTCGCCGGCGTCGCCGACCGCCTCGGCGAAATCCGCGCCGCTGTCTCCCGCATCGATTATGAGAACGCCCATATCGATGTGCATTCCGATGCCGTCGCTCTTACCGCCGACTGGCCCAATTTCAACTTCGGCTGGCGCAACGGCGGCTGGCGCAATGCTGGCTGGGGTAACGGTGGCTGGCGCAACGGTGGTTGGGGCAATGGCGGCTGGCGCAATGGCGGTTGGGGCAACGGCGGCGGTCCCTGGCACAACTGGCATAATTTCTGGCATAACTGGTAGCCCTCGTGAATTCGATGAGGCCAGACCCGCCATCCTCGTCTGCCGGGCGTCCCTGCATCAGCATTGTCGTGCTGCAGCCCACGCCCTTCTGCAATATCGACTGCCGTTATTGCTATCTCCCCGAGCGCAGCAACAAAGCCACCATGCATTTGGGCACCATCATCGCGGCCTTTGACCGGATTTTCTCATCCGGCTGGTGCAGCTCGCACCTCACGGTAATCTGGCATGCCGGCGAACCTCTCGTCCTTCCGGTTTCCTATTATCGATCGGCCTTCGAAGCCATCGCGCTGATGTGTCCGCCCGGCATCGAATTGCGCCACTCGATTCAAACCAACGGCATGTTGCTCACTTCCGAGTGGTGCGACTTCATCAAGCAATGGCAGGTCGGCATTGGCGTCAGCGTCGACGGTCCGCGCCAACTGCACGACGCCAACCGCGTCACCCGCAGCGGCAAAGGCACCTTCGACCGCACCATCGAAGGCATCCGCCTCCTCCGCCGCGAACAAGTTCCGTTCCACGTCATCTCGGTCCTCTCCGAAAAAAGTATGCACGCGCCCGAGGAACTGCTCGACTTCTACGTCTCCGAAGGCATCGACGATGTCTGCTTCAACGTCGAGGAATCCGAAGGCACTCACGTTTCCAGTCTGCTGACCAGCGCCGATCCCTCCGCCAGCTTTCGTCATTTCCTCGATCGCTTCTGGACTCTCTCCCGCCAGTCCTCGCAGATTCATTTCATCCGCGAAATTGACGGCATGATCTCCCGCATTTTCCGTCCCGAAGGCACTTCGGTCGACAACTCCCAGGTCGAGCCCTTCGGCATGATCAATATCGATTGCCACGGCAACGTCTCCAGCTTTTCGCCCGAACTCCTCGGTTACAAAAACGCCGCCTACCACGACTTCATCGTCGGCAACGTCCTCAACGATTCGCTCGCCGATATGCTGCAAAGCCCGGCCATGCGCGCCATGGCTCGCGACATTTCCGCCGGCGTCGACCTCTGCCGTCAGGAGTGCGAATACTTTTCCGTCTGCGGCGGCGGCGCGCCCGTCAACAAGCTCACCGAAAACGGCAGCTTCGCCACCAGCCGCACCCAGTTTTGCCGCCTGATCCAGATTGTCCCCACCGACCTGATTCTGCACGCACTCGATCGTCTGCAAGGCGAATTTGACGGCGTCGCCGCCGCCCGCTCGCCGCACCAGTCGAATTCCGTCGCGGAATACCAATTCAAAACGAAGCCGCAATTCGTTCCCGACCCGCCGCCCAACGCTGCCCCCAATTTCAGGCCGGATTCGCCCGACGTTTCCTTACATCAAATTCAGCGAGGTTCGCGATGATCGAAAAAATGGTCCAAAGAACAATCCAGTCGATAGCCGCCGTAGCATTGCTCTGCTTGGCCCTGGGGATCACTCTCGCGCCCGCCGCCTTCGCCCAGGCCAAGCCCACACCTAAAGCGCAGCAAACTCCCGCCGCCAAAGATGCGGGCGGACCGCCCGAGGCCGCCGAATCCGAATCAGCCTCCGCGGAAGAGACTCCCAATTTCGCGCCGGTCCTCTATATCACCAGCGTCGAAGTCATCCGCAGCACCCACGAACCCGCTCTCGATGTGATCCGCGTGCGCGGCATCACCAGCTCCGACGGTTGGGAAGATGGCGAACTCGTGCCGTTGACCAAGGGCAAGCCCTCCGACGGAATTTTGGATTTGGCCTTCATCGCCCAGGCGCCCTCCGATCCCGCCGCGCCCTCCAAGAGCCCGGAGATCGAAGCAATTTTCACCATGGAGCCCGGCCATCCCTACAAGGGCATCCGCGTCTATGGCGCCACCAATCGCGTCACCCTGCACCAGCTCCCCGGCTATACCGAGGCGCCTGCCGCCCCGATCGATTGCACCGAATGTGTTGGCAAATATTATTTGGCCAAGGGTGAAACCGCTCCCGCGGGCGTCAGCGCCGACAGCATCGTCCGCCAGGAAACGCTCCCGAAGTCGGTCAACGTCATCAAAGCCGGAGAAGGCATCGGCAAGCTCGACACCGACCCGAATCGCCTGACCCTCGTCCTCAACGACGAAGGCCGCATCGTCATCGCCGTCTGGGATTAAACAATCGAGCGCCGGAGGCTCGCCATAGGTTAGCCCGGCCCGTGAGGGCCGGGGAAAACAACAACAAAAGAAACCCGAGCACCGGAGGTGCGGCACACCCGTCGCCCCACCTCTACAGGAGAAAAAAATGATCAAGAAGATTTTGCTGTCCACGGTCGCGCTCGGCGCGGCTTTCAGCCTCGGAGCCATGGTCACTCCCCAGGGCGGCCCTCCTCCGGTCAACGTCGGCGAACGCCACGGCAACATGCGCGCCGCCCAGCAACTCATCCAGCAAGCCTGGATCAAAGTAGATACCGCCCAGCAAGACAACAACTACAATCTCGGAGGCCACGCCGGCCGCGCCAAAGAACTCCTGGCCCAGGCCAGCAACGAAATCAAACAATCCGCCGAAGACGCCAACCACCACCACTAGCTCCTGGTAGGTGGGCCATTTCCTTGGCTCTAGATCTTGACTTAGCCGTAGCAGTTGCCGTAGCCGAGCCGTTGCCGTAGCCGTAGCCGTTAGCCGTTGCCGTAGCCGAGCCGTTGCCGAGCCGTTGCGTGCGTTGCCGTTGCCGTTGCCGTTGCGGTTGCGGTTGCCGTTGCTGTTGCCCGTCATTCCGAGCGCAGCGAAGAATCTCGCCCCCGATCCCCCACTCCCCCCAAAAATCCCTGCTCCAAGTTTTTGCGTCTGTAGCGGCCAGCTTCAGCTGGGCCATTTGCCGTTGCAGTTGCAGTTGCAGTTGCCGTTGCCGTTGCCGTTGCAGTTGCCGTTGCCGTTGCCCGTCATTCCGAGCGCAGCGAAGAATCTCGCCCTCGCCCCCACCACTCCCCCAAAAAATCCCCGCTCCAAGTTTTTGCGTCTGTAGCGGCCAGCTTCAGCTGGGCCATTTGCCGTTGCAGTTGCAGTTGCCGTTGCCGTTGCCGTTGCCGTTGCACGTTGCCGTTGCTGTTGCTGTTGCCGTTGCAGTTGCCCGTCATTCTGAGCGCAGCGAAGAATCTCACCCTCGCCCCCACCACTCCCCCCAAAAATCCCCGCTCCAAGTTTTTGCGTCTGTAGCGGCCAGCTTCAGCTGGGCCATTTGCCGTTGCCGTTGCCGTTCGCTTCCCCCAAAATTTCCTCAAGAATTTTCGCCTCTAGTATTTTTCAATTATTGCGCTTCTGCGCCGCTCCGGCGAAATTACCCGCACCAAAAAAAAGGGAGTGTTCATGAAGTTCAAATTCGCGCACCGTTCCGCCTTTCTCGCGTTCCTTATCGCCTTCTCGGCGCTGCTCACCCGCGCCCAACTTCCCACCGGCACCATCAACGGCCGCGTCACCGACCCCGGCAACGCCATCGTCACCAACGCGCCAGTCGTCGCCACCAACCAATCCACCAACGTCGCTCGCGAAACCGTCACCAATTCCGACGGCCTCTACGTCTTCTCCGAATTAGCTCCGGGCTCCTACCGCGTCGCCATCAAAGCCTCCGGCTTCGCGGTCAGCGAATTCAAAGATGTCCTGCTGCAGGCCGGCCGCGCCACCACCGTCGACGCCGAACTCAAAGTCGCCTCCGTCGGCTCGACCGTCACCGTCGGCGGCACTTCGAACTCCGTCGAGCTCACCCAATCGATGATCCAGGGCCAGATCACTTCCGGCACCATCGAAAATATCCCGCTGAACGGCCGGAACTTTCTCGAACTCGCTTATTTGATCCCCGGCAATCGCCCCGCCCCCAATTTCGATCCCACCAAAACCAATACCCTCGAAGTCAGTTCCGACGGCAGCGTCGGCCGCGGCGGCAACATCACCGTCGACGGTGGCGACAACAACGACGAAGTCGTCGGCGGCACCCTCTCCAATTTTCCCCAGGACGCTATTCAGGAATTTCAAATCGCCACCGCCCGCTTCACCGCCGAAGCCGGCCGCTCTGGCAGCAGCATCATCAACATCATCACCAAATCCGGCTCCAACGAATATCACGGCTCGCTTTTCGATTACGAACGCAATCGCCATCTGCAAGCTCTTCCCGCCACTTTCGACCGCGACCTGCCCACTCCGCCCTTTGATCGCGAACAATTCGGCGGCTCCATCGGCGGCCCGCTGCAAAACCAATAAAGCCTGGTGGTTCGCCTCCGCCGAATACCGCAATCAGAACGCCGCCATCCCCACCGGCACTCGCGATTTCACTACCGGCACAATTCTGAATACTGACGCGCCCGCCCCGCTGCGTGACGCCCTCTTCTCCACCCGTTTCGATTATCAGTTCAATCCCACCAACAGCCTGATGGCGCGTTACTCCTTCAATCGCTCCACGGACACCGCCGCGGCCAGCGCCGCCAGCGTCACCCCGCTGCTCTCCGGCACCGAGCGCCAGAATTCCCTCAACCGTTTCAATTCTTTCGTCACCGGCTGGACCAAAACCGTTTCGCCCACCAAAGTGAACAACCTGCTCTTCCACTACGACACCTTCCTTAACCAAATTCCCGAATTCCCCAACAGCCTCCCCACCACCAATCCCGACCTCGGCCTGACCAACGAATTAATCTTCCCCGATCTCGCCGACGGCGTGAATTTCAACGTCCCCCAAAGCACTCACCTCAATCGTTACCAGGTCGAAGACAATTTCACCTGGGCCGCCGGCAAACACACTTTTCATTTCGGCGGCGAATATCAATACGCCCGCGCCTTCGGCGAAATCAACGTCTTCGGCAGCGGCAGCATCATTCTCACTTCTGACTTCGGCTTCGCCAATTTGAACGGCCAGCCCGGCGCGCCCAACGATCTCGACATTCCCATCGCCGCCGCCATCAAAAGCGCCGCGCCGGTTCAACCTGTTCCCATTCCCAATATTTCCAATAGCTACATCGCCTTCTACGCTCAGGACGATTGGCGCGTCACCCACAACCTCACCGTCAACCTCGGCCTCCGCTGGGATTTCGATACCGACGCCACTGGCACCAGCGGCGATTACGGCCCGTGCCCCAACCTCACCGAGCAGCCCACCAGCCCCTGCGTCTGGCTGGCCAACGTCATCGATCTCCATCATCATCCCGACAAGAAAAATTTCGGCCCGCGCATCGGTTTTGCCTACGATCCCTTCGGCAAAGGCAACACCGTCATTCGCGCCGGCTTCGGAATTTATTACGACCGCATCGTCTTCGAAGTTCCCGGCTACGAACGCGTGCAGGATGATCGCGCGCTCACCATCAATCAATTTTCCGGTTCGTTCTGCACTTTTCCCGGCGACCCCAACCCGCCGGATCTGAATACCTGCTTTGCCACCACGCCCGCCGGCCAGCCCCTTCCGGGCGTGGTCTTCGGTCCCGGCAGCCCCACCCTCGCCAATCCCTTCAGCGGCCAGCGCCAAACCAGCGGCGTCGGTATCATCGTCGTCGACAAAAACACCCATCACCCGTTGTTCCAGCAATCGTCAGTCGGCATTCAACAGCAGTTCGGCAACAACTGGACCCTCAGCGCCGACGGCCTCTACGTCTTCGGCCAGCGCCAGCTCATCGCCCAGTTCCTCCGCAACACCACTTCCACCTCGCCCTTCATTTCCTGCCCGGGCAGCAACGTTCCCTGCACCGTCACCGACCCGCTCACCGGCGTTTCCGATCAAGTCACCGTCGCCACTTCCAACGCCCATTCCTGGTATGACGGCCTGCTCGTCAACCTTCGCCACAAACCCACCCGCCTCGGCCCCGTCACCTATCTGTTCAATGTCAGCTACACGCTCTCGAAGACGCTCGATTATTCCGACGACGATCAAATCCCGTCCTACACCGCCGTGGAAAACGTCAACCTCATCGAAGGTACGGTGGGTCCGCAAACCGAAAAAGGCTACGCCGCCAGCGACGAGCGCCATCGCCTCACCGCCTACGGATTGCTGCAGCTGCCCTGGGGATTTTCTCTTGCGCCGCTCTACACCTACGGCTCAGGTGTTCCGGCCGATACCTTTCTCCCCGATCTCAACGTCAACGGGCAATCGCTCCCCGCCCGCCTGCCCATCCTCGCGCGCAATTCGCTGGGACGCAGCGTGCCGAACAGTACCCAGCTGAATCGCCTCATCAACGAATGGAACGCGCTGCCTTCCTGCCCCGCCCCCGCGCCCTGCAACGCCGGCGGCCCGCTCGAAAATGTTCCGGACGGAATTAATTTTCGCAGCCCGCTCAATTCCGTCGACCTGCGCCTCACCAAAGCCATCGCCATCCGCGAACGCTTCCACCTTGACCTGATGGCCGAGGCCTTCAACCTCTTCAACAGCGTCAACATTCGCGGCTTCACCAACACCAGCTATTCCGGCCGCAACATTTCCCTCGTCCCGGTCGGCACCAACCCGCCGACCTCCACCAATCCCGACGGCCTCAATCAAAGTTTCTTTTCCCCAGTCAGCACCGCCGGCGGTTTCTTCGGCTCAGGCGGCCCCCGCGCCTTCCAATTCGCCCTCCGCTTCACCTTCTAAATCGCGCCCCACCGCGCGGTGGCTCCGCCGCGTTGCCTCCAAGCCAAAAATCCCCCAGACGAAAAAATCGTCCGCCAACAAGTACCTGCGTCTGTAGCGGCCAGCTTTAGCTGGGCCAGTTGCCTTTGCCGTTGCCGTTGTATTTGCTGTTGCCCGTGCGGTGGCTCTGCCGCGTTGCCTCCAAGCCAAAAAATCCCCCAGACGCAAAATCGTCCGCCAAGAAGTACCTGCGTCTGTAGCGGCCAGCTTTAGCTGGGCCAGTTGCCTTTGCCTTAGCCGTTGTATTTGCTGGTGCCTGTGCGGCGGCTCTGCCGCGTTGCCTCCAAGCCAAAAATCCCCCAGACGAAAAATCGTCCGCCAAGAAGTACCTGCGTCTGTAGCGGCCAGCTTTAGCTGGGCCAGTTGCCTTTGCCGTTAGCCGTTGTATTTGCTGTTGCCCGTGCGGCGGCTCTGCCGCGTTGCCTCCAAGCCAAAAATCCCCCAGACGAAAAAATCGTCCGCCAAGAAGTACTTGCGTCTGTAGCGGCCAGCTTTAGCTGGGCCAGTTGCCTTTAGCCGTTGTATTTGCTGTTGCCCGTGCCGTTGCCCGTGCCGTTGTCGTCATCCTGAGGAGCGCTCTTCGCGACGAAGGATCTCAACCACGCTGCCGCACCCAATACGCAACGACGAAGCCTCGCTCGACTTTTGTTCCCTTCCTTCCGCGCGTTGCCCTCTCCTCACTCCGGTTTGACTTGCCCCGCCACCCCTGCGTAAAATCCTCGCGCGATAATTGGGGCAGCGAATCAAGCAAACGGAGAAAAGATGAATAAGTTTTTCGGCATTGCTGTGTTCACCCTCCTCACTTTCACTCTCACCATCCCAACTCACGCCCAGGAACCAAACAAAGACGCCAAGCCCCCCATCGAAATGAAGGGCTACTGACGCCAAAGCTCCCGCCGACGCTCCCAAAGAAGAATCCTGGGTCACCGACCACACCACTCACCTCGGCGGCCAATCCATTTCCTACAAAGCCACCGCCTCGCTCACCATGCTCAAAGACGACAAAGGCGATCCCACCGCCCTGATTTTTTCCACCGCCTACACGCGCACCGACCTGAAAGACGCCGCCTCCCGCCCCATCGCTTTCGTATACAACGGCGGCCCCGGTTCCGCCTCGATCTGGCTGCACATGGGCGCCTTCGGCCCGCGCCGCGTGGTCAATGCCGACGCCGCCGCCACGCCCCCCGCGCCTTACAAAATTGAAGACAACGCGAATTCCCTGCTCGACAAAACCGATCTGGTTTTCATCGACCCGGTCGGCACCGGTTTCAGCCGCGCCGTGGGCAAATCCGCAGAACAAAGATTTCTGGGGCGTCGATCAAGACGTCAAAATGTTCGCCCAGTTCATCAACATCTACGTCAACCGCAACAACCGCTGGAATTCTCCGAAATTTCTGATCGGCGAAAGTTACGGGACCTTCCGCTCCGCCGCGCTCGGAAATTATCTGCAAGACCACGACGGCATGTACATCAACGGCATCGTGCTCATCTCCAGCGTCCTGAATCTCGGCACCATCGCCTTCAGCCCCGGCGACGATCTGCCCTACGTCCTCTACCTTCCCAGCTACGCCGCCGCCGCGTACATCAACAAAGCGCTCGCCGATCCGCCCTCCGATCTCACCGCGTTCCTGCAAGACGCCCGCAAATTCGCCGCCACCGACTACACCGCCGCGCTCATGAAGGGCTCGAACATCACCGCCGCTGAAAAATCCGACGTCGCCAAAAAACTCTCGCACTTCACCGGCCTCAGCGAAGATTACTTGCTCAAAGCCGATCTGCGCGTCAACCTCCAGCAATTCAACGTCGAACTCAAACGCTCCAGCGGCCTCACCACCGGCCGTTACGACGCGCGCTACACCATGCCCACTTACGACCTCCTCACCGAAAACGCCGAACAAGATCCGTCCTACACCTCCGTCCTCGGCGCTTTCACCGCCGGCTTTAACAGCTACGAGCGCGAAGAATTAAAAGTCGTTCAGGAACGTCCCTACCAGGCCCTCAGCGGCGAAGTCGGCGGCAGTTGGGACTGGAAACACAACGCCGGCGTCGGCTTTTTCCCCGGCCCGCCCAATGTCGAAGGCGATTTGATCCACGCCCTCATGGTCAATCCGCACCTCCACGTCCAGGTCGAAAACGGTTTCTTCGATATGGCCACGCCGTTCTTCGCCACCGAATACACCATGGACCACCTCTTCCTCCCCGCCCACCTCCGCGACAACATCGACCTGAAGTATTACAACGCCGGCCACATGATGTACCTGCACCAGGAAGATCTAACCAAACTAAAATCCAACGTCGCCGCCTTCATCGACGCCAACACCAAACAATAAAAAGAAAGGGCACGGCTCCCGCCGTGCCCTATTCTCTCGTCATTCTGAGCGCAGCGAAGAATCTCACCCACTCCAATGCTTCGCCACCCCAAAACCAACGCACCACGAAGCTGCCCGCACCACCTGTAGCGGCCAGCTTCAGCTGGGCCATTAGCCGTTGCTTCCGACCAAGATGGATGTCGCGGCAATCCCCCACCACATCAAATCACCAACCAACCAGAACCTTTGGAGTGCGGTGGCTCTGCCACCGCTTTCGCCCAAATTCCCGCCATCACCCAACATCCAGCGCGAAGCGACTCGCGCCCGCATCGGCCAAAAAAAAAACGGACTGCACTATAAAAGTGCAGCCCTTGTACTTCGCTCGACGCCGGAGCGTCGTAGGCGCGGAATGATTTAGCCCAGCCCGTAAGGGCTGGGAAAATCGCAAAAAAATCGCCGAGCATCGTAGGTGCGCCACATTTTTTCCCGCGACCGCGGCGTGCCACTCAACACCAACCCGTAGGGGCCGGTCTCAGACCGGCCCGCATCCTCCGTGCCTCCGCATCGCCAACAAAAAAGCCTGCACCATTCCAGTGCAGGCTTTTTGCTCGCCGCGATACGCCCAGATGCACTCTGGCTCCGCCGTTGCACTTGCCTGGCGTAGCGGCCACCTTTAGGTGGGCCATTTGCCGTTGGAGTTGGTGTTGCGGTTGCTGTTGTCTCTGCCGTTGCCCGTCATTCTGAGCGCAGCGAAGAATCTCACCCATCTCCAATGTTTCGCGGCTCGACCAAATCCAGCGCATCGCCAAATCCCACCGCACCACCTGTAGCGGCCGGCTTCAGCCGGGCCATTTGCCGTTGCCCGTGCCTTTGCTGTTTAGGGGGTCGGAGCTTCATCCGCGACAAAATAAAATCTCGCGCGCAGCGCATTCCTCTAAGTCGCGCGAATCGCGCACGCCTCATACGCCGTTCGCGCACCCGCCGCCCGCGCCACAACCGCATCCGCGCCACGCAAAAATCTAATCCGCCGCCTTCTCCTCCGGCGGAATCGCCGGTCCAGCCGAAAAGTAAGATTCGGTGGCAGACACAATGACACACCTGGTTGGGCGATTACGCCATTGCCTACTAGCAACTTGATGTATCTTTGGCCGTACTTCAGAGCTAATGAAGGAGAATCGGCCGCTTGGCTACAAACGTTCGAGCCTACTATCACGACACCATTCCTGATTTTCTGAGAGCTAACCAAAGTCAAATCCTGGGTGAACTCACGAGTGGGCACCATTTCGCTCTCGATATTTTGCAAAAGAATTCTTGGGTTGAAGAGATCGCACTATTTAAGCGACATCTGCAAGACATTGGTGATGGAGATATATTCTTTGAGTTTTCGATCCCCCGAATGGGCAGTCGCGTTGACGTTCTGCTTTTGATCGGCGGCGTCATTTTTGTCGTCGAGTGTAAAGTGGGGGCTGATAGCTACGAAAGTCACGCGAACGACCAGGTCACCGACTACTCTCGATCTCAAAAATTTCCACGAGGGTAGCCATGACAAATATATCGCCCCCATTTTGATGTCGACGAAAGCCGCTTCACAAAATGCAAATGTGATTTGGTCTTCGGACAAGGTCGCTGAACGGCTAACTTCAAATGGCCAGAATCTGACAGAAATTGTAAATCGCGTGCTATCTGGCATTCCTCCACAGCAAAGAATCGATGCAAATAGTTGGGCTACCGCCGGATACAAGCCGACGCCGACGATCGTGGAAGCCGCCAAAGCCCTTTATCAACAGCATTCGGTTGAATCGATTTCTAGGTCCGACGCGGGAGCGACGAATCTTACCCAGACCTCGAATTGCATCTCGGAAATTATTGAAACGTCCAAAGAGAACGGCAGAAAGTCCATTTGCTTCGTCACGGGTGTGCCCGGCGCAGGGAAAACCTTGGCGGGCTTGAACATATCGACACAAAAATTGAATGTGGCTGAAAGTGAATATGCCATATTCCTTTCTGGAAACGGACCGCTAGTACGAGGTACTTCGAGAAGCGCTGGCCAGGGACGAGGTTAAGCGAGCGAAGGAAGGAGGGCAAAAGCTCTCCAAAAAACTTGCTGCGTCTCGAGTAGGTGCGTTCATCCAGAATATTCACCATTTTAGAGACGAGGCGCTTGTCAGCGCTGCCGCGCAGCCTGAACACGTGGTGGTTTTTGATGAAGCTCAGCGCGCGTGGGATCAGACTCACGCGGAAAAGTTCATGAGGCAAAAACGAGCTCGGCCAGATTTCTCGATGTCTGAACCTGAATTCCTAATAAGCGTGATGAATCGCAAAGACGACTGGGCGTGCATCGTTTGTCTAGTGGGTGGTGGCCAGGAAATCAACACAGGCGAGGGCGGCCTTACGGAATGGTTCGACGCTCTTCAGAAGAGTTTTTCCGATTGGGACGTTTATTGCTCGCCTCATGTTACGGAGAAAGTATACAGCCGGGGGCAGGATCTGGGCGAGCAGCTAGTCTCACTCCGCGCGCACCAGTCTGAAGCGCTTCACTTATCGGTCTCCATTCGTTCCTTCCGTGCAGAAAAACTCTCAGCGTTTGTCGGTGCGCTAATTGACGGAGATGCGGAGATCGCCGCGACAATATACTCAGAGATTCAACAAGCGTATCCCATCGCATTGACACGGGATCTGGGACGGACAAGGAAATGGCTTAGACAGCGTGCAAGGGGCAGCGAGCGTACCGGATTGATCGCGTCCTCTGGGGCGCTTAGGCTGAAATCGGAAGGAATAAACGTCAAGGTCGACCTAGATCCTATTACATGGTTTCTTAATGGAAAAAATGACGTTCGATCATCCTATTATCTCGAGGACGTAGCGACAGAGTTCCATATTCAAGGCTTGGAGCTCGATTGGGCAGGTATTTGTTGGGATGCTGACTTTCGGAGGCAAGAGAACGAATGGGTTTCACGCGCGTTTAAAGGTACTCGATGGCAAGATGTGCACGATACGTCTCGCCGAATGTATCTGGCGAACGCCTACAGAGTGTTATTGACGAGAGCGCGTCAAGGCATGGTTATTTTTGTTCCTAAAGGCGACGAGCGCGACCCAACCCGCCCCCCAAGTTTCTACGACGAAACGTTTAATTTCTTGTCCGCCTGCGGCATTAAAACTGTTTAACGCAGAACTAACCAAACCGTACCCACCTCCATCAATCCGCCGCCTTCTCCTCCGGCGGAATCGCCGGCCCCTCCCCCTTCACATAATGCCCGTACCAAAATAAATCCCGCTCATACCGATCCTTAATAAACGACGGCCGCGCAAATTCGTGAAACTCACCCGGATACACCACCAGCAAAGTCGGCACGCCCAATCGCCGCAAACTCTGGTACATCTGCTCCCCATTGATCAGCGGCACATTCCCGTCCGCATCCCCGCCCATGATCAGCGTCGGCGTCTTGATCGCCGTCACCCGGTTGAACGGCGACAGCTTTTCCCACAGCGCGCGATTTTCCCACGGCAATCCCAGCTCGTACTCCCACGCGCGCGAATACAAATCGTGCCCCCAGTTCGTGATGAACAAAAATTCGCTGGCCCCCGAAATCGCCGCCTTGAACCGCGTCGTCTGCGTAATAATAAAGTTCGTCGAAATTCCGCCGTACGACCACCCGCCCACGCCGAGTTTTTCCGGGTCCGCGATTCCCTGCGCGATCGCGTAATCCACCATCGCCATATCGTCTTCGTAGTCCTTGTGTCCCCAGTCCGCGAAAATCGCCTTCGCGTAATCGAGTCCATAGCCCGACGACCCGCGCGGATTCGGCGTCAGCACCGCATAACCGTTCGCCGCGAAAAGCTGCGGGTCGAAAAAGAATTCCGAGTAGTACGCCTCGATCGGACCGCCATGCAGCCGCAAGATCGTCGGATATTTCACGCCCGCCTGGTATCCCACCGGCTTGTACAAATATCCCGCCACCGTCGTGCCATCTTTGCTTTTGAAATGCACGTACTCCACTTCCCCCAGACGCACCTCGGCCATCTCGGCGTCGTTCGTCGTCGTCAACTTTTTCAATTCTCCGCCCGCCCCGAGTTCGTACACCTCCGCCATCTGCGTCAAATCCGCAATCGTCGCCGCCACGCTCCCGTCCTTCCCCACGGAAAACGCCTGTACCATTTTCCTTCCGCCGATCGGCCGCTCGATCCCGCCGCCGGTCGCCGGAACCCGCAGCAGCTGCTGCGTCCCATCATCGTCCGCAATAAAATAGATCGACTTCCCATCCGCCGAAAAAGCCGGCAGCGACGAATTCCGGTCCAGTGCCCGCGTCAAAACTCTCGCCTCGCCTCCCCCCGCCGGCGATACCCCAATCTGTATCGTAGAATAATCGAAAAGTTTCGGCTCCAGTTGCGTCGTGTACGCAATCCACTTCCCATCCGGCGACCACGCCGGCGTATCCTCCGGACCTTCGTTCGTTGTCACCCGCACCAAAGATTTTCCCCGAGTCCGTATTTCTCGCCTCCACTACCCAAATGTCCGTATTGAAATTCAAATCCGGATCGGGCGCGGTCCGATTACTCGCAAACGCGATCTTGCGTCCCGTCCGGCGACCAGGCCGGCGCCGTATCGTCATAGTCTCCCGAAGTTATTTGCTTCAGCTTGCGATCCGCGACGCCGAACACATACAGGTGTGTTCTGCGCCGGCTCAAATATCCGGCCTCGTCTTCTTTAAAATGCAAACGATCCACCACCCACGGCCGCGGCTTCGGTTTCGCTTTCGAATCCTCTTTATGTTTCGCCGCCTCCATTTCATCCGGCGACGCGTCCTGCAAGACCAGCACCAGCCGGTCGGCGCCCGGCGACCATTCGAAATTCTTCACTTCTTGCGCCGTCTCCGTCAGTTGCTGCGCCTCCCCGCCTTCGCGATTCAAAATCCACACCTGCGCCTTGCCTTCCTCCTCGTCCTCGCCCGTTCCGCCCTCCCGCGCCGAAAGAAACGCCAGATATTTTCCGTCCGGGCTCCACCGCGGGTGCGACGACGACAATTTTTCCGCCGTCAGCGGAATCGCCGTTCCCCCCGTAGCCGCCACCATCCAGATCCGCTCGTTATTTTTATCCTCTTTCAATTTCGCCGTCTTCACCACATACGCGACCCATTTTGCGTCCGGGCTGACCTGCGGATCACTCACTTCCTTCAACCGGAAATAATCGTCCACCGTCAACCCGCGCTTCGCCGCCGGCGCCGCCGCACGACTCACATCCGCCGGAGTCTGAGCGAAAGAAATAGAAGCGAGCGAGGCGGCTACACCGAACCCAAACGCAAATTTCCGTAAAATCATCGAGACCCCATTCTCCATTTTTCATCGTCGTGACAAGTTCGCGGAGTATAACAAAATTTCCCGCCCGCGCAGTTCCGCGCGACTGGCCTAAGCCCTCCGGATCAACGGCAGCGGCCCTTTATGGAACGTCACGGTTTCACAATTTTGCAAAAATTGAAAAACATGTCATCCCGAAGCACCGCGAGGATCTGCTTTTTACGCTCCGCCACCAAAAACGCAGCCCATCCCTGCCGCCTCCGTGCCCTCCCTCATTTCCTCTGTGTCCTCTGTGTTAAATCTTTTGCCTTCGCCGGCCCATTCCCTGTCCCCACGTCCCATTGACACCCACTCCCTCCCCATCTAGTCTCACCACGATGGCCCTCGCCGGACTCGTCCCCTCCACCCTCCGCCTCCAACCCCACCCGCACCTCTACGAAATCAATACCTACGCCTGGCTCGAACGCATGTCCGCCGACCTCGGCCGCCTGATCCAACTCGAAGACGTTCCCGACTCCACCTGGGATTCCATCGCCGAGCGCGGTTTCGATATCGTCTGGCTCATGGGCGTCTGGCGCCGCAGCCCCGAATCCCGCCGCATCATGCTCGAAGATCCCGGAAATTTCCCGCAGTTCGATCGCGCCCTTCCTGGCTGGAAGCCCGCCGACGTCATCGCCTCGCCCTACGCCGTCGCCGCTTATGTTCCCGACGCCCGCATCGGCACCTGGGATTCCCTCGACCGCGTGCGTAACAAACTCCACGCCCGCGGCCTCGGCCTCTTTCTCGATTTCGTCGGCAATCACACCGCGCTCGATCATCCCTGGGTTCGCGAGCACGCCGAATACTACGTCCAGGCCCAGCAGCAGGATTACGAAAGCAATCCATCCTTTTATTATCCCGTGCAGACTCCGCAGGGCGCCCGCTTCATCGCGCTCGCCAAAGATCCCTATTACCCGCCCTGGAAAGATGTCGCCCAGCTCAATCATTTCCATCCCGCCGGACGCGCCGCGCAGCTCACCGAACTTCGCACCATCGCCAGCCACTGCGACGGCGTCCGCTGCGACATGGCCATGCTGCTGCTCAACGATATTTTCCAGAACGGCTGGCGCCACCTCCTCGGCGACACGCCGCCACCCCGACAGAATTTTGGACCGAAGCAAAATCCGCCTCGCCGAATCTCACTCTCCTCGCCGAAGCCTACTGGGGCACCGAACAGCGCCTTTTCGATCTCGGTTTCGATTTCGCCTACGACAAATCACTCTACGACGCCGTCCGCGACGCCAATCCTCAGCAAGTCCGCGATCGCCTCAACTCGCTCCACCAATACCAGAATAATTTTGCCCGCTTCCTCGAAAATCACGACGAGCCCCGCCGCCCCGAAGTTTTTCCCAACGACCGCCTCGTCGCCGACGGCACCCTGATGGGCACGCTCCCCGGCCTGCGCTTTTACCAACAAGGCGAACTCGAAGGCCGCCGCATCCGCCTCCCCATCACCCTCCGCCTCGCCGCCGGCGAACCCGTCGATCCCTTCAGCGCCGCCTTCTTCCAGAAAATTTTAGAAATCACCAAACAGGAAGTTTTTCACCAGGGAGAATGGAACCCACTAGAAGTAGTGCCCGAAGGCGACGACTCGTCCGGCAACCTGATCGTCTACGAGTGGCGCACCAAAAATAAATGGAAAGTAATCGCCGTAAATCTAAACGGAAACGCATCGCAAGGCCGCGTGCGCTGGCCCCCAAACACCTTCACCGCCGCGCCCCACTACACCTTCTACGACGAACTCAACGAAGTAACCTACCAGCGCGACGCCCAGGAACTAGCCAACCCCGGCCTCTTCGTCCGCCTCAACCCCTTCCAAGCCCACCTCTTCGACGTCATCCCCGCCGCCGCAGCAGCACTGCAAAAATAAGCGATCCGCAGCCTTCCGCCAGCCGCACCAAATCGATCCCAAGTTCCGCGCACTAACCCTCGATCCCCTATGCCCCCAAAAATCGCCGAGCTAAAGTTTTTGCGTCTGTAGCGGCCAGCTTCAGCTGGGCCATTTGCCTGTTGCCGCTGTCGCTCAGCCCCGTTCTCAACGTCGCCCACCCTAAAACCTGTCATCCCGTATTACCGAGTCACGGCACCCATCTTTCGCGAAGACCATCTCAAGAGCGCGCGCATCGATCGCCCCGCCACCACGAACCAACTCCGTCTCTCTATCTCCGTGCCCTCATCTTTTCCCTCTGTGCCCTCTGTGTTAAATCTTTTGAAGTTGCCGCTCGCGCACCGCCCTGACCTCCGCCTACTTCACCACCAAAGTCAAAAAGTTCGGCAAAGTCTGCACATTGCCATTCAACGACGTCGTCAACGAAATAAAATAAGTCCCCGGCGGCGTCGCCTGCCCCGTCGGACTCTTCGGCAAACTTCCGCAAGCCCCAATTCCCATCGTAACCATGAGCAGCACCATCGCAAACGCCACCGTCATCCGCCGCTCCCGCCGAAACACCAACCCGAACCCGCCCAGCATCAGCGTCGCCAAAAATAATCCCATCCCGCCGCCGCCCAGTCCCGCCGGCACGGACCCCGTCGCAACCGTCCCCTGGCAAAAAGTCTGCAACTGCACCGCCTGCTGCGTTCCTCCCGGACACACCACCGTGTTCGGAATCAAGTTCGCCGAAATCAAATTCGACGACGCCGTGGCCGTCAGCGTCACCGTCCCGGTCTGCCCCGCCGCGCACGTAATAATCAAACCAAAATAAGTCGTCCCGCCCGGACTCGTCGTCCCCATCGTCGACCCGCCCGTCGGCACCGTAACCGTCACCGGATTATTCCCGGACGAATTGAAAGTCGCCGTCACCGCCGTCGCCGCGTTCACCGCCACCACACAAGCCGCGGTTCCGCTGCACGCCCCGCCCCAACCCGCGAACACCGAACCATCCGACGCGCTCTGCGTCAACATCACCTGCGTGCCGCTCGCGAATCCCGCCGAGCACGTCTCCGGACATACGATCCCTGCCGGCGCGCTCGTCACCGTCCCGCTACCACTGCCCGCCTCCGTAACCGTCAACGTAAAATTATTCGCGCTCGCCGTAAAATTCGCCGCCACCGTCGTCGCCGCCGCAATCGTCAACGTGCACGTCCCGGTTCCCTCGCAAGGTCCCGCCCCCCAGCCCGCGAACGTCGATCCATTCGTCGGCGTTGCCGTCAACACGATTTGCGTTCCGCTGGCAAAACTGGCCGTGCATGCCGTCCCACAATTAATTCCCGCCGGCGCGCTCGTCACCGTCCCGGTCCCCGTCCCGCCTTTCGTTACCGTCAACGCCACCGCATTCGAAGTATTGAACGTCGCCGTCACCGCAGCCGCCCCGGTCAAGTTCACCACGCAGGCTCCGGTCCCCGTGCACACCCCACTCCATCCCGCAAAAGTCGATCCGCTCGCCGCAACCTGCGTCAACGTCACCATCGTCCCACTCGCAAAATTAGCCACGCACGCCGTCCCGCAATTAATTCCCGCCGGCGCGCTCGTCACCGTCCCGGTTCCCGTTCCCGCCTTCGTCACCGTCAACGTGAAATTCGTCGCCGCCCCAATCGTCGCCGTCACCATCGCGTTATTGTTCGCCATATTGGGATCTGGCAAATCCGAAACCACGCTCGCCGAATTGGTCACTGTCCCGGTCGCGTTCGCCGCAATCGTCACCACAATCGTCAGCGTCGCCTGCGCCGCATTCGCCACCGTTCCCAGATTGCACGTCAGCGTCGTAGTTCCGGTGCACGCCGCGCCCTGTGACGGCGTCGCGGAAACCAGCGTGCTCATCGTCGGCAGCACGTCCGTCACGATCACGTTCGTCGTGTCGTTCGGCCCCAAATTCGCCGCCGTCAGCGTGTACGTCAGATTCGAACCCGGCGCCACCGTGTTCGCCGATTGAGTCATCGTCAGTGACACATCCGCCGACT
The DNA here is from genome assembly GCA_963737765.1 of uncultured Acidobacteriota bacterium. GTDB lineage: Bacteria > Acidobacteriota > Terriglobia > Acidiferrales > UBA7541 > Palsa-295. The sequence continues at coordinate 32,578 of CAVTTY010000016.1, forward strand.
GCACCGTCCCGTTCCGCACCGCAAATGTCGTGCGCCCCGGCATCGTCCCACCCATCGCCTGGTGAATCAGCGCCGTCGCCACCGGCCCGTTATCCAGCAACGCTCCCGGCACGAACGAACCAAGCAGCTGAAAATTGGTTCCCGCCGTGCCCGTGCCGTTGGAATATCCCACCGCTGCGGACACACAACCCACCGTCTGCCCGCCGCACAATCCGTCTATTCCGTTGCTGGCATCTCCGCTTTCCCATTGAATCTTGTCGTAATCGAACTCGATGTCGAACGCCCCGGCAATTCCGGTATCGGACCGGTCGACCAAAATCAGTTGGAAGCTGTTCAATTTGTCGGTGTGCGTTCCAAAGTAGCCCACGTTTTCATAATCGACGCCGAAAGCCGGATGTCCGTTGACCGTGTCCACCCCGTAAGTCACCACTGCGGACGGAATGGTCGGCGCTTCAAAACTTCCAGAAGTTGCACCCGTCGTGTCCACATCCGCCCAATACGCCGCAATGATCGGAATTCCTCCGTTATCTGAATTCAAGCCCGTGGGCGTGAATTCGGAGAGGGCTTCGCCAAAGGTCACATTTCCGTTGTTATTTACAAATAACGAATTGAACGTCGTCCCGAAAAAATTCACCGCGAACGGCAGCGGCACTTCGTTCGACGACCCGTCATCGTTCGGCGCAATAATATTCGCGGTAAACCCCGGCAAGTGTCGAATCGCTCCGTTGCCCGTCAAATGCGCCACAAACGGCCCGGTCGGCGAACTGGTTGCTACCGTCAAATCCGCCGTCCGCGGCCCCGCGGTCGTCGGCTTGAACGTCACTCCAATCGTGCAGTTGCCCCCCGCCACCACCGTCGCGCCGCACGCCGAGTTCAGCAGAAAATCTCCCGCCGCGTTCCCGACACTCGTGACCGACGAAATACTCGCCACCGCATCCGCATCCACCGTATTTGTAAACGTGGCGGTCTGCGGCGCGCTCGTCGAACCCACCGCTTGTCCGTCGTAGAAAATTTCAAACGGCAGCACGTACACCGTGGTCACGCCGGTGCCGGAAAGCAACGCCGTAGTCGATCCTGCCGAACTATCGTCCGTAACCACCAGGCCCCCCGGATCGGGAGCCTCGAAGCTCGGCGTCAAACTTAGGGTGATGGTGCACGCCGCGGAATTTGCCGCCAGCGTCGCCGGGCAGGTGTTGCCGGTAATCGTGTAGTCGCTATTGGTAACGGTCAGCGCGATGCTGCCCAACGGGCCAGTGCCGGTATTCGCCAGCGATATTTGCTGCGTCGCGCTGGCCGAGCCCGTCTCCACCGCGCCGAACGACAAAGTGCTCGGCGTAAACTTCGCCACCCCGTTACTCGGCGCCGCCTGCGCCGCCAACCGCCACTGCGGCAGCGCGCTCCCCACCTGCAGCAGAATTCCGATGACTGCCCAAAAATAAAATTGCCGTACGATTCGCTGGACCATGGCAAACCCTCCCGCCAAAACTATGAATGCGGCTTAAAATTCGCTGCGCCAAGTTTTTGCGTCTGTAGCGGCCAGCTTCAGCTGGGCCATTTGCCCTTGCCGTCGCTGTCGCTCAGCCCCGTTCTCAACGTCGCCCACCCTGAAAACCTGTCATCCCGAAGCGCAGCGAGGGACCTGCTTATTACCGAGTCACGGCACCCATCATTCCCGAAGACCATCTCCAGAGCGCGCGCATCGAACGCCCCGCCACCACGAACCCACCCCGTCTCTCTATCTCCGTGCCCTCATCTTTTCCCTCTGTGCCCTCTGTGTTAAATCTTTTGAAGTCGCCGTTCGCGCACCGCCCTGACCGCCCCTTACTTCACCACCAAAGTCAAAAAGTTCGGCAAAGTCTGCACATTGCCGTTCAACGACGTCGTCAGCGAAATAAAATAAGTCCCCGGCGGCGTCGCCTGCCCCGTCGGGCTCTTCGGCAAGCTTCCGCAAGCCCCAATTCCCATCGCCACCATAGTCAGCACCATCGCGAACGCCATCGCCGCCCGCCGCTTGCCCCGTAAAACCATGCCGATCCCGCCGCACATCAGCGTCATCAGCATCATCGCCATTCCTCCGCCAGCTCCGCCGGGAACAGTTCCGCCGGGCAGGGATCCGGTTGCGGTCGTCGCTCCCTTGCAGAACGTCTGAATTCCGAACGCCACTTCGGTGGTTCCTCCGTTCAGCACGATGCTGCTCGGTATCACCGCGCAGGTGATAAATGACGACGGCGACGCGCAGGTCAACTGCACGGTCCCGGTTACGCCCGGCGCGCCCGTGATCAACAGCCCGAAGAACGCCGTCCCTCCCGGCGTCGTGCTCGCCATGGTCGATCCCCCCGACGGAACCGTAATAATCACCTGGGAATTCGAAGAGTTGAACGTCGCGGTGACCGCCTTCGCCGCCGTCATCGTCACCACGCAAGCCGCGGTTCCGCTGCACGCCCCGCCCCAACCCGCGAACACCGAACCATCCGACGCGCTCTGCGTCAACATCACCTGCGTGCCGCTCGCGAATCCCGCCGAGCAAGTCTCCGGACATACGATCCCTGCCGGCGCGCTCGTCACCGTCCCACTACCGCTGCCCGCCTCCGTAACCGTCAACGTAAAATTATTCGCGCCAGCCGTAAAATTCGCCGCCACCGTCGTCGCCGCCGTAATCGTAACGCTGCACGTCCCGGTTCCCTCGCAAGGTCCCGCCCCCCAGCCCGCGAACGTCGATCCATTCGTCGGCGTGGCGGTCAACACGATTTGCGTTCCGCTGGCAAAACTGGCCGTGCATGCCGTCCCACAATTAATTCCCGCCGGCGCGCTCGTCACCGTCCCGGTTCCCGTTCCCGCCTTCGTCACCGTCAACGCGAATGTATTCGCCGCCGTAAACGTCGCCGTCACCGCAGCCGCCGCGGTCACCGTCACCACGCAAGCCCCGGTCCCCGTGCACGCCCCACTCCATCCCGCAAAAGTCGATCCGGTCGTCGCAACCTGCGTCAACGTCACCGTCGTCCCACTCGCAAAATTAGCCGCGCACGCCGTCCCGCAATTAATTCCCGCTGGCGCGCTCGTCACCGTCCCGGTTCCGGTCCCCGCCTTCGTCACCGTCAACGAAACGTTGGTCCCGGTATTGAACGTCGCCGTCACCGCCACATCCGCCGCCGCGATCGGCACCGTGCACGTCGGCGGAGTCGTTTGCGGATTGGCTGGCACGCAATTCGCGCTGAACGCCGCCAGCGTGGATCCCACCGCAGCGGTCGCCGTCAATGTCACCGAACTATTGTCTGGAAATGCCGCAACGCACATCGCCGGGCAACTGATTCCGGCCGGCGCGCTCGTGATCGTTCCGGTCCCCGTGCCGTTCACCGTGATCGTCAGATTGTTATTTCCCGTGATCTTTTCTCCAAAAATCGCTAGCCCGGAAGCCTCGCCCGTCGGCGAAGCGAAAGTGACGAGTTGCGTTCCGCTGGCGATGTCAAACCGGAAGATGCTCCCGGTCTCCAAATCCGCGGTCCAGAATGAAGTTCCGTCCGGATCGAGGTTCAACGCGAACAGTGAGCTGACTGCTGGATTAGGCGTATAGGTGGCGAGTACCGAGCCGTCGGCCCGCAACCTGATCGCCGCGGTGGAGTCGGCCACCAGAACGGTCCCGTCGGGCAGTTGCCGAAAGGCGAACGCCGACGAACCGGGCAAACCGGTGGCAAATGGCGCATTTTGCTTATTCGTGCTGGTGTCGAAACTCTGCACGGTCGTCCCTTCGGAGGTGTATAACAGCGTCTTCTGATCGGCCAGCAACTCCACCCAATCGGTTCCGCGGCACTCTCCCGCTACCGTGAACGTATTTAGTAATGTGCCATCCGGCCCGAATTCGAATGCCGGCACGGGCCCGGACGACATCGTCGGGCAGGTGTAATTGGAGGTTGCCGCTCCCACGAACACGTTTCCGGTCTGGCTGATCAAAACGGATTCCGGCAAAGCCGTACCGACATCCGCGGTCGGAAAGTTTCCGAATGGCCCGACCAGATTCCCGTTCATGTCGAACTTGACTACGCCGGTGGGCAAACCAAATGCCGATACGTACAAATTCCCCAATCGATCGAACGCCATCCCGGCCGTCAGCGGTTGCCCGGAGGTCAGGGTTCCAATCATCGTGCCGTCCGGTTGAAAGATCACTACGTCTCCAACCGCGTCGGACACAAACACTTCGCCGGGTTGGTACGTTCCGGCAAACGCCGGCACGAACGCCGCCGATTTCAATTCGCGCCGCGGACCCCAGTCGGGATCCCGGTAGCCGCCTTCATTCGCTTTGGGAGGCGCCACTTTCCCGGCATCCCCCGGCGCTGCCGCAGCGGGTCGCACCGGCGCCACCGTCCCACCTTCCTGGGCCGGAGCGGTCGCCGCTGCCGGAACGGGAGGACTCGACGGAGCCGACGGAGCGGAACTTCCCGTAGCACTGCCCGCTTGGGGCCTCGCCCCGGCGCTGGCAGTCGATGCCGTGAATTCCGCAATAGAAAAAAGGCAAATCGTCAAAAATACTAAATGTAGGCGGAGGCGCTGCATTCGGAAACTCCTGGTGAGCCTGGGACCGCAACGCGGGGCGAGCGAGAGGATTCTCCCGTCTGGCGCACTGTTCCGTCAAGCGATTCTTTCGTGCCGCCCGGAATCCCATTGTAAATACCCCCGCACTTCACTAACATCCCGCGCTTCACCGTTCCGCATCCCCAGGCTCGATGCCCACACGCCTCCAACGAAAACGAATCGCGCCTCCCCACCGACGGCTCGCGCCTCCGCCAGATCGGTTTCCTTCCGCTCCTCGCTATTTTTTACGGCTACACCGCCGGCGGTCCGTTCGGTTACGAAGATATCTACCACGACTCCGGCCCCGGCATGGCGCTCGTCTTCCTCGCCTTCGTCCCCTTCTTCTGGAGCATCCCCATTTCCTTCGCCTCCGCCGAACTCAACAGCATCCTGCCGGTGCAGGGCGGCTTCTACCGCTGGAGCCGCGCGGCGTTCGGCGACTTCTGGGGTTTCCAGTGCGGCTGGTGGAACTGGACCGGCACCTTCCTGCTCAACAGCCTCTACGGCGTGCTGGTGATGGACTACCTCAGCATCTACATTCCCGTCGATCACCGGACCCACGCGAAGTGGGCCGGCGCGTGCCTGGTGCTGATCATCCTCGCCCTCTGAACGCGCGCGGCATTCAAGTCGCCGGCTGGCTTTCCGTCGCGCTGCTCGTCGCCGTGATGATTCCGGTCGACGTGGCTGTGCGTCGTCGTCGCTGTTTCACCTGCACACAATCCAGTCGTGCCGTTCGTTCCGCCCGGCGCGCCTTTCGGCAGCGTCTTCGGCCGCGGCCTCGCGCTCGCCATGTGGAACTACGCCGGCTACGAGCAGCTCTCCAGCATGCACCGGCGAGATGAAGAATCCGCAGAAGATGTTCGTGCGCATCCTGGCGTGGAACACGCCGATGAACATCCTCACCTACATCCTCCCCACCACTCTCGCGATCGCCGTCGCTCGGCAACTGGCAGGAATGGAAGACGGACTACATCGTCACCGCCTCGCGGCTGATCGGCGGACCCGCGCTGGGCGCGGCGATGCTGTTCGCCGCGATGATCGGCATCGCTGTCGCTATCGAACAGCACGATTCTTTACACCACGCGCGTTCCGGCCACGATGGCGGAAGACGGCTACCTGCCCGCATGGCTCGGCAAAATTCACCCGCGGTACCGCACACCCGTGCGCGCGATCGCCGGTATCGTTGGTGGTGTACTGCGTGCTGGCGAGATTCGACGTGGAAGATCTGGTGAACATCTATATCTGGACGCGAATCGCGACCACGCTGCTGACGCTGTTCGCGGCGTGGCAGATGCGCCGCAAAGATCGCCGAATGCCGCCGCGCGCGTTCCGCATTCCTGGCGGCACAGCGGGCCTGGCGTACGTTATGATTTTTCCGGTGATTTTGTGCGCGCTGAAAGTCGCGCAAAGTGAGGACTACGTGTGGCGCTGGGCGCCGTGGCTCCTCGCTACCGGCCCCGTCGCTTACGCTGATCCTCCGCTACGGTTTCAAACTCAAACCCACTCCCGAGCACCTCCATCGAGCAACTTAACGCCCCAGCCAAAAAAACGAAAAGGCGACAGCGATTTCTCTGTGCCCTCTGTGTGTCATTTCTCCGATTTTCTCGTGTGGTTAAATCTTTGCCTTCGTTACGCCAGCCGCGTCTCGCCCTCTTTTTCGCGACACCGTTTTCGCCTGGGTGAACAGCAACAAATAATCCTGCCCGCCGGACTTCGAATCCGTCCCGGACATATTGAATCCGCCAAACGGATGCGCGCCCACCATCGCGCCGGTGCACTTCCGGTTCATGTACAGATTTCCCACGTGAAATTCTTCTTCGGCCCGCGCAATCTTCTCCGGATTCCGCGAGTACACCGCGCCCGTCAGCCCAAACTCGCTGTCATTGGCCATGGAAAGCGCCTCATCAAAATCCTTGGCCTTCGTCACCGCCAGCACCGGCCCGAAAATTTCTTCCTGGAAAATGCGCGCCTTGCGATCCACGTCCGCAATCACCGTCGGCTCGATAAAATATCCGTCGCCGCTCCGCTCTGCTTCCCGCCGGTCATCAAGCCGCCCTTCTTTTTTCCCCTGGTCGATGTATCCCAGAATCGAAGTCATCGCCGCCTTATTGATCACCGGCCCCATGTAGTTCGCCGGATCCTCCACCGAGCCCGACTGTGATCTTCTTCACGCGCTCGACCAGCTTGCCCAAAAATTCGTCGTAAATTTTCTCCGCAGACAATCGCCCGCGAGCACGCCGAGCATTTCTGCCCCTGGTACCCAAACGCCGACAGCGCCACGCCTTCCACCGCCGCGTCCACATCCGCTTCTTCGTCGACGATAATCGCGTCTTTGCCGCCCATTTCCAGCACGGTGCGCTTGATCCACACCTGCCCCGGCTGCGTCTTCGTCGCCTGCTCCGCGATCCGCAGCCCCGCTTCCTTCGATCCGGTAAACGCGATAAATCGCGTCTTCGCATTCGTCACTAGCGCTTCGCCCGCCGTGCTGCCCGGCCCGGTGAAGAAGCTCACCACGTCCGCGGCACGCCCGCCTCATACAAAATATTCACAAAGATCGCCGCAATCGTCGGCGAATCGCTCGACGGCTTCACGATCACCGTATTCCCGGTGACGATCGCCGCCATCGTCATCCCGCCCATGATCGCCGCCGCAAAATTCCACGGCGGAATCACGATGCCCACGCCCAGCGGAATATATTTCAGATAATTGTTTTCGCCGCGATACGGCGTCAATTTCTGCGGCGCGCCCAGCCGCAGCGCTTCCCGCCCGTAGTATTCGCAGAAATCGATCAGCTCGGCGATGTCCGCATCCGCTTCCGGCCAGGTCTTGCCAATTTCGTAGCTCAGCCAGGCATCCAGTTCATACCGGCGCGCTGCGCAAAATATCCGCCGCGCGATAAATGCAGGCCACCCGCTCTTCCACCGGCACGCGCTTCCAGCGCTCGAACGCCGCGTGCGCCTTTTCCACCGCCGTGTTGGCCATCTCCACCGTGGCCTTCTGGAACACGCCAATCACCTGGTCCGGCTGCGACGGGTTCAGCGAATGCGTCTTGGCCACCGTGATCACCCGCTCGCCGCCAATGGTCAAGGGATACTCGCGCCCAAACATGGCCTTCACCTGCGCCAGGGCCTCCACCATCGCCGCCTTGTTCTCCGCCTTCGAAAAATCGGTGAACGCCTCATTCACAAATTCCCCGCGCTGCATGTTCACCGCCGGCAATTTCGCCGCCGTCGAAGATGGATTGCTGTGCCGCGTCGCGCCGCCAGTCGTAGCTGTCGATGTCATGGACTAAGCCTCACTAGGTCTTCCGCGCTCAAAACGCGCGTATGAACATCTACCATTCTATCTCCCCGCGAGTTAGGAGGCAATCGGAGCAAACTGCTGAAGACATTACGGTAAGGGCCTCGGAGTGTTGGCTGACTCTGATAACTTTTGATTGTGTAAACAATTGTTAAACAATGTCTCCGTGGCGCCAAAGATCCAAGCTTATCTTGACTACCGAGACTTCAATCATGGCGTAGCCTCAACTGTAGAAGAGTTTAGGACGGTTCTGCGAGAGTTGCCGGAGGACGAATTTTTGCGCGTCTGTGGCGTCGCGAATGTCTTGATCAACAATTGGAGCCGAAATTCAACGCGATAGCCCAAGAAAGGCTCATCCGGGAACTTTATCCGCTAGATTCGGTCACGCGCTATCGCCTCCGTCGCCCAATATTTCATCGCCTGCAGTTGCTCTACTCAATTCAGGAGGCGCTTCGTTTCTGCGACAAACCTGACGAGCCAGTTACCCTCCAACTTCGAATGCACGTGGGGCGGGCGCTGTTGATGGCGAATGACCACTTGCACACGCCACTCAGGAACTGATCCCGACCCCCTGAATGCGATTGCGCAAATAGTTCGCGGCATCGTTTCGGTCTTTGAAGCAAACCGCTTAAGCAGCTATGTACAGACAATCGCTCGATCCGTCTTGATGTTTACTAAGTTCGTTGAGCCGTTCAGGGGCGGACCACTATTTTTCGATGTATACGAGATTTTTGAGAATGTCACGGGTATTCCGCTTGAGACGTATTTTGCATTGCTCTTTGGATCTTTGTCGCGGCTTGCAAGGCCCGAGACTCTTCAAAACAGCACGAACTTCACAGATTTTTTGATACCAAGAACGTGGTTCACCTGACGAAGGTTCCAGCCGAACAGGTCGATCGCTTCTTCTTCGAAGTTTCCTCAACGCCGACAGAACTTGCGCGTCGGGTTCAGGAAAGAAAACTCCCGCGTCTCACGATTTTGTGTTGCTCCGAGACAGGCCCCTAATTAATGACGAACAAGGCTCTACGCCCTAGACTTCGACTACTTGACGGACAAATTCTTATAGCGGCCCATTCTGGAGGATCAATTCACACCTTCCCAAACATTCGGGAGACGATTTTCATAGTTTTTGGGAGAGGTCTTTGAGGACTATGTAGACTGGCTTCTAGAAAGCTCGTGTATAGGTAAGGCGAATAGGTTTTACAGTAACCCGAGGTTCGGCAGTGGCCCCGATGGTCAGGTTTGCGACGGATTAATTCTGTCTGGAAGAGCGGCAATTCTACATCGAATACAAGGGTAGTACATTTCGGGCCACTAGCAAATATGGCGAGGGCATAGAACAAATCAAACGCGAAATCGAAGAAAAATTCAGTTACAGGAGCAAAAGACGCAAAGAAAGGAATCGCTCAACTCGTTCCCGCAATCGAGAGATTATGCCGCCGCGAGAATCCAGATTCAATTAAAGATGTAGATTTATCTTTCGTAACGACCGTCTTCCCCTTATTTGTTATCCGAGATGATATTGGCAGCACTCCCGGAATGGGGATGTACCTGAATTCAAGATTCCAGGAAATGAAGCCAAAAAAAACGCTGCATGCTGTCACTCCGTTGTTTTGTCTCTCGGCGAACGACTTAGAACGATTAACTCCTTTCTTGGTCGATGTCCCTATGGATAGAATTTTGTCCGAATGGTATCGGCAGGACAGCAATCTCATCAACTCGTTCGGAATGGTCGAACCATCCCGAAATCACAAGAAAGGGAGATCGCAAACCCGCGTTTATTAAAATCGCCTTCGATTGGTTACGAGAAACTAGCATTCGCGTTTTGGGCGTACGACCCGATGAAGTCACCGACGATTCAAGAGAAAAGCAGGCATAACGTAATGTGCCATGTGACAGGTATTCCAGAGGAAGAGGTAAGCCGCGGTAAACAACTACTTCGAGATCGGTTCCGCGTGGTGCCCTTCTAGTGACGCTCATCGTTGCAGCCACAGAGCCGGGCTCAATCTGGCTTTCGGCAGACCGACGAATAACCTTTGCGAATGGCGCTCCAAAGGATGATGCCCAGAAAATCTTGTTGTTGGAGACCGACGACGGCAAGGCGATCCTTGGCTATTGCGGACTCGGCCAGACAATCGGAGGTACGGAACCCGCAAAGTGGATGAGCGACGTTCTACGCGGCAGGAGACTCCCGTTAGAGCAGTCGCTGGGGATACTGGCGGATGCATGCAAGCGCGAACTTCCGAGGCACCTGGTGCGGCTGCCAGGAAACGGAGGACTCGCGCACAACATAATTATTCCGGCGCTGGTCCACAACGAACCAAGGTTTTATACGATTGATTTTATTTTTTCCCCAGATCGCAAGACATACAATTTTCGTTACACCCGTCATGTATCAGGACGATCGGCGCCGGCAAAACCTAGGACACCAAGATTTGCAATAGCGGGGAGCGGAGCACCATACATTTTGGCGCGAAAAAAAAGCTCAATGACATACTACGTATTCTCCGGGCCTACGGCCGAGAAAAGGTGTCCGCACTGGCCGTAGCCGATCACTTCGCCTCCCTGAATTATGAAGTTCACCAAGGCACACAAGATCAGACCGTCGGGCCAAGATGCATAGTCGTTTGGCGGAACGGGAAAGACGGGGCCCGACGAGGTGGTGGCGGCGAGCAGCGGTACACGGGAACGAAGCGCGACAATGGTGGCACTTTTTTACCGAACGTCGGCAACGGCAGAGACCTAGCTGCTTTTTTTAAGGCGATAATGCCACACATGATGCGGCAACTCGACATGGCCAAGAAGGGTCAGCCAGCAGAGATCGATAAAGAGCAAATTAACGCCGAAATTGCACGCCTTCCGGATAAGCCCGACGAAAATCTTCGGTAATCGTCGATCCACAGCAAAACCTGAGCCGGCCGGTCCAAAACTCACAAGAATCTAACCGTGTACACACCTACCGCATTTGTATACCTCGACCCAAAAATGCTAGCTTGGTTCGAGGTGCACAAAACATGAAACCATTTCGAAACAGACGCGACCGCGAAGGTAAATTCGCCCTCACCACCCCGCAAAATCCCGACATCAACACCCTCCCCCACCTCCCCGCCGCCCAGGTCAACGCACAACTCCTCGAAATCCGCCGCCGCGCCGATGCACGCCAGAAAGAAGACCTCGCCGCCGCACGCCAGAACGAAGCACGCCAGAACGAAGCACGCCAGAACGAAGACCTCGCCGCCAGCCGCGCCGCTGCACCCCAGAACGAACCCGCCGCCCAAGCCGCAACCGACGACGACGCCCAAACCTCAGCCGACGCAACCCAAAACGCCGCAGCCCACGCCACCGCCACCCCCACAGCCACCCCACAGCCACGCCCAAAAACACGCCCAAAAACACAAAAGACGTCGCGGCGCCAGCCGCCACCTCTAAGTCGCGCGAATCGCACACGCCTCATGTGCCGTTCGCGCCCGCTTCTTCCGCCGCTCCAGCCCCAACATCACGCACCCCCGAACAACTCGCCGCCGACGCCGACCTCGTCGCCCACCTCTCCTTCCTGCAAAAAATCGCCACCCAGGCCAACATCCCCCTCGACTTTCTCAGCCCGGACCCTCTCGTCCCCGAACCCGCGCAGCCCATCGCCGCCGCGCCGCCCGCGGCACCAACTCGCAAATTCAAAAGACGCCCCCGCCGCCTTCCCCGCACCCCCGCATCCATCGCCGCTCGCGTCCCCGCGCGCGAACTCACTTCCCTCGAACGCCATGCCCGCAAATGCCAAATCTGCAGGCATCCCGATCGCGACGAAATCGACCAGGAATTTCTCCGCTGGCAGCATCCCATTTACATCGCCGAGGAATTTAACATCCCCGAAACTCGGATCATCTACGGTCACGCCCGCGCCACCGGCCTCTTCGATCGCCGCGGCCAGAACGTCCGCTGCGCCCTCGAATTTTTCATCGAAGAAGCCAACCGCGTCGACCCCAGCGGCGACACCATCGTCCGCGCCATTCGCGCCTACACCCGCATCAACGCCCGCGGCGAATGGCACGAACCTCCCTCCCACATGATTTACACCACCATGAATCAAAACGTCGCGAACCAACTGAACGTCGCCGTCCAACCACCCCCGCCGCCCCACGTCGCCTCCGCCGCAACCGATTCCCTGCCTCCAACCATCGACCTCGATCCCCCACCGTCCGCGCCCCAGAAATCCGCCGTAACCGCCCCCATTTCTAATCCGCTACCAGCAATTAGAAAACAACGTAAACCCCTGAAAACATTACCCAAATGAAAATTCTAATCCGTAAATTTGACGGTATTTGGGAATCGCGTTTCAGCCCGCTATCGCTCCGTCCCCCCCCGCCGCCACACTCGCGAATCCATCCGCCCAGAACCTTGGGAGTGCGGTGGCTTGCCACCGCTTTTCCCAACCACGCATCACGCCAAACGATCGGCGCGCAGCGCCCACCTCGGCCTACCGTCCCGGCACCAACCCGCCGTTGGCCGTCATCCAGAGGAGCGCAGCGACGAAGGACCTCTCTTGGTTTTCTTGAAGGCTTGGGTGCTGAACTTGACTTGGGCAAAGCGGTGGCAAGCCACCGCACTCCAAAAGTTCTCGCTGGATCGACCGGCGAGCTGAGTGCCGTGGTAACCTCGCGGCCAGAGGAGCGTTAAAAACGATGAAACTGAATAGGCCGCGGCCGCAAAACGTGGACGACTACATTGACGTGGCGCCCGAAGCGTCCCGCCGAAAATTGCTGGAGATGCGGGCCTGCGTTTCGAAGGCCGCGCCCGGCGCCGAGGAAACCTTGAAGTACGGGATGCCGGCGTATTGCTATCAGCGCATCCTGGTCATCTTCGGCGGATTCAAAAATCACATTGGTTTCTACCCCACCGGGAGGGCCATGAAGCCCTTCGCCAAAGAGCTGGCAAAATTCAAACAGTCGCGCGGGACGGTGCAATTTCCGCTGGATCAGCCGCTGCCGCTGGCGCTGATCCGCAAAATCGTGGCCGAGCGCGTGCGCCTGAGCATCGAAGCAGACGGCAAATGGAAAACGGCGGGAAGCGGTGAGAAAAAAGTAACGCGTGCGGCCAAGGGCGGGCAGAGGTTGAGGCCAAAACGATGATTCCGATCCGCGAACTTTTTGAAACGCATTTGACGGTGAGCGACCTGGAGCGCGCCAAGAAATTCTATGGCGACGTGCTGGGTCTGGAACTCGCGCAGGAATTTCCGGAGCGCGACGTGGCGTTCTTCTGGCTGGGCGGGCGCGGCACGTCGATGCTGGGTTTGTGGCAGGTGGGCAGCACGCCGCAGCGGCTGGGGCTGCACATCGCGCTGCGCGTGGATTTGCCGGATTTGTTGAAGGCGCCGGCCGCGCTGCGCGCCGCCGGCGTCACGCCGCTCGATTTCGCCGGGAATCCCACCGAGGAGCCGGTGGTGCTGGCCTGGATGCCGGCGGGCTCGCTGTATTTCCGCGACCCCGACGGGAACCTGATCGAATTTCTGGCCATGCTGCCGGACGCGCCGGAGCCGCAGCTCGGCGTAATCGGTTGGACCGCGTGGTGCCGGCACGGCGGCGCGCGATGGTGAACGCGGCGCGCGAAACGTTCGCGGTGCAGGGCGCGCGCGAAACTTTATTTTGGCTCGCGACTCAGAGTTGCAAGGAGGGTTGGTCGCGATGCGCATCGTAATCCCGCGGGAAAAACCGCCCACCTGGGCCGAGCGGAAAGCCGGCGTGCCCAGCCGCTGGGCGCGGCCGTTCATCGGGCTCGAATGGCTGTTCGACTGGCTGGCCTATTATTTGAGCAACTGGAAGTTGCTCGAAGTGCTGGAGTATCTGAGCAGCTTGAGCATTCTGGTGGCGGCGATTTTTTATTTTTCGGAGTCGGGCGACCGCGCCAAGCAGAAACACTATCAGGCCTGGCAGGTGATCAACACCGCGCAGGGCAAGGGCGGCAGCGGCGGGCGCCTGGAAGCGCTGCAGGAATTGAACGCGGACCGCGTGCCGCTGGTCGGCGTGGATGTGGCCGGAGCGTACCTGCAAGGGATCCGCCTGGCGCGCAGCAGCCTGCTGCGCGCGAATTTCAGTGCGGCCGACGTACGCGCGGGCGATTTTCGCGGCGCCGATTTGTCCGACGCGAACTTGCGCGGCGCGAATTTTCGCGGCAGCAATTTTTCCGGGACCGTACTGCGGCGGGCGGAACTCGATGACGCGGACCTGGTGGACGCGAATTTGGCGGGTGCCGATTTGGCCGGCGCGTCGCTGGCCAATACCGATCTGCGGCGCACGGATTTGAATGGCGCGCGCTGGCGCGACATCGCCAGCATCAAAGGCGCGAATATCGGCGGGATGACCAATTTGCCGGAGGGCTTCCGCGCCTGGGCGCTGCAGCATGGCGCGGTGGAAACCGAGGACGACCCGAAATGAATCCATTCTTTTATTTCTGGATGGGATGCGTCGTAAACACCAGGCCGAACCAAATGGCCAACCCACAATAAAAAACGGTCACGGTGATTATTTCCGGGGAGCGCGAGAATTGATTCGCTGCGGAATGCGCTAGCGCCGCTTTCAGCAGGGTGATGGCGGCGATGGTGAAGTGCACCACGTTGGCCAGCGCGACCGGACGATTGTAGATTCCGCCGATGGGGCTGTTGCGGACGGTCCAATTCAGGATGGCGCAGGCGAGATACAGCGCGCCGGCGATTTGAATCAGCAGCGTGGCCGGAACGCTGGCGGCTGGGGCGCCGTAACGCGCGGCGATCTCCTGCGGCAGGAAAGTTGCGGCGATGCCGAGCGCGGCCAGGAACGCGGCGCTCAGGGTCATCAGGATTTTGGTATGCATGGTGGGCTTGGCGCGCGGTGAGTGCGCGTGCCTATTTTTTATAGACCACGCCGTTCTTCATGACGAAGGTTACTTTTTGCAGCGCGGTGATGTCGTCGAGGGGATTGCCGGGGACGGCGACGATGTCGGCGAAGTAGCCGGGTTTGAGCGCGCCGATCTGATCGGCCCACTGCAGGAGCTTTGCGCCGTTCACCGTGCCGGCCTGGATGGCGGCCAGCGGGGTCATGCCGAATTTCACCATCAGCACAAATTCGCGGGCCTGCGTGCCGTGGGGAAACGGGCCGACGTCGGAACCCATGGCGATGGGGACGCCGGCGGCGAGTTGCTTCTTGAATTCCTGCGCGTGGTAAGTCGATCAGCTGCGCGCTCGAGCGGCGGCATGCCGGGCGTGGCGGCGTGCTCGGCGAAGTATTCGGAGATGGTGAAGGTGGGGACGGCGAAGATTTGTTTTTCGCGCATGAGGCGCATGGTTTCGTCGCTGAGCTGATAGGCGTGGTCGATGGATGCGACGCCGGCGCGCGCGGCGTAGAGCGTGCCGGGCTCTCCGGTGGCGTGAACGGCGACGCGGTTGCCGGTGCGCGCGGCTTCGTGGACGGCGGCGGTGAGTTGCGGCTTCGGTGTATTGGTAGGGCGTGGAGAAGCGGCCGTTGACGACGCGAGTCGGGGCCGGTTTCGTAGATCTTGATGAAGTCGGCGCCTTCTTTGAATTGCTGGCGGATGACGGTGACGAGTTCGGCGGATGTTGTTGGCGTAGGTGGCGTTGGGGAGAACGTGCTGCTCGGGATTGAAGCCGATGGCGTCTTCGTGGCCGCCGAGAATGTCGATGGCGTTGCCGCTGATGCGCAGGCGCGGGCCGGGGATGAGGCCGTCGTTGATGGCGTTGCGGACGGCGGTGTCGGCGGAGCCGGCGCCTTCGGTGCCCATGTCGCGCTCGGCGGTGAAGCCGGCCATGAGGTCGTCGCGCGCGGCGAGCGTGGCGATGATGGTGCGTTGCGGGACGGATTCCTGGACGGTCTGCAGATCTTCGGCGCCGGGGTGGAGGAAGAGGTGGACGTGGGCGTCGATCAGGCCGGGGAGCAGGGTGGTGTCGCCGAGGTCGATGACTTCGGCGTTCGGCGGGCGCGAGACTTTCGCGCCGACTTCGTTGATGCGGTCGCCCTCGATGAGGATTTCGCCGGGAGTGGTGATGCGGCCGGATTCGACGTCGAGCAGGCGCGCGGCGTGGAGGACGATGGGGTGGGCCGGCGGCGCGGCGGACGCAGATTGGGCGCGGAGTAGGGCTGGATGGCGCGATCAAAATTAAAAAGACCAGGGCTGCGGCGACGACGAAGGGTCTGCGAGTAGCTCGACGAGTTTTCATGATTTGCGGGATGTTAGCA
>CAVTTY010000017.1:0-115099 GCA_963737765.1 uncultured Acidobacteriota bacterium
GGGCTGATCGATCAGATCGAGGGTGCGCGCTTCCTGCGTGGTGGCTGGCGCGTCTTTCGAGACTGGCGCGCGGCCAGGAGTTTTGATCAGGGTGGTCACGTACCAGTCGACGATGGCTTTTTCCAGTTCGGGATGGATCTTGAACATGTCCGCGCCGTGGCCGCCGGTCTGGGTAGTGCGCCAGTTGCTTTCCGGGATTTGCGGTGACGGTGTAGAGCCACTCGACGACTTGCACGGTAGGCGGGAATTCGTCGTTATCGGCGACCGCAAAAAAAACGGGCAAGCCGTCCGGCTGGCGCAGGAATCTGCGGCCGTTGAGGTCGGTGCCACCGGAGAGCAGCACGAGCGATTTGACTTCGGGATGGCGGCGCGCGGCCTGGATGGAATTGTTGACGCCGCAACTGGCGCCGCCGACGCCGATCACGTCTCGGGTGACGCCGGGCTGGGAGACGAGATACTGAAAGGCGGCGTCGACATCCTGGGGAAATCCTCCGGCCATAACTTCGGCGGCTTTGTCCGGCGGGAGTTTGTCGAAATTGTCGCCGCCGCTTTCGCCGAAGCCACGATAATCCAGCGTAAGCACGTTGATTCGGGCGGCGGAGAGTTGCTGGGCCAGGTCGTCCCAGACTTTGCGCTGGCGATTGCATTGGTGGAGCAGCAGCACGCCGGGTCCGGGTTTGGCGGAGGGAAAATAGCTGGCTTTCAGTTTGGTGCCGTCGGAGGCCGTGAGGTCGATGACGCGTTGGGCAAATAGTGCTGGCACGGAGAAAATAAGTTGCGCGAGAATCAAGGCGGGTAGGAAGGAACCGAAGCGCCGAACCATCACGGGCCTCCTTTTTTTACGAAAACGATTGTGGGGGTAAGTGCTGCAAGGGCGGGATTTTCGATCCCGCCCCTCAGCGCGACATTCATATTACGCTTTCTGGGCCTGGCGGCGGAGAAAGGTCGGCACGTCGAGATCGTCGGCCGGGACTTCGTGGTTCTTTTCGGTTACGTTGCGGGTGACCTGCTGAACCACTTCGCTGACGTTGCGCGCGACCTGCTGGACGACGTTGGGCGGGCGCTGCGGCGCGGTGGCTTGCTGGTTCACTTGCTGATTGATGATCGGTTCCTGCTGCCGGTTCGGGTTCGCGGGCGGCTTTCCAGGTCTTCGGCAGGTACGACGGCGCTTTGCTGGGTTTTTCTTCCGGCCACTTCGCGGAATCCCGCGGCGATCACGGTGATCTTCACCGATTCCTTCATCGCATCGTCCATCACCGCGCCGAAAATGATGTTGGCATTCTCGTGGGCGGCTTTCTGGATGATGGAGGAAGCTTCGTGCACTTCCTGCAGGCTGAGGCTGGAGGAGCCGGTGATGTTGATCAGAATGCCCTGCGCGCCGTGGATGCAATTGTCTTCGAGCAGCGGGCTGTTGATGGCGCGATTGGCGGCGTCGATGGCGCGATTGGAGCCGGAAGCGACGGCGGTGCCCATCACCGCGTAGCCCTGGCCGGACATGATGGTTTTCACGTCGGCGAAGTCGCGATTGATGATGCCGGGAATGGTGATGATGTCCGAAATGCCCTGCACGGCCTGCCGCAGAATATCGTCGGCGATGCGGAACGCTTCGAAGAAGCTGGTGCCCGTGCTCGACGCAATCCATCAGGCGCTCGTTGGGGATGACGATGACGGTGTCGACGCAGCCGATCAGTTCGGCGAGCGCTTGTTCGGCCTGCTCCATGCGGCGCTTGCCTTCGAACGCGAAAGGCTTGGTGACGACGGCGACGGTGAGCGCGCCGAGTTCGCTGGCAAGATTCGCGACGACCGGAGCCGCGCCGCTGCCGGTGCCGCCGCCGAGACCGGCGGTGACGAAGACCATGTCCGCGCCATCGAGCGCTTCGAGAATTTTTTCCGTGTCTTCGAGCGCGGCTTTGCGGCCGACTTCGGGATTCGCGCCCGCGCCGAGGCCTTTGGTGAGCTTCGCGCCGAGCTGCAATTTGACGGGCGCCTGCGAAAGTTTCAGCGCCTGCAAATCGGTGTTGGCGGCGATGAATTCGACGCCTTCCACTTTGGCGCGGATCATGCGGTTGACGGCGTTGGAACCGCCGCCGCCCACGCCGATCACTTTTATCTTCGCGCCGTTCTGCGCTTCTTCCGCGAACGAAACTCGCATGCTCGATTCTTTGTGCGCCATGCTTCCTCCCCTACAATTCTTGATACAAGATTTTGTTCGATTTGCATCGGTAATGCGCTTCGGTTATGAGTGCAGCTATTCACCGGCGCCCCGCCGCGATTAGTGCGCCCGCAAACATGCTCTTCAATTTACCCACCCAGCCGTTTGGGCGTGCTCCGCCGGTGCGCCGGGTGCGCGCGCCGTACAGCACAAGTCCCACGGCCGTGGAATATTCGGGCTGGGAAACTTCTTCGCTCATTCCGGCAAGTCCGCGCGGGACAGCCACGCGCACCGGCAGATTGAAAATGTTTTCGGCCAGTTCGCAGCAGGCCGCGTGAGATTGCGCGCCGCCGCCGGTGAAGAACGAGGCCGGCGGGAATCTGCGGATTCGCACGCCGCCGCGGCGCAGTTCGTCGCGGACCAGCATGAGCAGTTCGTGCGCGCGCGGCTCGACGATATCGGCAAGCATGCGCGAGAAGACCGTGCGCGGCGGACGGTCGCCGACGCTGGCGATTTCGATCGGCCGCGTCTTCGGTCAGCAGGGCGCGGAAAGCGCAGGCGTGCTGGCGCTTGATTTTTTCGGCTTCCGGAATCGGCGTGCGCAGGCCGACGGCGAGATCGTTGGTGAAATGATCGCCGCCCACCGGGATGGCCGCGGTGTGGCGCACCACTCCGCCGGCGAAGGCGATCAGTTCGGTGGTGCCGCCGCCGATATCGAGCAGGCAGGCGCCGAGTTCGCGCTCGTCCTGCGTGAGGCAGGCTTCGGCGGAAGCGAGCGGCTCGAGCACCGTGTCGTCCACGCGCACGCCGGCGCGATTCACGGCGGTGACAATATTTTGCGTGGCGGTGCCGGAGGCGGTGACGATGTGCACGTTCGCTTCGAGGCGCTGGCCGACCATGCCGATGGCGTCGCGGATATTGTCCTGCGCGTCGAGAAAAAATTCCTGCGGCAGGACGTGCAGCACTTCGCGATCTTCCGGCAAGCTGCACGCCGCGCGCCGCTTCGATGGCGCGGCGCACGTCGTCGCGCTGCACATCGCGGGGCCGCGACGCCGACGGTGATGCCGCCGCGGCTGTTCACTCCGCGCACGTGCACGCCGGCGACGCCGATCAGCGCGGATTCGACGGGCACGCCGACGATCGTTTCGGCTTCTTCGACCGCGCGGCGAATCGAGCTGACCGCGAGATCGAGATTGACGATCTGGCCTTTGCGCCAGCCTTTCGATTCGGCCGCGCCCAGCGCCGCGAATTTCACGCCGCCGTCGTTCGTCCAGTTCGCCGATCAACGCGCAGGTTTTGGTGCTGCCGATGTCGAGCGCTACGATGTGCCGTTCTTTCTTCGTCAAATCACGCTCCTTACTGCCACTCGCTGCCTTCGACCGCAATTCCAAAACGCCAGTCCCACTGCCGTTCCAATTCTAGACGCGCGATGCGCTGCGAGTGCGTCTGTTTCGCGCGCTGCGGTATGCGCCGGCTTCGCGGCAGCGGCGCTGCGGCGATTCGCCGGCTGGACCTGCGCGAGCAGCGTGCGATCGGGATTCACCACTGCTTCGCCGTCGAAGCGCAGATCCACCGATTCGACGCGCCCGGCTGTCGCCCGCCACTGCGCCGATGTCATTAAGCACGTGTAAAATTTGTCTTCGAAATCGCTGTCGCCGAAATGCACGAGAAGCGGCGCATCGGATCGCCCCACTGATCGGTCGCGCTGCTCGCCGCCGCCGGCGCACTCGCCAGCCCTGCAGGCCAGAAATCGTGGCGCGCAGATCTTTCGCTTCGGTGAGGTCGACTTCGCTCACTTGTTCCATCGCGCCGGCGCGCGCCGTTTCCGCGCTGCTGCGTGAAACTGGCGAAAAGTTGCATGCGCTTCTCGCGGTCTTCGAGCGGCATGCCCGGCGTCGATGCCCGTGACCACCGGAAAATGAAAATTGCCTTTCAGCGGACGATCGCAGAATCACGCCGTGCACGTCGACGAGCGCCAGTCTGATCTGCCTTCGCGCAAGAAACGCGATGGGCGTGCGTTCGGTGATTTCGACTTCGATGGTGTTGGGCAGCGCGCGGCGCACCGTCGGCTTGCTCGACCCAGGGAAGCGATTCGATCTGGCGCCGGCGTTCGTCCAGCGGAATGCGCAGGACGCTGTGATTGCGGTCGGCGCGGAAAATTTCGAGCACGCTGTCGCGCGGAAACGTAGTGGGTGCCGGCAATTTGCACTTGGTCGGGATGAATCAAGCGCCATGTCCGGCGACGACAGCAGAAAATGGCCGATCACGTAAGCATGCGCCCGCCAGCGGCGACGCCGACACCGACCCACGCCGCTGACGCGCAGCGTAGCTCTTCCAGGCTTTCTTGCCGAATTTGCGCCGCTTGATCTCGAGCGGCTTCTGCCGGCGAAGATACTTCGGCTCTTCGTCGGCCAGAACTTCCTGGGGATACGCTTCCGGCGTCCATGGTCTCTCAGTTTTTCCAGACGATGACCTCGTTCTCGAGCTCGACTCCGTAGGCGGCGCGCACCCTTTCGCGCACATCGTCGATCAGCGCCAGCATGTCCGCAGCAGCTGGCGCTAGCCGGCGTTGACGAAAAAATTCGCGTGGCGGTCGCTGACCGTGGCGTCGCCCACGTGATGGCCTTTCAAGCTGCAACTCGTCGATCATGCGTCCGGCCGAGCCGCCCCGGCGGATTCTTGAAAATGCAGCCGGCGCTTTTCTGGTTCAGCGGCTGGCTGGAGCGGCGCTTTTCGTTGCACACTTTGATGCCCGCGAGAATTTCCTTGAACGGCTTCGACGGCAGTTCCAGTTTCACGCGCAGCATCAAGTCGTCCGGCGCAAAGGAAGTATGCCGATAATCGAAGCGAATGTCATTGCCGCGCAGAATTTCGATTTGGCCGGTGGCGGCGCGATACAGCTCGACTTCGCGCACATAGCGGACCGATTTGCGTGCCGTAGGCGCCGGCATTCATGCGCAGCGCGCCGCCGACGCTGCCCGGAACGCCGATCAGGCCTTCCATGCCGCCCAAATCGTGCTTGGCGCAGAAGGTGACCATGCCGCCCAGGTCGGCCGCGGCGTCGACCGTGGCGGTGTTGCCTTCGACGCGCATGCCGGGTTTCGAAGTGGGCAGATGCAGCGCGACCCAGGACAGTTCGCCGTCGGCGATGAGCACGTTCGTGCCGCCGCCGAGAAAGTGGTGCGGGATGCCTTCGGCGGCGAGCAGGCGCATCATTTCGGGAATGGTTTCGAATTTGCGCAGAAGCAGCAGGTCGGTGGTGCCGCCGATGCCGAGCGAGGTTTTCTCGATCATGCGAGACGCCGGGCGCAATTCCACGCCGAGTTCCTGCCAGCTTTGCTGCGATCGGTTTGTCGCTGATACGCATGAAACTTTGTCGCCTACTGAACTCCGTTGCGAAACTTTCGATTCGAGCAGCATGGCCAACTGATCGAGCACGCGGCCAACGCTGCCCGCGCCGATGGCCAGCACGGCGTCGCCGGATTGCGCTTCGCGCAGCATGTAATCCATGCCGGCCTGCATGGTGCTTGTGAAAGACCACGTTTTTGTGGCCCGGCGCAGCTGATCGCTTCGGCCAGCCTCTCTCCGGTGACGCCGTCGATGGGCGGTTCGCCCGCGGCATAGATTTCGGAGATCACCAGCACGTCGGCTTGATTGAACGAGCGCCGAAAATCTTCCCAGAGATGCTGGGTGCGGCGTGTAGCGGTGCGGCTGAAAGAGAACCAGCAGGCGCTGGTAGTCGCAGCCGCGCGCGGCTTCGAGCGTGGCGCGAATTTCGGCGGGATGATGGCCGTAGTCGTCGATCAGGGTGACGCCGTTGAAGACGCCTTTGATTTCGAAGCGCCGGCCAACGCCGGAAAATTTCGCGAGGCCGGCGCGGATCAGATCCGCCGGGACGTTCAGAGAGAGCGCGACGGCGGCCGCAGCGGCGGCGTTGCGCACATTGTGAATTCCCGGAGGCGAAGGCAGGCGGAAGAGCCCGAGGTCTTCGCCGTGATAGTTCAGGCGAAATTCGCTGGCGAGGCCGTCGAGCTTCACGTCGCTGATGACCAGGTCGGCCTGGTTCGAAGTGCCGTAGGTGATCACCGGACGCTTCACGCGCGGGAGGATGGCTTGCACGTTCGGCTCGTCGAGGCACAGCATCACCGCGCCATAGAACGGGACGCGATTCACAAACTGCAGGAAGACATCCTGAATTTCTTCGAGCGATTTGTACTGGTCGAGATGCTCGCGGTCGATGGTGGTGACCACCGCCACGACCGGCGCGAGCAGCAGAAACGAGCGGTCGCTTTCATCGGCTTCGACCACCATGTATTCGCTCTTGCCGACGCCGGCGTGCGAGCCGGCATGATTCACGCGGCCGCCGACGACGAAGGTGGGATCAAGGCCGGCGGCGGCGAGCACCGACGGCGACCATGGAAGTGGTGGTGGTTTTTCCGTGCGCGCCGGCCACGGCGATGCCGTATTTCAGGCGCATCAGCTCGGCCAGCATTTCCGCGCGCGGAATCACCGGAATTTTCAGGCGGTGCGCTTCGAGCAGTTCGACGTTGTCGGGCTGCACGGCCGAGGAAATCACCACCACGTGCGCGCCGTGCGACGTGTTCCGGCTCGATGGCCTTCGAAAATCTGTCGCGCCCAGCTTGCGCAGGCGCTCGGTGACCGGCGAAAGTTTCAGATCGGAGCCGGAAACGGCGTAGCCGCTGGTCAGCAGAACTTCGGCGATGCCGCTCATGCCGCTGCCGCCGATGCCGACCAGATGAATGCGCTGGAAATTGCGGAAGGTGACCATCATGGCGCGCACCAGCCCTTCCAGCAGGTCGACGATATCTTCGCACGGCGCGCGGACGCGCCAAGCGTGCGCGCATGCTCTTCCATTTCGGTGAGTCTCGCCGGGCTGGTCCAGCAGGGAGAAAATTTCCTTCGTCAGGCGCTCGGGCGTCAGTTCGGTCTGCGGCAGCAAGCGCGCGGCGCCGGCGTTCTGCATGGCTGCGGCGTTGCGGGTCTGGTGCGCGTCGGTGGCGGCGCCGAAGGGGATGAAGATGGCGGCACGTCCGGCGGCGGCTACTTCCGCCACCGTGATCGCGCCCGAGCGGCAGACGATCAAGTCTGCCTGGGCAAAGCGCTCCGCCATGTTCTCGATAAAGGGCACGACCTCCGCTCGGAATTCGCGTCGCGCATAAGCCACGCGAACAGCATTATAGTCGCGTTCTCCAGTCTGGTGCACGATGAAAAGCTGATTTTTTCGCGGCAATAAGACGATCGAGCGAGTCGATCACCGCGCGATTGATGGGCAGCGCGCCGCGGCTGCCGCCGGTAATCAGGATACGTTGAACGGCTTCGCGATGCTCGCGGCGCGGCGATCGGCGAAAAATTCCTGGCGCACGGGAATGCCGGTGGCGACGCTTTCGCGCCAAAACGCTTGGCGGTGTCTTCGAAACCGCACGGCCACGCGGGTGGCAATCCCGGCGAGCACGCGATTGGTGAAGCCCGGCTCGACGTTTGGCTCGAAAATCACGGATGGGCATGCCGTGCAGGCGCGCGGCCAGGCATCATCGGGCCCGACGGCGTAGCCGCCGACGCCGAACGCGACGCTGAATTTATGCCGCTGCATAATTTTTTCCGAATCCCACAGGCCGGCGGGAAGCAGCGCGGCGTTCTTCAGCAACTTCGTCGCCGCCCATGCCTTTCAGACCCGCCGCGCGAATGGTTTCGAGCGGCAAGCCCGGCCTGCGGCACCAGCCTCGCTTCCATTCCGCGTTCGGTTCCCACGATCACGACGCTTGCGCACTCCTTCCGGCTCGCGCTGCGAGCCATTCCCGCGCGACGGCCAGCGCCGGAAAAACGTGGCCGCCGGTGCCGCCGCCGGCGATCAGCAGGCGTTTCTTGCCGGTAACGCCTGCATGCTGCGCTCACGCTCTCGTCCGCGTGCTGGCTGATATTCAGGAGCACGCCCGTAGCCAGCAGCATGCCAAACAAGCTCGATCCGCCGTAGCTGATGAACGGCAGCGGAATGCCTTTGGTCGGCAGCAAGCCGAGCACCACGCTGAGATTGATCAGCGCCTGGCCGACGACCATGGTGGTGATGCCCATGCGCCAGAAATTTGCCGAAATGGTCGGGAGCCTTCATGGCGGCGACAAAGCCGCGCCAGCCGTAAACCGCAAACAGCGTCAGCACGATCGACCGCGCCGATGAAGCCCAATTCTTCGCAGATGATGGCGTAAATAAAATCGGTGTGCGCTTCGGGCAGGAAGAAAAGTTTCTGGCGGCTTTCCATCAGGCCCACGCCGGTCAAGCCGCCGGAACCAACGGCGATCAGCGATTGCAGCAGCTGGAAGCCAGCGCCCTGCGGGTCGCGGTCGGGATGCGAGGAACGCTTCGAAACGCGCCAGGCGGTACGGCACGCGCACGATCAGCAGATAGATTGTGGGAATGGCGGCCAGCAACGCGCCGCCGATATATTTGTAGCGACAGGCCGGCGACGTAGAGCATGACCAATGCCGATCAACCACGATCATGAAGGCGGTGCCCATGTCCGGCTCTTTCAACGACCAGCGCGGCCATGACCAGAACGGTGCCCAGCGCGGGGGCGAGCGTGCCCCAGAAGTCGTTGACGCCAAGTTTTCCGGGAGCGCGGCGCGATTCCAGAAACCAGGCGAGAAAAATGATCACCGCCAGCTTGGCCATTTCCGACGGCTGAAAGCTGAAGGGGCCCAGGCGAAACCAGCGATGCGTGGCGTGCGAGCGATCCAGAAAAAAACGCCGACCAGCAGATGAACGTCACGGCGAGTCCGGTGAAAACGACGCGCGGCTGGCGCAGCTTGCGGTAATCGGTGTTCATCAGCGCGAACATGCCGGCGATGCCGAGGACGATGTAGACGAACTGGCGCAGCAGGAAAATGTAGCCGGTGCCGAATTTTTCCTGGGCGGTCATGGCCGAGGCGCTGAACACCATCACCGCGCCGATGAGGCACAGCGCCAGGGTCACGCCAAGAGCTTCTTGTCGGGTTTGCAGGCTGCGCGGCATTCGTTATCCTTTCTCCGTTGCCGCGGCAGGCTGTGCGGCGGGCTGGCTGTTCGAGCTGCGCGACCAGTTCCTTGAAGACGCGGCCGCGGTGTTCGTAATTTTCGAACTGGTCGAAGCTGGAGCAGGCCGGCGCGAGCAGCACGGTATCGCCCGGCTGCGACGTGTTCGGCAGTGCATGTGCAGCGCTCGCTGCAGCGTTCCGGCATTTTCGAAATGAACGGCGTCGCCCAGGTCGCTGGCGATTTTTTCGGCGGCTTCGCCGATCAGCAGCGCGAGGCGCGCGCGTTCGCTGCAGTAGCATCGCGCAGCGGCGTGTACGGGCTGCCTTTATCGTTGCCGCCGAGAATCACGACTCAGCGGACCGGGAAACGCTTCGACGGCTTTCACCGCGGCGTCGACGTTGGTGGCTTTGGAATCGTTGTAATAACTGCACGCCGGAAATTTCGGCGACGAATTCGAGGCGATGTTCGACGCCGCGAAAACTTTTCACGCCGGCGGCGATCGCGGCAGGGACGTGCTCCCGCGAGATAGGCGGCGGCGCAGGCGGCCAGAACATTTTCGATGTTGTGCTCGCCGCGAAGTGGA
Source organism: uncultured Acidobacteriota bacterium (assembly GCA_963737765.1). GTDB lineage: Bacteria > Acidobacteriota > Terriglobia > Acidiferrales > UBA7541 > Palsa-295. The sequence goes on from CAVTTY010000017.1 coordinate 9,763, forward strand.
ATATCGGCTGCGCTGGGCGAGTTCCACTTCCGAGCCTTCGTTGCGGAAAATGATTTCGTCGTCGCGCAGGAATGCGCCGGTGGCGACGCGCTTCTGGCGGCTGAACCAGAAAATTTCGGGCTTGGCCGGCATGCGCTTGGTGATTTCCGGATCGTCCGCATTCAGCACGGCGCATGTCGCTTTCGAGTTGATTTTCGAACATGCGCATTTTCGCGTGCGGCATATTCCTCGAAGGTGGCGTGGCGGTCGAGATGATCGGGAGTGAGATTCAGCAGCACGCCGATTTCGGGGCGAAACGCATCGATGGTTTCGAGCTGAAAGCTGCTGACTTCGGCGACGGTCACGGCGGTATCGACCGAGCGTTCGACCAGCGCCAGCAGCGGCGTGCCGATGTTGCCGCCGACGAGCGTGGGAATATTCGACGTCTGCAAAATGTGCGCGACCAGCGACGTCGTGGTGGTTTTGCCGTTCGAGCCGGTGATGGCGACCAGCTTGCCGCGCAGAAATCGCCAGGCCAGCTCGATTTCGCTCCACACCGGAATGCCTTCTGGCGCGCGCGCTTTCGAGCGGCGGGATATTCGCCGGAACGCCCGGGCTGACCACGATCAAATCCTGTTCGAGGAAAGTCTGTCGGACGTAAGCCGCCGAGCTCGAGCTTCACTCCGGCCGCGCGCGAGTTTTGCCGCGGCGTCGGCAATTTCGGGATTCCGGCGCGTTCGTCCGTCGCCGTGACTGTCGCTCCATAGGCCGCGCTGAACAGCGACGGCACCAGTCCCGTGCGCGCCAGCCCCACCACCAGCACGCGCTTGCCCTCGAGATCGAAACCCGGCCTCAACTTCGTCCTCACTTTCCGATATTTCGTGGCGCGTCCTACCGCAATTTCAAAGTCGTCAGCGAAAACAGCGCGAACACCAGCGCCACAATCCAGAAACGCACGATGATTTTCGATTCGCTCCAGCCCATCAGCTCGAAATGATGGTGCAGCGGCGCCATGCGGAACACCCGCTTGCCGGTGAGCTTGAACGAGCCCACCTGGATGATCACCGAGAGCGCTTCCATCACGAACACGCCGCCGATCGAGAGCAGCAAGAATTTCCTGCTTGATGATCACCGCGACGGTGCCGATGGCGCCGCCCAGCGCCAGCGAGCCGACGTCGCCCATGAACATTTCCGCCGGATGCGCGTTGTACCAAAGAAAACCGAGCGACGCGCCGACCAGCGAGCCGCAAAACATGACCAGTTCGCCGGCATCGGGAATTTTCTGAATGTCGAGATAGTCGGCGAAGCGCGCGTTGCTGGAGAGGTAGGTCAGCACGGTGAGCGCGGTGGACGAAACCAGCACGCAGCCGATGGCCAGGCCGTCCAGGCCGTCGGTGAGATTCACCGCGTTCGAACAGCCCACGATCACCAGCACCAGAAACAGCACGAACGGCACGAACGCCAGCGGCCAGATGTAGCGGATGGCTGTAGCAGCGAAGTCGATCACCAGATTCGGATGCAGGCGTTTGAAAAACGGCACGCTGAGCTGCGTCGAATACGCGCCGTGCGTCCTGCAGGCTCAGCAGCACGACGCCGACGACGAAGCAGGTGAGCACTTGCAGCGAAAATTTCGCGCGCGGCGTGAGGCCCAGAGTTCCGCTTGCGCACCACTTTGTTGTAATCGTCGACGAATCCGATGGTGCCGAACGCGAGCGTGGCGCCCATGGCCAGCAGCACGTAGGCATTGCGCAGATCGGCCCACAGCAGCGTGGGAATCACGATCGACGGCGACGATCAGCACGCCGCCCATGGTGGGCGTGCCGGCTTTTTTCTGGTGCGCCTTTGGGGCCTTCTTCGCGAATGTACTGCTTCACTTGCAGATCGCGCAGGCGCTCGATCACCCACGGGCCCAGCAGCAGCGAAAGCAGCAGCGCGGTAATGCTGGCGACCGCCGTGCGCACGGTGATGTAGCGGAAACACATTGAGCGGGCTGAAGTGCGGCCGCAGCAGGAAGTAGAAGAGGTAGTAGAGCATCAGCGGGAGCCTTTTGGCTGGACGGTCGCGGCGTACATTCGCGGCTTGCGATTCGCGCGCGCGTGGCGTCGCGTCGATCGCTTCCAGAATTTTTTCCATCTTCACGCCGCGCGAGCCTTTCAGCAGCAGCAGGTCGCCGGGCTGGATGAAGTCCGCGAAGAATTTTCCGGCGTCTTCGGAATCTGCGAAAAATTTCGCGTGCGCTCTTGCGGGTGGCCGGCTGCTACGGCGGCGTTCGACGAATTCGTCGGCGTCGCCGTGCACGCCGACGATCCAGTCGATTTTGTCGAGTGCCGCGATGATGCGCCCGCACTCGCGGTGCAGTTCCGGCGACGACTGCGCCCAGCTCGCGCATTTCCCCGCCGCGAGAATCCTGCGCGCGATAGCCGGGCGTGGCGGCGAGCAGGTCGGCCAGCGCGTTCAGCGCCGTGGGGCTCGAGTTGTAGGTGTCGTTGATCACCGTAAATCCTTCTGCGAAGCGGCACGACTTCGCCGCGCTTGTCCGCGGGCTGCAGCTGCCGGAAACACGCTTTGCGCGTCGGCGGCGCCGATGCCCCAGACGCTGGCCGCGGCCAGCGCCGCGACGGCGTTCATCACGTTGTGCCGGCCGATCAGCGGCAGCTCCAGCCGCGCGCGCCCTGCGGGCGACACGAAATCGAAAGGCGGAGCCGTCGATGCCGCGCTCTTCGATATTTTCGGCGCGAAATTCCGCGCGCGCGCCGTGGTCCGCCGGCCGTGCGCGCTGTCGACCTGAGCCGTGCAAACCAGAGCACCGGCCCGCGCGCCACTTCCGCGAATCGCGCCACGCGCTCGTCGTCCGCGTTCAGCACCGCCGTCGCGTTGCGGCCACGGCAGATTTTCGATCAGCTCGCGCTCGGCCAGCGCGATCTCGTCGATCGAAGAAAAAAATTCCAGATGCTCGACCGCGACGCGCGTGATCACGCCCACATCCGGCGCGCGCGATCTGCGCCAGGCGCGCGAGTTCGCCGCGATGCGACATGCCCATCTCGATCACCGCCGCTTCGTGCTCGTCGCTCCAGTTGCAGCAGCGTCAGCGGCAATCCATATTCGTTGTTCAGATTTCCCTGCGTCTTCAAAACGCGCAACCGCGCGCCCACAAGCGCCGCAAGGATTTCTTTGGTGGTGGTCTTTCCCACCGAGCCGGCCACGCCGCCGATTCGGCGGCCCGGCTTCGCGGCGCGCCAAATTTCGCAGGCGCGCGCGGCCAGGCGGTGCAGTGCGGCGAGCGTGTCGTCGACGGCGAAAGCGCTTGCGCGAATTTCGTGCGGCGAACTCCGCCGCATTTTTCGCGCGCCACAACAGCCGGCCAGCGCGCCCGCGGTCCAAAGCGCGCGGCCACGATGATCGTGTCCGTCGTGACGCGGTCCGTGTATGGCCACAAACAGTTCGCCAGGCTGAACGGTGCGCGAATCAATCGAGACGCCGGCCAGCTCGGTCCAGGGCGTCAAGGCCGGCGGGAGCCGCGACACCCAGGGTTTCAGCGATTTGGCTGGCGGTCCACCGCATTGCGTCTCCAATGGGCTGGGCTTCGATCCTCGCACGTTCACGAGTTTCGGCAGCGCTCGTTATGCTGGCCATCTGTAATGCTCGCAATCGCTACCGAAGCTCTGCTTCGCTACGTCGCTTACGAGACTTTTTCTTTACATATCCGCGGCGGCGCAAAATGGCGCGCGCTTTTTCGCGATCGTCGAATTCAAAGGTGCGGTCGCGCAGAATTTGATAATTCTCGTGGCCTTTGCCGGCGAGCAGCACGATGTCGCCGGGCTTGCGCTTCGTCGATGGCCATGTCAAGCGCGGTGTCGCGGTCCGGCTCGATCGCGATAGTTGCCGTTCACTTTCTGCAGGCCGACGACCACATCGTTAATGATCCGCAGCGGATCTTCGCTGCGCGGATTGTCGCTGGTCAGAATCACCAGGTCGCTGAGCGAGCCGGCGGCTTCGCCCATCGGCGGACGCGTGGAGCGGTCGCGTTCGCCGCCCGCGCCAAAAAGAGTGATGATGCGGCCGGCGGGATTCAGTTCGCGCGCGGTGGCGATCAGGTTGCGCAAGGCGTCGTCGGCATGCGCGTAATCGACCACGACCAGAAACGGCTGGCCTTCGTCGATGCGCTGGAAACGGCCCGGAACCAGTTCCAGATTGCGCAATGCCTTCTTCGATTTTCGCCACCGGAATATCCAGCGCGAGCGCGGCGCCGATGGCGGCGAGAATGTTGTAAACGTTGATGCGGCCCACCAGCGACGAGCGCACTTCGACTTTGCCCGCCGGGGTTTGCGCGGTAAATTCCAGGCCGTGAAAGCTCAGCGCGAATTTCTTCGCGGTCAGATCGGCCGGAGTCGTTCAAGTCCGTAGGTCAGCGTGCGCTTGGCGAGACGCGTCAGGCGCGCTCCATAGGGATCGTCGATATTCATGACGGCCGCGTCCGGCGCGCCGGCGCCGGTGCCGGCGAATAAGCAGCTGCTTCGCGGCAAAATATTCCTCGAACGTCTTGTGGAAATTGAGATGGTCGCGGGTCAGATTGGTGAAAATCGCCGACGGCGAAATGGCAGCCCCAGATGCGGTCCATCACCAGCGAGTGCGAGCTGACTTCCAGGACCGCGTGCGTGCCGCCGGCGTCGCGCACTTCCGCGAACATCTGCTGCAAGTCGATGCGATTCGGGAGTGGTGTTGGTCGCGACGCGAAAACCCTGCGGCGTTCGTAGCCGGTGGTGCCGATGCGGCCGGTGGTGTAACCGGCGGCGCGCAGAATCGAATCGACAATATAAGTGATGGTGGTTTTGCCGTTGGTGCCGGTGACGCCGACGAGTTTCAGCGCGTCGGCCGGGCGGCCGTAAAAATTCGCGGCGGCTACAGCCAGGGCTTTGCGTTCGGTGCCGGGCAGCAATTCGATCCAGGCAACTTCGCCGCGGGAAGATCGGCGGGCAGCGGGCTGGGCGCTGGCAATGGCCACCGCGCCACGCGCGAGCGCGTCGGCGACAAATTCATTGCCGTCGGTTTTCGCTCCGGGCAGCGCGAAGAAAAGAGTATCGGCGAGCAACTTTCCGGCTGTCGCAGGCGACCGCGGTGATGCGCGCGTTCGGCGCGACCCGTGAGATTAACACACTCGATTCCGGCAATCACTTCGGCCAAATCCATTTCTATCTGCACCCGTATTTTTTTTCGTCTGGTCGCTGCTTGCAATTTGGGCCCGCCTTCCACCACAGTTTTCAATTCACATTCCTTTGCGCCGGCACCGGGACACCGCTGAGGCGGGAACGAGCGCTTGCCGGCGCGCGTCCGAAGCGCACGGTGATGCTGCTGCCGCGCTGGCACGCGCGTGCCAGGCTCCGGCGATTGTTCCACTGCAACACCGCTGCCAATCAATTCCGGAATCAAACCGAGCTGCGAGCAGGACTCGGTGACGCCGCGCACGGTTTTACCGGCGAGATCCGGCACCTCGACCGAATCTTCCTCGCTGATCACGGTGGTCGGCGCGTCGCCGGAACTAGACTTGGCGCTGGAATTCGCGCGGTTGGCGGTACTCTTCGAAGCTACATTCTGGAAAGTCGCTTGTTCCTGCTGCGGTTTGGCGATCCGCGGCGCGCAGCGTCGTTCTGCACCACGGAATCGTCGGGCTCGACTGCGCTTTTATTCTTTTTGGCGAATTCGGAATCGGATTCCACCGGAACGTCGTGCGGCACGTCGAGATAGGCCAGCACCTGCTCGGCGACGCGTTTGAAAACCGGGCCGCCCAGATTCGCCGCCATGATGCTGCGCCCTACGGGCGAATCCAGCACCACCAGAATGGTCACCGCCGGCTCGTTCACCGGCGCGAAACCGACGAACGAAGCGACGTATTGAGTCGGCGAATAACGGCCGGTGTTCGGTATCGATTTTCTGCGCCGTGCCGGATTTTCCCGCCGCGGTGTAGCCATTCAGCTGCGCGGGTTTGCCGGTGCCTTTCAGAATCACGTTTTCCATCATTTCGCGCACGGTGGCGGCGGTCTTCGCGTCGGTAGCTTGGTGCGGTTCGGCGACGCTCCGGCAGCGGCAAGCGGCGCATGCCGCCGCGAATTTCCTGCACGATGTGCGAGCGATACAGCGTTCCGCCATTGGCGATGGCCGAAATCGCCGAAATAATCTGCACCGGGGTGACGCTGACTTCCTGCCCGATGGCCACCGACCCGATCGAACTGGGCGTCCAATTCTCCAGCGGTGCGCAGCATGCCGCGATTTTCTCCCGGCAGTTCGATTCCGGTGGGCTGGCCGATGCCGAAATCTTGCGCATCGTCTCGTAAAAGCGCGGCGCGCCCAGGCTCAGCGCGATCTTGATGGTGCCCACGTCGCTCGAATGCGCCAGCACGTCGCGCACGCTCAGCACGCCAAAGGGATGCCAATCGTGAATCAGCCGTCCGGCCACCAGATCGAGCCCATCTGGCAATCGATCATCTCGTCGGGATTGGTCACGCCGATTCTCGATCGCGCCGGTCATGGTGATGATTTTGAAAGTCGAGCCCGGCTCATAGGCGGCGGCGACGGCGCGATCTTGCGCGTTCTTCGGCGGGAAATTTTCCGGGGTCGTTGGGATCGAACGGTGGGATAATTGGCCACGGCCAGCAGCGCGCCGTTCGACGGATCCTGAACCACCACCGTGCCGCTGTTCGCGTGCGATTCCTCCATCGCGGCGGCCAGTTCTTTCTCCGCGATGAATTGAATGGTTTCGTCGATGGTGAGCACGACGCTGGCGCCCGGATCGGCGCGCCGCTTCGTTGCGGTCGTAAAACTGGCGCTTGCCGTCGGCCATGACCATGCACGCGGCCCGGCCGGCCGCGAATCAGCTTGTCGAGTTCCTGCTCGATGCCGCCCATGCCTTTCTCGTCAACGTCGACCCAGCCGAGCACGTGCGAGAGAAATTCGTGCTGGGGATAGACGCGGCGGTTTTCTTTCTGGAAGAACACGCCTTTCAAATTCATTTCATCGATGCGTTCGACAATTTCGGGAGAAAGTTTTTTGGCGAGGCGCACGGGCTTGGACGAGTCGCGAATTTTTGCTTCGAGATCTTCGGCGGGAACGCCAGCACGCGGGACAGCAGGCGCGCGACCATCTCCGGCTCTTTGACTTCGGCCGGATCGGCGAAGACGGAGTCCATCGGCAATGCTGGTAGCCAGCTGGCGTCCTTTGCGGTCGTAGATATCGCCGCGCATCGGACTGATTTCAAATGTGCGCTGTTGTTGATGCTGGGCTTTGGCGAAGTAATCGCTATAGCAGAAGAGCTGGAGGTAACCCAGGCGGGCCAGCACCGCCCCCATCCAAATCGCCGCCACGCCCCAGACGATCAACCAGCGGAGACGCGGGTTGCGCTGCTCCATGGATTCCGCCCTAACTCACTGAGAAACTTTACGCGGCAAGAATTCGAGTTCGCCGATGCGAGCAAATCCGATTCGATTGCGGCCCGTGAAAATCGCGGGCCCGCAATGCTGTGGCCGGAAAAAACTTAGGGCCGCGGCTGCATGACGCGCGTGCGCCTGCGCCAGCACGGCGTCGTGCTGGCCATCCGCGGCAGCCACCTGGCCCGGCGTCGGGACGGTCAAGCCCAATTTGGTCGCGGCGATGTGTCGCACGCGGCGCGGCGATTTGCAGCGCCGCGACCTCCACGTGCAAGTTCGCTGGTTCGATTGCGCCGACTTGGCGCGCGTCGCCTTCAGCTGCTGCACCTGGTAGCGCAGCTGGATGCATTCGAAATGCTGCCAGGCGTAGAACAGCAGGCACGCCGCCATCGCGGCGCCGGCGGCCACGCGGCGCCAGAAATCCTTCAGCCGCGCCGGCGCCATGCGGCGCGAACCAGCCGCGAATTATCGATTCGTCTTGACTGTGTGAATATTCGGTCATCGCTCATGCCTGAGGCGCCTGAGCTTTCCGCCGTCGCCATTTTTTCAAGTACGCGCATTTTCGCGCTTCGCGCACGCGGATTGTCTTGCGATTTCCGCGTCGCCGGGCTGAATCACTTTCTTGGTCAGGATCTGGAAATCGCCTGTCGCGGGCCAGACGCTGAAACGCGTGCTTCACCACCCGATCTTCGAGCGAGTGATAACTGAGGACGATCAACCGTCCTCCGGAATTTAAAGTGGCAGGGGTCCGCGAAAGAAACTGCCCGAGTTCCTCCTCTTCTCGATTCACCGCTGTCCGCAGCGCCAGAAACGTTTTTGTCGCGGGATGCAGTTTCTGCCTTCCCCTTGCTTTTCGTCCCCCTGCCACAACCGTTGCCAGATGCTCGGTATCGCGTATGGGCCGCGCCCGCACGATCGCCTTGGCGATTCTGCGTGAATCCCGTCTCCTCTGCTTTCTGGTAGAGAAGATTGGCCAGTTCTTTCTCCGGCCACTGATTCACAATTTCGTCCGCGGTCAGCGGGTTATCGGGATTCATGCGCATGTCGAGAGGTCGCGGCCCAGCGAAAAGAAAATCCGCGCTCAGGGCTGTCCAGCTCGAGCTCGAAATTCCCAGGTCGGCGACGCACGCCATCGAAGCGGCGGCAGGTTGATTCGCTCGCCGCCACTTCGCCGATGTTCGAGAATTCTGCCTGCACCAAAACCACCTGCCGCTCGTGCGGCTCTAAGCCGCTCCCGCGCGATTTCGAGCGCCTGCGGGTCGCGATCCAATCCCTAAAACTCGTCCGGTGGTCAGCCGCTTGGCAATTTCCAGCGATATGCCCGCCGTCCCGACGGTCACATCTGCGTACGTTCCCTCAGGCCGAATTCGCAGCCACTCCAGAATCTCTTCCACCAGCACCGGCGTATGCAGAACGCGTCAAAACTTAAATGCCCAGACCGTCCAGTGCCTTGTCGTCTTCCGCCGTCATCGGGTTACGGTTGAGCTGCTCGACGAAGCGCGCGTGGTTCCAGATTTCCAGGTACGTCAGCTGGCCCTGCACGTCGACTTCGCCCTTCATTTCCGCCGATTCCCGCAGCACGGGTGGAATCAAGAATGCGCCCCTGGCCATCCGCTTCGACCACTTGCCCGTAATAATTCGTGCGCGCCAGAAATTTTTGCTTGGCCGCGTTGTGCGAGGAAAGCTTGGCGAGCTTCTTTTCGATTTCTTCCCAGGCTTTCATGGGATAGACGCGTGGCGTGAGTCGCCCGTCGTCGCTGGTGACGTAGAACTTCGTGCCGCTCTTGCGCAGTTCGGCCAGAAAGTCGGCGGGAATTTTCACTCTGCCCTTCTCGTCGACCGTCGCTAGATAGTTGCCCCGCAGCATGAATTGCCTCGAACGGCCCGCCCGGCGTGTGCACCTGTGCCATCACTCGCTGGTTCGCCCCTGCTTTGCTGACGCGCTTAAAAAACGTGAAAAGTTGGCCTTACTGCTGGGATCGCCGACTGCTTTGGAGCTGGACTGCTGCTGCGCCACCGCTTGTTTCTTTTCTACTTTTTACCACTCTGCGCCACTTCTTCCCACTTTGTGCCCCGATTGTAGATGGCTTCGGAAACATGTCAAGAAGAATTGTTTGCAAAACGAAAAATACTTGTGGAATTTCGGCGGCGAAGAAGTTCCGTAGTGGCACGCGCGCGCGACACCACCATTAGTAGCGTCGATGCGTGGAACATCTCATACCGCTAGTCTCAAGGTTGCGACGAATGTTGAAAATGTTTTGTAAGAGTCAACATGCGAACGGCGTAAAAACAAAATTCCCTCTTGCTTCGGCTAGGCGGATTGAAAAAAGGAAGAAAACGACGGGTGGGAAATTATGGATTAGAAGGGTTGCGGACCTGGTCTAGCCCGCGCAGGACGGACTGCTCGTCGGGATTCAGGCCACGCATGAACTGCGGGTCGTTCAGGGATTTCTGGCGGTCTTCGGGAGTCATGCCCTGCAGCGTGTGCAGCCGATCGGTAACGGCCTGCTTGCGGTCGGGCGACATCTGCTGCCATTTGGGCAGCAGGGTGTGCTGGACATACTGCTGCTGCTCCGGAGACATGCGCTTCCAGGTCTCCGCGCGATCTTTCATGGCATTGCGCTCGGTGGGCGAGAGCCGGTTGTAGTTCTCCAGGTTCTGGCGGATCTGCTGCTGCTTTTCGGGCGGCATGCTCTTGAATCGTTCGTTGTTCTGCAGGAAGCGGTCCTGCTGCTGGGGCGACATCTGGCCAAGTTTCTGCGACCACTGTCCGGGAAGTCTGGCGGAGTTCGGATTGGAAGCGTTCTGCAGGCTATTTCCGGTGGTGGTGGCCGGCGGATGTGCCGCATTTTCGTAGGGAGTTTGCGCCGGACGCGAGTTCCCTGCCGCACCGGCAGCGCCCTGATTCTGCGCAGTGTTGGTGCGCGGCGCCGGCTGAAAGGACTGGGCGGATGCGCGCGCATTCGCCGGACGTCCGGCTTGATATGGATTGTGGTTCGCGGCTGCGGCGTTGGCACGCGCCTGCTGGCGCGCCCGATACTGCTGCGCACGCGGGCCGTTGCCGTAACGCGGCGGAGGTGGCGGCGGTCCATTGCGGTGCTGCGCGCGGACAGGCTGCGCGGCAAACCCCAGCAGGAGCGCGAACGCGAGCGCCGAAAATATTCTGCGGTACTGCATTTTCATTTCACCAGATTCCAGGATGCCGCGACCTGGCGAGCAGGGTCCTCGCGCGACTTTATTCTTGGGTAGCCGGCTGCTGATCGGGATTCTGATCGTTTACCGGCTGCGCCTGCTGGCCAGCGGGCGAAGGTTCGGCGGGAACTTCCGACAGCGCATCAAATTTGCTCAGCACATCGTAATTTTCGAGTACGCCGAGATCCTTGATCGCTTCGAAATCCTGCTGTTCGCGTGGCGGCGGTGGCCGCTTCGCCATTGTTGGTAACGCGCGGCAGGTCGCCGGTCCAAACGCTGAGCGCCAGCAACAACGCCAAGGCAAACGCCAGGCGCGGATGCGGCACCAGCCAGCCAAACCAGCGCGAGCGCGGCTCTTCGGCGATGCGCGCGCGCAGCCGCGCATCGAAACCGAGCGAAGGCTCGACGGTCGGGAGCGCATCGAGACGCCAAACAGCTTGCGGAATTCTTCCGCGCGCTGGTGGCAAGCGCCGCACGGCGGCCAGATGCGCTTCCACCTCGTGCGCGGTCCGCGGAATTCGCGCGCCGGTCGAGATAGGCGATCAGTTGATTCGAAATGTCTTCGCACTTTTTTACGGAATTCATAGTTATTGCCGTCCTTCCCCTGCGCGTTGCGCTACCGGCTGCCCGGCTGGGAACCAGGGGAGCCAGTTGCACGCGCAGGGTTTCGTAAGCGCGAAACAGCAGCGACTTCAACGCGCTTTCCGAACATTCCAAAATTTTGGCGATTTCCGCGTAATCCATTTCTTCGTACTTATGCAGCAGCACCGCGACGCGCTGTTTTTCCGGCAGCGCTGAATTTTGCGCCGGATAAATTCAGAGCGGTCGCGTTCGATCATATGTTCGTCGATGCGCATTTCGCGGGCCGGCAATTGCAGCGGCTGCGCTCGTCCTCTTCCGCCGGCGCATCGATGGAGACGTCCATCTGGCGGTGGCGATTGTCGCGCACCGAATTCAGCGCCAGGTTTGTGGCGATGCGGAACATCCAGGTGGTAAATTTCGCGCTGGGAGAATACTGCTTGCGCGCGCGATATACCCGCAAAAAAACTTCTTGCGCCAAGTCTTCGGCCGTGGCCTTATCCCGCACCATGCGGAACAGGAAATTGACCAGCGGCGTGCGATATTTTTGCAGCAGAAGGTTGAAGGACGTCATCGTCCCCGGCCTTCACGTCGCAGCATCAGTTCGACGTCGGACCTGACCATGGCGTCCGCATAGTATAGCTAACACTCGCCGTGCCATAAAGTTGCAAGGCATGCAGACATGTGCCATATAGCGGGTCTCCGTCCCTGAATATGTAACCCAGGGGCAGGGTAAAAGTTGCCCTGATCGGGGCAGGTTGCGGTGGAACATTCACTCGCGCGATTTCGTATGCTCTACGTAGTTTACTAGACGTACTGCGATCCTACAGGTGGAACAGTCATCTTCAGCCCCAGCATCACGGCGACGCCAACGAAAACCAGCAGCGGCCATGCCCGACGCCGTGCTCGCGGTTGGACTTCGGGATCAGGTCGGACGCCGCGACGTAGAGGGTGACGCCCGCCGAGATCGGCAGGGCGTAGCTCAACGGTGCCGCGGACACAAACATAAGGCCATGCCCAGCAGGGTCGTCGCGCCCAGGATCGCCGACGCGACACGAACGCGGCCTGCGGCTGTGCCCGCTGGCCAGCATCAGCGACGCGACGGTGAATCCTTCCGGCAATTTGTGCAGGAAAATCGCGATGAAGATCATGCCGCCCAGCCAGGTGGAAACCAGCAGGCCGGAGGCGATGGCCACGCCATCGAAAAAAGTGTGGATGCCGAGGCCGAGCAGCGCCGCGTAACTGGCGTGCGAGTGCGAAATTTCGTGCATGATGGGTTTCTTCGCCGAAATGAAAATGCGGGGCGACGGTGTGCTCGAAGAAATGGACGAGGAAGTATCCGCCGAGGACCAGGAGGAAAACGGTATCGGTGCTGGCGTCGAAGCCGGCGCGCGGAATTCGCTGCGCGAGCTTCAGCGATTCCGGAATCATCTCCAGCAGCGCCGTGGCCAGCATGAAGCCGGCGCCGAGCGCGATGAAATAATTCAAATAGCGGCGCGACCACTCGCGATGGGCGACCAGCGAACCGCCGAGCACGTTGGCGCCCGCGGCGGTGACTCCCAGCAGCGCTCCAACTGCGATTCGAGTTGTGTCGGTGGAGAGCATGAGTGGCGCGGCCTGCTTCGCCAGCGCGCTGCGAGAGAACTTCTGCTAGCTCGAGTGGCGGAACAGAATTACGTCGCCATCCTGCACGATGTATTCTTTGCCTTCGAGTTTCAGCTGGGCTTTTTCTTTGGCGGCGGCGAAACTGCCGGCTTTGACCAGATTTTCCCAGTTCACCACTTCGGCCTTGATGAAGCCGCGCTCGATATCGCTGTGAATCGCGCCGGCGGCTTCCTGCGCGTTCATGCCGCGTTCGATAGTCCAGGCGCGACATTCGGGTTCGCCGGCCGTCAGGAAGGAAATCAGGCCGAGCAGGCGATAGGTGCCCTGAATCAGGCGGTCGCGGCCGGATTCCTTCAGGCCGTAGGCGTCCATCATTTCCTTGGCTTCGGCTTCGGGCAGCTCGGCGAGTTCCGCTTCGATTTTTCCGCAGAAGGGGACGATGGCGGTTTCCGGTTTGCTGCTGAGTTTTTCGAGGTGATGCTTTTCGATCACGCGATCGATGTCCGCGGCTTCGTCGTCGCCGAGATTCAGGACGTAGAGCATCGGCTTGCGCGTCAGAAATTCGAAAGCGGTGAGCATTTTCATTTCTTCGGGCTTGAATTCGAGTTCGCGCAGGGGCTGCTCGGCTTCCAGGGCTTTGCGGCAGCGGGACATCAGGGCCAATTCGGTTTCCAGGCCGGTTTCTTTCTTTTTCTTCAGATCTTTTTCGAGGCGCTCGATGCGCTTGGAGGCTTGCTCCAGGTCGTAGAGGAGCAGTTCGATTTCGACGCTTTCGATGTCGCGCAGGGCGTCGAGCGAGCCGCCTTCGTGCGGCACCGCGGGATTTTCGAACAGGCGCACTACGTGGGCCAAGGCGTCGGCTTCGCGCAGCGGGACCAGCGACGCGGAATTTTTCTCGCGGTCTTTCTGCAGGCCGCCGACGTCAACGTACTCGATCGTAGCGAAAGTGTTTTTCTTGGGCTTGAAAATTTCGGCCAGCGCCAGCACGCGCGGGTCCGGCACTTTGGCGATGCCGATGTGCGCCTGATTGGGCGCGCTGCGGCCTTCGACCTTCGCACCGGTGAGGATGCGGAATAAACTCGTCTTCCCTACTTGCGGCAACCCAATAATTCCAGTTTTCATAAGCCCACGATATTAACACACGTCACTAACACAGGCTCGTCATCGGGCCGCTGCCGCCAAAGATTTGATAGGATTGGCGGCTGGCACGATTCGCGCGTCGAAGAATCTGCCAACCGAATCCAGGATAAACATGACCGAAACCACCAAGCTGCCTTTCGATCACATCCAGGCGCACGCGCATTTGTCGGGGCTGGATAAGCGGCTGGCCCGGCTGATCGAAAAAACTGGGACGTTTCATTTCAAGCTGGATACTTGCGACAGCGTGTACGAATCGCTGCTGGAAGCGATTACGCACCAGAGCATCAGCGGTAAGGCGGCGGCGACGATTTTCGGGCGGATCAAGATGCTGGGAACCGAAGGACGGTGTCCTACGCCGCAGCAGATTCTGGCGGCCACTGACCTGACTTTGCGCGAGGCGGGGCTTTCGTACGCGAAAGCGGCGTCGATGAAGGATCTGGCGCAGAAAACGATTGAAGGCATTGTACCGACAATCGAGGAAGCGCACGCGCTGAGCGACGAAGAGCTGGTGACGCGGCTGATTTCGGTTAAGGGCATTGGCGCGTGGACCGTGGAAATGTTCCTGATGTTCCGGCTGGGACGCCCGGACGTGCTGCCGATTCACGATTACGGGGTGCAAAAAGGTTTCGCGCTGACTTACGGGAAAAAATTCATGCCGAAGCCGCGCGAGCTGGCGGCGTTCGGCGAACGCTGGCGCCCGTATCGCACGGTCGCGAGCTGGTACATGTGGCGGGCGATCGAAATTTATGGCAAGAAGCGAAAAGTGATGAAAGCGGTGAGCGCCAAGAAGGGCAAGAAGGCCAAAGCGGGAAAGAAAACAGCAAAGAAAACCTTGAAAAGAACCGCGAAGAAAATAAAATCGGCGCCGAAGCGAAAGCGGCATTAGCAGCGCGCGTTGGCGCGCCGGATTAACTCGTCGAGTCTCGCACGGTAAAAAACAGCGAAGCAATTCCGATCAGCAGCACCGCTACTTCCAGCCGCACCGACCAATTGTGCAGATTGTCGAATTTCATCCGCAGCGGGTTGTCTTTGGGCGTGGCGTCCACCGAAACCATCTGGACGCGCAGGTCATGCATGCGCGAAGTGACTTTGGTCTGGGAAAACGCGGTGAGCAGAATCATCAGGGCGACGCCCAGGATAGCCGGCTGCACCAAGTCCTTCATGGCCCGGACCATCAAGAAGGTAGCGACCAGGTAGATCACGCCCGCGACCATGCCCAGAAAATGCAGGCGCGACAACGAATAGCCCACCATGGCGCCGGCCTGCTCGCGATCCTTTAGCGTGGCGAACGCACCGGGCGCGACGATAAAACTGAGATACATGATGGAGCCGATCCAGGTTCCCAGCGCGAAGACCTGCACAAACTTCAGCACCGAATTCATGATGTGGGTTCTCCGCGGAAAGTATAGCGCATCGAGCGTCGGGCGGGCCGGGATGGCTAGCAAAAGTGTTAGCGGGGCTATGATAGTATCGCCGTTGAAATAATTCTGGCGCGATGATCCGACTGGCGCGCCGCGAACGCAATTCTGAGAGTGAGAATGTCGCCTCGACAGAAGGCCCGGCTCGTTTTTTTCCTGGCTCTGCTTCTCCTGATTTCCAGCGGCATCGGCGCTTCGTTCAGCATTCTGGGGCTGGTCAACAGCACCCACTGGGTGACCCACACCTACGAAGTAAAACAATCTCTTTCCAAGATCGAATCTCTATTTGCTTTGGCTGGCCGGACCCGCGCGACCTACGTCGCGGCGGGTGATGCGAACGCGCGAGCGCAGTGCGAATCGGCAATCGTGGCCTTGCAGGCCGAAATTCGATTGGTAACGCAGACGGTAAGCGACAATCCCGTGCAGTACGCCAGCGCGGCGCAACTCCAGTTGCTGGTCAACCGGCGAGTGGAGGTGTTAATCGCGTCGATGAACGCCTACGCCGCCGGAAAAACCGACCCGGACGAGCAGTTGGCCTATAACGCGCAGAGTTTAGAGCTGGCCAACAATTCGGCGGCGGTGCTGGGCGCGATGCAACGCGACGAAGACCGCTTACTGATGGAACGAGTGCAGGTCTCCGATCGGCTTTTCAAAGTGACGATCGCGGTGCTCAGCCTAATGTTTTTATCGTCGCTGATTCTGATCGGCGTGCATTACCGGATGCTGACCGCCGAAAGCGCCAAGCGCGAAGCGAGCGAGGAAAACGCGCGGCGGGTGAGCGCGCAGCTGCTGCGGGTGCAGGACCACGAGCGGCGGCGATTTTCGCGCGAGTTACACGACGGTCTGGGCCAGACGCTGGCGGTGGTGAAGTGGACGCTGAGCAGCCTGCTGGAGAAACATCCGGACGATTCCTCGATCGCGGAATGCGTGAAGTCGGTGGACGAGGCGATTCTGGGCACGCGCACGATTTCTCATCTGCTGCATCCGCCGCTGCTGGACGAAGCCGGATTTGAATCCGCGGCGCGCTGGTTCGTGGAAGGTTTTTCGCAACGCAGCGGGATTCCGGTGTCATTGACGATCGAGGACGTGGGGCGATTGCCGCGTTCGGTGGAACTAGCGCTATTTCGGGTGCTGCAGGAGTCGCTGACCAATATTCATAAACATTCCAAGAGCCCGCGGGCGGAAGTTTCGCTGCGGCCGGAGAAGGCGAACGTCGTGCTGCGGGTCCGGGATTTTGGCGACGGGATACCAGAAGAGACGCTGGAAAATTTCGTGCAGAGCGGAACGCGCGTCGGGGTGGGGCTGGCCGGAATGCGCGAAAGAATTCGGGAGCAGGGCGGGAAGTTCGACATCAGCTCCAACGGCGACGGCACCACGATCCAAGTTAGCCTGCCGCGGGCGGCGCGGCCCAGCTTCGAAAGCGAATTCACCGACAGTTCCATTACCTAAGGACTTCGCATTTCACAAAGCCTCACATAAACCGCCGCGATTCATGCTTCAGGTTGTTTCGGGAAGCCACAGTGCACGCAGTGAAGCGCGAAAGGTCCCAAGCTGTACCACCGAGCGCTGCTAAATATTTCCCCACAGTTAGGGCAAAGCCAGCGATTAAGGCGAAATGCCGCGAGCGCCGCAGCCATCCAGGAAATAACCGCGAACGCCCAGATAAATAAAAATACTTGCCCACTCGAATGGAAAAGGAAAACTGAACCCAAAACCAATATTGAGAATAGCAGCATGCTCAGAAAAAGCAGAGTGCGCCAAAATTTGTAGCGCTTGTATTCAACCTCACAATGCGCATCCCTCGAACGTTGACGCTCAATGCTCACCGGATGCTTCGTCAACATAGGTCAAAACCCTTCATTTGCATGATTGAATAACCGTATTCACCGCCCGTCAAGCGCGGTGTTCGGGTGGAGCACGGCGACCGACCGTTTTTCTGCAACTTTTTGAACACACCTGTACCTGCGGGCGCTAACGCGAATCTAAGAATAATGTTAAGAATTGAAGGTGGGGAAAATTGGTGGGCGACCAAGGACTTGAACCTTGGACCTCTCCCGTGTGAGGGGAGCGCTCTAACCAACTGAGCTAGTCGCCCGTCTAACTAACTTACTTTTTGTAGCAGAAGGCCGCGCCAATTGCAATCGACGACGCAAACGACGACGCCAACCTCGACCTTGAACGCCAGCGCCCGGCTGGGCGAATTGTTGCGCGCGATCGGGCGGGTGGTGAAGGGCAAAGACGAAGTGATCCAGCTGGCGCTGACCGCGCTGCTGGCCCGCGGCCATCTGCTGATCGAAGACGTGCCGGGGGTGGGCAAGACCACGCTGGCGCAGGCCTTGGCGCGTTCGTTCCGCTGCTCGTTCCAGCGCATTCAATTTACTTCGGACCTGCTGCCCAGCGACGTGATCGGGGTGAGCGTGTTCAATCCGGTGAGCCAGGCGTTCGAATTCAAGCCCGGGCCGATTTTCGCGAACATCATCGTGGCGGACGAAATTAACCGGACCACGCCGAAGACGCAGTCGTCGCTGCTGGAAGCGATGAACGAAGCGCAGATCACGATGGATAATCACACCCACGCGCTGCCCAATCCGTTCCTGGTGCTGGCCACGCAGAATCCGATCGAGCATCACGGGACCTATCCGCTGCCGGAATCGCAGCTGGACCGGTTTTTGATGCGCATCCGCATGGGCTACCCTTCGCGCGAGAGCGAGAAGGAAATTATTCGCAACAACGCCGGACATTCGCCGGTGGAACAAGTGACGCCGGTGATGGATGCCGCCGACGTGGTGGCCATGCAGGAATCGGTGGCGCGGGTAAAAGTTGACGAAAGTTTATTGGATTATGCTTTGGAAATTGTCGACCGCACGCGGCAGACCGAGCAATTGAGCCTGGGCGTCAGCCCGCGCGGCGCGGTGATGCTGCATCGCGCGGCGCAAGCGCGCGCGTTTTTGGAAGGGCGCGATTTTTGTTTGCCCGATGATTTTAAACGACTGATCGTTCCGGTGTTCGCGCACCGGGTGGTGGTCAGCTCGCGCTACGTTTCCACCCAGAAAAAATCCGAACAGGCCGAAGCGATTCTCGG
The DNA here is from genome assembly GCA_963737765.1 of uncultured Acidobacteriota bacterium. Lineage (GTDB taxonomy): Bacteria > Acidobacteriota > Terriglobia > Acidiferrales > UBA7541 > Palsa-295. The sequence continues at coordinate 28,176 of CAVTTY010000017.1, forward strand.
CGAGATCGTCGACTCCACTCGCGTTCCGGTGTAGCTGGTAATGCCGGCGCCCACCAGAGCGATGCCCAGGCCGCAACCCGTGGCCGGTTCCGCAATTCTCCGCATGTGGCAAAACCGCGACAGGCCAGGCTGGCGGAGCTTTGGCGTGGCGATGATCGTGTTGTCGGGCGCGCTGCTGGTCGCGCTATTTTCAGCGGCGGTGGCGCAGCAGGGCCGGGTGGCGCTGGCGGCCGCGTCGACCGTAATCGCGCTGGGCCTGGCGGGATGGGTGGCGGTCGCGATCGTTCCGAACCTGGCGCAGGCGCACCAATCTGCGCTGGGTGGTTTCGCAGATCGATTACAAGCTGACGCGCGAGGGCATGGTGTACCTCGGCGTGGTCGGGATTTTGATTTTGGCCTCGGTGAATACCGGAAATAATTTGCTGTTCATGATTCTGGCGTGCTCGCTGGCCGGGATTGTGATGTCGGGCGTGCTGTCGCGGGCGGTGCTGGTGGGCGTGGAAATGAAGTTCGACATGCCCGAGCATGTTTTCGCCGAGCAGCCGGTGATGGCCGAGCTGGAATTGCGGAATGGCAAGGAATTGTGGCCATCGTTTTCGCTGCGGGTGGTGGGCAAGGCCAAGAAAAATCTCAGCAACGAAATCCTGACGACGCCGGTATTTTTTCCTTACATACCCGGGCTGGGTTCGGCGCGGCAGAAGGTGGAGTTGAATTTTCCGCGGCGCGGATCATACCGGCAGGATGCGTTCGGGATTCAAACCCGCTTCCCTTTCGGTTTTTTCGAAAAGACGCGGACGGTGGAATCGCAGCTGGAGATTCTGGTTTATCCGCGGGTGGAACCCACCGATCAGTTTTACGAGGTGCTGCCGCTGCTGAGCGGCGAGATGGCCAGCAATTTCCGGGGCCGGGGCCACGAATTACATTCGCTGCGCGATTATTTGCCCACGGACAGCGCGCGGTTCGTGGACTGGAAGGTGACGGCGCGCGCGGGACACATGGTGGTGCGGGAATTCGCGCGGGAAGATGAGCGCCGGGTGATGCTGGTGCTCGACCCGTTTATCGGCGCGCCGAGCGCGGAACCTCGGCGCGCAGGCCGAGGCGGAACACGCCGAACAATTCGAACGCGCCGTGGTCGATGGCCGCTTGTATTGCCTGGCATTTCAACGAGATTAATTCCGCGCTGCAATTTCGCACGAATCGTTTTGAAACGCGCATGGCGCCCGCGGGCGAGATCATTTACGACGCGTTGCGCGAAATGGCCACGATCCAGCCCGACAGTTCCGCGACGGGCGGCAAATTCCTGGACGACCTGGCGAACGAGCATGAGATTTTCAAGATCATCATCACCGCGCGGCCGCAGCACACCATTCCCACCGCTTTGTGGTCCTCTTCGTATTTTATTTTCCTCGACAAACTGTAGAGCGCACCGCCAGCGCGCGAAAAGTGCGAGAATATGCGCCGCATGAAGAGGCAACTCGCGGGGCGCGCACTGACGGAATTTCAAAAGCGCCTGCTGACGTGGTTCCGTACGCACCAGCGCGATCTGCCGTGGCGCACGAGCCGCGAGCCGTACCGCATCTGGGTGGCGGAAATCATGCTGCAGCAGACGCGGATCGCCGCGGTGATGCCCTACTACGATCGCTTTCTGCAACATTTCCCTACCGTGGAATCGCTGGCTGCGGCACCGCAGCAGGAAGTCTTGAAACTGTGGTCCGGGCTGGGATATTACAGCCGCGCGCGGAATTTGCATTTGGCGGCGAAGCAAATTGTTGCGGTGCACAATGGAAAATTTCCGCAGCACGCTTGAGGCTGCGCTGGAGCTTCCGGGAATCGGGGTGTACACCGCGGCGGCGGTTCTGAGCATCGCGTACGACGTGCCGCTGGCGGTGCTCGATGGCAACGTGGCACGGGTTCTGGCGCGCATTCATGCCGTGCGCGGCGACCTGCGGGTGCCGCGTACGTGGCGTGCGCTGACCGAAAAGGCCGACCAGCTTCTGGCGCGCAAAACGGCGAGCGACTGGAACCAGGCGCTGATGGAACTGGGCGAAGTGATCTGTACGCCGAAATCGCCGCGCTGCCTGGTGTGTCCGGTGGTGAAATCGTGCCGGGCGCTTGCGGAAGGAATTACCAACGAGATCCCCGAGCCGCGAAAGAAACGTGCGCCGGTAGCGATGACGATCGCTGCGATGATTCTGCTCGACCCGCAGGGCCGCACGCTGCTGGTGCGCGATCCCGGCGCGCACGACGAAGTGTTGTTTTCCCGGATGTGGCAGTTCCCCGCCATTCACGTTTCGCGCGAGGCGAAATCGGAATTAGAGAAATATTTCGCGCAAACATTTGGGTTGAAAAAGCTCAGGCTGGAAGAACTGCCTTCGGCGCGTCACGGCGTAACGTTTCGAAATATCACGCTGCTGCCTTTTTTGGCGCGAGTGCCGGAACTGCCGAAGCTCCCTCGGTCGCGTTTCTTAGCGCTGAAGAACTTGACGAAGGTCCCGGTTTCGAGCGCCACGAAAAAGCTCGCCGCCGCGGTGATTGAAGTGACGGGCCGGGGCCCCGCGCAAGCCGCGCGCTGACAAGTCCTCGCCGAACATGATTCATTGAACATTCGCCTCGGGCCGTGCCCGATGGGCCGCGCGCATCGCTGCTATCATTGATACAGGCTTATGGCTTCCACAGCGCGCATCAGCGCACCGCCGCTGCCGGCGGTGCAACGGTATTTCGAAGTGTCGCTGTTTCTGCTCGTCTCCACCGGAATACTGGCGGTTATCACCACGGGCAAGCTTGATCCCGTAACGACCATCCTCGCCCCGGTGGCCCTGATCTACAAATTCATCCGGATCTGGCGCGGACGCGGCCCGGAACTTTCGGTGCGGGTGGCGACCGGACTGGTGCTGGCTTACTTTTTATTTTTCCCATTTGATCTGTGGGTGATTTCACGAAACCTTTCGGTCGGCGCTCCGAATCCCACGCTGTACGCCGCACTGCTCTCGGCGATTCACCTGATGCTGTTCGCGACGCTGGTACGGTTATTTTCTGCGCGCAGCAATCGCGATTTCGCCTTCCTGGCCATGCTCGCGGTCACCTGCATGATCGCTTCGGCGATTCTTACGGTCGAGACTACCTTCCTGATCGCGCTGGCCATATTCCTGGTGCTGGCGGTCTCCACCTTCGTGGCGCTGGAAATCCGGCGCGGCGGCGACCATGCGATCTCACCTCCGTTCGAACCCGGCTCGCCGCTGGCCGGCCGCTTGAACCGCGCGCTGGGATTTACTTCCGCACTCGTGGCGATCGGCACGCTGGCCATCGGGTCGGTATTTTTCTTCGCCATCCCGCGTTTTAGTTCCGGTTACCTGAGCGCGCTGAGCCTGCAGCCCAGCCTGATGACCGGATTCAGCGACAACGTGACGCTGGGCCAGATTGGGCAAATCAAACAGAGCAGCGCGGTGGTGATGCGCATTCACGTGGACGGCGATCCGGTAAAAAACGAGGACGTCCACTGGCGCGGAATCGTGCTGACCAATTTCGATGGCAAGCGCTGGTTCACCCCGCCGCACGAATATCTGGCGGTCTTCGCGGACTCCGCCGGCGTGTACCAATTCAATGCCATGCCCCTGCCGGCCGGCGATTTTTACGAACTGCACTATTCGGTATTGCTGGAGCCCATCGCTTCCGATGCGATCTTTGTGGCGCCTCGCATCCGGAGCATGGAAGGGCGATTCAGTAACGATGCCGAACCGATTGGCGGAACCCGGCGACAGAGCGAACTGGCGATCGACGCGACCGGGTCGCTGACCAATCCGCTGCACAACGAAACCAAGATTCGTTACCTGGGAACCTCGATCGTTCCGGCGGTGCCGGCAGCCCACCTGCGGGTAGCACCGGTTAATTTTCCGCCGCCGGTCCTGAACACGTATCTGCAATTACCCCAACTGGACCCGCGAATCAAAGAGCTGGCGTTGCAAATCACCGCCAAGGCGCCCACGGAATATGACAAAGCCGCGGCGATCGAGCTGTATCTGAAGACCCACTTTCAGTACAGCCTGAATCTGAACGGCCAACAGACCAACGATCCGCTGGCCTACTTTCTTTTCACCCGCCGTTCGGGACACTGCGAATTTTTTGCGGCGGCCATGACCGTGATGCTGCGGTCGATTGGCGTTCCGGCGCGCTACGTGGGCGGATTTCTTCCGGGAGAATACAACGACATCGGCGGCGACTGGATCGTGCGCGCCAGCGACGCGCATACCTGGGTGGAAGTTTTTTTTCCGGGCTATGGCTGGATCACGTTCGATCCCACGCCGCCCGGAGATGGGCACCGATCCGGATTTCTCGACCGGCTCAACATGTATTGGGACGGTTTTCAATTCGCCTGGGGCGAATGGATCATCAGCTACGATTTCGCGCACCAGGTGTCGCTGGCCAGCACGGCCCAGAGAACCGGACGCGATTGGGTCGATGGTGTGCGGAAGTATTTCCGGAACAAACAGCGCCAGGCGATTCACGTAATTCTGGGGTGGGACAAGCGAGCGGAAAACTCGCGGTATTTTCTGCCGAGCATCCTGGCGATTCTGGTGGGCATTCTTTTGTATCTGCGCGGACGGGCGCTGTTTGTTTTCATGATGGCGCGGTGGAGCCTGCGCGCGCGGCGCGGCGGGAACGTCAACGCGGCCTTGGCGACCCTGGAATATCGCGAAATGCTGCGGATGCTGGAAAAACGCGGCTTGAAGAAATCGCCGGCGCAAACCGCGCAGGAATTTGCCGCGGCGATTGCGGCGCCAGAGATTGCCGCGCCAGTGGCACAGCTGACGCAACTGTATGAATCCGCGCGCTTCGGCAATCACGCTGCGCCGGCGCAGCAAATGTCCGCGCTGCTGCGCGCCATCCGCGAAATTCTCCGCACCAGCAACCCCGTCCGCTCGTAAGCGACCGGCAACCCCGCGTTTCGTCAGGCCCCACTGGAACAAATCGAGTAGTTCCTCCGTATGTCATCTAGAGAACAGAGACTTGGCCATCCGTGCCAATGGTCTCCGGAGAGCGCCAGCTGGCGGATAAGGTAAGGAGCTGAAATGGATACTTTCATGCAGGACATTCGCTACGCAATCCGCATGCTGATGCGAAACCCGGGGTTCCTGCTCACCGCGGTGCTCACCCTGGCGCTGGGCATCGGCGCCAATACCGCCATCTTCAGCGTGGTGAATGGACTGCTGTTGCGGCCTTTGCCGGTGCCGGATGCAGCGCAAATCACCGTGCTGGGGTTCCAGCAACAGAAAGGAAATATTCAGGCGCAGTTTTCGCAGGCGACGTATCACGACATCCGCACCCAGTCCTCGGCGGTATTCTCCGACGTGTTTGCGTACCAGGTCAGCCTGGATGGGCTGAGCGTGGATGGCAAGGCCGATCGCATTCTGACCAACTACGTCTCGGGTAATTTTTTCAGCGGGCTGGGAATTAAGCCGCAGGCCGGACGATTTATTCTGCCGAGCGAAGGCGAAGCGGCCGGCGCCGACCCGGTGATGGTCCTCAGCTACGCCTACTGGAAGTCCCGATTCGGCGGCGATCCTGGAATCGTGGGCCGCCAGGTTTCAGTCGATGGACATCCCATAACGATTGTCGGAATTGCGCCCAGGGGATTCGTGGGCGTGGCGCCATTCATTGCGGTGCAAGGATTTCTGCCGCTGGGAATGTTGGAAATTACCGGCGCCCCGCCGAACTTTATGACCGACCGCCAGGACCGCAACCTGAATGTCTTGGCGCGTCTGCGCCGCGGCGCCACGCTGAACCAAGCGCAGGCTTCGCTCGCCGTCATCGGCCAGCGCCTGGCGCAGGAGTATCCGCAGATCGAAAAAGATCTGAACCTGCAGGTGTTCCCGGAGCTGCACGCCCGTCCGCAGCCCGATCCGCAGAACACCCTACTGATTGTCGGCACACTTTTTCTGGGTCTCGCAGCACTGGTCTTGCTGCTGGCCTGCGTCAACGTAGCCAATCTGTTGCTGGTGCGGGCCGCGGCGCGCGGCCGCGAAATGGCGATTCGTTCGGCGCTGGGTGCGGCTCGGTTCCGGCTAATCCGTCAACTGCTGGTAGAAAGCGTCTTGCTCGCGCTGCTCGGAGGAGTCGCCGGACTAGGCCTGGGATACTGGGGCGGCTCCGCGCTCACCTCGATCAACGTACAGACCGACCTGCCGGTGAGTTTCGGTTTTGGCTTTGACTGGCGCGTCTTTGGCTACGCCACTTTGGCTGCGCTGCTTACCGGAGTGATTGTGGGCATCATGCCGGCACTGCGCGCATCGCGTGGAAATCTCAGCGCGATCCTGCATGAAGGCGGCCGGGGCGTGGTGGGTGGCAAGAACCGGCTGCGCAGCACGTTGGTCGCGGCCCAGGTGGCGGGTTCGTTTGTGATTCTCATCGTTGCCGGGTTATTCGCCCGAAGCCTGGGCAAAGCGCAGCAATTGAGCCTGGGATTCGATCCCGATCATGTGGTGAATTTCATGATGGACCCGGTGGAGATCGGCTACAACCAGGCGCAGACCCACGATTTTTACAAAAACATGCTGGAGCGCGTCCGTGCCCTGCCCGGCGTGGTTTCTGCCAGCACCGCAACCGGCGCCCCGATGGGCTATTACAATAATTTCGATTCGATTGAGGTGGAAGGCTATCAACCGCCGCCGAACCAGGGCTCTCCCGGCGCGCTCTATAATCTGATCTCCGCGGATTACTTGCAGACCATGCAGATTCCGCTGTTGAGCGGCCGCGCCTTCACCAACGCCGACGACGAACACGGGCAATATGTCGCCATGATCAGCGAAGCGATGGCCAAAAAATTCTGGCCGAACGCCGATCCCATCGGACGGCGCTTTCAGATGCTGAGCGAATCCAAAAATCCGCTGACCGTGATTGGAGTGGTGGGAGACATTCGCTATCAGGGTGCCACCGGTCCGTTTCGTCCGGTGTTCTACGCGCCGATTGCGCAGCACCAGACCGGCTATTCGCTGAACATTCTGCAGGTGCGCACGGCGGGCGATCCCTCCCCGATGATTCCGGAAATCGAGCGCACCATTCAAACGCTGGCGCCGCAACTGCCGGTGTTCGACGCGAAGACCATGCGTCAAGCGCTATACACCCTGAATGGGCTGCTGGTCTTTCAGTTGGGAGCGGCGCTGGCGGCCTTGCTCGGCGCACTCGGCTTGATCCTGGCGATTGTCGGAGTGTATGGAGTGGTCTCGTATGCCAGCAACCAAAAGTCGCACGAGATTGGAGTGCGCATGGCGCTGGGGGCGCAGCCGGCGGATATTTTGAAGATGATTTTTCGCGACGGATTGGTGATCGTCGCGATTGGCTTGGGGTTGGGAGTGGCGCTGGCGCTCGCCGCCGGCAGGGTCGTCAGCAGCTTTGTGATTGTGAGCGCCAAAGATCCGCTCACCTATATTGTGGTCACCAGTGTTTTGCTGGTCGTGGCGCTGGCGGCTTGCTTCATACCGGCGCGCCGCGCTACGCGAGTTGATCCGCTGGTGGCCTTGCGCTACGAATAATCTTCTCGACCGAAACCGTAGGCAACAAAAACCGCAGGCCGGCGCGGCACATCCCACGCAACTGTGTTCGGTGTGGTAGAGTTGCGTGCTTTTGCGACAGCACTCGTCACTTGTAGATGCCGGACCTATCTTGAAACCCGCCGAAATCTGGAAATACCTAATTTTATTTGGCGTGGTCGCGGCCCTGGCTGCCGCGATGTTTCTGGTTCGTCCAATTCCGCAGAGCGAGGCTTATCACCTTTTCGCCGACACTCGTATCTTCGTAGCTATTCCGAATGCCCTGAATGTACTTTCGAATTTGTTTTTTCTGGTAGTCGGAATTATGGGCATGGGGCTGGTCTTGGGTAAGCGCGAGCTAGGCGAATCGTCGTTATTCATCGATCCCGGCGAAAAATGGCCGTACTTTGTTTTTTTCCTGGGCGTGGCGCTCACTACTTTCGGGTCCGGCTACTACCACGCTGCGCCGAACGACGCGCGGCTGGTGTGGGACCGGCTGCCGATGACACTGGGTTTTATGTCGTTGCTGGCGGCAACGATCGACGAGCGGATCAGCGTCAAGGTTGGGCTGCGGTCGCTGCCGCTGCTGCTTATTTTGGGTATCGCCAGCGTGGTGTATTGGAATTTCACGCAAGACCGGGGACAAGGAGACCTGCGGCCCTATGCCCTGGTGCAATTCGGCTCGCTGGTTATCTTGCTTTTGCTGGTCGCGTTATTTCGTCCGCGCTACACGCGCGGCTCGGACTTGATCGTCTCACTGGGGATTTACGCGGCGTCGAAACTTTTCGAAAGGTTCGATGGCGCAATCTTCAGTGCCGGCCGAGTCGTCAGCGGCCACAGTTTGAAGCATGTGGCCGCCGCATTTTCCGCGTACTGGATTTATCGAATGTTGAAACTCCGCTGGCCCATCGCTGTGCGCCAAACCTAGTCTCAACTCCGCATCGCGGGCTGCGGCCCAAGCTCAGGTCAGCAAATCGGCAAAGCTCAGGATCTCGTAGGTGACTGGGTCGTAGACCACGATGTAGCCGTCGAAATAACCCAAAACATAGCCCGGCGGCGGTGGCGGCAGATAGCTGAGCAGGTGCGGCGGCACGGGCGTGAAATAGCCGCGGTTGCCGAACGGGATGTACCCTCCGATCACGAAAATAGGGCGGCGGCCGCGGTTGATGTAGCCGAAGTTGCGGCGGTAGTAACGGCGCATATAGTCGTAGTCACCGGGGCGCCAATTGTACGGCGGAGGACGATAGCCGGGCGGGCGCGACGGAGGACGGTATCCGGGTTTGCCCGGCTGCGGACGCGGACCGGGAAGGGGCGTCGGCTTCACTGGACGGTTTGGATTCGGACGATTGATGGGCTTGCCGGGTTGTGGTCTGCCGGGTCCGGGCACGGGCTGAATTGTGGGGCGGTCGGAAGGTTTTCCGGGCTGCGGTCGCGGCGGAGGTTGAGGCCGCGGGGCGGGACGTGTTTGCGGTTGGCTTTGGCCACCGGATCCTTGCTGGCCGGCATTTTGCGGCAGCGCGCGAGCAGACGCGCTAGCGGATAAGCCTGCCATCGAAATTGACGCCGCCAAGGCAATCGCCAACCTGATTCCAAAATTCCGTGGAGTTTTCATATGAGCTCCAGCGCTACTTTACCGTGCGGGGCCTTTGCGTAAGTCGCGGCTGAGTGTACACCACTGAACGCGCCGTAGTAATCAACTCCCGAGGCAGCGAAAAGTTGCACCTCCGTCTGCGGGCTGGGCATGTCCGACCCGCCTCGCCGGCCGCTGCGTATGATAGAATCAATGTTTCCGATGCGCGCCAAGGACGCCGCAGTATGCCCAAAGTAGGTTTCGTCAGCCTGGGATGCCCGAAGAACCTCGTCGATAGCGAGGTGATGATGGGTATTCTTGCGCGCGCGGGCTACGAACTGACGCCGCGGGCCGGCGAAGCGGACGTGCTGGTGGTGAATACCTGCAGCTTCATCGAGCCGGCGCAGAAAGAATCGGTGGATTCGATTCTGGAAATGGCCGAGTACAAAAAATTCGGCAAAGCGCAGAAGTTGATCGTGGCGGGCTGCATGGTGGAACGCTATCGCAACGAAATTCGTCAGCAGATTCCGGAAGTGGACGCGGTGATCGGCACCGGCGAAGTGGAAAAGATTCTGGAAGCGTGCGAAGGCCAATTGCGCGCGGATCTGCCTGTAGACGGCGCGCACGCCGCCACCTTGCCCGATTATCTGTACCACGACGCCACGCCGCGCATTCTGGCCACGCCGCGCCATACCGCTTACATCAAGATCAACGAAGGCTGCGACCATCCCTGCACGTTCTGCGTGATTCCGCAGCTGCGCGGAAAATTCCGCAGCCGGCGGTTTGAATCGGTGGTGCGCGAAGCGGAAAATCTCGCGGCCGCGGGCGTGCGCGAAATTTCGTTGATCGGGCAGGACACCACTTTCTACGGCGAGGATCTGGGCCTGCGCGACGGGCTGGCCGACTCTGCTCGAGCGCCTCGCGCAGATCGAAGATTTGAATTGGGTGCGGTTTCTCTATTGCTATCCGAACCGCATCACGCCGAAGCTGCTCGATACGATCGCCGCGCATCCGCGCCTGGCGAAATATCTCGACGTGCCGCTGCAGCATGCCAGCCGCAACGTGCTGGCGCGCATGAAGCGCGGCGCGCAACGGCGACGCGTTCCTGAAAATGCTGGAAAAGGCGCGCAAGGCGATTCCCGGCGTTTCGATTCGCACTTCGTTCATCGTCGGATTTCCCGGCGAAACGGAAAAGGATTTCGACGAGCTTTGCGATTTCGTGCGCGCCGCGCAATTCGATTGGCTGGGCGTCTTCTCGTATTCGGACGAAGACACCTCGAAGAGCTTCGCGCTCGACGGCAAAGTCGACGCCAAAACAATCGCGCGCCGCCGCGACACCCTGATGTCGCATCCAGAAGAAAATCTCCACCGCAAAATCTGCGCAAGAAAGTCGGGCAGACAATGCACGGTGATGCTCGAAGGCCCGTCGAAGGACACCGATCTGATTTGGGAAGCTCGTCTGCAAGGCATGGCCCCCGAAATCGACGGCAAAGTTTACGTCACGGAATTCGAAGGCGTGAACGACGCAGCCGAACTCCCGCGCCGGGCACGATGGCCACCATCGAGATCACCGAAGCCAAGCACTACGACCTGATCGGCCGCGTCACCGAATTCGAAAAGCCGAACGCAGCAACCGCGCGGACCGCCGTCGCCCCTTCTCCCTTTCCAATCCTCGCGTAAGATTTCCTGTCACCTGCTGCTTGTCACAACAAAAACCTTTCGTGTTAGTCTTAGCCGAGACCATGAAACATCGCTGCCCCATTTGCAAAAAGCCCACGGATTCGGCGACCGACGCCGAATTTCCGTTCTGCAGCGAACGCTGCCAGCTGCACGACTTGGGCAACTGGGCCACCGAGAAGTACACCATCAGCGAGCCGGCGTTTGACGATTCGCTGTTCGACGACGAAGGCTCGGCGTCCGATTCCCGCACGCACTCGCGCCCGTCCGCTGCATCGCCCCTCGCCACGTCGGAAAAAGATGAACACAAAAACTGACGCGCGGCCTGCAGCCGACGACGGCTCGCTCGTCCCAGTCCGCCGGCCAAAAAAGCCGCGCCTCGCGATTATTCATCGCCACCGCCGGCGGTCTCGGCTACTTCCCCAAAGCCCCGGGAACCTTCGGCTCGCTTGGTGGGCTCGCCCTCTTTGCGGTCCCCGCATGCATATGGTTCCGCTGGAAACATTTGCGGAAATGCTCACTCAGGGTTACCTCGGCGACTTCTACATAAAGGTTGAGCCGGGCAACTTTCCTCAATTCGTTTGGCAGTTCATGTTTTGCTCCTGGTATCTTATTTCGGCTATTGGGGTTTGGGCGTCGACGCGTGCAGCGACATTATTGGCGGCAAAAAGATCCAGGTCGTGTCGTCATAGACGAAGTGTCCGGACAATTCCTTACCATGCTGATTGGGAGCGGTATTCCGGTTTGGTGGAAAGTCCCTGAACTTCGGTATGCCACGCTGGATCAGGTTTCGTCGTCATGAGATCCGCCCTCAACTGGAAATATTTGCTGGTGGGTTTTATACTTTTTCGGTTGTTCGACATTTGGAAGCCGACTCCGGCGCGGCAGGCGGAAGCGCTGCCGGGCGGTTGGGGCATCATGGCGGATGATTGGATCGCGGGAATTTACGCGGCGATCGGCTTGTGGCTGGCGCGCGCCGCGGGTCTGTAGTTCGCTCCGGCACCACATGCAGTAAAAACAGGTACAATCGACACGCGGCTTTTGTCGGCAGCATCGACTAGCAGCGTCTTTCGCATTACGAGGACACGATCGTTGGCGTTGAACGGCCTTCCTAAAATTGACACGGTGCAACCGCGGGCGGCGTTGCCGGGCGGCGAACTCACGATTCGCGGCAGCGGTTTTGGCACGCGTAATCATGCGCGCCCGCTGGTGGAATTTGGCGGGGCGGAAGGCAGCCTGGTCCTCGCCGGCGATAATTTCCTGGTCGCGCGAGTTCCGGAAGGAGCCGAAGGCGGCGCGCTGCGAGTAAAAATGGGCGCGGCGGAAAGCGCGCCGTTCCCGTTGGCGCTGGGCGCGCAAGTCGCGGACAACCTGCATCCGGTTTCGAGTCCCGCAGTCGACGCCGACGGCAATACCTACGTCACCTTCAGCGGCCAGCGCGGCCAAAAAGTTCCGGTGTCTCTGTACAAAATCACTTCAGCGAATGCGGTGAAGCCGTTCATCACCGAGATGATGAACCCCACCGGCCTGGCCATCGATCGCGACGGATTTCTTTTCGTTTCCAGCCGCAACGACGGCACCATTCACCGCGTTTCCGCCGACGGCCGCGCGATGCAATGGATCGAAGGCATGGGCATCGCCACCGGCCTGGCGTTCGATAAAGCCGGCAATCTGTACGTGGGCGACCGCAGCGGCACGATTTTCAAAATCAATCCCGAGCGCGAAATTTTCGTGTTTGCCACGCTGGAGCCTTCGCTCGCGGCGTATCACCTGGCGTTCAGCCCCGCCGACGAGCTGTACGTCACCGGGCCCACCACTTCCAGTTTCGACCGCGTGCATCGCATCAATCCCGCCGGCGAGGTCAGCACGTTTTTTCGCGGGCTGGGGCGTCCCCAAGGCTTGGCGTTCGATCGTGCCGGGAATCTCTACGTGGCGGGTTCGCTGGCGGGCAAACGCGGCATTGTGCGTATCACGCCGCAGGCTGAAGCGGAAATCGTCCTGAGTGGCAGCAACATCGTCGGGCTCGCGCTGCTGCCCTCGCGCCGGGCCATGATTACCACCACCAGCGCGCTGTTCTCGCTCGACTGGGACGTCGAAGGCCTGCCGCTGAACGGTTAGCCCGTGTTCGCGCGGCGGCCCAATTGTCTTCCGCTGTTCACTTGCACGCCCCCGCCGCATCGCGTAAAACATTTGTAGATGAATGCCGAAATAATCGCGGTCGGTTCCGAACTTCTCACCCCTTACCGGCAGGACACCAATTCCCTCTGGCTCACCGATGCGCTGAACCGCCTGGGCCTCAAGATTATTTTCAAAACCGTGGTGGGCGATTCGCCGGCGGAGATGCATTCGGCATTCAGCCAGGCGTTGAGCCGCGCGGGTGTGATCGTCGCCTCGGGGGGACTGGGCCCTACCGATGACGACCGCACGCGCCAGACCGTAGCCGACCTGCTGGGCCGCAAATTGCGACTGGACGAAAATATCGTGCGCGAAATCGAAGAGCGGTTTCGCCGTTTCGCGCGCGCCATGCCGGAAATCAACAAACGTCAGGCGATGGTTCCGGAAGGCGCGACGGTGCTGCCCAATCCCAATGGGACCGCACCCGGGTTGTGGCTCGAAGCCGACGGCCGCATCGTGATTCTGCTGCCCGGAGTGCCGTCCGAATTGAAATCCATTTTCGAAGCGCAGGTTCGGCAGCGCCTGGAACGAATTTCGGGCGACGAGCGGCTCTTCACCCGCGATCTGCGCGTAACCGGTTTGGGCGAATCGGACGTCGAGACCCGAGTGCGGCCACTGTACGAACTGTATGCGGACAGCGAGACGACCATTCTGGCTTCGCCCGGCGCCGTCCAATTGCATCCACGGGTGTGGTCGCGCGATGCGAAAAAGGCCGAACAGATTCTGGATGAGATCACCCAGCGCATGGCGCTCGCACTCGGCGAGCATTTGTATTCCATGCATGGCGAGGCGCTCGAAGAAGTAGTGGCCCGGGTCCTGACCGAAAACCGCGCGACCATCGCGGTGGCGGAAAGCTGCACCGGCGGCATGCTGGCGGAGCGGCTGACCAATCTGGGCGGCAGCTCGACGTATTTTTTGGGCGGGGTGGTCTGCTACAGCAACGAACTGAAAACTTCGATGGTCGGCGTGCCGAAGGAACTGATCGAGACCAAAGGCGCGGTGAGTTCGGAAGTCGCCTTGGCGCTGGCGGAGGGGATTCGCAAACGCACGGGCGCGACGATCGGTATTGGCATCACCGGAATAGCGGGTCCCGGCGGCGGTACACCGGAAAAACCTGTGGGACTGGTGCATATCGGCATCGCGGATGAGCGGGGGCCGCGCGAACGCGCGTATCGTTACCCTGGCAACCGCGAACGCATTCGGAATTTCGCTACTCAAACCGCTCTGGACGTGGTTCGGCGTCATTTTCTTTTCCCTCCGAGCGCTCGCGCCTGACCCATGCGCCTGTTTGTCGCTCTCGATTTGCCTGCCGAAATTCGCGATGCCATCGTGAAAGCTTCGGCGAGCTTGCGATCTGAAGCGGCCGGTGCGCGGTGGTCCAAACCCGAGGCGATGCACGTCACCTTAAAATTTCTGGGCGAGACGGACGAGAGCCTGCTGCCGCAAATCAAAGCGGCTCTCGAACGAGCCGTTTCTTCTGGTGCGGTTTCACTGCGCCTGCGCGGCGTAGGTTTTTTCCCGGACGAAAAGCGTCCGCGGGTGATGTGGTGTGGCGTGGAGGCCTCGCCGAACCTGGCGGAATTGGCCGCGGAGATTGAAAAATCCCTGCTGCCGCTGGGCTTCGAGGCCGAAGCGCGGCGTTACGTGCCACATGTCACGCTGGCACGGCTCAACGCCGCGCGCCACGTGGAAAAACTCGTTCGTGCAGCCGGGCCGCTGGCGTCGTATGATTTCGGCACGGCGCGCGAGTCAAACTTTCATCTTTTCGAAAGCGTACTGAAGCCTTCGGGTTCCGAGTACAAAAAATTGGCCACATTCCTCTTCGTCAAGGACGCACGGTGAACCTGAACCAGACCTGGCTGATTCCGATCGTCGCTTACCTGCTGGGGTCCATTCCCTTCGGGCTGGTCATCGTAAAAATTCTGGGCGGCGGGCAGGATATTCGCGAAGTGGGCAGCGGAAATATTGGCGCGGCAAACGTCGCCCGCAACGCCGGAAGATTTGCCGGCGTGCTGACGTTGCTGCTCGACGCGGCCAAGGGCTACGCGGCGGTCTGGCTGGCGGCGCGTTGGACCCACCACAACATTCGCTGGATGATGGTCGCCGCCATTTTCGCGGTCCTCGGGCACATGTTCACTTTCTGGCTGAATTTTCGCGGCGGCAAGGGAGTCGCCACCGGGCTCGGCGTGTTCCTGCCGATTTGCTGGCAGGCGGTGGCGGCCGCGGTGGCCTTGTGGCTGATCGTCGTTATCTTCTGGAAATATTCGTCGCTGGGATCGATTTCCGCGGCGGCCGCTTTGCCGCTCTTTATCTATATTCTGTATGCTCCGGGGCATGCGCCGCCGGAATTCGTCAGTTTCGGCGCGCTACTCATTTGCCTTTTGGTGATCGCCAAGCACCGAGCCAACATCGAGCGATTGGTTTCGGGGACCGAGCCGCGCATCGACACCCGCGACCATAAAGACTCCTAAATCCGGAAAGTACCGGCAAAATCGGCGATTCCGGCCGTACCTAACCGCCAACAGCTCTGTCGCTTATCAGCTAACCCCAGTACTTTCGTCCCGTTGCCGCCGTCGTTTTGGTTCGCTAGCATTTTGCTAGTGGAATAGTGGAATAACTGTGCCTCCTCAGCCCGCCAACAACTCGCCCATCCGCCGCTGGCGCATCCTCTGGATCGTCATGGGCGCGCTGCTGCTCGTGGCGGTGACCCCGTTGTGGCTCTATCACCGGCAGGTTTTGCGGCTGAGCGAAGAAAAACTCGAAAACACCGAGCGCGTGCAGCAAAGCGAAATTACGCGTTCGCTGGCCAGCGAGACGCTGCTATTCGAGCAGAATTTACGCGAGCAACTGTTGAGCCAGCGCCAGGTGCTGGCCCTGACCGGCTGGATTTCGAACGTCGACGATCCGAGTCACGCTCCGCAACTGGCGCGCCTGCTGCAGAGTTTCGTCGAAAATAATCCAAATATTTTGTACGTCACGGTGGTCAATCAACAGGCCAAGGGCCAGTCTGCAGGCAGCTTCAGTGTGGACCCGGACCCGTTTGTGGGCGTGGCGTTAAAACGCGCCTTTCAGGCTAGCTTTCAAGGAGTGAACTACGTCAGCGAACCTTTCGCGTTGGGAAAAGACAACCGGCCGGCGCTGGTGGTGGCGGTGCCGCTTTCCTCCAACGGCGAATTCACCGGCATGCTGGCGGCGGTGGTTTCGATTGACCGGCTGACCGACCGCATCCGCGACGCGAGCGTGCGCGAGCGCGCTGGTATTCATCGTCGATGGACACGGGCACATCGTGGCGCATCCGGACACGCGCGAACTGGTTCCGGGGCGCGATGTCACTTCTACTTCACCGATCGTGCGCCACCTGAAAGAACTGCCGCAGGAACTGCACGCTACCGAAACGATGCAGTTCATCGGCATCCCGCAGGGCAAGACCCAAGCGGTGGAGATGATCGGAACGTACAGCACGATTCCGGAACTGGGCTGGGCGGTGATCGCCGAACGCAGCCTGGACGAAGCGCGCATCGACGCCGGCGTGGCGGAATTAACCGCATCAGGCGCTGAGCTTTTGTCGTAGGCGTAACCATCGTGGCGCTGCTGATCGGATATCTTTTCGCGGTGGGCATCACGCGGCCGATTCGCGGGTTGGTGGAATCCGTGCGCGCCATCAGCCGCGCGGAATTTCACGAGCGCGTGAAAGTGGAAGGCGCCGCGGAAATCAGCGAGCTGGCCGAAACCTTCAACAACATGGCCGGAGACATCGAGCAGTACGTCGAACGCCTGAAGCAGGCCGCCGAAGAAAATCGCGAGCTGTTCCTGGGCTCGATTCGCATGCTCGCCGCGGCCATCGACGAAAAGGATCCCTACACCCGTGGTCATTCCGGGCGCGTGGCGAAATATTCGATCATCATCGGTGAGTACATGAACCTGGGCACCGAGGAGCTGGATCGCCTGCGCATTTCCGCGCTGCTGCACGACGTGGGCAAAATCGGCGTCGATGATCGGGTGCTGAAGAAGCCCGGCAAACTAACCGACGAAGAATTCGACTTGATGAAGCAGCATCCGACCAAGGGCGCGAACATCATGCGTCCCGTCGCGCAGCTGAAAGACATGCTGCCGGGCATCGAGCTGCATCACGAGCGCATGGACGGCGCGGGCTACCCGTACGGCCTGACCGGCGATCAGATTCCGATGATGGCCCGGATCATCGCGGTCGCCGACACCTTCGACGCCATCACCACCAATCGTCCGTACCAAACCGCGATGGATATTGAATTCGCGCGGGACCGCATTCATTCCCTGGCCATTTCGAAGTTCGATCCTACCGTGGTGGCCGCGCTGGAAGCTTCGATCGAATCCGGCCGCCTGCGGCTCAGTCCCACGCTGGTCGAAGTCTAGAATTTCGCCGTTCCCTGCCGGAAATTGAATCTGTGGTCCCGCCAATTCCGTGGAACATTTCAGTTCCAAGCGGTGTCAATACAGCGGGGGAGCCGAATGGTTTCGCTGGTGGCCAGGAACCTAATGAAGTGTTATACGTCGGTTCCTGCCGTCGCGGATGTTTCCTTTTCGCTGCGTTCCGGCGAGGTTTTAGGCTGCCTGGGACCGAACGGTTCGGGCAAGAGCACAACTGTACGTATGCTCATTGGGTTGTCCGACCCAACGCGTGGAGAAGTGCTCTTTGACGGTAAGGATATCCGACAGAATCTTGTCGGTTATAGAAAGCTGGTTGGTTATGTTCCCGAGGAAACTAACCTTTACCCTTTTCTCTCGGGCCTGGAGTATTTGGAACTGGTCGGAACCCTTCGGGGTATGGATGAACCCGTTCTCGCGAAGAGAATCGATTCGATGCTCGAACTTTTTTCGCTGCACCCCCATCGTCATACTGCCGTTGGATCGTATTCCAAAGGGATGCGGCAGCGCATTCTGCCGATCGCCGCGCTGCTCGACGATCCCGAGTTATTGATACTTGACGAACCGCTGTCGGGTCTGGATGTAACGTCCGCGCTGATCGTTAAGAATTTAATCAAATTGCTTGGCGAGCGCGGAAAAGCTGTGTTTTATTGCTCACACGTTCTTGAAGTCGTCGAAAAAGTATGCTCGCACGTAATAATTTTGCGTAAGGGGCGCGTTCTCGCTCAGGGCTCGGCAAACGATTTACAGCAGGCCGCGGGACAATCGAACCTCGAACACGCCTTCGTGCATTTAGTTGAAGACCGCGATGCCACTCAAACTGCGCGAGACCTGGTCGAGGCGATGGCGATCGCTTGAGCTTCCTCACGAATTCAGCAAGTACCGCTGGCTCAAAGAGTCCCCCAATAAATCCATTTGCTCGCTTGGTTCGCCACTCGGTCCACCGAATGTTTCACGGAGGTGAAACGGCGGACGAAGATGGGCTAGACCTCGGGTTTGGCCTGCTTTTTGGACTTCTGGCACTGCCCGGGGTGTTCTCTTCGTTGTTTTTGGCTGACAAGTATGGTTCCTTGTTTCAGGTTCTTCGCGGCGACCTCGATTTTGATCCGTACGCGGCTTCGCTTCCAGACGAATATTTTTTCATCGCGCTTTCGATGGTCGTTACTGCCGCGGTTGCTGTTTGGAAATGGGATAGCCTTCTTCCGGATCGCCGCGATTACATCAACCTCGCACCGCTTCCCATTTCCAGTTACAGTTTTCTCGGAGCCAACACATTCGCGTTGCTTCTGCTCGTGGGTACATTGGCAATTGATGTCAACATCGCCTCGATCGTGTTGTTCCCGTTGGTGGTCTGCGGGTCTCACTCGTCATTCAGTTACTTCGCCATATTTCTGGGCGCCCACTTGGTCGGCGTCACGCTGGCAAGCGTATTTAGCTTCTCGGCGGTGTTGACGATTCTGGGCGTCTTGATGAGTGTTCTGCCGTTCCGATTATTTCGGAAATGCTCGCTGTATGTTCGTTGCGTCCTCATTGCCTTTATTCTGGCAATCCTCTCGAGCAGTGCTACGGTTCCGCAAAGGATCCATTGGAGCCTCGGATACACTCACCAGTGGCTCAACCTGCTTCCTACGGTATGGTTCACTTCGCTGAATCAATGGATGCTGGGGCGCACCCATCCTACGACTGCGATGTTAGGGAAGCAGGCTCTGATCGCAACGGGTCTCACGTTTGCCCTCGCCCTCTGTGCTTGCATTTTCAGCTTCCGCCGCTGTTTTACGTCGAGCGGTGAAATCAACGCAATGCTGCCCGCTGGTGAAAATGCAATTTTGAATTGGATCTACCGGATGGTCAATCGGCTGGTTTTCCAAACACCGTTTGAACGCGCAGCGTTCCGGTTCACGACGAAAGCCCTGGCTCGCGGTGAGAGCCAAGCGCTGGTGCTCGGTTGGTTTGTCGGCCTCGGAATTGTAATCTCGTCTCAGAGCCTGGTTGGTTCTCTCGCGCAACCCATGGGCCCAATCGGCCAGATCCCGTCCGCAGAAATTCTCAGTGTTCCGTTAACGCTCAGTTACTTTCTAATTCTTGGGCTGCGCTGCTCGTTCGAGGTTCCCATCGCGCTCCGAGCAAACTGGTTGTTCCGCTTAACTGTGAACCCAGAAAGTCGAGAATGCAGTACCTTCGCTCGTAAGGTTTATTTTTGTATTTTTGCTTCCGGCGTTGCTGCTCTGCTGCTTGCCACTCTGCGCGAAATTTTGGGGCTGGAAATTGGCGTTGGTCCACGTCGCGATCGTCACGGCAGTATCCGTCCTTCTCATCGAAATTGTCTCAATTCAATTCCGTAAGATTCCCTTCACGTGCTCGATGCCGCGCTTTAGGAGCAATTCAATCGTAGTCATTCTCATTTACGTTGTGGGCTTTTTTGTTTTCTCGACGGCAACGTCGACTGCAGAACATTGGGCGTTTCAAGACCTTCTTCGACTCCTCACGTTTTTGCCCGTGTTGGGTGCAACATGGCTCGGAATACGATACTGGCAGAAGAACCTGACGTACTTGGACACCCAGGTTATCTTCGATGAATTTCCTGCTTCTGTGGTGGAAACGATGAATTTGGGCGTCGGCCCTTAGACTGTCCCCTAGAAATTTTGGTGGTCGCGGCGCTGGAAGCTTCGATCGAATCTGGCCGCCTGCGGCTCAGTCCCACGCTCGTCGAAGTCTAGAATTTCGCCGTTCCCCACCGCATCACACCCGTTCCACAAGCCAAGCTAGGGTAGAATTGCGGCGCTTACGCGATCGTCCACGATACTTTTCGAGGTGTGCGATGAGATTGTTCCTTTTGGTTGGAGCTTTGCTGATTGCGGCGCCGACTTTTGCGCAGGCGCAGAAGCCGAACGACGTTACGGAGTTCGTGAGCGTCAACGCGCCGGTATTTGTTTTGAACCATGTGCGGGTGATCGATGGAACCGGCGCCGCGGCGAAGGAAGACCAGGCCGTGGTGATTGCGAACGGCAAGATACAATCCATCGGCCCGTCCGCATCGGTGCAAATTCCCCAGGGCGCGCAAACGATGGACCGCACCGGCTATTCAATCATTCCTGGCCTGGTGGGGATGCACGACCATTTGTACTATACGGATTCGATTGCGGTGCAACTGGCCAATGGCCGCATTGACGAGCCGGGCCTGTTCGTCGCGGAGCTTCCTTATACCGCGCCGCGGCTTTATCTGGCGGCGGGCGTGACCACCCTGCGCACCACCGGAAGTCTGGAGCCTTACACCGACCTGAAAATAAAAAGCCGGATCGACGCCGGGCTGATGCCAGGACCGAGCATCGACGCGACCGCGCCGTACTTGGAAGGAGCGCCGACGATATTCGCGCAGATGCACGAACTGACCGGGCCGGACGACGCCAAACGCATGGTGGATTATTGGGCCGCGGAAGGAATGACTTCGTATAAGGCGTACATGAACATCACGCGCGAAGAATTGGGCGTGGCGATTGCGGCGGCGCACGCCCACCAACTGAAACTGACCGGGCACCTTTGCTCGGTGACCTGGCCCGAAGCGATTGCGTTGGGTATCGATGACTTCGAACACGGGCCGGTTTTCGCCGATACCGAATTTGCGGCGGACAAGAAATCCGACGTGTGCCCGCGGGGCGGAGACCTGGCGTGGTTGCCACTCGACGTGAATGGGCCGCAGGTGCAGGGACTGATTCAGAACCTGGTGGCGCACCATGTCGCGGTGACTTCGACGCTTCCGGTTTTTGAATGCGGCGTTCCGGGGCGTCCGAAATTGCAGCGGCGCACTTTGGAAGCGATGTCCGCGGAATCGGCGCAGAGCTACTTGACCGCCCGCGCGCAGGTCCCGATGGATACGCCGATGACTTCCTTGATGCGGAAGGAAATGGATTTCGAGGTGGCGTTCGTAAAAGGGGGCGGATTGCTGCTCGGCGGTCCGGATCCCACCGGAAACGGTGGTGTGCTGCCGGGTTTCGGCGACCAGCGCGAAATCGAATTGCTGGTGGAGGCGGGATTGACTCCGCTGCAGGCGATTCAAGTGCTCACCGAAAATGGCGCGATATATCTGGGCCGCCAGGATCAGATCGGAACGCTCGCGGCCGGCAAGCAGGCCGACCTGGTTTTGATCAAGGGCGATCCATCGAAGACCATCGAGGATATCGAGAAAGTCGAGACGGTTTTCAAGGCTGGAGTCGGCTACGACTCCAAAAAATTGATCGACAGCGTGCGCGGCCAGGTCGGAATTCGTTAAAACCAGCGAGACCTGCGGGCCTAGAACGTGGTGGTCAGGCGCAGGGCGAAACTGCGCGGCGGGCCGATGGCGTTGCCGGAGAAGAGGCCGCCGAAATCGATCACGTTAAGAACGTTGTTCAGATTTTCGCCGTCGGCCTGGAAGTTGGGTCTTCAGGCGGTCGGTCTTGTAGAGCTGTCCGCGCCAAGGCGATGCGTTCACCTGAAACGCCGGACGGATTCGGCCGCGATCGAAGTTGATGCGGTCGAAAACCTGCTGGCCGTATTGCGCAAGCACGCGTGTCGGGATCGCCATCGAATTCAAACGGCAACCCGGTGTCGTATTGAACTCCGCCGGCGATCCACACACGCGGCGTCAACTGGTAGCGAACGCGTCCGCGAACCGTATTGCGCTGATCTTGGGAATCGGGAAAATGGCCGGTGAGTTGGGTGGTTGCAGCAGATGCGTCGTCGCCGAGAAAAAGGCCGCCGGTCACCGGGAACCAGGCATTGCCGACGGTGTAGGAATAGCTGACGAAGCCCGGAGAACTTCGCCAGTCGAGGCAATTCGAGTTTGCCTTCCGCTCCATAGATAATGGCTTTGCGGAACGCGATCGGAAAACTGATGGTGGTGTTTGAGATCTGGTCGTCGTCGGCATAGTTATTGACCAGCCGCCGAAAGTAATTTGCGTCGAGTAACGAAATTTTCCGAAGAAGATCTTGGTCAGACCCGCTTCGTAGTAATTTCCTTCGGAGGGTTCGACCGGCAGGCGCAGACAAGATGTTGGATCGAGGGAATCGATGGCCGCGGCCGAACTCGAAAGCAGGATATTTTCAAACGAAGGCGTTTGAAACACGCGGTCGTAGGAAAAATGCAGTCACCAGATCCCGCGTTGGGGAAATAGCGCGAAATCGCAAAGCGCGGATCGACTGCCTGCCGGTTTAACAAAAGCTGGTAGTGGTCCCAGCGCAGGCCGGCGCTGATGCGTCCAGTTTTGAGACGGATCATGTCCTGCACGAACGCAGATTGCTCAAGGTCCGGGCGGTTCGCCTTGAATTGAAAAGTCAGCGGCGTGCCGGGATCAAATTGTGTAGGATCGGTGATGAGGTAGTTGAAATTTCGTTGAGGAAAGTAGTTGTCGGACTCGACACCGAACTTCCATTCGTTGCGTCCGTGATTAATGGTGGCGGTAGCCTTTGAAGTATCCTTCGCGGAAAGAATTGTGCTGAAAGACAATCATCGGAGTCGAACTTGGATTGGAATAGAAATCGTTGGAGTTGTCGCGAACCATTCCGCGAAAATCGGCCACCGCATTGGGCGAGAAAGTGTGCTGGTAGCGAGACGATGCCCATGGTTTCGAAGTTGTCGGCGTTCTGGCGCTGCCCGGCGGCTTGCTGCAATCTGTTCGTTGGGAATGTCGTAGCGCGAAAGTTCATGGCGGACGCTCAAGTTCAGACGATCGTTCGGCGTGAGGTCGCGCTGATAACTCAGCGAGAAATCGCCGAGCGTTCCGGTGTTGGAAAAATTCTGTGGAACCACCGGATTGAGATAGTGGTCGGTCATGCTTCCGCTGGCGCTGGCGCCCAGAGTATTATTTCCCCAGACATACTGCCCCTGGGTGAAGGCGCCCGCCGAATCAAAACTTCCGCCGGAAAGAACCACCTGGCCGTGAAATCCGGGGTCGGAATCTTTCAGGGTGTTCACTTCCACGATGCCGCCCATCTTGCGCCCGTACTCCGCGGGAATGCCCGCGGTGTAGATGCTCATCGATTGCACGTCGTCCGCTTCGATCTCGGGACCGAAGCTCGGCGAGCGATTGTCCGTGAGCGGAATGCCGTCGACCACGAATTGCGTTTGATATTCCGAGCCGCGCGGATGCAGCACGGCGTTGCCTTCATAGAGCCAGCCCGGCTGGGTGTTCACCAGGTCCTGCAGCGAACGCCCGGGGACCGAACTGAGGCGGTGCTGAATCGCGTCGGAGCCGATCTGGCTGACTGCGCCGGCCTGATCGGGATCGATCAGGGTGTCGGGAGTGGTGACCGTAACGGATTGATTCATGGAGGGCAGCTTGAGTTGGATCACAAATTCGGTGGCAATCGAGGAACGAATCTCGACCATTTCCGAAACCGGAGCGAATCCGGTCTGCGCAATTTCCAGCCGATACAGGCCGTACGGCAGGCGCTGTACCTCCAGCCGCCCCTGCTCGCTGGTGCTGAACGAATTTTGATATTGGTTGGCGTCACTCGTCAGCGAGACAGCGACTCTCACCCCGAGACCAGCCGGATCGGTAACCTTTAAATGCAATTCTCCCGTATTGCTCTGCGAGAAGAGCGGCACAGCAACCAACAATATAAGTAGCGCGAGTCTGTTCACCGTATTTCGCACCAATCGAACGAGCCTTTCCCTTTATTTTGAATATTCGCTTCCTTGCGGTTACGTTCAGTGTACTACTTGATTGCCTCTGGGCTCGGCGACGCGGCGGACAACTAACTCCCTGGCATCCACCCAACGCTTCACCGTTTGTGTTGCCCTCCTGGTCAGATGAATTCCGATTCAGATAATTTCGCTGAGCCGTCGAATGCCCTCGCGGATCTCATTCTCCTTCAGTCGCGAGTAACCCAGCATCAATCCCTGGCGCGAAGGGCGCTGCAGGAAATACCGAGACACGCCGTAAACTCCCACGCCGCGCGCGGCTGCTTTTTCGATGATCGTGTTTTCGGGAACGCGATGGCCCAGCCACAGCACGACGTGGACGCCCGCGCCATCGCCGGTCATTTGCACGCGATGGCCCAGATATTTGTGGATCGCTTCGAGCAGCGCCGCGCGGCGCGAGGTGTTGCGGCGGCGGAGCCGGCACAAATGGCGTTCATACATTCCCGAATCGATAAATTCTGCCAGAGTTTGTTGCTCGAGAGTCGCGGAGTGGCGATCGCTCAGCCATTTGGCGGCGGTAAAGGCGGGGGCCAGTGACTTCGGCGCGATCAAATAGCCAATGCGCAAAGCTGGAAAAATGGTGCGCGAAAATGTCCCGACGTAAACGATGCGTCCTTCGGGGTCCAAGCCTTGCAGGGACTCCAGGGGCCGCCCGGCGTAATGAAATTCGCCGTCGTAGTCGTCTTCGACGATTACCGCGTTTTTGCGCCGGGCCCAGTCCAGCAGCGCGAGCCGCCGCGGCAGCGGAAGAATGGTGCCGGTGGGAAATTGATGCGACGGCGTGACGAAAACCAGGCGGGCGCCCTGCGCCGGCAGCTTCGCGGGATTCAGTCCGTCGGCGTCGACCGGCACGGGCCGCAGCTTTGCTCCGGCAGCGTGCAGGACTTCACGCGTGCCCTGATATTGCGGATCTTCGACTGCGACCGAGTTTCCCGGTTCGAGCAGCACGCGGGCGATCAGATCCAGGGCTTGCTGCGAGCCGTTGACGATAATCACTTCGGACGCGTCGCAAACGACCGCGCGCGAACGGCGCAAATGCGCGGCGATGGCTTCGCGCAGCGCCAGCGTTCCCGCCGCGACACCATAATCGTGGGCGCGTATCGACGCGGCCCGGGCTTGGCGCAGCAGGATGCGGCGCCACGCTTCGAAGGGGAACGTTTCCATGTCGCTGCGCCACACGAAATCGTAGCGAAGCGGGGCAGTTCGCCGGCCGGGGACGCTGGTGCTGGCTGCGGCTTTCGCGGCGGAGGATCCAAATCGCGACAACGGCAGCGCCACGGATTTCTTGCGTTTGGTGCTGGAGCCCGCGCTCAAACCGCTGGCCACGTACGTTCCGGAACCACCGCGGCCGACGACGAAACCTTCGGACAGCAATAATTCGTAGGAGAGCAGCACGACGGTGCGCGAAATTTTCAGTTGTTCGGCGAGGTCGCGAGTGGAAGGCAACCGGTGGCCGCCGGGGAACGCGCCGGAGACAATCGATTGCCGCAAGCTGCGATACACCTGCCGGAACAGCGGCTCGCCAAGTTTTATAAGTGGTATCACAAACTTTGCAGGAAGTGGCTATACAGAAATACCATGATTTCCCGCATGCTACAAGATGTTGGTGAACGCGTTTAGGGAAGCCAAAACGGGAGACGGAAAAAATGGATTCATGGAGCGATCTTCGAAAATCTGCGCTGGCAGCTGCGGCGCTTTTTCTTTCGTTGGTAATCATTGGAACGCCGGCCCACGCACAAGCGGCCCCGGCCCCAGCGCTAAATCAAGAATCACCCGCGCTGCGTGACGGCCAGCACGATTTCGATTTCAACATGGGAGTCTGGCGCACCCAAATCAAACGCGTAGTCGACCCGTTTTCGCCTTCGTCCCCCGCGATGGATCTGAGCGGCACGGTGTCCGTCCGGCCCGTGTGGGGAGGCCGCGCCAAACTGGAAGAAATCGAAGTGGACGGCCCCAAGGGCCACTGGGAAGCATTGAGCCTGTTTCTTTACAATCCGCAGACCCATCAATGGAGCCAAAACTACATCAACCGCAAAATCGGGACGATTGGCGCAGCGCTGATCGGTGAGTTCAAGGATGGGCGCGCCGAACTTTTCCAGCAGGATACGTTTAAAGATCGCTCCATTATGGTCCGCGGCGCGTGGGACAGCATCACGCCGAACTCCCATACCTACGAAGAATCGTATTCGGCCGACGGAGGAAAGACCTGGGCGCTGGCTTTCTTCGCGACCAAGACGCGGGAAAAAGAAACTGCCGCGACGGCAGCTCCCGCGCCTGCGGTCGACGCGAACCCCAAAGACTCGAGCGGCCTGCGCGACGGCCAGCACGATTTTGATTTCGACTTCGGCAACTGGAAAACCCACTCGCGGCGTCTCGTGCATCCGCTGACCGGCTCGACCACCTGGGTCGAGATGGATGGCGAAACCAAGGTCAGCAAAGTGTGGAACGGCCGCGCCAACCTGGCGGAATACAAAGCCGACGGCACCGGCGGGCATATTGAACTGCTCTCGTTGCGCTGGTACAACCCCACGGCTCACCAGTGGTATCTCGACTTCGCCACGCCGAACGTCGGCACGCTGGGAATTCCCAACGTCGGCGAATTCAAGAACGGTCGCGGCGACTTTTACGATCAGGAGCCGTACAACGGCCGAATGATTCTGGTGCGGTTTTCGATTTGGGGAATCACTGCGGATACGGCGCAGTCCGAGCAGGCTTTTTCCGACGACGGCGGCAAAACCTGGGAAGTGAACTGGATCAACCAGTACACACGAATAAAAGATGCGAATTAAAAAATCGCGCGAGCTTCAAATGCAGGAAGCCAGCTTGCGCACTCCATCTTCGATCTGACGCGCGTCTGCTCCGCCGTACCCGAGTATCAGGCCGCCTCGCGAAGGCGGCTTGGAACAGCACGAGGATAGTGGCTGCGCCGCAATTCCCAGTTGTGCGGCCTTCTTCGCGATGGCCACATCGCTGACGCCGCGCGGCAGCAACGCCACGAGATGCATCCCCGCTTCCGCGCCCACCACTTGCAGCTTGTCGCCCAGATGTTTCTGGATGGCTTCGACCAGCGCGGCGCGGCGCTGGGCGTAGAGCACGCGCGTTCGGCGGATGTGGCGGGCGAAGTGCCCTTCGCGGATGAAATCGGTCATGACCGCCTGGTACAGCGTGGAGGAAAAAACGTCGGCGGCGTCGCGCGCGGTGCAAAACGCCGGGACCAGGTCTTTCGGGATCACCACGTAGCCCAGGCGCAGTGAAGGAAACACCACTTTGTTGAAGGTGCCGATGTAAATCACCCGCGCGTTGCGTATCGAGGCCTTGCAGCGAAGCGATGGGGCGTCCGCCGAAACGGTACTCGCTGTCGTAATCGTCTTCGATGATCCAGGCGCCGCTGCGCGTGGCCCAATGGAGCAGCATCATGCGGCGGGTGGCGCTCATGGTCCAACCCAGCGGATATTGATGCGAGGGCGTGATGTAAACCGCACGCGCTTTCGGGGCCCGGCGAATTCCTTCGGCAACGTTCAGGCCTTCTTGATCCACCGGCACCGGAACTAATTTCGCGCCCGCGGTCATCAACGCGTGGCGCGCGCCGTGATAGCCCGGCTCTTCGATCCACACCGGATCATCGGCGTCGAGCAGCACCTGCGCGGAAAGCTGCAGGCCGAGCTGCGAGCCGGTGGTCACCAGAATTTGCGACGCGTCGCAGCGCACCGCCCGAACCGCTCCCAAATATTCGGCGATCGCTTCGCGGAAGGGCCGGTAGCCCATGGCGTGGCCGTAGGCCATCAGCTGGCGCGGCTGCCGCCGCGAGTGGCGATTCACCAGCCTGGACCAGACGCCGACGGGAAAGTGCTCGAGCGCGGGCAGGCTGACCCGGAACGCGCCCATGTTGTCCAGCCAGGATTGGGGCGGCATGCGCATCGCCATGGCGCGCCGCGAAATTTTGCGGGGAGCACTGCGTTTTCCGGTTGGTCGCGCCGCTTGGCGCCGGGGCCGATCGCGATTCCCCGTTGGTCGAACCGACCGCGTTGCCCGGGATCGAGCGCGCCACGCAGGTGCCGGCGCCCACAAAAGTCTCGAAGTAGCCTTCGGCCTGCAGCTGTTCGTAGGCGCTGGAAACCGGGATGCGCGAAATTTTTAATTCCGCCGCGAGATTTCTGGTCGAAGGCACGCGTTGCCCGGGCCGCAATTGACCCTGCAGAATGGCGCGCCGGAACCATTCGTAGAGTTGCTGGTACATGGGCATGCGGGCGCGCGCATCGAGCGCGATGGGCGGCAAGAAGCTGGAAGAAATTCGTTTCATCGCCGAGCTTTACGTCTCTCTTGGGAGTGGCCATATCGTACCACGCAGAAGTGGATATTGTGGCAGGCCACTCGGCGCCGTAATTTGTGCTTCGTAGGCTCCATCTGCTACCGGAGGAATCATGAACCAGACACTCAGGACCATTTCGATTTTCGCGGGATTGTGCGCCGCTCTTTTTCTGGTGCAAAGCAGCCGGGTGGCGGCGCACGCCGCGGCCACCCAGCCGCTCGATCGGGCTCAGCCCCCGCAATACGTCATCTCGTCACCGGCGATTGCCGGGGCGGTTCAAAATCCGGCCGGCGCGCTGCGCGACGGCTCGCATGATTTCGATTTCGAGATCGGCTCGTGGAAAATCCACCTGAAAAAGCTGATGCATCCACTGACCGGTTCCACCACCTGGGTGGAATTTGACGGGACCTCGGTCACGCGCAAGATTTGGGATGGCCGCTCACAGCTTGAGGAGTTCGAAACCGATAACCCCACGTCCGGCCACATCGAGGGTTTGACGCTGCGTCTCTACAATCCGGTGGCGCACCAGTGGAACCTGAACTGGGCGACTTCCAAAACCGGCACGATGGCCGTGCCAACGATCGGCGAATTCAAAAATGGCCGCGGCGAATTTTACGACTACGAGCCGATTAACGACCGCATGGTTCTGGTGCGGTTCCTGTGGACCAACACGACCACCGACACGCCACACTTCGAACAATCTTTTTCTGAGGATGGCGGGAAAACCTGGGAAGTGAACTGGATTACCGATGAGACGCGGGTGAAAGATGAAGCCGAGAAATCCCACTAAGACTCACGCCCGGAAATGGCTCAGGCTTGGTGTTGCGGTTCTGGGGCTGCTGTTCGCGTGGCAGCCCCTGGGCGGCGTCAATCGGCAACAGCCTCCGGCGCCGCGCGACGGCCAGCACGATTTCGATTTTGAAATTGGCCATTGGAATACGCATATTTCGCGGCTGCAGCATCCGCTCACCGGCTCGACCACCTGGATTGAGTACCACGGCACGTCGATGGTGCGGAAAATCTGGGATGGCCGCGCGAACCTGGTCGAACTGGAAGTGGATGGCCCCGGCGGCCACATCGAAGGGATTTCGCTGCGGCTCTACAATCCGCAGTCGCATCAATGGAGCTTGAATTTCGCCAACAGCCGGGTCGGCAGTCTGAGCATTCCGACCGTCGGCGAATTCAAGAACGGGCGCGGCGAATTTTTCGATCAGGAAGAATTTAACGGCCGGATGATCCTGGTGAAGAATGTCTGGATGGACCTGACCGAGAATTCGTGCCGGTTCGAACAATCGTTTTCCGATGACGGCGGCAAAAGCTGGGAAGTCAACTGGATCGCGGTAGACACGCGCGCGGAACCAGCCAAGCCCTGAACGAAAGATTTAACACCAAGGACACCGAGAAAGGCGAGGACGAGGGCCCGGAGAAATTCGGGCGCGGAACCATCACGGGGGTGATCACGGACTTCTTCAGTTGACAGTATTCCGCTTAGGTCTCAGACTGCGCTTTATGCGATCACTTCTTTTGTGCTGTTTCGGGCTACTTTTATTTTCTTCCGCAAGTTCCGCCCAAACTGCGTCTGGAGTTCCGGTTTTCGAGGTTACGCCGGTACACAGTACGATTACGTTCTATGTGAAGGCGTCCGTCGCGATCAAGGGCAACTTCGACAAATGGGATGCTACGCTTACTTTTCAATCCCCCGACGTCACCACCGGCTCGCTGCTGCTGACCATTCAGGCGGATAGCGTCGACACTGGCAGCGGGATGAAGAACGGCAAGCTGAAGGGCAAGGATTTCTTCGACGCGGAAAACAATCCGACCATCACTTTCAAATCCACGAAATTCGTGCAGACCAGCGCCAACACGATTGAAGTGGATGGCGATTTCACCATCCGCGGCGCGACCCAGCCGGAAAAGGTGACTCTGCTCATTTCCCATAAGACCGGACACCTCGGGGAGATTGAAGGGAAAATGACCTTCAACCGCAAGGACTACGGGATGAACAAGGGGATTCCCTTCGTCAAGATCGGGGACCACGTGGACGTGACGCTCAATTTGAAATTGAAGCACACCGGCGGACCGCAAGTGGATTTGACTCACCACAGCAAAGCCGCATCCTAAAATCGCTCAAGTTCAGCCGAACACGAGGAGTTCAGCGTTGAAACTGACCAAAATTCCTGAAGGCGTAATCGACTGGGCGGAAATGACGGCGACGACGCGTCCCGGCGAATCCGGCGAGGCCACCGCGCGGGTCTGGCAGCTGGGCGACGTTCGTTTGCGGCGGGTGAAGTACAGCGCCGAATATGTCGCCGACCACTGGTGCGGTAAAGGGCACGTGCTGATCGTGCTGGATGGCGCGGTGATCCTGGAACATCAGGACGGCCGGCAATTCACGGTGGGCGAAGGCGCGACTTACCACGTTGCGGACGATGGCAAGTCGCCGCACCGGGTCATCTCCGAACACGGCGCGACCGTTTTCATCGTCGATTAGCCAAGAATTAACCCGGCACACTTTCCCCTTGACAGCTTAGGAGAGAGCGACGTACACTCCTGATCATCTTAGGAGTGCATGTGCCCGACCAAGCCCAACTCCTTCCCGGCACCCTCGATCTCCTGATTCTCCGCGCCGTTTCCCTCGGCGCGCTTCACGGCTACGGAATTCTCCTGCGCATTCAGCAGATTTCCGGCGGAGCGCTGCTCATCGAGCAGGGCGCGCTGTATCCCGGTCTATTCCGGCTGGTGCGCCAGGGACTGCTGAAAGCAAACTGGGGCACGTCGGAGAATAACCGGCGCGCCAAATTTTATGAGCTGACCGCCGCCGGCCGCAAACGGCTCCGCGAAGAGACCGCCACCTGGAACCGCCTCGCCACGGCCATCGCCAGCGCCTTGGGCGCGCAACCGGAGGAAGCATGAGCCTCTTTTCTTCGATACGATCGCTTGCTTCGGCTTTCTTGCAGCGCGGTCGGGTAAACCGCGAAATGGACGATGAACTTCGCTCGCATCTTCACCATCGCGCCGACGATCTACAGCGCGCCGGGATTTCCCGCGCCGAAGCGCAGCGGCGCGCAAGACTGGAATTCGGCGGCTTCGAAAAATTCAAAGAAGAAGCCCGTGAAGCCTTGGGCGGCCATTTCATCGAAACGCTTTTTCAGGACTTCCGCTTCAGCTTGCGGAGCCTGCGCCGCACACCCGGACTGACCATCTTCGTGATCGTTACTCTCGCGCTTGGGATCGGCATGGTTTCCGGCACGTTCAGCATGGCGGATGCGCTGATCTTCAGGCCTTACCCCGTGCCGCATCCGAGCGGAATCGTGACGCTGGTGAGCACCACCCATGACAGCAACTTCGACGATTTTTCTTATCGCGAGTATCTCGACCTGCGCGACAAAACGCAGAGCTACGAGGGTGTGATCGCCAACTCCGAAATGAAGGCGGTCGGCTTCAGCCCCGACGCGGCCAGCACTCCGCGCGTCACCGGCGGGATGATGGTTTCCGGCAACTACCTGCATGTGCTGGGCGTGGAACCGCAGCTGGGCCGCAGTTTTCGGATGGAAGAAGACCAGGTGCCGGGTCGCGACGCCGTGGTGGTGCTCGGTCCGGAATTCTGGAGGCGCGAATTTGGAGCCGATCCTTGGGTCATTAACCGGCATATTCGTCTGAATGGCGTGCAGTTCACCGTGATCGGAGTCGCTCCCGAGAGATTCCCGGGAATGCAAATATTCGATCGTCCCGACTTTTATATTCCCCTGGCCATGGCGCCGGTGTTTTCAACCGACATCCAGAAGAATTTCTTTGAGGACCGCGATGATCGTGAGTTGCGGGTCAGCGCGCGTTTGAAACCCGGCGCGACGCTGCAGCAGGCGCAGAACGAGCTCGCGGTACTCGCCAAAAACTTTGAAAGCGAATATCCCAAGGCCAATCGCGGCCGCGGCGCAACGGTACATACCCAATTCGAAATGCGCACCCGCGTCGATGATGCCAACTGGAAGTTCACTGTCATCTTTGTCGTTCTGGCCTTGGCGGTTCTGCTGGTCGCTTGCACCAACGTAGCCGGACTGCTGCTGAGCCGCGGCCGCTCCCGCGCGCGAGAGATCGCCATACGGTTGTCGATTGGCGCCGGGCGCGGCCGGCTGATCCGCTTACTGATGACCGAGAGCCTGATCCTGGCCACCCTTGGCGGCTTGGGCGGAATTGCCATCGGCTACGCGTTCGTCGAGTGGTTTCACACTTTTGATCAAGTCGTGCTGATGTCGGATCTGCCGCTCGCGCTGCCGTTCCGCATGGATACCCGAGTGTTGCTGGCCAGTCTCGCGCTCGCGATGTTGAGCGCGCTGCTTTGCGGGCTGGCCCCGGCGCTGCAAAGTACCCGCGTCGATCTGGTGAACGGAATCAAATCGGCGGAAGTCGATGTCCCCGGACGCAAACGGATGTGGGGCCGCAATGTCCTGGTGGTGGCGCAGGTGTCCACCTCGCTGATGTTGTTGACCGCGGCATTCCTGATGGTGCGTGGCTTCCAGCGCGACCTGGTGGTCGGAACGAATTTCCAGAAAGATCATCTGCTGATGACCAGCTTCGATCCACGCCTGGTGCAGTACACCCCGGCTCAGACCCAGGCGTTCTACAAACTGCTGACCGAACGCTTGCGTGAAGCTCCCGGAGTGCAGGGCGACACGTTGATGCAGAACGTCCCGCTCGGCACCGATCATTTCGACGGCCTGGCCTTCGTTCCCGATGGCCTGCAGTTGCCGCGCGACCGCGAGAATTTCACTTCGACCATGGACACGGTGGACCAAGGGTATTTCAACACCATGGCCATCCCGATTCTGGGTGGCCGCGGATTTCTGCAGTCGGATACCGCGGAGGCGCCCCGCGTCGCGGTAGTGAATGAGCAGTTCGCGAAACATTATTGGCCGGGCCAGAACGCCGTGGGCCAGCACATCCACCTCGACAGTCGCGACGGAGCTTTGGTCGAGATTGTCGGCGTGGCCGAAACCATCAAGAATGAAAACGCTGCCGACTTTCCCGCGGACTTTGTGTACCTCCCGCTGTCCCAGCATCCCATCGCGCGCATGACCTTGATGGTGCGATCGAGCGGCGACCCGGTTCAGCTAGTGCAAACAGTGAAGGACGCGGTCCGCGCCCTCGATCCGAATCTGCCGATGATCGATACCCGATCGTACGAGGAGTACTACCGCAACCAGGCCGTGGAATCACCAAAAATCGCAATGAAAATGGTCGGCGCGATGGGCTTGGTCGGTTTGCTGATGGCCGTCGCCGGTTTGTACGGGCTGATCGCCTACAACGTGAGCCGCCGAACCCACGAGATCGGCATCCGCATGGCTCTCGGTGCCGGACGCTCGGAAGTTCTCCGCCTGGTAATGGGCAAGGGCTTGGCACTGGTCGGGATCGGAACGGCGCTTGGCCTGGCAATGGGTTTCGCGGTCGAGCGGCTGATGAATTCTATGCTCTTCGACGCCGGCGGAGTCGACGCCCTCGCTTATATCGTGGTGGTGCCGACGCTGTTTATTGTGACCATGCTGGCGGCGTACATGCCGGCGCGAAGAGCATCCCGCATCGCCCCCACCGAAGCCCTGCGCTACGAGTAGCAACGCAACCGGCTCTTGTATGTCGTGAGTCAGGCCTGATGCTTCCACCTCAGAAATAAAAATACTACTAGTCCGAAAAAAGACACAGCGACGGCGACGTAACCAATTCTCGATTTCCAAACAAATAAGATTGCGAAGAGGAAGAAGTAGATTACACACCCAATTTGCACCGCTCGCCACTTTGGCGTCTTCGCGAACGGCAGGTACGCGAAGGCTGAGCCAAGCAACATTGGCGGAAATACCAGAATCTTTAGCCACAGCGGCCAGTGCTCTGGGTCGATCATGCGAGTTCTTCCCGCTTCTGGTGAGGCCAGCAAGCTGGCGCAGGTGCAACGCTGTCACCCGTCATCGCCTGATCTCACAAGGCGACTATGACACAATTTTCGGACGGCACCAATCGAGCGCTAGGTCGAACCGAGACAACGCCGCGCTTTTCTTCCCTTCCCTGCTCTTTGCTACAATTAAAGGTTCAAGAACAGAAGCGCGCGATAACCATTCGACGACCAGACACCCATGATCTCCCTCTTCGGACCTCCGGAACCTACGCTACTTGAACGCCTGAAGGATTCCGTCAGCAAGACGCGCACGGAGCTGTCCGCGCGGGTTGAGCAGATTCTTACCGGCGACCGGCCCGTCGATCCCGAATTGCTGCGGCAGCTGGAATCCGCGCTGTTGAGCGCGGATATCGGGGTGCAGACGACCAAGGAGGTTCTGGCGGCGCTGCGCCAGCAGGTGAACGAACACAAACTCGAAGAGCCTGGTTCGCTGAAGCGCGAGCTGAAAAATCAAATTCTCAAAATTCTTACGGCGCCGTCGATCAGTTCGAATGGTTTCGACCCCAAGACGATGGCCGCGCCGCGGGTGATTTTTGTGGTCGGTGTAAACGGGACCGGCAAGACCACTACGATTGGCAAGCTGACCAATCGGCTGACGAAAGAAGGCGTGAAGGTGGTGCTGGCCGCCGCCGACACGTTTCGCGCGGCGGCGATTGAACAGCTGGAAGTCTGGGCGCGCCGCTCAGCAGTGGAACTGGTGAAGCAAAAACCCGGCGCCGATCCATCGGCGGTGGTATTCGACGCGCTTACGTCGGCGCGCGCGCGCGGCGCGGACGTGGTGATCGTCGACACCGCCGGGCGCCTGCACACCAAATCGAATCTGATGGCCGAGCTGGACAAAATGAAACGCACCGCGGCGAAAGTGATTCCCGGCGCGCCGCATGATGTGCTGCTGGTGCTCGACGCGACCACCGGGCAGAACGGCCTGAACCAGGCGCGCGAATTCTGGAGCCATGCGGGCGTTACCGGCATTGTGCTGACCAAGCTCGACGGCACGGCCAAGGGCGGAATCGTGGTGGCGATTACGCGCGAACTGAATCTGCCGGTGCGATTCGTCGGCACCGGCGAAAAAATTGACGACCTGGTGCCCTTCGACGCGCAAACCTACGTCAATTCCCTTTTCGATTAGGCACGGTGGCATCCCGCACAACGATGAAGAAGAAAATCGCGCTCGCCCATGAAACCGACGAATTCTGGATGGCCCGCGCGCTTGATCTCGCGCGGCGCGGCGTGGGCCTGGCTCATCCGAATCCTATCGTCGGGGCGGTGGTCGTAAAATCCGGACGTGTCGTCGGCGAAGGTTTTCACGTTTACGAACGCCGGGACCACGCCGAGATCGTCGCGCTGCGCCAGGCCGGCAAGCGCGCGAAGGGCGCGACGCTGTACGTCACGCTCGAGCCCTGCTGCCACACCGGGCGTACCGGACCGTGCACGCGCGCCGTCGTCGCCGCAGGAATTTCGCGCGTGGTCGGCGCGATGCGCGACCCGCACTCGGTCGTCGCGGGGCAGGGATTTCAGCAGCTGCGCCGCGCCGGAATTGCAGTCACGGTCGGCGTTGGCGAATCCGAGGCGCAAACTCTGAACGAATCGTTCTCGCGCTGGATCGTCAGCAAGCGTCCGTTCGTGACCTTGAAGACTGCGCTGACGCTCGACGGTCAAATTTCGCTACGCGCCAGCAGCGCTACCTGGATTACTTCTCCCGCATCACGCAAAGAAGTGCAGCGCATGCGGCATGCAGCCGACGCGCTGCTCACCGGAATCGGCACCGTGCTCGCCGACGATCCGCGGCTGAACGATCGATCGGGATTGCCTCGCCGCCGTCGCCTGCTGCGCGTAGTTCTCGATTCGCGGCTGCGGTTGCCGTTGCGCTCGGAATTGGTTCGATCCGCCGAAAATGATCTGCTGGTGTTCACCGGCGAATCCCCGGCTTCAAAGAAGGCCCGCGCGCTGATCCGCGCAGGAGTCGAAGTCGTGCGTTTGCGCAGCCGTCGCGGCCATATCGATCTGCGTGAAGTGATTCGCGAACTGGGCCGCCGCGAAATCCTCAGCCTAATGGTGGAAGCTGGTGCTGATCTAAATGGAGCGATGCTCGAAGCCGGGCTTGTGGACAAGATGGTTCTCTTTTATGCTCCCAAAATTATGGGCGGGAACGGCGTGCCGATGGCCCGCATCCCTTCGCGGCTTTTCGCGAAATCGCCGGCGCTGACGGATTTGAAATTGCGCACCTGCGGACCCGATTTCGTGGTGGAAGGATATTTTCACCCGCCTGCGGCACCGCGCGGGCGCAGCTAAAGCTGACCAGCCAAGGACTCAGGATAAATGTTCACCGGAATTACCGAACAGGTCGGCCGCATCGAATCGTTGCACATCGACGCCAAGGGCGGCGCGCTGCTGGTGCACTTGCCATCGCAGCCCGGCGCACACGTCTCGGTCGCGGACGGCATGAAACTCGGCGACAGCATTTCGGTGAACGGCTGCTGCCTCACCGTCACGCATTTTGATCCGCAGCACTTTTCCGCGCAGCTTTCCGGCGAAACCTTGCAGCGCACCAATTTCGGCGAGAAAAAACCGCGCGACCTGGTGAATCTGGAACGGCCGCTGGCGGCGGGGGCCCGCCTGGGCGGTCATTTCATGCAGGGCCACGTTGACGGCGTCGGCCGGGTCACGCGGCTGGTTCCCGAAGGCGACAGCTGGTGGCTCTCCGTGCGCGTTCCGGAAAATCTGCGGCGGTACGTGGCGGAGAAAGGTTCGATCGCGATTGACGGCATCAGTCTGACCGTCGCGAAGTGGCGCGACGGCATCGTTGATATCGCCATCATTCCTTTTACTCACGAAAACACCAACGTCCGCATGATGAGCGTCAACGACCCGGTCAATATCGAGACCGATATTCTGGCGAAATACGTCGAAGGCCTGCTGAAGAAAGACGAAACTGCGGCGGTGCCAGGCATCACCGTGAAGAAACTCGCCGAGGAAGGCTTTTAGGTGGCCGCCACCTACGACGTCGCCGTCATCGGCGCCGGCGTCTTCGGCGCATGGTCCGCGCGGTTTCTGCGAAAATCCGGCGCGAAAGTTCTGCTGGTCGACGCTTACGGCCCCGGCAATTCGCGGTCCAGCTCCGGCGGCGAATCGCGCATCATCCGCATGGGTTATGGCGCCGACGAAATCTACACGCGCTTCGCGATGCGCTCGCTGCCGCTGTGGAAAGAATTATTCGCGGAAACGGGCCGCCCCGAACTTTTCCATAAGACTGGCGTCCTGTGGATCGCTCCGGACAAATATCAATACGCCATCGATTCCCTGGCGACGCTGCAAAATAACGGCGTCGGCTGCGAACAGCTGACCGTCCGCGATTTGCGCCGGCGTTATCCGCAGATTTCCTTCGAGGACGAGGCCTGGGGAATTTTCGAGCCGCATAGCGGTGTGCTGATGGCGCGTCGCGCAGTCCGCGCGGTGGTCGATCAGGCCATCGCCGCGGGCGTGGATTATCGCAACCTGGGAATCGCCAAGCCATCAGGTCAGCAGCAGCTCGAATCGATCGCGACCAGCACTGGAGAAAAGATCTCGGCCGGCGCGTTCGTTTTCGCCTGCGGTTCCTGGCTGCCGAAAATATTTCCAGACGTGCTGGGCTCGCGGATATTCGTAACGCGCCAGGAAATTCTTTTCTTCGGCGTTCCACCGGGCGAGCGGCAGTTCACCCAGCCGGCGATGCCGACCTGGCTCTATCTGAAAGACGAATTTTATGGGATGCCGGACATCGAATCGCGCGGATTCAAGGTAGCGCACGACCGGCACGGTGCGCCGGTCGATCCGGACACCCAGTCGCGCGTCGCCAGCCCGGAAGCGGTGGAGGCGGCCAAGGAATTTGTGGCGCGACGTTTTCCGGCGCTGCGAAATGCGCCGGTAGTCGAGACCCGCGTCTGTCAGTACGAAAATACGTCGAACGGAGATTTTCTGATCGACCGGCATCCCCAACTCGAAAACGTCTGGTTGGTCGGCGGCGGGTCAGGCCACGGATTCAAGCACGGGCCGGCGGTGGGAGAATACGTCGCAGTGCAGGTCACCGGAAAGGGTGATATTTGCGCGACACCCGAACCGCGTTTCTCGCTGGTGACGAAATCAGCCACGCAAAATCGCGCGGTTCACTAGGGTTCGCGTGCTGTTCGCGAATTTCTACGACGACGCGCGGGCGTCGCGAGCCTTGGCCCGCACGCCGCGATAATACAAAGCCAATCCAAACAGCACCGACGCCACGGTCCCGATGATCAGTTTAGCGACGAACAGAAATTTATTCGCGGATTCCGCGGGGGGAATGAACGACAGCGCGATTCCGCCCAGCACCACGAAAATACCGAGCAGGCTGGCGATCCACACGCCTAAGACGCCACCCGGAATCAGGACCGCGCCCGGCGTGGTCTCACGATCTTTGCGATACGCCAGCCGAATGGCGGCCGCGTACATGTACATCAGCGAAATAAAATAGACGATGGTCGTGGCGTCTACCAGAATCTGGTAGGCGCTGTTTGCCGTTTCGTTGATCTGCGTGGCCAGCAGAATCACTCCGGAAACAACGGCTTGGACTAAAATTGCGACGTACGGCGTTTTCCACTTCGGATGAATTTTTCCGAAGGCCGCGGGCAGGTAGCGGTCCAGCCCCACGACGAACGGCACGCGCGAAACGCCGGCAACCGTGCTGCCCACTCCGCCCGCGTTTCCCACCGATACCAGCATCGCCGCCAGCACGCCGACGAATCCGATTTTCAGCAGCGTGGAACCCGAAGTGATGGCCTGAAACACGCCGCTCTTGGTATCGACGTCGACCGCGGGAAGCAGCGAAAGCACCGCAAAGGTGCCGACAATATAAATGATTGCGATCAACGCCCCGGAAGCGAAGATGGCGCGGGGAAAAGTGCGCCGCGGATCGCGGACTTCTTCGCTCATCATCGACCCGATTTCCAGGCCGGTAAACGCGAACGCTATCTGCGGCCAGAAATTCACCGTGCCCCAGTTCCAGTGCGGCATCATGTTGGCCAAGGTGAACGCCGTAACCGAACCGTGCGAGCGCAACAACAGGAACGCGATCACCGCGAGGATCAGCAGCGGAAGATAGGTCGAGACGCCGCCGGCATTCTGCAGCCACTTCCCGATATTCAGGCCGACCAGGTTCATTCCCACCGCGACGATCAGCAGCACGAACGAACCAACCAGCAAAAACATTCGGTTCTGCGCCAGCGCCGCGCCGCTGGGGCCGACCACGTAAGCGCTCATACTCGCGCTGGCCAGCAGCAGCGCCGGGAAATAAAAAATCGTGTAGATCCAGTAGGTCCATCCAGCGACGAACCCGTGAAAATCGCCGAAGGCGTTTTTGGTCCAGGCGTACAGCCCGCCTTCTTCCGGAAAGCGCGAGGTCAGTTCGACGATGACCATGGCCGTCGGCACAAAAAATCCTACGGCGGCTAGAATCCAAAGCGAAATGGAAGATGTGCCGTTGTGCGACGCGGCGGCAATCCAGCGCGGGCCCAGAACCGCGGCGATATTGAAAAGCAGCAGGTCCCAGAAACCCATCACCCGCCGTAATTGTGATTTGGGATCAACGCGCGGACGGCGGAGTTTGGCTCACGCCGTTTCTTCCAGGGCCGGGATCATTTCATCTTGCGCCAGAAAATTTCGCAGGAACGCATCTTTGGTATTGGCCAGCTCGGCCCAGGTGCCGAAGAAACCGACGCGGCCTTCCTGCAGAAAAATAACGCGATCGGCCAGTTTCTTGGCCAGGTGCGTGTCGTGCGTGACCACGATCGAAGTTTTTTTCAACTTGGCTTTCAGCTTAACGATCAGGTCGCCCACGTGCGCGGCCATCAGCGGGTCCACCATGGTGGTGGGCTCGTCGTACAAAATCGCCTCCGGATCTTCAGCCAGAGCGCGCGCAATCGCCACCGAGCGCTTGGTGCCGGTGCTGAGGTCGGATGGGATGCGTTCGGCAAAATCGGTGACTTCGAGTTCCTTCATCAATTCGGCTACTTTGGCGTCGATTTTATCGCTGGTCGCGCTTCTCGCCGCGCGTCTCCAGCGGAAACGCGACGTTTTCCGCCACCGTCAGCGAATCGAACAGCGCGCCGGATTGAAAGACCATGGTCACCGTGCCGGCGAATTTCCGCGAATTGCTTTTCGGTCCAGTCCGTAACATCCTTACCGGCCACGATAATTTGCCCCTGGTCCGGCTTCAGGAATCCCAGCAGCAGTTTCAGCGACACGGATTTCCCCACGCCGCTGCGGCCCATGATCACCGCGGTTTCGCCCTGGTCGATGAAAAAGCTCACGTCCTTCAGCACGTCATTGTCGCCGAAGGATTTCGAAACGTTCCGAAATTCAAAATAGTGGCCGCTCATTTTTGGGCTCGCCTGCTTAAGATGGCCTGGGCTTCTGCGTAGTCCGCCGGCCGGTTCATATTCTTGAATAGGAGGCCGTCTGAATCAAAGGCTTTCCATTCGTCGCGTTCCACATAATCGATTTGCAGCTCGGCCAGCGCGTCGGTGACTTTGCGCATACCGCTTTCGAGCGCCTGGCGAATCCTTGGCTCGGCGCGTTGATGGTAAACCGCGCAGAGCGGTTCTGGCCCACGAACATTCATCGGGCACGATGGCGTCGATAGGATCGGATGCGCGGCGCGCGACGCAGAAGAAATTCCAGCCATTCTGTGCGTCAGGTACGGCAAATCGCAGGCCATCACCAAATTCCAGGTGGTGCGGGTGCCGTGCAGCGCGGTGGCGATGCCGCCCAGCGGTCCGGCGCCGGGCCAGTCATCGGGAATTTCGCGAACGCTAGCACCTCGCGGAATTTCGCCGAACGATCCCACGATCGCCGGCTCGACGCCGCTGCGTCGAACCAAATCGATAGCTCGCTCGAGCATCGTCACGCCATCGATTTCCAGCATGGCTTTGTCGCGGCCCATCCGCGAGCTGCGGCCGCCCGCCAAAATAAATCCCGCAAATTGGCCTGATCGATCGATGGTCATGATTTCGGTGTGGACTCGAAGTAAACGGAGTTTACTTCCCCGGGCGCTGAATTCCCAGCTCGCGCAATTTTTCCTGCAGGCTTTGGCGGTGCAATCCCACCACCGCCGCGGTCTTGGACACATTCCAGCGATGCTCTTCCAGCTTGCGCTTCAAGTAGACGATTTCGAACTGGCGCTTCGCTTCGCGAAAATCGCTCTCGCCCAGAAATGCGCTATCGCCCTCCCGCGCCCGTTATCGTCATCGGGCCGTTGGCCTTCGCGAATTTCCTCCGGCAAATCATTGGCCGCGATTTCATCGCCGCGGCACAGCACCACGCTGCGCTCGATCGCGTTGCGCAGCTCGCGCACATTGCCGGGCCAATCGTAGGCACCCAGCAGGTCCAGAGCCGCGCGGTTGATCTTCACCTGGCGATTATGACGCGAGCCGAATTGCCTGAGAAAGGCGTCAACCAGCCTGGGGATATCTTCCTTGTGCTCGCGCAGCGCCGGCAATTCCAGGGTCACGACCCGCAACCGGTAATACAAGATCTTGGCGAAATTTGCCGGCGGTAATTTCCGCCGGTAAATCGCGATGCGTGGCGCTGATCACCCGCACATCCACATCGATGGATTGCGAGCCGCCCAGCCTTTCGATCTTACGGTTTTCCAACACGCGCAGCACTTTGGCCTGGGTCACCGGATTCATGTCGCCAATTTCATCCAGGAAAATCGTTCCGCCGGAGGCTAACTCGAATTTTCCTTTGCGTTGCTGCCCCGCGCCGGTAAAGGCGCCGCGTTCGTACCCGAACAATTCGGATTCGATCAGATTTTCGGGGAGCGCCGCGCAGTTCACGGCTACGAATGCTTTCCCCGCGCGCGGGGAACGGTCGTGAATTTCCTGCGCCAGCAAGTCTTTGCCAGTTCCGCTTTCGCCGAGAAGCAGCACGGTCGCGTCGGTGGACGCCACCCGCTCGGCCATTTCGAAGACCCGCCGCATCGGCGCGCTCGCACCGAGCATCCGCCCAAATTGCCCGTCGGCGACGAGTTCGCGGCGCAGCCGGGTATTTTCGGCGCCCAGTTCAGCGAGTTGCAAAATATTTGCCACGCGCTTGCGCAACTCTTCGATGTCGTAACCTTTTACGATGTAGTCCGCCGCGCCGCTCTGCAGCGCTTCGACCGCGGTGTTCGCGCTGTCAAGCGCGCTTACCACCAGCACCGGGGTGGCGATGTCGCTCGCGCGCAGGCTGCGCAGGAAAGTCAATCCGTCTTCACCGGGCATCACCAGATCCAACAGAATCAGATCCGGGTGTTCGCTGGCGATGAGCGGCCGCGCAGTACTCGCCGAATCCGCTTCGGCGATTTTGTATTTCCCTTCCAGCGCCCGCCGCACGCCGTAGCGCGCAGCCGGCTCGTCATCGACGATCAGAATTGTTCGCATCATTTCGCGCTCCCTTCTCCGTCGCCTTCGGCGACCGGCAACATGAGCCGGAAGCGCGTGCCTTTTCCGTTGCGCACCGGGCTTTCGCAGGAAATCGTGCCGCCAATTTCTTCCACGCGCCGAGCCACGATGGAAAGTCCCAGGCCGGTCCCGGTGGGTTTGGTGGTGAAATAGGGCTGAAATATTTTCGCACGCAGTTCCGCCGAAATTCCGGGGCCCCCGTCTTCGACCACGATTTCCAGGCGTCCTTCATAACGCGAAAGGCTGAGCCGGACGCGACCGCCGCCGGCCTGCGCTTCGATCGCATTCACGATCAGGTTCGAAAGAATTTCGTTCAGCGCCTCTTCCGATGCCAGTGCGTAGATTTCATCGGTGGGCCGCTCGAATTCCAAACGCACGTTGCGGGTATCGGCGTCATGGCGGAACAAAACGGCGGTTTGATTCGCGAGCGCCACTGCCGCTACGCGCTGGCCGCCCACGGAGGGTTTCGCGTAACGCAAGAGCTGCGTCAGCTTCGCGCTCATCCGATCGATCTCGCCCACCACCAGCGTCGCAATCGCGCCGCACATCTACCGGCAAGTCCGGATTTTCCAGCTGCACCTGCAGCACGGTCTTCATCGAGCTCAGCGGATTCCGCAAATTGTGCGACACGTTCGCGGCCATTTGCCCCAGCGAGGCCATCCGCTCGCGCTCGGCCAGTTCCCTTTCCAGTCGCAGCTTGTCTTCGATC
The DNA here is from genome assembly GCA_963737765.1 of uncultured Acidobacteriota bacterium. Lineage (GTDB taxonomy): Bacteria > Acidobacteriota > Terriglobia > Acidiferrales > UBA7541 > Palsa-295. The sequence continues at coordinate 71,613 of CAVTTY010000017.1, forward strand.
AATCGCGCCAGGTCCACCATCCCCGGCAATTGCTCGGCCAGAAATTCCAGCGCTGCGGTAGTTTCGCCCGTCAGATACGATCCGGTCGTCGCCGCCTCCAGCACTCCAATCTCCTGCCCATCCTTCATCAATCGCATCTGCGCCGTGTGCCCCAACCCTCCGGGCGCTTCCAAAGCCTTCAACGCCGCATCGCGCGGAATCGAAATGCCGCACCGCCGCCAATCCAAATTCCTCCCGGATGCGCTCGTCTCGGCCTCTGCCACCAGATGCGCCACGTTCCCCTGCCGCGCCTCCTGCTGCAATCGCGACGTCAACCTCTGCACCCGATCCATCCGCTCCGCCAATCTGCCGATGCAACACCGGCCCAATCAACCGCTCCAGCGGCTCAAAAAGAAAAATCAGCACAAACAGCAGCACGCCGCCGTAGCTTCCGGCGGCAACACCGGCTCCAGCCACCCGCTCACCCGCCGCACCAGAGCCAAATACAACAACGCCAAAAATGTAGCCGGCAGCGCATACATCAAATTCCGCTGCGCCCCATATTCCAAGAAATTCCGCCGCATCGCAAAATAAAGGAGTAGCACGCCGGGCAAGATTGCCAGTACCACCACCGCGACACCAGCCGTGTCGCCAGCGTGACCGGAAAGCATGAACTCCCACTGACGTTCGCTAACCAGTTTTGCCGGCCCTACATGCATCGCCATGAGCCGACATAATAAGGCCAGCAAGATCCCGGAGGTCGTCGCAAACCCCTGCAGAAATTCTCCCCTCCGCGGAGTCTTCCGACGTGCGGGCTACGAACAACTGAACGGGAGTTACCACGAACAAGGCCGGTATTAAGAGGACCGAGTCAATGCTCGGCAGCAAATCGAATCCATCGAAGAAAGTCACCGGAGGAACAGCTCCTCCCCACACCACTGCGAACGTTAGGATCGCAAACGGAGCCAAATAAAATAGCCAGGCCATGGCATCGAGCCACTTCGATACTCTGCGGCCACGGACAGATTTCAGATACGCTGTATGCAACTGAACGAGTAGTCCCGGCAGGAAAGCAAAACCCAGGCCCCGCAGCAGCGTGTAGCTCCATCGTGTCACTGCCGGTGGGGTACCGTACTCGACCATGGCGTTGATTTCGAGCAGGCCGCTGGCATAAATCAGGAACATGCTGAGGCCCACGAAGAACAACAGTCGTTCAAATAGGCGAGGACGGCGGTGCCCCAGAATCAGAGCCAGCAGAAAGAGATAAACCAGCGTGCCAGCCGTAAAGCTTATCAGCCGAATATAGAAGAGTGATGGCACAATGGCTCGCAGCGACGCAAACGGCGATGGTAGACTGGAGCCCAACCGAAGGCAATAACGAAGTGTCAGAAAAATCTGACTATGTCTAAGAGAATGATTGTAAGCATCTTATATCGGTCCGAATGTTACAGATATGTGAGTGTCGAATTATCAGACTTTTGCTTGACACCCTCGATGACCATGCTATATTAGCACTCGCCTGAGAGGAGTGCTAACGCTCTACCGGCCTCATCACACCTCTTCAAGCTCAGACCGTAGATTCACCTAACTGGAGGAAATGCAAAATGGCAGTCAATATTACCCCGCTACATGACCGCGTGGTCGTGAAGCGCTCGAAGAGAAGGAAACGCGTCAAGGGCGGCATCATCATCCCGGACTCCGCAAAAGAGAAACCGCAAGAGGGCGAAGTGGTGGCGGTCGGCGCCGGAAAGCGCGAAAAGGGCGAACTGCATCCCGCTCGACGTAAAAGTCGGCGACCGCATCCTGTTCGGCAAGTACAGCGGCAACGAAATCAAGATCGACGACGAGGAATACATGATCCTGAAGGAAGACGAGATCCTCGCGAAGCTCGGCCCGTCCGCCAAAGCGGCCGGCGGCAAGAAGTAACTTCTCTCCGGCCTAAATCGCAATGCACCGTCTCGGCGCGGCTTAACCCGCCGGATAACAATCGACAATTCAACGAGGAGGAAGAAGATCATGGCAAAGCAAATCGTAACTGGTGAGAATTCCCGCCAGGCGATCCTGCGCGGCGTTAATCATGCTGGCCGACGCCGTAAAGATCACCCTCGGTCCCAAGGGCCGCAATGCGGTGATCGAAAAGAAGTTCGGCGCGCCGATCATCACCAAGGACGGCGTCACCGTGGCGAAGGAAATCGAGCTGCAGGATCCGCTCGAAAACATGGGCGCGCAGATGGTGCGCGAAGTCGCCTCCAAGACCTCGGACGTAGCGGGCGACGGCACCACCACCGCAACCGTGCTGGCCCAGGCCATCTTCCGCGAAGGCGTGAAGACCGTGGCGGCCGGCGCCAGCCCCACCGCTCTGAAGCGCGGCATCGAAAAGGCCGTCGAAGTCGCCGTGGAAGAAGTGAAGAAGCTGCACAAGGACGTGAAGGGCGACATGATCGCGCAGGTCGGCACCATCAGCGCCAACAACGACAAGCAGATCGGCACGCATCATCGCCGAAGCGATGAAGAAGGTCGGCAAGGATGGCGTCATCACCGTCGAAGAATCGAAGACCATGGAGACGACGCTCGAAGTGGTCGAAGGCATGCAGTTCGACCGCGGCTACCTCTCCCCCTACTTCGTCACCGATCCGGAGCGCATGGAATGCGCGCTGGAAGACGTTCGCATCCTGATCCACGAAAAGAAGATCAGCTCGATGAAGGACCTGCTTCCCCTTGCTCGAGCAGATTGCCAAGATGGGCAAGCCCCTGCTGATCATCGCGGAAGACGTCGAAGGCGAAGCGCTGGCGACTCTGGTGGTCAACAAGCTGCGCGGCACCTTGCAGTGCGCCGCGGTTAAGGCTCCTGGCTTCGGCGATCGCCGCAAGGCCATGCTCGAAGACATCGCCACCCTCACCGGCGGCAAGGCCATCACCGAAGATCTCGGCATCAAGCTCGAGAACGTGAAGGTCGAGGATCTCGGCCGCGCCAAGAAGGTCACCATCGACAAGGACAACACCACGATCATCGAAGGCGCCGGCAAGGCCAGCGAGATCGAAGGCCGCGTGCGGCAGATCCGCGCGCAGGTCGAAGACACCACCTCCGACTACGACAAGGAAAAGCTGCAGGAGCGGTTGGCCAAGCTGGTCGGCGGCGTTGCCGTAATCAAAGTCGGCGCGGCAACCGAAACCGAGCTGAAGGAAAAGAAGGCTCGCGTCGAAGACGCCATGCACGCCACCCGCGCGGCAGTCGAGGAAGGCATCGTTCCCGGCGGCGGCGTGGCGCTGGTTCGCTGCATCCCGGCTCTCGAAAAGCTCAAGCTCGCAGGACGACGAAGCGATTGGCGTCAACATCGTGAAGCGCGCGCTCGAAGAGCCGCTCCGCCAGATCGCGCACAACGCCGGACACGAAGGCGCCGTCATTCGTCGGCAACGCATCCGCGAATCCAAGGACGAGAACTTCGGATTCAACGCGGATACCGGCGAATTCGGCGACATGGTCAAGGCCGGCGTCATCGATCCAGCCAAGGTCACCCGTCTCGCGCTGCAGAATGCCGCTTCGATCGCGGGCCTGATGCTCACCACCGAAGCGCTGGTGGCGGACATCAAGGAACCGAAGGAAGCGCGCGGCCGGCCACGGCGGCGGCGCTCCCGGGCGGCGGCATGGGCGGCATGTACTAAATCGCGCGAAGCGCGATTTACCCTAAGGCCCGCGAGTGGCGGACCGTAGGGTTATCCAAACCACAATGCCCGCGCATCGCGGGCGAAACACCAAGGGCGGCGCGATCAAATCGCGCCGCCCTTTTTGTTTCAGCTCGTATCGAAGACTCCTCGAAAAAAAACGCTTAAGACGCGGGCAGAGGCCAAGAACCGCGCCGATTACTACTCCGATAGTCTCTTATCTTGTAACCATTCAAATTGTAGAGTACTGTCCGCGACAAGGAGGGGCTCCCCTATGAGAATTTCGAGCTTAGTTCTTTTCTTCGCGTTCGTTTTCTCCGCCAATGTCTGTACGGCTCAGCGGAATGCAAAGCCTCTGGTGGACACCGAGAATGTTTGCAGCGCACCGGCACCCGTCGTGGTCAGCGCCTACGAAAAGAAAAAAGATGTGAAAGACCAACCAGCGGATGTAGTTGACCTGAGTTCGGTCGTGCAGTTGGTTGAACAAGCTCTCAAGTGTTACCAAGTTTCGTCGAAAGATTTGGATCCGTTGCAACCTAAAGGCTTGCCCAAAATAACCAGCGCAACGATGGATTTCAAGACGACCACGGGCAAGACCATCGGCTTTTCATTGTCAATTTTCGTTTTTAAGGTCGGCGCGAGCCGTGAAAAAGACGTAACCGACGACATTTCGTTCACCTATAGCGTGCCCAAACTCGTTCCGTCTCCGGGCAAGGGCCTTGTAAAACCACCCCCCGTCAATCTATTCCAGGAACTTATTAAGGAAGTAGCGGCGGCGGCGAAGGCGGCACAGGCGCAGAGTACCGCCCTGGGTTTGCCGTTGAGCAAAGTGCAGATTCAGGTCGCCTACGGAATTAAGTTCGACGCGAATGTGGGCGTAACCGTTCCGATCTCTTTGGTCACGGTCGGTGGCAACGGTGACTACAACAAAAACAACACTCAGACCATAACGCTCGTCTTTGGACAATAGACTGTTTTGTTGATTCGATCGCGAGAGCCGGCGCGAGGAGATCGCGCCGGCTTTTTTGTGGCCGCAGCCCAAACCAAACACCTACGCCGGCACCACCAACGAATTTCGTGAGCCTCGCGCCGCTGCTTCCCGCAACGGCCCCAGCCGGGTCCGTTCCAAATCGTCGCGGTAAAACAAATTATAAGTATCAAACGGAATCAACCGCCCATCCGGATGCACGATGTGAATGCAGGTCTTCTTCACCGACCGCACGTCGAAAGCAAGAGCGTCCAGGAACTGCACGATCAGCACCCGAAATATGTTCCGGTATCCCAGGTTATCCGGCGCCTGCACCCGCGGCAGGCAACACAGTAAATCGCGCAGCGACGTTGCCCCCGACTCGGGTGAGTGATTCGTCGCGAACAATTTGAACAGGCAGTCCCGGATCGCCGGATCCTGCTCGTAGACAATCGTATTCCGCGCTCCGTTCATCAGCACGTCCGCATCAATCAAGCCGGTCAGCGGAACCACCTTCCCGTCAATCTTCAGTGCATAAGCCATCGCCAGCGAATCCGGATGGCACGGCACCGGGATCACATCCTCGGGCCGAAATACGTCGGTCTGTTCCAGGATTTTTCGCCGCACCTCCGTCAACGTCAGCCGGTTCGTTGCCGGATCGAATTTTTCCAGCCGCCCGGCGTCCTGAATGGGCTGCAGCGTCACACCGCGCACGCAGGGCTGAGTCAAAGCAAAATCAATAATTTTGCCGATCTCGCCATCGTTCAATCCCTTCTTCAGCGTCACCACCAGCGTCGTCGATAGGTTGTATTTGTTCAGCCGTTCCAGCGCCCGCGCTCTCACCCCGCGCAAATCCGCTCCGCGCAGATCCAGCAGCGCCTCTCGCTCGAACGAATCGAATTGCAGATAAATTTCAACGTCCGGCTTCGTGTCCGCCAGTCGCCGCACAAAATCTTCATCCTGCGCAACGCGCACGCCGTTCGTGTTGATCATCAAATGCTGGATCGGCCGCGCCTTGGCCAGCTCGATAATTTCGAAAAAGTCCGGGTGCACGGTCGGCTCGCCGCCGGAAATTTGCACCACATCGGGATGACCTTCGTTTCGCACCACCGCGTCGAACATTTTCTCGATCAACGCCAGCGACCGATGCTGCACCCGCTCCGGTCCGCTGCTTGCGTAGCACACCGGGCAGCGCAAATTGCACGAATCCGTGACTTCGATCAGCGACAAACAGGAATGTTGTTCGTGATCGGTGCACAAACCGCAATCATACGGGCAGCCCCATTTCACCGGAGTGTTGTACACCAGCGGCATTTCCGGTTTCTTGATAAACACCTCGCGGCACTTGCGGTAGTAATCCACGTCGTCGGCAATCAGCACGCGCTCGGCCCCGTGCTCCGGGCAGCGCTTCAGCAAAAACACGCTGTCATTCTCGAATACAATTTTCCCTTCCAGCTTTCGGAAGCAGACGGAGCAGATCGTTATCGCCACGTCGTAAAACATGTAGGGACGTACGCGTTCACCCATCGAGATGTCTCCGTTACCGGCCTCTAATCCGCGCCACCACGCCCCAAATCAGGCCCAAGAAGAACAACAGCACACAACCCATAAAGACGCCCGAAAATATGGCCGACAGGGTCCTCCCGGAAATTATCGCGCCAAAGCACGATCCCGCGCCCAGCACGATTGAAGCCAGAAGCGTGAGCCCGATCGGTCGCCAGTTGATTCTTTTCGGCGGAACTTCTTGAGGGGGAACTTGTCGAGGCGGAACAGGGTTGATCTCATTGCTCATCGGCTAGCCTCCGCATTCGGCACATTGGCACTTGCGCGCTCACGTTCGTCTTCGTCCCGCGCGCCACTCCTCAGCCAACGCAAAATGTCAGCCGAATAGTAAAAAAGCATCATGACGCACGCCCACTGGATCGAACTCAGCATCATAAAAACGCGCACATCGGGTTTCAGAAAATCGCAGGCCAGCCGGAACGAAAAGTAAGCCACCATGAACATCTTGAAAATGTCGCCTTCCCGATGTTCGCGATTCATGCGCACCCACAGGAACGCTCCGAGCGCCGCCGCAAAAACAATTTCGTACAGCTGCGTCGGATGCCGGGCCACTCCATCGCCGAAATTCACGCCCCAGGGCAACGAGGTGGCTGTGCCGAACGTATGATCGTCCAGCCCCGTAAGAAAACATCCGATTCGCCCGATACAAATTCCGACGCACAGCGGCACCGCGAATAAATCTCCCGTTCTTCGGGTGATCCCCAGATACTTCTTCATCAATTCAACCGCGATCAGCCCGCCAATCAGCGCCCCCACGATCGTCTTCCCGCCGATCAGGAACCCCACATTGTGCAGGTTCGCCAGAGTCAGCCGCGGATCCTCAAACCAATACAAAATTTTGCTGCCCGCCAGCGCCCCACCAGCCGCCGCGCAAATTACCCACCAGCGGTTCGCGTCGGGCACGGCGTCGCCAAACTGGCGCCGTGTCCACAGATAAACGCGAAAGGCCACCGCATACGCCAGCGTCTCAAATACCAAATGCGGATGAACTCGCCACGAGCCCAAATGCAGATACACTGGAAACGAAACAAGCGTTGTCGCGATCATGTGCGAGTGGAACGCTACCGCTCCAAGCGTCTAACGTCAACGACCTTCCTGCACAAGCCGTGTAGCGGCCGCCTTCAGCGGGCGAATCAAAAATAAAAAAGGGCGGCGCGATCAGAATCGCTCCGCCCTTTTTTGTTTGGCCCCTGAATCATCGCTGCTCAGCGGAAAAAACCCTCAGGTGATGCAGGGCCAGCCCTACAGGGTACCCCCGATAGGCCGCGAGTCCGCCGGCGTGAGCTAATGGGGCCATGACGAGCGTCCTGATCGCTGACGACAGTGCGGTGATGCGCAAAGCAATTCGAATGCGCCTGGAGGCCGGAGGAGTAGACACCGTTCTTGAGGCCTCGGACGGGTTCGAGGCTATCGCCATGGTCATGACCGAAAAGCCCAACGTGGTGATTCTGGATATCGCGATGACCGGGCTGAACGGCTTGGAGACATTGAAAGAACTGCGGAAGCTGCGGCCCGAGCTTCCTATCATCTTGCACACCCACTACGCAGAAGCGTTGAAGCTCCAGGGCCTGCCATCTGGCACTACGCAGGTGGTATCAAAGGGCGCGCCGCTGATGCCCGCCGTACTTTCTGCGATCGATTCCCGCCGGGTCCGGCCGAGCTGCTAGGGCGCTGCGAAATTCCCTTCTTCAAAATGAAAGGGCGACGCGACAAAGAGTCGCGCCGCCCTTCGTCATATTCGGAAGCCTTCTACTTACACTCTAACTGCCGCAACTACGGTTGTTCGATGGGGCCCGAGGTAATCGTGATCTTGTAGGTTCCGCTGGTCATTTTGGGGTCTGCCGCCGAGGGATAGGCCATGATGTTGAACATGACGTCGCGCGGAACCACCATCGGAGCCGCCAACATCTCCGACCCACCGTTCGGCGGGACATACAGCCGCATGGCGTGCGCTTCGTTATTCGCCTTGTTGAACAGTTCAACCTCCCAGGCCGAGCTGTTGCCCGAAACAAAACTGACCACGCCGCCGGATGCGACTTTGGCGTTCGTGGGGTTGAAGCTTATGCTGGTCGCGCTGTTTATGGTGACCGTAAGATCCGGGGCGAGCTGCTGGGGTTTCATCGAGGCACTAGACATGTCACTTTCCTCCTGTTGTTTCTAGCTACTTTCCGTTGACGCGGAAACTTGGATCGTTCAATACCGTTTGCAGGCTGGGGCGGCTGCGCAGGCCGTCCAGAGTTTCGCCGGCCTTGAGGCTTTCCTGTAAATAGCGCAGCGCAAGCGTTCGGTTTCCCATGCTCTCGTAGGCTTCCCCCGCATCACCCAGAACCCGGTTGTCTTTCGGTCCCAGCGCCAGCGCCGCTTCAATGTGCGGCACCGCTTTGTCCGGCTGTTTCTGCGCAGCGTACAGCATGCCCAGCGCCGATTGAACCTCGGGATCCTGCGGCTTGCTCCGGACCTGTGACTCCAGGAGTTGCGTGGTCCGCGCGGCGGCGTCCGCGGCCTTTTGGGGCTGGTTCAACCACCGGTAACACTGCAGCAGGTTGTACCAGACTTGAAAATCCTTATCGTTGATGGCTAGGGCTTTCTCGGTCATGGCCGCCGACTCCGCGTAACGGCCCTGGCCATCGAGCAGGCTGCCCAGATTCGCGTACGCCGGATAACTGGGCGTAATCGCCACGGATTTCGTGAGCGCGGCTTGCGCCTCGGGAAGAAATTTCGGATCGTTGGTATCCAGATACACCGCAGCGAGGTTGCTGTAGGCCTGGGCGTTGTCCGGCGTCAACTGCACCACTTTTTTCAGCTGCGCGATCGCTTCGGGGTAGCGTTGCTGGCGGTTGTAAAAAATTCCGAGCGAGTTGTAGCCATCCCAATAATCGGGACGCAACGCCGCGGCACGTTTGAATTCGTCCTCAGCGTCCTGGATTCGTCCCATTTGCTCGTAGGTGCCGGCGATTCCGGTGATCGCTTCCGCCGAATGGGGATCAAGTTGCAGCGCGTGCTGGAATTCCTGCAGCGCCAAATCGTTCTTTCCGGATTGCGAATGAAGTTTTCCCAGGGTTACGTAAATCGCCGGCAGCCGATCGTCGAGTTGCGCGGCACGATTGCAGTTGGCAATCGCTTCGTCGAGCCATTTCGCATTCTGATCCAGCTGATATTTGAGCCGGTACGTTTCGCCCAGTTCGGCATACCCCAGCGCGAAGCGCGGGTCGGTCTTCACCGCATCTTGCAACGCCGTTATCGCCAGATCCAAATTCCCCGCCTTGTCGTAACGATGCACGTAACCCAGCGCGGTCAGATACGACTCGTACGCCGCGGGGGCCACGCCTCCGCCGGTCGCGCTCAACATTTCGGGCGAGACGTCGATCTTCATCAGCCGCGCAATGCCAGCCACCGCTTCGTTCTGCAGCGTAGCCAGATCGCCGGCATGATCTTCGCGGATGAGCGACCCGATCTGGCGCAGGTTGCGGGTGTCGATCAAGCTGACCGTCAGTTGAATATTTTGGCCCTGACGCGTGATGCTACCCTTCACTACCAGAGTTGCTCCCAAATCGCGCAGCGCCGCGCTGGGATCGTCCACGTTGCGCCGCCGTACCACGCTCGACGGCACCACCCACAGCGACGATTTCCCCGTGCTCAGGTTGGAAAGCTCCGCGGTCAAACTGTCCATTAATCCTTCGGCCAGCGCGGCATTGGCCGGATCGTTGCCGATATTGTCGAAGGGCAGCACCGCGATATGTTTTTGTTCCACGCCGGTAATTTCCGCGGCGCGTTCGCGTACCGCCGGAATCAGCAACGACGCCGCGGCCAGTAGCACCAGCAGCAGTGCCGCTACCGCGACATACCACCACCGGAATTTCTTCCCGGCTTCGACCGCCGGCCCGGGCTGGTGCCAGCTGGGTTGCGAAGCGTGCTTCACCGCGGCCGCAAAATCCTGCGATTGGACCGACTTGGTGACCTCCACGTCGCTCATCCGCCCGCTGCCGCGCGAAATTTCCGCGCGCAGGCGCTCCAAATCCGCCAGCATCGCTTCGCAATTCGGATAACGCTGGCCCGGTTCCTTGGCCAACGCGCGATAGACAATCGGTTTCAACTCCACCGGCAGGTTGTCCATCAACGCCGGCGGATGATTCAGGATTTCCCACATCAAACCGGTGATGTTCTCGCCGCCAAACGGCCGCGCGCCGGTGGCCATTTCCACCATCACCACGCCCAGGGACCAAACGTCGGTGCGATGGTCCAGCGATTTGCCCATGGCCTGTTCGGGGGACATGTACGCCGCGGTTCCCGAAGTGCGAATGCTCTGCTGCGAGCTGGCGCTGTTGATCACGCGGGCCAGCCCGAAATCCACAATTTTGGCCACGCCGCGATCGGTGATGATGATGTTCGAGGGTTTAATGTCGCGATGGACGATATGACGGGCGTGCGCTTCGGAGAGCCCGCGCGCTATCTGACAACCGATGTCGAGAGTCTCCGCGAGCGAGAGCGGACCGCGGCGAATCTTCGCCGCCAGCGTTTCACCGTCGTAAAATCCCATGACGATGAATAATTTCCCGTCCGGCGTTTCTTCCAGACCGTGAATCACGCCGATGTTGGTGTGATCCAGAGCGGAAGCCGCCTTCGCTTCGCGCGCCAGCAACTCTTTTTCGGTTGGTTCGACGCTGAGCTCGGCGGGCAGAAATTTCAGCGCGACGGTGCGCTCCAGCCGCAGGTCGGTGGCCTTGTACACCACGCCCATGCCGCCCGCGCCCAGCTTCCCCAAAATCTGGAAGTCGCCGATGCGCTCGCCGCCCGGAATCGCCGCCGCCGTTTCGGTCATCGAATCGCCGAAGACTCGTCAGTCATAAAGTCGCGTCGTGAGCAAAATGCGAGTGCTTATTAAAGGGGTAACTGTCGTGGCATGAATTCTCGCGCATGATACTCTGCGCCGAATCGCCTAGCAACTAGAAGCCTGTTCCGCGAAAAGGGCGGGAAGACTGCAGAATTAAAATCCCCTGAGAAAACTGGATTCGGGCGATCAGCCAAAATCCTGATACTCTTTCCAAAATTCGGGCCAAGTCATCCGCGGCGGGCCGCAGACAAAAATATCCGGATGATCTTCGCCTTCTTCATTTTTTACTGCGCCGGGAATAGTGTTGTGGCCGGCCAGGCGGCAGGAGGTGAATGCGTTGTCCGCCTGCTCCGCAGTGAAGCCCAATACGATTAGCCTGCTAGGCGGCGGGACCGGATAACCGCGCAGCCACGCGGAATTCGTCATGCTGATCGGCAGAGGCAGGTTGTACGCCGGACCCAAAATTTCAATCGCGCCTTGTTCGCCGTAATTTCCCACGAGCACGCCGACACTTTGCTTTTGTTCCGGTGGCAACGCGTCGCGTATGTCACTCACCGTCTTGACCAGCTCGCTCCAGCCAATTTCCTCGCGCAGGTCGCCATTCTTGCGTAACGCAAAATCCTTGAGCCGTCCACCGCTGGAAAACGGAACCAGCATCGCACTGATGAGCACTCCCACCGCGATGAGGCTGACGAAAAACGCGGCTTCGACCGTCAGCCGCCACGGCCGCCGCAGCGAACCGACCCAGCGTTCGGCGGCCACGCCGCCCATGGCGACTAGCATCGGATACGCCGCGGCCAGGTAGTATCCGCGCCCCTTGCCGATGATGAAAAGCGCGAGAGGAATTAAATACATCCAGGCTAGCATTCGATACCGGCGGTCGCGCAGGTAACCAATTAGCCCGGTAATCCACAGCGGCGCCGCAATCAGATTCACGCAGATTATGAATTGGTCGCGGAGGAAGCCCTGGCTCCGCCCTTCACCCACGTCGCGTTTGTGAATGTACTGCAGAAAGTGCCAGGAAATAAAATCGTGCCGGACCTGCCACAGCAGGTTCGGCAGGAATATCAGCAGCGCCAGCGCCGCACCGGCCCAAAACCAGCGGTTCAGCAAATACCGCCGCGCGGCGGTCAACACCAGGCCGCCGGCGATTCCGGCAATCAGAAAACACATGGTGTACTTGGTCATCAGTCCGGCGCCCACCGCGGCGCCGATCGCCAGCCACCAGCGCGGGTTTTCGGTTTTCAGCAGGCGGACGGTGAAATACGCGGCGAGCACCCACCACAAGTAATCGAACGACGAATATTGAAATTCCGTGGCTTCAAACATCGGCAAAGGCGAAAGCGCAATGCTCAACGCGGCGGTGACCTGCGCCAGCCGTCCTCCGCCCAGTTCCCGGGCCATGAGTCCGGCGACGAAAAGGCTGACGGCCTGCGCCAGCACCGAAAATATGCGCAGCCCCACCACCGAAACGCCGAAAATTCCCAGTCCGATGCGCTCCAGAAGCGGAGTCACCGGCGGATACGGCACGAATCCCCAATCCATGTGCCGCGCGTCGCTCAAGACTTGCAGTTCGTCGCGGTGAAATCCGTAACGGTTGTTGGTCAGGACGTGCACTAAAACCGTTACGGCCGCGATGGCGACCAAGACCATGGTATCCGCGCGCGAGTGTGCTCTCGACGCCGAATCATTCAAGTAAGTGGGTTCAGTCGCCGCGTTCAAAACCGTTCGTCTCCTCAGATACTTCGCGTCTCATCGGATCGATCACCGTCGCAATAAAAAAAGAGGGCGGCACCGTTCCTCCGGTGTCGCCCTCGTATACTCAATGAGGAGTTTACTTCTTAGCCGGCGAAGTGCTGTCGAGAAAACCAACCAACGGTTTCGCGCCCGACGGAACCGCTGCACCGCCGTCCACAATTGCGCTCGCGCTGATCGCCTTGCCGTACAACGCCTTGTTCGCATCTTCGTCGCTATCCATCGACGCGCCCGATAGCGAAACGCCCGCGAATAGTCCCTTCGACCGCGAATAAGTCAGCACGTCGACCTTCATCGCATCGGCGTTGTACCCGTTGGCTGCCGCGCCGGTTGGGCCGGCCGCTGCCGCCGCGTCGGCGCCCAGCTTGGTCTTGCCGTTCAGGATCTGCTCCGCGCCTTTGTTATTCATGATCACCAATACGAAATCGGTGGCCGTGGAACCGAGTTGCACGCCGATGCTGCCCTGATCGAGCTTGTACATCGCTGGCGCGCCCCATTTTCCGTTCTTGTCCGCTCCGGTGCGGCAGATTAGCGCGCCGCGTCCGTAGCTGCCGCCGATACCAACCGCCACTTTCTTCACGCTGGGAAAAACCAGCACGCAGTCCGCCTGGTTCAGAACGCTGACCGGCAAATTACTATCGCCGACAATTTGCTTGAGCACCTCGGCGGAGTTCGCCAGCCGAGTGTCTTCCTTGCCTTGCGCAAATACCGGTACCGCTACTGCCAAACACAACGCCAGAGTTACCAGTCTTTTTTTCATGAGCTTTTTCCTTTTCGAGTGAGATAAGTTCCGGGCCTCACCGCGAATCCTAGCACGCAACGGGCGCGGGAGGCACCCTGTTCTCGTCCCGAACCAGGATTCCCGGTCCGTCGCGGCTGGCGCGTGCCGCGCTGGAACCATTCAAGACATAGTTGACAAAATCAAGTAAATGGTTGACTCTTTGGCAATGACCACCCATGCGAGCCCCGGTTCGGCCCTGGCCCAAGATGCCGCCGTATTTCGCAGCTTTACCCGCATGTACACTCGCTACCTGGGCACCCTGAACGAAGGCCTGTTCAACACCAAATACAGCCTGCCCGAAGGCCGCGTCCTGTATGAACTGGCCACGCGCACCGCACCCCAGGCCAACGCCATCGCCCAGGCTTTGGGTATGGATCCGGGATACCTGAGCCGCCTGCTACGAAAATTCGAACGCGCCGGCTTGCTGAAACGCCAAGCCTCCGCGCACGATGGCCGCTCCGCGGAGCTTCTGCTCACCAGCCGCGGCAAATCCGAATTCAAAAACCTCAATTCCCTTTCCGAGCGCCAGGCCGGCGCCATTCTCAAAAATCTCTCGCCCGTCGATCGCACGCGGCTGACCGGCTGCATGCAGGCCATCGACGGCATCCTGGTGAAACCGGCGCAGCCGCGGCCCACTTTCGTGCTGCGGCCGCATCGCGTGGGCGACATGGGCTGGATCGTGCATCGCGAGGGCCTGGGCTATGCCGAGCAATTCGGCTGGGACGGGACGTTCGAAGCGCTGGTCGCGCGAATCGTCGACGATTTCATAACCAAATTCGATCCGGCCCGCGAGCGCTGCTGGATCGCGGAGGTCGACGGCCAGAACGTCGGCCACATTTTTTTGGTCAAGCATCCCGATGAGCCGCACACCGCGAAACTCCGGCTGCTCTTCGTGGAGCCCTCCGCGCGCGGGCAAGGCCTCGGCGACGCCCTGGTCAAAGAATGTATCCAATTCGCGCGTTCCGCCGGCTACCGCAAAATCACGCTGTGGACCCAAAGCATGCTCACCGCCGCCCACCGCATCTACAAAAGCGCCGGCTTCCGCCTGGTGAAAGAAGAGCGGCACCACAGTTTCGGCAAAGATTTAGTAGGTCAAACCTGGGAACTAGACTTGCACCAGCAAAAATCTTCGTGATGGAATTCGAAATTTTCCTTACGCTGTCTAAATGACCGGCCCCGCAACCACGCGCCCGAACTGCGACCGCCTTGCACCCTACTATCACTTCCTCGAATCCGCGACATTCGGTCGCGCCTTCCAAAACGCCCGCTGCGCCTTCCTCCCCGAAGTAATTTCCGCCCGCCGCGCGCTCCTTTGCGGCGATGGCGACGGCCGCTTCCTGGCCCGCCTCCTCCAAACCAATTCCAACGTAACCGTGGACTTCGTCGACCTCAGCGCCTGCATGATCCAACTCGCCCAGCGCCGCATCGCCCGCCTGGGCCCCGCCTACCGCCAACGCGTCCAGTTCCTTCGCCAGGACGTCACCGAATTCGTCCCGCCATCCAGCGGCGCCTACGACCTGCTAGCCACGCACTTTTTCCTGGACTGTTTCGCGCAAGAAGAAATCTCGCAGGTCGTTTCCCGTCTAGCTTCCTGGGCCGCGCCGCAAGCCAAATGGCTAGTCTCCGACGTTCGCGATTCCCCAAATCCCATCAGCCACATTTGGACCAGCGCCGCCATCCGCGCCCTCTACGCCGCCTTCAACGCCTCCACCGGCCTGCGCATCACCAAACTCCCCCGTTACACCCTGGCCCTCGCCGCAGCCGGCTGCCAGATGCAACAAGAAAAAATCACCCGCGGTGGCCTCCTCTATTCCTCACTCTGGCAATGCCCCGCGCAGCCCGGCGAAACCCACCCGTAACCGCCTCAATTTCATGCGTTAGCGAACCGCGACTTTCGCCCTGCCCCAGTGTTTAGTGCAATAGGCGCAAGGATCGACCTCCAGCCGGTCCGAACGCTGCAAGAGCACCACTTTTTTACCAAGGCAGGAGGAACATCATTATGAGAGTTATGAGATTCATCAAGACCAAATACATCGTTCGTTTGTTGCTGCTGGCTTTAGTCACTTTCGCGATTCCTGCCACGGCCCCGACCGCCTCGGCGGCTTTCGGCATCGGCATTTCGGTCGGTTTTGCACCTCCAGCTCTCCCGATTTATTCTCAGCCCCTCTGCCCCGGAGACGGTTACATCTGGACTCCCGGCTACTGGGCCTACGCCGATAGCGGCTACTACTGGGTTCCCGGCGTCTGGGTTCTTCCTCCGCAGATCGGCTTTCTGTGGACGCCCGGATATTGGGGCTGGGGCGGCGGCGGTTATTTCTGGCACGGCGGATACTGGGGCCCGCACATCGGCTTTTATGGCGGTGTGAACTACGGCTTCGGTTATTTCGGCCACGGCTACGAGGGCGGCTACTGGAATCACAATCATTTCTATTACAACCGCTCGGTGAATAACGTGAACATCAACAACATTCACAACACCTACAGCCGCAACGTGTCCTACAACCGCGACAATCGCGTCAGCTACAACGGCGGCCGCGGCGGCATCAATGCCCGTCCGACCTCCGGCGAAATGGCTGCGAATCGCGACCGGCACTTTGAGGCTACTGGCGCGCAGCACCAGCAGGAGCATTTCGCCAGCACCGACCGCGCCCAGTTCGCGTCGGTGAACCACGGGCGGCCTGCGGTAGCGGCCACTTCGCGGCCTGGAGATTTCTCCAACCGTAACGCCGTCGTCACGCGCGGCAACGAACGTACCAATGGTTCGAGCCAGCTGAATTCATCACGAACCGCGAATCGCGATTCGTTCAACCGCGGCTCGACCAGCGCGACCAACCGCACCAACACGTCGCGTTCGGCTGGCACGTTCAGCCAAAACAACCAGCGCGATAATTCCTTCGCCCGTTCGCAGAACAACGCGACCCGCGCGCAGGGCAACACTTCGCGCCAACAGCAATTCACAACAACAACAACCGTCAGTTCAACACTCAGCGCAGCACGCCGAGCCAGAACAACTCACGCCAGTTCGCTTCCCGGCCGTCGAATCAGGCGCCCGCGCAGCGCAACAACGTGACGCGTCAGCAGTCGAGTCCGGCGTTCCGCCAGAACACCTCACGGCAATCGTCGCCGGCCTCGCACGCCAGTGCTCCGCGCCAGCAAAGCAACGCCGGCAGGTCGGCGTCGCAGAGCCAGTCGCGCGGCGCATCACACGCCAGCAACAGCGGCGGGTCGCGCAGCAGCGGCGGAAGCAGCAATGCCAACCACGGCGGCCACCGCTAAGCGGCGGACGCAGTAGCGCAGCAACAAAAAAGGCCCCACGCTACCTGGAGCGTGGGGCTTTTCGTTTTTCGGCCAGATCGTCAGCGCGGCTGGGCACTGCGCCAGCCGGCGAAGTATTCTTGGCCCTTAATTCCCTGCGGCCTCAGGACTCGCTGCTGCCACGTTCAGGTGCACCAGCACCTCCACGTCTTTAGAAACTTTGTTGAACGGCGCGTTATGCGTCATCCCGAAATCCTTGCGGTTGAATTCGATCGATCCCTCAATCAACTGGTGGCCGTTCGACACCGGATATTCCTCGATCATCACCGTAACCGGCTTGGTGATTCCGCGCATGGTCATATTTCCTTCCATTACGAATTTGCTGCGGTCCGGACCCGGGGTGACCTTAGTCGAGATAAATTCAATTTCCGGAAACTCTTTCACGTCGAAAAAGTTCTTGCTGCGGATTTCCTTGTCCTTCAGCCCGTTCCCGGTCGAAACACTGTCAGTTTCGAGTTTCATTTTTAAGGTCGCGTCGTCAAAACTGTCACCCGTTTTTCGTAGCTCGGCTTCCCAGGTATGGAATACGCCGTCGACCTTCGCAAAGGTCGCCTTGGCGTGAAATTCGATCTTGCTCGCGGTTTTGTCGATGGCTCGCGGTTCGTCTGCGGCTGCTGCGCGGGGAGTTGCGCTTGCCGCAGTTGTTGCCACGATCAAAAGCAGAACGGCCAGCATCCGAATCATCCCCACTCCTTCAGCCCTGAACCGCGGCGATTCTCAAGCGCACGAGCGTATCATTTCGCGTCCGCCTGACTGCCGGCGGAAATTCCCTTTACCAGCAAGATCACCGATTTCGCTCCGGCCTTGCGGTCTTTCGCGATTTCCAGATATTCCGGCGATTCCGCCCAGGCCCGGAACGCGGGCTCGTCGGGGAACGAAATCACCACAATTTTGTTGCCGTCCCACACGCCTTCCACCACCACCGGATGTTCGTCGGCGACTAGCACGCGGCCCTGGTAATTCTTCATCACGCCCATGAACCGCTCCACGTAGCGGCCGTAGCGCGCCGGGTCGTGAATCCACAATTGCGCAATCGCGTAAACGCTCATAGTTCTCTCCGTGCCCTCAAGCCTTTCTCTGTGTCCTCTGTGTCAAATCTTGAAAAAGCTGCCCTTCCCGGCCGCATCCGCCGGGAAGGCGATCCCTCACATCCAATTCTTCACGAAAAAATAAGCCGACATGCCAAATCCCACCGCAATCACCACCCAGCGCACATGCGCCGGATTCATCTTCTGCGCGAAATAAGCCCCCGCATACCCACCAATCAAACTCGCCACAATCATCAGCAGCGCCTGCGGCCACACGATCGCCCGAGCCACAATGAACGTCAGGATCGCCACGCCGTTGACGATGCTCACCAGAAAAACTTTCACTCCATTCATCGCGTGAATGTCGTCCATGCCCATCAGCGCCAACAGCGACAGCACCAGAATCCCCACGCCCGCGCCAAAATATCCGATGTAGATCGAAATCAGCAGCGCCAGAAAAAATCCCGCCACGGTCAGCACCAGCGAACTTTTCCGCTGCGCCCCGCGCGTCTTCACCCAGGCCGTAATCCGCGGCCCGGCCACAAACAACAAAGTCGCCACCA
The DNA here is from genome assembly GCA_963737765.1 of uncultured Acidobacteriota bacterium. Lineage (GTDB taxonomy): Bacteria > Acidobacteriota > Terriglobia > Acidiferrales > UBA7541 > Palsa-295. The sequence goes on from CAVTTY010000017.1 coordinate 90,058, forward strand.
GCATCAGCCATGGAATCAAACGCAGAAAAGTCGCCTGCGGAGTGACCAGCAAAACTTTGGCCCCCACCACGCCGCCGATAATTCCAATCCCAATCAGCGGCGGCAACAATTTTCGCGCCTGCGCGTTGAACGCATTCCGATACGCCACCGTGCTGGCCACCGTTCCCGGCCACACCGCCATGGTATTCGTCGCATTCGCCGCGATCGGCGGCAGCCCGGCAAACAGCAGCGCCGGGAACGACACAAAACTCCCGCCCCCCGCCACCGAATTCAGCAGCCCGGCCACCAACGCCGCACAAAACAAAAATATGGGATGAGAAAAATGCACACGGAAGAATACCACTGCTGAATCCCGTGTCACGGGATTCACCCTGCGACTCGCCAGTCTCGCGTCGAAGGGCAACCCCCCTGCCTTCGCCTCGGTTCAGCTGTCATCCCGAAGCGCAGCGAGGGACCTGCTTCAAACGCCGTAGAATTTGCCTCTGCCGCTAGGTAGCGGCCGGCTCTAGCCAGCCGGTTGCCTCCGCAGGTCGCCGAACCTCAGCGGAACTCCAGCGCCGGCGACGCGGCACAGATAAGCCCGATCCGTAAGGGTCGGGTACGCACGCGGCGCGAAGCGCTTACCCTTAAGCCGCGCGAATCGCGTCCGCCTTTGACGCCGTTCGCGCACACCCTGGCCGTTGTCTTTGAATTCGCTCAGCGACGCAATTCGGATCGCAAATCTCGAGCGGCGTGAATGATGCGTATCACTTGGACGGGCTTCGCTGCGGGATCGTAGACGATCAAATAATTGGAATACGGCTGCACGACCCAAAATCTCACAGGGAGGGAGGTTAAATTCTCTCGAGCGAATCCAGCTAACGGTGTTTTCGACAGCAGATCGCAGGACTCCTAGACCGCTTGCTCCAAACGATTCGCCGCCTTGGAGTCATCTTCCGCGATATAGTCCCAAATTTCAAAAAGGTCGCGCCGCGCCCGCGGAGTCAGTTGCCATCCGCTCATCCCTTTCGGCGTTTTTCGAGCCACGACTTCTTATGCTCTTCCATGCTGCTGCGCACCTCGTCCCCGGAAAGCAGTTCGCCACGCTGCGCCTCGGCGTAACCCTCTTCGATCTTTGCCGAGATTTCCGCGCGATTCTCCGCCAGCCATGCTTCGCGCTGGTGCAGCAAGGAAACGGCGTGTTCGACGTACTCGTCGACGCTCTGGAACACCCCGCTTTGCAAGTCCTGCTGGATCAACTTTTCAGTTTCGGGCTTGAGCCGAACGTTCATGGACGCATTATACCTCACCCCTCAAGACGTATCGATTCTCCCGCCGGTCGGCCCACCCCTGGTTTCAGCCCTTCCCATTTTCCCTTTTCTCTTTTTAATCTCCCGCTCTAATTACGGTCCGGAGAGATTTTATTTTCGAAAAATAACGGAAGCCTAACAAGAACCCAATCGCAAACGCAGCCAGGAACCAGACGGTCGTAATGCCCGGCCCGTTGTGCACGAACGTCAATAAATCCCACCCCACCTCCCCTTCTCCCACGTGAACGCCCGGAACAGGAGACATACTCCGCGAAGCCCACCAAATCATCGCCGCAATATACCCAGGCGCCGACACCACCGCAGCAGCCACCCCGCAGCAAAAACTTCGTAGCACGACGACTCTCATAATCTGACGTGTCCTCCCCTCAGTTCACGTTGTCATCCCGACAGAGCGCCTTCCGCGACGAAAGATCTCTCTTCGCTTTCCGCCGTCCGGGGCTTTCTTTTGCTCTTTTCTCAAAGTTTATGTCCTGCCGCGTGGCTGTCTATTTGTCTGGTGTAGATGACGCTGGAGGCTGGGGCGTCGTGTCGGCGCGGGCGGCCCATTTGGCGGAGTCGGCGGAGTTGTTGGTTAGGTCGGCGAGATGGGCGCCGAAGTATTCGATATCCTGCAAATCTTGCGGACGGGCGACTCCAGCGACGCCTTCTTGATAGGCCTGCTCGATAAATTTTGCTGTTCGCTCCAGGTTCCCTTCGCGGAAACTGGCATAGGCGAGGTTAGAGAAAGCAGTGCAGCGCCAGCTCCGTTCTTCTTGAATGGCCTTTCGGATGTTGTCCGCAGTTTCGCCCGTCACCTTCGGGAGAACTTTGTTGTAATCGTCGATGCGGCCCTGGCGTATCGTCACCGCCTGAGTGGCGCTGGCTTCGGCGTCCTTCCAGTGTTCCTCCTTCAATTGCACCGTGCTCAGCGCAATCCAAATGTCGGCGTACTTGGAGTTGTCCTTTCCCGGCCAGATTTCGGCTTCGGTCAACGCTTCGTGCAGGTTTTGTTCGGCTTCGATATAGCGTCCCTGCGTCGCCTGGCAGGCTCCGATAGCTTCGTGGGCAATCTCGAGATATTTAGCCTGGTTCTTGGGAAACTTGGCGTGCTGGGCGACGGGGATTAGACCGTTCGTGTATTTGTCGATGATGGTCTGGCAGTTGGTTTCGGTGACGACGCCAAAGGAATAGACCATTTGGTGGTTTATCGCGTCGTCTTCTTTTGATTCCGGAGTGGAGCTGGAAAGGATGACGACGCGACCGTTAGCGTCGGTGAGTTTGTTTGACGGCGGCTTTTTGCTGGTAGGCGCTGGCTTGGCCGCTGGGGCCGCGGCGGTGGGTGTGCTGGCGGGCGGCGTGATGCTTGATTGGGCGAAGGCGGGTGCAACCGACGCCGTGCACGGGGCGATTAGGAAAAACGTCAAGGCGAGGCGTTGGTGTCGAGTGAACATGGCTCGGGCCGATTACTGCGCGGGGACGTTACACGAGAGTTATGCGCAAAAGCAAGTGCGGAAAAGAGCGGGGAGAAAATTCGGTGCACAGGCATATTTCTGCTCTGAAAGCGCCGTGTGTACTTGCATTCTACCTATACCAACATGTTATCATGCATCGCCGCTCTGTTTAGCCGCACCGCCGAGTGCGCAAGGGATGAGGTGTTATGCATCAGGCGACACGACGACCGCAACTCGAACCCCGCTCCCCTGACACCGGAAGGGCGCGGTCCCCTCAACGTCCCGGGCCGCCGCGCCCAAACCCATTTCTAGTCGGCGTGACCGCGATTAGAAATCGCTGCAACTCACTCAAAACACAGCTCTGGCATGGTTTCTAATCGGAGTTTTTTAGGTCACCTTTTTACCCCGCCGCACGTTCGCGCGCCCGGCCACAACTGCAGCCGCCTCAATCAACTCCAGATTTCTAATCGACAATTCACGCGATTAGAAATCGCACCTAAACTATTGCAAACACGGTGCGTAGTTGATTTCTAATCGACAATATTTTGGCCATATCGGCATTCAGTTTGCTCCTCGCCTGCGCAGATCTCTCGTCGCCATCCAGCCTGCGTCGAATCTGCCCGCCCGCTCATCCAATCTGCGTTCGATGCTATATTTGCTATATGCATGCGAAAAACGCAGCCACTTTGCCGCAGGTGAGATTCGATGACTGACCGTAAACCGCCGTTTGCCACCGTGGAAGAAGCTCTGGAAGAAATTCGCGCCGGGCGCATGATCGTCCTGGTGGACGACGAAGACCGCGAAAACGAAGGCGACCTGACCATCGCCGCCGAAAAAATTACGCCGGAAGCGATCAACTTCATGGCGAAATTCGGCCGCGGGCTGATCTGCCTGGCGCATGACCGAGCAGCGTTGCGACGCGCTGGGCCTTGCGCCGATTACTCCGCGCAATACTTCGATGTTTGGCACGCCGTTCTGCGAACCCATCGACGCGCGCCGCGGCACCACCACCGGCACCAGCGCCGGCGACCGCGCCACCACCATTCTGGCGGCGACCAATCCCGATACCCATCCCGAAGATCTGGCGCGGCCGGGCCACGTCTACACTTTGCGCGCGCGCAATGGCGGCGTGCTGGTGCGCGCCGGACAAACTGAAGCGTCGGTCGATCTGGCGCGGCTCGCCGGCCTGGACCATTCCGGCGTGATCTGCGAAGTGATGAACGACGACGGCTCCATGGCGCGGATTCCGCAGCTGGTGGAATTTTGTCGTCTGCACAATATGAAGCTGTTGACCGTGGCCGACCTGATTCGCTACCGCATGCAGCACGAGCGCCACGTGCGGCGGATTGCGGAATCGGTGCTGCCCACGCGCCACGGAAATTTCCGCATGATTGCCTATGCCAGTGACGCCGACCACGAATTGCACGTCGCGCTGGTGCGCGGCGACATCGGTTCGGGCGGTGCAGGACAAGTTGCATTGGCCAGCGGTGAGAAAAACGCGCCGCTGGTCCGCGTCCATTCGCATTGCCTCACCGGCGATGCGTTTGGTTCCACGGCGTGCGATTGCCACGCCACGATCGAACGCTCGCTCGCCGCAATCGCCGAAGCCGGCCGCGGCGTTTTTGTCTACCTGCATCACACCGGACGCGGATTTCAGATCGATCCGCGCGTGGCGCTACGCGATGGCGCGCGCGACACCGAGAGCGGCGAACTGCCGCGCATCCGTTTCCACGACCGCGAAGAAACCGGGCAGGATTTAGGCGCGCAACGCCAGGTGCAACGCGAAAGCGGAATCGGCGCGCAAATATTGATCGACCTGGGGCTGCGTCGCATCCGGGTGCTGACCAACCACCCGCGCAAAGTTGTGGCCCTGGATGGTTACGGTCTGGAGATTGTCGATCAAGTTCCGTTAAATCTCAGCGCGGCAGAACCGGCGCGGCGGGATTCCGAAACGCGCCGCTAAACCTGGATTTTCAGCTGGACTTGGTCGAAGGGCTTTGCTGCGGCTTGACGCAAATGTACGGACGCATTCTTTCGAGGGCCGTCTTCGAAATTCCGTGGATGGCGAGTAAGTCTTCCACCCGCCGAAACGAACCACTTTTTTCCCGAAAATTAATAATGGATTTCGCGGTCGCCGGGCCAATGCCGGGAACCTGCTGCAATTCCGCGGCGGTCGCCGAATTTAAATCGACCGGATGCGCCGGCGGTGTTTTCTTCTGCGCACTCGCTAACCCCGCAAAAACAAAAAGCAGAAACGCCGCGGCGAGCAAGAATTCCCGCCTTGCGAATCTGCTTTTCGAATCCAACGCTACCTGCTCCCGAACAAACTATTGCTGGTTGCCATGAGCGTCGTATTCCGTCACTTCACCGAAGAGCGCGGCCTGGTCGCCGATTTGGGCTTTGTCGCCGACCACCACGATTTGCGCATTCGCCGAATCGAAGTATTTCCGCGATGCGAGAATAATATCGGCCGCGGTGAGCGCGTGAATCCGCGCGCGATAGGTTTCCAGATGATCTTCCGGCAGACGATCCAGATAGATCGTGGAGAGCTGGCCGAGCACGCCATCCTGCGTGGCGACGCCGAGGGAAAACACGCCAGTGAGATAACTGCGGGCGCTTTCCAGTTCTTCATCGGAAACGGGCAGCGAACGCATTCTGTCCATTTCGTAGAAAATCTCGGTAAGCGATGCGGCCGCCACGTCATTGCGCACCGCTGCGTGCACATTGAAAAATCCCTGCTGGCGCATCGATTGAATTCCGCTGCGCGGGCTGTAGGTGTAACCCTTCTGCTCGCGAATATTCATGACCAGCCGCGAATGGAACGCGCCGCCGTAGATCGAATTGGCGATGACCAGCCGCATCCAATCCGGGTCGCGGCGGGTGATGCCCAGGTTGCCGACCACCAGCTGGGTCTGCACGCTGCCGGGCAGGTGGACCAAATGGACTTTGCGTCCTACATTGCGCGGCGGCGCTGGAGACTTTGGTGGTTCCGGCGTGGACGATTTCCATTCGCCGAAAATCTTCTCGATTTGCGCGAACATCGCTTCGCTCGAGAAATCACCGACCACGATCAGCAGCGCGTTCGACGGAGAATAATTCTGGCGGTAGAAGCCCTCGAGTTGTTCGCGCTGATACGACCCGACCTGCTCTTCCGTGGGCGAAATCACCGCGTAAGGATGTTCGCCGAAAAGGACGCGGCGAAACCGTTCGTTCGCGAGAAAACCCGGCGTGGTGCGTTCGATGCGCAGGCCTTCGATTTTCTGGCGGCGCTCGCGTTCGAATTCCTCGGCGGGAAACGAGGCGTTGCGCGCCAGATCGGCGACAAGTTCGAGCAAGCCTGCTGAAAATTCGGACAGCCCAGCAATCGAGATCGCCGAAGAATCAGCGCCGGCACTGGTGCCCAGATCGCCGCCCATCCGGCGCAGATCTTCTTCGATCTGGCGGCTGGGCCGCGACGCGGTTCCGGTGCGGACGACCGTCGCGGTCATATCGGCGAGGCCCGGCGTGGTGCGGGCTACCAGCGAATTGCCGCTGCGGAAAAACAGTTGAGCGGTAATTTTCGGAAAGGTGTGAACTTCGGCGAGAACCACCTGCAGGCCATTCGCCAGCGTCTTCACGCTGCGCTTCGGCCAGGCCACCGGCCGTTCGGGGCCGAGCGGCGGAACCGCGCTGCTGCGATTCGCGGCGGCGGAGTTCGCGGCCGCGCCGGATTTCGGATCGACTGCCGTTGCGTTGCTGCCGCTCATTACGCTGCCACCTTGGCTACGGGTTGCCGGACCAGAATCGCCCGGTTTTTTGAAACGAGATATTTTTTGGCAGCCGCTTGCACTTGCGCAGCGGTGACCGCTTGAAACCCGTCGAGCACGGTGTTGATGCGATTGGGATCGCCGTCAAACAGCGTGAAACACGCCAGGTAGTGCATCAGGCCGAAGCGCGGCATGTGCGCGCCCATTCCGCCTTCCAGATTCGAATAAAAATCGGCGCGAAGTTTCACTTTCACCGGCGCCAGTTCTTCTTCGGTGATGCCTTGCTCCTGAATTTCGCGAATCACTTCGTCAAAGGCGGCAATCACGTCGTCGGAATTGTCTTCCGGCGTATGAAAAATACGCGTGACCATTTGAGTGGGGCCGTTGGTCTCGATGATGTCCGCGCCGCCATCGGTTTCCACCGCAATTTCTTTTTCGAGTACCAGGCGGCGGTAGATGCGGCCGACGCGGCCGCCGTGCAGGGCGCGATCGAGAATCGCGGCGGCGTACCAATCCGGATTATCGCGCGGCGGAAAGGTGTAGCCGATGGCGATGGCCGGAAGCGGCCCGAATTTTTCCGGCACCGCGCCGCGACGTTCTTCGGTTTGCGGAGGCTCCGAAACGTCCGCGACCGGCGGCAGCGGATGCGTGGGAATGTCCTCGAAGTAACGCTTGGCCAGCGCAAAACTCTCGGCCGGATCGAGATCGCCGACCATCAGCAGCACAGCGTTATTTGGCGCGTAGTAGGTGTGGAAAAAATGCTGAACGTCGGTGAGCGTGGCGGCGTCGAGATCCGCGAAGTCGCCATAGAAATTGTGGGCGTTAGGCCAGTTGCGGAAAGCCACTGGCGGCAAATCGAGCCAGGGGAACCCACCGTAGGGTTGGTTCATCACGTTGACGCGAACTTCTTCTTTGACCACGTCGCGCTGGTTGCGCAAATTTTCGTCGTCGACTTTCAGCGCGCGCATGCGGTCGGCCTCGAGCCATAGCACGCGTTCGAGCGCATTCGACGGAACGGATTCGAAATAATTGGTGATGTCGTAATTGGTCGTGCCGTTGAGCATGCCGCCGGAAGAATTGATCAGGCGAATGTGTTCCATTTTCCCGGCGTTGGCCGAGCCCTGGAACATCATGTGCTCGAAAAGATGGGCGAATCCGCTGCGCCCGAACGGTTCCAGACGAAAACCAATTTGATAGTAGACGCCCACAGTGACGACCGGCGCCGAACGGTCGGGCGAGACGACCACGCGTAGACCATTGGCCAGGGTGGTATGTTCCACGGGGATATGCAGGTTCTTCACTTCGACTTCCTCCTGGGTTTTCCGAGTACGCGATTCAGATTCTGCAAAGTAGTGAGTTGTTTTTTGGATAGCACGCGCGCCGAAAGACGCGCCAAGCCTCGATACGCTTCCTGCAATTCGGCTGGCTGACTGCGCAGCGCCGCAGCGTGCAGTGCGATGGTTCCGTAATCGGCGCGTGAAATCGGTCCGGTCCAGGCTGCGCGTGGGCCGTGCTGCTCAAAATTGCGGAGCATCTCGCGCATCAACGGCAGCAAAGCCTGCAGCGCCTTGCGGCGCGTGAAGCCGATGCTCAGCAACACCTGGGTCGCGCCTTCCGCCAGCGCCAGGCCCAGCCCGGCCACCATCATGCCCGCAGCGTGGTACGAAATCTTTTTGCTGCCGTCCACGGCTACTGGAACGCCGCGCAGGGATCGCGCTATCGAGGCCGCCGTTGTGCGCGCTTTTGAATCGCCCTCGATACCAAAAATCACGCCGTCGAGTTTTGGCTCGCTGCGGCCTGAAAACGTCTGCATGGGATGAAGCGAGCCGGTCGCGGCGCCGCGTCGCGCGAGCGGTTGCAGAACTTTGCGATCCAGCGCGCCACTCGTATGCAGCACAACCTTGCCGCGCCACCTTTTCGAATCGAGCCGCGCCAGAGAACGCGCTACACCGGCCAAAGCGCCATCCGGAACGGTTAACAGAATAACATCGGCGTCGATAATTTCGCGAGTGAGCGAAGCCGAAGGATTCCCGGCCTCGATAAACCGCACGGCGCGGCGCGAAGTTGATGCGGAGCGCGTAACGACGGCGCCAATGTGCCAGCCCAGACGATACAAACGCTTGCCCAACACACGACCCAAGCGGCCTGCGCCGACGATCGAGAGGGAATGCGAAAATGTGTGGGGAATCGGGCGCGACATGCGAAGTGTTAGCATAGCGTGTTCGTGGTTGTTTGGCGGAGGAAATTGAGGCGGGATCGCGCGCGGCCGGCCTGGGCGAGAAGATGCAAGGCACACCCCACTGAGAGTGGGGTGCAGACAGGCTGAGAGCCTATCCCACTGAAGGTGGCGCTACGGGAGGTTGATTGGGGACCGCGATCGTTGCATTTCTATTGGGAGCGGTGGCTTTTTCCTGGCTGGCGCTGGCCATTGACGCCGGTTTGGGCGTGTTGAAAATTCCGTCATTGAACAGCGTCGCGCCGCTGAGGGACGCGGATTCCCCCACGGTGTCCATCCTTTTCGCCGCGCGGGACGAAGCAGAAAAACTTCCCGGCGCGCTCGCAACTTTTCTGGCACTGGATTATCCGCGCTACGAAGTCGTGGCGATCGACGACCGCTCCGCAGATTCGACCAACACAATTCTGCAGGCGGCCGCGCAAAAAGATCCGCGACTGAAAGTGCTCCGGGTCGATTCCCTTCCCGCTGGCTGGCTCGGTAAGCCGCATGCCCTGCAGCGCGCCTACGAAAATTCCAGCGGAGAGTGGCTGGTCCTCACCGATGCCGACGTGCACTTTGCTCCCGACGTGTTACGGCTGGCGATTGCGCTGGCTAAAAAGAACCAATGGGATCACTTGCCGCTGCTGGCCGGCGCGAAGTTGTTCACCTTTGGCGAAAAGATGGTGATGACGTTTTTTGCCTGCGCATTCGTGCTGGCGACCCGGCCGTGGCGCGTGAGCAATCCGAAATCCCGGGCGTATATCGGAATCGGCGCGTTTCAGCTGATTCGCCGCAACGCCTACGAAAAGATGGGTACGCACCGCCGGCTGGCGATGGAAGTGGTGGACGACTTGAAGCTGGGAAAACTGGTGAAGGAAGCAGGCCTCCGCTCCGGAGTGGGCAAGGCGGGACCAGCGGTGAGCGTGCACTGGCATGCGGGCGTGCGGAATCTGATTCGCGGGACCGAAAAGAATTTTTTCGCGGCGGCGAACTACAGCTTGTGGATGGCTGGCGCGCAGCTTTTCTCCATTTTTATGGCTTGGATATTTCCTTGGCTGGCGCTGCCCTTCGTACATGGATGGACGAGAATTTTCGCGATCGTCGCAATTGTGGTGCCGATGATGGCCCAGGCCGGGGCGGCGCGGGAATTTCGAGTGTCGATGCTTTACGCCTTGACGCAGCCGGTGGCGGCGGTGATTTTCTTCTGGATGCTGCTGCGGTCGACCTTCGTGACCCTGCGCAATGGCGGGATTCGCTGGCGCGGGACTTTCTATCCTTTGGAGGAGTTGAGGCGCGGAGTGGTTTGAAGTAAGTGGCCTGGTGGAAATCGAAGAGAGACCTTCGTCGCAGAAGGCGCACCTCTGGATGACGGCCAAAAACGGGGTTCAGCAAAACAAGGTTTTGCGGCAGAGCCGGATCAGCGACTACTTGAAAAACGAATAGCCGATGTAGAACTGGTTGTTGTCGAGGCCGGGATTGTAATTGTGCCGGTAGGCGTTGGAAATGTGCTGAAACCGGTAAGCAAATTTCCACGAGCGAACGGCGGCTGGCGCTAAAAACTTCCAGGCCGCCACCCGCGTCGAAGGTGTAGTTGTACTGGGTCCCGCCGGGAATATCGACCGGAACCGGGCGCGTGGAAACGATGAAGCCTCCGTTGGCGCCAATAAACGGCTGCAGTTTACGCTGGCGGCGAAAATTCATTTTCAAACCGATGGGGCTGATGCCGCCGCCCCAAACCGTTTCGTGGCCGGAGGGGCAGATGAAGCCGAGGCGGCTGGGCGTGCCGCAAGGAACCCAGGTGAACTGATGCACGAGCTGCACCGGCACGATATCGACCATGTATTCCAGCGAAGTAAAAGGCTTGTCGAAAAGCGTGCGGCCGTAGCGAAAGCCCGCGGTGTAGAGCTGCTCGTCGGAAGTGATTCCAAACAGGTGCACGGTATTGAGCGAAACCGCGCCCCAGACGCCGAATTCATTGCCAGGCGGATAAGGCGGGGTCTGCGCGCGAGCGGAAGCGCAGCAGGTTAGCGCCCAGAAAACGAGCAGAGCAAAGAAATAGTGGCGATTGTGGCGCATTCGCAAAATGTTCCTTTTGGGGCCATTCGTTTCCGGCGGCCACAATTTTACGGCAATCTTCCCTTCAGACTATCGGCGATTACGAAGATTTCTTCGACGCTTTGGCTTTGCTGCCGCGTAGTTTCGGTGGATTTGGCACCGGCGCCGAATCTGACGTATTTTCCGCGACGGCAACCGATTGAGCTTTCGTGGCCGTAGCCAGGGCCTCGGTTGAGCTCTCCGCCGCGATTTCCGCCGGCGCGAAAATCTCACCCAGATCCCGCTGCTTCAGCGCGCGGATTTTATCGCGCAGCGACGCGGCCTTTTCGAATTCGAAATTCTTGGCGGCGGCGCGCATTTGCGTTTCCATTTGGGTAATCGCGCTGATCAGCTGCGCTTCGTTCTGGATATCGCCGATGGCGGCATCTTCCACCGGTACGGTCATGTAATCCGCTTCGATGATGCGCACCAGCTGCATATCCACCGACTTGATGATGGACATGGGCGTGATGTTGTTATCGCGATTGTAGGCTTCCTGTTTGGCGCGGCGGCGATCGGTTTCGCCGATGGCCTGGCGCATGGAATCGGTCATGCGGTCGGCGTACAGAATCGCGCGGCCTTCCAAATGGCGCGCGGCGCGGCCCATGGTTTGAATCAAGGACGTCGAGCTGCGCAGGTAGCCTTCCTTATCGGCGTCGAGAATCGCAACCAGCGACACTTCCGGCAAATCGAGTCCTTCGCGCAGCAGGTTGATGCCGATCAGCACGTCATATTCGCCGCGGCGCAGATCGCGCAGGATGCGGATGCGTTCGAGCGTGTCGATTTCGGAATGCAGGTAGCGGCAGCGCACGCCAACCTCGGAAAAATATTCGGCAAGATCTTCGGACATGCGTTTGGTCAGCGTGGTGACCAGAATGCGCTCGTTGCGCTCGGCGCGAATGCGGATTTGCTCGAGCAGGTCATCCACCTGGCCCTTTACCGGGCGAACTTCGACGATGGGATCGACCAAGCCCGTGGGCCGAATCACCTGCTCGACGAAAACGCCGCCGGTCTTGGTGAGTTCGTAAGGACCGGGCGTGGCCGAAACGTACACCACCTGATTGATGCGGTGATCGAATTCCTCGAAAGTGAGCGGGCGATTATCCAGCGCGGACGGCATGCGGAAACCGTAATTCACCAGATTCTGTTTCCGCGAGCGGTCGCCGTGATACATGGCGTGCAGCTGCGGGACGGTCTGGTGCGACTCGTCGATGACCAGCAAATAATCGGACGGGACGTAATCGAGCAGGGTGGGCGGCGCTTCGCCGGGCAGCCGCCCGGACATGTGCCGCGAATAATTTTCGATGCCGTGGCAATAGCCGATGGTGCGCATCATTTCGATGTCGTAATTCACGCGCTGCGTAATGCGCTGGGCTTCGACGATTTTTCCCTGGCGCTGCAGCTCGGGCTTCCACCATTCGAGCTCTTCGTAGATGCTCTGAATGGCGCGCTCCCGCTGTTCGGGCGGGACGACGTAGTGGGTCTTCGGGTAGATCGGCTGGCGCTTGATTTCACCTTCGCGGGTGACCGCGATTGCGCCGGTGATGGGATCGATCTTGCGAATGGCTTCGATCTGGGTGCCCCACAGTTCGACGCGCACGGCAAGATCGTCGTACGGCGGATAAATTTCGATGATGTCGCCGCGCACGCGGAAAGTGCCGCGGCGCAATTCTTCGGAGCGCTCGTACTGAATTTCGACCAGCTTGCGCAGGATGGATTCGCGCGCGATGGACTGGCCTTTTTCCAGCAGCAGCATCATGCCGTAATAGGCTTCGGGCGAGCCGATGCCGTAGATGCAGGAGACGGAGGCGACCACGATGACGTCGCGGCGTTCGAAGAGCGAGCGCGTGGCGGACATGCGCAGCTTGTCGAGTTCGTCGTTGATGGTGGATTCTTTTTCGATGTAGGTGTCGCTGGCCGGAATGTAGGCCTCGGGCTGGTAATAATCGTAGTAGCTGACGAAATATTCCACCGCGTTATCGGGAAAAAACGATTTGAATTCGTGAAAAAGCTGGGCCGCGAGGGTTTTGTTATGCGCCAGGACGATGGTCGGACGATCGAGTTCCTCGATGACTTTGGCCATGGTGAAAGTTTTGCCCGAACCGGTGACGCCGAGGAGAACCTGATCGCGGTCGCCGCCCTTGATTCCCTGGAGGATTTGGGAAATGGCTTGCGGCTGGTCGCCGCGGGGTTCGTAGTCGCTGGCTAGCTTGAATTTCATGGTCACGGCCTCAGCGCGAAAAATGGGGTGCGTTGAAACTTCTTATTATACACGAGTGTGGGGGCTTCGCGTTTGCGCCGGGGCAGGCTGCAAAGTGAAGCAGATCCCTCGCCGCGCTTCGGGGCGACAATTTAGCGGCGGCGGACGGGCCACCAAAACGGGGTAGAGGCTTGGTCGAGATTACGGCAGCAGAATAACGTGGGATTGGGTTTCCACCTGGCCGACGTAATGAATTTTGGAGCCGGTGGTGGGGCTAAGAATTTCGAAATCCATGCTTTGGCTGGTGGTTTGGGTGGAGCGGACCACGAAGCCGGTGGCCAGCGAGATGCTGTCCAGGCTTTCGCCGGAGCCGGTCCAGGTGCCGGACGTGCGCAGGCCGTTGTGCACGTAATCGGGCGGGGTGGCGTCACCGTGCTCGGAGCCGTGGCGAAAAATTTGAAATTTGGTGACGATGATGGCGCAGGGCGTGTCGGCTGTGGGCGCAGCACTCTTCGCTTCGCCGGCGCTGCCTGGCGCGGGCGTGGCCTCGGCTGTCGCGTCATCCAACGCTTGCGCCGGAACCGATTCATCGCGCACATACGTGGATTCCGTGCGCCAGGTCAACCCAGCGAGCGGCGTATTTTCCAGCGGCCGCTCGCTGGTCCATTTTTGACCGATGACGATTCCTTCCTTGGGAAATAACGCGCTGGCCGAAAGCCCGGCCATGGAAGAGCGCACCGTATTCGAGGCGACCGGGTTGGCCAGCAGTTGGTCGAGCCCCGCCACGTGGGACAGCTTGCCGTCGGCATCGATGGTGAATTCGACGGCGCGGCCTTCGAGTTTGTTGAACTGATCGACGAGCGTGGCGGCATCGGGATCGTAGCTGTCGGATTCGGAAGTGGCGCTGGCTTTCTCGTAGGTGGCGCGCAGGCGGACGGTGCCGGGGGCGCCGTTCGCGCCCGGATCGACGGCGAGAACGTCGATGCGGAGTTGCATCAGGAGAGTCTGTTTCAGCTGCGATGCGCCTTCGGCGTTGACGATGGGCGTCGTCGTGTTGCTGGTCGTGGTGGTGCGGGTGGTGATCTGATAGCGCAAAATCTGGCCTACCGTGAATTTAGGACGCAGATGCAAGCGCTCCGCCGCTCCGCTGCCCAGCGGGAGTGCGAACGCGCCAAAAATTGCGCACGCCACGAAGGCGCAGGCGAGAGGCGAGAGTGAGCCGCGCCGGATTTTCACTTGGGCCACTTAGCTTCGTTGCGGCCGGCTGGCGCGTGGTTGGCCGGCATCATGGACGCGTCGCCTTGGTTTCTACCCGCTGCACACTCGGACGGGCTAGTGAACCCGTAAGTTCGACGGCATCGCCGGTTGCGTTTTGCGCGTGTCGGGTTCCGCGCTCGGGCGCCGCAACCTCCGCCAGGTGTAACTGCAAATCGAGAGTGCGATCGAAATTTACGAATCCGGAGCCTTGAATTCCGGGCGCCAGACCCAGCAGCGATAGTTCTTGAAAATTGATTTTCTGGTCGTCGCACGTAAAGGAGGCGGCACCATCGTGGAACGTGCTGGAGCCGGGGCGCAGCGCTGCGTCATGCAGCGTATCGGCTAAATTCAAGACGCGGATTTCCGGGCTCTCGATTCGCGCCGTACCGCGGCATTGCAGCGAAGAAAGCAGCTTGCTTTGGGTCGTGCCGGAAAAACTAAGCGCGATATCGCCCGAGGCCGAGCCGGCGAATAAAGTCGCGAGCGAAGGAGAAGCGGCGGTGAGCGCGGCGAGGTCCACGCGCGAGTATTGTGCCGCGACGCGGTAGACCGGAGTAGCGGTGAGTTCGGCGTCCAGCGCGCCGCCCAGCGTTCCACCGAAGAGCAGCGCGGTAGCGTTCGAAACCTCGAGGTGGCGCCCGCCAACCGTCAGGTCCGCATGCAGGCGATGCAGTACGACGGGAGCCAGGGTGAATTCGTCGATCGACAAGTGGCCGGACGCCCGAAAATTCTCCGGCACGGAATTGGTGGGCGACTGCGGGTTCAAAAACGGCAGGACGCGGTAGATAAAACTTTCGCGCCAGCGTGGGTTGAGCCAGCGATCGAGATCGGAAGCGGCGAGCGGACCGCCGGAAACCGCGAATTGCCAGCCTTGACCGTCGTCGCGATGGTCGAAGGTACCGCTCCAATCGGTGCCGAAAGCATCCGCCGCGGCCAGTGCGATGTGTCGAGAATCGGATTTCAGATCCGCATGGGCGCGAATCTGCTGGACTGGATGATTTAGAAATGGAGTCAGCAGAGTGGCGTTGCCCGTATCAGTTCCCCAGTCGATGGTGCCAACCGGCTGGGAATTCCACGGAGTTGAATTCGAAAACGAACGTGCCGGCCAGCGCAAGTCGCAACGGACCGGACCGGATAGATCCCAGCCGCGAGAAATATTCCAGCCGAGGGCGCTGGCCGTGGCAATCAGATCGCGGACTTGCGGCAGGCTTCCGGTCAAATGGAATCCGGACGCCTCGCGATTAGCGGGGCTGGCGGACGAATCCAAATGAAAGGAACCGCTTCGCTCGTCCGGCGCGCCAAATACAATGGAAGCCGGCGCCAACGATATGCCGCCGGGATCGTAGTGCAAGCGAAATTGGCTCACCCGAGCCGGCACGCGTAGACGCGGACCGGTGAGTTCGGCGGTCTTAATCGTCGCGGTCGCGTTCGCCAGGCGCGGCGGCCACCCCGCAAAGTTCGCGGTGGTGTTCGCGGTACCGGAGACCGACACATCGGAGGCGACATCCGGATGAAATCCGCGAAGCCAGGCCAGCGCGTCCTTCAGATCTATTTCCGATTGAGCGATCTCGATACGGTTCGCTTTGGAGGACACCGAAGAACCATCTGCCGCATCGGTCCAATCGAAATTCGCGGTAGCGCGAGCGAATGACCCGGGCGCCTCGATGGTCGCGTCGGTGATGGCCACACTGGACGCGAGCGGACTCAGCATGATTCGCGCGTTGATATCGAACGCCGGATTGTCCGGGCGCAGGGCCAAATCCCAGCGATGCAGTTCGCGCAGTTGCGAGCGGGCCTGCAGGGTCCAAACGTCACCCTGCGTTTCGGCATGCACCACCGCGGCGACATTTCCGCGTACGCCAAAATCGTAGCCACGAAAAAGCCGGAGCACGTCGGAGACCGAGGCTTCGCCCCAGGCCAGGTCGAGTACCGCCGGGCGCAGGCGCGAAGAAGTGCCGCCCAAACTTCCGGAAAGATAAATGGTGCCGGGAGTCTGCAGCGCGAGCGCGGCGCGGGTGGGCGTGGCTTGCAGGTTCACGCGCCAGCGGCCCGGTCCGTCGGGTTCGACGTAGCCATTCACGGTGACGAAGGCGAATGGGATTTTTTCATCGCCGCGCTTGAAATTGATGCGGCCGGAATCGACTTCGAGGCGCGTGAAACGGACACCCGGCAGACGAGAGGCGTTCGGGTTGGGCGACGAGGAAGAAAATGCGGCAACGGATGGGCGCGGCAACCATTCGGCGAGATTCCAGTCGCCCGCGGAATTACGCACCAGATTCAGACTGGGCTTCGTCAGCGATACGGTGCCGAGTTCCATATGGCCGCGCAGCAAACTTTGCCAGCGCAGTCGCACGGTGACCGATTCGGCGCGCAGGAAATACTCGTGGCCGAAGCGGGGGTCTTCCGCAAAAGTTACCGGTTGTGCTTCCAGCGTCGGGCCGCCCCACAGACTGAAATCGTAGCGTCCGACTTCCACGGGCCGGCCGAAAACCGCTTGCAGCCGCCCGGTGATGCGCTGTTGCAGCCGAGTGTGCGTGATCAACAACGAAATTCCGATGTTGGCTAGCCAGAACAGCGCCAGGAGCAACGCGACCAGCTTCGGAATCCAAGTCCAGGAACGGCGCGGCGGAGCGGCCAAGGCGAGCGGCGGCTCGGACGAAACGGGTTCGGCAAGTGTATTGGGTACGACGGACATTTTTCGTTTGCGACCCGAATCACAATTTACGCGCGAATCGAGGTGTTAGGAATTGTTAGGGAAAGCGCGGCGAATCGCCAGTGAAACTTTTTCGGCGCAGGTCAGTGCACCTCGCGGAACATGCGGTGCCAGCGGGTCCGGCTGGAAAGATGCATGAAAGTCTGCCCGATGCCGTGCAGCACGCTCCCGATGCCGCGGTCGGAGTAATCCTCGGAAGTGGCTTGCACCGACCAGTAAATCAAAATCGGGCGGCCCATGATCGCGTCGCGGTCGACGAAACCCCAGTAGCGGCTATCGAGGCTGCGGTCGCGGTTGTCTCCCAAAACAAAATAATGATCCGGAGGCACGACCAGTTCACCGTTTTGCACGTGGTCCAGAATCTGATCGGCCCATTCCCGGCGGGCGGCAATCTCGATCAGGTCGTGATTCACCGGCGGGAAATTATCGCCGAAAGGATCTTCGTAGGTGGGATCGTGCACCACGTACGGTTCGTGGAGGCGCGCACCGTTGACGTAGACGTCGCCGTTGATGATGCGAACTTTATCGCCCGGCAGGCCGACGACACGTTTGACGTAGTGCGGATGATCGTCAAAGGGAAACTTGAAAACGATCACATCGCCGCGGCGCACGGCGCGGTACGGCAGAAACTTTTCGTACCAGGCGCCGCGGCCGCCGAAAATAAATTTGTTCACGAACACGTGGTCGCCGATCAGCAGCGTCGGCTCCATCGACGGCGAGGGAATCTTGAAAGCCTGCACGATGAACGTGGTGCCAAAAAGCGCGAGCAGCATGGTGACCAGCAGCAGTTCGGCAAATTCGGCGAGCGCGCTGCGCCGGCTGAGCATGTGCGGCGGCTCAGGCTCAGCTGCGGCGATACTTTCAGGAATATCCGGTGGCCCAGGTGCGGTCGTTTCAACTTCCATGAATTCCTTTTAGGCTATCGGGTTATTCGCTATGCGGCTTTCGAGCAGCGTCAGCGCGACGCGAGCAGCTTCCTGCTCCGCTTCTTTTTTACTGCGGCCTTCGGAGGCCGCCAGCCGCGCGCTCGAATGCCAGACTTCCACTTCGAATATTTTCTGGTGATCGGGCCCGGATTCGCGGTGCACCCGATATTCCACCGGCACGCGGCCGCGCTGTTGCAGCCACTCCTGCAGCGCGGACTTGTGGTCGGTGCGCTCGATGCCGTGCGCATGCGCCGCGAGCGCGGGTGCCAGCAGTGCGCGCTGCAGGAAGGCCGCCGCGGCCGGTAAACCCGCATCCAGATAAATCGCACCGAGAATCGCTTCAAAAACATCCGCGAGCAGCCGGCGCTTATCGCGGCCGCCGGTTTTTTCTTCGCCCGCGCCCAAACGCAAATGAGTGCCGAGCTTTAACCGCTGCGCGGCCGCATGCAGCGAAGTGGCGCTGACCAGACGCGCCAGTCCCTTCGAGAGCTGGCCGGCATCCCAGTCCGGGTTCGACTGGCAAAGATATTCACTCACAATCAGGCCGAGAACGCGATCACCCAGAAATTCGAGCCGTTCGTTGTCCGCGCCGTTCGACAACTGGCGAAAAGAACGATGCGTCACGGCACGCTCGAGCAAGTCCGGCGCGGCGAAATGATGCCCGACGATGGCCTCCAGGTCACCGCGCTCGTCGTTTTCCAAGTGCGCTGAATTGACCACGCTGTTTTCCTGCGTTTACGGTTTTGGAGCTGGTTTGGCCGCAGCCTGCTTCTTGGCGTCGTCGGCTTTCTGTTTGCACGCGCCTTGCAGGCCGCCGGGAACGGCCGCGCATTTGCCGTAGGCATCGGCAGCTTCGGCAAAGCGATTGAGGTGTCCCAGGGAAACGCCCATCACATAGTAGTCGGTCGGATCCGGCGGCGTGGCGGTTGCGGTAGCCTTGGTCAGCTCGGTGATCGCGCCTTCCCAATTCTGCCGGCGGAAATAGACCAGCCCGAGGCCGCTGTGCGCCTGGGATTCCGCGCCGGCCTTGGCCGCGGCGAATTGGGCATCGGTCATCGTGGCCGGCTTGGGCACCGTCGGTAGAACCTCCAGCGCATGCTTTTCGTATTTCTCGGCTTTGTCGAGCTGGGCGTCGGATTTGGAATCGTTGGGATCGTACTGGTGCGGAATAACCCAGCCGACCAGAACCAGGAGCGTGGGGTCGTCCGGATTCAGAGCCAACGCTTTGTCAGCGTCGGCGTACATTTTGGGGAAATTCTGTTTGGCGTACTCGGCGTTGGCCAGCTGCGAATAGACGCCCTCCGCATATTTGCTGTTCGGATATTTCAGGACGAAAGTTTCGCCGAGGTCGATGCGCTTGTCGTTTTCTTCGGGCTTGAGTTCGAAGAAGGCTTTGTAATCGGCTTCTTCCGCCGGGTCAACTTTGGGGGCAGCCGGCGCGGCGGGAGCTGCGGATTTATCGGCACCTTGCGCGGATGGCGGCGCCGGGGCGGGGTAAGAGCCGCCGGCTTGGGCAGACGAGCGCGGCGCAGCAAAAAGTGCGAGAGCGAATACGATCGCGGGCATCACTATTTTTTTTCCGAACGATGGCATGGTCATTTCACTTCCCTTCCGGTTAGATACCCGCCGGCGATTGCGCCGCGGGCTTATTGCTTCGGCGAACTCTCCGGGCTGCTCGCGGGCGGCTCGTAGGGCGCGGTAACGCCGCGGGTCGCGGCGGCGCGGGCGGCCTCGGGAGCGCCGTCGATGGCTAAAGCAGCTTCGTACTCGCTGACGGCCTGGTCTCGCTCGTCGGCGAAATCATGCATCCGCCCCAAGTATACGTGCGACCAGGCCAGGATCGAAGGGTCAGATGTGACCGGAGCGCCGGCGGAATCGGTGGCGCCCGTGTGCGGCGGCGAGACCAATTTCTCAAAAAGCTCCTGGGCGCGCGGCGCATCGTGATTCAGCAGCGAAGCGACGGCCAAGCCGTAAAAGGCGCGGGGCTCGTCCGGGTGTTTCGCCAAAACTTTTTGAAACGTAGTTGCGGCGGCGGTGGGATTCTGGGTGGCGATTTCGTGGTCGCCTTCGGCCAGCAGCTGAGCCAGTTCGTCCGTAGGAGCCGCGGCTTTATCCGATTTCTTTGCGGCGTCCGCGGGCGCGTCGGATTCCGAGGCGAACGCGAAATTCTGCAGGCGCTTGCGTTCGGCCTCAACGTCGATGCCGGCCAGTAGATCGGGGAAATAGAGCGACATGGCCGGTTCGGCTTTTTCAAATTTCTGCAGCTGGGTCACCAACGGACGGACCATCACAAATCCGGCGCGATCGTTTTCGGCCAGCGCTTTTTCGAGTTCATCCGGTTTCAGGTGGCGGATGCGCAGCTCGACGGCCTTGATCAGACATTCGTCGGAGAAAGCCAGGAAATCGGAGCGGTATTCGACCGGCAGGCGCGGAGCCAGGGCGGCGGCGTTGAGGATTCCCTTCTTTTGCATCAGCAGGTTGCGGTATTTCAGCGGAAGCGGATCGAGCATGAAGTGCAGGTAGGCGTGCTGGACTTCCGCGGTCGGAAATTCCGGGCCAGTGCCGATCACAATGGCGTAGTGGTCGCCGTTGTTGCGGAAATTGGTGCGCGCGCCGACCAGCGGTTCGACGTAGACGGTGAAGGTGTGGCCGAATTTCGGATTGTAAATTTCGCGAAGATAGCCGTTGGAGACGATCACGATGCGGCGAACCGGCGATTGATCCCGGCCCACGGCGCGTTCGTATTCGGGCTGCACCCGCTGCCAGCGCAGATCGAGATGCGCTTCCTTATAGAAGTTCTGCAGAATTTCCTGAAACTCTTCGATGGCTAGAACGTCGGGGGGCAGAACCTCGTGTTCCAGCAAATAATTGAAGCGCGGCGGAGGGCCCACCACCAGCGCGAAAGTGATGAAGCGGGAAAGGGTCTCTCCGGGATCGTTGAGCTTGTGATCGCGATAGAAGTCGCGGAGCGCGTCGGTGGCCGGGCCTTGGATGGTGAGCAGTTCGGTGCGCAGCGCCAGGCGCGAGGGCATTTCGGCCAGCGTGCTTTCATCGGAATTGAAGCCGGCGGCATCCAGCGCGCACATCGTCGAAAAAACCTGCTCGCTGGCTTCGACGCTGACGCCGCTCACGCTCGATTGGGCGCTGGCTTGCGCGTGCAGGCGCGAGAGCGGCACGCTGGAAAGAAAAACAGTGGCGACCAGGCAGGCGAGAAACGAATCCGACTGAAAAAACTTTCGAATGACCCGACTCCCTTGAGAAAGCATTAGAAGTTAAACGAGTGCCCGCGCGCCAATGCACCCCGCGCTAACACGGATGCTAGATAAAGATGCAGAAGGACTCTAAATGGCAGCTTGCATGGAGTCAAGGAAACTGCGGACCACAACGGGCCGGGAACGTCCACAACCAGGCTGACGTTAGCCGTGGACGCGGACTTCGCTGAAGCTGAGCAGCACGCGGCCGCCGGCTTGCGGACGACCGAAGCTGAGTTCCGGGCGGAAGTGGGAGAACATCATCATCTGGTCGATTTGACGCAGGACGGCCTGATCGCTGGGGC
Source organism: uncultured Acidobacteriota bacterium (assembly GCA_963737765.1). Taxonomy (GTDB): domain Bacteria; phylum Acidobacteriota; class Terriglobia; order Acidiferrales; family UBA7541; genus Palsa-295. The sequence goes on from CAVTTY010000017.1 coordinate 111,505, forward strand.
CAGCCAGGATTTTGTAAGAGACCACCTGGCCCTGGGCGTTCAGCGTTGCTTCCAGCAGCAGCGGAGCTGAACCGGAGTCGCCCTGGCTGCCGGGAAGCGGAAACGGCGCCAGGCTTTCGAGGCGGGCGGGCTGTACGAGATTCAAGGGCAAATCATTAGGCACGATGCCCACCGGCACGCCCACCAAAACATTGTGCGCGACCAGCACGAAAACGATCATCGCGGTAAGGATTCCGCCGGTAGCCGGAACGGCCAGCGGCTTCAGGAAATTTTCAAAATTTAGCGAGGCCGTGGACCAGGCCTTGCGCAGACGCGCCGCCGGAGTGACGTGCTGCGAAGCGCGGATGCGAATACGCATGGCCAGATCCGCAGGAGGCATTTCAGCGTGCACGTTCGCCAGGCAAACCGCCAAGCCGGCGATAGCGTTCGAGTTGCAGCTGGCAGCTCGGGCAGCTGGTCAGGTGTTCGCGCACCGAGGCGTGTTCGCGCGGCGAGATTCCGCCATCGAGGTACCCCGGTAGTTTGCGCTCCGACTGACGGCAATTCATGACGTGCTCCTCTGCGTGCGAACGGATATCAGAGCAGCGGCGGAGACGGCAAGGTCCGGGGCAGCTGCGGGAGGTGCGATGGGCGTCAGGGCCCGGTTCGCGTCAGGTACCGCCCGCGACGCGAGGGATGAGGAGTGGTTGGTTGCATCCGCTGGAACTGGTCGCGCAATTTGCGCTGGCGCGTGCACCAGCGGGTTCAGAATATCTTTGAGCATGCGGCGGCCACGCAGGATGCGGGATTTCACGGTGCCCACCGAAACTTCCATGACTTCGGCGACTTCTTCGTACGATAGATCTTCGAGGTCGCGCAAAATCACTGCGCCACGGAAAATTTCCGGAACTTGGGCCAGCGCCGTGCGAACCTTAGCTTGCATTTCCTGAGTTTCAAAACGCTCGAAGGGATTCGCTTCGCAATCTTTCAGTTCGAGCGCCGTGTGCTTGCCTTCTTCTTCGGCGTCGATGGAAATTTGTTGGCGATGATGACGCCAGCACCAGCGGCGGTGATTCAGCGCCTGGCGCACGGAAATTCTATAGAGCCAGGTTTTCAGCGAGCTACCCCGGCGGAAATCGCGAATGCCGCGAAATGCGCGGAGAAAAACTTCTTGGGTCACATCGGCGGCGTCGGCGCTATCGGAGAGAATTCCGTAGACCAGGTTGTACACCCCGGAGTGGTAGTGGGTGACGAGCCAGTCGAAAGCCGCCTCCGAACCCGCCTGCAGCTCGGTGATCAGCTCGGACTCGTCGCGTCCCCAGGGCAAAGACTGTGCGAGGTCGGACATGCCGTGCGCCGTGATCCTCCAGGATGCGCCCATACGAAATTAGACACCGGCGCGCCCTGATCTGTTACCAGCGTAGCACAAAATTTCGCCGCAGCGATGAATCGGAGGTACTGGGCCGATGGCGACCGATCCCATCGGCAAGTGGCTTGGTTTCAGTGAAATAAGGAAGATATGGAGTGGTGGAGCCGGCGGGGTTCGAACCCGCGACCTCCTCGATGCCATCGAGGCGCGCTCCCAACTGCGCTACGGCCCCACTAAATGCTACCGATAAGTTATAACACGGCGACAGGATGCGTCAAAACACTTCGCGTACGCCCGCGCTGAAAATATGCCGAAAACCAGTCAGTTCCCGACCACTGAGTGGCTGGCTAGATCGACGGTGACCAAATCCGTTCTGGATTGCGGAATCGAATTTTTGCCAACCTGGTTGAAACCGATTTTCAGGGACGTGGCGTCGACGGTGATCCGCAGGTAACCGTAATTTTGATCGTCGTAGTGTTTCAGGATCAGCCCTTTTGAAGGTATGGCCGGTTTCTGATCCATGTAACTGACGTCCGCGCCGTAATCCGGCTCTTGCGCGGGTTGGCCCTTGGTCGCCTGCACCAACTGGTTCACGTTGTGGCCGCCATCGCCGCAGATGATGAATGGGACTTCGTAGCTCTGGCCCGTGAGTTGCACCGTGCGCGAGAACCGCTGATAGTTGTGGGCGTGCCCGGAAAGAACGGCGTGGGGATAAACGCCCTGTGCTTTGCAGATGGTATCGACGTCGCGCAGCATATTCGGACTGCTGCCGTGATTTCCGCCGGCGCCTTGACCGCTGGCCGGCGGCGTATAGCTGAAAGGCGGGTGATGCATGGCCAGAATTACCGCGCCTTTATATTTTTCCTTTTTGATCCGATTGAGCTGGGCGGTGAGGAAATCGAGTTGGTAGTTCGGCACCACCTTCCATTTGTTTTTCTCGCTGGAAATCACGCCGGGATCTTCCAGGGCATTGCTGAACAGGCCGATGATGCGGACGAAGGGCGCGTCGAGAGTGAAATACACGCCGGGTTGAGTCATCGCGGTGCGATGCAACGAGCCGGCTTCCGGGGTGATGGTGGGCTCCTTGGCGCAGAAATTGCGCTGGAAGATTTCCAGGGGCAAGCTGCCCGCCGGCGTGTTGCGGGACCACAAAGGAATCGTGATTGCCGGGGATGGCGAAAATCGGCGCGGGATAATTGCGGTAGGGATCGTAGAATTGATCGTAGTAGTAGCGGGACTCGCCGAAATCGTAGACCACGTCGCCCAGTTGATAGAGGAAACGCGGGCCGATTGGCCTGATCGGCGGTCTGGCAATCCGCGGTCATATTCCATTACCGGTTTCCGTTACAGGATAGCTATTGCCTTTGCTGCTTTCAATGGTCACGATGGCATTGAGCACCGGGTTTTTGGTGGTTGCGCTGGAAAGATTGACCGTTTTGCTCAGTTTAATAGTAGTTGGGCCGAGATTGGTATTGATCACCCCCTCAACAACTAGGTAGGTGCCGGGTGCAACAATAACAGGAGGATAATATGGTTTTTTGCAACCCATCATACAACTGAAAACCAAACACAAAAAAAAGCCTGAAATAAACCTCATCTCACTCCTTTATTGAAACAGAAGCAGTATTAAACGTTTGTTATAACCTGTTGAGCGAAGTAGGTTATGCTGGATATGCAGCGCTAAATATAACGAGAATTAACCAATAATGACGAACAAGGGGATATGCGATAATCCCCAAAAATGCTATAAAACAAAAAAGGCTTCACAAATTGCGAAACCTTTTAGCGGAATGGACGGGACTCGAACCCGTCCCCATGCGTGACAGGCATGTATTCTAACCAGCTGAACTACCAAAATCCTCTCAATATATTCTTATCTGTCAAAATTAATTTTTGAATTTGTGCATGGGCATATTTTTTTAATAGCCTTCTCGCGGATTAAGGCTTCTCTTTTTGTTGGTAATTCCTCTACATACACCAAATCCCAGGGCATTTTTCTTGAAGTATATGTACATTCGCCATTATTATGCTGTAATAGCCGTTTGAGAGGGTTTTCCGAAAACCCTTTATAATAGCTTTCGTCAACGTTGGCTTTGAATGATGTAAACGTAAAAGGCCATAAAACAAAAAAAGCTTCACAATTGTGAAGCTTTTTAGCGGAATGGACGGGACTCGAACCCGCGACCCCATGCGTGACAGGCATGTATTCTAACCAGCTGAACTACCACTCCGTTTGGGATGGCAAAT
>CAVTTY010000018.1:0-9490 GCA_963737765.1 uncultured Acidobacteriota bacterium
TCTTCTTCTACTTCGTTCCATTACGTGCCTTACTTAACCGCGGATGACGTTCCGGCCCTCGTGGTGCATCTTCCCGGCAACATCTACTGGGGAATTTCGATGCGCGAGCCGTTCGGCTCCTGCGAAATGCGCTACATCACTGACTTGGCTCAAATCGAAAATGAATACCACTACACCGCAGCGCATCCCATGGTGGTCGATCCCTGCAACCACGCGGTCTACGACCTCGAAAAATATGGACCAGGGCCTAATGGTGTAGTCCGCGGCGCAATCGTTTCCGGCGCTGGCGTCCGGCCTCCCCTCGCGATCGAAATGAAAACAAGAGGCAATCAAATCGTAGCGGTGCAGATCGAGCAGTAGCGTTTCGCGGAGATTGATTCAAGCGGCGGATCTTCCCGGCCGAAAAACCCAAATAGAAAACTAAGTCGTAACAGCGTTACTCCGATTTTCCGCGCAACGTTTCACTTCCTCGCCCATCTTTCCCGCCAGCACCATCGCCACCATTTTCTGGTCAGCCAGCCAGGACCACAGCGGATGCCCAAATGTCGCCGGACGATTGTGCTCGACGAAAAAATGCGAGAACCACGCAAACGCATACGGAACCGCGATCGCGGCCAGCATCAGCCAAGGCCGGCGCAAAACAATCGCCGCGACCAGCAGGCTCCATCCAGCCAGCGTGCCAACGGTATGAAAAATCCGCGTGGCCAACTGCCGGTGTGCCAGCACGTAGAAACTCCAAAACTCCGCAAACGTCTCCGGTTGGCTCCATGGCCGGGATTGTAGCTCCAGCGCATCCGCATTCCAGCGCAAAAAAAAACACTACCTCGCTGAGCCTCCAGCGAGGTAGTGCGCCAACGCATCGTCGTCCGATCGGGCAGGAGTAAGTGACTCCCACCCGAAGCGAACTACGAACTCAATTGCTCCACCGAACGCGCCACCATCACCGCCTGTCCGGTGCTTTGATTGACCAGGATGAAACCAACCACGCGGATCGGAAGCGCGGCCGTTCCCTGCAGAGCAGACAATCCACTTAGGTTGATGAAGTTTGTGTCGTTGGTAGTCATCACCATCAGCGGCTGTGGCAGCAGCACACCGGCCGTCCAGTTGTCGTTCAACTGAAACGTTCCGGCGTTGTTGTTCTGAATCATCGTGCTGCCCGGCACCCAGGTTCCGGCTTGCCCCTGCCGTTTCAAAACGACGCGGTGCACGGTTAAAGTCGTTGCCCCATTCGTCGTCGTGATTGCGCCACCGATGCCCACGCGCTGGCCAGCCGCCAGCTCCATATTGTTGAAGAGCAACGTGGTCAGCGGCAGGTGAATGTGCTCGATCAGGTAGTTTTCGGAGCCGTTTAGATCTAGCGTTTCGATCTGCCCGTCCGAGATTCCGTTAATCGCCGGCAGCTCGTCGCGCACGTACAGGTCCGCTTGCGTTGCAGCTCCCGGCGTCGGACGAACGCTGGTCAGCAACCCGCCAAGATAGAAACTGTTGTTCGAGACAACTTCAATCTCCGACGCGACGATGTCATGCGACACGGGATCGATCGTGCCCGAAACTTCCACGATCGTGGTTGTAGTGAACGAACTGATCGGAATAGTAGGATCGTCCAACACCGTGCTGGCGCTGGTATCCACCGTCCATTGCCGGCCGTGCGGTCCCTGGATCGTAAATGAATTCGCACCCGTCACGCCAACCACGCCGCCGTGGAAATCGTCGATGGCCACTTGCGCATTCGCCGCATCGAGCAGCGCCACTTCAAACACCGGATTTACCATCCCAGTGACTTGGCCGTTCTGGTCCGTTTGCAGTGACTGCCGCAAATCAAACTCCATCCGAAGCCCAAGAAGATCCGCGTTCGCCACCACCACTGGCTGCGCGAAATTCACGGTCACCGTCGATTGCGTCAGCGTGCCGTTGATCGTGTTGATCGCCGGAGGAGTGACCGACGTATCGATGAAACCAATCACCGGAGACGAGATCGTGATGGTCGCCGACGTGTAGGTTCCGGTCGGCACTGCGGTCAGATCGAGCAATTGATGCAAACCGCTGAGTTGCGCGAAATCCACAATCGCCGGCTGGGCCAGCACACTCACCGCCGTGCCGCCATTATTCAAGCTGATTCCCGTGACATTTACTTCGCACGAAACCACGCTCGGCAGCGGTGCGTCCGTGCCAACGGTATAAATCGAAGCCGAACCGACCTGTGGCGCCGGTGCCGAATTCGTTCCGCCACAACTCGAAAGTCCCAACGTAGCGCAGAGCGCTAAGAACACACCAATACCTTTTGGATTCCCCATGAATTTTCTCCTTGTTTTTAATCCCTGATAAGCGACCCGAGGAGGGTCGTACGTTGGCTTTCAGTGAAACCCACGCAGCTACGAAAAGTTGCGAATAGTTTCGCGCGAATGCAAGATTTCTGAATCCAAATCCAGAGTGCCATTTCGTGTCACTGCGGAACTTACGCACAAAATCGCCCGTAATTGCGTGCGTATCAGGCCCATCTGCAGCTTCGTATTCTCTTCGCTCGCCTCCTTCGATCATCGCCTCGGCGCAACTCGGACGGATGCGCGCCTTGCGCCTCCTGCCCAACTTGTTTACGATGTTTGACGAATAGATGATTGGCGAAACAATTTCGCATTACCGCATTATTGACCCCCTGGGCAGCGGCGGCATGGGCCAGGTTTTTCGCGCCGAGGACACCCGCCTCGGTCGCCAGGTGGCGCTAAAATTTCTTACCCCCGATCTCGCCAAAGATCCCGCGTCCCTCGAACGTTTTCAGCGAGAAGCGCGCGCCGCATCGTCCCTGAACCATCCTGGCATTTGCACGATCTATGACGTCGGTGAATATAACGGCCAGCCCTTCCTCGTGATGGAGCTCCTCGAAGGCCAGACTCTGCGCGAACGCATCGGCGGCCACGCCATGCCCACCGATGCCCTGCTGGAATTCGGTGCGCAAATCGCCGATGCGCTGGATGCTGCAGGTTCCCGTGGCATCGTTCATCGCGACATTAAGCCGGCAAACATTTTTATCACCGCCCGCGGGCAAGCAAAGATTCTCGATTTCGGCTTGGCCAAACAGGGCGCGTCTCGCCGCATCGCCGAAACGGTTGGCAGTGGCAATACCGTCACGCAACCTACCTCCGACCATTTGTTTCTGACCAGCCCCGGCTCGGCCATCGGCACCATTGCCTACATGTCGCCGGAGCAGGCCCGCGGTGAAGATCTCGACGCCCGCACCGATCTTTTCAGCCTCGGCGCGGTCCTCTATGAAATGGCGTCAGGGCAGGCCGCATTCAACGGCAACACCTCTGCCGTAATCTTCGATTCAATCTTGAATCGCACGCCCGTCGCGCCCAGCACTCTGAATCCCAATCTTCCTCCGAAGCTCGAAGAAATTATCGGGAAGTCGCTGGAGAAAGACCGCGACCTCCGTTACCAAACCGCCGCCGAATTGCGCGGCGACCTGAAGCGGTTAAAACGCGATTCGGATTCGTCCCGCGCTCCGGCTGGCTCCAGCGGTTCCTGGAAATCGGCAACAGTACCGGGCACCCTGCAGTCACCACCGCTATCCGGTTCGGCCCATGCGACCGTGCCGGCTCCATCAGGTTCGAGCCCCACTTCGCAAAACATCACGTCGTCCAGCCACCCCGAACACCTCATCCGGATGGCCCCTCATCGCCAAGATCGCTCCGGTGATCGTTGCGCTGATTGCCATGATCGCGCTCTTCGTACACATGCGCTCCACCGCCAATCATCACGACGCGCCTTCCTCTTTTGCGCAGATGACCATCAATCCGATCACCTCCAGCGGCAACATTCATTCCGCTACGATTTCCGCTGACGGGAAATGGCTGGCCTATATCCAGGACGAAAAAAACGGCCATGGCGGTCTGGGTGCGCCAGTTGGGCACCGGCAGCACTGCTCAAGTCGTCCCCGGCACACCCGGAGAAATTTCCGGAATCGTTTTTTCACTCGACGGAAATTATCTCTACTACGACAAGCATTTCCCCAGCAATCCGGTCAGCACGCTTTTCAAGGTTCCCTCTCTCGGCGGAACGCCTTCGCAAGTTCTGGTCGACATCGATAGCCCTCTCAGTTTTTCGCCCGACGGCAAGAAATTCGTTTTTGTCCGGCAGTCTCCGCAGGCCAAGACTTCAGCGCTCCTGACCGCCAATGCCGATGGCTCCGGCGAGAAGCCTTTGATGACCATTCACGATCCGTCTTTATTCTCGTTCCAGGGTCCCGCCTGGTCGCCCGATGGCAAAAACATCGCCATCGCTCAGACCCCAGGCGATTTTGCGAAGTACGTAATCGAAACCGTCGCAGTGGACACCGGCGCGACCACTCAACTGGGCAGCGATAACTGGGCTTTCCCTCGCCAGATGGCTTGGCTTCCTGATGGCTCGGCCGTCATCTTCAGTTCCGCCGCAAACCGCGTCGCCGCGAATCCCCAGATTTGGTCGGTCAGTTTTCCCGGCGGCGAAAAACGCCGTATTACCAACGATCTCAATTTCTATCAGGGCCTGAGCATCACTTCCGACGGTTCCACCCTGGCCACCGTGCAGGTCATCTTGACCGGCAGCCTTTGGAAAACTAATTTTGGCAGCAGTTCGGCCTTGTCTCCGCCCGCCCAGATTACTTCCGGTATCGGACGTGCCGATGGCATCGGCGGCGTAGCGTGGCCCGCAGCCGACAAAATTTTGTACGAGTATTACAATTCCGGCTCGATTCGCCTGGCGACCGTCACACCCGACGGAGCAGATTCGCGTGATATTCCTCTTCCCGCTACCGAAGTGTTTACTCCCACCTCCTGCGGTGCGGATGGTAAATTTTTTGTGTATGGTTCGCGCAATAGTTCGGGCGGAATTTCAATTTGGCGCGCCAACCTCGATGGCAGCAACCCGAAACAATTGGATTCGAGTTCCTACGGAGATTTGCCTTCCTGCACGCCGGATGGCAAAACAGTCGTCTATCTGAACGCTTCCGACACCCCCGCCTTGATGCGCGTCACCATCGACGGCGGCACTCCCACCCCGATTGTAAAGGGAATGTTCAGCTCGCCGCGGGTCTCGCCCGACGGGAAAACCATTGCGGCGTTCTCCGTTCCGGATCTCCTCAAGCCGCCGCGCCTCAATCTGATCGATCTGAATAGCGGAGAAATTCGCAATTCGTTTGACGTGCCGCGCGAAACCGCCGTTCAGGGCGAGGGCGGTCACAAACTGGAATGGACCAACGATGGCCGGAACGTCATCTTCATCGTCATCGCTGACGAAACACCCAGTCTATGGGCTCAGCCCATAACCGCCACCGGCAGTCCGGCGATGTCGGCCAAACGAATCATGAGCTTCCCGCCGGAGAGCAGCGTCTACGCCTTTGCCCAATCCCCCGATGGCAAGCAGATCGTTTTTGCCCAGGGTAAGGCTCTTACCGACGCCGTGCTCATCTCGCATTTCCATTAGAGCCCGGAGATTTTCATGACCATTTCGCGACGTAAGGTGCTTCAGGCTGCTTCGCTCGCTTCCCTCAGCGCCGCGACGTTGGCTTCCTCTTCTCTTCGCGGCGCGCCCGCGCACCAGAATCCTTCCCCGTCATCGCTTCCGCCGGCTTTCGCTTCCTTGAAGCCGCTTGGCGACCGCGTGAAACCGATTCGTCCCGAGGAGTATCAGCAGCGCGTCGCCCTCGCGCAGAAATTAATGACCGACGCGAAGCCCCAATTCCAGGCCCTCTACATCACACCCGGTACCAGCCTGTTTTATTTCGCGGGAATTCGCTGGTGGCCCAGCGAGCGCATTCTCGCCTTGCTCATTCCGCGTCAGGGAGACCCATTCCTGGTTTGCCCCGCATTCGAAGAAGGCCGCCTGCGCGAGCAACTTCACTGGCCTATCGAAATTCGCACTTGGCAGGAAGACGACAGTCCTTTCACTGTCGCCGCCAAAGGCCTGTCCGACCGCGGCGTCACGCAGGGTCAAGTCGGCGTGGAAGAAACAACGCGTTACACCTTCTTCGACCGCATGCGCTTAGCCGCGCCCTCTCTTACTTTTGTGAGCGCCGACCCCATCACCATCGGCTGCCGCGCCCAGAAAAGCGCGCACGAACTTGAGTTTATGCGCTTGGCCTGTGCCGCCACCTTCGACGTTTATAAAGCGCTGTTCGCATCCCTGAAAGAAGGCCTGACCCAGCGCGAAGTCGGCGCGCTACTGGAGCAAGGATTCGGAAAGATGGGCCTGCAGGGCGGAGCTCTGGTGCTATTCGGTCCATCCGCGGCCTTGCCTCATGGCACCCGCGAAGAACAAACGCTGCGCGAAGGCATGGGCGTCCTGATCGATGGCGGCACGCAAATCGAAGGCTATCCGTCGGACATCACGCGCACCGGCGTTCTGGGCAAGCCCACCGAAAAATTGCAACGCGCATTTGAAATCGTTCGCGGCGCGCAGGACGCCGCGCTTGCCGCGGCAATGGCCGGCCACGAATGCGGATCGGTAGACGACGCCGCGCGCCAAGTGATCACCGCTGCCGGGATTCGGCCCGAACTACAAATATTTCACCCACCGCCTCGGCCACGGTATCGGCCTCGATGAACACGAGTGGCCTTATTTAGTGCGCGGTAACAAAACGATTTTGAAACCGGGCATGACCTTCTCGAATGAGCCGGGGATTTACGTGGCGGGAGAGTATGGTCTGCGCTGCGAAGACGACATGGTCATTGCTGAATCCGGCCCGGCGCAACTTCTCACCGCCGGCTTTCAGCCTTCGCTGGAAAAACCAATCGCTTAGACCCTCGCGGCCAAGGGCACCGCGCCGTCCTGCTGATTCATCAGCCGCGACTGCTGCGTGCAAAATTCCACGATTCGCGCCTCCGCCCAGAAACGCTCGGCGCCCGTTTCTTGCGAAATGAACGCGCAGTGTCCGCCGCGGTCGGTTGCCACCAGCGTAATGTTCGGGTTATTCCGTATGGCTGGATTCTCAAACGGCGAAAAGGGCACGAACGGATCGTCCTTCGAAGTGAGGATCAATGTCGGTAAGCGAATCTCGGACATCACCACCGATGCGCTCGAGCGGGCATAGTAGTCTCCCGCATCCCGAAAATCGCAGAAGCGTGCAGTAACCAAATCATCGAAATCACGTACCGTCGCGATATCCCCAAATCCACCGATCTGCGCCAGCGGAAACAATTCCGGAAATAGCCTCGCTTTCAGCAGCATCCGTTTCTTCAACCGCTTCACGAAGTGCCGCTCATAGATAAAATTCCTCGGCTCGGCCAGGGCGTCGGCGCAGGCCGCCAGATCCAGCGCCGGCGCCACCGCCACCACTGCCCGCAATTCGTCCGGCGCGTCAGCGCCCAATTCTCCGGCCATTTTCAGCACCAGATTTCCGCCCATCGAGAATCCCGCCGCGAATACTTCCGGCATGCCATCCTGCTCGATCAATTCCGTCACCACCGCCAGCACGTCCCCACTGAGCCCCGAATGGTAAAGCGAATTCGTCATCTTCTCGGTGCCGCCGCAATTCCGTTGATTCAATCGCACCACGTTGAAGCCCGCCACCCAGGCCTTCTCTGCGGTCCCGCGAATGTAGCCCGAATCGCACGAGCCTTCCAGGCCGTGCAAGACCACCAGCGTCGGTCGCCGCACCGCGTCCACTTGCCAGTGGCACTCCGCGCGCACCTTGGTCCCCGGCTCGGTTTCGAACCAGCGCGTAACACTTCCCGCCAGCAACGGCACCGGCCGCTTCCAGAAATTCGCAGCGATGGTCATAGCATGAGGATTTCGCAGCAGAGGATGAGGTTTGAATTCTTGCATTACTTCCATCGTAAGGAGTCGCCACCTTTCATGCAATGTCTGCGAGATGCATCGCGAGCTTTTATCGCGACTCCAACGACAAATCCTTGGCCATCAGAAGTTCGTCAGTGTATCGGCCGCCATACTTGAGCGACTTCTTCTCGATCCCGTATTCCACAAATCCCAGCCGGGCGTACAGTCTCCGCGCGGCTTCGTTGTCACTGACGACCGCGAGCTGCAGCACCTCAACTCCTCGCGCACGCGCCACCTCGATCACCGCCTTAACGAGCCGCCGCCCTACGCCGCGATTTCGCGCCTGCGGACGCACGTACATGCCCACCAACATCCCTTTGTGCGACTCCTTCGGCCCCTGATTCACCCGCAGCCCGGCAATTCCCAGAATCTCGGCGCCCACAAATGCTCCCAGCGTTTCAGAATCCCGAATCCGGTCCGCGAACAACTCGAGCGGCCGCGCGCTTTCTACTTCAAACGTATTTCCAAAAGCCTCGGGACTGACTCGCAGCCCTTCCAATCGAATTTCGCGATAGAGCGCAGCGTCTTCCGGCATCAACCGCCGCACTCGAACGTCATCAACTTGCACCCTACATTCGTAACCGAACTCGTGCGCCAGAACAATAGTCGAATTCGACCCCGCCAGCCCCGCAACTTGATTTCATTTCGCTGCTGCCTCTAAAATATAAACTTCCCTGATGGAACCTATTTGCTACATATCTGCAACCTCCTTTCAGCCCAGCGAAACCTTGCTGGGCGTTTGCGTTTTAGGCGCCTTCTTTGCATCATAGGAGTTTGAATGATTGATGGACCCATTCCCGAAGCGCTGACGTTTGACGACGTGCTGCTGCTCCCGGGCAAATCTTCGGTGCTTCCCACCCAGACCGACACGCGCACCTGCCTCTCGCGCAAAATCGCGCTGAACATTCCGATCGTCGCCTCGGCCATGGACACCGTCACCGACGCGCGCCTGGCCATCGCCATCGCGCGCCAGGGCGGAATTGGCTTTATTCATCGCAACATGACCATCGACCGCCAGGCCGAAGAAGTCGACAAAGTAAAACGCTCCGAAAGCGGCATGATCGTCGACCCCGTCACCATTTCTCCCGAGCTGACCGTGCGTCAGGCCCTCGACATCATGAACAAGTACAAAGTGTCGGGCCTGCCCGTCACCCGTGGCCAGCGCCTCGTCGGCATCCTCACCAATCGCGACCTGCGCTTCGAGCGCAACCTCGACCAACCCGTCAGCGCCATCATGACCAAAGACAGTCTGGTCACCGTTCCGGTGGGCACCACGCTCGAAGACGCCGAAAAAATTCTGCAGCGCCATCGCATCGAAAAACTGCTGGTCGTCGACGCCGACTTCAACCTCAAAGGCCTCATTACCGTAAAAGACATCCAAAAGAAAATCGAATTCCCGAACGCGACCAAGGACGAGCACGGCCGACTGCGCGTCGGCGCCGCCATCGGCGCCACCGGCGATTTCCTCGAGCGCGCCGAAGAGATGGCCCGGGAAAAAGTGGACGTTCTGGTCGTCGATACCGCGCACGGCCACTCCACCCGCGTCATGGAAGCCGTTCGCGCCGTGAAGCAGAAGTATCCCGACATTCAAGTCATCGCCGGCAACGTCGCCACCGAAGAAGGCGCCCGCGATCTGATCTCCCTCGGCGTCGACGCCATCAAAGTCGGCATCGGCCCCGGT
>CAVTTY010000019.1:0-12431 GCA_963737765.1 uncultured Acidobacteriota bacterium
AACCGGGTTGTCGTGCTCCACACCCAGAACCATGGACTTAAAGATGTCCACTTCCCAACTGTCGGCGATCCGGAGCCGGACGACTTCGTTCGTTTCCGATACCAGGCGCCCTCGCAGCGGCACCCTCAAATTGCCCGCAACTACCCTTAGAATCACCGGTTGCCCCATCCAGCTGGTGTATCCGCCTTCCATTTAGCCCCCGTGCTTCCCAGAAGCGTGCTCGAACAACTGCAGTTTGCGGGAAGGACTCGGGCTGGCCAATGGTACAGGGGGCTAAACTCGCTAGGAGGAAAGTACCAACGGATTTCGAAGCTCAATTCAGCTGGTTTTGAGCGCGACGACGGGCTATTTTCTGCTATCGTTAGCCGTTCTCATTTGCGCGACTTTACTCACCTGAACGGCAAGGATCATTCGAAGTGCCTGAAATCATCAGAAATTTTCTGCACCACCTGCTCGATGTGCGCGGCCTGATCGAATGGGGCGGCGTCGCCATGGTTTGTGTGATCGTCTTCGCCGAAACCGGGCTATTCGTCGGATTTTTTCTGCCCGGCGATTCCCTGCTGGTAACCGCCGGAGTATTTGCGGCCGCGGGCCAATTGAAGGTTTCGTGGTTACTGGGTCTGGTCACATTGTGTGCCATCGCCGGTGATCAGCTCGGCTATCTGATCGGCTACAAGGCTGGCAAGGCGCTCTACGAGCGCCAGGATTCGCGATTCTTCAAGCGCAAATACCTGCTGCGCGCCCACGATTTTTACGAAAAGCATGGCGCCAGCACCATTATCCTGGCTCGCTTCGTTCCCATCGTGCGCACTTTTTGCCCACCAGTCGCCGGCGCCGCAAAAATGAGCTACCCGCGCTATCTCGCCTACGACATCTTCGGCGGCTTCCTCTGGGTGTGGAGCATGGTTCTGCTCGGCTACACCCTCGGCCGCACCATCCCTAACATCGACAAAAAAATCCACTACGTTATCGCCGGTGTAATCGTCGCTTCGCTGATTCCCGCGGCGATTTCGGCGCTACGGGCGCGCTCCGCCGTGAAATCCTCCAACATTCCATTTCCTCGACCGGAAGAGAAGGCCTGATCGTTTTTCTCCGTTGTCGCCGTCATAACATATTTATTTAAACTTCAATCCGAAAATTCACATCTCGCGCGTGCGATAAACCAGACAGTATTGATCCGAGATGACCGCGGAAATCTTTCCAAATATCGGCGTAATGCAATTCCAATATTCGTAACTGAAGAAGAAATCTCGCTGCTGCGCCGGTTTCATTGGGTTTACGTCATTCGCCTTAGTCACATTCGTATCGTATCTCCACGGTGCCGCTCGTTTCGGTTGGCCAAACTATTGCAATACATCGGCCAGCGAAACCTAGATTTCGTCCGACTAAACATCGGCACGTCCTGTGCTCATCGCGCCACTGGGTCAGGCCAGAAAAGTCGAACAGAAATCTCTCGATTGCTTCCTAAAAACTGAAAATGGGGAGAAATGGAATGAAGAGAAACGTTCAGAGGACGGTGCGCGGAATTGTCTTTGTAGCGATGACCTTACTGGTTTTGAGCGGCGCCCGCCTGCAGGCGCAGGCGAATTCCAGCCTCACCGGCACCATCACCGACCAGCAGGGCGCGGTGATGGTCGGCGTCGACGTGACTTTGGCGAACTCTGCTACCGGTTTCTCCGTCAGTGCAAAATCAAATGAAAGCGGCGTGTACACTTTTAGCGATATCCCTCCAGCCCCTACCTATGCTCTGACCTTTACCCGCGACGGCTTCAAGACCCTTACAGTCAACCGCGTCATACTGAGCGTCGATAACAAAGAGACTCGCGATGTCAGTCTCGAATTGGGCGACACCAAGACCACCGTGGAAGTGACCGCCAGCGCGGGTGAAACTCTGAACACCACGGATGCGAGCGTCGGCACGGTGATCCAGGGAGACGTGGTGCAAGATCTCCCCAGCCTTTTCGTCAATAACGCCGCGCTTTATCTTGAATTGGCTCCAGGCGTCGTGCAGCCCACCAATCAGGGGGCCAACGGCGAAGGCTCGGTCACCGGCTCGCGTTCGGACCAAACCAATGTGACTCTCGACGGCCTCGACGTCAATGACCAGCGCAACGGTCAGGCCTTTACTTCCACCGTGAAAACGCCGCTCGACTCGATTCAAGAATTGAAAACCACGGTAGCGGGCGGCGATTCGACTTTTGGCACCAGCGCCGGCGGCCAACTGGAACTCGTCACCAAAGGCGGAACGAATAATTTTCACGGCCAGGCCTTCGATTTCAATCGTGTTACCGCGCTCGCCGCCAACGATTACTTCAATAACCTGCAAGGAATTCCCAACCCCCAATTGATCCGTAATCAATTTGGCGGCGACCTGGGCGGCCCAATTTTGAAGAACAAAGCGTATTTCTTCTTTTCTTACAACGGTCTCCGCCAGACATCAGGCTTCGAGGAAAACCAGGTGGTGCCTTTGGCCGCTCTGCGCAACGGCCAGCTGAATTACATCGACACGGGCAATAATCAGGTGACCACTCCGTTGACCGGTCCGAACTCACTGCAGCAGCTCGACCCCGCGAAAATCGGCGCCGATCCGGCCCTGCTGAGTTTCTTCAACACCCGGCCTTATCCAATTTCAAACAATCTGGCGGTAGGAGATGGAATCAATACCGGAGGTTTTTTCTTCACCGCGCCCACCCATCAGAAGGACAACATCTTCGTGGGTCGCCTCGATTATCAGATCAGCACCAATCATCGATTGTTCGCGCGCGTCACTTTCGACCGTTCCAACGATGACGATGACATAAACCACGTCATTCAACAGCTACCGGGCGACCCGGCCCCCGGCGCATCGATCATCGACCATTCTCGCTCGTGGGTGGTCGGAGACACCTGGGTGATTTCGCAGGACAAGACCAATCAAATTTCTTTCGGACAAACCACGTCCGTCATCGGGTTTCAAGTAAACCAGGCTCCTACCTCCCCGAACTTCCTCAATTTTTTCTTTAACGTAAACCAGATCGCCGCTCCCTTCCTCTCACCTGGGGGGCAATTTCCGAAGGTCCCCGTGTACCAGGCGCGCGACACCTTCACTTGGGTGCGCGGCAAGCACACCATCCAACTGGGCGGCGTCATCAAGCCAGTGATTTTTAAGTCTGGCAACCTGACTGACATCAATACTTTCTCCATCGGCCTCGGCGGTAATGTTGGCAATTTACCCGCCACCAGTTTTCCATCCGATTTTAACGGGGACGCCACCGAATTCGGGTCGCTCTTCGCGCTCGCGTTGGGCCGCTACGCCAGCACCGGATCCAGTTTCAACTATGACGTCAACGGAAACGCACTCCCGCAGGGCTTGGTGGCGAATCGCGATTACCATTCGACCCAGTACGAATTCTTCGCGCAGGACTCCTGGCAAGTGCGTTCGGGCCTGACTGTCACCTACGGACTGCGCTGGCAATATCACAATCCCCTTTCCGAGGTGAACGGATTCCAGGCCGTTCCCAGCATGTCCGCGGCGCAAATCTTCGCCATTCGCACCAACGATGCGGCCCAGGGAATTTCCGGGCCCAACGCGGTTCCGTTCCTCTCCTACAGCCTGGGCGGCAACGCGAACAACGGCCCGGGCTACTACCGTCCCTCATTCACCGATTTCGAACCACGCCTGGGCCTGGCATACTCGCCATCCTATACCAGCGGTTTCCTCGGACGCCTGTTCGGCGATCGCAAGACCAGCCTGCGGGCCGGCTTCGGCATCAACGACGACGTCAACCTCATCGGTCAGGGATTCGAACTGGATGAGACCAGCTTTCTCTTCAGCAATACCATCCCGCAGAACTTCGGAAATTTGGCCACCGACCCTCGTTTCACCGGTTTGAACAATTTGCCCCCTACTCCGGGCGGCGGCACCACGCCTCGGCCTACGTTTACCCCAAACGTCGATGCCACCGGGTTCCCCATCGGGTTCTTCGACGGCGGGTTTGGCGCGGGTCCTTTCTTCAATTTCGATCCGAATTACAAGACTCCATACGAAATGACTATCACCGCCGGCTTTCAACGCGAACTACCCGGCGATTGGTTCGTGGCTGCCACGTACGTCGGCAGGCTCGGACGTCGCCTCACTGCTCTGGGCGACCCGGCGCAGACCCTGAACTTCAAGGACGCCGCTTCGGGTCAATTTCTCTATGACGCCTTCGGAAAGGTTCAGACACAGATTCAAAACAACGTGCCTTTTACCGGCGTCACCAACCAGCCTTGGTTTGAGAATCAGATGACCGCGGCCCTCGCGCAGTCGGGTAATACCTGCGCATCGGCCGGAAACCTTCTCACTGGAGGACAGCTTCCCGGTCTTTCCTGCACCCAGCTGGCAGCCGGTCTTGCCGGTGGCGCGTTCGGTATCGGGGACGTTTCAACCGTAATTCAGACTCTGGCCGATAATCACAACGTGTCCGGAACAATCCAACAGGGACTGCTGTTGCCCAACGTGGGTTTGCTGGCTCAGAACGGAGCCGCCGGGTTTATCGGCAACTTCAGCTCTTCGAACTACAACGCCTTGGTCCTGCAGGTAAATCATCGCCTGTCGCACAATCTGACCATGCAGGCCAACTACACCTACTCGCACTCCATCGACAACGTTTCGGACATTCAAAACGCCTTGATTGGCTTCGATACCGCGGAGGTTTGCGATCTGCGCAACCTGCGCGTGTGCCGGGGCAGTTCTGATTTTGATCAGCGCCACATTTTGGTGAGCAGTTTTGAGTACCAGCTTCCCATCGGGGAAGGCCAGCGCTTTCTCCACGACTCATCGAAATGGCTCGATTTGCTCGTCGGCGGCTGGAAATTTTCCGGAATCGTTACGGCCTTTAGCGGAAATCCCTTCAAAATTGATTCTGGAGCCTTCACCATCGATTTCACTCAGACTCAACCTGGGGTATTCATCGGAAACAAATCGGACGTCAAGGGCGGAATTCACCAGGTTCCGTCCGGTCAACCGGGAGTGGCGCCAACGGTTCAATACTTCGCCAACGTGGACAATGCCCAGGGCGCGTTCACTTTCCCCATCGCCGGCGGTCCCGGCAACCGCAACGTGGTGTCCGGACCAAGCTTCTGGAACCTCGATTTTGCGCTGCTGAAGGATTTCAAAATGCCCTACGCGGAAAGTCACCGTTTGCAGTTCCGCGCTGAAGCCTTCAACATTTTCAACCACGTTAACTTCGCCAATCCCGCCACTTCGCTCATCAGCCCGGATACGTTTGGCGCCATCAGTCAAGACCGTAACGGCGCAAGGCAAGTCCAATTGGCGCTCAAGTATTCCTTCTAACGCTCAGCAACCAAACAGGGTCTAAAACGAAACGGGCTCCCGCGATTGCGGGAGCCCGCGATTTTTTTGACTGATAATGACTGGCTGAAATTACTTGAGGAAGAGCGCTTCGCGGACTTGATCGCGGCCGACGAAAGTCTTCGACGACCTGAACTTCCCGAAAATATCTAGAATCTCGCGATTCTGAAATATGCGCGAATGTACGGCCAGCGATGGCGACGGAATCAATTCAATGTTCTGCCCGTCAACGATCTTGTAGCGGTTGAAGCGCTCCGGCGTTTTGCTGTGGAATGACGCCAGCACCGCGCCGCCGGGGCGCAACACCGTGTAGAGTCTCTCCATTACCCGTGGCAGCAGCTCAGGGTCGAGATAATCGAACAAGTCCCACGCCAGCACGCCGTGAAAATTATCTTCTGGATACTGCAGGTTGCTGTCCAGAAATTTACCGGCCAGCATGCCCTGCGATACCCGCGCGCTTTCGTCCCCGACTTTCATGTTGCGCATGCTTTCTTCTTCGGTGCTCAGGAACTCTTTCCAGGAACGCATCATGTCTTCCGTGGAAAGCCGGAACCCGCGCTCGATGAAAAACATGACCGTGGACTGAAAGACCGCCCCGAGATCCAGAATCCTGCCCTGGCTCGAGCCGTCAATCAGCCACAGGAATTCCTTGAGCCCGTTCGAAATCCGCACGTTTCCATTGGCTTCGACGGCTTTGGGCCCGGGCTTCGCCGTCCCGGTTGGTTTCAACGTCGGGGCCGTGGGATTCAATCGTGGTTTGGCAGTCCAACTCATCGTCGACTAGTCCCCGGAGCCGCGCGCCGCGGTTGCCTTTGCTCGATCCGTCTCAGTGGTGATCGCTGCTGTCGCCGAGTCCGCCACCTTCGCCCCACTGGTCACTGGAGTCGCCGAAACTGGCGCGCTCGCGGCCGGGGCCTTTGCTGCTGGAGTTGCTGCTTCGCCGGCGCGAATCATTTCCACTTTACCGCGCAGGCGTGCTCCATCTTCGATCGCAATCCGCGGAGTCATCACTGAACCCTGCACTTGGCTCGCCGGCCCCAGCCGCACCTTGTCGCTTGCTTTTAACCCGCCCTGCACGAATCCTTCCACCGAAATCTCCACCGCTTCGATGTCCGCATTCACGCGGCCTTTGGGTGCTACGGTCACGCGGCCATTGACCATGCGGATCCTGCCGTGCGCTTCCCCTTCGATAACCAAGTCCGAGTCACCGGTAATTTCGCCTTGGATTTTCAATCCGGCACCAATCACCGACGCGGAGTTCGTTCGTGGAGTGCTCGTACTTGGTGCGCTGGCCGTTGGGACATTCGACGAACCGCTCGACGTCGGTGACGGCGTGAAGCTCTGCGCGATAGGAGCCGGCGTTGCTGGAGAGGCGGTCACGTTCGTCGGCGTGTTCTGTATCGGTTTCGGAGTGGTTGCAGCCGGTTCGGGCAAATTCGATGCTTGCGAATTCGTTTTCGCGTCTGTAGGTTTGCGCCACATAATTTTCCCCCAAGAGGTGTAATCGGAAGTCCGCGGGTGGGGTGCGGCGCTCCCAGGATGCGACTGGAACTATAGTATAGCTTCTCGCGCTAGCGAAAGCAGCCATACGCCTAAATGCCAACAGGCGTCGAAATAGGCAATGGATGCCAGTAGAGCGCCGAGGCGCCACCTGGCCTTAGATTAGAAACGGCACCAGACGGCGCGTGCGGGCCATATAATCCCTGATAGGGTTCGCCCAACGCCGCAACCAGCGCGGTTTCCTCGACATTGATGCGATAGGCGTACCCAAGCGCTCCGCACCCGATCAGCGCCAGCAATCCAACCCAGTTGCCCAGCGCCAATCCGAATCCAACTAACGTGATGATTGCGCCGGTATACGAAGGATGGCGAATGTAACGATAGGGCCCCGCCTCGACTACCGTTTGGCCGCCATGAACGGCTACATCAAACGTGAAATATCGCCCAAGCACCCGCATGCAGTAGTAGCGAAACGCAATCCCGATCCACATCAGCGTGATCCCCGCAAAGAAAAGCGGCACGCGCATCGAGGGAATTGCCGCCCGCTGCAAACCAAAGCAAAACGTGAAATCCAGAAAAATACCGAGCCAGATCATCCCCACTAAAAAGAAAAACGAGCCTCGATCCTTCCCTTTGGCCGCTCCTTTCGCCTTCCGCGACTTGCCCGTCACCACCTCGAACAATATCCACGCCAGATACGACAGGATAAAAATCCCATCGTAATGTAGATTTCCGACAAATGGCACAGGCAGCATCGTTGTCCTCTAGATGCTTATACTCTCGATGGTCAAAATACTTTCATTGCCGCAGGAGGGAAAGCCGGAAAGAGATCCTCACCAAGCCTTCCAAGCTTTCAACATGATATAAGAAGGTAATTGGAGTCGCATGAAGCACACTTCATACAAGCTGCGAACCCTAGTTCTGGGGTTAATAGGCGTATTACTGTTCAGCGTATCGAGCTGCAGGTCCTCAAAAAAAGAGCCCGCTTCAGGCCCGGCGGCGGAACGAAATATCTCCGGAAACCAACCCTCGGAGCCGCCGTCCCTGAATGTTCGATATCGTTCCCGCGACAGGTTTGGTCGCGGGAGGAGTGCAACGATATCAGTGCACTTACCAGGCCCAAGGCAAAACAGCGAGGTTTCGTGTCGAAATCTCCGAGGGTGCCACTTCTCATGAGCAATTTCCGATTACGAGTATCGACGGAAAATTTGTGGCTGATAAAGACTCAGACGATTCAGTCCTACTCGAAGATTCTTCAAAAAGATTCTCCAGGCACCTCGGCCTGCCCTCCGGTCAAGAAAAGTATCAGAGCTCTCCTTTTAATGGAGTAATCCTCGGTCGTAATTACAGTCGAGATGCCACGAGCGGTTACAGCGCCGAACCCGCTGGCAATTGGACGGTCATGAAGATTTTCCTTCCAAAAGGAGGCGACGACGGCGAGGTATTTCTGAACATCAATCGGATCGATGGTAAAGGTGAGTTCTCTATTAAGGATTCTGACTACGGCGACTACGTTCTAAACGCATTAGCCAGAGTTTTGAGGATCCTAATTCTTCACGTCGCTTTTCTTGGTTTCCCACAACGCGATTAGATACCCGCCGAATTCGTGAAAAAATATCTTCACGCCCGTGCGGGTCTTCCACCAATAATTCGGATCGTAGTCCGAATCGGCGGCGGCCACCGTCAGCAGCTGATCGTTCGCCGGCAACGAATGTTCGTAAATGTATTGCGACCGTCGCGTGTGGTAATTCGAGGTAACCAGCAGGATTTTCTTCCAGCCATGGGACGCGACAAACTCGCTGACCACGGCCGCCTCATCCCGCGTGTCGTCCGCCTTATGCGTGAACGGCACGATCGCGGTTTCCGGCACGCCGTGCTCGATCAGGTCGCGCTTCATCAAATCCGTAGTGGTGGCATAGGACCGCAGCGCCCGCCCGGTCGCCACCACCCTCGGCGCCATCCCCGATTTAAACAGGGACGCGGCCCGCGTCGCGCGCTCCGCGTCGTAATTGTCGCCACTCAGCACGACGATTACATCCGAAGTCTCCGGCGGCTCATCCACCACCCAGAACTCTCCCGCCAGCCGCAGCAGCGGCACGCGCGCGAGATACAGCACCGCGCAAACTGCCAAAATGAAAATGAAGAATATCAACCGAAAGAAAATCCCGCCGCGCTGCCTTAATTCCCGCGCGCTCCTTCGTCCTGCTAATTGTTCCGATTCCCCCGCCCGAAAGTCGCCTCGCCAACTTCTCATGAATTGGGATCGATCTGCCGCAATCGTTCGGCGGCCTGTTCCGGATAGGTGCCGTTGAAATAGACTTCCTTGATGCTGTAGGACTTGCTGCGCTGCTCCACGATGGGAAGAATCTCGAAGTGCCAGTGATAATCGCCGGCGATGGTGCGCCAGTATTCGCTGAGTTCGCCCTTGGTTTGCAGGGTGTTCGGCGCGGTGTGCAGCACCAGGTGATAGCTCGGCGCGACTTGTCAGCAGCGCCGCAACGTCGCCCCAGCAGGCTCGCCAGTTGGCGGCGCTTTTCGCCCGGTGACGGCGCCTCGAATTGATGATTGTGCGTCTTCGGCATGATCCAGGTTTCATACGGCACGCGCGAAGCGTAGGGGCAGAACGCGTAGTAATCGCCCACCGTATCGACCATGCGCTTTCTTCTGCCGCATCTCCTGGCGCAAGATGTCGCAGAACACGCAGCGCTCGCGCTCGCGATACCATTCCCGCGCCGCGCGCAGCTCATAGAGAATGCGCCGCGGAACAAATGTCGTCGCGGTGATCTGCGAGTGCGCGTGCGTCCATTCCTCACCCGCTTGCGGCGCCCTGGTTCTTGAACACCGTCACATATTTGAATCGCGCGTCGCGTTTCAAGTCGGTGATGCGTTGCGCGTACGCATCCAGCACCCGCTCGATTTCTTCGTCGCTCATCTGCGCCAGCGAGCGCGCATGGTCCGGCGTTTCCACTACGATTTCGTGCGCGCCCGTCGGCGCCATCCGGTCGTAAATGCCCTCGGCCGTGCGCCCCGGATCGCCTTCAATGCGGTAGAGCGGGCGGAAATGCGGGTAAACGCGCACTTGCCAGCGGCCTTGCGCGGGCAAATCCGAGCAACGCGTGCGTCTCGATGCGATTCTCGGGGCACAGCGGACACGGATCCGGCCTGACTTTCTCCCGTTCCGGGTGTCCCACCACCACCCAACTGCGTGTGATCGGATCCTTGCGAAGTTCCATCAGTCCCCGACAGTCCGTTCTGCGTTCATCTTATACCCCGAGTCTCATGCGGGCAAAACATAGCAGTTCGCATCCAACACTCGAAGCCAAATCGCTCCGTGCTATTCTTGGCGCGATGCCGGAAGTTTCCGAAACCGATCATGTCTTCATGTCCGAGGCCCTTGAGGAAGCCCGCGAGGCGGCCGAACGCGGAGAAGTTCCCATCGGCGCCGTACTCGTCGTCGACAACGAAATTGTCGCACGCGCTGGAAACCGCACGATCACCCATTGCGATCCCACGGCCCACGCCGAAATTCTGGCCCTGCGTGATGCAGCCCTGAAAACCGGCAACTACCGCCTGCTCGGCGCCACTCTCTACGTCACCATCGAACCCTGCGCCATGTGCGCCGGCGCGATGATTCAAGCCCGCATCGCCCGCCTCGTCTACGGAGCCGACGAGGCTAAAGGCGGCGCGGTACGTTCTTGTTTTGAAGTTTTGAGCCACGACCGCACCAACCATCGCGTTGACGTCACTTCTGGCGTGCTTGCCGAAGAGTCCGTTGAACTTCTCCAAGGATTCTTCTCTACCCGCCGTGGGCGCATTGCCGAAAATAATTTGTAGTCAGCCTTCGTTGCCTTCGCTTCATCCCGCGCTCGCCAGACGATTGCGATTTGCTAAACTCATTCATTGTCATAGGAGCCCGAAATCACGTCAGTCGGAACCCGAGCTGCCGTTCGAAGGAGATTTCATTGAAGCGTGTGATGCCAATACTGGAGTTCTTAGTCCGCAGCTCGGCGCTGGCAATCTTTCTCTTTTCTGCCGGAGCTTCGCTGTCCGCCCAAGATTCGCCGTCGAATCAGACTCCCGAAAGGCCAGGAGAAAACGCGCGCAAGGACCTGCTCTCGCAATTCAACGATTCCCTTCAGGAATTGACCGCCCGCGTCACCCCCTCGATTGTTCAGGTCCAAGTCACCGGCTATCGCGCGACCGACGAAAAGAATCCCGACCAAACCGGCGTGATTGGGCGTCAGCGCAGTCTCGGCTCCGGCGTCATCGTCGATCCCGACGGCTACATCATCACCAACGCGCACGTCGTGAAAGGCGCGCAAAGCGTTCGCGTGGTGCTCACTCCAGTCACCGCCGGCGATTCGCAAGTCCGCGCCAGCCTGGGCCTCGGCGAACATTCGCCGCCAATCGAAGCAAAAATCGTCGGCATCGCGCCGACCATCGATCTCGCTCTGCTAAAAATCGACCAGAAAAATCTTCCGGCGATTCCCTTCGCCGATTACACCAAATTAAAAAAGGGCGAACTCGTGCTCGCCTTCGGCAATCCGGAAGGCCTTGAAAATAGCGTTTCCATGGGCGTGATCAGCGCCGTCGCGCGCCAGGCCGATCCCGACGTTCCTTCGGTCTATATTCAGACCGACGCGCCGATCAACCCCGGCAACAGCGGCGGCCCACTCATTAATACCAGCGGCCAGCTCGTCGGCATCAACACCTTTATCCTGACGGAATCGGGCGGCAGCCAGGGTTTGGGCTTCGCCATTCCCAGCAGCGTGGTCGAATTCATTTATCACGAACTGCGTAAATCCGGCCGCGTGCATCGCAGCATCATCGGCGCGGTGCTGCAGGACATCACGCCTGATCTGGCGAATGGCCTGGCCCTCGGCAAACAACGCGGCGTAATCGTCGCCGACGTCACGCCCGATGGCCCCGCCGACAAAGCCGGCCTGAAAATCCAGGACATTCTGCTGAGCCTCGACGGTCGCTCCATGGGCAGCGTGCCCCTCGCCGAAATGATTATTTCTACCCGCCCCGCGGATTCGACCGTGAAGGCGGAAGTGCTGCGCGGATCCGAAATCCTGGCACTGACAATTCGGGTCATGCGAACAAAAAAATGACGTGGATCAGCTCGGCGATCTCGTCGATCCGCAAAAAGATCTCATCGCTAAGCTGGGAATTTTCGGCGTGGAAATCAACAGCGACCTCGCTGCTCAACTCGAAGATTTGCGCGAACCGTCCGGCGTCATCGTCGCCGCCCTGGCCGAAGACAATGCCGGCATCGAAGCCGATCTGCAGGCCGGCGACGTGATTCACGCATTGAATGGAAAGAAAATCGAGACCGTCGCGGCCTTGCGCGAAGGCCTGAAAAAGATTGCCGCCGGCGCCCCGGCAGTGATTCAAATCGAGCGCGACAGCAAGTACATGTACGTCACCCTCGAGATGGACTAGGCGGCCGAGGCGGTGTTGTTCGCTCCCGTGGCGTTTGTTAAGCTACTAACGCAACACGCAGCGGAGAGGTGTCTGAGCGGTTGAAAGAGCTCGCCTCGAAAGCGAGTGTCGGGGAAACTCGACCGTGGGTTCAAATCCCACCCTCTCCGCCATT
>CAVTTY010000020.1:0-27978 GCA_963737765.1 uncultured Acidobacteriota bacterium
TACGTACAGTCTCACCGCCAGAGCGCCAACTTTTTCGCGCTAGTTCTTCTTGTCGATGGTGAATTCGTAGTAGTCGCGTTCACCCAGGCGGCGAAGCTCTTCCACTTCGTCGTGGTTGCGCGCGATCAACGTGCCGAATTCGCCGCGAGCCATTTGCAGGCTGTTCTTGGTGCGTCCAGGTCGGTCTTCACGCCGTTGACGTCCGTGCCGATTTTGTTCACGTCATCCACGCTCGCCTTGGTGGCGAGCTGCGCGGTGGTCTGGTTTTGCAGGTCGGCCAATTCCTTGGCGTCATCTTCCTTGATCTTCTTGGCTTGCGAACGCGCCTTGGCGAGTTCGCCTTCGGTGAGCTTCATCTTGTCGGTCACGACGCTCAGCTCGCCCTCGAGCTGCGCATTGGTGTCTTCAGCTTTGGCGAGTCGCTGGCTTAGAACATCTTCGTTCTGCTTGGTCTGCTGCTCCTGCGTAGCGACAGATTGTTCGAGGCTCTTCGAGTGGTTGGAAGCCGACCAGCCTACTCCGAGCGCGGCCAGTGAAACGACTGCCAAAACCACCACAATGATGCCTACCCAACGCGGTGCGGCAGCTTCATCAGCCACTACTACGTTTTGCACATCATTCCGATCGTCACTCATACAGTTTCTCCTCCGGGATTCCCTTGCAGAGACTGGAAAATGCACGCCTCAGGCCAAATGGATACGCGGCGGAGCTTGGCTCTTAGTGCGCTGTAAATGAAGCACTTATGCGGATTCTGGCCAACTGTGCGCTAAGACGGACGCCTGACAAACAGCGCAAAATTTACGCGCCCGTAACATTTCTTCGTGGTCCTGGAGACACGCAGAGGAAGCGACGCCGTTTTGCGTCACTATAAGGCTAACTAGCCTTGCCGCGTGATCGTCATGTTGCGAAGTATGGCGATCCGCTCGGAAAGCGGTGGGTGAGTGCTGAACAGATTTGAGAACATTTCGCGCGCGGTCAGCGGCTGCACGATGCACAACGCCGAAGTGGACGGGGGAATGTTCATCGGAATTCGCTGGTTATACGCGCCGAGCTTTTCCAGCGCGCTGATTAATCCATTGGCATGTCCGACCATTTGCACGCCGGAGGCATCGGCTTGATATTCGCGCTGTCGCGAAATACCCAGTTGCAGAAATCAGCGCACCGAGCGGAGCCAGGAAAATCGCAAGTAAGGCTCCAAGGCCTCCCCCGCGACGATCGCCGCGACCGCCCCCGTAACCGCCGAACATCATGCCGAACCGGCCCAAGTGCGCGACCCAGGTGATGGCGCCGGCCAGCGTCGCGGCGATGGACGAAGTAAGAATGTCGTAGTTTCGAACATGTGAAAGTTCGTGCGCGATGACGCCTTCGAGCTCGTCATCGTTCATGAGTTCCATCAATCCTTGCGTGACCGCTACCGACGCATGGCTCGGATTACGTCCGGTGGCAAAAGCATTTGGCGCGGCTTGCGGAATCAGAAACAACTTCGGCATCGGCAGATTGGCTTTCGCGGCCAGGCGCTCCATGACCACATACAGACGCGGCGATTCTTCGCGGCTGATCGGAACTGCCCCGCTGGATTTCAAGCGCGATCTTGTCGGAGAAAAAATAGGCGCCGCCATTCATCAGCGATGGCGAAGATCAGCGCGAAGGTCATTCCACGTTCGCCGCCGAACGCAGCACCGGCGAACAGCAGCAGCAAAGTCATAGCCGTCAGAAGAAATGCGGTCTTCAAAGTTTTCATCTTCGTTCGCCTTGCCGCGCAACCGCGCGGCCTTTCGTCCGCCCACCGTGGTTAGATGATCGGGCGCGGCCCTGATTCATTTACGCGCCGGCTTTGCTTTCGACGCTTTCGTCAAATTTCATCTCGTCGGTCTTCGTGTCCGCATCGACGAAGACCTCATCGCCCGGCTTGACTTCGCCATCCAGCATCTTCAGCGCCAGCGGATCCTGAATCAGCCGCTGAATCGCACGCTTCATCGGCCGCGCGCCGTAACGCCGGATCGTAGCCCTCGCGGAACAGCAGCGCCTTCGCCGCCGCCGTTAGCTGCAGCGTGATCTTGCGCTCGCCGAGACGCTTCACCAGATGCTGCATCTGCAGGTCGATGATGTGCTCGATCTGATCCTTGCCCAGCGGCTTGAACAGCACGATGTCGTCGATGCGGTTCAGGAATTCCGGCCGGAAAAGTTCGCGCAGCGCCGCCATCGCTTCTTCGCGCGCCTTCTTCGGATCCTTTTCCATCAGGTCGAAAATCGCGCGACGAGCCCACGTTGGACGTCATGATGATCACCGTGTTGCGAAAATCCACGGTGCGGCCTTTGCCATCGGTGAGGCGGCCGTCATCGAGAATCTGCAGCAGCACGTTGAACACATCCGGATGCGCTTTCTCGATTTCATCGAGCAGCACCACCGAATACGGGCGCCGCCGCACTTGCTTCGCTGAGCTGCCCGCCCTCTTCGTAACCGACGTATCCCGGAGGCGCGCCGATCATGCGCGCCACGGAATGCTTCTCCATGTATTCGGACATGTCCAGGCGGACAATCGCGTGCTCGTCGTCGAACAGAAATTCCGCCACGGCGCGCGCCAGTTCCGTTTTGCCCACGCCGGTGGGCCCAAGAAACAGGAACGAGCCAATCGGGCGATTCGGATCGCTCAAGCCCGAGCGGCTGCGGCGAATCGCATTCGCCACGGCTGGCCAGCGCCGCGTCCTGGCCGACGACGCGATCGCGCAGCCGCTCTTCCATGTGCACCAGCTTCTGAACTTCGCCTTCGAGCAGACGGCCCGCCGGAATTCCCGTCCATTTGCCGACGATCTTGGCGATTTCTTCCTCGCCGACTTCTTCCTTCAGCATCGGATGATCTTTCTGCAGCTCGGCCAGCTTGTCCTGCGCCGCCTTCAGTTCTTTTTCCGCGGCGGAAAGCTTGCCGTAGCGAATTTCCGCCACTCGCGAAAGATCGCCGGCGCGTTCGTAGCGCTGCTCTTCGGACTTCAAGCTGGTCGATTTCTTCCTTGAGCTTGCGAATGCGGCCGATGGCGTCCTTCTCAGTTTGCCAGCGCGCTTTCAGCGCGTTCGACTGCTCGCGCAGCGTGCCCAGTTCTTTTTCGATTTGCTTCAGCGCGCTCGCGCGAATGCGCGTCGGATTCCTTGCGCAGCGCCTGCCGCTCGATTTCCAGCTGCATGATGCGCCGCTCGATTTCGTCGATTTCCGTGGGCAGGGAATCGATCTCCATGCGCAAGCCCGGCCGCGGCTTCGTCGATCAGGTCGATGGCCTTGTCCGGCAGGAAGCGGTCGGTGATGTAGCGCTGCGAAAGCATGGCCGCGGCAACAATCGCCGCATCCTTGATGCGCACGCCGTGATGCACTTCGTAGCGTTCTTTCAGTCCGCGCAGAATCGCGATGGTGTCTTCGACCGAAGGCTCGCCGACATACACGGGCTGGAAGCGGCGCTCGAGCGCCGGATCCTTTTCGATGTATTTGCGGTATTCGTTCAGCGTGGTCGCGCCGATCGCACGCAGTTCGCCGCGCGCCAGCGCCGGCTTCAGCATGTTCGAGGCGTCCATCGAGCCTTCCGCCGCGCCCGCGCCCACCAAGCGTGTGCAGCTCGTCGATGAACAGAATGATCTGCCCGTCGGATTCGGTGACTTCCTTCAGCACGGCCTTCAGGCGATCTTCGAATTCGCCGCGATATTTCGCGCCCGCCATCAGCGCGGCCAGATCGAGCGACACGATGCGCTTGGGCTTCAGAACTTCCGGCACGTCGCCGGCAACGATGCGCTGCGCCAGCCCTTCGACAATGGCGGTCTTGCCCACGCCCGGTTCGCCAATCAGCACCGGATTATTTTTCGTGCGCCGCGCCAGAATCTGCATCACGCGGCGAATTTCTTCGTCGCGGCCGATCACCGGATCGAGCTTGCCGCGCCGCGCCAGGTCGGTCAGGTCGCGCGCATATTGCTCGAGCGCCCGGTAGGTCGATTCGGGATTTTGCGAGGTGACGCGGTGGCTGCCGCGAATCGACGGCCATGGCTTGCAGAATCGCGTCGTGCGTCGCGCCCTGCTTCGCCAGCAGCTGGCCCGCGGGATCTTTATCGCGTGGCCGAAATCGCCAGCAGGATGTGTTCGGTCGAAACGTATTCGTCCTTCAGCCGCTGCGCTTCATCGAACGCGCGCTCCAGCACTTTGGTTGGTCGCCTGAGCTGAACTGCTGCTCGGGACCCGCCGGAAACTTTCGGCAGGCGCGCGATCTGCTTTTCCGCTTCACTGGCGATCAGCGTCGGCGACACGCCGAGCTTTTCCAGCAGCGGCGGCACCACGCCGTCGCCCTGCGCGACGAGCGCCCACAAAACGTGCAACGGCTCGATCTGTTGTTGGCCCGAGCGCTCACCCAGCTCCTGGGCGGCCTGCAGCGCTTCCTGGGCCTTAACGGTAAATTTGTCCGAACGAATCATGAACGGGATACTCTCACTTTTTGCTGGCGGGGAAAAGAGTCAGAAGGGAAGGCCAGCGATTTTGGTAATTAGTGCAAGAACATAATAAAATATGCGTGTCTTATTGTCAAGTATGTTTTGGCCGATCCGGCCTTCTCGACGAAGCTGTTTTGACTATAAAACTCTGAATATAATACACTTAAGATAATGTGTCTCGGGCATGGTGAGCAGGATCGGGTGATCTTGAGCCTGTGTGCGGCGCTCCACGACAGCTACCGTCTTGCGCGCATCGTTCGCAGCTTCGGCAACGATTTGCAGGAACAGGGCCTCATTGATGTGGTACGAACAGGAGCAGGTGACAAGGTAACCGCCAGACTGCAATAGCTTCAGGGCCCGAAGATTGATTTCCTTGTAACCGCGCTCGGCGGCGGCGATGCTGTCCCGATTTTTGGCAAACGCCGGCGGGTCGAGGATCACCATGTTGAAGTGGCGCCCAGCCTCGTCGAATTCCTTGAGGATGTCGAAGGTATTGCCCTCGCGAAACGTGGCGTTCGAGATGTTGTTCAGCCGCTGGTTCCGGCGTGCGGCCTCGATGGCGCACCGACGCCATGTCCATCCCTTCTACGTGGTCGCAATTACTGGCCACGGTCAACGCGAAGCCTCCCTGGTAGCTGAAGCAATCGAGCACGTCGCCCGAGGCATATTGTCGCGCAGCCGCAGTGATTTTCGCGCTGATCGAGAAACGAGCCGGTCTTCTGGCCCGCTCGCAGGTCGTAGACGAAGGTCACTCCGTTTTCCTTGCGCCAGGATTTCGGAGGGCACTTCGCCATACAGCACGCTGACGCTCTGCTCCAGGCCTTCCAGCAAACGCACCTTGGGATCGTTGCGCTCCAGAATACCCTTGGGCGAAAACAGTTCGACCAGCAGCTCGACGATCAAGCGCCTTCTGCTGTTCGCTGCCCTGGCTCAGCGTCTGAATCGAAAAGTAATCGCCGTAGCGGTCCACAATGACTGAAGGCAGCAGGTCCGCCTCGCTATACACCAGCCGGGAGGTATCGGAATCCTGAACCACACGTTCGCGGTAGGCGGCGGCGCTGCGCAAGCGATTGGCGAAAAAAGCGCGATCCGTCGGCACGTTTTCACGGGTCAAAATGCGAATGGCGATCTGCGATTTGTCGCTGTAGAAGGCCCGGCCCCAATAGCGGCCGCGCTCGTCGGTGACGCGGACCATTGCTCCCGGCTCGCATTGAGTGGAGCGAATATCGCTGCGATACACCCAGAGGTGCCCGGTACGAATGCGTTCTGCACCGCGCGCGCTGATGACAACTGTGGGTTCGGCCAAAAATTTTACCCCTGGGCTTGAACTCGCCTGAATTCGTTACAATGCTTCGACGATTCGGCGGCTGGTTTCCGCGTCATCGACGATGAACATCTACTGTATCAGCAAACAATATTGGGTCCTCGCTCGATGAATCTCGACGAACTCGATTTCGATTTGCCGCCAGAGCTGATCGCCCAGCGCCCACTGGCGAGGCGCGACGATTCGCGTATGCTGCTGCTCGACCGGATTACTGGCAACTGGGAAGACCGGCAGTTTCGGGAGTTTCCGGAAATCTTGCGCGGCGACGAGCTCGTCGTATTCAACAACACGAAGGTGATTCCGGCACGGCTGTTCGGGAAGCGAATGGGGATCCACGCGGCACAGCCGGGGGCGCACCATTCCGCGAAACAAGAACATCTTCGGGCCGAGATCGAAGTCCTGCTGGTGCGGCAAGTGGGCACCGACCTATGGGAAACGCTGGTTCGCCCGGGACGGAAAATTCCGGTCGGTGAGCGTATCATTTTCGGCGACGGAGAATTGGAAGGTGTGGTGCAAGGCCGCGAAGACTTTGGCCTGCGCGTGATTCGCTTCACCTCGATATCAGGATTTCACGAAGCGCTCGGACGCCTCGGACACATTCCGTTGCCGCCTTATATCAAGCGCGAGGATGAGCCGGCTGACCGAGAACGCTACCAAACCGTTTACGCCAAGCAGGGAAGCGCCGTTGCGGCGCCCACGGCGGGCCTTCACTTCACGCCGGAACTGCTCGCGCGGCTGCGTGAGCGAAAAATCGAGACCGCCGAAATTACGCTGGACGTAGGTCTCGGTACTTTTGAGCCGGTGCGCACTGAGCGGCTGGAAGACCACAAAATCCACGCCGAGAGCTACGATATTTCGAAACAAACGGTAGAGGCCATTGCGCGAGCGCAGGCAACGAACCGTCCGATCTTGGTGATTGGGACCACTGTGGTTCGTGCGCTGGAGGACGCCGCGGAAAAGGCGCCGGGCAGCGGCGTTGCAATTCGGGAAGGCCGGGCCGAAGCAGAAATTTTCTTGTACCCCGGCAAACCGATTCGCGTGGTGAATCAGCTCCTCACCAATTTCCATTTGCCAGAATCAAGCCTGCTCGCGCTGGTTGCGACGCTCACCGGTCGCGAAAATCTCTTGCGCGCCTACCGGCATGCGGTAGAGTCGCGCTACCGGTTCTACAGTTACGGCGACTGCATGCTGATCCGCTGAGTCACGCCGCCACCATCGGCCCGGCAACTCCCGTGTTTCCGTGCAACGGGAGGCTCGTTCGTCTATAATTCGCATCCGGAATGGGGGCAGTTGCATGCGCTATCTGATCCTCAGCGACATTCACGCGAACGTAACCGCGCTCGAAGCAGCGATGGCCGCCGCGGAAGGCCGCTGGGACAAAATAATTTGCCTCGGCGATGTGGTCGGCTACGGCCCCGACCCCAACGAAGTGGTCGACCGTGTCCGCAAAATGGACGCGGCGATCATTCGCGGCAACCACGACAAAGCCGGATCCGGTTTAGCCAACGCGGATGACTTCAATCCAGTGGCCCGAGCGGTCGCCTTGTGGACCCGCGATCAGCTGCGCGGCGAAAATCGCGAGTGGCTGGAGCAGTTGCCCGCCGGCCCGCTGGCTATGGATGGCTTCGTAATGGTTCATGGCGCATTTCGTGACGAAGACGAATATGTCTTCGCGCCAGCACAGGCCATTGATAGCCTGCTGGACGCTCCCGCCCAGATTACTTTTTTTGGCCACACCCATCTGCAGGGTGGGTTCACACTGCACGACAACAAAGTCGGCGTCCTACACCTGAAGCCCGGTGCCAGCGATTTGTATTCGACCCTCAGCATCGACGACGACACGGTCTACCTGCTGAACCCCGGATCGATCGGGCAGCCGCGCGATGGAGACCCGCGCGCCGCATTTGTAATCGCCGATCTGGAAAAGAAGTCGGTGGAATTCTGGCGGGTCCCATACGATATTGAATCGGTGCAGAAACGCATGGGAACGTGCGGACTACCCGAGCCGCTGATTATGCGCCTGGCTTACGGGCGATAAACAGGCCAACAGGAAATCATGGAACCGGGCGAGAGTTCATACCGCGAAGAGAGAAGCCGCCTCCCCGTAGCCTTGGGCGCTGGCCTGATTATTGTGGGCCTACTTTTTGGCGGACTGTTTTTACTCACCCGAAAAATGCACACGTCGAGTGGCGTGGTCGCTGAAGTGAAATTGCCATTTGGCCCAACCGAACAAGCGTACAGCGAGCGGATTCATTTCACCGATATGCACATGGCCAAGGCCACCAATTTCCTGAATCAAGAATTTACCTACGTCGCCGGCACGATGACCAATGACGGCACACGCGACATTAAAGCGATGGATGTTTCCATCGAGTTTCGCGACCCTTTCAAACAAACGATTCTGAAGGATTCCGAGCATTTGATTGGTCCGGATACAGCGGTGCTAACGGCTGGGCAGAAAGGCACGTTTTCGGTCAGCGTCGAACATCTGCCCGCAGAATGGAATCACGAATATCCGATCATTACCGTTACCGGCCTCGTTCTGCAGTAAACCCCTGGGAAATAGAAACAGCTGGAATTGATGAGTGACCTGGTGGTGCTCGCTTGCCTGCGGCGCCAAACGATTGGGCGGAACTCGAACGCGAACTGGTGGCACTGGCTGCGTCTGGTGCGGTGGAAGTTCGCGAAGATGGCGAATGGTTGGCCGAACTTGCCGGCTTGCACTGCGAAGTGCACCACCAAGGAAAGAGCCCGCTGATTCATTTGTGGTCGGACGAGCGCAATTTGACGCGAAGACTCTTGCGCGTCAAGGAGCGGAACCCGAACCGCATCCTTCTGGAAGTCCAGCGCTTCGGGAAGACAAAACCAGGCCAGCTGGAATTCCTGCTCCGCGATAATTCTCGCCCCGCCGGACGTGTGACTCGCGAGCAATTCCGCGCACGCTTCGCACGCATCCTTGCCGAAAAATTTCCTGATTCGATGGTGGAGTCGCTGACGTCGTCGCCGGATCTCGAGCATTCGTTCTCTGGATTGTATGTGCGGGGCACGATGCATGAGGGCCGACATGGCTGGGCATTGCTCGCCGCTGGCCCGAGTGAAGCGGACTCGGTCGAGAACATGCTGGCGTTCGGAGTCTTGTGGCTGGATTGGTCCCGCAATCACTCCGAGAAGCGCGGTATCGAGGGGCTGCGCTTATTTGTCCCGGAAGGAACCAGCCGTTCATTACGTGAAGGTGCGCTGGGCCTGTCGAGCGCGGCGAGACTGGAAATTTTCGAGATGCGCGAACCGGACGTGGTGATCCAAAGAGTCGATCTGGCGGATGCGGGCAATCTTGAAAGTTACCTGGTGCCGCGCGGTGAAATTGAAAACACGATTGCCATGGCCAGCGAAACGGCTCAAAGAATTCGGGCCATGCTCCCCCATAACTCCGCTGCAATTACCACGCGCGTGCCGCCGCAATCCGGCGCAGTAGCATTCTGTTTTCGCGGCGTTGAATTTGCGCGCAGAACTCACGAGGGGATTTTTTTTGGTCTGGGGAAATCGATCGAAAGATTGAGGGAAGAGAGCGAACCGCGGCTGCGCAAGCTACTGCACGATCTTGATCTTTACCGAAGCCCGCTGGCTGGCGATACGAAACATAAGTTGTACCGCAGTTGGCCAGAGCGCTGGCTGGAATCGATTGTTCAGGATGATCCCGCAAAAATCGATGCCCTGCTCGATCCCAAGCATTTCTATTCGCAGGTTCCTGCGCTGGCTGCAGGTGACCGCGCCATTCCCG
Organism: uncultured Acidobacteriota bacterium; assembly: GCA_963737765.1. Taxonomy (GTDB): domain Bacteria; phylum Acidobacteriota; class Terriglobia; order Acidiferrales; family UBA7541; genus Palsa-295. The sequence goes on from CAVTTY010000020.1 coordinate 9,565, forward strand.
ATTTACTCGGGGTCACGCGCCATGGCCGTCTGGTCGTGATCGAATTGAAGGCATCGGAAGATATTCAGATGCCGTTCCAAGCCGTGGATTATTGGTTGCGCGTCCGGCGGCACCAGCGCGAAGGAGATTTTCAGCGCTACGGATATTTCGGTGGGCTGGAAATTGATCCGCGCCCACCGCTAGTTTGGTTGGTAGCACCCGCATTCCGATTTCATTCCGCCATGGAAATTCTTCTGAAGTATTTATCCCCGGAAATCCAAGTCACGCGCATCGGCTTGAACGAAAATTGGCGACGGGGAATTAAAGTAATGCTGCGTCAGTGAGCAGAAATTCCTGGCGAAAATTGTGGTCCTGAAAATAAGGAGGGGAAGCGGCCTAGCTTTTACGCCAGAACCACTTCCCGGGGTGTGTCCTAGAAGTAAGTTATAAAGTTAGACGTAAACCGGCGGGAAAGGTTGCATGAAATTGCGCGGCAAACAAGCGCGGCGCAATTCTCAGTAGAACAGATACTTACGCCACTTCTCGTCGCGATTTCCGATCAATCGCATCAGCTGCCGCGAAGTGTGCAGCGTGAAAGGACGCGGCCGCCGCTGCAGCTTGAACCCCGCCTCTTCCGGTGTCCGGTCGCCCTTGCGATTGTTGCAGGCGTAGCAGCAAGCCACCAGATTCTCCCAACTCGAACGCCCGCCGCGCGAACGCGGCATCACGTGATCGAGCGTCAGTTCCGAGGCTGGAAACGCGCGAGTGCAAAACTGGCAGGTGTTGCGATCGCGCAGCAAAATGTTTTTGCGCGATAGCGCGCGGCTTTGCTGTGGAATATGCCGGTAGCTCAGCAGCCGAATGACCGAAGGAACCTGGATGGCATTCTTCGTGGAATGGACTTCGGTGTGATTGGTTTCTTCGGCTTGGGCCACACCTTTCAGCAAGAGAACCAGTGCACGTCGAACTGCGGTTACATTGATCGGTTCGAAGGTGGCGTTCAGAACCAGGACCGGGGCTTGCATAACCGACGGCCGGCTGCCGGCTGCGTGGCCTTTTGCGGCCGCAGACTCCGGCACGACTCCGCCCAACCTGAGTTTCGGTCGAGGCCGCAAGCCATTCTTGTGCCGTTGGTCCATGTGCGTTGCCTTTGCGTCGCTGAAAGTGTTACCTCTCAGGTGCTCAGGATGCCGTTCGCACCGTGTCTCTATATTGTCGCACAGTTAATTTCTGATGACTGTTCGAGAACCTGAAGCGTGTCCGGCTGGCACTACCCGAGCTACGGTGAGGCCCATGACGGCCGTCGCTCCGGCGGCCTTTAAAGCCCGCGCGCAAGAGTCTAGCGTAGCGCCAGTGGTCATTACATCATCTACCAGCAGAACGCGAAGCTTGTCAACTCGCAGGCCCTGGCGGGTGGCGTACGCGCCACGCACCGAGTCCCAGTGTTCCTTCCGCGACAATACCAGCCGCGGTGGGCGGGGCCTGGTCCGCATCAGCAGGTACGCTCCATGTTTTAGATGCAGTCTCCGGGCCAAAGGACGTGCGATCAGCTCCGCCTGATTGTAGCCCCGCTCCCGCTGACGGTCGGGATGCAGCGGCACCGGAACCACCACGTCGGCGCGAAATAGTTCCGCCTCGCGATTGACGACCTCGGCAAGCCGGGACGCAAACCAATCGCCCAGGCAGGTAACTTCCTCGAATTTGAGCAGTAATATCGCCTTCTTCAAGGCTTCGTTATAGGCCCCAAAGCTTCGAGCGAGCTCGAATTTATAGAATTGGTCGCGACACAGCCGGCAGTGAGTTTGCGCAGACGCGCCGAGTTCCAGTTGCTCGGCGTCAACCGTGATATCAGTTCGGTTCAGAAAAGGCCGACCGCAGCAAAGGCAAATCGGTTTTTGGATGGGTTCAAATGAAGCAAAGCATTGTTCGCAAATCGGTATGCGGCTAGCGGTCAGCAGAGTGTTCGCGCAGATCCGGCACGGAGCAGGGAACAGCACTGCGGCGAGGGCATCGATAGCCGAACGGAGGATCACGCGTTTTTGTGGGTGCTACTGAACGGGATGACCGTACGCGAACGCGGGCGTATGGGCTAGATAGCAAAACTACGGATGCGGGGAGTGCGCCCGGCTCGCAAACGACACACCCCTAGCTTCTGCAAAAAACCCGGGAGAACGAATTACGGACGGCTTACAGCTGCCCTTGCTCCGTCTTTTCCTGGCAGGTAATGCAGTAGCGCGTCCACGGTACGGCCTCGAGCCGTTTCTGCTGCAACTCATCGTGGCAGGAATTGCATTCGCCGTAGCTACCGTCCTTGATGCGGTTCAACGCCTGATCGACCAGATTCAGCAGGGAGCGGTCGTTGTGCGTTTGGCCAAAGAGGAACTCTTTGGTGTAGGAATTGGCAGCCTTATCGGCCATGTCCACAGTGGTATCTTCGTCAGCCTCGCGGCCTTCCTGTTCCGTGCGGGTGATGGCCCGCACCAATTCTTCGCGGCGTGTCGCCAATTTCTTTTTGTAATAATCGAGTCGCTTCTTATCCATGGTTAGGTTCCTAGGTGAGGCTCAGCGCCCCACTCAAAGTCGGCAAGTTTACCGATACAAATTCTCCGTGTCAAACGAGCTACGAGGGCGGCGGGTAAAAGCAGGTGATTCGACCTGAACGCGGCGCTTCAGCGAGCACGGTCGAGCTGCGGAGACCAACAGTAGATGCGCTTTGGGGCGAAAAGGATTCCGCCCCAAGAAAAATGAGGAAATCGCCTAGGAAACGAGCCGCTTCGCTGGAAAAAGAAAATGAATTCCGACCCCGCCAAGCGCCAGGACTACGAATGCGAAAACGCTGCCTTCCGGGCCGACCGAACCTCCGGTGAGCCAGGTGGGCCCATGAAAAGAAGAATTAAGCAGATGTCCTTGTGCCAGAAAACCGCTATCAGGGGTCGAGTAGAAGAAGGTTTCGCCCCAGTCCCACGCGGCGTGCATTCCGATGGGGAACCAGATATTACCAGTCCGGCTCAAGGCGAAAGCCGCGAGGATCCCGAACGATCCGGCCATCAGCGCGCCGAACCACGCCTCTCCCAAATTCTGCAAATGGACCGCACCGAAAAGTATCGATAGAACGATCGCCGCGGGCCAGAAGCCGATTCCTGAACTCAACGTCGATTGCATATATCCGCGAAACGAAAATTCTTCAAACAAACCGACCATGAAAAAAGTCATTCCAAAAAGCAGCGCGTACTTCAACGCGTCGGCGCCGGAGAGCGCTAGGGTTCCTAAAGAGAATCCGCGGAAGGCTGCGATCAGCGCCAGTAACAAGGACAGCATCGCAAAACCGTACGGCACGCCTTGCCAGAAGCGCTTGCCGAAGGCTTGATTTAGCGGCAAATAATAGTCTGAGAAAGTCCGTTTTTCGATCAGCGACATCAACAAGACTGCGAGCAGCAGGCCGCCAATCGCAATGCACTCCCCGAAAATTTGTCCCGGAGCGGTCATCACTTTTGGATCTTGCGCGTGCCGCCAGGCTTTTACTGCCGGGATCCGGGTCAAGCCGAAGCCGATGGCGTTCGCAAACGCCAGGAAAAAAACAACGAATATGAGCAGCCGCCAGCCGGCCCGGATTCCGTTGGGCCCCATGAAGGCGTTATGTACAGGCGAGCGCTGGGCGTTTGCCGAACCGCCGCCAGACGCCATTGTAGAAAGGTCGGGCGAAACGCCTGTTGTGCCGGATTCGAGTGTCACGGGAAGCCTCCTTAGCCTGCTGAGTATACGACGGCAGGCCGGGATTAGTTTCATTCGGGATCTCGGCAAGCTGGCCAATTTCCGCGAGTTCCGGGGTTGCGGGGTGCGAGTCTGGCTGCTAAAATCGTTGGTCTGCTCGCCTGGAAGAGCCGCAATCCTGCACACCCTTCCATGCATCAATTCGAATGTTGACGGAAACACAGAATGGCCGGGAGGACTGGTTTGGCTAAATACGACTTGGTCGTAATCGGGAGCGGTCCGGGCGGTTACGTGGCCGCGATTCGGGCCGCGCAATGGGGATTGAAAGTTGCCGTGGTCGAGAAGGATCCGTTTCTTGGCGGCACTTGCCTGCATGTTGGCTGCATCCCTACCAAGGTTTTCCTGCATCACGCTGATATTTATGACCACTTCAAGCGCGCCGAGGAATTTGGCTTCGAAGTGAAAGACGTGAAAATAAATTGGCCCGCGATCCTCACCCGCAAAGACAAAATCGTTAAGAAACACGCCGGCGGCATCGGCGCGCTATTCAAGAAAAATAAGGTGGAATCCATTACCGGCTGGGGCAAGATCGCCGGACCAGGCAAAGTCTCCGTCGAAAAAGACGGCAAGATTACCGAACTGGAAACCACGAACATTCTGCTCGCCACCGGTTCCGAGGCGCGTTCGCTCCCCGGCGTCGAAATCGATAACAATGTCATTCTCACCAATCGCGAAATTCTGCGGCCTGAAGGAAATTCCCAAATCGATGATCGTGGTCGGCTGCGGCGCGGTCGGCGTCGAATTCGCTTCGATCTTCCGCACCTTCGGCACGGAAGTCACCCTGCTCGAAACTTTAACCCGCGGTCGTTCCGCTCGAAGACGAAGAAATCTCCGCCGAGCTGCAGAAGGCGCTGATCAAGAAGGGCATGAAGATCGAGCTGGAAGCGAAAGTGGAGTCGGTCAAGAAGGACGCGAATGGCGCGACGGTTTCGTACAAGGACAAAACCGGCGCAACCAAGACGATTTCCGCGGAAAAAGTTCTGATCGCCGTGGGCCGGCGCCCGCTGACCGAAAATATCGGGCTGGAGAAAACGAAGGTCAAGGTCGAGCGCGGCTTCGTCCATACCAACGCGTTTCTGGAAACCGACGAACCGCATGTTTACGCCATCGGCGACATCGTCGCGGGACTGCCGCAACTGGCTCACGCCGCTTCCATGGAAGGAATCATCGCCGTAGGACAAATGGCCGGCAAAGATGTGCAGCCATTCGACCGCAAGCGCTGCCCGAACTGCCACGTATTGCGAGCCGCAGATCGGCTCGATCGGCCTCACGGAAAAGCAGGCGCGCGAAGCTGGCTATCAAAGTGAAGATCGGAAAGTTTCCGTTCCTGGGCAACAGCAAGGCCACCATTCTGGGTCAGCATGAAGGCTTCATCAAAGTGGTCGCCGACGAAAAGTACGGCGAGATTCTCGGCGTGCACGCGATCGGTCCGCTGGCCACCGAAATTATTTCCGAGTCCGGTGGCGGCGATGGGCCTCGAAGCCACGCTCGACGATATGGCCGCGACCATTCACGCGCATCCCACTGTTGCGGAAGCGATGGGCGATGCCTTCAACGCCGTGCGCGGCCTGACCATCAACTACTAGCAATGCGCAGATTCGTGCTGCGATCTCGCACGACAAGCGGTGCATGCATTCCGCAGCTCGAAAGAACAGCGTGAACTCACCGGTCGCAAGCAGCGAACCTGCTGGGTCGTCGACCTCGGCCTGATTTCCGTACGCCCCGGCGTGCGAATTGCAGCAGCGGGTCGTTGCGGCGCGCAAAGCCGGCGACAATTCCCGACGTGTTGCTGCTCTGCGAGCATCCGCACGTGATCACGCTGGGTCGCAACGGCAAAACCGCGAACATCTGCGCGCCAGCGATCATGTGCTTGGCGCAGATGAACGTGGAATTTCACGCCACCGACCGCGGCGGCGACATCACCTACCATGGCCCCGGCCAGATCGTCGGCTACCCGATTCTCGATCTGACCGAGCATCGCCGCGATGTTCGCTGGTACGTGCAGCAACTGGAAGAAGTCGATGATTCGCGCATCAGCGGAGTTTGGCGTCGCGGCACGCCGGGTCGAAGGCCGCCACGGCATGTGGGTCGACACCGCCGCGGCCAGCGAAGAAAAGCTCGCGGCCATCGGCGTGCACTTAAGCCGCTGGGTGACATCGCACGGCTTCGCCTACAATGTATCGACGGATTTGCGCTATTTCGATCTGATCGTCCCCTGCGGAATTCCGGGAAACGCGCCACGTCGCTTCGAACGTCTGTTGGACCACGCCGTCGCATTGCGACGAAGTCGAAGCCGAAACTCGCCACGCATTTTGGCGACGTTTTCAATCGTCGAAATGATTTCGATGTCTCGCAGTCGAACTGGCAGCATTACGTGAAAGCGCCGTCAACAGCCGGAACCGCACCGGCTGACATCATCGCGCGAAACCGAGCACGCAGCAGTCAGGAGCTTCGCGTGGCATCTAACACCGGAAGCAGTCGTGAAAGGGAGCGAGGAATGAGCTGAGCCGCTAAACGCGCGAACAGTACCTCGACCTCTACTACTACATGCAGCTCAACCGTCAGCTCGAAGAGCGCATGGTGCGCCTGTTCCGCCAGAACAAAATTGTCGGCGGCCTGTATTCGAGCCTGGGCCAGGAAGCGGTATCGGTCGGCACCTGCCTACGCCCTGGAAAAACGCGACTGGATCGCGCCCATGATCCGCAACATCGGCGCGCTGCTGGTCAAGGGCGTTCCGCCGCGCGACATCTTCACTCAGCACATGGCGAAATACACTTCGCCCACCAAGGGCAAAGACGGCACCAGCCACTTTGGCGACCTGAAAGTTCGCCACATCGTCTCGCCCATTTCCATGCTGGGCGATTTGATTCCGGTGATGACCGGCGTGGCCATGGCCGGCCGCTATCTCGGGCCAGAAAATCGTCGCCCTCACCTGGATTGGCGACGGCGGCAGCTCCACCGGCGCGTTTCACGAAGGCCTGGGCCTGGCGGCCGCGCAAAAAGCGCCGTTCGTGTTGATCGTCGAAAATAATCAGTGGGCGTACTCCACTCCCGTGTCGCGCCAGGTTCCGGTGAGAAATCTCGCCGACCGCGCGCGTCGGCCTACGGCATTCGCAGCACGATCGTCGACGGCAACGACGTGGTCGCCGTCTATCAACGCCGACCAAAGAAGCCGTGGAGCGAATGCCGCGCCGGACGCGGCCCGCGTGCTGCATCGAAGTGAAAACCATGCGCATGCGCGGCCACGCGCAGCACGATCCCGCCGAATACGTCCCCAAGGAAATGTTCGACTACTGGAAGGCGCGCGATCCCATCGCGCTGTACGAAAAATATCTCACCGAAAATAAAATCTGGGACGCCGAGACGAAAGCGGAAATCGACGCGCGCATCGAACGCGAGCTGGACGTCGAGCAGAAGTTCGCCGAAGATTCGCCGCATGCCGCCGCCCGAACTCGCCGCAGAGGGCGTGTACTGCGAACGGCTGCCACACCATCGAAGCGGACTGGAAGCGCTCGAAAGCCGAAGTGATGCCGCCGGAATGCGAGCGTCGACCCGGGCTGGAAGCTCGAAGACTTCGGCCGCCTGGCGAGCACGATTCGCCAGCCGCGAAGGCAGTGACCGGCATCGTCGCGCGCCAATGCCGCGAAGCCAACGGCCGCAGGCTCGGCACGTCACCCGCCGCGCTGCCGCCGCAGCAGTTTCGTACAGCGTACCCGCCACACCCGCGCGAATGCGGCCGCAGCCGTCCGCCGCTGTCGAAGTTGCCGAGCCCGCCGAACCCACGCATTCCTTTGGTCGCGGCCCAAAGACAAAGCCTTCCGCGAAAGCCCGGATAATCCGCAAAACAAATCGTACGGCCGCGGCGCCCAGGACAAGTCCTTCCGCAAGAGTCGTCCGGAAAAATCGTTCAACAAGAGCGGCCAGAACAAGTCCTTCACCAAGAATCGCTCCGGGAAAGAACTTTCAGCAAAGGCCCGCAGGGCAAGTCGGGGAGGCGCTAATCATGGCCACCACCGCGAATCCGCTAAGCCCGGCGAGATCACCATGGTCGAAGCGATCCGCCAGGCCATGATCGAAGAAATGGAGCGCGATCGCCGTCGGTCGTCGCCATCGGCGAAGACATCGGCGTCTACGGCGGAGCTTTCAAAGTCACCGACGGCCTGCTGGCCAAATTCGGCCGCGAACGCGTGATCGAAACGCCCATCACCGAAACCGCCATCATCGGCGCCGCCTGCGGCATGAGCTTTCTCGGCCTGCGCCCGATCGCCGAAATGCAGTTCATCGATTTCATCGCCTGCTGCTTCAATCAGGTCACCAACTTCGTCGCGAAATCGCACTATCTGTGGGGTGCGCCGGTGCCCATGGTGATCCGCGGGCCTTCCGGCGGCGGCGTGCATGGCGGCCCGTTTCATTCCGCGAACCCCGAAATGTATTTCGTGCATACGCCGGGACTGAAAGTGATTTATCCTTCCACTGCCGTCGGATGCCAAGGGCTTGCTGAAGTCCGCGATTCGCGACAACAATCCGGTGCTGTTTTTCGAGCACAAATATCTGTACCGCCGGCATCAAAGAAGAAATGCCTGCGGGCGACTACACCTGGTGCCCATCGGCAAAGCGGCGGTGCGCCGCGAAGGGCGCGACTTGACCATCATCAGCTACGCCGCCATGGTGCACACCGCGATGGAAGCGGCCGAGCGAATTGGCCAAAGAAGGCATCGACGCCGAAGTGATCGATTTGCGCACGCTGCTGCCGCTCGATAAGGAAACGATCCTGGCTTCGGTGAAAAAGACCAACAAGCTGCTGATGGTGCACGAAGACACCCGCACCGGCGGCATTGCCGGCGAAATCGCGGCGATCGTCTGCGAAGACGCTTTTGACGATCTGGACGGCCCGATCGAGCGCGTGACCGCTCTGGATACGCCGGTGCCGTATTCGCCGCCGCTCGAAGAACATTTTCTACCGAACACCGCAAAAGTTGTTGCGGCCGCGCGCGAACTGGCAAAATACTGAAGCGAGGACCAAGGCAGGTTCAACGATGGGAAAGACCAAAGGCATCAACCAACGCGGAATTTGCAGTCGGCAGCGAAGTCCGGATCGCGGACCGCGCATTCCTGGAGGATTTTCTCGAAGCCGGCCAGTATCACAACGAACTCGAAGCCGAGCAGGTGGAATATGCCGGGCGCACGGCCAAGGTGAAGGAAGTCGAATTTCTTCACCGGCGGCGACGAGATTTACACGCTGGAAGGGATTCCGGGCGTGTGGCACGAAGAGTGCCTCAAACAAGCTTAGCAGCACGATGGGCGCGGTAAGCGCTCGTGCGCGCCGCGCCGTTGCGCGGAATTCGCAGTTCGAGGAGAGGACCATGGCTGTCGACGTCATCATGCCCCAGATGGGCGAAAGTATTTTCGAAGGCACCATCACCAAATGGCTGAAGAAGGCCGGCGACAAGATCGAGCGCGACGAGCCGCTGTTCGAAATTTCCACCGACAAAGTCGACGCGGAAATTCCGTCGCCTTCTGCCGGCGTGCTGAAAGAAATTAAGGTCACCGAAGGGCAGACCGTGCCCATTCAGACCATCGTCGCGGTGATCGATGCCGACGGCGCCGGTGCGGCCGCCGCTCCGGCCGCGCCAGCCGAAGCAGGAAGCCGCCAAGCCCGCGCCTGCGGCTCCCGCCGCCCCAGCCATGCCGCCGCATCCGCCGCAGCTCCTGCGTCCGCCGCTCCGAGCGCCGCGCTGCCGCAGTCTCCGCCTGCGAGCGGGACAAAGTGCGCAGCTCGCCGCTGGTCCGCAAGATCGCGCGCGAAAACAATATTGATGTGGCGCAGGTGCCGGGCACTGGTGCCGGCGGCCGCGTCAGCAAGCAGGATATTCTGGCCGCCGTCGAAGGCGGCGCCGGCACGCGGCGCGCGGCCGCGGCCTGCACCGCCCGCGGCTCCCGCCGCCTACGCGTCCTTCCGCGCCTCCGCCAGCCACCGGCGGCGCCATCGGCGTCCGCGGTTCTCGAAAACGCCGTGCCGCGCGAAAAAATGTACTTCGGCCATTACGAAGTGCAGCCCATGTCGGTGATGCGCCAGCGCATCGCCGAGCACATGGTGCTCTCGAAGCACGTTTCGCCGCACGTCTACTCGGTGGACGAAGCGGACGTAACCGGCATCGCCACCTTGCGCGCCAAGATGAAGGAAAAGTTCGAAGAAGCAGTCCGGCACCAAGCTGACTTTCATGCCCTTCTTCGTCCGCGCCGCGGTCGAAGCGCTGCGCGCTTTTCCCACGGTGAACTGCTTCGGTCGACGGCACCAACATCGATTCTGCACAAGGAGTGCAACATCGGCATCGCCGTGGCGCTCGACTGGGGCTTGATCGTTCCGGTGATCAAGAATGCCGAAGAGAAGAATTTCCTGGGCATCGCCCGCACCATGAACGATCTGGCCGAACGCGCCCGCGCCGAAGAAACTCAAGCCCGAGGAAGTCGCCGAAGGAACCTTCGCCATCACCAACCCCGGCGTCTTCGGCGGCCTGTTCGGCTTGCCGGTGATCAACCAGCCCAACGTCGCCATCCTGGGCTTGGGCACGATCGAAAAGCGTCCGGTGGTGATTGACGACGCGATCGCCATCCGCTCGATGGTCTATCTCACGCTGTCCTACGATCACCGCGTGGTGGATGGCGCCGTGGCGCACCAGTTCATGGCCAAGCTCAAGCACACCCTCGAAAACTGGACCGAGAGCCTGATGTAATTCGGCGCTGATCCGCGCGAACTCAAAAGTTCCCTGGGCGGAATGAACGGAGTCAACGCCACCGTTCATTCCGCCGAGTTATTTCCGACCCTGGATTGCGAACTCTTATGCCTGGGAAGAAACTCGAACCGCGCTGGGGCCGGGCGCCCTGGACCATCCGTTTCCAGCCTGAACCTCCCGTGCGCGAACTTCCGCACGCCGCCGATTTCGTGGTGATCGGCGGAGGATTCACCGGACTCGCGGCGGCGGCGTGGCTGCGCCATTTCTCGCGGAAGCAGTCGGTGGTCCTGCTGGAGGCGGGGCAGGTCGGCGCCGGCGCCAGCGGGCGCACCGGCGGTATGGCGCTGGCCGAAACCGCCGCTGGAAACCAGCCCGGCCTGGGAGATGTGCTGGCCGGTTTGCGGCAAACTCTTCAAACTCTCGAAATAAATTGCGATCTAACTCTGAAAGGCGCGTGGGAAATCGCTCGGAAGGACCACGGTCACTCCGCGCGCTCGCCGATCGAGTGGCAGGATTCTGGAACGTTGCGGGTGGTAAATGAAGTCGAGGGTGGAACGCTCGATCCCGGAAAACTGGTGAGCGGTTTGGCGCAGGCCGCGAATCGCGCTGGCGCTCAGATTCTGGAAAATCACCGCGTTCTCGGAATCGAGTGGCGCGCCAATCCGGAGATCGAGGTCGCGGGCCGCTCCGCCCAGACCCAAAAAATTTCGGCTGGGAAAATTATTTTCGCCACCAATGCCCTTTCGCTCCGGAATTCCGGCCTGCAGCAAGAAATGCATCCGCGCCTGACTCTCGCCGTGCTGACTGCGCCGGTGTCCGAAAGAGTGCTGAAGGAAATTGGCCTGGTCCCCCGCAAGCCTTTCTATACCATCGATTTTCCGTACCTGTGGGGGCGCGTGCGCAAAGATCGTTCAATCATCTGGGGCGCGGGATTGGTTCATTCTCCCGACTCGAACGATCTTGACGCCGTCGATATCACCGATGCGGAGCCGGTGCGAATTTTTGCGCAGCTTGAGCAGCGGGTGCGCCAGCTGCATCCGGCGCTGGCCCAAGTAAAATTCACGCACCGCTGGGGTGGGCCCATTCTGTTTCGGAACTCCTGGAAGCCGGTTTTCGACTGGCATCCGCGCAGTGCGGGCCATAAAAACGCGATCGTGGCGGGGGCCTATGCTGGACATGGCGTGGCGCTTTCTTCGTATTTAGGAAAATGGGCGGCCGAAATTCTGACCGGCGGCGCGAAGCCTCTACCCCAGTGGGGTCGGATCGAAGAATAGTTGGATCGAGCGGAATCTCGATCCGGCCCAAATTTTAGTTCAGTTGCAAGCGCAGTTCTTCGGCAAAGCTCTCCACCCGGTTCATCGCTACGATCCGGATGTTCTGCTCGGCAAAGAGCTTCTCGACAAATTGATGCCGCGGATTGTCGGCCGCGGGCTCGACCTCGGTGATGGCGGTTATTTGCGCCCGGGAATCGCGGGCGTGGATACGCTCGGCGGTGTAGGCCAGTACTTTGGCCTGCGGAATGTCGCGCCGCAGCGAAATCGAATGAATGAAGCCGCGCACCCCATTCTGATATCCGTAGTCCAGGCGCAGCGGATCGCCGGGTTGGGTGAACCCCTCAATGCGGACGCGCTGTTCCAATTTCGCCAGCACCCGGTGCCGGCGGAAGACGTCGTTCAATTTCTCGCGTATCCAGTCCCGGGGGGATTGCAGAATGCCACCCGCCCGCCGCGAAGGCGGCGCGACGTGATCGCGGTACAGGCGGTCCAGTTCGTCGTCGAAACTTTCGGCCAGCACCGCTTTCTGCGGACTGAACTGCAGGGCATTGGAAAGATTCTGCTCCAGTTTTTCCAGATAGGTGGAGACTTCGCGATCCGGCCCGCGCAGCCGGGCCTCGAATTCAACCGGCAGCGCGCGCAGCAGGTCTTCATCGGCGTCGGGGTGCAGCCTCCGGATCCGCGCAATTTCGCGCGACTCCTCGATCAGCCGCAGGGCGTAGCGCGAGCCGCGCGTTTCTTCCAGCAGCACGCCGATGTTGACCCACTCGTCGCGCACCAGATCCGGCGTGTAGCGCAGGATGCGGTAACGCAAGGTGCTTTTCGGCTCCAGTGTTTTCAGTTCGGTTTTCTTTGAATCTGACGGCATGGTTCACTTCCAGTTGGGAAACGGCTGCGCCGACGATTTCCAGGCCGAAACAATCAGCTCGCCGACCAGCCTGCGCCGCCGCAGCAGTTGTCCCAGCATCCGTTCGATGGCCTCTGGTTCAAACGCGTACCATTCCGGCGGTATCTCGCTGTAGATCTCTTCCAGCACGCTCTCGCCGATGTTTTCCACCCGGTTGATCCAGGCTCCAAACGCCGCCAGACCCCGCACCGACTCATATACGCGGTGCCGCGCATACAGGCCGCGCAGCGGCGCATCGGGAAAATTCCATTCCCCGGCATTGAAACAGAAACCGTTGTCGATCATTTGCGCCGAATATTCCGCGGCTGCGCCCTCGCGAAAAAAAATCGCCTGCCGCCCGTTGGTATTGCAGGTCCACTTGTCGAAGACCAGCATCCCCAAAAAGTCGGCCAGATTAGACAATCCCCGCAACTGCTCGTCCGGCAGAAAATCGTATACCGCTGTTTCGGCCGGCTTGCCCGGATAACGCGAGCCAAATTGTTTGCCGGCTCTGCAGGGTGCGCGCCCGCGCCCGAGCTGCATCACCATATCTTCGGTATGCGCAATCAAATCTTCGCGTACCTCAACGATGTCCGCTTCCGGCACACGCAATCCCAGCCGCGCCGCCAATCTCGTACCAAGCAATTCATTAGCCAGGATCCGCAATCCCTGCGGATTGTTCTGAAACTTCACTACGTAATACCCGTTGTCCGAACAGCGCATCAAATGCGATTGCGCGCCCCCGCGCATTCTTCGGATCTGTTCCAGCGCCACCACCATCTCTCGCGTATGCTAGCGGCTCTGGCGGGTCTATAGCAATAGGAAGATAGATACACATTAGTAATTAGATAAGGGCAGTCCTGGAGGTTTCGGCGGGATTAGTTTCTGATTGAAACATTCCGTTCAGGGCTGCAGGCGCAACCCAGGCCTCGGGGCGATCGCCTCGAACCCAATAACAACCGGGCCGCGCTGCGCAATCACTGGCGTGATTCCGCGACGCGGCCCGGGCCTTACAACGATCTCGATCGCCTAGCGCTTCTTGCGTTTCGCCACCTTCTTGGGCTTAACCTTTTTCGCCGGCGCTTTTTTCTTAGCCTTCACTTTTGCTTTGGTCTTTTTCTTGGCCACTGGTTTTTTCTTGGCTTTCTTCGGCGCCGGGACTGGCTTGCGCACCGCCGCGGCGGCGGGCGTTTCTTTCTCGTCGCCCTCTTCTTCCGGCTCTTCGTCGATCACCACTTCATCTACTTCTTCCACGAGATCGACGTGCGCGTGCTCCGCGCCTTCCTCGTCATCGTCCGCTTCAAAATGGGGCAACTCGTCGTCTTCGTCGTCATCCATTTTTGCGTAGAACATTAATCCTCCGTGGTCTCGGGCAAAAAACAACGCAGTTAAACCCCTCCGCGCATATAAACGGAAGGCCGGAAATTTGTCAAGCAGCAAGGAAGGAAAATGCGCAGGAACCCACAAAACCGACGTGACGTTCGTTGAGAGCAGGGTTACAAAAGGTTACAGAACTCCCATAAACCGTTCATAAACAATGGGTTACACATTGGACCTGATCGGCGTTTCTAGGGGTGAATCGACAACAGATCGCCGGGCTGAATCGGTCGTTCGGCCAGGAATGGATTGGCTTCTTTCAGGTTATCTACGCTGACCTTATAGGCGTGAGCGATGGAGTAGAGGGTCTCGCCCTGCCTTACGCGGTGCTGGCGTTCGGCGGACGACTCTGGCTCGTGCGCCGAGACGTTTTGCGATCCCGGGTGTCCTGGCGTGGCTTGTGCTGATTTTGCTTTCGACCGCGAAGAATCATCGGGTGAACCGCCGGCATAAATGCGCAGCCGCGAACCACGCGGCGCGCTCGATCCGTGAATGTTGTTCCAGCGCTTCAATTCTGCGACGGTTACATCGAAACGTTCGGCAATCCCTTCCAGGGTATCACCGCGCACCACCTTGTAATGCACCAGCCGCACAATCGGCGGCGCCGCAGGAATGTTCAGCATGAAAACCGGCCGGAACCGCCGCATGCAATTCCAAATGGTTCGCCAGTTCGATGGCCGGCACCGTTACCCGGTAATGCCGAGCGATATCCGAAAGCGTTTCGCCCGATTCGACTTTATGCAGCCGCCAGCTGGTCCATTTGTCCTGCGGCACCTGGCTGATATCGTCCTGAAATTTCTCGCCGTAGCCCGCGGGCAGCTTCAGTTCGAAGTTCGCATCGTTGGGCGTCACGTTGCGCAGCAATTCCGGATTCAGCTCCCGCAGATCGTCGATGTCCGCGCCGGTCGCGTCGGCCACCAGATGCAAATCGATCGAATGCTTGGGATAGATCACGTCCGTCGCGGCGCGGCTTTTCCGGCGCCACTTCGACGCCGTACAGCGCCGGATCTTTTCCCACCAGCGCCAGCGCGATGATGATCGGCACGTAATTTTGCGTTTGTTTCGGCAGCGCGTGCAGCTGCTGCAATTCCCAGAAATCCGCGTAACCGGTGCGCTCGACGCCCTTCACCACGTTCATCGGGCCGGAGTTGTAAGCGGCCATCACCAGATACCAGTCGCCGAACATGTCGTAAAGGTCGCGCATATGCCGCGCCGCCGCGCGCGTGGCTTTTTCCGGATCGCTGCGCTCGTCCACCCAGTAGGTCCGGTCGAGGTCGTATTCCTCGCCGCGGAACGGCATGAACTGCCAGATGCCCGCGCGCGCCTGCTTTCGAAACCGCCGTGGGCTGAAACGCCGATTCGGCCTGCGCCAGATACATCAGATCCTGCGGCACGCCTTCTTCCTTCAAAACCCGGCGGACCATCTCATTGTAACGGCCCGACCGGTCCAGGCCGTGCGCCACCGTGGCGCGGCCCTTGCGGCGTCGAGAAAAAGCTCAAATACTGCAGCACCGCATCGTTCACGGTCAGCGGCAGGTCGTGCTGCACGCGCATCAATTCTTTTTCGGC
The DNA here is from genome assembly GCA_963737765.1 of uncultured Acidobacteriota bacterium. Classification (GTDB taxonomy): domain Bacteria; phylum Acidobacteriota; class Terriglobia; order Acidiferrales; family UBA7541; genus Palsa-295. The sequence continues at coordinate 25,155 of CAVTTY010000020.1, forward strand.
GAGCGCGGCCAGCCGCGGGTCGCCGGCCGGCAGCGTCAAATCGGTCAACTCGTCGATCGGCGCCGGCGTGCTGGGATTCTCTTCCTCGTCGCCCGCGTCCTGCCGCGCGTTCACGTCGTACGAATGCAGCGTCTCGCCAATTTGATCGATCAGGTCGGAAAGCCGGGGGTCGGAGTCGGACTGGTAGCCGCTCGCTACAATCAGCGCGACGGCGCGATCGTAGTCCGCGCGCGCCTTGTCGAATTCGCCGGCCTTGTATTCCTTTTCCGCCGTGTTGAAACTCACCTGCACCTTGGCGATGAGGACGTCGAGCGCGGGCCGGCGATCGTAGAAAGTCGGCCAGAGGTACGGGCCGGTCGGGAAAGGGCAGCGGTTCGCGATTCTCGGCCAGCGTCGCAGCGGGAGTCGCGGCGGGCGGCCGCGCCTTCGCTTGCTTCGACGACAAAGTATCGTCGCAGCCCCCCAAAATAACCACCGACACCGCCACGCCGGTCCACAATGCAAGCTTGGATTTCATTGGTATTTTTCCGCTGCTCCGAATTCCCTAAATCAAGCTGACCTTATACGCCGCCAACCGCCAAAACCGCAACCGCTCGTTTCGATCCGTTCTAGTACCAGACAATGAACCACAACCTTCGACATCCACGGTGCCGTGCAAGCGTCTTTATCGACCTGCCAGCCGGAATAAAAATTTTACGGGTCGCCCCCGTCCCGGTCAATGGTATTGCCGTACCCGCCATTGCCGAACTCAAGACATTGAGTACCATCGGCTGCCGGCCCGACTGCGTTACGTACCCGGGCAATTGTCGTTTGCGGTCAGGCTCATGAAACGCTATTCGTCTGAGGCACGAAGCGACCTGAGCTCAATCATCCGATTTTTCGGTTATTTCACAATTATCCTTCCGTAAGTTTGGATACTTGCGTGCTACTTTGTCACCAGCGATACTTGTGAGCGGGGTGATTGAAGTCGGCGTGACCCGGTAAGTCCCACAAAATTAGATGTTTACGGTGTCTTGTTTAGACAATAGTGTAGTTGCGTATTCCAAATTACGTATAGCCGTTACGAAAGCGCGTAGGAGGATCACTTTGCCGCGCGATCCGTTGAGCAGCTTCGTATCAGGCGTTGGGGGGAAAGTAATGAGATCAATGATTGCGCAGGCCCGGATTCTACGTGCGCTAGCAATTCTTTTAGGGCTGCTGTCCATGCCCATTTTACTTCACGCCCAGACCGCGACGGTGAACGGAACTGCCCTCGATTCTTCTGGTGCGGCAGTATCCGGTGCGACGGTCACCGTTACCAATGATCAAACTGGAGACGTCCGTACGACCGTCACCAATTCCACGGGGTTTTATAGTGTGTCGAGCCTGCCCCCGTCGGTTTACACCTTCAGCTTTAGTCAGACCGGATTTAAGACCGTGAAATTTGACTCTATAACGCTAACGGTCGATCAGAACCTCACTCTTGACTGCAAATTTGAGATAGGCAGCCTGACCTCCACCGTCGAGGTGAGCTCGTCTGAGGTGGCACCCATCGACACCGAGACCCCCACTCTGAGCAATGTCGTCGAACACACCCAAATGACCGAGCTCCCGTTGATTTTGCGCGACCCGTATCAGCTGGTCCTGCTCGGACCTGGAGTTACCCAATCCGACGGACTGGGCGGCATCTCCGTGAACGGCGGACGCGAGCGCAACAACAACTTTTTGCTGGATGGTAGCGATAACAATGACGCCGACGTACCTGGAGCTCTGGGGGGCTTGGTTGCCGGCAATCCGGATTCGACCGAAGAGTTCCGCGTTCTCACCAACAATTTCGCGCCTGAGTACGGCCGCAACAACGGTGCCATCATCGACGTGGTGACGCGCAGCGGAACCAATGACTTTCATGGCGACCTTTTCTATTTCGGCCGCTGGGATGCCCTGGGTGCCCGGGATTATTTCAACCATCAGATCGATCCGCTCACCAACGAAGTCGCCGCGAAGAACCCGTATGTCCGCAATCTGTATGGCGGCTCATTCGGCGGACCTATCATCAAGAACAAGACCTTTTTCTTTATCAACTATCAGGGCGATCGTTTTGTGACTTCCTTGACCAATACATCCACTGTGCCGACCGCCGCCTATAAGAGCGGTATCTTCACCTATACCAATCCCAATACCCTTGCCTCGCAAACGCTGAACGTGACGGGCGGCGGCGCCAACAACGCCACCACCTCTGGTCTCGACCCATCGATTCAACAAGTGTTGTCGTTCTTTCCGGCCCCCAATACCGTCAACGCCGACGGCATCACTGGACTTCTTTTCTTCCCGACCGAGTCGCGAGAAAAGGACGAAGACGCCACCATAAAGGTCGATCAAAAGATTGGAAGCACCAACAACCTTTATGTTCGATACGTTTACAACTGGTTTCACGATCCCGACCCTTTCCACGATGATCAACTTCCGGGCGGATTGGGTTCTGTGTCCTCCGCCAATCGCACGCAAAGCCTTGCCATCGGTTTGACCTCGACGTTCGGAGCAACGCTCTCGAACGATTTCCGTTTTGGCGCCAACCGAAATAATTCCGGCTTCGCTTGCAACGGACTAGGAACCTTTGATGGAATTACCAATTCGACCGGAAATTTCATCGATTCGGAAGGGAATGGAGCCGATTTCAATTTGCCAGGCTTGTCTCAGTTTGGGTGCCAAAATCTAGGAGACTCCAATGGCCAAGTCCGCAAGACTGGCACATACTCTTACACCGACAATGTCACCAAGGTCTTGGGCACTCACACCATCAAATTCGGCGCCGACTATCGCGACGTTTACTCCAAGACCAATGCGT
>CAVTTY010000021.1:0-48356 GCA_963737765.1 uncultured Acidobacteriota bacterium
GCTTGCGAAGGCTTGAAAACCAGTCCGATCGTACATGTACCTGAGGCGGCGAGGGTCGCCGTGCAGGTCGTTGTGGGTGGGTCAACCGGGAAATCGGCAGGGTTCGCGCCTGTGAACGTGAAGGGCAGCTTGAGTGTGATTGGAGACGACGTGTTGTTCGTGAGCGTAACGATCTGCGCAGGTGTTGTCGGAGTGCCCACGAGCTGCGTTCCGAAGTCGATACTCGTTGGAGATGCGGAGATCGTCGGAAGCAGCGGCAGGTTTGCGACAAACGCATTCGCCGTTGCTCCTGCGGCCCTTAGGGAGGGCTGGAAGGCTCCAGACGACACCGGCATATCTGGCGAAGCCATTTGACCCGCGATATAGGCATTTGTACCTGAAACGGCGATGCCGAAACCACCATCCGCGGCCAAGAGTTTGTTTGAAGTTTGGCCACCAAAATAGGAGGAATAGACCAAAATCCGGCGAGTCCATTTCCGTTAGGGCTAATCTTTGAAATAAATGCCATGCCACTTGGATTGTTGAGAGCGACCACCAGAGCTCCCTGCGTGATCGGAAAATCGGGTGAAGCCGTCAGACCGGTTACGTAAGCGTTGCCTGTAGAATCAGAACCAATCGAAAAGCCTGTGTCGCTGCCAGTGCCGCCGAGATACGTCGAGTACTGTAGGGTCCCCGTTGCGGTGTTAAGCAGCGATACGAACGCGACGCCCTGTGCGACACTTCCTGCCGGAGGAATCGAATTGGCCGTAACCGGAAAATTCGATGAGCCGGTCGTTCCAGTTATGTACACAACCTTGGTCGGTACCGCTGGAACGCCCGTTCCCAGATTGATTCCAAAGGCCGCCTCATAATTGTTTCCGCTTCAAGCAATGCGAATATGTGAGGGTTTGCGCTGTCGTATTGATGACCGAAACGAATGCCGAGCCGTTGGTATTAACTCCACACGCAGCGCTGCCAGCAATGGCGGTGCCCGCCGTGGGAAAATCAGTTGAGGTCGTCCCACCGGCAATGTAAGCGTTGGAGTTATTGTCGACCGTTAGTGCCGACGCGACATCGCCAAATCCGAATAGAAAATCACTGCCTGCACCGGATCCGCCCAAGTAGGTCGAGTAGACAAGCGACGGAGTGCCACTTGCAGTCGTATTGATTTCCGTTAAGAAAGCATTTCCCGCGAGACTGGTTTGCCCTGCGGAGATTTGCGTTCCTTTTTGCGGGAAATTGGTAGAAATTGTCTCGCCTGCTATAAAAGCGTTTCCGGATCCGTCGACGGCGATGGCGTGTCCCTCGTCGAAGGTATCCCCGCCGAGATAGCTCGAATAGGCAAGTTGCGCCGAGCCGATGGCGGCAGGAGCGATCTTTGTTATGAACGCAGATCCGCCGTTAGCCAAGGCAGTGCTGGCAGGACCAGGTTGACCTTTAAATGGGAGCAAGACAGTACTTACTGGAAAATCCGGCGAACCTGTAAAGCCGGTCACATAGATATTCGCAGGCGTCGCACTGTCTACCGCGATGGCATCCGCGCCCTCTCCAAAACTTCCATTTCCACTGCCACCGAGGTAACTGGAATATAAGAGTGCCGTGCCTGTTGGATTTAGCTCCGATATAAACACGGTGCCTAGCGAAAGGTCAGGCGGGGTCCCAGACTCTGCATTCATCTGCGGAAACGTCGTTGATTCAGTTCGGCCAGCGATGTATGCATCGCCGGCAGTGTCCAGCGCGATGCCGGTCGCCATATCGAGTTGCTCACCGCCGACGTATGTGGAGTAGTTAAGCACGGGGTCGATGATCAAAGGCTGCGCGCGATCATAATGTCCGACTGAAAATCGGATTTGACCGTTGTTTGCGACCGAATAGTTACCCGCGACCTCGAGGCGGGCGCCGTTTACCTCTTGATAAATGACCGGTTTCTGCAGCGCGACTGCACCGCCCGCCACGCTCATCACCACGTCGCCGCGCGAATTGACTTTCAGCTTCCGCCCTCCGGTAACGCTCAGCCGGATGGCTTTAGGGTCCGCTCCGGGGCGACGATGAAATCATATTCCAGGCGTCGTTCGCGCCCGTAAAACAGCACGTCCACGCCGGGATAGATTCCCTGGTAGCGGACCGTTTCGTAGGATGGAATTTCCGTATGCCATTTTTGGGGATCGTTGCCAATGAAGTAGCTCACTTTCCCCGGGAGCAATTTCGTTCCGACGATTTCTGTCGCGGGATTCCCTTCGTCAAAATGTATGCGGAGAACGGAAGTCTTTACAGCCGCACTTGGGTTCTGCCGCGCTGCGGGCCAAGGCGCGCCCATCGGGGCTTTCGTGCCGGCGGCAGGCGATTGGCGCAATGTGAGAACCGCTGCCTGTCTGGTCAAGAACAATTGGTAGCCCTGGCCGTGCGCAAGGAATTGGACATCCGGGGCCGTCTGCCCCCGATTTGCCTCGAACGCAAGTGGCAGCTTGCCGTACCCACGCGCCCAGTCGTCCTTTCCTGTAGAGGTTAGGATTGTCGCGGGTTTGGCGGCTGCTGTGATCTGCTTGGTCGCGACGCTCAGGGAGGGACGGGTCCTGCCTTGAATCTTGGCCGACAGAAAAAACGCGGAGATAGCCAATGCTACAAGCCCTATAATTCTTACCTGCGGAGATTTCGTCTGCATAAATGTGCTCCTCAATTGCGGTTTTCCAGAATGATATCATTCAGTGAGTTAAACATAATTTGAGCAGCGTCAGGACTGACGGAGGGTGAAGGCGCGATTACGCGCTTATCATCGCGAAGGTGCCGAATTATAGGGGACGGACACGCCATTTGAGCACGGATGGTAACATAGCTGCGTTTAATGGAAATGGCTAACTATTTCGACTGCGTGGTATACGAAAGGCCACTATGGCGGAAGAATACAGGGTCCCAAACGCCGCGAGTGCAGGAGCGCGCGGATCTCTACGGACGCAATTTTTGCGTTTCGTCTCTCAGCAGGTCACAGAGATCTGCTAGGCGGCCGACATTCTCGTGGGCGCAAAGCGCTCGGATCGGAACGCTGGGCGCAAGGCGCGCAAGGATTTCAAATTCTTTTGCGCGCATGTTGCTATCCAAAGTGTTGGTCGCGAAAGTGTTGGCCACAAGCGAGAGAAACGCCCGCGATGGCGTCAATTCTTCCACCATCGGCGCTGGATCGCCACGGCGGTCGCCCAGGATGTAAATCGCCGACAGGGGCAACGCACGTTCTTCGAATCGTAAAACTTGTTTCCGGAGTGAAAGGCAGCGCTTGTCATAATTTGCGCTGAACCGCGGCAACGCTTCCGCGGAGCCGTAGAGTGATTCCACTGACTCGGGCCATAGGCACAAATAAGGATATGCGGGGTGAACGAAAAACGATCCGTTGTGCTCGGCTAGCGTGACCACGTCATCGGATAAGATCGCGTGGCCGCGCTGCGCCAGCGCTGCCGCCGTTGTCGATTTTCCCGCGCCCTCGGCCCCCACAAACGCCACGGCTCTGTCGCCGAATGCCACAGCGCTGGCATGCAGACAGGTCACGCCCCTCAACCGCAACAGTACCCCTAGCACTGGGCCCAAGAGATACGTCGCCGTGTCTTCGATTTCCAGACTGCTGGGCCACGTTGCCCAGACTTCGCGGCCCTTCCGATCCAGCCAAAATTGGGTTCCGTCGAAATAGGCGAGCCGCAAGTAACGGGAGCCTGCGGTCTTCCAAATCGTCAGAGCGGGGTTGCCTGCTTCATCCTTATAGGAGCTCGCGTAACTCAACTCTTCGGGTTCTAACGATTGAATTGCTGCGCCGGTTTGAGGCGATCTATCTAGGTAAATCGCGACGGCAAGATCGTTCGACGATTGGAGCAACCCAGTGTCATGTTCCGGGTGTAGCCGGAGTTAACTCCGGGATGGGAAGATTGGAGCGAAGCGAAAGGCCGAAAACGGAGTAGGTGAAATTCACTGACGTTAGCAACCGAAGTTCATCGGCTGGCGGGATCCGCTCTTCAGTTTGAGGTCCGCTGATTTCCCGTTTCCAATTTTCAAGACTCCTGACCCTCGTCTGGACTCTTGCGTCGTTAAGCGTGCGTCCTGCCCGTCGGAAATCGTCCTCCGTCCTTAGTACCTCGTATGGAGATCTATTTGGGTCAATTCTTGCACAGTACCGTAGACAGTTAAGATCGGGGATGAATAAGGTTTCTTAATATCCTGTTTTACGGGCTTAAGCATTGCGAACCTCCGCACGCAAGTTATACCGGACCTTGCGCACTGACTGCAACCAAAAGTTAAGACATAGGGGCCGGATATTCGGAGTGGAGCTGTTCCGCATCCGTTTCGTTTTGAAACGGTTGCAACATTCCGCGATCAGTATATGAGTCCATATCGGCTGACCAGTCTAACTCATCCAGCCATTTCGTACCCGAATGTTCAAGATGTTTCGCCAGCGGATCAGCCCTGCAGAGGCGTCTTCCGTCTGGTCCGAACAGATTCCGGCAAACGACCGGCCGTCGCTTCCCGCAAGATGCTTTTTCGAAAAAGTACGGAAAAGGTGGAAGCGCCAGCAAGAAGTTCACGATCCGAAGATCGAGAAAAGGATACCGTACCTCGACGTGGCTGCGCGTTACGCCGGCGTGTTCTTGTTCGAACATGGCTGCCCAGTGCGGCAAGGAAAGAGAAGCGTGAGCTTTGGGCAGAATCGGGGTGCGGCTGGTGGTCCGGCAGTTCGCTCCACTGCCGCGAGCGGTCCTCAGGTTAAATCGTCGCGCAAAATCGGGCGCGAGCCACTGGGGAAACACCGGCGCGGTCGGGTCCTTCCCGAAAAGTCCCGCAGCGCGGCGCCGCAAGCCCGGCAAGAGGAGAAGGGCGCAGCCGCCAGGTAATGGGGCGTCTGCCTGTGCCAGATTCGACCACTCGCGATTCTTGACCATGTCTTTCACGTATGGCCACATCTGGAAATGCATCAGGTTGTCGCTGCCTTCGCCCGAGAGCGCCACCCTGCAGTCTGCGCCGATCGTGTCGAACTGGGTAAAAAGTCCGGCAAAGAAGGGATCATCCACCGGTTCTGGCCAATGCATTTCGGGATCGTTCCAGCGCTCGAACGGCTGCAGCCCATCCACGGCGATGAACCGAATCGGGATTTTCAGAAAATCGGCGACCTGACGCGCATAATGCCCTTCTTCATCCGGGATCAACGAGTTGTAAACCACGGTGTAGGCCACATAAGTCCGGGTTCGCGGCCGCCGGACGCGACAGCTCCCGCGCCGTGGTAGCGACGGTCGCGGAATCGAGCCCGCCACTTAGCAGAATTCCGACTGGCTCGGTTCGCAAGCCGGTCCGCCACTGCTTCCTGCAGCAGAATCTGAAAATGCTCGACGAAATCTTCAGCCCGGCTATAGCGGATCCGGCCTTCCGTCGGCGCAGTCCAATAGCGTTTGATGCGGAGGCCGTCGGCGGACACCGTCATCGCATGGGCGGCCGGGAGTCGGCGAATATCCCGAAAGGTCGTGGTGGCCTCGTCGCAGTTCAATCCGAACAGCAGGAAGTCTCCAATCGCCGCGTCGTTCAAGTCTGCTGAAATATCCGGATGTTGCCGCAAGCAATCCAGCACATTACTGAAAAGGAAGAGTTCGCCAAGTTCGGCGTAATAAAAAGGCCTGATGCCGAAATGGTCGCGCGCGCAAAAAAGTTTCCTTTCGCGCGCGTCCCAGATCGCAAACGAAAAATCGCCGCGCAGGCGCTGGACGCAGTCCTCTCCCCAGATCGAGTAAGCGCGCAGAATAAGATCGGAATCGCTGGCCGAGCGGCGCGCCAGCGCGGGATCGAATTGACCCGACCGAGTCATATCCGCGATCAGCTCATCCCGGCAATCAATGCGCGCGTCGGCGGTGATCCAATATTGGCCGTCGAGGCTGGCGGGTTGCTGCTCGTTCTGTGATTCTCGCGTGGTGCGCAGCAAGGTGTGACCGAAGCCAGCGGAAGTGCCCGTCCAGGTGTCGCGCGCATCCGGCCCGCAATATGAAATCGAATGGGTCAGAGCCTGCAACAGCGCGCGATCGATCCGGGCTCCGCCACGTTCGAACATGCCGACGATCCCGCTCATTCCGTTTGGGTCTCCAGCGAAGATATCGCGCCGTCGAAAGGGACGAACTGACGGTTCGAATCGGTATCGTCGTTCAACGGGAATGCGGTCGAGTTCCACCCAGGCGTGGGCTTCGAATCGTCCCGCTTCTTTTCGCGCGCCGATTTTCAGTTCGGCGGCGAAACCGTGGCGCCGCAAGAGCGACCACAAGACCAGGGATTGTTCCAGGCAGTTCGTTTTGAAAAAAAGATTTCGAGCCGCCGCGGCTTGCAACTGCAAAATCCGATTTGCCGATATTCCGGAAAAGCGATCTTTCGAACTTTCAATTCGCCCGGAAACAAATGCTTGCCAGCGCCTGAACCCGAATACGCGCAAACCGATCCAGGCCCCAGTTAATCCCAGCGCGGCCGAGAGCGCCACCGCGCGCTCGGCGCGGCTTCAGCGCCCAAAATGTTCGGCAGCTTTGAATGGTCGCTCTCACCAGGTTGGTCTAACCCCTTGCCGCATACAAAGTCGCAAGCGTCGGACTGCGTTCTAGCCGGCCGCCCGATCGCGTACTTCGATCAGCCCTTCACTTCGCATCTCTTCCAGCAGCGCCAACAAATCTTTTTCGCAGCGAACTTCGTCGACTTCGTATTCGTCGAGGATCGCGTCGCGAATCTGGCCAACCGTCTTCGCTTCTTTCAGCAGATTCCACACGGTCGCGCCCACCGGGTTCACGCCGTAATAGACGCTGTTTTTCATGTTCAAGATGGCCGATTCATCGCCCAACGGACACGAAACCTGTTGGGAAGTCACCATTACCGTCGTCTGTAAGGAAAGAGGTGCGTCCACTTTGGCCGCTCCTTGGCACGTCAGGGCTGGTAGGGCTGGGGCGATGCGCGCAATACAAAACCGGCGTTTACGCCGAACGCCGTATCTCAGCTGCCCCATATTCTACCGGGACTCAACCAGAAAGCAACGACGGAACTGGATTGCCCCGATGAGTTCGGTTATAACCACACAGATGCCCACGGACGATATCGCCGTATCTTCGCTCGAGAAATTTTTTCCCCCTGCACACTCTGGGTGGCGGAGTTTGCTGCAGCCCATTTCGAAACCGACCGAATGTGCTCTCGCTGGCGTTTCATTTGCGGTTGCGTCCGGGGAGGCAGTAGCAATTGTGGGGCCGAATGGTGCCGGCAAATCTACGCTGCTCCGCATCCTCGCCACCCTCATCCTGCCCACTCGCGGTCATGCTTCGATCGCCGCCAACGATGTCGAGCGCTCGCCCGCCGCGGCGCGCCGCCAAATTGGATATCACACCGGAGGCGATGAAGGTTTTTATGGCCGCCTGAGCGCTCGCGAAAACCTCGGCTTCTTCGCCGCCATGAACAATATGTCCGCAGCCGACATCCGAACCCGCATTGCTGCCACCGCTGAACGGATGGGAATCACTGCTGATCTCGACCGCCAGGTCCGAACATTCTCGACCGGTATGACCCATCGCCTGGGGCTGGCCAGGGCATTACTTCATAAACCGGCTGTGCTTCTTTTGGACGAACCCACACGCAGTCTCGACCCGCTCGCGGCGGCGGACTTTCGGCGTTTGATCAAAGACGATTTGGTGCGCCGTCTCGGTACAACGCTTCTTTTTGCGTCCCACACGCTCAGTGAAGTTGAGGAAGTCGCCGATCGCGTGCTCGTTTTGGAGCAGGGCCGTGCAATCGCATTCGATACACCTCGAGGTTTGTGCCTAAAGACCGGCTCCCAAAATTTCGCCGAGGCAATCACCAAGCTGGTCCGCCAACCCGTGCAGAGCGGTGTAGCTTCGTGAATTTCGTTCCCACCTTGCGGAAGATCATGGCTTTCTTTCGTCGCGATTTCGCCATCGCGCGCGGGTATCGCGGCGCATTCCTGATCGAAATCCTCGAAGCTTTTTTTGGAGTAGCAACTTTTTATTATCTCTCGCGCTTCGTGCAGAGCCCCGAACTCTCCAGCGCGCTTCCGCCGGGGAGCAGCTACTTCGCGTTCGCCCTGGTGGGCTTCGCGTTTTTCGATTACCTGAGTGTTTCGCTGACGGCGTTTGACACCAGCATCGAAGAAGCGCGCCAAAACCGTACGCTCGAAGCGCTGCTGGTCACCCAAACGCCGCTTCCGCTGATTCTCGCCGGCTCTGCGGTCTATCCATTTACGGCACTCGCCATGCGCACCGGTGTTTATTTGGGCTGGGGAATTTTGTTTTTTGACTTCTCTCCGCGTTCGGCAAATTGGCTCGGTGCTATCGTGGTTCTGCTCGCGTCGATCCTCGCTTTTGCGGGGCTGGGAGTTATCTCGGCCAGCTATTCGCTGCTGTTCCGGCGGGGAAATCCAGCGAAGTGGCTGTTCCTGGGAGTTTCCGGTCTGGTCGGCGGCATGATGTATCCGGTTTCGGTGTTGCCGGAGCCGTTGCGGATTCTGGCGCGGCTGATTCCGATCACCTACGCGCTGGAAGGGATGCGCGCCGCGCTGCTGGGTCGAGCGAGCTGGGCGGAACTCGGGCCTTCGATTGCCGCGCTGTTGATTTTTGCGGCGATTCTCATTCCGTTGTCTTTCGCGATATTTGCCTGGGCGCTGCGCCGTACGAAAATCACCGGAACGCTCACCCATATTTGATTTTGCGAAGCGCGTGATGCGCTCAAATCCTGCCTGTTTCGCGTGAAGTGCTGCGGCGTTGTCGCCCTTGCCGCATCGCCCGCACTACAGTACAGTTTTTAGGTCGCAGAAAGGCCACTCATGAAAGTTCCACTCCTCGATCTGAAAGCCGAATATGCCGGTCTGCGCGACGAAATTCTGCCGGCACTGGACCGCGTGTGCCAGAATTCCGCGTTTGTCGAAGGCCCCGAGGTGCAGGTCTTCGAACGCGAGTTCGCCGATTTTTGCGGGACAGCTTATTGCGTCGCGTTAAGCAGCGGAACCGCGGCGTTGCATCTGGGTTTGCTAGGGATCGGGGTGCAAGCCGGCGACGAAGTGATTACTACGCCCAACACTTTTCTGGCTACCGCCGAGGCGATTACCTATTGCGGCGCACGACCTGTCTTTGTCGATATCGATCCTGCGACGGCTAATCTCGATCCCAAGTTGCTGGAACGGGCGATCACGCGGCGCACCCGAGCCATCGTACCGGTTCATCTTTACGGCCGGCCAGCGGACATGAATCCAATCCGCGAAATCGCCGGGCGCCACAACTTGCGGGTCCTCGAAGATGCGGCTCAGGCGCACGCCGCCCGCTATCGCCAGCAGCGCGTCGGTTCACTGGGCCAGGCGGCCGCCTTCAGCTTTTATCCTTCGAAAAATTTGGGAGCCTACGGAGAAGGGGGCGCGCTTACTACCAATGATGAAGGCCTAGCGAAATTCGCGCGTGCCGCGCGTTCCCACGGCCAAACCGCGCGCTACGCCCACGAATTTGTCGGCTTCAACTACCGCATGCAGGGTTTTCAGGGGGCGGTGTTGCGCATCAAGCTGCGGCGCCTGCACGCCTGGACCGAGCGCCGCCGCGAAATTGCCCGCGAATACCGCAAGTTATTGGAACCCGCGAAACTTACGATGCCGGTCGATGATCCGCGTGATGAATGTGTCTATCATCAGTTCGTCATCTACGTTAAAAATCGCCTGGCGGTCATCGCGCAGCTGGCGGAACGCGAAATCGAAACTTCGGTGCACTATCCGACGCCGGTGCATCTGCAGCCGGCCTATTCGTCGCTCGGCTATCCCGCCGGCACCTTTCCGCATGCGGAACGGGCCTGCGAGCGCGTGCTCAGTATTCCCTTGTTCCCGGAAATGTCAGCGGAGCAAGTACAATACGTTGCGAACGCGGTCCTCGAAGTGGTCGGAACCAAATGAACGAATTTGTCGCGAGAGTTGTGGTTCCGCTTGGACGATGTTACGGAGGCAGCTGGATCTAGATCACGTTGTTGTGTGGGCCGGAACTTTCGCCGCCCTCACGGTTGGAGATTTGGCCGAATGCTCCGGCACTTCCAACGCCAGACGCGCCCGCGCTTCGATCGCGCAACATCTCGGAAAGTCCTTCGAAGACCTTCGCGAAGGAATCCCGCAGCGCCTGATCGGCGGACCGCAGCAGCGATTCGATTCCGTTTTGTCCGTGTTCGTTCAGTCTCCGCATGGACGAACTGACCCATGCATCGCCGCTGGTCTGTAGTTTTTCCTGATACTTACCGGTGGACTCGCCCGACAGCCGTTCGAGATGTTCGATCCACTGTTGCTTGTGGGCGTCGCGCTCCGTGCGATAGTTTTCCAGGGTCGAAGCAAATTCAGCTTGTAGCGCGCCACGGCCTTCGGTTGCGGCCGTTTCCAGTTGTTCTGCCATTCGGGTCCGGAAACCCTCCAGCGCGGTCCACGCATTCACGTCCAGTTTGTGGAGCAACTCCTGAGTGGTGTGGTCGAATTCCTCCGTGCGTTGGCGCTGGATGCCACTGGTTCTAGCCCGAAACTCGTCCGCTTGCCGGTCGGATTCCGAACTCAGCACCTGACCAAAGGACGCCGCGGCCGCTTCCGCCGCACGATCCAGTTCGGTCCGCGTCCGTCCAGTCACCTCACTCGCCACTCCTTGTACTTCTTCACGAATCTGGGCAAGATGCGCAGCGGCTTGGGCGGCCAGTTGCGCTTCAAAGTTTTGCGTTGCGTTCGTCGTTTTCTCGCCGAGCCCGGCGCCGGCCGTTACCAAGGCCTGTTCCACCAGCACCTGTAATCGCGCTCGTGCTTCCTGCTGAAACCATTCCGAAGTCTTTCCGAGCGATTCTGCGGCCGAGTGAGCGGTACGAACGCCGCTCGCATCCAGCTCCTCGCTCCATTTGGCGAGCGCATCGCGGCGAGCAGTTTCAAAACCGGCATGCAGACTGGCGATATTGGCCGCAATCCGGTGGTCCACTTCCCGTTGATTATTTTCGGCGAGCTGGCGCAAACGCTCGCGATGCACCCGCAAGCCTTCTTCGGTTTGTACTTCGCGATTTTCGAGTTCGCGCAGGAGTGCCGGGACGCGCTCAAGATGCGGCGCCAGTCGGTTCTCGGTCTCCGTGACGGTTCGCTCCAGGAATTGATGCCCGATCGAATCCAGCGACGATCCAACTTTTTGGGATAGGTTTGCCGAAATACCGTCGGCACGGCGGTTCATCTCCGCGGTATGCGTATCCAGGATGGCTTCGAGCCGCCGGTGCAATTGATTCAGCGTGTCGTGGCTGGCCGCTTCGAGCTGCCCTGAGATCTCTTTGGTGCGGCTTGCGACCTGTTCGACTTCGGTGAGCGACCCGCGCGCCCGTTGCACTTCCTGGCCCAGCGACGCTTGAATTCCGGCGATCGTATCGCGCGCTTCTTCGGCGGCTCGGGCGAAGGGTTCGCGCAGTTCACCCAAACGTTCGGTCATTTTCTTTTCCGCGCTCTGCAGGATTTCCTGCGAATGAGTGGAAATTTGCCCGACCAGATGCTGAAGATTGCTATCCAGCGAAGACTGCAGCAGCTCGCTCCACTGTTTTTGGGCCACCTGCATCTCGGATTCCAGTCGGCCGCGCCAGCCTGAAACCAGATTCTCCTGCGCATCCAACTGCTCCTGAGACGGACCCGCGGCAGGCCGCGAGGCGCGCGCGGTTTCCGCCGCCTCCACTTGCATCAGCGATTGAGCTATCAAACTGTTTTTTTCCTGCGCGACCTGGCTGGCGGAACGAAGTGTTTCGGTCTGATGATTCAGCTCGCTTACCAATTCGTGCGCTCGGTGGAGTGCCGCATCCATCTCCGCTTTCATACTTTGCAAAAACTCATTTTGTTGGGCCGAGACCTGGGCTGAATATTCCGCGCGGGCTTGATCCTGCACCTGCTCAAGTTGCGCCTTCCATTTGCCGAGCGATTCCTCGGCGTGAGCGGAATGGCTGCGCTCGTTTTCCTGCGTCGCGTTGATGACCTGGTTTCGAGCTTCTTCGGCGGCGTGGGCCGCGGCCTCTTTCGCCTGGCGGTCGAGCTCGGCGCGCAGGCCGCGCATGAGCGGGCTGTCCGAACCAAGGTGAATCGGCTCGTACTGCGTTGGTTCGAATCCCTGCGCTTCGCTCGACTCAATCGGCGTTGCGTCGAAAGATTCGGGTGTGGTCGATTCGATAGGGCTTAGCTTCGAACTTTCGTTGGTCATATCCGGCGAATCTACTGCGCGAATCAGGTTCGCCCCACTCGGCGCCGTTCGAATTTTCCAAATATTTACAGGGTTTTCAAGTTCCACGGCAATCTGGAAGAAATCGCGGATCGAATGGGGACGTTGTACCCAGGCCACACGAGCACGCAGCGGATCGGTTGGAGCATTCCCGGTCGCGCTCGCCGGCAACTCCAATGTGACCCAAGAATTCCGCGGCAAGTGGTGCGTGGAAGTATACCGGCATCCGTGGCTGCTAAATGCCAGCGTCGTGGTGCGCTCTTCAAAAGGTTGGCCCAGCAGGTCCACTCCTCGAACAACAAGAGGGAGCGATTCCAGGGCTCGTTCACTGCGGCGGCGTTCCGTGCTGGTCTGATAGGAATTCACTTCGGCACCACGTTCCTTCGGGGATGAGGGCAAAGGATACCACGTTGCGAATCCGAATCGAGAGGGCAAAACCGTTGCGGAGATTTGACGCGGGGTTGGCCTAGGAGTAACAGAACGGCAGTGTTCCGAGGTGGATCACCGCCGTTCGCGAATAATTAGGAGAGGAACTACTTCTTCTTCTTTTTTCCGATGCTCATGTCCTCACCGCCGCTCATGGCATTGAGGCCGTCGAGCGCATCTTGAGCCTGTTTTGCCACCGGAGAACCGGCGCCGCCCAGATCGATCGCCTTCTGATAGGCTTCCTTGGTGCCCGGCGGGATGAGGTAGGTCATTTTATCGCCTTCTTGTTTCGGCTCGATTGTGGCGGTCATCGCGTTGCCCAGAATGAACCAGCTCTGCGCATCTTTCGGATCGGCCGTGGTGGCCTTCTGCAGTGGAATGATCGCATCCTTCATGCGGCCCTTATTGCTGAGGACGATTCCCAGATTTTTCCAGCAGACCGCTCCGGCTGCCGCATCCAACGCGACGGCCTTGTCGCAAGCAGCATTGGCGTCGGTGAATTTGGCGGCGGATTCTTTTGGATCGGTCGACGAGGCCCCCAGATTTGCGTCATTGGTGGCCAGCCCAGTGTAGTAGCCGGCCGTTGGCAGCAGATCAGACGCTTTCTGAAACGAACTGGCGGCATCGCCATACTTTCCGGCGCACTCATCGGCCGCACCTAGATTGCCCCAAACCAACGCGTGGTTCTTTGTTTCCTTTTCTGGAACTCCTTGCTCCGCCTGGGTGAATTCGGTTACCGCCGTCTGGCAGTCCCCCGAGCGCTTATCCTGCAGCGCGCTTTTTTGGTCCGCGGTTGCCGTACGAATCTGGGTCTTTAAAGTGTTGGCGTCGTTCATCGCCGCGATGCCCGCATCGAAATGCGCTTTCATGTTCTTGAATTTCTCGGCTTGTTCCTCTTGCTTCTTTTTTTCCTCGGCGCTCGGACCGGCCTGGGCCATGACTTCTTTCACGTTCAGTTTGTATTCGTTATCCTTATCGAGGTTGATCAACATTTTTTCCGAGAAGTTGAAGCCGTCTTTGGCGTTGGTGGAGGTCACGGTGTAGATACCGCCGCGCATGCCCAACTGAACGAACTTTCCGTTCTTGTCGGTTTTGATTGTATACACTTGACCCGTGTCCTGATTTTTCAGCGAGACCGTGACGTCCGCGTAGGGCTTCCCCTCTTTGTCCAGAATCTCGCCATTCAAACGTCCGGAATCCTGCGCGAAGGCGGCCATCGCAAAGGTCAGCACCAGCAACAATGCCCCGAACACCGAAATTGTTTTTCTCATGTATTTCTCCTCAAGCGGCAAATCGCGGCGGCCATTATCACGCAAATCGCGCCCCGCGAGCGATATTTTCAAGTATTCCGGCTGACAGCTGCAGATTCGTTGCAAAAGGGAGAGGGGATTTGCTGGGGCCAGTTCCTTCTCGTGATCCACAAAAGCGAGTCACTCCGTGTCTCGAGGGCGCATAAGGTTACGATGCCCGCTGGCGCTTCCTCGAAAACATGCCTATGCCGACCAGAATTGCGATCTCCAGGCACGCGCCGACCACCGCAGTTCGCCAGCCCCAGCCCATGGTCAGCCAAAACGTGGAGACCAACAACGCTGGGACCGCGATAATGAGCAATCCTTTATTCATTTTTTCTTGGTTTTTCTTTTTTTGAAACGTCTCGCATCGGCCCGGCAGCTTTCATAACGCGTTACCGCTTCCTTCACTCGGCACAGTCGCATTGGAGTTACCTCCGCTACGGTCTATACGTGGCCGCTGTTACATCCGACTCCCACACCGTGATGCTGGAAATCTCCGCGCCGTTGGGCGTGGTCCGCATCTGCTTCGAGGTTTCGTCGTATATGTGCTTGGCGATATTTTCTGCCGATGGGTTGAGCACGTCAAACGGTTTTAATTCGTTCAGGTATTTGTGGTCCAGGGTGCGAATCACGCCCTGAATCACTTTTTTCAGATGCACGAAATCGTACAAGAGTCCGGTTTCGTCGAGTTGCGGGCCGGTCAGGTTCACGCGCACTTTATAGTTGTGCCCGTGCAGATTCTCGCATTTTCCTTTGTAATTGCGCAGGTTATGCGCCGCCGCGAATTGTTCATCAACCCAAACTTCGAACATCGAATATCCTTTTGTCGCGGAACTCTAATCCGGATGGTTCTCCATGAACCGCGAAACCTCGGCAATATCCTGGGTTTTCGCGTAGTCCGGGAGGGATTCCAAAAAAATCTTACCATATTGCATTCGGGTAATCCGGTTATCGAGAATCGCCAGAATCCCGCGATCGGTCTTCGACCGGATCAATCTTCCGAATCCCTGCTTCAATGCCAACACCGCCTCCGGTACTTGATACTCGGCGAACGGATTGCGCCCATCTTCCTGTAGCGCGCGTACCCGCGCAGCGACGATCGGATCGCTGGGCACCGCGAAAGGCAACTTGTCGATGATCACGCAGGAGAGCTGCGACCCCTGCACGTCCACGCCCTGCCAGAAACTGGCGGTCGCAAACAGTACCGCGTTCGGAGTGTTGCGGAATCGTTCAAGCAGCGTCGACCGGGGAGCCGTCCCTTGCAGAAACGTGGGAAAGCTCACCCGCCCGGCGACCAATTCATGCACGACTTTCATCTGCGCGTAGCTGGTGAACAGGCAGAACGCCCGGCCTTTGGAAATTTCCAGCAATTTGGTGATCTCGTGCGCCGCCCGCGACGAGAACGATTCGTGCCGCACATCCGGCATAGCTTGCGGAATGTACAGGAGCGCCTGCTCGTGGAAATCGAATTCCTGTGGCAGTACGGTTTCTTTGGCCGGCAGCACGCCCAGCCGTTGCTTCAGGAAATCGAATCGGCCGCCCACGGCCAGCGTCGCGGAAGTGAGTACCACCGTGTCGAAGTGATCGAAGAGCTTTTCGCGCAGGATTTCGCTCACGTCGATCGGTGTCGCGGTCAGCACGATTGCTTTGCCGCGCCGCTCGTACCAATAGACGTAACTCTTTTCTTCACTTTCCAGCAGGAAAGTAAATTCGCGCCGCAGCTCGGCGGCCCGCCGCGCCAGTGTGAGGATTTCTTCGGGCTTGGGAGTAATCGCCGAAAGCTCAGTCTCGATCCGCTTCACCGCGGCGGACAAATCTTCAAACGCCGCGGCGTTGCGTTCCAGAAACGCCTTGCGCTCGTTGGGCCCAAAAGGGAAGCGGCCTTCACGTTCCGGAAAATTCTCGAAGAAGGTTCGCGCCCTCTCGCGCACGCGAATCAAGTGCTTGCGCAAGGGCGACGCTTCGACCTTCAGCACGCGCAGCATCGTTTCGGTATCGCGCACCAGCTCTTCGAATTGATAGCTCGAAACGCGACGCCCGAAATAGTCGCTGGCCACGTCTTCGATTTCATGTGCCTCGTCGAACACCACCGCGGAATATTCAGGGAGGATCGATCCAAAATCGTCTTGGCGGATGGCCAGATCCGCGAAAAACAGATGATGATTCACGATGATCAGGTCGGCTTCCTGCGCCCGCTGATGCATCGCGGTGATGAAGCAGCGCCCAAACTCCGGGCATTTCTGTCCGGTGCATAGGTCACTGCGCGCGTCGATCCGGTGCCACAGCTCGGCGTCGTCCGGCAAAAAGGTGAGCTCGGCGCGATCGCCGGTCTCGGTCAACTTCTCCCAATCCTTGATCTGCGAAAACCAGTCGACTTCATCGATGCCCCGCAGCACCGCCTGCCCCTCGATCTGGTGCACTTTCTGCCGGCACAAAAAATTGTTCCGGCCCTTCATCAGCGCGGCTTTCAAATTTGGCGCGAAATGCTTCTGCAGAAACGGGACATCTTTGTTGAAGAGCTGTTCCTGCAAGGATTTCGTCGCGGTAGAAATTACGACCCGCCGCCCGCTGCGGATCGCCGGAATCAGGTAGGCCAGAGTCTTGCCAGTCCCGGTGCCAGCTTCGATCACCGCGTGCTGATGCTTCTGAAAAGCCGTATCCACAATTTCCGCCATGGCCAGTTGCGACGCACGAAATTCATACCCCGGATGCCGGCTGGCCAGCAGCCCGCCTTCGCCGAATATTCCTTCGATGGTTACTTCTTCCGGTTTCGATGCAGTGGTTTTTTTAGCCATCAGACGATCAACTTGTTTGGAAATCTAAAGTAACACACGCCGCACGTTCGCGTCCGATGGGACCCTGACGCAACCTGGCGATGGACCGACGCTGCTGCGAGTGACGTTCGCCGAATCGTGATAATGTTGTTGACCCGCACACCGGTGCGGAACCTGATGACTCCTAAAATGCCATCGATCGTAATCGTCGGCCGCCCTAATGTGGGCAAGTCCACGCTATTCAATCGGCTGACCGCGACGCGCCGCTCGATCGTGACCAACGAGCCGGGCATCACGCGGGACCGCATCTACGGCATCTGCACCTGGGAAGGGCGCACATTCGAAGTGGTGGACACCGGCGGAATCGTTCCCGAAGACAAGGCCGGGATTCCCGGCGAAATTTTGCGCCAGGCGCGGGTCGCGATCGACAATGCTTCGCGCGTGGTGATTATTGTTGATGGCCGCACGGGCCCGACGCCGCTCGATCAGGAAATCGTGCAGTTGATGCGTCGCGCCGGAAAGCCGCCAATTATTGCCGTAAACAAAGTTGACACGCCTAAACAGGCCGTCGAATTCGCGTCGCAATTTTACGAACTTGGCGACGAAGTATTTCCCATTTCTGCCGAGCACGGTTTCGGTGTGGACGTGCTGCTCGACGCTCTTACGGATCAGATGCCGAAAGGCGAACCAGCTCCCGCAGTTTCGTACGTGAATCTGGCCATTATCGGACGCCCCAACGTCGGGAAGTCAACGTTGCTCAACCAGCTGGTGGGCGAGGAACGTTCCATCGTTTCCGAAGTCGCCGGCACCACGCGCGATGCCGTCGACACGGTCGTCGAGCACAACGGGATTTCGTACCGTTTTCTTGATACCGCCGGAATTCGCCGTAAGGGCAAAACCAAACTCATCGCCGAAAAATTGAGCGTCATCATGGCGCGCCAGCACCTGGAACGCGCGGACATCGCGCTGCTGGTCGCCGACGCGGAACTGGGCATCACCTCGCATGACGCCACGATTGCCAGCTACGCCGAGCAGTCGGGGCGCTCGGTCATCATCGTCCTGAACAAATGGGATCTCGCGCTGAAAGCCGCGAAAGAAAAGGCGACAGAGCAAAATAAAAGCAGCGCTAAAGTCGCCAACGTCAGCGGCAATAAGCTGCTGCAGGACTACGAACCGCTGGTTCGCGCCCGCCTGAAATTTCTTTCCTATGCGCCCATTGTTTTTCTTTCCGCGAAAACCGGCGAGAACGTCGACCGGCTCTACAAAATCATCGATCGCGTGGTCGAAGCGCGCCGCCGCCGAATTTCCACCGGCGAGCTGAATCGCTGGCTGGCGAAAGTCGATCTGACCCGCGGCACTTCGCCCGCGAGCCGCGAAGTTAAAATTTTCTACATCACTCAGGCCACTACGGCGCCGCCAACCTTCGTGCTCTTCACCAACCAATTGAAGCCCCTGCATTTCAGCTATCAGCGTTTCCTGGAGAATCAACTACGCGAAGAATTCGATTTCATCGGCACGCCCATCCGCTTCACCCAGCGGCTAAAAAAACGCGGCACTCGCCAACGCGAACGCCCGGATCACACCGAAAAGAAGAATTTCCACAAGCCGCGCCGCTAGGACAGGGGTTGACACTCGGCGAAATCGGCCTACGATACGAATAGACATGGCCAGCGCGGCACCAGCACCGGAACCGCAAGATCTTTCACCGAGCGCGGACGAGACTCTTTTCCGCATCGGCGAAGTCAGCCGCCTTACCGCGACCAAGACCTTTGTTTTGCGCTACTGGGAAACCGAATTTCCCACCCTGCAGCCGGTGAAGAGTCCCAGCGGTCACCGTCTGTACCGCCGCGAAGACATCGAAACGGTCTTCGAAATCAAGCGCCTGCTCTACGATGAGGGCTTCACTATCGCCGGAGCGCGCCGGTTCCTCGCAGGCCACCCCGACGCCGAAGGCTCAGCGCAACCAAACAGCCAGCACAGCGATGCCGAAAACCTCGGCGCGAATGCGATAGCGCACGGTCCGCGCGCGGTGGTAGCGCCGCGGAAAAGTTCCACATCGGCACAACACCGCAAATTTTTACTCGATCTTCACCAGGAACTCCTTGCTGTCTTGACCCTTCTCGAACGCGAGTGATACGCTAACTCTCGTTGCCAACGGTCGGGACGTAGCGCAGCCTGGTAGCGCGCACGCTTGGGGTGCGTGAGGTCGCTGGTTCAAATCCAGTCGTCCCGACCATCTTCTCTCTCGATCCTTGAAACGCGTTTCGAAAGGCGCAGCGTCTATCCTTGAGTTCTTTGCCGCATATTCTGATTACCAATGACGACGGGATCAACGCGCCGGGACTGCGCGCGCTGGTCGACGCGTTGAAAAAAGACGCCAAGTTGACCGTGGTCGCGCCGCTGCACGAACGCAGCGCCAGCGCCCAGGCGCTGACCCTGCGCCAGCCGATCTATATGGATCAAGTTGCGCCGAACGAATACGCGGTCGAAGGCACACCGGCGGACGCGGTAATCATTGCGTTTAATGCGATTCTCAGCGAAAAACCGGATCTGGTCATTTCCGGAATCAATCGCGGCGCCAACATGGGCGAGAATATTTATTATTCGGGAACGGTAGGGGCGGCGATGGAAGGCGCCATCAACCGCGTTCCCTCCATCGCGATTTCCGTTTCTTACCGTTCGTCCAAAGATATCGACTTCAAGCCCGCCGCTGAATTCGCGCGGGTGCTGATTCCGGTGGTACTCACTGAAAAATTGCCGCCGGGGATTCTGCTGAACGTCAACGTGCCGCAGATTTGGCAAGGTTCCGTGCGTTTCACCAAGCAGTCCTCGAAAATCACTCGCAACCTGCTACAACCGGGCACCGACCCACGCGGCCGCAAATATTTCTGGCTGCACGAGCAACAAATCGTGGACGGCATTGAGCCTGATACGGACATGGCGGCGGTGCGCGACGGGGCAATTTCCATTACTCCGCTCGAACTCGACCACACCCACCTGCCTTCCTTGAAACACCTTTCCCACTGGACCAACCTGCTGGAAACCGTCGCCAAGCGATAGGATGAAGAACACTTGCAGGGATTGAAACGGATTTTGAAGCTAGCGCGCGATCGCCGCGCGTGAATCTCTCAGATCCGCCGCCAGCAGGCGGTGAAACAAGTGTTCTCCGGCTTCGCGGCGCACCGAGAGCCGGCCGGCTTGATACGCGCGCGAACTGAGCCCGCGCTGCACGCCATCGCAGATCACGATGTCTTCCTGCTGCACCAATTCGCTGACGCCCATGCTCTCGCGCACGTACGGCATGTTTGCTTCGGAAGTATCGCCAAAGTAAAAATCAAAAATCACTTCGCAGCGATCCACGCCCAACGGCAAAACCAGATTCGTATCCAAATATCCCTCATACCAATTCAGCATGAAGTTCGGATACTGCCAGAAATAATAGGCGCGATCTCCTTTGCGCGTGGCCGCCGCACTGGCTTCCGATTTGGCGTCGACGGAAACTGGGCTCGACTGCACGCAGCAGCGATCTACATTTTCAATCGTGTAGTTGGTGTAATCCAGGACGCTATTCAAACCCTTGTGCATGTGCGGTACGTGATAGCCTCCGTCGAGAAAATTATCGACATACACTTTCCAGTTGCAGTTTTGGATATAGCTGCGCCGTTCCACGAATTTAAGCTGGCCAAACCCTAACGGCTTAGCCAATTTCACCAGCGAGCCTAGAAAGTCATGCAGCGACACGGCGTTCGGATCGAGGTTTACAAAAACAAAATTCTCCCAAGGCTCCACGCGAACCGGGACTAGCCCGTGGTCCGCCCGTTCGAAATTTTTTACGCCTTCAAATTCGGTCATTCCGCGCAGTTCGCCTTCCAGGTTGTAGGTCCAGCCGTGATACGGGCACCGCATATGCTCAGCGTGGCCGCAGGGCTCGTTCATCACCGTCATCGCGTGGTGCCGGCAGACGTTGTAGAACGCGCGCAATTTTCCGTCTCGGCCGCGCACCACGACGATCGGCTCGTTGGCGACCGTAGCGGTGATGTAGTCACCCGGCTTTTCCAACTGAGCGAGCCGTCCCACGGCCTGCCAATTCCGGGAGAACACACTTTGCAGTTCGAGGTTCGCGATCCGTGGATCGGTGTACCAAGCCGCCGGAATGGTGTAGGCCTGCGCCAGCGGCGCGGCATCGTCGTAAGAATCCAGAATGTCTTTCAACGACGGTCCCATCGAACCAGCTCCTCACCCAATCGGCCAGGACACGCGCGCAAACGCAAACTGCCCTGCCAACATGAAAGAAAGTTTCGGAGAGAATACTACAACGGAAGGGAAACGCACCGCGACCAGACAGCCTAGCCTGGTCGTCTACTTGAGTTCGGTGGGATCAAAGCGCAATTGGCCCGATGATTTAGGCGGGCTTGCCCGGATTCTTATTCGGTTTTGCGACCGGGTTATGCCACCCACCTAGATTCGCGGCGAGCTCGTCGGCTTCCGGGGGTCCCCAGGTTCCAGGCTGATAGGTATGCACGGGACAAACGTCGCCGAGGATGGGATCGACGATGGCCCACGCGGCTTCCACCGCGTTTTGGCGGACGAAGAGCAGGGCATCGCCCTTCATCGCGTCCGTGAGCAGTCGTTCGTAGGCTTGCATCTCGTTCGCTTCGGAGTCGGCCACCGCCGAAAGTTCAGTTTCCATCGTCACCAATTCCGGCCCCGGTTTTTTTACGCGCGCGCCAAGGCTGAGCGAAAGATCGGGGCCGAGGCGGAAGCGGAAATAGTTCGAACCCGGCGGCAGATGAGCCAGCGGCGGCTGGCGCAGCTTCACAAAAACCTCGGTGGCCGTGACCGGCAAGCATTTTCCGGCGCGAATCAAGAAGGGTACTCCGGCCCAGCGCCACGAATCGATTTCCAGACGCAATGCCGCGAAAGTTTCCACCGTTGAGTTCGGCGCCACGCCGGGTTCCTTCTGATATCCAACGAATTGCCCGCGAGTGAGCCGCGCCGGCTTGATTGGCGGAATCATGCGGAAGATTTTCACTTGCTCGTCGTGCAGTGATTCGGGGTACATGCTGGTCGGAGGCTCCATCGCCAGAAAACCGACGACCTGCAACAGATGATTCTGAATTACGTCGCGAATCGCGCCGGTCGCGTCGTAAAACCCGCCGCGGCCTTGCACCCCAAACGACTCCGCCATGGTGATCTGCACGCTGTGCACATAGTTGCGATTCCAGATCGGTTCCAGGAAGGCGTTGGCAAAACGGAATAGCAGTAGATTCTCCACGGCTTCTTTGCCGAGATAGTGATCGATGCGGTAAATGCTATTTTCCGGGAATACCGTGTGCAGGATTTCATTCAACTTTTGGGCCGAAGCCAGGTCGTGGCCGAACGGCTTTTCGATGACCACGCGGGCGTTTACCGCGCATTTTGATTTCCCCAGAGCTTCCACCACCGTTCCGAACAGCACCGGCGGAATCGCCAAATAGTGCGTAGGACGCGCGGCGTTGCCGAGCATGACGCGAAGTTGCTCAAACGTTTTCGGGTCTTCGTAGTCGCCGTCGATGTATTTCAGCAGCGAGACGAGTTTCGCAAACGCCGCTTCGTCCACGCCGCCGCCGAACTTCGCGATCCCGTCGCGGGCCCGTTCGCGCAACTGCTCGACAGTCCAACCGGCCTTGGCCACGCCAATTACGGGAACATTCAGGTTTCCGCGTTTGATCATCGCTTGCAGCGAAGGAAAAATCTGCTTGTGGGCCAGATCGCCGGTCGCGCCGAAAAAGACCAGCGCGTCCGACGGAATTTTTCCCGCGGAGCCGGGCGGCGGGGCAGTGTGATTCGCTGGTGGCGCGTCAGGCATGGCAATTTTCTCCGTCGAACTGAAAAATTAGGCTTTTTTTTCTTCGTGCCCGCCAAATTCAAAGCGCATCGCGGATAGCAGCTTGTTGGCGAAATCCGCCTCGCCGCGCGATGTGAACCGTTCGTACAGCGAGGCAGTGAGCACCGGAGCTGGGGTACCTTCGTCGATCGCCGCCAGGATCGTCCAGCGGCCTTCGCCCGAATCCGAAACGCGTCCGCCAAAATCGGTCGAGTTGCGGGGATTTCAGGAGCGCAATCGCGGTCAGGTCGAGCAGCCACGAAGCGATCACGCTGCCGCGCCTCCACACTTCGGCCACATCCGGCAGGTTGATGTCATACATATAATGTTCCGGGGTTGCGCAGCGGAGTGGTTTCGGCATCCTCGGTGCGTTTCAGTCTTGCCCACGTTGGCGTGATGCAGAATGTTCGAGTCCTTCCGCGTACGCGGCCATCACGCCGTATTCGATTCCATTGTGCACCATCTTCACGAAATGGCCGGCGCCCGAAGGTCCGCAGTGCAGATAGCCCTGTTCGGCGGTCCCTTTCACTTTATCGCGGCCGGGGGTTCGCGCAATATCGCCGATTCCCGGCGCGAGCGTCTTGAAAATGGGATCGAGGCGCTGCACCGTATCATTTTCTCCGCCGATCATCATGCAATAGCCGCGTTCCAGGCCCCAAACGCCGCCG
Organism: uncultured Acidobacteriota bacterium; assembly: GCA_963737765.1. Taxonomy (GTDB): domain Bacteria; phylum Acidobacteriota; class Terriglobia; order Acidiferrales; family UBA7541; genus Palsa-295. The sequence goes on from CAVTTY010000021.1 coordinate 23,242, forward strand.
CTGGTGCCGACATCGACATAGTGCAGGCCTTTCTTTTTCAATTCTTCTGCGCGGCGAATATCGTCGATGTAATACGAATTACCGCCATCGATCACGATGTCGTCTTTCGCTAGCTTGGGAAGCAACTGCGCCAGCGTGCTATCCACCACCGCCGCCGGAACCATCAGCCAGATCGCACGCGGCTGCTTCAGTTTCGAAACGAAATCGTCCAGTGACCCGGCTCCGCTTGCGCCTTCTTTCGCCAGCGCCTGCACGCTGGCCGGCGTCATATCGAACGCCACGCATTCATGTCCGCCTTTCATCAACCGGCGCACCATATTTGCGCCCATGCGCCCCAGTCCGATCATTCCCAATTGCATGTTCGAATTTCTCCTTTCGATATGATTCGCGCGTGCCCATTAACGTCGCAGAATAGCCGAAAAAATTGCGCTGCAGCCGCCTTCATAATTTAAGTCCCGCAGCACCAAAATCTTCGTATTTATTCAGCCATACTTCGCGGCTCGCGCATAACCCGAATCTCCGCCACTCACAAACCGCTTCCGCCGCCATTGACTCACGCTCATAACATCGGAAGTTACGCTTTCAACATTGGATGTACGCCGCGAGCCGGCTCCGCAATCGCAGTCAACTGTGCGCTTACACTGCGTGGCCAAAACCTGCGCGTCGTCTGACTGGCTGTGAATTAAGTGCGCGAGCGCGGCAAACAGAGGCAGGATCGCTTGAGCGTCACAGTCGAACCCATCGCCGCTGCCACACCTGCGCCGCATCGCCCGCCGCCGATCTCGGGCCGTGGATATACGGTCCTTGGCTCGATTTGCTGTCGGCTGCGGAGCGTGGTCGGCTCCGCTGCTCGCCGTCGCGCTGTTGATGCCCTCCGGCGCATTCCCACGCCTGGGCCATTGCATTTTATCTTCTGGCGGTTGTCTTCAACTACCCGCATTTCATGGCCACGATTTACCGCGCGTATCACACCCGCGAAAACTTCGAGAAATACAAGTTCGTCACGCTGCACGTAACCGCTTCTGATTCTGGCCACGGGCATTTTGATGCACGCCTCGCCGCGTTTATTCCCGTGGGTGTTCACCCTCTATATTTGTTGGAGCCCGTGGCATTACTCCGGGCAGAACTACGGGCTATTGATGATGTTCGCGAGCGCAGCGGGGCCGAGATCACGCCGGCGAGAGACGCACTGGCTGCGTGGCGCGTTCATCGCGTCGTACTGCATGTTGCTGGGGAGTTTCGTAACCGGCGGCTCGGACGATCCGTTGATTTTCAGCCCGGACTGCCGGCGAAGTTCACTCTCCCTTGCGCCTGGCGCTTGGGCGTGCGTTTATCATTTTCACTTTCCTGGGATTCCGGCGGATGGTTCGCGAGCAGGGCGCGGCGCGATGATCGCGCCGCTCACTTTGGCATTCACGCAATTTCTTGTGGTTTGTGCTGCCGACGCTGCTGGAATTGAACTCCAATTCGCAGGTTCCGCAAACGCGATACAGCAGCGGGATTCTCGCGGTCCTGCATTCCGCTCAATACATTTGGATCACCAGTTATTTCCAGCGCCGCGAAGCGCTGGCGGCCGGAAAGACGAATTGGCACGTTGCCACCTATTTCGTCACGCTGCTTGCCGGGGGCATCGCCCTGTTCATTCCCGGTCCGTGGCTGGTGAGCTTCATTTTCCATTACGATTTCACTACCAGCTTTCTGATTTTTGTCTCGCTCGTGAATATTCATCATTTCATTCTGGACGCGAAGTTCTGGAAGCTGCGCGATTCGCGGGTCTCGTCGCTTTTGGTGGGAACCGCTGCCGCAGCGTCGCCATCTGCGGCGGATTTAAACGGGCAGTCCACGAATGCCACTGCGCCGCCACGTCTGTTTTTGCCGCGTGTGTTCACTCGGCCGGCGTTCCGGTGTTTTGTGTGGGGTTGCTTTTCCTGTGGGGTGGATTCGATCAATTTCATTTCGCGATGCGCACCAGCGAGGGGAATCTTCCGCTACTCTTGCGCGCGGCCAGCCTGAATCCTTACGACAGCTCAGTGCAAGCGCGTATCGCCACGGCAGCCGGTTTTGCCGGCCACAAAGGTCAAGCGGCCGCCGCATTCGAACGCGCCGTCGAAATCAATCCTAGCAATGTCGGCATTGCAACATGCCGCGCCCGCGCGCTGATTGAAGACGGCCGTTACGCCGACGCTTACGCGCACTACCAAAAAATGCTCGACACTCTTTCCGCGCGATTCCGACGCGCTGGTCAACTATGGTTTGCTCGCCGCGCGGCTCGGCCATCCCGGCGAAGCCATCGATTCCTGGGAAAAGGCGGCGGAAGTAAATCCGCAGCAGGCAAGCGCGCACCTTTATCTGGCGGCGCGTACGACGAAAGAAGTGAATTCGCGGCCGGCCGCGCGCCACTGGAACGCGTTTATCACTTGCGAAGCCGCGCATCCTGACAGACCCGTCGCAGTCGCCAGCCGCGAGCAATTGCTTGCTGGCGACGATTCATCTGGCCGACGATGAAGTGCACGCTGAACCAATGGTCCAGCCGGCGATAACGCGAGTATGAGCTTGCCATCGCGCTGGCGCAGCAGGCCGGCGAACGCGAAAATCGAAAGTCTGGCGCTGGCTCATCTCGCGGATCTGCAGGAGAAGCTTTCGGACGATACCGGCCGCGGCCGCACGATCGTATCAGCGCGCGCTCGCGCTCGACGCCAAGTCCAGCGATCCGCAGACCGAAGGCCTGGATTGGTTCAATTATGGCCAATTTCTTCGCCGCCACGGAATTCCCGAGACCTTGATCTACGCCTGCTTCTTGCAATCCGAGAAACTACTCGCAACATCCGGAGGCGCGAGCGTGGCCACGGTGCAAGCCGTCGATGCGCGAGCTGGAAACTAAGCTGGGTCGCGAGACCGTTGCCTCCACGCGCAACGATCTGGCAGCTACAACCGCCAAAGCAAGAAATCTTCCGTCCACGGCCTTCTGAGAATGCAGCTCGACCTGCGGGACCGTCCGAACCACGCTCGAAATATTGGCGAATGCGCATCCGCACGGCGCAAAAAAACAAGGTAAACTTCTCCTCGCATGACCGTTCCCCTCGAAAAACAAGACTCGCGTTTGATGCGGGAGATGTTCGGTTCCATCGCCCCGCGCTACGATTTCGTCACTCGCATTCTTTCCTACGGAATGGACCGCCGCTGGAAACGCTTGGGCGTGGCCCAGGCGGAACTGCCCGAAAACGCCGTCGTTCTCGATCTCGCCGCTGGAACCGGCGATTTTTCGAAGCTGGTTCGCGAGCGGTTGCCTAGGGCTCGCGCCATCGCCATGGACATCACCGAGCCGATGTTGCGCCTGGCCCGGGGGCAAGGCCTGAATGAGGCGGTCTGCGGCGATGCCGGCGCGTTGCCTTTTCCCGACGCCACCTTTGACTGCGTGTTTATCGGCTACGGGTTGCGCAATTTTCCAAATCTAAAAACATCGGTAGCCGAAATTTCGCGCGTCACCCGCCCGGGCGGCTTGATGGTTAGCCTCGATTTTTTTCTGCCGCCCAACCCCATTTTTCGGGAGATGTATCTCGGCTATCTGTACGCGCAAGGTGCGGTGTGGGGCATGATGCTGCACGGGCGTCCGCGCACTTATAGTTACATCGCGGATTCATTGCGGAGTTTTGTTTCAATCCAGGACTTATCGTCGCTCCTGGAACGTACGGGCTACGCGAAGGTGGACACCCGGGGATTTATTTTAGGCGGCATCGCGCTGCACTGGGCGACCAAGAGCGTCTGAGTGCGTGGCTAGATTCTCTGCAGCTTGAATCGGGTCGTGGCCAGGTTGTACATCCGGCGCCACAACAGGCGATTGATGGTGACGACCATCGCTGCCATCACGATCGTGGCCGCCAGCAGTACCCGAAAATTTCCAGTGTCGGTAGCATTGCTGATCACCGCGCCAAGCCCGGTCGTCATATAGGTATGCCCGCGGAAGTGGAAATATTCGGCGATGATGCTGGCGTTCCAGGCCCCGCCTGAAGCCGTCACAAAGCCCGTAATCAGGAATGGAAAAATCCCGGGCAGAAATAATTCGCCGCCAGCGATCGCGTCCGCTCGAAACTGTAGACATTGCAGACTTCCTTCAAATCCGTGGGAATTGCGGTGGCGCCGGCGATCACATTGAACAACAGGTACCATTGGGTGCCGAGCAACAACAAAATGATCGAGCCCACTCCCAATCCGCCGCCGACACGAATCAGGAGCAACAAAATGATCGGAAATAACGCCGTGGCGGGAACGGACGCGGCTACCTGTACGATGGGCTGCGCGATCGCGGAGAGTTTAGGCTTCAGCCCGATCATCACGCCCGCCGGAATCGTCCACAAACCCGCCAGGAATAAAGTAAACGCCACGCGTAGCAGCGTCGCACCCGCGCCCAGAAAAATACTGCGCAGTTCCGGGCCCGTGATGTGGGCGAGCAAGCAAGATCATTTTTACGAAGGCGTACGAGATTCCGGCCAGCGCGGCGGCGAGTGCCAGACGGGAGATCCACTTCCAGGCCGCACTCGACTTTCCCGCGGCCGCCGGCTCCTCGGCACATCTCTTTGCGAAATAGAGAGTCAGCCATTCCCTTGCCGGCCGCAGGGTGTAACGAGCGACAAATGGCAAGATTTTTGAAGCTGCTCAGGAAATCCAATACCGGCGAAACGGGCGCATCGGTGGATTCGACTTGCTCGAATTTGAATTTTTCGGCCCAGGCGATCACCGGCCGCCACACCAGTTGATCGATGACCACGATGATTCCGATCATCACGCCCATGCCCCAGAAAATCGCGTGGGTGTTTCCGGCGTTTGCGGCCGTTTGCAGATAGGAGCCCAGGCCCGGCAAGCGCAGATCGCGATCGCCCAGCGTGAACATCTCGCAGGCCATCAGGAAAAACCAGCCGCCGGCCACCGACATCATCGAGTTCCACACCAGCCCGATCATGGCGTAAGGAAATTCCATCTGGGTGAATCGCTGCCACCAGCTCCAACGGTACACTTCCGCCACTTCACGCATCTCGCGCGGAATATTCTTAAGCGAGGAATAAAAACTGAAAGTCATGTTCCAGACCTGGCCGGTAAAAATCAGCAGGATCGAACCCAGTTCGACGCCGAGTTGTTTGGTCGGAAACAGCGAGACCATCGCTAACATCACGCCCGGCAAAAAACTTAGAACTGGAATGGATTGCAGGGTATCCAGCAGCGGCAACATAAATTTTTCCGCGCGAGCGTTGTACGCCGCAATGTACCCGTAGACCAACGTAAACGCCAGGCTGCACAGATAAGCCGCGGCGATGCGCAGAACCGAAAACATGGCGTACTTGGGCAGCGCGCTCGGATCCAGATTGATGACGGTCGGCGCACCAACCGGGGTCAGCCAGTAATGCGTCATCGACAGCACGGCGTAAAAAAGCGCGAACGCCGCGAACAGGATCGGGCAAATCCCGGAAGCAGCGAAGGAACGCTGGACGGGAAGATTCCCCAGGGCATCGTGCCGCGGGCGATTCGGCTCGCGGACACCTTGGGAGCGCGAGCGGCCATTATTTCGCGGAAGCATCCTCAGCGGCGGCATGTCCCACGCGCTCGCCCATGTGGTCTGCTTGGTGCAGATGAAGCTGGTCGGTTTCCGGATCGTAGGTGAAAATCTCGGCATAGCGGCCCCACAGCAGAGCCGTTTCGATCTGGCGGTCGACTTCCACCTGCGCGAATCGTTCGTCGAGCAGGTCGCGAAAGAATTCCAGCGGCATGGTGTGATTTGATTTTTTTTCCAGAGCGGAGTACATCTGCTGCAGGAGCGAAGCGTGCTGCCAGCGCCGCGTCGCGGAAAATTTCTTTGCGCGTGGGAATATCGGCTTCGGCGTACGCCCGGCCCTGCTCGGTAATGCGCACGTCGCCTTCGTTCACTTCAGCAAAGCCCAGCAGCGTCGCCGCATCCAGAATCGGCAAAAGATCGTCGATCTCGAGCAAAAGGTCTTCCGCGATGTGGTACGTATCCTCTTCGCCGCCGCGATCGTTCAACAATTCCAGCAAGCCGCCCACGCCACCCGGTCGCGAGTGCGGCAGCATCTGCGCTGCCGCTTTTTCTTTGTGTCCGCCTTTGGTCGGCGGGGCCAGTTCCAGCTCGGGCTGGGTCATGACTTTGTAGATGTAATCCACGTACAAAACAAACGCCGCGGATTTGCGATCGCGCGGATGCTCCAGCGGGACGCGGAAGTCGGCGCGAATGCGCGCCGGATTGCGCCCCAGCACGATGATTCGGTCGGCCAGTAGGACCGCCTCCTCGATGTTGTGGGTCACAATAAAAATACTGCGTGTTGGAATTTTCTTGGCGAGCCACAGCTCCAGCAATTCACCGCGCAGGTTTTCCGCCGTGAGCACGTCGAGCGCGGAGAACGGTTCATCCATGAAAAGGATTTCAGGTTCGACCGCCAGCGCGCGCGCGAATCCCACGCGCTGTTTCATCCCGCCCGATAATTCCTTGGGGAACGCGGATTCGAATCCGTGCAACCCCACCGAAGCCAGCGCTTTCAGTGCGCGTTTGTGTCGCTCGAAATGCGTGACGCCTTTGGCCAGCAAAGGCGCTTCGACGTTGTCGAGCACCGTGAGCCAGGGGAAAAGCGCGAAACTCTGGAAAACAATAGCCACGTTCGGACTGCATTTCGTGATCGGTTGGCCGTGCCACAAAACTTCTCCGGCCGAAGGCGCGGCCAACCCCGAAAGCATTCGGAGCAACGTCGACTTCCCGGAGCCGGATGGTCCCAGCAGCGCGATGATGGTGTTGGGCTCGACCGAAAAATCCACCGGAGCGATCACCTGAATCTGGCGTCCGTCGGGTTGGGTATAACTCTTCTCGATTTGCCGCGCTTCGATGATCGGCTCTTCGGTGATCGCGGGCGCGAACTGCGTGGTTGGCTGGCCCGTCTCGGCCGGGCGCCACTGCGCAATAGGGTGCGCCGGATCCCGCCGCCACCAACTCGTCCATCAGGCATTGCCAGGCCTCTTCCGGCAGCGCATCGAGGAAATGTTCCCGCTCGGCCGGGTCCATGGCGTTTACGATTTCGTGCATCTCGTGCAACGGCCGCGAATGCAGTGTGACGTAGGCGTGATAGTAGGGAAGATGTACGATCAGCGACGCGGCCAGTTCCACCGGCATTTGGCCAAAGAGCGCCGCGCTGCTCTTCAAACGGCGCGGTCATAAAAAAATCGGCAGCATCGCGCGCGCTCATGGTACGCAACTGCGCAATCACCGGTTTCCACTGGCGCAGTTTCAACAGGCTTTGCAAATATCTTTTGTCGGTTTCACTCATAACAGCCACGCAAGAGCCTACTACGTTTCTGTCACCTCCGCGACGGCCAGACCTCGCTCGATTTTGCGATGTGTTACAGAAATGTGACACTGGCTGCTGCGTTCTGGAACCATTTCGCGACTTCCGGGGTGTAACTTTTCGGCTCGCCGAAAATCAAAGATAAGCCACCTGTGCGCAGGTCTAGAATGGGCGCTAGCCGAACGGGCTGATACGTCAAGACAACCAGGCGCGTTGCTGCGGCGCCGATAAAAGGATGTTGCCGAAGTGAATTTGAAACTTGCGCCGGATGCCGATTCGCCGGTTTCCGCTCCATCTCGCGAAGAGGAATACGCGCTGATCCAGCGCATTTTGCGCGGCGAAAAAGAGCTGTTCTACCCATTGGTTCGGCCCTACGAGCGCCGCGTTTACGTAATGGCTTTCGCCATTCTGCGGAACGAAGCCGACGCCCAGGATGCGGCGCAAGACGCGCTGTTCAAAGCGTTCAAGCACCTGGCTCAATTTCGTTCCGAAGCGCGGTTCAGCACCTGGCTCATTCAGGTAACTCTCAACGAGGCGCGAATGAGACTTCGCAAGAATCATCTCGAAATCATGCGGCCCATCGATGAGATCGAGCAGGAAGATGGTTCCTACACCCCGCGCGACTTCACCGACTGGCGGGAGATTCCTTCCGAAGCGCTCGAACGAAAGCAGGTCCGCGAGATGCTGGTGAAAGCGCTGGGTTCATTGACTCAAAAATACCGCGAAGTTTTTGTGTTGCGGGATGTGCAGCACTTGAGCACGGAAGAAGCAGCCCAAGCCCTGGGGGTTTCGCCGGGCGCGGTCAAGACACGTCTGCTGCGCGCGCGCCTGATGCTGCGCGATTTTCTTGCGCCGGGCCTCGACGGCGCTTGGGCTAATCCTTCGTCTCTGCCCAAAGGAACAAAACCATGGTCCTGAAATGTGAAGATATTTGGCGGGAAATCTCGAACTATGTTGACGGCGACCTCGATCCTCAACTGAAGCTCGCGATGGATGAGCACTTCGCCGGCTGCGCAAAGTGCCGCGCCGTTTTGGACGGCACTCGCAATGTGGTCCAGATCTACGGCGACGAAAAAGCGTTCAAGCTGCCGCCGGATTTTCATCCACAGCTTCATCGTCAATTGGAAGCTCGCGTCCAGGGCACGCGCACACAAGGTTCAGCATGGATTCTGGCCGTCGCCGCGATGGTTCTTCTGGCCGCATCGGTCTGGGTCGCAACGCTGCATAACCGCGCTGTGCCGGTGCACCATACGTTAAGTCCCGCGACAGCCGAACAAATCAAAACTTTGGTCGTCGTTGCCGGAGATACGAAATATTTCCATCTGGCCGGATGCCCATACATTCATGGACGACAGCGCACCATGTTCGCGGACCAAGCGCTGCGTGAGGGACTCCTGCCTTGCGACAAATGCCTCAAGGATTTGGCGCAACAGTTGTCGGGTATCGGGTCGATCCTGGATAACGACGTGGCTTCGAAAGATCCGGCAATGGATGCGGAATAACACTCAATACTGGGAGCGAGCCTAGACTTCCGGTGGAATTTCGGCTTTGGTTTTGCGTTTTGAACTTTTGCGCGGAGCTCGCGGTTTCGCCGCTTGCAGAACCTCGGGATTTGCGGCGATCGCGGCCTGCACGGCCGCTTTCATTTTCTCGTCCAGTTTCTCTGTAATTTCTTGCAGCACTTTTTGAGCCTGATTCGTCACCGCGGCAACGCCTTCGCTGGATTGCTCCTGAATTTTGCCTATCGCAGCGGTGCTCTCCTCCGTTACTAGAGTCCGCATCGCCTCGGATACGGCTTCGCGCACTTCAGTCGCGATCTGCGTGCGAAAAATCCCCAGTTCCTTAGCCAGAATTTCCTTCACGGCGTGCTGCACGCTGGTTTCGGCGGCGACGCTCGCGGCCAGGGCCTCCTTCCGCGGCATCGCCAATACGGCCTTTTCGGCGTTGACCGCAGGTTTTGGCGCTTCGGCAACGATGGTCGTGACTGCAGTCAGATGGGGCAGGCTACCTCGCTCACCCAGACTCGACACTGCCCGTTCAATAGTTTCGATCGAGGACGTAAATGAACTCGAGTACGGCGTAGAAGTTCGCGATGGTCCGTCGCTGGCACGGAATGAATTGAGGTCGACCGGTTCAGTCACTGGTATTTCGAGCTCGATGTCTTCCGGATGTGGAAACCAGTTTTCGGGGGGTACGGCAATTCCCCACACGTTGCCCGGCACCTCAAACTCCACCGCAATATGAAATTGGTCGCGATAGTTACTGGGCCGTTGCACCCAGACCACGCGCGCTTTCATGATGCGTGGCGCAGTCGGTGCGTTTCTTCGATTGATCTCTACCGTCAGCTCCGAATTCTTCGGCACATAGTGCGTCGATCGGTACTTGCAGCCCGTGCAGCTCACCATCACTGTGGCGGTGGATTCCTTAAAGGGCTGGCCGAGCGCGTCGATTCCCGTGACCACAATCGGCACAGTATGAAGCATGCGGGCGCTTCGCCGCTTTTCCTCTCCCGGATCGTTGTGTGTAGGTATTTCGCTCAATGAGGTCTCGAAGGGCAACCTCCAAACTTAGCATCTCATATTGGGCCTACCACGAAACTCTTTGGCTAGCGTCGCGCAAGGGTAAAGACGGCCCGGAAAAGACTCAAAAGGTTGTCACTGTGGGTTTAAAAGCGGTATTTCCAAGGGAGGGAACAAGTGGCGACTGGTCCTCGTTGGCGCAGCTACTTATTGAATCGGTTCAGATTCGAAACCGGCCCGGCCGGCACGAATCAGCTGCGAGAAGTCACGAGAATTTCCGGCGGACCGTGCGGTTGGATTGATTCGTGATTGCTCGCGCAATTGAACGAATGGCAGATTTCCGGCGAGCAATCCTCGCTCGTAGAGCATTTCGTCTGCTTCTCCACTCAGTAACACGCGAGGATCGAAACGGGAGATTCCGGCAGGTAGCGGTCCGATGGCCCGCATTTCCGAAAACACGTTCGTAGTGCAATTGCTGGTTACGGCGTTGTACCACTCCGCCCGTTCATGCAGCTGGTTCGCCCGCGTCAAATATTGTAAGAATAACTGCCGCGAATAATCAGCAGTTGCCGTGGTGCGATACAAGTCTACTTCTTCACCGTGGCGAAAATTTGAACGCAAGCGGATTAAATCTCGCTCATCGGCGAAAATATAGGCCAGCGTGAATTGCCGGAAAAATCCGCGGATCGCGGAATACGATTGGCCGACTTGCTTCCTCATTTCCACGGACACTGCGACATAGTCGTCGCCCGTGAACCGGAAGCTGACAATCAAATGCGCGATCCTGGGCAATCCCCAATGAATGAACGCCACGTCGATACCGCGCAGCTCGGATAGCCTCACGGTTTTTGTAACCCACTCACATTTATATTCAGATTCGGTCTGATACTTGCAATCGCGGTAGTTATGAATCGTCACCACGTCGCCACTGGTTTCAGCCCAGGCTGTTTGGGCCACGTCGGCCTGCCAGTTGCGAGCATTAGAGGGTTTGAGCGACAGCCACCCCAGCAACACGATGATGAAACCGCCCAGGCAGATCGCCCATTGCGTCCCGTTTCCACGCCCCCAAAAGATGACGCCCGCAGTAAACAACACGTAAGCAATCGCCGCCGGGACGCGCAGGTGCGGAAACGGAAAGTCAAAATACAAAGCTGCGGCGCACCAGGCGCTCACCAACAAAACTGCGAACCAGGCCGCAGTCACCAGCAGCCACCGCAGTAGCCTAGCGAAGGATCTGGCCCTATCGCGATGTGCATGGAGGTGCTCGGCATTTATTTGTTCCCGAATCATCGCTACGGTTCGTCCAAGGCGAGAATACAACTGAAGCGCTGTCCATAAATACCAGAACGAATTCTACGTCGTGGCAGGCTTGTCTTCAGTCCAGAATTTGGTGATTTCTTCCAGTGAGCGGCCTTTGGTCTCTGGAATCAGCCAGGCGACAAGAATAATCGTCAACAACGCTCCGCCGCTGAAGCACCAGAACGTGCCGTCAGATCCCAGATGTTTCTGCATCAGCGGGAACAGCTGGTTGCCGAGATAGCCCACGACCCACAGTGCTGTAATCGCAATCGACATTCCGCGCCCGCGAACTTTGGTGGGGTAGATTTCCGAGATAATCACCCAGCAGGCCACGCCATTTCCAAATGCGTGGCCGGCCACAAACGCCATCACCAGGATCAGGACGGCTACGCCGCTACCATGGATGTGATAAAACCAACCTACCAGAGCGAAAGCGACGAATTGAAGACTCGATCCCGCCAGCACCAGCGTCTTGCGTCCGGCCTTATCCACCAGCCACAGAGCGAATAGCGTAAACACGAGATTGATCAGACTGACCAACACGGATTGAAAAAATGCGTCGCTGGTCTGGGTCCCGGCGGCGCGGAAAATCTCTGGCAGGAACGAGAAAACCGGAGTGATTCCGCTTAGCTGTTGCAGCCCCGCCAGCATGATTCCCAGCAGCAGCGGACGCCGGAACGTCGTGAACAGCTCCGAAATGTGTCCTTCTTCCGTGGCCAGCGCGTTTTCGATCTCTATCGTTTCTCGCGCGGCGGCTTCGGGCCCGTCGATTTTGGCCAGCACCGCGATGGCTTCGTCGCGGCGGCCCATCTTCATTAGCCAGCGCGGGCTCTCGACCGCGGGCAAAATCATCACGCCGAAGAGGATCGCCGGAATGACGCCGGCGAAAAACATCCAGCGCCAGCCGGTCGAAACGTTCCAGGCTTCGTCGCCCATGCGCTGAATCAGCATGTTAACGAAGACCGCCGCGAGAATTCCGCTGACGATTCCGAGCTGATACAGCGTCACGCAGCGCCCGCGCACCCGCGTCGGCGCAATTTCCGCGATATAGTTCGGCGCGATCACCGACGCCGCGCCGATTCCCACACCGCCAATCAGCCGCCACAACACAAATTGATGAAGGTCAGCCGCGAAAAGAATTCCAATCGAAGAAAGTGCGAAGCAAAGCGCGCAAAGTCCCAGTCCCTTTTTCTTGCCGAGATAATCGGCAACCGTTCCCGCGGCTGCGCAACCGACGATGCACCCGACCAGTGCGCAGGCGGCAGCCCATCCCACACCCGCTGCGTCGAGGTGAAACAGCAGGCTCAAATATCCAATGGCTCCGCTAATTACGATGTTGTCGTAGCCGAAGAGCAGGCCGCCCAGCGTGGAAACGATAGCGGCGACGATCAGCGGAGCGCGCGAATGAACCGGAGTGGGGTTAGAAGTCAGATTATTTTTGGCCCTGCGCGGCGGGTTCCGCCACGATACCGTATCGCTGCGAGGATTCGAGCGCGGCCTTGGCCGCCAGCATAAATCCTAAAGTGTGGGCCATGCCCGCATGCCACGGCGCCGAACAGGTCATCTGCGGCGTGTGATCCGGGATCAGCACGCCATCGAAATTATTCCGGTGGAGGATAGACATGATGCGGAGCATGTCCACGTCGCCTTCATCGATAAAGGTCTCGCGGTAGTTCGGCACTTTGCCTACGACGTTGCGCAGATGAATGTACGCGATTTTTCCCTGCTTGCTGTATTGGTCCACCGCGTCGTAGATATCTCCCTCGGTCATTTCCGCCATGGTGCCCACGCAAAGTTCCAGTGAATTGCTCCGGCTGGGGACCAGGTCGATCAGCCGCTGGTACATGCGCGGCTGGTAGACTAGGCGCGGCTGTTGCCTCATGGTCGGCAACGGAGGATCGTCGGGATGGGCGGCGAGTCGCACCCCCGCTTTTTCAGCCACGGGTACCACTTCTTCCAGGAATTTTTGCAGGCGCCGCCAGAGTTCTTCGTGCGAGATCGAAGGCAAACTTCCGGAAGGCGCTTTCGAGTCGTAAACCATGTTCCAGATTGTTCCGTTCGGGATGGGGACATCTTCCGCTGGGCCGTCCATTCCCAGCGTAATCGCATCGCCCCGCCCTTGCCGCGCGGTCACGCGCCCGCAGACCCCGCCCAAACTGAAGTTGTAACCCAGCACCGGAACGTCTGCTTCTCCCAAGCGTCGAATTAGTGTTTTCACTTTTTCGATTTGCTGCGCACGCTGCGGACCGTTCAGCAAAATGTCGTGCCAGTGCGCCGGATCGATGTTTTCAATCGCCGCGAGAACTAATCCCGCGTTTTCGATGTCGTTGCGCAGAGACTTTTAGTTCCGCGACGGTCCAGAGTTTCTCCGGATCGCCCGCCACTCCCCACGGTTCGTACTTTCCGCCGCTCGGCTGATTGTTCCGCGGATTCGACGAAACCTGCGGCGAACCTTGCGCTGTCCCTTGATTGAAGTAATCCACCAGATGCACCACCACATGCGTGCAGCCGGCCTGTCGCGCAAAATCGTAATAATCGCGCGTCAGCATGTGCCGGTAGAGCCCGAGTCCGATCTTCATAGCCGGTTTCCGATCCCGCCACCGTAATCGGCGCTGAAGACTTGCCCGTTGATTTCACTGGCCAGCGGCGAACACAGAAAAACAAATGCGTCGGCCACCGACTCCGGGCTATTTCTCCGACCCAATGACACGCGCAGCACGAATTCCCGATAGGCCGGATCCTCTTCGAAAACTTTCAAAGAACTTCCCGCCGCCACATTTCCGGGTGAAACCACATTCACCCGGATGCCCGGTTCGGTATATTCCATCGCCAGACTGCGCGCAAAATTTTCGAGCGCCGCTTTCGCCGACGCGTACGCGGAAATTTTCGTGTGCGGCATTCGCGCCACGTAGGAAGAAGTAAAAATCAGATGGCCGGCAATCTTCCGCCGGGTCCATTGCGCCAAAACGGCCCGTGCCAGATAGGTCTGCGACAAGAAATTGAACCGGAAAATCTTTTCAAATTCCGTTTCCGATGTGCTGGCGAAGGGATGCAATCCGCACCCGCCGGCGTGCCCAATCACCGTATCCAGCCCCGGAAATCTCTCGAAAGCGGCATGCACCAAGCGGTCGACTTGGACCGAATCCGCGATGTCCGCTGCAAAATAAAAGTAAGACGATGGCTCGATCTTCCACCCATCCAGAATCCGTTTCGCTTCTGCTTCTGTACGGATATCAGTGAGCACCAAGGTCGCACCAGCGGCCGCCAGCCTGCGCACCATATGTTCGGCGATGGCGCCCAGCGCGCCCGTGAGCAGGATAGCTTTACCGGAGAGATCGATGCTGATGGTCACGATCGGGGCCCTTAGGCTTCTCTACATGATGCCGAATTTCGCAAACGCTTCCACTGTGCTCATACCTTCTTCAATTGCTTTGCGCACCAGTTTCTCGCCGCGCGCCTTTTCCAGCGCTTTGGTAAACACTTCAACTTCCGCTTCGGCCGGGACCAACAGCACTCCGTCCACATCTCCGAAAAGGATATCGCCGGTGCGCACTTTCACCGCGCCAATTTCCACCGGTACGCGAAAATCGACCACTTTGTAACGCGGGCCGGAGTCCTGGCCATACGATCCGAATCCAAACGTCGGGAAGTTCAGATTCAATATGGCCTTGGTGTCGCGCACGTATCCATTCAACACCGCGCCGCGGCTCCCGAGTTTCCCCGCCCGCGTGCTCATCATTTCTCCCCACAAGGCGTTGCGCGGCGAGGAACCGGTGTTGACGTAAACTTCGTTCTTCTTCAGATCGTCGAGCGCTTCCAGCATCAGCCCGAACGGCTTTTCCATCAGCTTGTTCGCGCTGCCTGCGATTTTTTCCGCAAATACATCCACCGACAGCACCGTCATCGCGCGACCGATGACCACCATATCCTGCCGCAGCGCCTGAATCTGCGGCGGAAGGAACTGGTGCTGCAGGTCCAGCTTGTCCATCACGTCGCCTACGACGCAGGTAAAAAGCTCGCGCTGCGCCAGCGCGAAGAGTTCATCGTCGGATTTCCAGAGTTTGTTCGTGCTCATCAGGCCCGGGCCTCTTTGATTTTCCCCACGAACTTCTGCGCCAGCTGCGTAATCGCAGAAAAATCTCCCGTTTTGGCTCCCGCCGTCAAATTACTCCCCACTCCAACTGCCACCGAGCCGGCCCGAATCCATTCGCCTACATTTTCGAGAGTAACTCCGCCCGTGGGCATTAGCGACGCCTGCGGCAACGGCGCCTTTACCGCTTTGACGAACGCCGGCCCTAGCGTTTCCCCCGGAAAAACTTTTATGATGTCGGCGCCGCATTCCATCGCCTCCACCACTTCGCGGATCGTGCCGGCTCCGGGCATGTAGGGAATCTGATAACGATTGCACAGGCGCGCCGTATCCGGGTTTAGGGAAGGACTGACGATAAACTGCGCGCCGGCCAGAATCGCGATGCGCGCCGTCTCCGGATCCAGAACAGTCCCGGCCCCCAATAGAATCTCGCCCGAGAATTTTTTAGCGAGATGCTCGATCACGCTGGTCGCTCGCGGCACCGTATAGGTAATTTCGACTGCGCCCACACCGCCCTGGGTGCAGGCGTCGGCCACCCGTTCGGCCTGATCGTGACTCTCCGCGCGGATCACCGCGACCAAACCTGAGGCAATCATCTTTCCCAGCACTTCGAGCTTTGCGATTCGCATATTTCCTAGAAACTCTCCCGCTTCGGCGGACGCCGAGTTTCAACAAACTACTCGAAAAACGGCTCGCCCTTGCGCGCATACCGCCGTGCCACCTCTTCATTCAAGGTTACGCCCAGGCCCGGCTTTTCGGTCAGGGCAATAAATCCATTCTGAATGATCGGCTTGGCCATTCCTTCCACCAGATCGTTCCAGAAAGGAACTTCGGACGCATGAAACTCCAACGCCAGAAAATTAGGGATCGACGCGCAGTAGTGCGCCGAAAGTAGCGTTCCCACCGGACTGCTGATATTGTGCGGCGCGATCGGCATGGTATGTACTTCGGAAAACCGCGCGATGCTCTGCGCGATCGAAAGTCCGCCAACCTTCTGCAGGTCCGGGGTCACCACGCTTAGAGCGTGCTCCGCAATAATTTCCTCGAAGCCTTCAAATAGAAATAGATTCTCGCCGGTCGCGATCGGTATATTCACTTTCGAACTGACTTCCTTCAACGCGGCCACGTTGCTGGGTGGAACCGGATCTTCCAGCCACATCAAACGGAACGGCTCCAGCTCGCGCGCCACCTTGATGATGTCGCTTGCGTTGTACCGCCAGTGACAATCGACCGCGATGTCCGTGTCTTGGCCCACCGCGTCGTACACTGCGCTGATTAGTTCGACCATGTGATCGATTCCGCGGTTGGTCAGCCCACGGCTATACGGATCCAAACCCTCAGTGCCCGGCACGTCCAAATCGAACTTCAATGCCGTGAAACCTTGTGCCCGCATTTTCAAAGCCGTTTTGCGATATTCCTCCGGCGTGGAAGCGGTCTCTTCGCTCGTATCGGCGTAATAATCTTTAGCCTGATGTTGATCTTTTTTCGGATCCCAGCTCGCTCCGCGCGACCTCAGTATTTCGTCCAGACTCTCCAGCGCCTCGCCGCCATGGCAATCCGCGTAGACGCGCACCTTGTCTCGGAACTTTCCACCGAGTAAACGGTAGATCGGGGCATTCAGCGATTTTCCTAAAATGTCCCATAGCGCGGCATCGATGCCGCTGATCGCGTTGTAGACAATGCCCGCGACGGAACCCGCTCCCGACGTGGCCATCTGCAATTTGCGGAACAAGCGATTGATGTCTCGCGGATCTTCACCAACCAGCAGCGGTTCCAACGACCGCAGAATCGCGGTAAGCCCCGGCGCGAAAAAACACTCGCCAAGTCCGGTTATCGACTCATCGGTTTCAATGCGTACAAAGGTCCAGTCGAAGTTTCCTTCAACGACTGCCGTCTTTAGTCGGGTGATTTTCAAGTCAGAAATCCCTCGCGCCCCGGTATTTGAAGCCCGCTTAGAGTAACGATTTATATTTTGCTGCACAACTTAAAACCAGTTCAGCGGCGCGGTTTGGGCGTGCGAAGTGGCGATCGGGGAGTGAGCGTCCGTTGTATACTGCCCGGCGCAAATACTATGACCAAGACCACCGTAACCTTTGGCGAAATTATGCTCCGCCTGGCCCCTCCGAGCTTCGAGCGATTCCTACAGAGCCCGTCCTTCGGCGCCACCTTTGGTGGCGGCGAAGCAAACGTGGCCGTGGCCCTGGCCGGGTTTGGTTTGCCTGCCGCATTCGTCACAGTTCTACCTGAGAAAAACGCTTTGGCCGACGCCGTAATCGGCGAACTGCGGCGTTTTAACGTGGACACCTCGAGGATTGTGCGTGGCCCAGGGCGTCTGGGAATTTATTTCGTCGAAGCTGGCGCGAACCAGCGGCCCTCGAAGGTGATCTACGACCGCGAATTCAGCGCGATCGCTTTGGCTAAGTCCGGGGATATTCGCTGGGCCGCGGTTTTCGAAGGAGCCGGCTGGTTTCACCTGACCGGTATTACGCCCGCCATCAGCGCGACCGCTGCGGCGCTGGCCCTGGAAGCAGTGGCTCAAGCCCGCGCCAAAGGAATTACCGTTTCGTGCGACTTGAACTATCGCAAAAATCTCTGGAAGTGGGGCAAGACCGCCGCGGAAGTAATGAGCGAGCTGATCAAACAGGTAGACGTAGCCATCGCCAATGAAGAAGACGTGCAAATGGCGTTGGGCATCAAAGCGGGCGTCGACGTGCATTCCGGCGCCCTCGATCGCGCGCAGTACGAAAAGCTCACGCAACACGTCCTCGCCGACTATCCCAACCTGCAATCGATTGCCATCACCCTGCGCGAATCCAAAAGCGCGTCGCACAACGGCTGGTCCGCCTGCCTGAATGATCGGAATAAATTCATGCTCAGCCGCACTTACGACATCACGCACATTGTCGATCGCGTCGGCACCGGCGACAGTTTTGCCGCGGGCTTGATTTACGGATTGCAAAAGCTCCCGGACCATCAAGATGCGCTGGAATTCGCCGTGGCGACCAGTTGCCTCAAACACTCGGTCTACGGAGATTTTCACCGCTGCAGTGTGGAAGAAGTGGAAGGTCTGCTGAAAGGGGACGGCTCCGGACGGGTTCAGCGTTAGCTTCGAATTATCAACCCTGCGGGAGCAATTACTTCTTAGCCACCACCTCGGCCGGCTTGGACGCCGTGGCCGCGATTTCCGCCCGGAATTTTGCGGCCTGCTCCGGCTCATTTAAGGCGTCATATTCCTCCACCAGATCCTGGCGGGCATTCGTGAGCCAGCTGACTTTCGGATCCATCTGCGGAGCCAGAATGTCGTAGCCCGCGCGGGTTTCCGTCTCCGCTTCGGTGAACCGGCGCTGGCGCAGAAGCGCCCGGCCCAGCTTGGTTCGGGCAATGCCGGTGTTGACGTGTTTCGCCGACTGCGTTTCGGTGTAGAGCGGAATCACTTGCCGGAAGATTTTCTCAGCTCGCACCCAATCGTGCTCGGCCAGGTACACACTCCCCAAATTGGAAAGCGCAGTCGCGACCAGATAGTGATGGTCGCCGTACGCCGCGCGGTAAATATCGGCCATGCGATTGAAATATTGCTTGGCCAGATCATATTTGCCGGTCTTACTGGCCACATTTCCCAATTCATTCAGCGTGGATGCCACGCTGGGATGAACTTTCCCGAAGGCCCGTTCCTTGATCGCCAGCGACTGTTGCAGCAAATCCGTAGCTTCGTCGTAGCGCTGCTGATATACCAAGGCGCGCGCGAGGATGGTTAAATCAATCGCCGTCTCCGGATTGTCCTTGCCGTACCAGCTCTGCACGATCGCCAGGGCTTGCCGGTCGTACTGCTCCGCTTCGGGGTAGTGGCCCAGGTCGTACTTAATCGCGCCGAGATTGATGTAAATGTCGGCCACCCGCGGATGACGTTCGCCGTAGATTTTTTTGTACATTTCCAGCACGCGTTGATTCTGGACCGTGGCGACTTCGTAGTGCCCGGCGTAAAAATGCGCATTGGCCAGCTGGTGCAGGCTGTCGGCAAGCGTCGACCGGCGCCGAATTTGGCGCCGAGTACCGGTGAACAGCTTCCTCCAGTATCGCGATCGATTGATCGTATTTCCCGCGATCGGCCAGCACCGTGCCCAGCGCGACCATCGCATGCGCGATCGCCGGATCGTTCGGTGGCAGATGCCGCTTATTCATTTCCAGCGACTGGCGGATCAGGCGCTCCGATTCTTCGTACTGCGCTTGTTCGTCGCGCAAGGATCCCAGCGCTAATAGGCTTTTCGCCGTCTCCGTGCTATCCGCACCAAAAACCGATTGGCGTGTGCGCAACGCGGACTGCAGAAGAGAATCAGCTTGGTCATACTTGCCTAGCTTCTCGTAAATCCCGCCAAGCGTTTCGAACAGCTCTGCTTGCACCCCCGGCTCGGTATCGAGGCTCCGCGCTCCCTGCACGCCGCGATCGAGCAGCGTTACAACCCGCAAATCATCGGCGGGTCCGGCAGAAGGATCACCGCCTTGAAAAAGATTCAGCATGAACTGCTGGATGCGCTCGGTGCGTTCGGCTTGCGCCAAAGCTGCGTTGCGTGCGCGCGTTAGGCGCACCGTATAGAAAATCACCAGCCCCAAAACCATCGCCAGCACCGCCGCGGCGCCTGAAAGAGGCTTCCAGTTGCGGCGGGCGAATTTGCCCACGGTGTAGCGCAGCGAATCGGGCTGCGCGTCGAGCGGCTCGCCCTTCAAATAATGGTCGACGTCCCGGATCAGCGCGTCGACCGACTGGTATCTCTGCCGCGCGTCCTTGTGCATGGCGGTCAGGCACAGCACATCCAGATCGGCCCACGCTGCTCGGCTCGCGTCTGCGACATTTCCGTCGCTGCGCTGCGCCGTTGACGGCTTCTCCGGCTTCTTGCTCGGTCAAAATTTTTTCGGCTTGCGCCGGAGTGAGCTTGGACAAATCAAATGGCAGACGCGCCGGCGAGCAACTCGTACAGAACAACGCCCAGCGAATATACGTCCGCCTGAATTCCGACTTGTTCTCCGCGGATTTGTTCCGGCGCGGCATAGGCCGGGGTCATCAGACGCAAACCAGTAATGGTTTGCTCGACGGAATCCCCAGACTCTCGATTTGCTTGGCGATGCCGAAATCGAGCAGCCGGACGGTCCGTCGTCTTTCACTAAAATGTTGGAAGGCTTCAGGTCACGGTGAATTACCGCGTGCTGGTGCGCGTACAATACGGCTTCGCAAACTTCGCGAAATAAGCGCAGACGTTCTGCAACCGTGCAACTATGCGTGCCGGCAAAAATCGTGAGCGGAACACCTTCCACATACTCCATGACGAAGAACGGCGTTCCGTCCGGCGAAGTGTCCGCATCGTACAGCCGCGCGATGGAAGGATGGTTCAGTTGCGCCAGCGTGCGCTGCTCGGCGGCGAAGCGCGCGCGACGCGCGGGCGAAAGCCACGCATCGCGCAAAATCTTCACGGCCACCTGGCTGCCCAGATCCTCGCGCTCGGCCAGGTACACCACGCCCATTCCGCCTTCCCCTAGCTTTTTTATGATTCGATACGGACCAAATTCTTTGAACGGTGGGGATTCGCTGGAGGGATCATGGAAGATTTGGTGCGCGACGTGCGCGATGTCGCGGTCCAGCAGGGAAGCACCGCGGGAATCTTCTTGCAGCAACATCAGGACTTCGTCGACCAGCGCTGGATCATCGGCGCACTTCGCTTCCAGAAAATCGCGCCGCTCCGAGTCGGGCAAATCTGCAGCTTCGTGAAAAAGAGATTGCATTTTTTGCCAGCGAGAGCTGTCCATCGTCACTCTCCAGCCGCAGAAATTCAGATAAACTTGCGTGTCAGGAGTTCTGCCGCAGTTCGTTAGCCAGCCAGGCCTTGGCCGCCCGCCAATCGCGCAGCACGGTGGCTTCCGATACTTCGAGCAGCGCCGCCGTCTCCGGCACATCCAGCCCGCCGAAAAAGCGGCTCTCCACCATTTCGGCTTGCCGCGGATTCATGCGCGCGAGCGAATCCAGCGCGGTGTTCAGCGCCAGGAGCTCGTCGCCGCCCGACGGTTTCTTCTGCGACGTGTCGTCGAAAATTACCGTAATTTCAGCCCCGCCGCCGCGTTTAGTCGGAATTCCTTCGCCGCGCGGCTTCCACCAGAAGCTGCCGCATGGCCCGCGCCGCGATGCGTTTGAAATGTAGACGCGACGTCGCGCCAACGTCGGGAGATTTGGCGAGCTTCAGCCATGCTTCGTTCACCAGGGCCGTAGGACTGAGAGTCGCGCTGGGATCTCCGCGCCGCACGCTCGAGGCGAGCCGCCGCAATTCTTCATAAGTAGCGCTGAACAGTTGGTCCAAGGCCTGCCGCTCCGCGGTGCGTGCCTGTGCCTTGCCGCTCTCGGGTCGTTGGCTTGCTTCAGAATCTTTCGCCGCCATGACGGTTTTTCCCTGGCCTTTGCGCATTGTGAGGTGGGGAGCCTCTCGCGCAGTCCCTGCCTTGCGTTCCGCAGCCTTCTTGGCACGGCACTCTAGCACCGCGGATGGCTGGCGGCAACGGCTTGCGTCGCTTTCATTGCACCATCACAACTTAGTTACGTGGTGACGGCCTGAAAGCCGGGTGCGGCGCAGAGGCACACTTAAAGGTTTCAGTTAGTTGAACACGCGCCGTCGGAAGAAGTTTTCGAAAGCCAGATATTCAGTCGGTTTTTTAGGAGAGTGTCATGAAGAGTTCAGATCCTGCGCAAATCGTTTCTGGCTTTTCTTCTGGCGGCCGCAGCTTTTGTGGCCGCCTGTGGCAGCGGCGCGGAAGGAAAGTACCGTGACCCGAGCGGCAGCATTAACGCCGAATTCAAAGACGGGAAAGCCTACATTGGCCTCGGTTCCTACGCCGTCGACGGCACCTACAAAATCGAAGGCAACAAGATCATCGCCAAGGGCGATTTCGGCTTGATGCTGCCCAGTCCCCTGGTCTTCACCATCAACAAGGATGGTTCGATCGATGGTCCGCGCAGCACCATGATTCCGCGGCTCGAAAAAGTGAAGTAGCCGTTCCCGGCGGTTTGGCGGTTGTGGTGGAATCTGTGGATGAGAATTAGGAGCGCGATGAAAACCAACATCAGGCCGCAGGTAGTGGTGATCATCGCGCTCTTGGTATTGCTGTCGGCCGCCATCGCCTCCGCCCAAGATCTCCATACCAAGGTCACTTATCTCTGCAATGGCGAGCGCCTGTTGATTGAAAGCTGCAACATGCGCGATCAGTCCGACGCCTCTACGTGTCTGGTGCAGCATCCGGATCGCCCGAAACACAACGGCTTCGTGGCTTACACCAACGAGACTCGCGGCACTTTGAAAAAACTTATTGCGACTTGCAAGCAGCCTACGGCGGACCAGGTCGCTCACGCCGATGCCTTCGCCAAGAAGCAGCAGGACAAACAAGACGCTATCCTTCAACAAAATCTCAAAATGATGGACACTCCCGTTCCCGCGCCGGGATCGGCTTCGAGCGGAAGCTCCAAATCGCAACGCGATAAAGTGCGAGTCGCCCGCTGCCTCAGCGCTGGACGAACGGAAGGGCAGTGCGTGGGAAACGAGTTCGGCAAAGCCTTCCAGGGCGTATTCGATTTCGCCGGATCGATGCTGGGCATGAAGCCGCCACAAGCCGGCCTCTACTTGAACGGAATCTACGAAGGGAAAGGCGGCTGGAATATTTCGTTCGCGCCCGATTCGGTGGCGATGCAGTGTTCGGACTTGGTCACCGATGACCATCCGTACAAGATCGAATTCAAGGGCACGCAGGTGGTTATCAAGGTGGAAACCAAACCGGAGCCGCTGCTTCTAGCGTATCGCGAAGGAAAACTCTACGGTTCGGCACCCGTTAAAGTCGATGGCGCAATCGTGGTTGGCACCATCCCCGGTTCCGGTGGAGGCGGAGGCGGCTCGTCCAACTCTGTGCCGGGAGCGATGACCTCCAACACCGAAACCACTAACTCCACCCGCTTCGTATCTCCGCTGGAGGCCCAAGCCTATCAACGAAGCGGTGGCTCGGGAACCTTGCAACAAAGCGGCGCGGGGTACGATTTGACCGAATCCCACACGACCACCACCTACTCCGCCGCTCCCGCTCCTGCTCCGGTGTACAACACCGGCCCACGAATTATCACCGCGCCGCGCACCAGGACCTGCGCCGCACCGGCGCTGGCGACGACCAAGACCACAACCTCTCAAGATATGGGCAGCGCATTGTCCGGACTGGGATCGCTTTTCGGCGGCGGGGAAGCCCCGAAGGCAGCGGTGGCACCCACCGGGTTACGGATGTTCGGCGAATATGCGGCACCCGGCGGCGCGGATATCGACTTCAAGGACGATGTGGCCATCGTGGCCTGTGGGATGATCGCTGCACAATATCCATATGCTGTCGATCTCAGCGGTAAAGAACCCGTCCTACGACTCGCCAGCACTGGCAAGCCGACCATCGATCTTCTTTCGGCCCAGATCGCGCGCTGGTCGGTTCTGGCAGTCTCCAAGTCACCGGCCGCGCAGCTACCGGAGAAGATCGCGACGGCAACATCGCATACACTTCGCGTTCTGCCAGCTGCCCGCTGGGCACGCTGAAGCCCGTGTCCGAAAATTCCAGTGATACGGCTGCGGAGTCGGTTTCCACGGTAGCTCCCACTCCCGCTGCCCCCTCCCCTGCGGCGAAACCATCTGGCCCAGCTTTTTCAAAGCCGTCAGCACCGACCGGCAACGCGGTGCTATCGATTGCTACTGCCTTTCCTGCGGCGGCCGGCGTCGCGAATCCGCTCGCTGGCCGTCCCTATCTGTTGCTGCGCGATCCTCTCGCCACGGCGTTATCAAAGGCGGGCGCAACGATTCCGGCAGGAGTCTCGGCGCACAAAGCAGTCAAAGACGCCTGTGCCAGTCAAACGCCCGACTGCCGGAAAGACCTGCTCGCTATTTCCGCGGACACCGCGACCGGCCTGGCCTCCGACGCAAACGGAAAAGCGACCCTGCCGGGTGTGCCGCCTGGGATTTACTACCTGATGGTCTCCAACCAAAAAAACACATCCTACTGGGAGCTGAAGCTGCAACTCAAATCCGGGCCGAATTCTGCCACTCTCGACCAACGCAGCGCCGTCCCACTCAACTAGACAAGACGTTCTCCATTCCTACGGCGACGGCGTCCAAGCCGCTCGCTTTTCCGTTCGCCAAAACTTTCCTTGCGTCCTTTGGGTCTCAAGCTGCATTTAACTGTGGTATACCGCTTCGTGGAGGTGTCTCCATTATGGCATCTGCGTCTACGCCGGCTCCGAACCGTGCAGCCGAGCCCCAACATGTAACGGCAGTGCCCGAACCCAAATGGCGGAAATTCCTCGTCCCGGCTTTGGTGGTTCTGCTGATTGCCGCGGTCGTGATTACGATCACGCGAAACTGGAACTCATGGGAGGGCGGACGGGTTGAGCAAACCACCGATGACGCATACGTCCGCGGCGATGTCACGCCGTTGAGCACCAAAGTTGCCGGAATCGTCCGCGACGTAAAGGTTTCCGATTATCAACAAGTGCATAAGAGCGACCTGCTCGTCGTTTTGGAAGATGACGACTATCAAGCCCAAGTCGCGCAGGCGACCGCGGCTGTGGAAGCGGCGAAAGCGGCCATCGAGAACAACGTGCGCCAGCGTGAATTGCAAGATTCAAAAATCGACCGTGCTCTGGCCGGGATCGATCAAGCTAACGCGCAAATCATCGCCGCGCAAGCCGGTATCGACGCGGCGCAGGCTGACGTGGTGCGCACGCAGTCGGAACGAACCAGACAAGAAGGATTGCTGCAGACGCATTCGACTACGCGGGAGAAATTCGAACAGCCGTCGCTGACCAGGAACGTCAGCGAT
>CAVTTY010000022.1:0-77526 GCA_963737765.1 uncultured Acidobacteriota bacterium
TCTGCGTGTCTCCAGGACCACGAAGAAATGTTACGGGCGCGTAAATTTTGCGCTGTTTGTCAGGCGTCCGTCTTAGCGCCACAGTTGGCCAAAATCCCATAAGTGCTTCATTTACAGCGCACTAAGAGCCAAGCTCCGCCGCGTATCCATTTGGCCTGAGGCGTGCATTTTCCAGTCTCTGCAAGGGAATCCTGGAGGAGAAACTGCATGAGTGACGATCGGAATGATGTGCAGAACGTAGTAGTGGCTGACGAAGCTGCCGCACCGCGTTGGGTAGGCATCATTGTGGTGGTTTTGGCAATCGTTTCACTGGCCGCGCTCGGAGTAGGCTGGTCGGCTTCCAACCACTCGAAGAGCCTCGAACAATCTGTCGCTACGCAGGAGCAGCAGACCAAGCAGAGCGAAGATGTTCTAAGCCAGCGACTCGCCAAAGCTGAAGACACCAATGCGCAGCTCGCCGGCGAGTTGAGCGTCGTCACCGACAAGATGAAGCTCACCGAAGGCGAACTCTCCAAGGCGCGTTCGCAGGCCAAGAAAGATCAAGGAAGATGACGCCAAGGAATTGGCCGAAATGCAAAACCAGACCACCGCGCAGCTCGCGACCAAAGCGAGCGTGGATGACGTGAACAAGCTCGGCACGGACGTCAACGGCGTGAAGACCGACCTGGATACCACCAAGAACAGCCTGCAGATGGCCCGCGGCGAATTCGGAACCTTGATCGCGCGCAACCACGACGAAGTGGAAGAACTTCGCCGCCTGGGTGAACGCGATTACTACGAATTCACCATCGACAAAAAGAACCAGCGCGAGAAGGTTGGCGCTCTGGCGGTGGAGCTACATGCTACCAACACCAAGAAGAGCCAATACGGGGTGACTATCTACGTCGACGACCAGCGCCATGAAAAGAAGAATCTGACGGCGAACGAGCCACTCTACTTCTTCGAATCGGGTGCGCGGGCTCCTCTGGAGTTCGTGGTCAACCAGGTGGGCAAGGACAAAATCACCGGCTACTTGAGCGTGCCGAAATCGAATGGTACCCACGCGCAGGCAGCGGTTTCCGGCGGAAACTAGCTTTCTTACTTCATACCATCATATGACCACGGAAAAGGGGCGTCGATTCGGCGCCCCTTTTTTGTTGCTTGAAAGATCTGATGTGGATTGCTTTTCGATTATTCGGCTTTCTTGGCGGCGCGGTTCTTGCGGCTCAAGAACTTCTTAGCCAGCGCGGGCAGCTTGTCGTGGGTGATTTTTCCCGCTTCGTACAACTTTACTTTGCCTTTTGCGGTCTTGCGGCGGCGGCGCTGGCGCTTCTGCGCCACGTAACGCTTGTCGTGTGACATCCAATTCCCTCCAAAGAGTGCGCCTACGATTGTAGCGGACTAGGAAAAGGATGCAAGGCTCGCCGCTGATTTTGCGCGGTACTTCGGGTAGCATGGACTTCCTATGTCGGCCACCGCAATTTACGCCAGCCGTATCCTGACGCCGCAGGAGGAACTGCGTGACTGCGTCATCGTGGTCGAAGCCGGCCGCATCACTGGCATCGGCCATCGCGATGAAGTTCACATTCCGCCTGGTGCAAAAGACTACGTGGCATCCGGGATGACTGTCGTTCCCGGCTTCGTCGATGTCCACATTCACGGTGCCGGCGGGCACGATGTAATGGAAGCCGATACCGCAGCCCTGGACAAAATCACGGCCACCGTGGCTCGCTTCGGGACCACGTCGATCGTCGCGACCACGGTCACGGCGCCCATCGAAGCCACCTGCCACAGCCTGGAAAGCATCGCGGCGTATATTCGCGCGCACGAAAGCACCGCGGATAATGCGCGATTCGGCGCCGATGTTCTGGGGATTCACCTGGAAGGCCCATTCATCAATCCAGAACGGCGCGGCGTTCATCCCGTGGAATCGATAGTGGCGCCTTCGGTGGAAATCCTGGAGCAGTTCCGCACGGCCGCGGGCAATCTGATCAAGATCATTACCATCGCGCCGGAGATGCCCGGCGCGTTGAAGCTGATTGCCGCGGCGATTGCCGATGGAATCGTGGTGGGTCTAGGACACACCGATGCGGATTACGCGCAGGCACGCGCGGCGATTCAGGCCGGCGCCCGGCACGCGGTGCATGTTTACAACGCGATGCGTCCCTTCACTCATCGTGATCCCGGTGTAATTAGTGCCGTGCTCACCGACGCCGACGTTACCGCGGAGATCATCGCCGATGGTGTGCATGTCGCGGGACCGGCGATTCAGGTGCTGCTCGGCACCAAGGGTTTCGACACAGTGCTACTCGTCAGCGATGGCACCGCCGCAACCGGAATGCGGGATGGAACCTACAGGCTTGGGAATTTTGATGTTTTGGTAAAAGACGGCGTGGTGCGCAATTCCGAGGGAAAACTGGCTGGAAGTACTCTGACGCTCGATCGCGCGATCCGCTACTTGGTCGACCTTGGCGTGCCCATGGTCGACGCCATTCGTATGGCTACCATTCTCCCGCGCGGCGTCTCGGCCTCGCCGGGAAAAAAGGAATTATAGCGGTCGGCGCCGACGCCGATCTTGTGGTCCTTACGCCAGACCTTCACGTCGCCGGCGTCATGACCCGCGGGGTCGGCCTAGCTTAAACACAACTCCACACCATTCTCAAAACGCCTGGCAAGAATTGGCAGGAATTCTTCGGAAGGAACGGAATTACTTGTTCAGGGGAATTTTCAGCTCTTCAGCAAATCTGTAAGGGTCGAACGGGCTCATCGGAAAATAGCGGCCTTCCACTTCGATGGTCGGAACCTTGCGCTTGCCGTTGTTTACGCGCAGCACCGTCGCTTCGGCTTCTGGGTTGTGATCGATATTGACCTCGCGAAACGCGATCCCTCGGTCCTTGAGGAAGCTCTTCGCGCGACGGCAGTCGCAGCACCAGGTATTTGAATAAACGGTGATCTCAGACATCACATTCCCTTCAGTATTTCTAGCACGATAATTAGATGCGCTGTAAACCCGCCGGATTCCGCGTGCGGAAGACCAAATACCTCAATAGGCACTATGCTTTAGCGTGCTCCATTTCGCGTGACGCAGCGGCAGTCGCCCCCGACCCACCCTTCGTCGCCGCTTCCAGCCGCACCGTGGCCCGGCTGAAGGCTGCGTTCGCCGCATCCCAGTCCGCCTCGGTCGCGTTGGCGCCCGGCATGTTCGCCTTAGCGCGATCGAGAGCCACCCGCGCCCTCGAGGTATCGATTTTTTCGGTGAGTTCCGCCGCGTCGGCCAGCACGATCACGCGGTTGGGCAAAACTTCGGCGTAGCCATCCATGACCGTCATCGAGCGCGTTTCGCCTCCCTTTCGATAGGTCAGAATGCCGATGCCCAGTTCGGTAAGCAGCGGCGCGTGGCCTGGCAAAATTCCCAGGTAGCCATCTTTGCCCGGCATCTCGACGGACTCGACGTCTTCGCTCAAGACGTGGTGCTCCGGCGTGACCACCTGCAGTTCGATCGTTTTTTGGTATCGTCTGCCATTTCTGTGGTAGCTCGGTGTTACTGCTAAAACTACGCGGTCGCCGCCATT
Source organism: uncultured Acidobacteriota bacterium (assembly GCA_963737765.1). GTDB lineage: Bacteria > Acidobacteriota > Terriglobia > Acidiferrales > UBA7541 > Palsa-295. Next base: position 3,552 of record CAVTTY010000022.1, read on the forward strand.
TTTTCGGCCTTCTCGCGGGCTTCTTCGATCGGTGCCCACCATGTAGAAAGCCTGCTCCGGCAAATCGTCGTGCTTGCCTTCGACGATTTCCTTGAATCCACGCACCGTGTCTTCGATCTTGACGTATTTGCCTGCCAGGCCGGTAAACTGCTCGGCGACGAACATCGGCTGCGACAGGAATTTTTCGATTTTACGCGCGCGCGCCACGGTCTGCTTGTCGTCGTCCGAAAGTTCTTCGATACCGAGAATGGCGATGATGTCCTGCAATTCCTTGTAGCGCTGCAGTACGCGACTTCACGCGAGCGCGCCACGTTGTAGTGTTCCTGGCCGACGATGCGCGGATCCGAGAATGCGCGAGAAGCTGGCCAGCGGATCGACTGCGGGATAAATTCCGCGCTCGACGATCTGGCGGCTCAGGTTCGTGGTGGCGTCCAAGTGCGTGAAGGTCGCGGCCGGAGCGGGATCGGTATAGTCGTCAGCGGGCACGTAAATCGCTTGCACGGACGTGATCGATCCGCTCTTGGTGGAAGTAATGCGTTCCTGCAGTTCGCCGATTTCGGTATTGAGGTTCGGCTGGTAACCCACGGCGGAAGGCATGCGGCCCAGCAGCGCTGACACTTCCGAACCGGCCTGCACGAAGCGGAAAATATTGTCGATGAAGAGCAGCACGTCCAGCTTTTCTTCGTCGCGGAAATATTCGGCGACGGTAAGGCCGGTCAGGCCGACGCGAAGACGCGCGCCGGGCGGCTCGGTCATCTGGCCGTAGATCAGGGCGCAACGCGATTTCTCCGGATTGCCGGCTACCACCACGCCGGATTCCTGCATTTCCAGCCAGAGGTCGTTTCCTTCCCGGGTTCGTTCGCCCACGCCCGCGAACACCGAAACGCCGCCGTGCTTCATGGCTACGTTGTGAATCAATTCCTGAATCAGCACGGTCTTGCCTACGCCCGCGCCGCCGAACAATCCGATTTTTCCGCCCTTCAGATACGGCTCGATAAGGTCGACCACCTTGATGCCGGTCTCGAACATTTCGAGAGTCGTGGACTGATCTTCGAGCTTCGGCGCGGGACGATGAATCGGATAGTGCTTGTCGGTCTTCACGGGGCCGAGTTTGTCGACTGGCTCGCCGAGCACGTTCAGCACGCGGCCGAGCACGCCGCGGCCTACCGGGACGGTGATCGCGCTCGCCGAGGTCGACGGCCTTCATTCCGCGAACGAGACCTTCCGTGGGCTTCATCGCCACGCAGCGCACGCGGCCTTCGCCCAAGTGCTGTTCGACTTCGGCGATGATGTCCAGCGGCTCCGGAATGTTGAAGCCTTCGCTGGTGATGCGCACCGCGTTGTGAATGAACGGCAGATGGCCTTCTTCGAATTGCACGTCGATCACGGGTCCGATGACTTCGACCACCCGTCCGGTTTTCAAATCACTCGTTGCCATGATTGCTTCTGAATTTTCGTAGTTCCCAGATTCTGCCGACGCGATTCGCTTACGAATTTGCCGACGCCGCGCCGCTGACGATTTCGATCAGTTCTTTGGTGATCGCTGCCTGGCGAATGTTGTTCATTTCCAGCGTCAGTTTGTCGATCAAGTCCGACGCGTTGCGGGTCGCCGAATCCATCGCCGTCATGCGCGCAGCGTGTTCGGCTGCCGCCGATTCCAGCAGGATGCGGTAAATTTCGGATTGCAGATAGCGCGGCACGAGACCGGCGAAAATCTGCTTCGACCGGCTGCTCGTAAATGTAATCGACTACCAGACGCTTCGCCTTTCGGTCCGGGTTCGGTCGGCAGCGAGCCAGCCGCGCCGGCATGCTCTGCGGCGATTTTCTTCTCTGCGTCCTGATCGTCTTTGAGAACTACCGGATCGATCGGGCAGCAGTTTCTCGGCCCGCAGATTCTGCACCATCACGTTCTTGAATTCGTTGTAGATGGCGTATACCGCGTCGACTTCTTCCTTGATGTACAGTTCCGCAATCTGCTTGGCAATTTCCTTGGCCTTGGAGAAGTCCACATGCGCCGACACATCGAGATACTCACCAACAAACTTGAAGCCGCGCTTTCTCAGGTTGTCGCGGCCTTTTTTGCCGACCACGATGATATTCCATCTTCTGGTCACTTTGTTCGCGAATGAAACGCAGAGGCATGGCGCAGGACGTTGGTATTGAATGCGCCGGCCAGGCTGCGGTCGCCGGTGAGCACCATCACCAGGATCTTTCTCTTCTGGCGCGGCGTTCCAGCAAAGCGGATGCGCAGGCGATTCCATGCGCGCCGCGGCGGAACGCAACACCCGCAGAATTTCCTTCGCGTAAGGACGCGCCGCGATACACGCCTTCCTGCGCGCGCCGCAGTTTCGCCGCAGCCACGAACTTCATGGCGCGCGTGATCTGCTGCGTGCTCTTCACCGAGCGAATGCGTCGCCGGTAATCGAGAAGTGTGGGCATCGATCAGGAATTATTGCACGCTGCGGCTCCGGCTGTTTTCGGCAGCGTTAACGCGCCGCAGCGGTTTCTTTGCGCCAGGTGCTTTGAACCGTTCCTTGAAATCGTCCAGCGCTTTCATGGCTTCGGCCTTAATCGCGTCGTCGAACGCTTTCTTCTCGCGCAACGATTTCAGCAAACCGGCTGTAGTTCGTCTCGATGAACGGGATACATCTCGCGTTCGAAGCGGCGGCATTCCGACGCGCTCGATATCGTCGAGAAACTTGATTCGAGCCGGCAAAAATAATCAGAACCTGCTTTTCAACCGGCAGCGGCTGGTATTGATCCTGCTTCAGGATTTCCATCAGGCGTTGGCCGCGGGCCAACTGCGCCTGCGTGGCCTTATCCAGCTGCTCGGTGCCGAACTGCGCGAAGGCGGCGAGGTCGCGATACTGCGCGAGATCCAAGCGCAACGTGCCGGCAACCTGGCGCATGGCCTTGATCTGCGCGTTGCCGCCCACGCGGCTCACGGAGATACCCGACGTTCACCGCGGGACGAATGCCGCTGTTGAACAGGTCGGCTTCGAGGAAGATCTGGCCGTCGGTGATCGAAATCACGTTGGTCGGAATGTAGGCGGAAATGTCGCCGGCCTGCGTTTCGATTACGGGCAGCGCGGTCAGCGATCCGGCGCCGAGTTCATCATTCAATTTCGCGGCGCGTTCCAGCAAGCGCGAGTGCAGGAAGAAAACGTCGCCCGGGAACGCTTCGCGGCCGGGCGGGCGGCGCAACAAGAGCGAAATTTCGCGGTAAGACTGTGCGTGCTTCGAAAGATCGTCGTAAAAGCAGATGGCGTGGCGCTTGGTATCGCGGAAATATTCGCCGATGGCGCACGCGGCGAATGGCGCGATGTATTGCATGGAAGCCGATTCGGAAGCGGTGGCCGCGACGACGATGGTGTGCTCCATCGCGCCAAAATCGGTCAGCGTCTTGATCACCTGCGCCACAGTCGAACGCTTCTGCCCGATAGCGCAGTAGATGCAAATCATGTCGCCGCCGCGCTGGTTCAAAATCGTGTCGAGAATAATGGCGGTCTTGCCCAGTCTGGCGGTCGCCGATGATCAATTCGCGCTGGCCGCGGCCAATGGGAATCATCGCGTCAATGGATTTGATACCGGTCTGCAATCGGTTCGCGCACCGGCTGGCGGTCGATGACGCCCGGCGCGATGCGTTCCAGCGGATTGCGCTGGGTGGACGCAATCGGCCCTTTGCCGTCGATCGGATTGTCCCAGCGCGATTGACCACGCGCCCGATCATTGCCGTCGCCGACCGGCACGGACATAATTTTGTTGGTGCGCTTGACCGTGTCGCCTTCTCTGATTTCGGCGTAATCGCCGAGCAGCACGGCGCCGACTTGATCTTCTTCGAGGTTCAGCGCGATGCCGAATACATCGTGCGGAAACGCAATCATCTCACCGGCCATGCATTTGTCCAGGCCGTGAATGCGCGCGATGCCATCGCCCACGGAGATTACCGTGCCGACTTCTTCGACCGCCATGGTCTGCTGATAGTTTTCGATCTGCTCGCGCAGAATTTTCGTGATTTCGTCCGCTTTAATATTCGCCATTCCTGCTCCTCGTTTCGATTCCGCTATTCCGCTTCCAGGCGCTCGCGCAGCGATTCAATTGTTCGCGCACCGATCCGTCATAAACCGTGGAACCCACCCGCACCACCGCGCCGCCCAGCACCGACTGGTCATCCGATGAAATTTCGCTTCGATTTTCTTGCCGGTGCGGCGCTCCAGCACGCCGAGCAGTTCCTTTTTCTCGGCGTCGCTCAGTTGCCGCGCGGTGGTGACTTCGGCTTCTTCAATCCCCAGCCGGCGGTTTAGCTCCGACCCAAACGCCTGATCGATCTCGTGCAGCAGGTGCGTGCGCTGGTGACTCACAATCAAAATCACAAAGTTGCGCACCGCTTCGTTCAGCCCCATTTTTGCCGCGATCGATTGCACGATTTTGGTTTTGAGGTCCTGATCCAGGGAAGGAGTGTCCAGCGCGTTGCGCAGATCGGCCGATTCAGAATAAGCCGCGATAAACGACCCGAGATCTTTACGGACCGCCTCGCCCGACTTGTGGGCGACTGCGACGTCCGCAAGCGCTGCTGCGTATCGTTCCGCGACGGCGCTCAATTCACGTTCCTTCCCAACTCGCCGACAAACGACCGGAAAAGTTTCGCTTCTGCTTGCGGGGTCAATTCTTGCCGCAACATGGCTTCCGCCAACTGAACGGAAAGGCGAGCGCCCAGCGCCTTCAATTCCAAGCGTCCGGCGCGCGCCGCCGCTTCAATTTCGGTGCGGGCGGCCTGTTCGATTTTCTCGCTTTCGCTGCGGACCGTATCACGGAGGCGCTGGGCTTCCTCTTCAGCATCGCGCCGGCCCTGCACCCGCAGTTGCTCAATTTCACTTTGCAGATTCGCTACTTTGGCCTGAATCTCGCGGCGCTGGGTTTCCGCGGCTTCGTGGGCCCGCGCACCTTCCGCAATCTTTTCAGCGATTTGCGACGCGCGGTTTCGGAAGCTGGGTGCTCCGTATTTCACTATTACGTAGGCGAGCAGCGCGAAGACGATTGCGAAATTGAGCCACCGAAACGTTCGGCCCGCCGGCGATTCCGTAGCAGCTTCTTGCGCGAACACCGGACCGGCAGTCATCAGGATTGCCGAACAAAAGACAGCGGCGACGCGTCCAAATTCACGGACACGCGCGCCGAAAGCACTCGAATCGTTGCGGCTTCTTCGCGGCGCTTGTTTCATGAGCGTCGTGTTTCTCCCTGCAGCGCAAGCGGTTTTTCCAGGATGCTGCGGGTGATTTCGCCGGCCATCGCCGGCGCGCCAGCCTCGATTTCCTTGCGCGCGACGGCGAGATCGGCGTCGATCTTCTTCTTGCCTTCGGCGACTTCTTTCTGCGCCAGCGTACGCATCGCTTTCAGATTCTTACTGCGTTCCTGCAAAATCGCCTGCCGCGCCACTTCCTGCTCGGCGTAGATTTCAGCGCGTGCTTTCTTCAATGCTTCGTTGTAATCCTGCAGTTCCTGATTCGCAGCGGCTTGCACCGTAGCGGCGTCTTTACGGGCACCTTCGATTTTCGACTCGCGCTCCGCCATCGCCTTTTGAATAGGATTGAAAAACGCCCAGCGCATGAACAGGTAAAAAAGGAAAACGATGATGACTGTAGGCACAGCTTGAAGAAACAAGTTGCCGAGTTGGTGAAGGATTTCCATTTTCAGGAGAAAATACGGTTGTGTCGGCCCCGTTCCTTAGTTCCGCGCAAGCCCAGGCTTCACTGCACGCCGCAGAGCACACTCGTCTTGACTCGATAAGTGCAAAAGATTATCGCATCGAGAGTTCTCGCCGTCAACGGCCCGCGAATCGATAAAGAATATTTTAGGACTGATCTCGATTGGTCGGGCAACACGATATCCTCAGCCCATCCTGGCTGAAAAAAGACTCGACGCATTAGTTCTCTCGCTCAGGCGATCTTCAGAATTTTCCGACGACAGCTCAGCTCCGTCGTGGTTGGCCGTTCACAATCCACGACTTAGCCGCGCACCCATTAGCGGACGGTGGAAGAATTACGTGGTTCAAATGCCGGCTTGCTCGCGATCAAAAACCACAATTGAATCCCAATGAACGGCAGCGAAAAAAACAGCGCGATCCACAGCGGAAAATGCGGTTGCGCGGGAGCAGCGGGAAGATTCATCGTCGACTGTATCGCTGCGATCATCTGTTCGTAGCGGGACTCTGCCCCGGGAAGAATTACGGAGATCACTGCGTTGAAAATCGCGAAGTTGAAATAATAGATCGACAGGCTGCGCCCCCAAGGCTTCAACTCCCACAAGCCGTAGGCCAGCGCCGCCTGAACCGCGGCGTAAGTCAAAATAATCAGAGCCGCAGCCGGACCCGTGAAGAAAAACCCCAGGAACATCATGGGAAATCGGAAAACTAAGAATAGGGGAAGGCTGAGAGCGCCCAGCATCAAAAATCCCGCGATGATCGTAATGCTGAGGGGCCGTCCGCCAGAATATGGTCCAATGCGGGTGGCAGACTCCAAATCCAGTCCCGCACCAGCAACATGACGCGCAACGAATTGTGCCTTTACGTTTCGAAGATTAAAGTAATACAGCCATCCACCCGCCAGGGCGGCTAGGAACGCGTACATGGCGACTCCAAACATGCGCGCGATCCACATCGTTCGCTGGGCTAACTCCACATCCGGCGAATTGGCCGGCACCGGAAGTTTAGCGAAGAGAACCATGAAGCAGCCCGGAAACGCGACCGTCAGCAGCAGTGCCGAAAATACCAGCACCGAAATGCGCGACCATTCGCGCAGGTTAAGCAGCCCCACGCCCGACGCGACTCCCCAAGCGGCCGTCAAGACCATGATCAAAACCGAGAAGATCGCAATATATCCAAACCCGTGAGGCAGCTTTCCATTGGGAATCGCGATCGTGAAGGTAAGGGACATCAACGCCGCGGCAAACAAGGCTATAGCGCTGCCGATGAACGCCAAAACCGCGGTTATGGTAATCCCTGCCGAGCGTTTCACGCCGCCTCCGACCCACGCTTCACTGGTTATATCACTAACCTCGTCATCGCCGGTTTTGGCCGCAAGCCAGATTTGCTCCAGACGAAACATTTGTATCGCACGAGATTTGTCACGAAAACCGCGACGAGCCAACCGCCCGGTGGCGCAACACCTTGGACATTCGCTACAATCAAAGTTCTCGGAACGAACCTGCGGTCGTTCAGTCGCAAGACTACTCGGCCGGTTGGGGATTAAGACAACGCGGATGTGGACCAATTAAGGAGTTTTGCATGCCTTCATTTTCCGGGGTCGACTATCTCGACTTCGATTCTGTTCTGACCGACGAAGAAAAACTGGCGCGCAACACCACCCGCCAATTCGTGGACGATCAGATCATGCCCATCATCGAGGAATACAACCGCGAAGGGAAATTCCCGATGCAACTGGTTCCGCAGATGGCGGAACTGGGCCTGTTTGGCGCGAGCCTCAAGGGGTACGGCTGCGCCGGGATGTCCAACGTCGAATACGGCCTGGTCACCCAGGAACTTGAGCGCGGCGATTCCGGCCTGCGCAGCTTCGTCTCCGTGCAGTCGGCGCTGGTGATGTACCCGATTTATACATTTGGTTCCGACGCGCAAAAAGATAAGTGGCTGCCGCTTGCTGCAGCAAGGCAAAGCGATCGGGTGTTTCGGGCTCACCGAACCGCAGTTCGGTTCGAATCCCGGCGGCATGTTGACGCGCGCGGTGAAGAAGGGCGACAAGTACGTCCTGAACGGCGAGAAAATGTGGATCACCAGCGGCTCGCTTGCCGCCGTTGCGCTGATTTGGGCGAAATGCGAAGACGAAAAGATTCGCGGCTTCCTCGTGGAAAAAGGTACGCCCGGCTTCAAAGCCTGGGACGTGCACGGAAAATATTCGTTGCGCGCTTCGGTGACCTCCGGCCTGTCGATGACCGACTGCGAAATTCCCGCGGAAAATGTTCTGCCCGGCGTGGAAGGCCTGCGTGGCCCGCTATCCTGCTTGAATCAAGCTCGCTACGGCATAGGCTGGGGCGGAATTGGCGCGGCCATGGCCTGCTACGACACGGCGCTGCGCTACGCCAAGGAACGCAAGCAATTCGACAACAAGCCGATCGCCTCGCACCAATTGGTGCAGGAAAAGCTGGTCTGGATGATCACCGAAATTACCAAAGCGCAATTCCTGGCGCTGCAGGTTGGCCGGCTGAAGGATGCCGGCCGGGTGCATCCCTCGCACATTTCAATGCTGAAAATGAATAATGTATGGATGGCGCGGGAAACCGCCAGCCGCGCGCGCGAAATTTTGGGGGCTAACGGCATCGTCGACGATTACTGCGTTATGCGCCACATGGCCAATCTTGAATCGGTCTTCACCTACGAAGGCACGCACGATATCCACAAGCTCATTATTGGCGAACGCATCACCGGCATCGCGGCATTTTCGTGAAAAGTCCACGGAGCCTTCGCGGCAGCGTGGTGAATATTGCCGCGGTTCTAGGTGCCCTGTTTACGATTTTCGTGGCTATTCGTCCGGCGAGTGCCTTCGACGTACCATCAAAACCCAAAGTTCGCACCATCACCGCGTTTGTGCGGCTCGACCCCGCGCAATATCAGAAAGAAATTGAAGATGCATTGCAGTTCCTCCGACAGGCCAAAGCCGCCTACGAAAAAACTGGTTTCGAAGTCACTACCATCCGCATCACCACCCAACCCTTTCCCGAATACACGCGCGGCCTGACGGACGAACAGGTTCTGGCCTTCTTCCACGACTACGATGCCCTCGCGGTAAAGGAAGGCTTCATCGCCTCGATTGGCCCAGCGATGATGAGCGATGCGGACGACCCACATGCAGCGGAACTACTCGGCAAGATTATTGCCAACTCGAAAGCCATCGACGGTTCAGTTTACATCGCCGCGGAAGATGGGATTCACTGGAAGTCGATCCAGGCGGCCGCCCGCGTCATAAAATATCTGGAAGCGAATACGCCGCACAGCCAGGGCAACTTCAGCTTTGCGGCCTCCGCTTTCATTCCATCCGGCACTCCTTTTTTCCCAGCGTCGTACTTCGCTGGCGAAGGCAAACAATTTGCCATCGGCTTGGAATCCGCGAACACCGTGGCCGATGTGTTAGCGTCCACCAAGTCTCCCAGCGAAGCCGAAGCGCGCCTGATATCCGCGCTAGGCATGTACGCCGGCCAAATCGAAAAAACGGCGGTAGGAATCGGCACGACGGCCGGCTGGACCTACGGCGGCATCGACCTTTCACCCGCTCCGCTGAAGGACGTTTCCATCGGCCGCGCCATCGAGAATTTCACCGGGGCGCCGCTGGGCTCTAGCGGCACGCTGAGTACCGCGGCGCTCATTACCCGGGCGCTGAAGGCGATTCCCGTCAAACAAGCGGGCTATTCCGGATTGATGCTTCCGGTCCTCGAAGACACGGTGATCGCCCGGCGCTGGAACGAGGGCCGGCTCTCGATCGATGCGCTGCTTTCCTACTCCGCGGTTTGCGGCACCGGCCTCGACACGATCCCGCTTCCCGGCGATGTTACAGCCGAGCAACTGGAACGTATTCTCGGCGACGTCGCGAGTCTTTCGGTAAAGTGGCACAAACCGCTCTCCGCCCGCCTGCAGCCGGTCACCGGAAAAAGGCCGGGAGACGTGACCCAGTTCGACAGTCCATTCCTGACCGATGCAACGATTCAGCCACTTCCTTAAATAACGACTTGATTGCTTTGCTCCCGTTTGGATTATGATTAGCCCGCCGGGTGGGAACAACCCGACCTGCCGGAATTCTTTCCAATAACGCGAGTCACACGGAGTCATCATGGAAAAAGAACTCAGCCTCGAATTTCTTCGCGTGGTTGAAACCGCGGCCATCGAATCGGCGCGCACCATGGGCCAGGGAGACCGGTCCGGCTCCGATCATGCTGCCGTGGAAGCCATGCGCAAGGAAATGGATCGGGTGGGCATGGACGGCACCATCGTCATCGGCGAAGGTGAACGCGACGAAGCGCCAATGCTGTTCATCGGCGAAAAAGTGGGCGCGGCGGTGCGCGACAAATCGCGCACCTATCCACAGGTGGACATCGCCGTGGACCCCTTGAAGGAACCAACCTGTGCGCCACAGGTGAACCCGGCGCGGTCGTGGTGCTCGCCGCCAGTGAGCATGGTGGCTTGCTTCATGCGCCGGACTTGTACATGGAAAAAATTATCGTCGGGCCGCCCGCCAAGGGCGCCATCGATATCGATGCTCCGGCGAAAGACAACCTACGAGCGATTGCCCGGCGTTACGACCGCGACGTCGAAGATCTGGTCATCGTCGTCCTCGATCGGCCGCGCCACGAGCAACTCATCAGCAGATATCCGTGCCGCCGGCGCCCGCATCCGCCTGATCTCCGACGGCGACCTCTCCGCCGGCATCGCCGCCGCGGTGCGCGGTACGGCTGTGCACGCCGTGATGGGCACGGGCGGCGCTCCCGAAGGCGTCCTAACGGCGGCGGCACTGCGCTGCCTAAATGGGCGAGATACTCGCGCGTTTGGTGGTCGATAAGCCCGAACACCTCGAGCGCATCGCGCAGATGGGAATCAAGGACCCGAAACGAATCTACGAGACTGCGGACTTGGCTCCGGGCAAGAAAATCATCTTCGCGTGTACGGGAGTCACCGGCGGCGGCCTGCTCGACGGCGTTTCCTTCTTCCGCGACGGAACCCGCACGCATTCGCTGATCATGACTCTGGCGGAAGCGGAAGTTCGCTTCATCGACTCCGTGCATCTCGACCGGCACCCTGGTGTCGAAGTACGTTTCAACTGACGATTCGACCTCGGCGTAACGAAACATTTTCGCGATGGTTTAGCGTATCTACGGACTGAAACTGTTCGCAGGGGAGAATTATGTCCAGCGCATCCGGAAGACCTCCAATCGTTCCACCTCCCGCCCGACGGCGATAGCACGACCGCCATCTGGTGGATTCTCGGTATCGTCGGTGGCGGAATCGTGGTGATGGTTTTCCTGGCCTTGATGGTCGCAGGCTATGTGGCCGGCCAATCCCACATCGACAGCGAGGGCAAGAACGTCGATATTCAGACACCCGTTGGCGAGCTCAAGGTTAACCAGAATCCGAACCGCGCCTCGGGATTGCCGGTTTATCCTGGCGCAAAATCCGTCGAGCAAAGACAATCACGCCAATGTAGAGTTGTCTGCCGGTGACGCCGGTTGGGAGTAGCGGTAGAAAACTACTCAACCAACGACCCGCTGGATAAAGTTGCCGCGTGGTATTCGCAACGCCTCGGGCCGAGCTTTCGCTCGAGGGAAAAAAGGCGGCGAGGTCAAGATTCAGGGCATGGACATCACTACCGACTCGGACGTGACTTTCATCGATGACCATGGCGAGAGCACGCGAACCGTGTCGCTGACACAGAAGGATAGATGGCGTCGAAATTACGCTGGTTCGAACCGGCAAACGCGAAGCGCAGTAAACGCCGGAAGGCCTGGCCGCATCCGTCCTCGAATCAATTCCTCGGCAAGTAGTGCTAGTGCTTTTGAGTCGAATGCCGACCGGCATTCGTAACCGTGAATTCCACCGCATTCGCGCGGACGATCGTACCGCCCGTACGGGCTCGAGCCTGGCGGCCAACCGAAACTGGCGCGCCAGACTCTACCCGGAACTTTTCAAAACCCAGACGGTTCGGCGTGAGGGCCCGCCTACCGCTCCGTAGCGGCTAGCGGTGCAGCGCCGTTCCGGTATGGCCAGTCTGCTGTTGCCGGCGGGGCATGGCGTTGGCCATCCGGTCGGAAGCCTGCGGCGGCAGCGGACGTATGCGTGTGATTGGTGCTGACGTGTTCGCTGATCGCCTGCAAGCGCTTCAGAATGCCCTGCCACTGCGTCCAATCGAGCTGTCGCAGGTACGGGCGAAGACCCTGGATGAACGGATCTTCGAGCACCGTTTCGCCATTGGTTTCCGGCACGAAGAAACGGTTCAGACCCACGCCCAGTGCTTCGGCAATCTTTTCCAGCGTGCCGAGGCTTGGCGTCATCTGTCCGCTCTCAATCCGGGACAAATAGGAGCGTGAGACGCGCGAACGTGCCTGCAGTTGGCTCTGCGTCATGCCGCGTGACTCCCGCAATTGCCTGATGCGCTGGCCGATGTTTTCCACAGTTTCGCGGTTCGGCCAGTTCTCAAACAATTGGCGGTCGTCCCCCGGCAAGATCGGTCGGCGTCGGCGACGGAATGACGAACGACACCTTCGGGGGCAGCAAACGCAGACAACTGCGGCAGTTATCCGTGCGGGTGCGGTACTGGACTAATCCGCAAACTTGGCAGCGGAGTACTTCCCGTTCCATTTCCATGCTTACTTCTATGGTCTTTTTCGGCCACAGGCTCTCCTCGCACACTATTCCGGCGATGAGAAGGGGAGGCACAGTTCGCAACAGGGGGAAGGCAGAAACGGCGCGGGGTGATTCTCCACGCGGTGCCATTTCTTGTCAAGCCCTTTTTTGTCGCCGGACATTAGATATTTTATCCCTGCTCCGTTGGCTTCAACAAACCACGGTAGTTGCTATCGTCGAACACTCCAAAACGTGGTACGACTTTTGTTCGCCCGGACGTTTCATGTCCGCTAACGACATGAACACAACGCCGCGCAACGTCACCTTCGCCGAATTTTGACTGCAAAAATTTCAGCGGCAATCCCTGCCGATGATTTGCCGCCAGTTTCGCGTCGTTCTTCTTCCTTTTTGTCTCGTTCGTGCGATTTTGCCGCCCGATCTCGAATTGTGTTCAATCAATGACGCGAAGACTCGACGAATTGACAGCCGTGAACACCGGAAAATGGCCTCGTACTCCGTCGGAAATCTCGTCGACTCCGACGATCGAAGCCTGTCTCAAATCGGAACACTGCTGCTTTCTGCCAAAGCTCATTCCGCCTCGTTCGCATTAGCCTGCACTAAATTTCTATCGGCCACTTTTTGTCTTCGCTGAGGGCCATGCACGAGAATTACCAATTGTGCGCCTATTCGGGCTCCCATCGCGGTTCGTGCTATCTTTTCTGCGTACGGATGGAATTGGAGACCATTGCATGCTGAATCGTGATGATGCCTGGAACTTGCTGTGCGAATACACTCAGGGAGAAAGCCTGCGCAAACACGCCCTGGCCGTCGAAGCCTGCGTGCGCGCCTACGCGCAGAAGTCTGGCGCCGACGAAAATCTTTGGGGCATCACGGCTTTGCTGCACGATTTCGATTACGAACGCTGGCCAAACGCCGCGCACCACGCCGCCGAAGAACATCCTTTCGAGGGCTCGAAAATCCTCCGCGAACGCGGCTACCCGGAAGAAATGATCCACGCGATTCTGGGTCATGCCGACTACTGCAATGTGCCGCGCACCTCGCCCCTCGACAAGACCCTGTTCGCTTGCGACGAACTAGCCGGTTTCTTGACCGCTTGCGCGCTAATCAAACCCAGCAAAAGCATTCATGAGGTCGAAGCCGCATCGGTTAGGAAAAAACTAAAGGACAAAGCTTTCGCCCGCGGAGTGAATCGCGATGACGTATATAAGGGTGCCGAAGAGCTCGGCGTTCCCCTCGACGAACACATCGCCTTTTGCATCGCTGCGCTGCGCGGAGCCGCACCACAACTGGGGCTCAACGGCGTCGCGGTCTAGCAGCGTCCTGGGTGGCCGGCCGTTCTATTCCGATAACCGCTCGTTCCAGCCGAAACGTATAGCAGCCCGCCGTCGTGCTCCTGACGTGCACGTAATCCACATCCAGGCGCGCGAATAATCGCTCGATCGTCGCCTCTGCGCTTGCGAAATCCACATATTCCTGCGCAACGAGCCGGCGTCCTCGTGCATAAGCATTCAACGTTCGCGGACTAGTCATCAGCTTCGTCGGAATTCCGGCATCGTCCGGATATCGCGCACAACCATCCGCATGAATGTAAACCGGCCCGGGTAGCGGCAGGTTTTCCACACCCGCGAACGGATCCAGCGTGAAAAGCGTGGCTCGCTCCTTGCGCTCCGCGATCCAATCGAGGCAGTGTCGGCAGGGCAATCCCTCACCAGCTTCCGCCGTATACACCGGAAATCCGAAGTGTGGATCCTTTGTATTTTTCCGGACGGCTTCGGCGAGTTCGGTTGAAATGGCCACCACGCGTATCGTGTTCATCGTCACCTCTTTCTGGAACGTAATTTTTGCCCATGAATTCCGCACTCATTCAGTTTGCTGATTTCGGAGAAGCGTGACTATCCGCTTCTCGCGGCTAAATTTCTCGAGATCGCCCGCGTCACTTATCCTCAGCACCCTGTGCATAAATTTCCTCATCCCCAGACAGATTTGCGGGGCAGTGCTAGACTCCGCATCTCCATGGACAGAGCTGGAAATTTTCTAGGCGGCATGTTGCGGCAATTGAAGCGACCGGAAGCGGCAGTTGCTTGGCTTTCCGGTGTTTGGCCTCAAGTGGTGGGCCGCACCATCGCTGCTCACACGCGGCCCGTGCGCTGCGCCGCAGGCTGCCTGGAAATCGCCGCCGACGGCAAGCCCTGGCGGATTCAGCTGGAAACCATGAGCAATGAATTCTGCGCGCAGGTTAACCGCAACTGGGGTGGAACCCTGGTGCGCGAAATAAAGTTCGTCGATGCTCACCGGCCGCGTCACATCTCGCATGAATTCGACAACGACCACACGCCGTTCGTGCGCCGTCGCAAAACCTAGCGGTCATTCGCAACATATTCGGCAGGCTGCTGGCGATTTTCATTCCGCTCGACCGCGCTTGCGCTGTTCCCTTGATGTACTAAGATGGGTGTGTAAATTCTCAGGTCGGCAAACTACCAAGGATTCGATCCGTACATGAAGATCACCCGCGAAGAGGTTTTGCGCGTCGCCCAACTGGCCCATCTGGAGCTTTCTCCTGACGAGGTTGAGATGTATCGCGGCCAGCTCGACGAAATCCTCGCCTACATCGGAAAGCTGGAACAACTGGACGTATCAAACGTCGAACCGATGACGCAGATTCTCCCTCGCTCCGGTGCCGGCACGTCAAGTCTCGGCACGCCGCTGGACGACGCCCTGCGCGAAGATGTGGTTGGTCCCTGCGACGTAGCCGAGGCCGTCTTAGCCCAGGCTCCGGACGCGGCGAGAGCCGTTCTTCCGGGTTCCGAAGGTAATTGACCGGTGAGCGCTCCCACGAAATGGACGATTTCGACGGTCCGCGAAGCTCTCCTCACCAAGCAGATTTCCGCTCGCGAGCTGACCACGGATTTCTACGATCGCATCGACCATGAAAATCCGAAACTGAATGCCTACTTGGCGCTGTCACCCGAACGTGCCTACGCCCAAGCCGACTGGGTCGACGCCGCCATAGCCAAAGGCGACACGCTGCCGCCGCTGGCTGGCGTCCCAGTCGCACTGAAGGACGTTCTGAGCACAACGGGAGTTCGCACGACCTGCGGATCGAAGATTCTCGAGAACTATACGCCACCGTATGACGCAACCGCGGTCGCCCGGCTCGATGCCGCCGGCGCGATCTTGCTCGGCAAGACGAACTGCGATGAATTTGCCATGGGCAGCTCGAACGAGAATTCCGCATACGGTCCAGTACGGAACCCGGTGGCCCCTAGATCGGGTGCCCGGAGGCTCCAGTGGCGGCTCGGCCGCTGTGGTGGCCGCCGGCATGGCTGTGGCTAGCTTGGGGACAGACACGGGCGGCTCGATTCGCCAGCCCGGTGCGTTCTGCGGCATATCCGCGCTAATGCCAACATACGGACGCGTATCCAGGTATGGCCTAATTGCCTTCGCTTCCTCGTTAGACCGAATCGGCCCATTTACTACAAACATAGCGGATTCTGCTTCCGTCTTGTCCGTGATCGCCGGGCACGACCCGGCAGACTCCACCTCCACGCCCGTAGCAGTGCCGGATTACGGCGCCGACATCCGGCAAGCCCCTTGCCGGCATTCGAATCGGCGTGCCCGCGGAGTATTTCGGCGCCAGGGCTCGACGCTGAGGTTAGGGCCAAGATCGAATCCGGAATCGGCATGCTGGAGAAGCTGGGCTGCAAGCCAGTCGCGATTCGAATGGCCCACACCGACTACGCCATCGCGACCTATTATATTGTCGCCACCGCCGAAGCTAGTTCGAACCTAGCCCGGTACGACGGCGTCAGATACGGATTGCGTGTCTCTGGCAACACGCTCATGGATATGTACCGCAAGACGCGCGAACAGGGTTTTGGCCCGGAGGTAAAGCGGCGCATCATGTTGGGAACCTACGCACTCTCCGCCGGCTATTACGACGCGTATTATCTGCGCGCTCAAAAGGTTAGATCGCTGATCGCCCGCGATTTCAGCCAAGCCTTTGAACAGGTTGACGCGATTATCACTCCCACGACTCCCACGCCGGCGTTCAGGCTGGGAGAGAAGACAGCCGATCCCCTGCAAATGTATCTGGCTGATATATATACGGTTACCGGTTCGCTCGCAGGGATACCTGGCATCTCAGTGCCCTGCGGACGCACCGAAGCTGGTCTTCCGGTAGGTATGCAGATTTTCGGCCCTCATTTCGGAGAAGCCCGGATTTTGCAAATTGCATATTCCTTTGAGGCCGCGGGCGGATTCGCGGTCTAACGTAACAGCCAGCAACGCCATGAAGAATCTCGCCCCGACTACAAAATTCCTTCGAGCATCGCGCGTTCGATTTCTAGCAGCAGCCAACTGCATTCCGGATGAACGCTGGCTCGAACGGCCTGCTCAGGATGTCTGGTCTGCCGCTGAAATTGTGGGCCACGTTGGAATGGTCGAGGAATCGATCATTGCGCGATGCAAAAAAGCTCTGGCTGCGCGAGCCGCGACCGTTACCGGCCTTGAAGAAAATCCACCTGCCGTTGGTGCTAGCGACTTGGCGGGGGAAAAAGGTACGCACTCCCATACCATTGGAGTCGGAACGCATCGGCAATCGCGACCAAGCCTACATGACGCTGGAGTCCATCCGGCAGCACTCGGTCGAATTTTTCCACCCTCTTCGGCATCGAGATCTCAGCGCCTATCACTTTCTGCATCCGATCTTCGGCAGCCTGAACCTCTATGAGTGGTACCGTTTTATCGGATACCACGAATTACGCCACCGGAAACAACTCTGTGAACTTGTAGAAATATTCCATCCATAGACTACATTTTCCTGTTTGGGCCAAAAAACGCGAAGGCGGTCTTTCGGGGCGATTTCGCCTGTACCGCTATCAAGTTGTTGAACCAGTGCAGGTTCGGCCGCTTGCTATCTCCTGCGGTCCTACGCGATCCAAACGGAAGGACTATTGCATGGGACGTGTCTAGCATTTAATTTGCTACTGGGCATCGAAGTACCGGAGCGAAACCATGGTGCGCATCAAATCCAGCCAGAAAGTCTTCACCGAAGACGAAGTCGTAAGGCTGACCGGAATCTGCGCGGATCATCTGCGCGGTCTGGCCCGTAACAAACACCTCGGATCCATTGCCCGCGCTGCGGAAGCAGCCGGCGTCGAAGCTGAAAAGTGGCTCTTCTCCAACGCCGACTTGATGATCGTCACCGTGCTGCAATCGCGTTGCGATCACTAGGGCCGTCGCCCTTCCTTTTCACACCTTTAGAATCATTCCGAAGAACCTCGCGGGGCCAACTGCTCGAAATTTAAGGTCTTCTTCGTTTAATCCGCTCAACAGTCCACCAAACTCGAAACCGTTTTGTGGCATCCTAGATACCATGAGCGGGCGGAAGCTCTTTCCGCTGGCGCGGGCAACCGGATGGGCATTCGCTACCAAGCCCTAAAAAAACCGATGGATTCGATTCGCCACAAGGCTAACCAACTCGCTCCAATGCGCCCGCTAATCGCATTATTGATCGCGATCGCCGCCATTTGGGCTTTCGGTTCCGCTTCGGCCCAGCAGCAGAACTCCCCGAATTCGGCCAGTGCGCAGCAGTCATCTGCAGCGGCTCCGGCCGCGTTGCCGCAAGCTCCCGCAATCCCGCGTGGAAAAAAGCTGATGTTAAAGGATGGAACATTTCAGCTGGTCCGCGAATATCACATCGAAGGCGATCGCGTCCGCTACTACAGCATCGACCAAAGAGACTGGGACGAAATACCGGAGTCGCTAGTCGATTGGGACGCCACCCGCAAGATGGAGATGGGCGAGGCCAAGAAAAACTTGGATTTAGTCGCTGAGGCGCGGAAAACGGAAAGTATGCGCAATGCCGAATTGATCGACGTGGATGCCAGTATCGAAATTGCGCCGAAAGTATTCTTGCCTGCAGGCGCTGGCCTTTTCGAATTCGACGGCAAGGCGATTCACCCTCTGGCCTCCGCCGATCCCGATATCAAATACAGCATGACCCAAAGGGTGAAGCAAGTCCTGGTCCCGATCCCAATCGTTCCCACCCGTCACACTGTTGCGCTCGATGGCGAGCGCGCAAAATTCCGCATGCAAGCCGCTTCCGTGGAGTTTTACATGCGCACCGCCGACGGGCATGAGCCAAACCTGGAACTGATTCGCGCCAAGATCCACGGTGGCAAGCGCTCACTAGAGAATCTCGATCAACTCTTCGGTCAGAAACAGGCGACCGGCCGCGTCATTCTGCCGATGCTCCGCTGGGAAATCGCCAAAGGCGTCTACCGTTTCACGGTCTACCACTCTCTCGACCCCGGCGAATACGCCGTTGCCGAGGCCGTCGAGTCCGGGGGCACTAATGTGTATCTGTGGGATTTCGGAGTAGATCCTGGCGAGGCGGCCGCGAAACCAGAAACCAAATGACCGCGTGAATCGGCGCGGCGTGAATCGTTATTTTGGCTGAGACAAAGAATGCGGCATCAGCTCTGCTAATAACGCCGCGAGCGCGGCAATGTGAAACGGCTTCTGCAGCATCGAAGCGCCGTTCTGCGCGAACCTCGCGGCGGTTTCGGTATCCAGCAGGGCGCCGGTCATAAAGATAAATTTCGTAGCCGCGGTTCCGGGTTGAAAGCGAGCGTGTTCGAAGAATTGTCCGCCGTTCAGTCCCGGAAGATTAAAATCGCAAATAATAAAGTCGTAGCTGCGATGGGCGAGATGCGCCAGGGCTTCCTCGGAACTGGACGCGCCTTCGACCGTCATCCCCCGCGCTCCCAGGCCTTCCTGCACGATCTCGCGAATGCTTTCCTCGTCATCAACCACGTAGACCGAATGCCCGTGTAACGGCGACGAGCCTGCCAGCGGTCGCGTGGCAGTAGGCCTTCGAGGCGCTTCCGTATCGCTTGCCTCACCAAGCGATTCTTCCACCGCCACCGGCAGAACGACTTGAAATCGGGCGCCTTCCCCTGAAGCTGAATCGGCTTCAATCGTTCCGCCGTGCTCTTTTGCGATCGCGATAGCGATTGTCAGGCCCAGGCCCGTGCCGCCACCCGGCCGTTTGGTAGTGAAAAATGGATCAAAAATTTTGGACAGGCTTGGGGCCGGGATGCCGGGGCCGTCGTCCGCGAACTCGAATACAATTTTGCCTTCGTTTTGACTGACCGACACCCGAATCGTTCCGCTGTCCCGCGCGCTGGTTATGGCCTGTTCCGCGTTGGTGATCAGGTTAACGAATACCTGCTGCAGCAGCCGGGGATCCGCTTCGATCTCTGTTAATCCAGCCGCGGCCTTCAGCTCTATGCTCACGTTTTTCGGGCGCAACAACGGGGCCTGCTGCTCCACTACCTTTCGAATAATTTCATCAGGATGAATCTTTTGGCTCGCCAGCGCCGAAGGCCTGGAAAAAGCCAGCAGATGCTGGACGATTCCGGCGGCGCGCCGCGCCTGTTTCAGAACCATGTCCGCCTGCCGCCGCGTCACCTCATCCGTGGCGCGCTCCCGCATCAAATCGCTGACGCCTAAAATCGCCGTCAGCGGATTATTCAGTTCGTGCGCGACTCCGGACATCATCTCGCCCATCGCCGCCAGTTTTTCCTTCTGCAGCTTCTGTTTTTCGGCTTCCTTCGCGTCGGTGACATCGCGAGCCGAAGCGACTACCCCACTTATGCGTCCGCCCGAACCGTAAACCGGCGATACGCTCGCGCGCAGCAAACGCCAGGAACCATCGGCATGTCTGGTTCGAAATTCGATCTGGGCGTTCTTTAACTCTCCCTCGGCGAAACGGCGCAGCGATGTTGTCAGCCGGTCCACGTCGTCGCGATGCGTCAGAGTCGCCAGACTCTTACCGACCACGTCTTCCGGCGACCGGCCCAGCAATTCGTGAATCCGCGAGCTGATGAAAGTGAATTTCCCTTCCAGATCCAACACCGCAATCATTTCCGGGAAGTTGGCGACCAGCTGGCGGACGAATTCCTGTTCCTGGCGCAACCGTTCTTCCACTTCAATTCGTTCAGTGATGTCGACCAGCGTGCCCTGAATCCGGATGACCTGGCCAAAAGAATCGCGGATCGCAAACCCCGAAGCCAGACAATGAATTTCGCTGCCGTCCTTGCGGCGGAACAAGACGTCCACGTCCTGAACCGAACCCTGCTCCACAATCCGGCTTACCAGATGATCCCGCTGCGCCGCGTCTGCGTACCGGTCTCGGAAGCTGCGCGCTTTCAGATCTTCTTTGAATTCGTATCCCAGCATGCGCACCAGCGCCGGGTTGGCATCGAGCAATTTGCCCTCGGGCGTAGTGAAGAAAATTCCTTCGCGCAAAGACTCGAAAAGCTCGGCGAAACGCATCTCCGGCTCATGCTGCGGAGTCACGTCGCGCGCCCAGCCGCTCACCGACTTTCCCCGGCCTTCTTCATCGACCAGTTGCAGCCAGCAATCGTAATAGCGAAGCTGCTGCGGGTCTTTCTTGAAACGCACCGGGATTCGTCCCTGCCAGCGTCCGGTCGCGAGCAGATTCGGAAGCGCCGCGCTGGCTTGCTGCAGCGTGGGCTCGGAAAGGAAATCGTGAAGGCCGTGGCCGATCAGTTCCGGAAACTCCAGCCCCAGAATGGCCGCAAGCGGACGGTTCGCCACCCGGATCTCCCCGCGCAGCGAAATCGTAAACACCGAGTAGTCCAGGCTATCGATCAAGTCGCGGTAGTTCAGCTGCGATTTCGAAATCAAATCGAGCAGCTCCTGCGACGATGGCCCGGCCGGCGTGCTTCCGCCGGTTGGAATCGCGTCTCGGTCTTTGTCTTCCTTGTTCATGGAGGCCAGGCGGCAACCTTGGGGACCGGCTACGCAAGCGAGGTTTGCCACCTTCAATTTTAGCGAGTCGATAAGCGTCCAAGAAAAATAAAGGCTCGGCCTATGCCAAGTTGCTCAATAGCCGGGTATGAAGGACAGCCTGCCAGGCTGCCAAACAAAAAAAGGGCGCCCAGCTTCTGGACGCCCTTCGGTTGAACTGCGTTTCGAGTGTGCGGTCTAGCTTTCCGCCACCGCGTCGGTATCCTTGCGCAGGAAGTCGAGCGCTGCCGCTTCTTCCGGCGTAAGCTCGGGCTCCATCTGCTGCGGCTCTTCTTGCGGAATTTCGGTGAGGAGCTGGATATTGCGGTAGCGCTCGAGACCCGTTCCGGCGGGAATCAGCCGGCCCATGATCACGTTTTCCTTCAGGCCGCGCAGGTAATCGATCTTTCCGGAAATCGCCGCTTCGGTAAGCACGCGGGTGGTCTCCTGGAAGCTCGCCGCGGAGATGAACGAATCCGTGGAGAGCGATGCCTTGGTGATGCCGAGGAGCAACGGACGGCCCGTCGCCGGACGCCCGCCATCGTGAATGACCCGATCGTTTTCTTCGCGGAAGCGGAACTTGTCCACTTGCTCCTCCAGCAAGGAACGTCGTATCGCCCACGTCTTCGACCTTCACCCAGCGCATCATCTGCCGCACGATGCACTCGATGTGCTTGTCGTTAATGTTCACGCCCTGCAACCGGTAAACTTCCTGAATCGAGTTCACCAGGTAGGCCTGCGTGTACTTTTCGCCCAGGACGGCGAGGATGTCGTGCGGGTTGAGCGGTCCGTCGATCAACGGCTCGCCCGCCGCCACGTGTTCGCCTTCCTGTACGTTGATGTGCACGCCGCGCGAGATCGAATATTCTTTGATGGTCTGCGCGATGCCCTTACCATCCTCGCTCTCGACGTAAATCTTGCGCTGGCCCTTGACGATTTCGCCGTATTTCACCACTCCGTCGATTTCGCTGATGACCGCGGGATCCTTCGGCTTGCGCGTTTCGAAGAGTTCCACGACGCGCGGCAAACCGCCGGTGATGTCCTTGGTCTTCGTCGTCTCGCGCGGGATCTTCGCGAGCACGTCGCCCGGCTGCACCTCGTCGCCATCCACCACCATCAAGTGAGCGCGTGAAGGCATCAGGTACTTCTTCACGCGGCCCTGCGTTCCACGAATGTTAATCGTGGGCTGGTGTTTTTCATCGCCCGGCGGCAGCGTAACCACCAGCTGCGACAATCCGGTGACTTCGTCCACCTGCTCTTCAATCGTGACGCCCGGCTGCAAGTCCTTAAACTGAACCGTGCCGGCCGTTTCCGTGAGAATCGAGAACGTGTACGGATCCCACTCGACACATCGACCTGACCCAGCGTGACCGGTTGCCCGTCTTCGACCTTCAAGCGCGCGCCATAAACCACATGGTGGCGCTCTTTTTCGCGTCCCTTTTCGTCAACGACTGCAATCAAACCGGAGCGGTTCATCGCCACGATTTGCTTGCCGCGGCCTTCGACCACCTTCAAGTCGATGAACTTCACGAAGCCGTTGTTGCGCGCTTCGACCTTCGACTGTTCGGTGACTCGCGTCGCCGTGCCGCCGATGTGGAAAGTGCGCATGGTCAACTGCGTGCCAGGTTCGCCGATGGACTGCGCCGCGATGACGCCGATCGCTTCGCCCATTTCCACGAAACGTCCGGTGGCCAGGTTACGGCCATAGCAACGGCCGCAAACTCCGCGTCGCGATTCGCAGGTCAACACCGAGCGGATCTTCACGCGCTCGATGCCGGCTGCCTGAATCGTGTTGGCCAGTTCCTCGGTGATTTCCTGGTTGATCTCGACGATCGACGTTTCCTTCGTAGTCCTTGATCTTCTCGAGTGAAACGCGGCCTACCACGCGGTCGCGCAACGGCTCGACTTCGACGCCGGCTTCCAGAATCGGTTCCACATAAATTCCGTCCGCCGTGCCGCAATCGAACTCGTTGATGATCACGTCTTGCGCCACGTCCACCAAACGCCGCGTCAGGTAGCCCGAATCGGCCGTCTTCAAAGCCGTATCGGCCAGACCCTTACGAGCGCCGTGCGTCGAAATAAAGTACTGCAGCACGGTCAGCCCTTCGCGGAAGTTCGAGGTAATCGGCGTCTCGATGACTTCGCCTGACGGCTTGGCCATCAAACCGCGCATACCGGAAAGCTGACGGATCTGTTGTTTCGATCCGCGCGCTCCGGAGTCGGCCATGACGTATACCGGATTGATCACGCCCTGCTTTGTCTTGCCGTTCGAGGGCCTTGAACATTTCGTCCGCAACTTTTTCGGTGACGTCCGACCAGATGGCGATGACCTTGTTGTAGCGTTCGCCGTTGGTGATCGCGCCGTCCAGATACTGTTGCTGCACCTTGACGACTTCGTGTTCGGCGGCATCCACCAGCTTGAACTTCACGTTGGGGATAACCATGTCGCTGATGCCGATCGAAACGCCGGATTTCGTTGCGTACAGGAATCCGAGTTCCTTCAGCTTATCCAGCGCTACCACGGTCTTTTCCAGGCCGAAGCGCAGGTAGCAATACTGCACCAGCGCCTGGACGCCCTTCTTCTTCAGCAAGCCGTTCACGAATGGCATGTCGGTCGGCAAGTGATCGTTGAAGATCACGCGGCCAACAGTCGTATGCAGGAACTGCTTGCTCAGCGTTGACCGGTTCGGTGTGGGAAACGTCCTGATCGTCGTATGCGTTGGTCAGGTCGATCACTTCGCCGGTATAGCGCATGCGAATCGGGGTCAGCAACTCCACTTCGTTCGCTTCGAGCGCCATCACCACTTCTTCCGGCGAGCCGAACGCGCGCCCTTCGCCCTTCGCTTTGGGCTTGGACTTGGTCATGTAATAAATGCCGAGCACCATGTCCTGCGTCGGAACCGCGAGAGGATAGCCGTTGGCGGGTGAAAAAATGTTGTGCGAAGCTGAGCATCAACACCGAGGCCTCGACCTGCGCTTCCGGTGACAGCGGAATATGTACCGCCATCTGGTCGCCGTCGAAGTCCGCGTTGAACGCGGTGCAAACCAGCGGGTGAATGCGGATCGCCTTGCCTTCCACCAGCACCGGTTCGAACGCCTGAATGCCCAAGCGGTGCAGCGTCGGAGCGCGGTTCAGCAGCACGGGATGTTCGCGAATCACGTCTTCGAGAATGTCCCACACCACCGGTTCCTGCGCTTCCACCAATTCCTTGGCCTGCTTGATGGTGGTGCAGTGTCCCGCGGCTTCCAGCTTGTGATAGATGAACGGCTTGAACAGTTCGAGCGCCATCTTCTTCGGCAAACCGCACTGGTGCAGCTTCAGTTCCGGCCCGACGACGATGACCGAACGTCCCGAATAGTCCACGCGCTTGCCGAGCAGGTTCTGGCGGAAACGGCCTTGCTTGCCCTTCAGCGTGTCGCTCAGTGACTTCAGCGGGCGGTTGTTCGTGCCGCGCAGCACGCGTCCGCGGCGGCCGTTGTCGAACAACGCGTCCACCGCTTCCTGCAGCATGCGCTTTTCGTTGCGGACGATGACGTCCGGCGCGTGCAATTCCATCAGCTTCTTCAACCGGTTGTTGCGGTTGATCACGCGACGGTACAGGTCGTTCAAATCGGAAGTCGCGAAACGTCCGCCATCCAGCGGCACCAGCGGGCGCAATTCCGGCGGAAGCACCGGGATCACATCCAGAATCATCCACTCCGGCTTGTTGCCGCTCTTGCGGAACGCTTCGAGCACCTTCAGCCGCTTGGCGAACTTGATTCGCTTCTGCAGGCTGGGGTCGACCTTCATCTTTTCGCGCAGTTCTTCGGACAGCTTGTCCACTTCCACGCGGCGCAGCAATTCCTTGATCGCTTCCGCGCCCATGCCGGCAGTGAACTTGCCGAGGTGTTCCTTCTGCAACTCCCGGAGCTTGTCTTCGGGAATGATATCCTTCTCCTTCAATTCCAGTCACTTCGCCTGGATCGATGCAGACGAAAGTCTCGAAATAAAGGATGTGCTCCAGGTCGCGCATGGTGATGTCCAGCAAGTAGCCGATGCGGCTGGGCAGGCCCTTGAAGAACCACACGTGCGAGCAGGGCGAAGCCAGCTCGATGTGGCCCAGGCGTTCCCGGCGCACCTTGCTGAGCGTCACTTCCACGCCGCACTTGTCGCAGATCACTCCGCGGTGCTTCATGCGCTTGTATTTTCCGCACAAACATTCCCAGTCCGTGACGGGGCCAAAAATCTTGGCGCAGAACAATCCGTCGCGCTCCGGCTTGAAAGTGCGGTAGTTGATGGTCTCCGGCTTGGTTACTTCGCCGTGCGACCAGGACCGAATTTTTTCTGGACTCGCCAAGCTGATGCGAATGGAATCAAAATCCGCGATCTGGCTGGCACGATCATATGGGCTCGATCGGTACAAGGGCTGATCCTCCTGTCCTGGCCGCGACCAGGACTAAAAACCAGTTACTCAGGAAATCGGACGCTGCGCGGAATTTCTCCGCGCAGCGACGTGCGTGCAGTTAGTCAGCAGCTTCGGCTTTTTCCAGCTGCGGTTTCTGCCGCTTCATCAATTCGATGTCCAGGCACAAAGACTGCAATTCGCGCACGAGAACGTTGAACGATTCCGGCACGCCCGGCTCGATGCCCGGCTCGCCCTTCACGATGGCCTCGTAGATTTTCGCGCGGCCATACACGTCGTCGGACTTCGCGGTCAGCAATTCCTGCAGAATGTGCGCCGCGCCGTATGCTTCCAGCGCCCACACTTCCATTTCTCCGAATCGCTGTCCGCCGAATTGCGCCTTGCCACCCAGCGGCTGCTGCGTGATGAGCGAATAGGGACCGATGGACCGCGCGTGAATCTTGTCGTCCACCAAGTGCGATAGCTTCAGCATGTAGATGTAGCCGATCGGTCACTTGCTGCGCGAACAAGTCTCCGGTCATGCCGTCGTAGAGTGAAATCTTGCCCGACTCCGGCAGTTCCGTGAATTGCAGCAAATGGCGAATGTCGGCCTCGCGCGCGCCGTCAAATACCGGCGTGGCGAAGGGCACACCCTCGCGGAAGCTGTGCGCCAGGTCCAGGATTTCGTCGTCGTCCAGTCCGGCAATCGTCTTCCAGACCGCCGTGGGACCAAACGCATCCTTGAACCATTTGCGTACGCCTTCCGCGCGCGTTTCCTTGTCGAGCAGCTTCCCGATCTTCTCGCCCAGCTCTTTCGAGGCCCAGCCGAGATGCGTTTCGAGAATCTGTCCGACATTCATACGTGAAGGAACGCCCAGCGGGTTCAGCACGATTTCTACCGGCGTGCCATCCGGCATGTACGGCATGTCTTCCTTCGGAACGATGCGCGCGATCACGCCCTTGTTACCGTGGCGTCCGGCCATCTTGTCGCCGACGGAAAGCTTGCGCTTCATGGCGATGTAGCACTTCACCAGCTTGATCACGCCGGGAGGTAGTTCGTCGCCCTTCTTCAGCTTTCCGATGCGTTCGTCGGTGATCTTGCGCAGCACATCGATCTGGCGCGAGGTCATTTCTTCGATCTCGTCGATCTTCTCGATGAGCAGCGGGTCCTTGTCGTTGAGCCGCAGGCGCTTCAGGTTGCGCGTGGAAATCTTTTCCAGAATGTCCCGCGTCAACTCCGTGCCCTTGGTCAACAGCCGCTTGTTGGTGCGCTCGTCGTGCAGGTCGGCCGTCAACGTCTGGCCGCCGAGCAAGTCGTTCAAGCGCTTCAAGCGTTCGTCGGTCAAGAATGCGGATTTCGTCGCGCCAGGTTCTTTTCCAGCTTGGCCACCTGCGCGGCCTCGATCGACTTGTGGCGTTCGTCCTTCTCCGCGCCCTTGCGGCAGAAGATCTTCACGTCCACGATCGTGCCTTCGATGCCCGGCGGGCAGTAGAGCGAAGCGTCACGAACGTCTCCGGCCTTTTCACCGAAGATCGCGCGCAACAACTTTTCTTCCGGCGTCAGCGTGGTTTCGCCCTTCGGCGTCACTTTGCCTACCAGAATGTCGCCCGACTTCACCGTCGCGCCGATGCGGATCACGCCACTTTCGTCCAGATTCCGCAGGAAGCTCTCGTTGATGTTGGGAATGTCTCGGGTGATTTCTTCGGGACCCAGCTTGGTATCCCGCGCTTCGATTTCGTATTCCTCGATGTGAATCGAAGTGTAGTAATCCTCTTCGACCAGCTTTTCGCTGACGAGAATCGCGTCTTCGAAGTTGTATCCGCGCCAGGGCACGAAGGCCACCAGCACGTTGCGGCCAAGTGCCAGTTCGCCGCGGTCCGTGCAAGGTCCGTCCGCCAGCACCTGACCCTGCTTCACGCGGTCGCCCGCGCGAACCAAAGGCTTCTGGCTGATGCAAGTGTTCTGGTTCGAACGCTTGAACTTCGTGAGCAGGTAAATGTCCGACCCGACTTCGCGGCTGAGTACGCCGGATTGATCGGATTCCACACGCACGATCACGCGTTCGGAGTCCACCTGGTCCACGATGCCGTCGCGGCGGCACACGATCACCGCGCCCGAATCGCGAGCGGTGACGCGTTCCATGCCCGTTCCGACCAGCGGAGCATCGCCCTTAATCAGCGGCACGGCCTGGCGCTGCATGTTCGAGCCCATCAACGCGCGGTTCGCGTCGTCGTTCTCCAGGAATGGAATCAAGCTGGCCGCGACCGATACGAGCTGCTTCGGCGAAACGTCGATGTAATCCACTTCCTCGCGGCTCTTCAGTACGAAGTTGCCCGCTTGGCGGCAGTTCACCAGTTCCGTGGTGATGCGTTCTTTTTCGTCGAGCGAAGCGTTAGCCTGCGCGACCACGTAGCGGTCTTCTTCCCAGGCGGAAAGATAGAAGCAGTGCGCATCCCACACCACGCGCCGCCGCTTCAATTCTTCGTTGGCGTCCTCGACTTTTTCCTTTTCGACAATTTCGCCGGCCTTGAATTCGCTGTCGCCCGCGTTCACGATCTGCACGAAGTCAATGACCCGCCCATTCTTCACCTTGCGGTAGGGCGATTCGATGAAACCGAATTCGTTGATCCGCGCGAATGACGAAAGCGAGCTGATCAATCCGATGTTCGGTCCTTCCGGCGTTTCAATCGGGCAAATACGGCCGTAGTGGGTCGGGTGCACGTCGCGCACTTCGAAACCCGCGCGTTCACGGGACAGACCGCCTGGTCCTAGAGCCGAAAGACGCCGCTTGTGCGTGATTTCGCTCAACGGATTGGTCTGGTCCATGAACTGCGAAAGCTGCGAGCTGCCGAAGAACTCGCGAATGGCCGCCATAACCGGCTTGGCATTGACCAAATCGTGCGGCATCGCCGTCGACATTTCCTGGTACACCGACATCTTTTCCTTGATCGCGCGCTCCATGCGAACCAGGCCGATGCGGAATTGGTTTTCGAGCAATTCGCCCACCGCGCGAACGCGGCGGTTGCCCAAATGGTCGATGTCGTCCACCGATCCGATGTTCTTGCGCAGCTTCAGCAAATACTTGATCGCCGCGACAAAGTCCGAAGGATCGAGGGTGCGCTTCTCCAGCGGAGTCTCGAGACCCAGCTTGATGTTGAACTTCAGCCGTCCGACCTTGCTGAAATCATACTTGCGCGCGTCGAAGAACATCCCGTTGAAGAGCGCCGTCGCCGTTTCCAGCGTCGGAGGATCTCCCGGGCGCAGCTTGCGGTAAATTTCAATCAGCGCTTCCTTCGGCGAACGAATCGTGTCCTTTTCCAGGGTGCGGGTGATGATGATGCCGGTATCGTCGCGTTCCGGGAAGCAAACGTCCACTTCCGTGATGCCGGCTTCGCCGATCGAAGCCCACATTTCCGCGGTCAGCGGCTTGTTGGCTTCGAGCAGCACTTCGCCGGTCTGGCGGTTCACCAGTTCGCTGACCGTGACTGCGCCTTCCAGATCAGCATGTCCGATTTCCACCTGCGTCACGCGCGACTTCACCATTTCCTTGTACAGAGGATCGGTGATGCGCTTGTGCGCGCCGACAATTGTCTCGCCGGTTTTCGGATGCTTGATTTCCTTGCTCAGCTTGCGGTCGACCAGGCCTTCCGAAGCGTTCCAGTACAGCTCGCCTTCACGTGCGATAATGCGCTCCACTTGATAGAAGGTGCGCAGAATGTCTTCGTTCGACTTCAAGCCCAACGCGCGCAGGAAAATCGAACCCAGGAATTTGCGCTTGCGGTCGATGCGGACGTACAGAATGTTCTTCGAGTCGTACTCGAATTCCACCCAAGATCCGCGGTAAGGAATAATCTTCCCGAGGAAATAGCTGCGGTTGTTCGAGCTTTCGAAAAACACGCCCGGCGAACGGTGCAACTGACTGACGATCACGCGCTCGGTTCCGTTGATGATGAAAGTCGCGTTCTCGGTCATCAGCGGAATATCGCCGAAGAAAACTTCCTGCTCTTTGATGTCGCGAATCGACTTCGCGCCGGTGTCCGGATCCTTGTCGTAAATCGTCAAACGGATCGTCACCTTCAGCGGAGCCGAATAGGTCATGCCCCGTTCCTGGCATTCATTCACGTCATACTTCAGTTGCAAGGTGACCGGATCGCCGCACTTGTTGCAGAAGGTCGGAGTGTTCTTGTTGAACGTGCCGCACTTCGCGCACAACACGTCGCCGGTCTTGTACGGATTGGTTACGACTGAAGCGCCGCAATTCCGGCAAGTGGCGCGCAAGTGGTGCAGGCCGCGCAAATGGCCGCACTTGCACTCCCAGCTGCCGATTTGATAGTCGACGAAATCGAGCTGCGACAAGCCGCGGAAATCCTGAATCGGAAACACCGAAGCGAAAACCGACTGCAATCCCGAATCTTCGCGCTCGCTCGGCAGCAATTCCATCTGCAAAAAGCGTTGATACGACTTCTTTTGCACGTCAATCAGGTTCGGAATTTCCACCGTGGTCTTGATTTTGGCGAAGTCCAGGCGTGCCCGTTCCCGATTGGCTCGATTACCGTTACGATTGCTCATGGACCATCCTCATAAATGATGTAACGCCGGAACGGACGACGCGGATAGACACCCGCCCCGTCAGTCCGGGTAGGACATATAGTGAGGTTTCATTTTCCAGAAATCTAAGAAGCACGCGCGTACGCGACTTCCTTCGCGGCTCTACCAGGTAGCGCGAGGGCCGCAGCGACGGGCAACTACTTAACTTCGACTTTCGCCCCGGCTTCTTCGAACTTCTTCTTGATCGTGGCCGCTTCGTCTTTGTTGATGCCCTCTTTTACCGTCTTGGGGGCGCCATCAACCAAGTCCTTGGCTTCTTTCAAGCCCAGGCTGGTGACTTCGCGTACGGCCTTGATCACGTTGATCTTGTTCGCGCCGACTTCGGTGAGCACGACGGTGAATTCCGTCTTCTCTTCCGCCGCGCCGCCTGCCGCGCCGGCGCCGCCACCGGCCATCATCACCGGGGCTGCCGCCGCTGCCGACACGCCGAACGCTTCTTCCATCTTCTTGACCAGGTCCGAAGCTTCGAGCAGCGTCAAACCCTTGATTTCTTCCAGAATCGATTCCACTTTGCTGGCCATCGCTGTTACTTCCTCCTCAAATTGAAAAACTGTACGGAACAAAAGTTTTGAAAAAAACCGCTAACACAAACTACTCAGAAATTCTTTGACGCGGAAACTTAGGCTTGCGCCGGTTCAGGTTCCGGAGCCGCTGCCGGTGCTGCCGCAGCCGATCCGCCAAATTTGTTGGCCTTCACTGCTTCGCTGGTGACCACGGCCAGGTTGCGCGGCACGGCGTTCATCACCGTGGCCAGGCGCTGCGCCGGAGCATTCAGCATGAACATGATCTTGCTGATCAATTCTTCCTTGCTCGGCAACTCCGCCAGCTGCTTGATTTCCTGAATCGAGATGACCCGGCCTTCCACCCAGCCCGCGCGGAACTGAAACGCCGGCACATCCTTGGCGACTTTCGTCAGGATCTTGGCCAGCGCTACCGGATCGGTCTTGGTGTAGGCGATCGAGTTGGTGCCTTTCAGGTTCTTGATCAAGTCGCCGGTCGGCGTCCCTTCCAGGGCATGTTGCGCCACGCGATTCTTCAGCACCTGATAGTTGCCGCCCGCCGCTTCCACTTCGCGGCGCATTTTGCTGTCCTGCTCGACGGTGATTCCCTGGAACGTCGAAAGAATCACGGTCGAAACAGAGGCAAGCTCCAGCTTCAGCTCTTTGCCCTGTTCTATCTTCTCGGCCTTCTTCTTCATTGCCGCAAACTCCCTTGTCCCTACAAAGTCTTTACCGAGAAATCTGAATTACGCCGCTACCGCTACCGCCGCATCCGCTTCCGCTTCTTCAATCAGAATTCCCGGACCCATGGTGGACGTCAGCGTGATCTTCTTGATGAACTTGCCTTTCGCTGCCGCCGGCTTGGCCTTGATGATGGCCGCGAGCAGCGCCGTCGCGTTCTCCGCCAGTTTTTGCGCGGTGAAACTGATCTTGCCCACGGGTGAGTGAATCAACCCGGTCTTGTCCAGGCGGAATTCCACTTTACCGGCTTTGATTTCCGCAATGGCCTTGGCCACGTCGGTGGTTACCGTTCCCGTCTTCGGATTCGGCATCAAACCGCGTGGTCCCAAAACTTTTCCGAGTTTGCCGGCCGAGCGCATCATGTCCGGCGTCGCGATCACCGCTTCGTAATCGGTCCAGCCGCCTTGAATTTTCTCGACCAGGTCGTCGCCGCCCGCAAAATCGGCGCCCGCCTCCAACGCTTCGCGAATCTTGTCGCCGCCGGCAATCACCACCACGCGCTTCGATTTGCCCAAGCCGTGAGGCAGCACCACCGTGCCGCGCACCATCTGGTCGGACTGCTTCGAATCGACGCCAAGATTCAGTACCAGCTCGACCGTCTCGTCGAACTTCACGAAATGAACCTTGCGGAGCAGCTCCGCCGCTTCTTCCAGCTTGTACGGACGTGCCTCAACCTGCTTGCGCGCCCGATCGATATTTTTCCCGCCGACTTTCGCTGAACGACCCATCTCTGTTCTCTCCTGCGCAGTCAAAAACTACTTGCGTTCGAATTTTTCGAACTCCTGCGCGTGCTGCAAAAACTATTCGCTGACTTCGATGCCCATATTGCGGGCCGTGCCCTTGATCGAACGCACTGCCGCTTCCAGACTCATGGTATTGAGGTCGGGCAACTTCAGCTTGGCGATTTCTTCCACTTGCTTCAGCGTCAGCTTGCCCACTTTGTTGCGGTTCGGCTCGGGCGAGCCCTTAACGATACCCGCCGCGCGCTTCAGCAATTCCGACGCGGGAGGCGTCTTCATGATGAAAGTGAAGCTGCGGTCGCTGTAAATCGTGACCAGCACTGGAATGATCATGCCGTCCGGCTCTTTGGCCGTCTTGGCATTGAACTGCTTGCAGAAATCCATGATGTTCACGCCGTGCGGGCCGAGGGCGGTACCGACCGGCGGCGCCGGCGTGGCTTTCATTGCCGGCAATTGCAGTTTTACGGTTGCCTGTACTTTCTTGGCCATTGTTCTCTTCGTTCCTTGCTAAATCCTCAGAGGCGCGTTCGCGTATCGCTACGCGACCTTCTCCACTTGCGCGAAATCCAGTTCCACCGGCGTCGAGCGCCCGAAAATCGTTACCGAAACTTTCAGCGTCGACGCGGTCGGAATTCACTTCTTCCACCACGCCGGTAAAATTCGCAAACGGCCCTTCGCCGATTCGCACTTTTTCGCCGCGATCGAACGACAACTTCGGTTTTGGTTTCTCCGCCGTGGTGCGTCGCGCGATTCAAAATGTTCTGCACTTCTTCTTCGGTCAGCGGCGAAGGAGTCTGCCCGGAACCGACGAAACCCGTGACCCGCGGCGTGGAACGCACCACGTGCCAGGTGTAATCGTCCATGTCCATCTCCACCAGCACGTAGCCCGGATAACACATGCGCGGCGAAATCACTTTCTTGCCGTTGCGCACTTCCACCACGGATTCAGTGGGGATAATGATCTGCCCGATCTTGTCGGTCAGCCCGAACGCCGCCACGCGGCCCTCCAGGCTTTCCTTCACCTTCTTCT
The DNA here is from genome assembly GCA_963737765.1 of uncultured Acidobacteriota bacterium. GTDB lineage: Bacteria > Acidobacteriota > Terriglobia > Acidiferrales > UBA7541 > Palsa-295. The sequence continues at coordinate 36,729 of CAVTTY010000022.1, forward strand.
CAAATCCCGAATAGGTGTGCACGATGTACCACTGCTTCGGCGTGGCGATTGCCCCGGCGCTTGCTTCGTCCCGCCCTTCGGGCATTTCCGGCGTTTCGTTTAATTCGGTCACTTCGTTGCCTTCGCTGCTAGCATTCGCTTCTTCAGAATTTCTTGGCATAAGCGATCAGCCCGCCAATCAACTTGGTGAATATCGAATCGGTGAAAAAGAAATAAACTGCCAAAAAACGTAACCGTCAGCGTCACCACAATCGTGGTCGAAATCACATCCGCGCGCGACGGCCAGTTGACCTGCCGCATCTCCACCCGTACATCGTGAAAAAACGAACGCAACCGCTGCCACTGCGCGCCGACTTTACCGACCGGCTCGAATAGCGCAAACCCACTTACGTCGTCGTTCTCTTCTGCTTTGATTCAACTTAGCCGCCTCGTGCCATTTCGCTAAACCGCCTTCGTGTCACTTGCCCCAAATCAACCGTGCTTGCTTCCTGCTGCGAACTGGCAGGGGAGGAGGGATTCGAACCCCCACTCTCGGTTTTGGAGACCGATGGTCTACCGTTAAACCTACTCCCCTAATTCGAGCCTGCGGCTCGAATTAGTCTAGAGCCCGCAAGCGATGGCGGCGGAGACTCTCGCCGGCACCTGGTGCATCCGAACTTATTTCACTTCCTTGTGTCCGGTATGCTTCCTGCACGTATTGCAGAACTTCGAGGTCTCCAGCCGCTCAGTATGCTTCGGCCGGTTCTTCGTCGTCGTGTAGTTCCGGTTCTTACAATCGTTGCACTGCAATGTGATGATTTCTCGCATAGTGTTTACCCGTCCTGTTACTCGATGATCTCGGCGACTGCGCCGGCTCCTACCGTGTGTCCGCCTTCGCGAATCGCGAAGCGCAAGCCCTTCTCCAGCGCTACCGGCGTGATCAACGTGATCTCGCACGAAATGTTGTCGCCCGGCATCACCATCTCCACTCCATCCGGCAACTTCACATCGCCCGTCACGTCCGTCGTCCGGAAATAAAACTGCGGCCGGTATCCGGTAAAGAACGGCGTGTGCCGCCCGCCTTCTTCCTTCGTCAAGACGTACGCTTCGGCCTTGAACTTGGTGTGCGGCGTGATCGAGCCCGGCTTGGCCAGCACCTGTCCGCGCTCCACTTCATCTTTTTCCGTGCCGCGCAACAGCAGTCCCACGTTGTCGCCCGCCATGCCTTCATCCAGCAGCTTGCGGAACATTTCGATTCCCGTCACCGTCTTCTTCATCGTCGGACGGAATCCCACAATCTCCACTTCCTCGCCCACTTTCACTTTGCCGCGCTCGATTCTTCCCGTCACCACCGTGCCGCGGCCGGAAATCGAGAAAATATCTTCGATCGGCATCGCGAACGGCTTATCGATGTCCCGCACCGGCTGCGGAATGCTCTTGTCCACCGCTTCCATCAAATCCAGGATCGACTTCTCCCACTTCGCGATCGCCTTCCAGAGCCTTCAGCGCCGACCCGCGAATCACCGGCAAATCGTCGCCCGGATACTGGTAGCTCTTCAGCAGTTCGCGTACTTCCAGTTCGACCAGTTCGAGCAATTCCGGATCGTCGACCATGTCGCACTTGTTCAGAAACACGCAGATATAAGGCACGCCCACCTGCCGCGCCAGCAGAATGTGCTCGCGCGTTTGCGGCATCGGACCATCGGTCGCCGCTACCACCAGAATCGCGCCGTCCATCTGCGCCGCGCCGGTGATCATGTTCTTCACATAATCCGCGTGCCCCGGGCAATCGATGTGCGCGTAGTGCCGGTTCGGCGTCTCGTATTCCACGTGCGATACCGCAATCGTGATGCCGCGCTCGCGCTCTTCCGGCGCGTTATCAATCGAATCAAACGCCCGAAACGCCACCTTCGGGTTGTTCTTCGACAACACCTTGGTGATCGCCGCCGTCGACGTCGTTTTGCCGTGGTCAATGTGCCCGATCGTCCCGATATTCACGTGCGGCTTATTCCGCTCGAATTTCTCTTTCGCCATCTCGCCTCACCCTCGTATAAGGACTTCGCGGCTGTCGCCGCGTCATCGAATCAAATGTTCCTGCCAAAACCACTTCTCAAAATTTCGCCTGCCGTCCCGGCACGTCTACCGCGCTCATGGAGCGGGGGACGGGACTCGAACCCGCGACCATCTGCTTGGAAGGCAGAGACTCTACCACTGAGTTACCCCCGCTCAGTCCTGCACTACGCTACCAGCGATCTGCGAATTCCGATTCCAGCCTAACACTTCGCTCCGCTTCTGCGATCTGGAGCCTGGGACCGGGATTGAACCGGTGACCTCGTCCTTACCAAGGACGCGCTCTACCAACTGAGCTACCCAGGCGCGTTACCGGTCTCCCCGCTCTCCGCGTACCATTCAAATTCGCCTCGAGATCGAAGCGCTCTCTGGGTCGTCGCGCTTCTAACTTTCGCTTGCCTGCGAACACTGTACCGCGCTAACTTCCGCGCTGCATTCTCGTTTCGCGTCTTGTCACCGGAACTCTGGACGCCGTGCGTCGCTAAAGAGTGGTGGACGGGGGAGGATTCGAACCTCCGTAGCCCGCAAGGAGCGGCAGATTTACAGTCTGCTGGTTTTAGCCACTCACCCACCCGTCCCGAAAAATGCTCGGGAAATCTGCATCCCGTGAATCTTCGGGACACAACTGCATCCCGCTCACTGCGCCAGAATTGATCGGACTGCTGTACGGGGCACTTCGCAATGCAGAAAGGGCTCGTGTCCAGAGACACCAGCCCTAGCGCTCATGTCGCGAGGAATTCCGTCCGCAACCCTGCTGAATATATTCCCGGTACGTCGAATCTCAGCTGGCGGAGGGATTTGAACCCCCGACCCTCTGATTACAAATCAGATGCTCTACCAACTGAGCTACGCCAGCACTGGCAAACCGAGCAAAAATATCACAGAGGCAATCGAATTGCAAGCAAGTTTCCAGGCTTCCTGCAAAACTATTGCCACTCGGCCACTTATCCGGCCTTCATGATGTCTGGGCGTGTCCCATTGTACAGCATATGACCTCGAATCTCCTAATTAGGTTTTCTGGCTGCCCCGTCGCTATTTGGGTGCCGGATCGGCCGAGGGCTCAGCAGGAGGACCCGCCGGAGGCTCGCCAGCCGGCTTGGCGAAAAGGCTGTCCGCCAAATCGACATTATGCTGAACATCGGTGAATTTGATCGTAAACGCCGATTGGTCGAACTCGACTTGCTCCACCCGGAACGGCAGCTTGACCCCGTCCACCTCCCGGTAGTCCGCGATATTTGCGCTGAATGTCCATGCGCCACCGGGCGTACGCCGGTGATTCACGCTGCGCAAAATCGAGGCGACTCCCGGTATCGAAATACAGCTTGTCCGGATCGCCGCCGCTTCCGGGGTCAGCTTCCAGCACATACGTGTCATGGTCGTCACTTTTTCCGTGCCGGTCACCGTAAACTTTGAATATATTTTTTGCAGGTCGAGTGCGTGATAGAAATTCGCTTCCTTCCGCTTCGTCCTCCAGCTCGCCCCCGGTCAGCACCCGCAGGCCATTCCGAGGATCGTCGACCACGCCGTGGTCCCGTCAAAGCCCTGCGAAATTATGGCGCCGCCCAAGTTGATCACTACCAGAATCAAATTCGGCGCCTTCATGTGCACTTCGATCGTCCCGCTCAGGTTGTTCATCGCCGGGATTTCGATCGTGCCCTTCGAACGCGCGTGACGTAATTTTCCCCAAGCCGCGCGCCCGCCAATCGCCTCAACGTAGGTTTGTAAACTTGATCGCCCGTGGGGAGGGCGGCAGCCGAATTCGACTGGCCGGGGCTGCCGGGGCCGGAGTTTGGGCGTTCGCGACAATTCCCAGCACTAGGTTCATGAGGCACACGACCAAACATTTCTTCGCTGGATTTCTCATATTCGTCCCTTTCAAGTCCGCGATCGCCTGCGTCCATCCAGTTGTACCTGATTCTGCTACGCGCTGGGCGTCGGAGACATTACACTTGTGGTCGAAACTTAATCATAGAGCCTTTCTAACGAGAGTAGAAAAAAATACATGTCGACCAATTCAACCAGGCGCGCGCTCATCGTACTCGCCGTTTTCCTGCTACTCATTCTCGCGGCCGTCGGTGGTTTCTACTACTGGCAACATCGCCCGTTGCCCCCGATGGTTTCCCCGGTCGCCGGGGTCGCGGTTTCCGGCCCGGAGCCGGGCATTCTAAGCGAGCTTCCGTCCGATGCTCCGGTGATCGCCTATGTAGACGTGGCCGCGCTGCGCAAGTTACAGAATTCGCCGTCTTGCTGCCGTTCTCGGCCTCACCTCTCCCGGACCGCAAGCCGACCGCGAATACGCCGCCTTCGTCCGCGATACCGGTTTCGATTACCAGCGCGATCTCGACCACGCCGGAGTTGCCATGTGGCCGGCGGGATTTGGCACGCCAAACAACGTGCTGGGCGACGATCGGGTCCTTTCCATCGCCGACGGCCGCTTCGATCAGCAAAAAATAAAAGCGTATGCTCTGCGCACCGGCAGAGCCACCACCAGCGGCGCGCATGAGGTCTTGGAGGTTCCGGGAAATCCTCCGGTATCGGTCGAATTTCTTTCGCCCACGCGCATCGCGTTGGCCAGCGGCAAGAATGCCTCGACCCTGCTCGCCGCCATTAATGCCGGCGGTTCAGTGCCTCGCGATCCGGTTCTGCAGTCGCGCATTGAACGCGTGGCCGGCGCTCCGATTTTCGCGGTCGCCCGCACGGCGCAGCTTCCCGTCAGCTTCTACGCCAATTTTCACAACGCGCCGCAACTCGAAGCATTAATTCGCAGCATTCAGGCTTTGACCCTGGCGGGCCAACCCGATGGCGACAACTTGAAAGTCGGTGTCGACGCTGAAAGCGATTCGATGAAGAACGCCATGCAGATTTCCTTCCTGCTGGAAACCGGCCGGATGGCCGGCTCCATGGCCCTCTCCACTCCCGACGCCAAGCGCCAAATGACCCGCGAACAAATCGACTTCCTCAATTCCCTGCTGAGTGACGCCAAAATCACTCATCGCGACAAACTCGTCCGCCTGAACTTCACTGTCACCCGCGACATGCTCGCCGCAGCGCCGTCCGCACCACGCCCACTCCCGCGCCGACCGCCAAGTCTTCCACGCCGGCGCATACTCCCACTCGATGATCGAGCCGAGAAGTTAGCACGGCAGTGATCACTGTCGGCAATCTCTGCAGGCATGTCCATGGATGTCCTCAACAACGCGCAGTCATCCCGAAGCGCAGCGAGGGACCTGCTGTCTAGGTTCTGAGGCTAAATATCGCTGTCGAGAGAAGTACCGAGAAAACGAGGAGTGGAACTTAATCCGCGGAAGCAGTCGCCGTAGCCGCCGTACTCAAATACCGCCACGGGTTCACCGGCGTATTGTAAATCCGCACTTCGTAATGCAGGTGCGCGCCAGTCGAACGCCCGCTGTCGCCTTCAAATCCGATAATGTCGCCGCGCTTCACTGCGTGTCCCGGCATGGGTCTGGAAGCCGGAAAGATGCCCGTACCAGGTCGTAACGCCGAAGCCATGGTCAATCACCACCAGCCGGCCGTAACCCGCGCGCTGTTCCATCACCGACACAACCCATCGGCCGTCGCGCGTACTCCATCGCCATAATGCGACGCAATGTCCATGCCCGCGTGAAACGCGCCTTCACCGCTAAATGGATCCAGACGCTCGCCGAAGTGTCCGGTAATTTCGCCCACCACCGGCCACAGCGTCGGCACGATTCCCAAGCTGCTCAATTGCGACTGCGGCAGGAGCCGCATGCCGCCATTCGACATCGCCACCGCGACCACGTTCCGCTGCAGGTAGCTGAATTCGTCCACCGAATCCTGGTAGTCCACGTCACTTTGCGCGCCGTCGTCGCTAAACGCGAAGGGCGTCTGCCTTGAACCGGGTGATGCCGTAAGCCATGGCCACTTCGCTCGCGAGTGACTGCAGCGAATCGAGCCGCTGGTTCGTATCTTTCACTTCCACCTGCAAAACTTTGTACTGCTGCTTCAACGCGTCTTGCTCGCGCCGCAACGAATTGTAGCTCGACGCCTTCCACAACATGCGCGAATACGACCCAGTCGCCGCCAGTATCGTTACGCCGCCTACCACCGCGAGAATTGCCAGCGCGTGCAAGACATAAAACGGCACACGCAGCCTCCGCATTCCACCGGAAGCGCTCGAAGCAATAAAAAACGTGTAGTACTTCCCTTTCATCTAAATTTTTCCTGGTGAACTTTTTACTTTGTGGCTGAACGCTGCAGTCCCCCGACCACAACTCGCCGATTCCTCAGTGTCTCACTTCGATACCGAACCGCAAAACCTTTGGATTCTAGCCACCGCTTGCTCTAATGGTCAACCGCTAACTTACGATTTCCACAGGCTGGCCATGAATCGAAAAGACTTACCAAAATTCACAGCCTGCGATTCCTCTTCCTTCTCCATGGAAATTTACCGTAATGTCTGTACTCGGCGCAACTGGCCGAAGGTTCAGGATGAAACAAGAAAGCCAACTGGTCGAAAAAATCCTTCGGGCATTGCGTTCCATTAACGTTTCGGCATTCCGGTCGCCGGGCTTGAGGCCGCTGAAAAAGTCCTCTACCAGTCCTGCGAGTACAGGTAGGGCTAGGGGCATTCGCGCAGTTCGGCTCGGAGCTGGCGACGACGCCGCGATACTTTCGTCGTCGGGCAAAACTGACCTGGTGCTGAGCAGCGACGCTTTCGTGGACGGCACTCATTTTCGCTTGAAAACGCATCCGGCGGATTCGGTTGGGTACAAATCATTGGCGCGAGCCGCCAGCGATCTGGCCGCCATGGGTGCAACTCCGCGCCACTTTCTCCTGACGCTCGCCCTGCCGCGTTCGCTCACCGGCGCCTGGCTCGATTGTTTTCTTCGAGGTATGGCGCGCGCGGCCCTGAAGCTCGGGATCCGTATCATCGGCGGCGACACGACCACCGCCGCGGCAGTTTCGATCAGCATCACCGTCACTCGGTGAGATTGCGCGAAGCCGGGCCGTGCGGCGCTCCGGTGCCCGGCCTGGCGACCTTATATATGTCAGCGGAAAACTCGGTCGCGCGCAGCTCGGCCTCGAACTCGTTCTCCGCGGCGAAGGTCGGAATCCCCAATTTCGCGCCGCAGTGCAACCTCATCTGTATCCCATAATTCAAACCGCGCTTGGCGACTGGCTCGCCCAAAATCAGCTCGCCACCGCCATGATGGACATTTCCGACGGCCTTTCCACCGACTTAACCCGCCTTTGCGCCGCGAGCCGCGTCGGCGCCCGCCTCTACGCCAACAAAATTCCGCGCGTAATAATTCCGGTTCTTGCCGCGAAGCGACTCGCCAAACTCAAACTCGATCCTCTGCAAATGGCGTTGCACGGCGGCGACGATTACGAACTGCTATTCACTGTGTCCCCGCGCAACGCGCAGAAGATTCAACAAGCCTCGAATTTTCCGCACTTGGTCGCGATCGGAGAAATTACCAATGGCCGGAAACTGCAGTTGATCGACAGCATGGGCAAAGCAGTACCGTTGAAACCACTGGGGTGGGATCCGTTCTAGGGCTCCGCAATAAACCGCGCTTTCCGACGCTTCCACTCCTCGGTGCGTCTACGACGGCGGTGGACCGCCAGTCTGAGCGCCGGTATGCGTGGGGGCCGGCAATTTTGGCGCGGGTTTTGGGATCGCCGGAGTCTGCACCGGCACGGCCTTTTCCTGCAGCCCTTGTTCGGCCGCATCCGCCGGCGGCGCCGTATCCGCCACGTCCACCTGAACCTGTTTTCCAATCGCGATTTTTTCCAGCGGCAAGACGTTTGGGAAACTTTCGTTGGGCATCGATTGCGTCGCGGCTTGCATGAACTGCAGCCAGATCGGTAGCGCCGCCTTCGCGCCGGTTTCTTTTTTGCCTAATGAAACGCGTTTGTCGTCGTTCCCCACCCAGACTCCCGCGGTGAGCTGCGGCGTGAATCCGATGTACCACGCATCCGTAAAATCGTTCGTCGTCCCGGTCTTTCCCGCCGACGGCCTGCCAAGTTCTTTCGCGCGCACGCCAGTTCCGAACTGCACCACTTCTTCCAGCATCGCCACCATCGTCCGCGCCGTTTCCGGAGGAATCACGTCGGTCACTTTCGGCCGCGGTTCTTCCAATACGGCGCCGTCGTAAGAAGTTACCCGCTTGATGTAATGCGGTTCGATGTGAATTCCATCATCTGGAAAAACGGTAAAAGCCGAGACGTGCTCCATCAGCGTCAAGTCCGCCGCGCCCAACGCCAAGCGGCAAATAGGGCGGCAGCGGGCTCTCGATTCCAAATTTTCGCGCCAGCTCGATCACGTTCTGCACGCCGACATGATCCAGCAGCCGCACCGCCGGCACATTGCGCGAATCCGCCAGCGCTCGCCGCAGCGTGATCCGCCCTTCGAATTTGTTGTCGTAGTTGTGCGGCGAATAATTCTGCCCGCCGCTGCGGAATGAGACCGGCTCGTCCACCACCGTGTCGAACGGCGTCAGCCCCGTCTCCAGCGCTTCCGCATACACATACACCTTGAACGAGCTTCCGGTCTGCCGCATCGCCTGCGTCGCGCGATTGAATTTCGAATCCTCGAAATCGTAGCCGCCCACCATGGCCTTGATCTCGCCGGTGGCATTGTCGATCGCCAGCAGCGCCGCCTGCGCCTCCGGCACCTGATCCAGCTCCGCTCGACGGTGATTCCCGAAATTTCTTTCACCGCCACGCACACCAGGTCGCCCACTTTCAAAAATTGCTCCGGCGATTTTTCGGCCGGTCCAGGCAAAATCCGCCGGAGTGAGCATCGCGCGGTACTGTCCCACTTTCACCGTCGCGAACGTCGGCGCAACAGCTCGTCACCAGACCCGGTGACGTAATCGCCCTTTTGAACCGTGCCGCGCCAATCGTCATTTTGATATTTCTCGAGCGGCCCCAGATTCTGCTCGCAGAATGTTCGGCAGATTCTCCGCGCCATCCGTGCCGCCGATCGTAGGAATGCAAGCCCGTCGCGCACCGCCTGATCCGCCGCCTTCTGCATCCCAACATTCAGCGTCGTGTAAACGCGCAGTCCTTGCTCGTGCACCGCCGCCGTGCCGTAGGTGTGCTCCAAATACTGCCGCACCTCTTCCACAAAATACGGCGCCAGATCGTTGCGCAGCGAGGCGAGCATGTAATCCCAGCGGTTCCGTCGCCGCCGCTTCGCGCCTGCTGCTGCGCGTAATTTTTCCGTCGTGCGCCATCAATGCCAGCACCAGATTGCGCCGCGCCAGCGCCCGCTCCGGCATGATTCGTCGGCGCATAGATCGGCCCGCGAATAATCGCCGCCAGCGTCGCGGCTTCGCGGCAGCGTCAGCTGCCCACCGGCGTGCTGAAATAATATTCCGCCGCCGCCTCAAATCCGTAGTTTCCCGACCCCAGATAAATCTGGTTCGCAGTACATCGTGAAAATCTGTTCTTTGGTGTAATGGCGCTCGATCTGCATGGCCAGCAGCGTTTCCTGGATTTTCCGCTGCGCGCTGCGATCGGAGCGATTCAGAAAAATCCGCCCGCCAGCTGCATGGTCAAGGTGCTCGCGCCTTCCGCCAGCCGATGTTTGCGCGATGTCGTGCCACGCCGCCTCCAGCACGCGCGGAATATCCACGCCCCAGTGCTCTTCGAAGTGCTGGTCTTCGGTGGTCAGGATCGCGTCTTTCAGGACTTTGGGAATTTGCTGGTAGGTAACAAAATTCGCCGCTGCAGCGCGAACGTGCCGATCGATTGCCCGTCGTCGGCGTACAGCTCGGTCACCACGTTGGGCCGGTAATCCTGCAGCGCGCGAATTTCCGGCAGGTCGCTGCTGTAGACGAACAGCAAGCCCACCGCCGCGCCAACCGCAATCGCGCAAACCAGCAAAAAAGTGAACGCCAGCCGGCCAAACACCGTGTCGCCGGTGATCTTCATCGTCGCGCGATAAAATCGTTCCATGCTCCGCTATTCTATCGCATACAAACCAGCGCAACCCCCGTGTGTTGCCTCCCTGTTCTCAACCCGGACTTGAAAGCCGTCCAGGAATTTCCTCCACCCATCGTGTTCTTGCGTTATTATTTGCCCGCAAACCGCAGCCAAGGACGCCGCCGAGACATGGAAGCCAATCCAGTTCTCTTTCGCGATTTGACCTACGTCTTTGTCGCCGCTATCGTCGGCGGTCTGCTGGCCTGGCGCCTCAAGCTCCCGCTGATTCTCGGTTTCGTCCTCGGCGGCATCCTGATCAGTCCCTTTACTCCCGGCATCAAGATTTCCGACCATGCACGCCTTCGAAGTTTTCGCCGAAGTCGGCGTGGTGCTGCTGATGTTTTCCATCGGCGTGGAATTTTCCATCCCGGACCTGATGCGCGTGAAATGGATCGCTCTCGGCGGCGGCACGCTAGGAATCCTGCTGTCGTTGGCCATAGCGCTGGGCGCTTCGTGGCTCGCCGGTTGGACCATGGTTCAAGGCTTCGTCATCGGCGCGACGATCTCGGTCGCGAGCACCATGGTTCTCGCGCGCCTGCTCGCCGACCGCGATGCGATGGGCACCAATTACGGTCGCGTGATGATTGGCATCACCCTCGTCGAAGACATCGCGGTGGTCTTCATGACCATCGTCATCCCGATTTTCAGCGGCCCAGCCGAGGGCCGTTTAAGGACCGCAGCCTGGACCCTCGGCAAAGCGACGCTACTCCTCGTCCCGCTCGCGTTTCTGGCCATGACCGTCGTCCCGCGCGTCCTGCGCCGCGTTTCGCGCACCAAAGATCCTGAACTCTTGCTATTAGTCGCCATTGCGATCTGCCTGGTCTCCGCCAGCGTCGCCCAAGCCTGCGGATTTTCCGTCGCTCTCGGCGCGTTCCTCGCCGGCCTCGCCATCAGCGGGGCGGACGACCTGCATCACGCGCACACCACGCTGATCCCACTCCGCGACGCCTTCGTCGCCTTGTTTTTCGTTTCACTCGGCACCCTGGTAGTGCCTCAGGTCATCATCGATCACCTGCCACTGCTGGGCGTGATGCTCGCGCTGATCATCTTCGGCAAATTCGCCATCTGGTTCGGCGTGATGAAACTCTTCCGCTATTCGCTGTGGACCTCCATCGCGGTCGCTGCCGGCCTGACCCAAATCGGCGAGCTGTCCTTCATCCTGGTGCAAGTCGCCAGAAAGGCCGAACCTGGTCGGCGACGAAGTCTTTACCGCCACGTTGGCCGCCTCGCTGATCTCCATTTTCCTGAACGTCCTGATCGTCCGCGCCGTTTTCCACTGGATCCAGCCGAAGCTAGACGCCGAACATGCCGCGACCGCAGTTTCATCGACCCCTGCACCGGCTGTCTAAAGATTAGCTTTGCCAAAAAAAAGCAGGGCAACGTCAGTTGCCCTGCTCGTGTTTGTCTCTATTCTCGGAAAAAAAGTAATTTCGGCGGGCACCGTCAAATTGCCCAGACGGCATACAGCATTTCTTGAAACCTGCGTCCAGATCCGCAAGGACACAAATCGTTGCGTCCCAGCTTTTCGAGCAGTTCTTTATCACCGTGAACGACCCGGTGACCTCGTTTCACTTTAGTTTCTGAGGGGAATCCTCGACGTCGTTTACTGGAGCGCCGGAAAGCAGGATTGGTAGGATTCTTTTTCGCGTGGCATGGTACACCTCCTGTTACGCGCGGACAGAATACCATGCGAGCGGAAGGTTGCAGGGCAAAGACTTCAGTTGGAAAAAGGTGTTTAACCTAAGGCCGTCTGCGCTGCGGCTACGCTTTCGTAGCACTTAATCAGCGTGCCCACCTGGGTCATATCGATCAGCGCCTTCACCGGCGTGTTCGCTCCCGCGACCGCCAGTTTCCGCTGCGTCCGCTGCGCTGCCACATAGGCCCCTACCAGCGCGCCTAACCCCGCCGAATCCATATACGGAACCCCGCTGAAGTCCAAAATAACCTGCTGCGCCGTTTCTTCCCGCGTGGCCTCTTGAAACGCGAAAACCGAATGAATCGTCAACGACCCAGTCAATTTAAGTACTCTCTGCCCGCCCCTATTGCCGTCACTGGAAACAATCTGCAGCGTATCATTCGCCATGGCCGCCGATTTTAGCGAAATACCCAGCACCCGATTGTTAATATTTGGTTACAACGCCGCCCCGGACCTTGTGATTCCAGCGGTTAGGCCGGTTAGCGGTGTCTCCGTCCTTCACAGCACGATCGCGTCCGCTTCAATCTCCAGCAGCATTTCCGGTGCAATCAGGCCCTTCACCTCGACCATCGACGTCGCCGGCCGGATATTTCCGAACACCTCGCCATGCGCCCGCCCAATTTCCCTCCACTGCGCGATATTCGTCACAAAAATCCGCGTCCGCACCACGTCGCCCATTTTTGCGTCGGCCTTGCTGAGCGCCGACTCGATATTTTTCAAAATTTGCACGGTCTGCCCATAGGGATCCCCCACCGCCACAATGGCCCCGCTGGCGTCGAACGCCGTCGTTCCCGAAACGGATATATAAGGTCCCACGCGCACCGCCCGCGAGTACCCCACCTGCGGCTCAAACGGCGATCCCGAAGAAATATTCAGCCTCTCCTGCATCTCGGCCTCCCTACGAATCGAATCTCGCGCGAAACTCGGCTGGCATCACCGGACACAAATCTTCCCGCCGCCCAAAAACGTGAAACCGCACGCGAGCCACGAAATCATAAACAAAATCCCGCAACCCTCGCGGCACGACACCCAGCACCACCGCCACAACCTTCCAAGCTCCGCCCAGCCGCCGCAAAATATGCAAAAACGCCTCCGACCGAATCAGCAACCGGCCATTCGCGGTCACCACCACCACGCTGTCCGGCAGCGTCTTCCGCTGTTCAGCGGCCACCAGCCGTTGGAAGGTTTCCCCCTGCAGCGGCGCAAACCGAAACAATTTGCCTTCGCGGTCTTCAGCCAATACAAAGCGAACTGCTCGATGACACAGCCCGCAATGTCCATCGTAAAACATCATATCGAGCGTATTTGCTTCACCCACAGGCCAGCCCTGATCTCCGCGCTTTTCAAACCCGATAGTCTCGAAAAAAAGCATAGCACGCCCGGCGCTGAGCCTTTCACCGCCGCGATTGTTCCAGCCTGCGAGTCGCCGAAACTTCCAACCCTTGGCCCTTGCCTCATTTTGTCAATTTCTCTACTCTTGATTGTCCCCACTCGCGCATCAGCAGGAGCGAACACGCCACATGAAGTGCAACAACATTCTCGAAGCCATCGGCCACACGCCGATCATTCGCCTGAATAAACTCGCGAAAGAATTCCCCGCCGAAGTGTGGGTCAAGGCCGACTACATGAATCCCGGCGGGTCGGTGAAAGACCGCATCGGCCTTTCGATGATCGACGAAGCCGAGCGCACCGGCAAACTGAAGCCCGGCGGCACGATCATCGAAGGCACTTCTGGCAACACCGGCATGGGCCTGGCGCTGGTGGCGTGCGTGCGCGGCTACAAGGTGGTCTTCACGATCACCGACAAGCAATCGCGCGAGAAAATCGATCTGCTGAAGGCGTTCGGCGCCGAAGTGATCGTGTGCCCCACGGCCGTGGAGCCCGAAGATCCGCGCAGCTACTATTCGGTGGCGACGAAGCTCGCGCACGAAATTCCCAATTCGTTTTATCCCAACCAGTATGAGAATCCGGCGAATCCCGACGCGCACTACCGCTCCACGGGCCCGGAAATTTGGAAAGACACTGAAGGCAAGATCACGCATTTCGTTTGCGGCATGGGCACCGGCGGCACCATCTCCGGCGTGGGGAAATACCTGAAAGAAAAAAATCCCGACGTCAAAATCATCGGCGTCGATCCCGTCGGCTCGCTTTACTACGAATTCTTCAAAACCGGCAAGATCGGCAAAGCGATCACGTACGTGGTCGAAGGCATCGGCGAAGATTTTTTCCCCGGCACGATGAACATGAAAATTCTGGACGACGTCTACCAGGTGAATGACGAAGAATGTTTCGTCTGGGCCCGGCGCCTCGCGAAACAGGAAGGAATTTTCACGGGCGGCTCCGGCGGCGGTTGCATTTCCGCCGCGCTGAAAGTGGCGAAGAACGCGCAAGTCCGGCGACATGATCGTCGCCTTCATGCCCGATTCCGGTTCGCGCTACATGAGCAAGGTGTACAACGACGGCTGGATGCGCGAGCACAGCTACATGGACGCGGAAGTCGCGCTATCCGCCGCCGACGTCATTCGCGTGAAGCGCCAAAACGGCAAAGCTCGCGACATGATTGTCGTCGGCCCGTATCAGACTGTTTTTCACGCGCTGCAAACCATGCAACAACAGGACATTTCGCAGCTTCCGGTTTTCGAGGAAGGAAAATCGATCGGCTCGGTATTTGAAGATCAGATTCTCAATCTCGCCCTGCAGGGCAAAGATTTGCGCAAGCTGGTCATCCGCGAAGTGATGGGCAACCCGCTGCCGCAAGTCCCAGCCAATTCACCCATCGAGCGCGTCACCTACATCCTCAGCCACGACAGCCCCGCCGTCTTCGTGGAAATGCCCGACGCCAAACTGGAAGTCCTGACCAAGTTTGACTTGATGGATACCATCGCCGGCCTGGCTACTCAAAAGCGCTGAGGCGCATACCGCGCTATTACGCTTTCGAAGCTTCATCTTGCGGCTACATCCTTGAAATCCGTGCGCACCTCTTCAATTTTTGGAGGTTGCGATGTCTTGTGGTCCGCGCCGCTCATCGGTCAATCCGCCTCTTGCAGTTTCTCAAGATAATTTCCGTAAGCGGCTTTCAGCTTCGCCGCCTCCGCCGGCGTTTTTTCCCCCGCCTGCACCGCGGCTATGAAATCGTCCATAGCCTTGTCTGCCTGCTTGAACAGCGCAGGGTTGGTCTTCGAAAGGGCCGTATCGCCGCCATAGTCCTCAGCCTTGTCCCAAACACGCTCCAGGATTTTGGCCAGTTGTGCGGCGGTCGTCCCGTCGCCCTTTTGCGCCGCCGCGTAAGCCAGGCGAGCTAACGCGCGATACGGTCCCATTTTCGTGTTGTCGACGCCGGCGGTTTGCGGTTGCTTCGCTTCCTGTGGCCCGCCCGCGCGAACCGTGACCGAACACATCAATAACCCAATCAAAACCGCAGAGGGAAGTGTCGAAGAGCGAAACCGGAAGCGAGTCATGTGGTCCCCTTTTAGCGGGTCACGCCCAAAGAATGTGACGACTAGATATCACATTTAATAGCTAAGCAAATCTAAAATCCGCAAGGCTGAACGGACACGTAACTACCCGCCGTTTTCTGGCTTCGCTGTCACGGCGCAACGGGCACTATGACCGGGGATGATATAATGGGTGACTTTTCAGCCGTCGCCGGATCAGCTGACGTCGGCGCCAGCGCGCGAAGGACGACTCGAGGCGAATTCACGAAATATGCGGATTGAAGATTTCAACGAACGACTCGACCAAAAGATTCTGGTCACCGACGGCGCTATGGGCTCGCTCCTTTATGAAACCATCGGGCCGCAGCGCTGCGTCGACGAACTGAATTCCACGCATGCCGAAGCGGTCTTTCACGTGCACCAGACGTACATCGAGGCTGGCGCACAGATTATCGAGACCAATACGTTCGGCGCTAACCGCAACAAGCTCTCTCAATTCGGCATGGGCGAACGTGTTGCCGAGCTGAACCACCGCGCCGTGAAAATTGCCCGCGAAGCACGCGAAGCCGCCAAACACGAAGTTCTTATCGCTGGCTCCATCGGTCCTCTCGGAATCCAGCAGCACGTGCGCAATCTGCCGCACGAAGAAATCCTGGCCATTTTCAAGGAACAAGCCGGAGCGCTCGAAGAACGCGGCGTCGATCTTTTCGTCCTCGAAACCTTCAGTGACCTCGAAGAACTCGCTGCCGCGGTCGACGCGATCCGTTCATTTTCCCGGCTTCCCATCGTGGCCCAACTCACCTATTCCGATGAAGGCACGACTTTCGGCGGCACCCGTCCGCAAGACGCCTGGGAAACATTAAAAGACAGAAATATTCAGGCCATTGGCGCAAATTGCACCATCGGTCCACAGCTGCTCCTGCCGGTCCTGAAACATTTGGCCGCGAGTTCGAATATTCCGCTGTCCGCGATGCCCAATGCCGGATTCCCAAAACGCATCGGCGATCGCACCGTCTACCCGCGCTCCTCTCCGGAATATTTCGCGCTTTTCGCCAAAGAAGCGGCCGAAATTGGAGCTCGTATTCTCGGCGGCTGCTGCGGAACCACACCGGACCACATTCACGCGATGGCCGAGGCCGTAAAAAAAATTACGCCTGCATCTTCCGGCGCGAGGGGCGCTCTGGCTGTCACCGAAACCGTGGAAGTCACTGATTCCGCCGAGCGCATGCGCCGCGCCGTAGCCCGCGAACCGGAAAGCAAATTCTGGAAAAGAATCCAGGCCGGAAAATTCGTCACTTCGGTAGAAGTCGACCCCCCGAAGGGCGTCTCCATCGATCGCATCCTTGATCAAGTCACTCGGGTGATGGCCCATTCCGAAGTCGACTCGATCGACATCAATAGCGGCACGCTCGCGCGCGTCGGCATGGACGCCATGGTTCTGGCCGGAGCGCTCGAAGCCCACGGCTTCGAAACCATCCCGCACGTCACCACCCGCGATGCCAACATCATCGGCCTGCAGGCCATGTTGCTCGGCGCGTGGGCCGTCGGCGGCGTACGGAACATTCTGGCCATTACCGGCGATCCTCCGTCGCTCGGCGATCATCCCGAAACCAGCGGAGTTTACGAAGTCGATTCGATCGGCCTGGTGAAAGTTTTATCGCGCCTGAATCAAGGAACGGACTGGGCCGGAAAAAGCTTGGGCGGCGCTACGAATTTCACCATCGGCGTCGCCGTGAATCCGGTCGCCGAAAATATCGATGAAGAGCTCCGTCGTTTCGAAGAAAAGGTCGCGGCTGGCGCGCATTTCGCCATGACCCAACCGATTTTTGATCCCGAACACTGGCGCTTGTTCTTGAAACGCCTGGGCGGGAAATCACCCATCCCGATCATCGTCGGCCTGTGGCCGCTGACCAGTTACAAACAGGCCTTGCGTCTGAATAACGAGGTCCCCGGAATCGTCATCCCCGACGCTACTTTGCGTGAAATGGACAACGCCGGTGAAGCGGCGCGCGAGCGCGGATTTATCCTCGCCCGCCGCATGCTCGAATGGGCCCACGGCGCGCGCAGCGAAAGCATCGCCGGCGCGTACTTGATCGCGCCCTTCAAGCGTTACGAGGAAATTCTGGAATTGTTTAACTAGGCGAGAGTTCCTAGAAGAACCAGAACCGCTTACGCTTCCGCGTCGAACTCCCTCCTGGCGCTAGCCCGATGTCCTCGTCCAATTCCGGAACCCACGGCAGCGATTTCCCTTCGAACGCCGCGCGAGGGTTATCGACGAGCAGAGCCTGCGCCACCTCCTCCCCCCACGATTTCGCCACCTGATCGAAAGTCTCTTTCAGCTTCAGCGGCCTGGTCGTCACGTTGTGCGCGTCGCTCGCCAGAAAATGAACCGCATTGAGTCCGATCCACTGTTGGGCCGTCTCTTGCGCCGGTTTGCCGAACCGGCCGGACAGCGATTGCGCCGTCACCTGCGCGTAGCATCCCTGCCTCAACCAGCGGAAAAGCCTCTCGGGCTTCGCACGAATCAGCGGGTTGCGTTCCGGATGCGTGATGATCGGCAGGATTCCGGCGAGATGCAATTCGTGCAGCGTCTGATCCGTAGAAGGCGGAATGGAATAGTCGGCAAACTCTACCAGCAGATAGTTCTTCTGGTTCAACGTGTACCGAGTCGGAGCGTGCCGGATCTCCTGCAGATTTTCGTAGCTCAGATGAAAATCGCAGCCCGTAGCGATTGTTAACCGGCCCTCCAACAGCGCCTGCAGCTCGTCCCGCCGCTTCATTACCAATTCGGGAACAAAAGGGTACTTAGGATGTGCGTGCGGCGTGCCGATAACGTGTGTGATCCCGTCGGCGATTGCCATTTCTCCCATCTCCACCGACATTTCGATCGATTCGGAACCGTCGTCGAGTTCGGGAAGTATGTGGCAATGAATGTCGATCATTACGAACGAGGATAGCGCACGGGCAAAAAGATGACAACGAAGAGGCTCCGGCCTAGTCGCAAATAACGGAGGCCGGCAAATGGCGGAGCACTTGCATACACGAGGATGAATAGCGGTGGAGCAGTTTCATTTGCGGAAAATCGCGTTCCAAATGTCCAACGGTTCCAGAACGCTCCACTGCGAGTCAATGATGACACTCGAAAGATTTTTGACGGCGAGGACCTAACCACGTGACTTCGGCCTTATCCAAGAAAACCAGACGAGCCTTCATTACCGGCGTCACGGGCCAGGACGGCTCGTACCTGGCTGAGCTGCTCCTCGGCAAGGGGTACGAAGTCCATGGCATCAAGCGCCGCTCCAGCAGCTTCAATACCGAACGTGTGGATCACCTGATAGCCGACTGGCACGAACACGACGCGAAATTCTTCATGCACTTCGCGGATCTAGCCGACACCAGTAGTCTTTCCAAGCTGCTCTATCGCATTGCCCCGGACGAGATTTATCACCTGGGTGCCCAAAGCCATGTCCGCGTCAGTTTCGACATTCCGGAATACACCGGCGACATCACCGCCCTGGGAACAGCGCGCCTGCTCGACGCCATTCGCGAAACCGGAATCCCCGCTCGTTTTTACAATGCCGCCAGCAGCGAAATGTACGGACAAGCCTACGAATGTCCGCAAAATGAATCCACTCCGTTTCATCCGCGCAGCCCCTACGGCTGCGCCAAGCTGTACAGCTACTGGATGACCGTCAACGCGCGCGAAGGCTACGGCCTGTTCGCGGTAAACGGAATTCTCTTCAACCATGAATCACCCCGGCGCGGCGAGATTTTCGTCAGCCGCAAAGTCACCCGCGCCGTCGCCCGCATCCTCCACGGCCTGCAGAAAAAACTCTACCTTGGCAATCTCGATGGCGAACGCGACTGGGGCTTCGCTCCCGAATACGTGGAGGGCATCTGGCGGATGTTGCAGCAAGCCGAACCCGAAGATTTTGTGCTGGCCACCGGCGAAACGCACTCAGTAAAGGAATTCGTCGAACGCGCCTTCGCCCACGTCGGGCTCGACTGGCGCCGCTACGTTGAAGTCGACCCGCAATACTACCGGCCCACCGAGATCGATCGCCTCGAAGGCGACGCCTCCCGCGCGCGCGACCGCCTGGGCTGGACTCCGCGCATCAAGTTTCGCGATTTGGTGAAAATTATGGTCGACGCCGATGTGCAGTTACTCGAAGACAAATTAAGCGGCCAACTCGAACGGCGCATGTCCGCCCGAGGTGGTGAATGAGGCCTCTCGATCCCGGCAACCGCAGCATGGGTGCCTTCCATAGCCGGCGCATTGTGGTCACTGGAGGTGCCGGTTTCCTCGGCCGCGTCGTCGTCCGCAAACTGCGCGAACGCGGCGGCCGCGACATCGTCATACCCCGCCGCGCCACTTGCGACCTGAGCCGCTTCGACCATATCGAAAAACTATTCGACGAAGCGCGCCCTCAGCTTCTGATTCACTTGGCCGCCTCTGTGGCCAGTCCCAACCGACATCGCGATGTGGCCGAAACCTTTTATAACAACGTGATGATGGCCACCCAGCTCATCGAAGCCGGCAGCCGCCACGGCGTGGAAAAAATGATTTACCTGGGTAGCGCCAGTTCCTACCCGGCGAACGCTCCGGTCCCGCTGCGCGAGCAAGATCTCTTCAAAGGGCTTCCCGATGCCGGCCGCGCCGAACATGGCATCGCCAAGCGCCTTCCGCTGATTCAAGCGCTCGCTTATCGGCAGCAATATGGATTTCACTGCGTTTGCCTGATTCCCACGAATTTTTACGGCCCCGGCGACAATTTCGATCCCCGGACCAGTTTTGTGATTCCTTCTCTCATCCGCAAGTTTGTCGAAGCGGTCGAGACCGGAGCAGAAGAAGTCGTAATCGGCGGCACCGGTTGCGCCACCCGCGATTTCATCCATGTCGAGGACTGCGCCGAAGCCATCTTGCTCGCGCTCGAGCACTATCACGGCGCGGATCCCATCAATATCGGCACCGGCTCCGAAGTGGCCATCCATGAACTCGCCCGGCGCATCGCCTTGCTGACCAGATTTACCGGAAAAATTCACTGGGATCCTTCCTATCCCGAAGGAACCATGCGCCGGGTTCTCGACGTCTCCCGCGCCCAAAAAGAATTTGACTTCCGTGCCCGACGCAGCCTCCCCGATGGCTTGTTTGAAACCATCGAATGGTATCGCGCCACCAAAACGCGCCCGCCGATCCCTGCGGAATCACCGGCACTGGAACAAAGCGCTTAAGGAGCTGCAAAGCAAATGGCCTTGTCCCCAACTGTTATTCAAGCTCCTATCGAGCAGCCTCTTCCTGCCCGCGCGGCGGTCACGGCACGGTCCACCTGCCGTTCCTGTTCCAGCCCGAACCTCGACCCGGCTTTGGATCTCGGAAATTTGTACGTTTCGAATTTCGCCGATGTTCCGGAAAGCAGCCGCTGGCCACGCGTACCGCTGGAATTATTACTGTGCCAGCAATGCGGGCTCGTGCAACTGCGTCACACTACGCCGGCCGAATGGCTTTACACCCGCTACTGGTACAAATCGGGAGTCAGCGCCACCATGCGCGGCGCCCTCGCGGACATCACCGCCAAAGCCTCTCGCTTCTCCGGACTGGATCGCGGCGATAGCGTCCTCGACATCGGCTGCAATGACGGAACCTTGCTTCGTTCCTACAACGTCGAAGGAATCCGGCGCATTGGCTTTGAACCTGCCGAAAATTTGGTGCCCGAAGCGGCCGCCGGCACCGACCGCATCGTGAACGATTTTTTTTCCGCGCGGCCGGTCCACGGGGAGCAGTTCCGCGTCATCACTTCCATCGCCATGTTTTACGATCTTGAGAATCCCAACGCGTTCGTCGCCGACGTGGCCAGCCTCCTGCACCAGGAAGGCGTATGGATCATCGAGATGCATTACCTGCCCCAGGTCCTCGCGCACAACGCCTTCGATTCGATTTGCCACGAACATCTGGAGTATTACTCCTTGGCCGCGCTCGAATCGCTATTGGCACGCCACGGCTTGGTCGTGGCCGACGCCGAAACCAACGAGGTGAATGGCGGCAGCCTGCGCGTGTACATCGTCCATCGCCACTCTCCTGCGCCTTCCGTCGCCGCCCGGCGCGAGCGCCTCGAAGGCCTACGCGCCAAAGAGCAATTTGCCAATCTCGCACAAATTCGGATCCTACGCCAAATTCAATGGCCGCATCCGTAGAATTGGCGAACGGCTGCGCGCCTTTGTCGAAAGCGAGATTGCCCGCAATAATCAGCTCTCCGTTTACGGCGCCTCCACCAAAGGCAACACGCTCCTGCAAGTCTTTGGCCTGGACCGCAGCCTGATCCGTTCCGCCGCCGAGCGCAACCCTGAAAAATGGGGCCGATTTACGGTCGGCACCTGGATCCCCATCATCTCCGAAGCGGAAGCGCGCGCTCATGCTAACGATTTTCTGGTTCTGCCCTGGCACTTCCTGAACGAAATTCAAATGCGCGAGCGCGACTTTCTCAGCCGCGGCGGAAAATTGATCCTGCCTCTTCCCACTCCCTTCACCATCGATAGCGCCGGCCGCCACGCCTTGGATTGCTGAACCCGCCAACTTCCGTTTGCCTGGATTGCTTAGCTCGCGATGTCATCCGTTCCTTCCTGGCATTTCTGATTGTTGCTACAATTGACCCTCGCGCCAGAAGGCCTTCAGCCAGTTCTGTACGGAATCGTCATAATTCGAGCGAATTCAGAGTGAGGAAATGGAATGGGTGCGGATCGTAAGCCGGAATTTTTCGCGGGCAAAGATCTGAAGATCGGAATTATCGGCTGCGGTTACGTAGGTCTGCCGCTGGCCCTGCGCTTCGCCGACGTGGGCCAGCGCGTCACCGGCTTCGACACTCGACCACGTAAAGGTCAACAAGCTCAACGCCGGCCAGTCCTACATCCAGCATATTCCCGCCGCCAAAATTAAGCAGCACGTCCAGGACGCAAACATTTCAACGCCACCACGGATTTCACGAAGCTCCGCGAAATGGACGCAGTTTTGATCTGCGTCCCTACTCCTCTCGATGAACGCCGCGAGCCCGACCTGAGCTACGTGGAAAAGACCGCGCAAGCCATCGCGCCGAATCTGCAAAAAAACCAGCTCATCGTGCTCGAAAGCACCACCTATCCCGGGCACCACCGAAGAACTGGTGCTGCCCGATCCTCGAAAAGGGCGGCTTGAAGTGTCCGCTGGTCGCGCGGCGCCGAAGCGCCGAAAACACGCACGACCGATTTTTACCTGGCGTTTTCTCCCGAGCGCGAAGATCCCGGCAACAAGCAGTTCGGCCTGGCGCAGATTCCGAAAGTGGTCGGCGGCATCAATCCCGCCCAGCGCCAGGCGGCCGTGAACCTCTACGCGCAGATCGTCTCGAAAGTCGTGCCGGTCAGCTCGACGCGCGCGGCGGAGATGGTCAAGCTGCTTGAAAATATTTTCCGCTGCGTGAACATCGCGCTGGTCAACGAACTGAAGCAGCTCGCCCTGCGCATGGACCTCGATATCTGGGAAGTCATCGACAGCGCCGCCACCAAGCCTTTCGGCTTCATGCCGTTTTATCCCGGGCCCTGGCCTCGGCGGCCATTGCATCCCCGTCGATCCGTTATTATCTTTCGTGGAAAGCGCGCGAATACGATTTCGCCACCCGCTTCATCGAGCTGGCCGGCGAAATCAACACCGCCATGCCCTACCACGTGGTGGATGCGCTGGTCGCGGCGCTGAACGACCACGAAAAAAGCGTGAAGGGCTCGAAGATTCTGCGTTCTCGGCGTCGCCTACAAAAAAGACGTCGACGACTTGCGCGAATCGCCTTCGCTGAAACTGCTCGAACTTACTGACCGCTGCGCGGCGCCAAACTGGATTACAACGATCCCTATTTCCCGGCACTGCACAAAATGCGCCACTACGATTTTTCGAACATGAAGTCGGTCGAGCTGACGCCCCAGAATCTGGCGGCTTACGATTGCGTGCTGATCGCCACCGATCACACCCAGCTACGATTACGACGGCAATCGTGAAAAATTCGAAGCTGGTGGTCGATACCCGCAACGCCACCCGCCACGTGCAGGGCCAGCGCGAAAAAATCGTGCACTGCTGAAATTCGGCGCCACCCACCAGACGCAGGCGAATGGTTTCGCCTGTCCCCCTGGGCAGTCTTCTTTCCGTTCCACCGTTCAGGTCAGCGCAAAATCCGACTGGTAAGGTAGTTCCATTGCCGCGGTACTTTCCGCGCGCTATCTTCCGTTCAGCCATGAGTTCATCAACTTTGTCGCAGCACGAAAAGAAATCGTGGATCGCCGACACCGGTCGGCGCCGCAGCATGCGCGTGCTCCTCAGCGTGCCGGTGACCATCGCTGGCAAACTGAACAATCAGGATTTTGCCGAAGATACCCGCACGTTGGTGGTGAACGCTCACGGCGCTTTGGTCTCGCTCGCTGCCACCGCGGCCGTGGGCCAAACCATTACCATTTCGAACAAAATGACTCGGCATGCTCACGAATGCCGCATCGTTCATGTCGGCAGTCATCAAGCGGGACGATCGCAAATCGGCATCGAGTTTCTAAAGCCCTCGCCCTCATTTTGGCAGATCGATTTTCCGCCCGACGATTGGATTGTTCCCGAAAACTAGATCGCTTGCTCTAACTGGTTCAGATTTTCCTTACCGCCGGGAAACCAGCTCGGCCCGCACGCTTCCGTAAGGTACCTGCGCCTGAATCGCCAGCGGCACGCGCGCCGCGTCCTGAGAGAGCCATATCCAGCATCTCGTTCGTGATTCGTGCTCGCCGCGAAACAGCGCCACCGCGATCTTCGTCGCCGTCACATTTTGTCCGGCAACACTAATCGTGTCGTTGGGCAGCTCGAGCCGGGCCCGCATTTCGTACAAATCCTCGCCGTCGTACACCGGACCTCGAAACTCCGGAGTTCGCTGCCAATCCACCACGCGCAACATATACAACCCCGCCAGCGGATCCCGGGTGTGTGGTTTCACCAAAACTAGCGAGGCCCGGCCTCGGGCCGCCTGTCGTACTGCGGCCAGCTGCAACACCGTATTTTGTTTCTCGCCCAGCTCGTTCAGATAACTTTCATACTGCCGGCTCTCCAGCGTGGCCGTCTCGGCATACGAATCGAATTGATCGTCGATCTCCGCCAGCGAACGCAACGGAACCTGCGAATGCGCCGATGCCCGAAAATGCCACGCAGGTATCCCAAATAAATCGCGCTTCTCGACCACCGCCAACTGCACCGCCGCCGCATTCGAAAAAACCGACCAGGTCAGCCGGTAGTCCAACACCTCCCCGACAGCAAACGGAACCGACGACGCCGGCGAAGCCTTCTCGCTCTGGCCACCTAACCGGGGAGCGGTCAAAATCACCACAGCAAGGCCCGCGACAATCAGAAGGTTCGCAAACTGCCGAGGTCGGCCGACTTTCTGTTCTCGTAGCATTCCGAATTCCGGCAGCGCACTGAGTTCCTAAACTTCCGGCGCCCTCAGATCAGCGTACCCGAAAGGAAAAACCCTGGCCATGCTTGCCTTTGGCGCTTGCGAAAAAGATTTGATTCCGTCAGATTTCCAAGGCAGATCTGTGGCGGAGGAGGAACACCAGGCATGCGCTATCTCATTACCGGCGGAGCCGGCTTCATCGGTTCGAACCTCGTCGATGAACTCGTGCGCCGCGGCCAGGACGTGGTGATACTCGACGATCTCTCGTCGGGCAAGGAAGAAAATCTGGCCGCGCTTCGCAGCAAGGTTGACTTGCGCATTGGAACCATCGCCGATCTGGCCGTGGTGCAATCGGCCTGCAGTGGAATCGATTATGTGATTCATCTGGCGGCCCGCACTTCGGTTCCCCGGTCCGTGGCCAATCCGCTCGAAACGAATCGCGTCAATATCGACGGCACCCTGAATGTCCTGGTCGCGGCGCGCGACGCCAAAGTACGCCGCCTCGTCTTCGCCGCTTCTTCTTCGGCCTATGGCGAGACCGCGGAATTACCCAAAACCGAATCGATGCCCGCGTCGCCCATTTCTCCCTATGGCGTCACCAAATTAGCTGGCGAGCTGTACGCCCAGGTCTTCGGACGCGCCTACGGGCTTGAAAATGTGAGTCTCCGGTATTTCAACGTCTTCGGCCCGCGCCAGGATCCCTCGTCGCAATATTCCGGAGTGCTCTCGCGTTTTATGCTGGCCGTGATTCGCGGCGAATCCCCGGTAATCTTTGGCGATGGCGAGCAGTCCCGTGATTTCACCTATATTGCCAACGTGGTCGACGTCACTCTGCGCGCCTGCGAAACCCCCGGTGCTTCCGGCATCGTCATGAACGGCGGAACCGGCGCGCGTATCACCTTGAATCAGGTGATAAGGCTCTTGGAGAAAATTACTGGGAAGAAAATCACTGCGGAATACGATCCGCCGCGCATTGGCGACATCAAAGACTCTCAGGCCGACATTTCGCTGGCCCGCAAAGTGCTCGGTTATCAGCCCAGCGTGAATTTCGAAGAGGGATTAAAGCTTACCTGGGATTGGTACGCGTCCACCTACCAGTCAGCCTAGCAAGAGTTCTTTTTCCTACCGTCCGCTACCTGGCACCTAATTTTTCGGGAAGCTCCAGCAAATTATCCACCATCACATCCGGAGGATGAACGCGCATTCCCTCCAAACCCAGGCCATAGGTGACCCCGCACGCGAATATTCCGGAATTACGCGCGGTCTGCACGTCCACCTGCGAATCGCCCACCATCATCGCTTCTTCTTGGGTCGCACTCATGTCGCGCAACAAAACTTCAATGCCCATCGGATCGGGCTTCTTTCTTTCGAAGCTATTCCCGCCATAGACCGCAACAAAATGATCCGACAAATTCAGCCCGTCGATAATCGCCCGGCTGAAATTCACCGGCTTGTTGGTAAATACCGCCATCAAATATCGTTTCCTCCGCCAAAATTCATCCAGCGCCTCCTGCACTCCGGGATACAGCACGGTGTTATCGAGCATGTGCGTCCGGTAATAACTCAGAAAGTAGGCCAGCCCGCGCTTTACCTCTTCGTCGGTGGCGCCTTCGCCCAAAGACTTACGCACCAGCACTTCCGCCCCATTCCCCACGAAACCGAATATCGTTTCGTGTACGTGTTGCGGGCTCCCCATGTGATCCAGCATCGCGTTGACCGATAGCGCCAGGTCCAGCTTGGAGTCGATCAGCGTGCCGTCCAGGTCGAATATCAATGCGCGTATTTTTGAGAATTGGCTATTACTTTCCACGATTTTCAGTGTACTTGAGTTCACGCGGGATGTACTCGCGCAAACCGCCCCGCTCCTAGAACTCTCAGGACCTTCCAGTAGGGGAAATTCTTCTCGTCCGCCAGACGCTCGCCGTTTATTTGCGTGCCGCTCGCTGCTACAATTGAAAATTCGACCAGTTCAGTTGCGACCACACGAGGCCCCATGGCAGAAATCCAACCGTTTCGCGCCTTCCGTTACGACACCAACCGAGTGCCGCTGAGCAACGTGCTCACCCAGCCCTACGACAAAATCAGCCCCGCGATGCAGGAAGCCTATTACGCCAAGAGCCCCTACAACCTGATCGCCATCGAAAAAGGCCGCGTGCTGCCCGGCGATTCCCCGCAGGACAACGTCTACACCCGCGCCGGCAAAAAAGCGGAAGAGTGGATCAAAGAAAAAGTCCTGCTCCAGGATGCCGCGCCCAATATTTACGTCTACTCCCAGGAATATCTGGTGCCTGGCACCCACACCAAGAAAACGCGTATTGGCTTCATCGCGCTCGGCCGCATCGAGGACTACGACGCCCACGTCGTCTTCCGCCACGAGCGCACCCTCTCCGCGCCCAAAGCCGACCGCATCGACCTGTTGCGCAACACTCACGTCCAAACCGGCCAGCTGTTTATGCTCTATAACGACGCTCCGCGCAGCATCGACAATCTGCTGGAAGAAGTGGCGCGGAAATCCGAATCGCAAGAGATGGAAGACGAATACGGTGTGACCCATCGCTTGTGGCCCGTTTCCGACCAGGCCACCGTCCGCCGCATCCAGAGCGCTATGGCTGAAAAAAAACTGATTATAGCCGACGGCCATCATCGCTACGAAACGGCGCTCAATTTCCGCAACGAAGGCCGCGCGAAGCTGCAACAACCCGACCCCTACGCCGCGCATGAATTTGCCATGATGACCTTCATCAACACGCACTCCAAAGGTCTGACCATCCTGGCCACCCATCGCCTGATCAAGAATGTCGAGAATTTTGATTTCGAAAAGTTTCGCAAAGCCGTGGGCCAGTATTTCGACTGGTATTCCTATCCGTTCCTCAACGCCGAAGAACGCATCACTGCTTACGCCGACTTTCTGAAAGACTTTCAGGGCGTGAACCACGGCCGCCGTGGGCTGGGCATTTACCCCGGCACGAATGCCTCCGGCGGCGGAGCGTATTATCTCTTCCTGCTTCGTCGCGACGCCGATCTCGAAACCATCCTCCCCGACGTCTCCGAAGCGCAGCGCGGCCTCGACGTCGTGCTCCTGCATCGTCTGATCATCGAAAAAGGCTTGGGCATCAGCCAGGAGGACGTCGCCAGCGAAAAGAACGTTTCGTACAAACGCGAAATGGAAGGCGCTATTGCCGCCGTCGATAAGGGTGACGCGCAGATGGCCTGCCTGCTGAATCCCGCGCGCGTTCAACAAGTCGCCGACATCGCGCTCGGCGGCGACGTGCTCCCCCAAAAATCCACGGACTTCTACCCCAAACTTTTGAGCGGAGTCGCGATTTTCAAGGTGGATGGAACGATCGAAAGGCAGTCGAACGCTTTGGGCGGAAGTTAAACCGGTAAAACAAAAAGGGGCACGCCCGCGTGCCCCTCGTTTGCCATTTCGTAGTCGAGTTACTTCTTGTTGAAGCTTTCCACGGCCAACGCCTCGCTGTCGTAGGTATCAAACACGGTCATCAACTTCGTGACCTGCAGCACTTCCTTGAACTTCGAGCCCAGGTTCGCCAGCTTCAACACCGCGCCCTGTGACCGCGCGCTGTGGAACGTCGCCACCAGCGTGCCCAGCCCCGCGCTGTCGATGTAGCCGACCTGCGCCAGGTTCAGCACGATCTTCTTCTTTCCTGCGGCTAGCAAATTCTTGACCTGCTCGCGAAACGCGTTGCTTTCTTCGCCGAGGACGATGCGTCCTTCGATTTCCACCACCGTCACGTCTCCGACTTCCTTGTCCACCATTCTTAATGCCACGTTCGCGCCTCCTGGAAAGTTCGAAATCTGTATTTGCATCAGTACAACTGAATCGCCACCCGGCCTGCGGCACGCCGGCGCTTCAGTAAAAATCAGAACAGGACATATAGTATCCGCAAGATCCGCAAATCATCTTGCATTTCCGGGGCTCCAGCCGCGACGAACACCGCGGGCAAAACTGCGAAGGAACATCCGGCTCCGCTAGGTGACGGCGGCCGATAGCCTTCCCGTCTGCTGCCGATCCTGCGAAAACCTCGCCTTCCAACTCGGCCATCTCGCGTCGCCCTTCGGACTGACGTTTATAGCACATCCCACCCACGGGGAAAAGAAAACCTGAAAATTGTCAGAGCTCCGAAACCGCATTTCCTGGTCACACCAAACCAACACCCATAGACACCGCGGTTTGCCCGTTAGTGCCCGAAAAACCAGCAGGATGCCTTCAGCAACGCTGCGCCTCCCGAAACATCCGCAACTAACCGGCTACTCACCGCGTCTGATACTATGTGGGCGAAGCGAGGATGTCATGAGAATGAAACTGGTGAT
The DNA here is from genome assembly GCA_963737765.1 of uncultured Acidobacteriota bacterium. Lineage (GTDB taxonomy): Bacteria > Acidobacteriota > Terriglobia > Acidiferrales > UBA7541 > Palsa-295. The sequence continues at coordinate 65,654 of CAVTTY010000022.1, forward strand.
TGGGCTTTTCGCCTTAAGTTCACTGGCTCTTCCCCTGCTCGCGCAAGCTCCACACGCCGCCGTCGCGCCCGCTCCTGTTGCTCCTCATGCCGGCGCGCCTGCTACCGCGCAATACCCATCATCAACCACCAAACCGGTTGCGCATTCGCCTTCGACGATTCATCACTCTGCCAACGCAACCGGTCCAGGCAGCACCCGTACCGTCAATGGCGTAAAAGTGCGCGCGCTCGATTTCGACAACCTCGGTAGTGCGCCGCTGGGCCCGCACTTCGTTGGCCCCGTGTCTCCCGGCGGCTTCATAAATCCGCTCGCGGCCACGGACGACGAAGTAAAGCAGCAGAGACGACAGAGAAATTCCGGAGCCATCATCCTGTTCGGCGGTGGTTACGGGTACGATTACTCGGGCCAGGATCAGAATTCCGATCAATCGCAAGACCCGTCGCAGGCCAATGGAGAGGATTCCCAGTCCGGCGGCCAGCAGTCCGGCTCCCAACAGCAACCTCAATATATTTTTGTCCAGCAGGTCCCGGATCCCCGCTTGCAAGGCCAGCACCCGTCCGCGACGGATCAAGCCGAGCCACCTGCCTCTTCCGAACGTGAACCCGCCGCTCCTCTTCCCGACGTCGGCTCCTTCACGCTCGTCACCCGCAGCGGCAATCTGCTCGACGCCGTGGCCTTTACCCGCTCCAGCGATCGCCTCGTCTACATTACCCCCGACGGCGGCCGCCGCACCCTCGCCTTCCGCGACCTCGATGTCGACGAAACCCAGCGCCTCAACACCGAGCGTGGCACGCCCATCACGATTCCCTCCGCCGAAGACGCTCTGCCTCCGGCAGCGCCGAAGTCGAAACCATCTGCGGAATACAGCAACTAGAAGTCTTGGAATTTTGAGTCTTTGGATTTATGAGCCCGAACGCTGCACCGGCTCCGGCATGTACAGATTCGCATCGGCAGCCAGCCCCGCTCGTTCGAATTGAATCGTGGTGTGGGTTATTTTGAATTCTTTCTCCAGAATCTCGCGGACCTGCGCGAGAACCTTCTCGCTGTCTTCCATGTGCATGTCCGGAATGCAAATGTGGCACGACAGCGCATTCAAATCCGTGCCCAGCGTCCAGATATGCACGTCGTGAACTTCCTGCACGCCCGGAATGCGTAACATAGCCCGCGCCACGCTTTCCAGATCGATGCTGCGCGGCAACCCTTCCAACAATATATGCGTGCTCTCGCGCAAAATTCCAACGCCGGACCAGAACACCATCGCGCCAATCGCAATACCAATCACCGGATCGACCCACGTCAACCCGGTGTAATGAATCGCGATCGCGCCCAACATGATCGCCACATTCGAAAGCGCATCGCCCAGATTGTGGATCCAGATGCTGCGCACATTTAAATCGCGCCGGCCGCCCGTCACCGCAAACGTAATCCCGGCGTTGATGACCAGCGCGAAAACCGAAACCCACAGCATCAAGCTGGTTTTCACTTCGACCGGACGATGTAAACGCGTCAGCGATTCGTAAATCAGCCCGACCGAAACCAACGACAGCAGCATGGCGTTTACAAACGCCGCCAGAATTCCCGCCCGGTGATATCCGTATGTCTTCTGCGGAGTCGGAGGTTTTTTCGCCCAGCGCGTTGCAAACCAGGAAAGCACCAGCGTCGGAACGTCGGTCAAATTGTGTACCGCGTCGCTAACCAGCGCGATCGAGTGTCCAGCGTAGCCGGCGATCAATTCCACGCCGACCAGCGCGAACGTCGCCACCACCGCCCCGCCCAGAATTAGCGTCATGCCCTCCGCGGGAAGCGACACGTGGGAATGTCCGCCCAGTCCGTGACTATGACTGTGGCTGTGACCCCCGTGAGCGTGATCGTGGTCGTGCATCGCCCAATTCTAACTGGAGTTAACCAGCTCGCACAGCCTCGATTCAGCAATGCGCTCCAACGTTCACGGTCCAAATCGATTGTCGATCGCCAAACGCCTCGCCATACCACCGCAACGAACCTGCCGCCCGAAACTCAATTGACTCCCCTCCCCGCCCCGCCTACCATGGCATCAGTTTTGTTGAAGTTACCTCTAGGCGGGGTGCTCACGGGCGACGTCCGATTCGCCCAGCCATGACCCAACAAGCTGCCAAACTGGTTTTTTGGGGCGTCCGCGGCTCGACGCCCACGCTCGAGCGCGACACCTGGCGCTACGGGGGAAATACTCCCTGCCTCGAATTGACCGCGCCCGACGGAACTTCTTTCATTCTCGATTGCGGCACCGGCCTTCGTACCCTGGGCAATCAGCTCACCGCTCAGCAGAATGGCTCGGGCATCGAATCGCATATTCTGGTCACGCACTATCATTGGGATCACATTCAGGGCATCCCGTTTTTCCATCCTTTTTTCGAAGCTCAGAATCGATTCCATTTCTACAGTTTTCAATCCAAGTATCTTGGCCCGCATAGCCTGCAGCAGGTCTTCGAAGCGCAGCTATCGAGCCCGTATTTCCCGATCGACGTGACCATGATGACCGCCGCGCGCGAATTTCATGAAATCTCCGGCGGTCAGACCTGGGACGTCAATGGCACCAAAATTACCGCCAGCCACTTGAACCATCCGCAGGGCTGCCTCGGCTATCGGCTCGATACCACCGGTGGCTCCGTCGTCTACGCCACTGACAACGAACCTGGCGCCGCCGAATGTGACAAAAATCTTCTGCAGCTCGCGCATGATGCCGACGTGTTGATTTATGACGCACAATATTCGCCCGAACAACTCGCCTCCGAGCGCAAAGGCTGGGGCCATTCCAGTTGGCTCGAAGGCGTGAAAATCGCGCGCGCCGCGAAAGTTCGAAACCTGATTCTGTTCCATCACGATCCCGATTCCACCGACAAGCATGTCGACGGTTTTCTTTCCGCCGCACGCCAGGAATTTCCCGCAACTTGGGCAGCTTCGGAAGGCATGTCCATCACCCTGAGCGAACGCGGCGTGGACGTTGCCATGCGCGAATCCCGTCTGGCCCTGCGCCGGCGCCTGCGCTTCGTCGCCACCGTCACCGGTCACACCGAAGATGGTAAAGCCTTCGAGGAAAAAGCCACGGTCCGCGACATCAGCTTGCAAGGAGCTTATCTTGCGCTGAAGTCCCGCCCCCGCCTGCAATCCGAGTTGCGAGTCGTAATCGAGGCCGCCGATGAACCGACTCGTGCCAGCATCCTTTCTTTGCGCGCCACCGTAGTTCACTTCGAACCCGGCCGCGAGAAAGATCAAAACGGCGTAGGCGTAGTCTTCATCGAAGACCCCGACCCCGGCCGCCCTCGCGACTGAGCTCAGCTGTGAGCTAACGCAACTTTCGCGATGGTCACTGGTTGACGAGGAGGAACAAATCCCTCAGAAGCATCGCCCCCACGCGAACAATTGGTCCGGCTCTGCCGCCATCCGCCAATAAACGCGAATCCGCACTTGGCCGTCATCCAGAGGAGCGAAGCGACGAAGGATCTCTCTTCGCTTTCGTAGGTACAGGAAGAAAATAGAAAACACTTCAGGTGTGTTCGGTCCTACGGGGAAGGCCTCTACTTCTTTTCTTCGGGGAGTTTCGCCAACTGCAAATCGATATCCGCCAAAGCCCGCATCAATTGCTCCCGATATCGCTCCGCCTGCGCGCCCTGCAATTGAATCTCAACCCGTGCCCGTGACAGCATCAGAATTCCGCGCTGCCGGCGCACTTCCACCTGATCCTGCGAGACCTGCTTCTTATTTTTGCGGTCTTCTTTCGTCTCGCGTTCCTGCACTTGCCCTTCCACCCCTTTGCTTTCCCATCCCCTGGCCATGCGTAGATTCTAATTTGCTGCGCCCCAAAACGTGACTCAATTTTTACTCCCGGTTTCCTCCTCCACGCCCCCTTGCGCTGGCAAAAATCCGGGTACACTAATCGCTCGTACGCTGGGGCATCCGTAAGGAGACGACCATGAAATTCGACGCGATCACCATCGGCGCCGGTCAGGCCAACAAGCCGCTGTCCTACGCCCTCGCCGACCTGGGCTGGAAAGTCGCTTTCATCGAGCGCGCCCAGCTCGGCGGCTCGTGCATCAACACCGGCTGCACGCCCACGAAATCCCTGATCGCCTCCGCTCAAGTCGCTCACTACGCCCGCCAAGCCGCGCGCTGGGGCATTCATGTAAGTGAAGTAACCGTCAACCTCCCGGAGGTCGTCGCCCGAAAAAATCGTATCGTGCAGGGTTTTCGCGATGCCATTCAAAAAGGAGTCGACCGCCGCCCGAACATTCGCCTGATTCACGGCAGCGCTCGATTCATCGGCTCGCATCAAGTGCAAGTCGGGAACGAAACTTTCGAAAGCGAAAAAATCTTCATCGACACCGGCACCAACCCACAGATTCCGTCCATCCCCGGCCTCGATTCCGTGCCTTTCCTCACCAACGTCTCGGTCATGGATTTGCAGGAAGTTCCCAAGCATCTGCTGATCCTGGGCGGCGGCTACATCGGCCTCGAATTCGGACAGATGTTTCGCCGCTTCGGCAGCCAGGTAACCGTCATCCACCGCGGCAAACGTGTTCTGCCCCGCGAAGACGAAGACATCGTGGCTGAGCTGCAAAAAATCCTCGAAGCCGAAGGCATTAAATTTCAATTGTCCGCGCAGACCAAGCAAGTCGAGAATCGTGGCGGCGAAATATCTCTTACACTCGACACGCCACAGGGCCGCCAAGCGATCGCCGGCTCGCATCTTTTGGTTGCTACCGGCCGCCAGCCCAACACCGCCGATCTGGATCTGGCCAAAGCCGGAATCGCCACGAACGATCGCGGCTATATTAAAACCAATTCTAGAATGGAAACCAACATCCCGGGAGTTTGGGCGCTCGGCGATATCAAGGGCGGTCCGGCATTCACCCACATTTCCTATAACGACTACCAAATCGTCTACGCCAACCTCATCGAGGGAAAAAACCAAACCATCGAGGACCGTTATCTCCCCTACGCTCTTTTCACCGATCCCCAACTCGGACGCGTCGGAATTACCGAAAGCGAAGCTCGCGCCTCCGGAAAAAAATTCAAGATGGGCATCTTCCCCATGAGTTCCGTCTCCCGTTCCATCGAAAAAAGCGAAACGCTGGGATTTATGAAAATTATTGTGGATGCCGCCACCAACCGCATTCTCGGCGCTGGCATCCTTGGCGATCAAGGCGGAGAGCTAGTGCAAGTCCTCGGCCTGATGATGCTGGCGAATGCGCCATACACCCTGATGAAAGGCGCGGTTTACATCCACCCCACCATGATTGAAGGTTTTTTCGGCCTGATGGAAGCGGTCAAACCTGTCGAACCTTAACCAGAGAAAAGCCTGACTGCGCGCCATGCGCAATCAGGCTTCCGAGACGGTTACACTTTCTCCGACTTCGTCGCCATCGCAAATTCGCCCGCGTTACTCGATGACCAAAGCCAACTGCACTCCCGGGTGTGCATCGTCGACCAGATAATAAACGCCGTTGATTTCTACGATGTAAACGTAATCGTCGTAGCTCCATCCGCTGGGCCACGCTTCGGAAATGAAGAAGGAGTAGCCGCCATATTCAAATCGCGGCCGGCCCTCCACCACGGTAGGATGTCCGATATGAAACCGGTGTTCCTTTCCGAAGTTTGCCTTGTACTTGTCGTCTGAAATTCGTCCGTGTTGTTGCGCCGTTTGCTTGTGCTCATTTTGTTGCGCTTGCCTGGCCGGTGCCGGCGCTTCTTGTTTCTCAGGACGCGCCTGCTTTTCTTCCGGCGGTTTGGCCTCTCGCTCCGTTGAACGCGGCTGGTCGTTCGGAGTCTTCGGCGGTTCGGCCTGCTGCTTGGGCTTGTCCTCCGGCTTTCCCTCTTCCGGTTTAGTCGGATGATCCTGGTCGTGCTGCTCCTGGGCGTAGGTGGGCGTCACCACACCTAACGCCAATATTAGAATTCCAGACCCGATGAGTGTGTTCAGCTTCATGAACGTGCCCTCCAATTTTGCGTGGAAGTCGGTCGCCGCAAGTTTGAATCGATGCCAGCTTCCGGCCTTGCACTACTCGACGGTAGCTGTTTCAGCGGAAAACTCGAATACCCGTCAGCCTGTATTTGCTTCCGAAAATCGCGTTAGCAAAATTCGCCTACACCGTTGACAGTAAGACCGGAAGTGCATACTGTGGGGCCTCCCCGGACGCAGCTTCCGCGCGGTGCGAACCCAAAAATGGACTTTGACGTCAACGCCTATCGAGACGCGCAGGGCCGCTGGCATCACCAGATTCTCGGCCCGCTTCCGCTTCAATCCACCGATGCCCCGGTTTATGAGGAATGTCACAACCCGAAAGCCTTGACTCGTTGCATCGGCTTTACGGATTTCGCCAGTGCGATCAACGTCGGCTGGCAACGCGTGCGCGTAATCCTGAACCAAACCGAAGGCAAACCACAAAAAGCGTCCCCGCCCGCGGATGGAATTCGCACGAAGCCGTAAATTTCACGCTTTAAAATTCCCGCGCCGCACAACTCCGTGGCCAGGTTCGACTCCTCCGGGTAAAATGCCTCGGTCATGATCGATACCGATTCAATTCCAGACCTGCGCCAGGCGCTGGCTGCGGGAAGTGCTTCGCCGGAATCCGTCGCCGAACAGGCGCTCGCGCGCGCCAACAGCAATGCCAGCCACAACGTCTATATATCGCTCGACGCCGGTCGCACCCTCAGCGAAGCGTCTGCCTTACCGAGCCGCTTCGCCTCCAACCCAAAGCCGCTGCTGTACGGATTGCCCGTTTCGCTCAAAGACTGTTTCGATCTTGCAGGGTTCCCCACGAGTTGCGGATCGAAATTCTATGCCGCCAAAAATAGAATCGCTCGCGCGGACTCCTCCGTTGCCGCTCGTCTACGCTCGCAAGGCGCGGTCATCGTCGGTAAAGCGCACCTGCATCAACTCGCCTACGGCATCACCGGAGAAAATCCGGACTACGGCGATTGCGTCCAACCCCGCGATCCCAGCCGGTTGACCACGTTGAGCGACGTGACGTTGTCCACCACGCCGTACCAGTTGGTCCTCGACCTGGCCACCGAACATCTGACCGTCTACGAGAACGGCCAGCAGATCATGGACTTTCCGGCGGGCATCGGCAGCCCCGACGATCCGACCGTGACCGGGAGCTACTTCGTCACGATGCGGGTGCCGCCGCCCGATCGCGGGTACGGTCCCTTCGTCCTCGTCGACATCGGCCCACTCCGGACTCCATCGCGGACTGGGAGGGTTCGGGCGACGCCATCATCGCCATCCACGGTCCGATCACCGCCTACGACGATCAGCTGATCGGCACCACCGGGGCGGCGATCTCCCACGGGTGCATCCGGCTGCACGATGCCGACCTGGCGCAGCTCGCCGGGATTCCACCCGGGACGCCGCTGGACATCGTTTCGGGACTGACGTAACTCCTGAGCACGATGGCGAAACGGCGGTTGGCCGCCGTAGGGTGTGGCCGGGTGACGCAGCCACTCTCCGGGATCAAGGTCCTCGACTTCTCCGAGCACGGATTCGTGCCGTCGGCGGCCGCCGCCCTGGCTGACTGGGGCGCCGAGGTCGTCAAGCTCGAGCGGCCCGAAGGTGATCCGATGCGCCGGATCATCAGCGACGGGCTGGTGGCCGACGCAGACGGGTACGACTACCTGTTCCAGCTGGTAAATCGAAACAAACGGGGCGTCTCCGTCGACGTGCTTGCTCCCGCCGGCCGCGAGGTCTTCGAGCGATTGGTGCGCTGGGCCGACGTGTACATCACCAACCAGCTGCCTCGGGTGCGGCGCAAGCTCCGCACCGAGCCGGAGGACCTGTTCGCCGTGAATCCCCGGCTGGTCTTCGCCCGCGGCCACGGACAGGGTCAGCGTGGCGAGGGAGCCGAGCAGGGTGGGTTCGACGCGGTCTCCTTCTGGTCGCGGGGCGGCGTGGCCCACATGCTGACCGACCCGAGCTCGGAGTCGCTGACCTCACCGCGACCGGCGCTTCGGGAGATGTGCCGAGCGGGATGTTCTTGGCCGGAGGCGTCTGTGCCGCCCTCGTGCACGCGCAGCGAACCGGTGAGGGGGTCGTCGTCGACACGTCGTTGTTGAACGGGGCCAACTGGACGCTTGAGCCCGGATCTCGCCTACGCCTCCATCACCGGTCGCGAGCCCGCAAGGCCCGCCGCCGCTCCGGGCCTCGATCCCCTCTGGGCTGGACGTACCGCACGGGTGACCGGCGATGGTGATGCTGATGATGCTCGACGAGGGCCGCTATTGGGCGCAGACCTGTCGGGCACTCGGTGTCGCTGAGCTCATCGAGCGCTACGCGACGAGGAGGTCCGCCGGCCGCGTGGCCGGAAATCTGCCACAGGTTGGCGATGCCATAGGTGAGCTCACCCGGGTCGATCTGGTCGAGCGCCTACCAACGAGAACTGCATCTTCTCCTTCGTTGCGTCGCCGCCGAGGTCGTCAACGACCCCGCCGTGGTGGACAACGGCTACCTGATGGCTCACCCGACCCATCCGCCACTTCGCCTGGCCGCGGCCCCGGCCCAGTTCGACAGCGAGATCCCGCAGATCCGTCGCCCCGGTCCCGAAAAGGGGGAGCACACCCGCGAGGTGCTTTCGGAGATCGGCTTCACCGACGAGGAGATTGCGGCGCTGATCACGTCCGGCGCCGTCGTTGCGGCTGCCGAGCCCTGAGACGTGGTCACGACGGAGGGGGTCAGCTCCCTCGAGCGTGCGCTCTTGCAGGACGTCCAGGTCCAACTGGACCGGTGGACGAGGAGTGCGCCGGCGATCCCGCGGCCGAACGCAAGCGACTCTGCTGCTTGCGCTGGAGCGGGAGCAGATCGTGGCCGTGGCGTATCGCGAGGAGGCGGTGGCCGGTCGGGTGGCCGGGCTTGATGTCGACGACGAGGTACGGGCCCTCATCCACCAGGCGCTGGTGTGGATCTGGAAGGACGAGCAGATGCACGCCGAGTATCTGCGCGGCGAGCTCCTGCACGTGGGCGGGTTGGATCCTCGGTCGTCGTCTACGGCCGCCAGATCCAGGGAGCGATCTCCGGATGGACTTCGGCGACCTCCAATCATCCTCCAGCCGCGCACCGCGCCCTTTCGTGCCGGCGCGGCCGGCGCCCTCATCGCCGTGGCCGGGCCTGCGGGCGCATCCCTCCGCACCCTCAAAGGAGAGCTGCGGTTCCAGACATTTCGCCGCTACTGCGAGCTCAACATCGCGCTCGAGGCGAGCGCCGAACTGGCCTACCGGCGCCTGATCGAGCTGACCCGATCCGAAGGGGGAGCGGCGGACACTCGAGCGCATCCGAGCGACGAGCTCGCCACCGAGACGCCTTCGGCCTCTTGGCCGAGGTGCTGACCGTCGACGACCGGCTCGGAGTCCCGACTGTCGCCGGCGGGCCTCATCGAACGGTTCGCGCAGATAAGCCCATGGTTCATCCCGGTGCGCTGCGAACCGGGACGGAGGTGCCGGCGTGCATGGCCTTCGGTTCCCGACGACCGGTGGTCGTCGGATCCGCCAGGAATGACCTGAGAAGATCGCCGTCCTCGAGTCCTGCCTGGACCGGGCCGGCCTGGCCGACGCTCGCCTCGCGGGCCAGGTCGGCGGCCATCCGTGTCTCGTTCATGCTCGGGTACGACCGCCGCGATCGATCCAACGTCAACGACCCCGAGCTGGTCGACGGCGGTGGCTCGCTATCTGCGCCGTCACGGCGTGAGGAGTGGCCGTCCTCGAGGCTCCGACCGTGTACGGCAACGACTACGCCAACCGTTCGGTCGCACGAGGTCGGCGCCTATTTCGGCTTCGACTCTCCGGAGTACCGCATCGTCGACATGCAGCGCCGATCTCCGACCCTTCACCTACGAACGCGGCTTCGTGCAGCAGGCCATCAGCGGGACATGGCTGGATGCCGACCTGCGCATCGTCATGCCGAAACTGCGTACCGATCCGACGGAGTTCGCCCATCTGTGCCTCTCGACGCTGGAGGGCAGTACCGGGCCGATCGACGACACCTTCTACGCCGGTCGGCAGGTCGACTTTCGCTCGGCCACGATGATGCTGCTCGATGTCGCCCGCCCGACTTCGCCATCGTCGATGCCTGGTCGCCGGTGGCCGACGGTCCATTCGGCGTGATGGGTTGCCACCGTCCCGCCCACGTGCGTCACGTCTACGCCGGCGCCGACGCCCTCTCGGTGGACGAGGTGGTCCTGGCCGATCTGGGCGTCCAGGATCCCCGGCTGGCGCCCATCGTCCGGCAGGCCTATCACTGGTTCGGCCTGAGCCGGGAAGGTTGCCGGTCGAGGGCGAACGGCCGCGACTGGGCCGACCGAGCTCCGGGGCGCCCACGCCTCGAGAGTTCTGCGGGCGCTGGGGATCGTCTCTTACCCCGTCTACGTCTATCTCAGCGACCAGGGGAACTGTTCGTGCCCGCTATCGACACGGCGGCCTTCCCCGCGCTGCAGCCGATCGGTCGCTGTGGTCGGACTGGTGCAGAAGGCGGCCCAGAGGGCGTTCGGGATCCGAGCGCCCGCCGGACGGGTGATCTGATGCCGTCACGGGGGCGACAATGCGGGGCCTCATCGACACCGTGCGCTCGGGTCGGGTCCCGGCCCGGGCCTGGCGATCGCGGACAGCCGCTCGCTGGTGCGGTCGATGTTCTCTGGCTTCGGCCGTGCGGATGGAGCTGTTGCCGTTTCTCCGCGGCGGGCAGGGAGTTCTCGGAGATCGTCGGCCTTACCGGCGCACCAGACCCGAGCGGCTGCGGGCCTGGTTCGGTCGGGTGCGGAACTGGGCGAGCTGTCGCCGCCGCGAGACGCTACGGCGTGCGTGGCGTCGGGCGAGGGCGCTGGCGGACGGCGACGTACTCCTCCCGCGCACTACCGGTCGATGCTCGACTACCAGGTGGGCCCTTACGGGAGATCTGGGCCCTCTCGCGTTCGGTACCGGCGGCGGGGACGATCTGGCCCGGTACGCCGATGACATCGCGCAGGTCTCGCTGGCGGCTGCTCCCTTCGTGGCCTCCTTCGTCCGGCGGATCCGTGACGGAGGTGCGTCCGGCGTGCGTCCTCGATATCGGATGTGGGACCGGCGTCTATTCGAGGTCGTCCTGGACGCCGATCCTCAGGTCCGTGTCGAGGGCATCGATCTGGCCGCCGAGGTCATCACTATCGCCCGGGCCGGTCTGGACCGGGACGGCTATGGCTCGAGGGCCCAACTCCATGTCGGTGATGTCCGGCGTGGGACCGAGGAGGTGTCGACCACCTTCGACCTCGTGATGTTGCTGAACAACATCTACTACTTCGACCCGCCACCCGGGTCGCCCTCTACCGCGACGTCGGGCGGCTCCTGACTGACCGCGGTCAACTGGTCGTGGTCTCCATGGTTGCGCCGGGCTCCATTGCGGCGGCGCACCTGCACTTCATGTTGACGAGCCAACGGTCCGTCGCCGCGCTGCCGGAGCCCACCGCGCTGGAGCGCGACCTGACCGAGGCCGGTTACCGGGTCATCGACAGTCAGGCTCTCGTCCCCTCCGAACCCTTCGTGGGGTTGCGGGCGGAGAAGCGGTGAATGTGGGATCGACGTCACTGTCATCCGGCTGCCTTCTGGTGGCGATCACCGAACCCACGATGATCAACGGGAAGCCCAGGGCCAAGCCGATGGTGAAGGGCTCGTTCAGCACGAGGACACCGAGGAGGATCGCCACTGCCGGGGGTTGAAGTACGTGATGACGGTCGATCGTGACGGTCCGACTTCGGCGATCAGCGCGAAGAAGAGCACGAACGCCAGCGTGGTGCAGATGAAGGTCAGGCCGAGGACGGACAGCGCCACCTCGGAGTCGAGGTGGCGCAGCATCCGGGGCGAAGGGGGCGTAGACCAGG
>CAVTTY010000023.1:0-98266 GCA_963737765.1 uncultured Acidobacteriota bacterium
TCCACACACACGGAAAGGGACGCGGGCCGGGACGAAGTCGAGGATCACCCGGCTCGGCGGTCCGATCGGCCACGAAGGCGACGGTCCTCGAGGCGAGCCCGGGGGGCGGCTCGATCGGGTCGCCGTCGTCGAGGAGCCGGTGGAGCGCCAGGCCGAGGCGGTCGGCCCGGGCGGCCAGGGCGGGGTCGGCGGCGACTCGCGCTCGGCGGCCTCCCGCGCGGGGCCTTCGAGCTGTCCCAGGGCGTAATCGAGCAGGTCATCAGGTTTCATCGGATCAACCGTTCCCATCTTGTCGGGACGCCCTGGCCATCTCCTGGAGCTTGGCCAGGGCGGCATGGAGTCGCGACTTGACCGTACCCACGGGGATCTTCAAGATCTCGGCGATCTCGCGGTACTTCAGGTCCTGGTAGTACGCCAGGATCAGGGTCTGCCGCAACGTCTCGGGGAGCTTCTCGACGCTCCTGGTCACCCAATCGCGCCGCTCCTGCTCTTGCAGCTCGGCCAGGGGGGCCGACCCGTCGCCGACCAGGAGGTCGACCAGGGAGCCGGGGTCGCTCTCGCCGCCCGAGGACGCCACGCGGCGATCGAGGCTGACCGTCGGGTGACGGCCCGCCTTCCTCAGCGCGTCGACGGCCTGGTGCGTCGCGATCGAATAGAGCCAGGGGCGGACCGGCCGGCCATCCTCGTACAACGCCCGCTTCAGGTGGACCTGGAGGAACGTGTTCTGGAACACGTCCTCCGCCAGCGCCGGGTTGCCGAGATAGCGGGCCAGGTAGCGGATAGAGTTCCCGTTCGTAGCGGCGGACCAACTCGTTGAAGTCGTCCGGAGCGGCCGAGTCCCGATACCGGCTGAAGAGGTCCTCATCCGAGATCGGGGCGAGGTCTTCCGTCGGTGCCCGAACCGAGGGCCTTCACCATGGGTACGTCCGGTCGAGGCCGAGGGTTCGTGAGAGGTTTCCAAATTATTGGAGCCGGATGTTGACGGGAATTTGCCTGCGATGTCGGTGCCGCCGCCGATAGCGTCCAGTCTAAGCCCGCCGGGCCGGCCCGTCAAGCCGATCGTGCACGAATCGCGACCGGCCGCGGCAGGTCTCACATCCTCGTTCAGGGCAACCGTTCGGCGGCCGGCCCTTCCTTCGGCACTCGGCGGCCACGGCGACGACCACGCGACCGGGGCGACGCCCCTTCGGCGAGGAGGACGGCCTCGGCGTGCCGTGCCCGCCGAGGTGCTCGACGCAGTGCCAGGTCGACTCGGCCCCGAGGCCGGCGAAGAGGACGACCTCGAATCGGGCGTTGAGCGGGTTGTCGCCGGCGGCGATCGACGGGCGGTGCCCGGGTGGGCGTAGGTCTCGCCCTTGAGGGTGAACGAGGCCGGGCCGAAGGCGACCGGCAAGGTCCGCGGCGGCCCGGGCGACCGCGGCGTTGGTCTCGGGCCGGCCGACCAGGAGGACGTGGTGCGCCTTCCAGTCGTCCTCGGTGACCTCGGTGTCGGACTTGATCGGGCACGATCACGTTCGACCATCGAGTGGCGATCGCCCGCTGGAGCCGGCGCGGCGGCCTCGCGGTTGGCGTGGACGTCCTTGAGGGTCCCGTAGACGATCAGGGCCTTCTCGGGCTCCTCCTCGAACGAGTCGACGGCCCAGGCGCCCGCCTCCGGGCGCGCCGGGCAGGCCGGTCTCGTCGAGCCAGCGGCCGAAGAAGTCGTTCGAGCGGCTTGCTCGACGGCCTTCTCGGCGTGGCTCCGGAACTGGGCGGTGTCGACCGCGTGGCCGGCGTGCGACCGGCCGAAGTCGTCCATCATCGCGGCGAACTCGGCGTGGCCCATCTTCTCGCGGAGCGCGGCCAGCAGGAGCACGCCCTTGCCGGCGGCGATCTCGTACCAGTCGGAGCTCGTCGACATCGGACTGGATCTTCGAGAGCGGGACGTCCTTGCCGAGCCGACGGGTCGCGGCGAGGTAGCGGGACCGGGCGCCGTAGAGGGCCAGGTCGATCCGGTCTCGGCCGCGCCTTCTGGCTCGACGTCGTCGCCGAGCGCCTTCTCGAGCGAGACGATCCGCTCGTAGTCGGCGAACGCGGCGGCGAGCCAGGCGTCGGCGTCGGTCTTCGGCAGGATCGTGCCGTGCCAGGCGGGCGGGTGGTCGCCGTGGTCGCGATGGTCGGCCGTGATGGGCCGGCGCCGGTCGAGGTCGACCGCGGCCTTGGCGTCGTCTGGGGCGGTCGGCGGGGCCTCGGCGGTCAGGATGGTCCAGTCGTTGCGGACCAGCGGCGGATTCCGGGACGTCCCGCTCGGACTCGGTCGGCTCCCAGGTCCGGCCCATCGGCGGGCCGAAGAGGGCCCAGGTCTTCAGCTCCTTGGCCATCGCCGAGGTCGGTGAACTTGGCGTCGAGCGACGAGAAGGCCGCCAGCGGCGGCGTGGTGAACGCCTTGAAGCCGAAGTCGGCGTCGATCTTCCCCTTGTGCTCGTTGAAGAGCGCGAGCCAGGCCCGGTCGCGGTCGGAGGCCCGCCAGACCAGGTTGGCCGGCTTCGCCTCGACCGAGGCGATCGTCTCCAGCCGGACGTCGAGGTCCTTGGCGTTGTTGCAGCCCCAGTAGAACCCCTCGGTCCCGCCGAACCACTCGTCCTTGCTGCTCCGCCAGAGCTTGGTCTTGTGCGTCCCCAGCTCGAACATGGCGATCTCGTTGGTCTTGGTGTCGGCGAGGAGCCATTCGTTGGTGTACAGGCCGTTGTTCTTCTTCGAGAGGATCGCGACGACCGAGTCGATCGAGTCGCCGTACTGGAGGGCCTTGCGAATCCGGGAGGCGAGGGCCTGGCCCTCGGGGTCGAACCGGGTCTGGGCGATGGTGGTCTCGGCGACGAGCAGGCCGGCGTCGTTGAGGTAATAGTCCATCCCGCTCTGGATGCCGCCGGGGTAGGTCTGCATCAGGACCCGGTGCCCCTGCGCCGGCTTGACGTCGAGCCAGACGTTGAAGAATCGCGAGCGTGGACAGGTTCCACATCGTGATGTGGCCGAAGACGATCTGGCCGTCGGCCGTGGCCGGGCCGATGGCGGCGAAGGCCGAGCAATGGTCGGCCTTGGGGGCCTTGGGCTTGGCGACCGTCGGGCTCGCGGAAGATCTTGCCTTCGAGCCCGTGGGCGCTGGCCTCGAGGGCGGCGTCGAGGAAGCCGACCTCGATCTCGGAGTTGATCGCGACGACGTCGAGGAGGTCGAGCGGCCGGCCCTCGAAGGTCGCCCCGGCGGCCGCGGCGCCGTCGGCGGTCCCTTTCATTTCCTCGAGGTACTCTTGATCGTACCGGCGGAGGAAGAGGGCATCGACGAGCGTCCGGTCGGCCTTGCCAGGCCTCCGGGGGGCTCGGGGGCTCCGCCGGGTGGCGAGCGTCTTGATGTAGTCGGCGATCTCGGGGGCCATGAGCCGGCCGTGCTGATAGCCGCGGTCGTAGGGCTCGCCCTCGATGTGGAGGACGATCCAGCCGGCCTGCGGGTAGCGATAGGCCGGCCCGTAGCCGGCGGACCGTGGCCGGGTCGGGGCCATAATCTTGCTTCGACGGGCTCGGCGGCCGCGCGGCGACCGACCCGATCAGGATCAGGCCAGAGCGAGCCAGCATCCCCCGGAGACTCCGGCGATCGGCACGACTCATCGATGCGTTCCTTCGGTCTGGTCGCGTCGTGGCCCCTGGCGCCACGGGTCGATTGTAGGGGCTGGCCGCAGCGATTGCGAGGGGGGACGGCCGCCAGGGCGCCGATCTCCCGAAGACCTCGGGGGCGATCGATGATCGACGTCCACGTCCACGTGACCAACGCGAAGCTGCCGGGGATCAAGGCCGAGCATCCCGTCCTCGACGGGCCCCGAGCCGCCCTGGCCGAACTCCTGAAGGCCGAGATGAAGGCGCGGGCGTCGAGCAGGCCCTGGCGATGGGCCGGCTCGACGCCCCGTCGTCCGACCCGCTGGGGATCACCGGGATCCTCCGGCTGGCGAGCTTCGTGCCCGGCCTCCACGCCATCGGCGCGATCGACCCGTCCAGGAACTCGCCCGACCACCTCCGGCGGGTCGAGGCCGTCCTGAAGCCTCGGGCAAGGTCAAGGCCCTCAAGGCGTACCTGGGCTATCTCCACCACGGCCCCGACAGCCCCGGATACGTCCCGTATTACGAGCTGGCCGCGAAGTACAAGCTCCCCGTGGTCTTCCACACCGGCGACACCTATTCGAGCAAGGCCAAGGTCCGGTTCGCCCATCCGCTCGCTGGTCGACGACGTGGCGGTCGACCACCCCGACGTCCGGTTCGTGCTGGCCCACTTCGGCAATCCCTGGCTGGTCGACGCCGCCGAGGTCGTCTACAAGAATGACAACGTCTGGGCCGACCTCTCGGGCCTGATCGTCGGCGACGAGGCGCTGTTCAGGGTCATTTCCAGGCGAGGCAGCCGGTCCCGGACGATCGACGACGCGATCCTCGACGTCCGCAAGGCGATACCGGTACACCGGCAAGCCCGACCGATTCCTCTACGGGAGCGACTGGCCGCTCGCCCCGATGGCCTCGTATCGGAAGCTGATCGAGGCGATCGTCCCCAGGCCCGGCGATCCGGCCCGCCGTCTTCGACGACCGAATCGCCCGAAGCGCTCTTCGGCCTCGAGACGATCCGGAGAGCGAGCCCTTGAGGACGAGCGATCATGACCGAAGAGAATTCCTGACGCCCGAGCGACGAGATCCTGGTCACCCCCGAGGCCGAGCCCGGGCGAGTCGCCGGCGCCGAGGTCGCCTACGTCGTCCCGCGCGCCGGCCTATCAGTCGATCGCGACCGACGAGCCCGAGCGATCGCCGAGCCGCCCGACCGTCCCCGCCCCGACTCGACCTCGATCCGGCGCTACGCGGCGATCGCGGCGCTCGGCGAAGGGCTGAACCGCAAGCTCGACGCCTTGCAGACGCTGTTCGACCGCGAGATCCGCGCCGAGGCCACCCGCGAGAAGGTCGTCGACCGGCTCCACGCCGAGTTGCAGGAGTACAAGCAAGGCTTGCTCCTCGGCATCCTCCGGCCGGTCTTCGTCGACCTGATCCAGCTCCACGACGACATCGGCAAGATGGTCGCCGCCCAGGCCGAGCGCCGAGGGCGAGGTCGCCCGCCTGCTCGACCTGATGCGCGGGTTCCAGCAGGGGATCGAGGACATCCTCTATCGCCAGGGGGTCGAGCCCTTCGCCCTCGAAGGCGACGCCTTCGACCCCCGCCGCCAGCGGGCCCTCTCGACCGTCCCGACCGACGACCCCGACCGCAACAAGCGGGTCGCCGCCCGGCTCCGCAAGGGGTTCCAGGCCGGCGACAAGGTCATCCGGCCCGAGATGGTGACCGTCTACTCCGTACAAGAGAAGCGGCCGGATCTTGACGCGAGGGCCGGCGGGGAATGATTCGCCCTTGACCGCCCTCCCCGCCTCAGGGAACCCGATCGACCATGCGATACTGGCTGTTCAAGTCGGAGCCCGACTGCTTCTCGTTCGCCGACCTCTGCGCCGCCCCGGTCGGACGACGGGCTGGGACGGCGTCCGCAACTTCCAGGCGAGGAACTTCCTCCGCGACGACATCCAGGTCGGCGACGGCGTCCTCTATTACCACTCGAACGCCGACCCGCCCGCGATCGCCGGGCTGGCCGAGGTCGTCGAGGCCGGCCACCCCGACCCGACCGCGTTCGACCCCTCGGCCGACCACCACGACCCCAAGAGCCGACCCGAATCGCCGACCTGGTATCAGGTCACGATCCGGGCCGTCCGGCCGATCGACCCGCCGCTCGACGCTTGCCCGAGCTGCGCGAGGTCGCCGCGCTGGCCGGGATGGAACTGCTCCGCAAGGGGAGCCGCCTCTCGATCCAGCCGGTCCGGCCCGAGGAGTGGGCGGCGGTGCTCGAACTGGCCGGCATCGCACCGCACCCCGAACCCGAGGACGCCCCGCCATGGCCCGGATCGAGCACGCCGCCATCTTCGCGGAAGACCCGTCGAGCCTGAAGGACTTCTACGTCCAGGCCTTCGGCCTCCGCGTGGTCCTCGACAACGGCCAGGGCAAATCCGCCCGGCTACTTCCTGGCCGACGACGCACGGCGCGCCCTGGAGATCATCGGCCGGCCGCCGGGGCCGACGGGCGTCGAACCAGCGGTACGTCTGCCACGTCGCCTTCGTCGTCGAGGACGTCGCCGCCAGGCGGGCCGAGCTGGAGGGGATGGGCCTGGCCTTCGAGGTCGAGACCGCCGTCGACAACGACTCGATGACCACCGCCTTCTTGCGACGACCCGGCGGGCAACCGCATCCAGATCGTCCGCCGCAAGAAGCCGCTCGGGTCCTGAGCGATGAGACCAGCGCGAGCCGCCGATGGAACACGGACCCGGAAAGTTCCTGATCGTGTCCCGTGTCCCGTCTTTGGCTCGATGATCCCCGGGGTGGCATTACTCAAGCTTCCGGCGCGGCGTCCGAGGCGGGGTCGGCGTTGCGGTCAAGCGGCAGGAAGCGGTAGTAGACCTCAAGGGTGAGGATCGACAGCGAGGTCTGGAAGAGTCGCCCCGCCCGGATTCCCCACCGGTCGGGCTGGGGGAGGACCGGGCTCCAGCTTCCCTGGTCGCACCCCTTGCTGGAGATCTGCATGGCGATGAGGCCGTCGCGGACCCCGGGGGTTCCACCTGCCGCCACGCCTTGTTCGTGCCTGCCGCCCGCCTGGCCGCCGTTGCTCTCGCTCGCCCACCGGCGCTACTACCAGCCCACGCAGGAAGGCCGCGAGAAACTCCTCGCCCAGCGCATGGACGAGATCGCCCGCATCAAGCAATCCAAGCGCTAGGCTGGATCGGATGGCATTCCGGTTCAAGGCACCGCAAAACGCCCGTCATCCTGAACGTAGTGAAGGAACCCTGTATTCGTTGTCGCGGTAGCTTCTTCTTGCTTGCCGGCAACAGGGAGAAGGCTCTAAGAGACCTCTCATCAACTCTGGCCTTCTGATTACCTCTGGCCTTCTGATTACCTCTGGCCTTGATAAGGGCACGGCTTCAGCCGTGCCGTAAGTGCCGCATTTGCCTTACGGCTTTAGCCGCTGAGGTACGCTTCGTGCTCGTAAAGACACTTAATCGGAGGTCCACTAAAACTTTTTATAGACGATAGCGAGAGCAACCGCCGAGACAGCCGCCCACACGCGCGCCGCCAGCTCCTGGTTGTACTTGAACCGCTCAAAGCTGACCTCCTGCATGGCCGCCTCAGAGACTTTATAGATGAAGTGATATTCGACCATCGACCAGATCGGAGGTCCAAGCAGAATGACGCCGCTTAGAATGAAGGCCCAGTTCGAGGTGTTGGCTTTTGTACCGATTCTGAGGAAAGCTATCGCCACTCCAACATAGGCGGCGGCAAGGAAGGTGTAGATCGAACCTCTATACGGCCACAAAAAAGCCACGAAGCTCCTGCCTTCTCTTAGCGAGGCCCGGCTAAGTGATGGAATGAAATAGTAAGGAATGTGCCGGAAGAGTAGCACTCCTCCCCGACTCTCCCCACGCATAACCCCTCCCAAACAGGAGTACATTGCCAACCCACCCTCCGACGGCCTAAAATTCGCGGCGCAGTCCTGCTTCACTTTATCCGAGGAGCCTTTGAAATCATGAACATCCGGACCATAGCCGCATCCTTAGCCATCTTCTCCTGCGCGGTCTTCGCCATGGCCGCTGAAACCAGCACCTTCGATCTGATTGCCAACGGCAAGAAGACCGCCACCGCCTCCTACACCCTCGACAACAGTAAAAACGGCGCAAAGGTCCATAGTTCCATCGACTACGTGGCCACGAACCTGCCCTCCCGCGTCATCGACTACAAAGTAGGTCCCGATGGCCTGCTGATCTCCGGCACCATCTCCACCAGCCAGAACCGTACCATCATCTTCTACAGCCCCAGCAAAGCGCACGATTCGATCCAGATGGCTCTCACCGTCAACAGCGAGAACAAGGGCATCAGCACCTATCCCATGGCGAAGCCGGACTTCCTCCTCGTCTACCCCGACGACGCCGCTGTCTGGCAGGTGCTGCTCGACCTCGCCAAGGCCCATCCCCACCAGGATCGCGTCTATACTCTGCTCGCGCTCTCCAGCAAGGACACCTCCAGTCGCATCCAGCCTGTGCGCATCGAAGCCCCCGTCGCCGCCACCGGCAAACTCAACGGCAAGACGATTCCTCTCCAGCACTACATCCTTACCTTCAACGGCAGCAAGGGACACCTCTACACCACCGACAAGGGCAGGCTCATGCAGGCCGACATCCCGCTCTTTGGCGTCAGCCACGTCCGTACCGCCTTCGAACTCGATCGATAGACAGGCGCGCCGGTCCTTCCGGGCTGGCGCATCGAGATGCTACCTTTGCTTCAGGCAGGGCTCGACGTTCACGCCCGGTGCTGAAGGAGAAGCGCACATGGAGAGCACGGCAGAGATTGCGGGAGGCGTAGTGATAGAGGCATTCCTTGCCGCCATCGCGCTCGGCGTCGTCTATCGTCTCTGGGGCCGTATCCTTCCCGTACCCACCCGCCAGACCGTGCTCACCTTCCAGCGTGGCGTCCAGCTCAAGGGCGGCGAGTTCGAAAAAATCCTCAATCCCGGAACCTACTGGATGATGTCCAGCCGCACCCTGCTCATCTGCGACATGCGACCCAAACCCTTCCAGGTCGCGGCGCAGGAGATGATCACCGCCAACGGCATGGGCGTCAGGATAAGCCTCTCCGGCGAGTACCGCATTACGGACCCCGCCCGCTTCGTCACCGAGAGCAGCGCTCTCTTCGACACCTTTTACCTCGAACTCCGGCAGGCGCTCCGAGCCGCCGTCGGCGAGCTCTCCGACGACGCGATTCTCAACGGCAACACCCCCGTCACCTCCCGTATCGAAGAACTGCTCGTTCCCCGCGCCGCCCAGCTTGGCATCGAGATGAACCAGCTCGATATCTGGGAGGCTGTCCCGCTTGGCTGGGTGCGACACGGCTGAACCTCACACGCCAGGCCCTATTCTCTGATACTTCACCGAGCATCCATACGACCGCGTCACCGGCTTCTCCACCGCCCTGCCCGCCATCGCCGCCTCCAGCGCCGCGCTCACATAGTTGTGCGCCGCCGCCGGGTCTTCGAGCGGCTTGTCGTCGATCGCGCCCTGGTAGATCACCTTCCCCGCAGGGTCGATGACGAACATGTGCGGCGTCGTCTTCGCCTCGTACAGGTGGCCGATCGTGCCGCTCGGGTCGAGAATCGCCGCCGTCGGCGCGGCCTTCATCTCGCGTAGAGAGCCGTTCTCCTCGGATGCTGTCGCAGCTGGCCTGGATGGACGAAGAATACATCGCGAAAGATCCGGTCGTGAATGCGCTGGCGGCGAGAGGAACAGGCTACAGCGAAGCCGATAAAAATGCGCTGCGCGAGAAGCAGCTGGAATTGATTGGCGCGGTGCTGCCGGAGTATCGGATCGCGGCCGAAAGCGGGCAGATCGAAATTTCGACGACTCCTTATTACCATCCGATTCTTCCGTTGCTGTGCGATACGGACGTCGCGCGCGTTTCGAATCCGCACACGCCGCTGCCGCAGCCGGCGTTTCGCTTTCCGGACGATGCGCGGGAGCAATTGGTCGCGCGCGCGAAAATATCACGAGCGCGTCTTCGGCAAGCCGCCGGCGGGATTGTGGCCTTCGGAAGGGTCGGTCTCCGATGAGTCGCTCGGAATCGCGATGGACCTGGGCTTCAAGTGGTTTGCGACGGATGAAGGCGTGCTGGGACGCACGCGCAACATCGGATTTCTGGCGCGACGCCAGCGGCTATCCGGAGAATGGCCCGGATTCTGTACACGCCGTGGAAATTGGAGCGCGGCGGCAAGGAGACGTACGGATTTTTCCGCGATCACTACATTTCGGATCTGGTTGGATTCGTTTACAGCCGCATGGGCGCGGCCGCAGCGGCCGAAGATTTGCATCGCCGCATCCGTGCGATCGGGGACCGCGAGCCCAGGGCGGGCGCACCGCGACCGTGAGCGTAATTCTCGACGGCGAAAACGCCTGGGAATATTACCCGGAGAACGGCCGGCAATTTTTGCGCGAGTTTTACCGCCGCGTGCAGAACGATCCGGAAATTCGCGCGCTGACCGTGACCGAGGCGGTGGAAGCGAACGCGGACGCGCCGATGATGCGCGGAATTTTTCCCGCGTCGTGGATCAACGCGAATTTTGACGTGTGGATCGGCCACGCGAAGACGTGCGCTCCTGGGATTTGCTGCGCGACGCGCGCGAAGCGTACGGGCAGGCGGCGCAACGCGGCGTCGTCGAATGGCCAGCAATTCCAGCGCGAATCTCGAGCGCGCCTACGAAGCGGTGCTCGCCGCCGAAGGCAGCGACTGGAATTGGTGGTACGGGCCGGAGCACGGCTCCGCCAACGACGCGGAATTCGACGAGCTCTATCGCAAACACCTGACGGAAATTTACACCGCGCTCGGCGAACCCGCGCCGGAAGCGCTGGCGCATCCGATCAAGAAAGCGCCGGAGCGCGGCCGCCGGGAGCCGCCGGAGATCGTATCTCGACGTGACCGTGGACGGCCGCGAGACCAGTTATTTCGAATGGATCGGCGCGGGATTGTATGCGACCGACCCGCGCGGCGGGACCATGCACGGCCGCACCGCGCGTCCTGGGCGAGCTGCGCTTCGGATTCGGCGAGGATCATTTTTATCTGCGCGTCGATCCGGTGCCGGAAGCGATTGCGGAGATTCCGGATTTTCAGTTGCGGGTGACGTTGTGGGATTCGCGCGAAACGCGCATCACGGTGCGCGTGGAGCAAGGCAAATTTGCGGGCTGCGTGCTGGAGCAGAGCGGCGTGTGCCTGTTGCATCCGGAAGGACTGGTGAGCGCCGGCATACGGGAAGATCATCGAGGTGGGACTGGCGAGCGAGATTTTCGATTTGAGGGGCGCAGAAGTCGCTGATGGTGAGCGTGGCGCTGTGGGAAGGCGGATTGCCGATCGAGGTGCTGCCGATCGATGGGATGCTGGATATTCCGTTGGGGGAGGAGAATTTTGCGTGGGAATTGCAGGCGTAGTGGTTTCGGGCGAACGGATTTTGCCGCGATTATTTCAATCGGTTCTTGATTGCTAGCGGCTGTTGCCGTTGGTTGACGCTTTAGTGAGTTGGGCCCAGCGTTGGCGTACATCTGCCACGAATTTTGTTTTGTCCGCTCGGATTTGCCGCACCAACTCCTGATTGCCGACGTCTTCATGCGACGCTGACCACAGCACCATTTCCGCCATCACCGGCGCGAGGTCGATGCCTTTGGCGGTGAGGCGATAAATTACTTTGCGGCCGTCGGCGGGGTCGCGCTGGGTGGTGATGATTCCGTGTTTCTCCAGGTCACGCAGGCGGCCGGCGAGAATGTTGGTGGCGATGCGTTCGTGCGATTCCAGGAACTGTTTGTAGGAGTGGAAATTGCGCAACATCATGTCGCGGACGATGAGCAGGGACCAGCGGTCACCCAGAATTTCGATGGAAGCGTTGAGCGGGCAGCCCGAGCGCCGTTTGGGGGCCGGGTTTATTTTTGGCACGAGCGTGACTTTAACATGCTCACTTGCGTTTCACAAGTAATGAGCAAGCGGATGAGGCGGAGGACGGACGCCTAAATTTGACAGCCCTAGCGGCCCAGGCGCCGGACACACCGCTGGTTCGCGCGCGGCTGACGGTGTGACTTCCGGCGCCGGACAACATGTGTTGACTTTGGAGGGTATTCAGTAGATATTCCGCATAACCCCTTGCAGTAGTCCACTTGGTTTCACACAACTCAGGGCAGGATTGTCGGCGGTATTTGCGTCGCCAGGCTGGAACGGAAATTTGTTCCTGCGGAGGGCGACGTGCGCTCGAAATTATATTTCGGGATTTTGTGCGGCTGCTTGTTGCTGTGGCCGGCATTCCTGCGGATTCATTTTTCGACTCACCACCCCACCGTGAGAACGATGTCAGCGGCGAAGGCTCGTCCGAGGTTTTCCATTCCGCTGGCTTTCGAACCAAATGCAGGGCAGGCGGAGCCACGCGCGGAATTTGCGGGGCGCGCCGGAGGCTTGAATATTCTGCTGACGAATGCGGGGATCGAGTTCGCGGCCAGCGGAGTACGGAGGAAATCCGGAGCGCCGCGCAACGTCAGTCTGAACTTTTTCAGCGCCCGGAATAGAACGGGCACCGAGCATTCGAAATTGGCGTGGCAGGGGCAGGAGCGCACGTCGGGGCAGACGAATTATTTTCTGGGGAACGATCCGGCGCGGTGGCGGACGCATGTGCCGCAGTTTGGGAAAGCCGTGGCCCGGAGCGTGGTGCCGGGCGTCGACCTGGTCGCGTACGGGAACGATGCGCGGCTGGAATACGATTTGCGGATTGCGCCTGGCACGCGGCCCACGGATTTGCGGCTGGCCATTTCGGGTGAAAAGAATTTGCGGGTCGACGCGGCGGGTGATTTGGTGATGGCGTTCGGGACGCGGGAACTGCGCATGAAAAAGCCGGTGATGTATCAGACGATTGGCGCCGAGGATGCGGCGGGGAGTCCGAAAAGCGCGAAGAAATACGTGGAGGGCGGCTACGTTCTGGAGGCCGACGGTTCGGTGGGATTTTCGGTGGGGGCGTATGACCCGGGCGCGGTACTGGTGATCGATCCGTCGTTGAGCGTGGGATACGCGACGTTTCTGGGCGGCGCCGGAGACGACCGGGCGACGAGCGTGGTGTTGGACGCTGCGGGAAAGGTGTACATCGGCGGAACGACGACATCGGTGGGGACCTTCGCCGCGACCTCGGGGACCGAACTGGGCTCGGAGAATGGGAGCCCGATTTATTTCATCGCCAAGATCGATCCGACGCAAAGCGGATCGAACTCGCTGGTCTATCTGACTTTCATCGGCGGGTCGGGCAGCCAAGCCGGCGGCGAGATCGCGGTGGATGCGAGTGGGAATGTGGCTTTGGCCGGCGTGACCACCTCGGCGGATTATCCGGTTACCGACGCAAGCACGCTGACGGCGGGGCCGGGCGGGATCGCGGTGAATGACGCGACGATCACCGAAATTGATCCCAGTGGCGCGAAGCTGGTGTACTCGACGCTGTTTGGCGGGAATGGAAACGAAGCGACCGTCGCGCACGGAGGCATCGCGTTCGATTCTTTAGGGAATATTTTTGTGGCGATGGATACGAAATCCACAAATTTGACGGTAGCACCGGTGGGGCCGCCGGGGCCATTCCAATCGGTGTATGGCGGCGGGAGCAGCGACGGATTTCTGGCGGTTTTTCAGCCGATCGTGACGGGTTCGGTGCCGCATTTGAAATATTGCACCTATCTGGGAATCGACGGGCAGGCGACGGTGACGGGAGTGGCGGTGGACTCGGCTCGGAATGCCTATCTGGCGGGCTATACGTCCGACCCGCTGGGGACGCTGGCGACGACCAACGGATTTCAGACGGTGTACGGCGGAGGAACCTACAACGGATTCGTGATGAAAATCCTGCCTTCGGGGGCCGGCCCGCAAGATTTATCGTATGGCACATTCCTGGGCGGAAGCGTGTTGGACCAGGCGCTCGCGATTGCGGTTGGCCAGGAATTGCCGGGGACGGCTTACGTGACCGGCACGACGCAGTCGCCGAATTTTCCGGTGAACGGGGCAATCGCGCCGCTGCAAGCAGCGCTCGATGGGAATGCGAATGCGTTCATTGCGGTGATCGCGCAACTTCCGAGCGGCACGACCAAGCTGACCTATTCGAGTTACTGGGCGGGCTCGCAAGCGGACGCCGGGCTGGGGATTTTCTTCGCGGCGAAGAACCAGATTTACCTGACCGGCTCGACGAAATCGTGGGATTTTCCGTGGCAATTCAATTTTCAGGCGTTCAGCGGAGACCAAGATGCGTTCGTCGCGGAACTCGATCCGACTTCAGCGGGCGCCGCATCGCTGCTGTATTCGACGCCGTTGGGCGGGTCGGCGCCAGCCGGAGTAATGGCGACGGCGCAAGGAAACGGTATTGCGGCGGATGCAGCGGGGAATTTCTATGTAGCGGGGGCGACCACGGCGCAAGATTTTCCGCTGGCCGGTAATCCGAACAACGGAATACAGCTGACCTGCGCCAGTTGCCAGCAGAATCCGCCGTTGAACGACGCGTTCCTGGTGCAAGGCGTGCCGAGCAGCACGCCGCTGCCGAGCGTTGCTTTCAATGTGGGCAAAGTAAATTTTGGGACCCAGCCGGTCGGATCGACCGTGGTGCCGCCGGGTGGAGTGGCGGTCTTCAATACCGGGGACGCGCCGCTGATGATATCGACAGTGACCATTACGGGCCAAAATTTCGCGGACTTTTCGCTGATCGGATCATCGGAGTGCACTGGGGCGGCGGTGCTCCCAGGCAAAGAGTGCACGTTTCAAGTGGGATTTGTGCCTTCGCAGATCGGGCCGGAGCAAGCCTTTCTCACTTTCACGGACAACGGGCCGGCCGGCTCGCAGACGCTGATGCTGGTCGGCGCCGGAGCGGGACCGCTGGCCCAGATCACACCCACCTCGCTCAGTTTTGGAAATCAGCTGATCAACACGACCAGCGCCACATTGTTCGTGACCCTGACCAACGCAGGAAACCAGACGTTGTCCTTCACCGATTTACTTACGGGGCCGGACCAGGCGCAATTCTCTCCGACCCGGGGCACGGGCTGCCCGTCGCTGATGCTGAGCGGCGGACAAACCTGCTCGCTGGCATTTTCCTTCGAGCCGGTGGCGGCCAGGACCTACAACGCGACGCTGACCTTTACGGACAATTCCGGCGGTGTCGCGGGGGCCCAGCAGGTGGTGCCCTTGAGCGGCGTGGGAACCACGGGAGGGACACCGCTGCTGACGATCGCTCCAACGTCGCTGGATTTTGGATCGCAGACCGTCGGAGTCACCAGCGCGACGCAGAACCTATTGTTCACGAACCCCGGAACCGCCGAATTGGACATTTCCAGCTTGGCGATCAGCGGAGCGAACTCGACTAGCTTCGGATACGTGGCCAGAGGATTGACGGCCTGTCCGTTGCCGTCGCCAAAACTCGCGCCCGGAGCGAGCTGCACGCTGTCGGTGGATTTCATGCCGATCGCAGCGGGACCGGTCGCGGCGGCGCTGAGTGTGGTCGATAATGCGGCCGGAAGCCCGCAGAGCGCGGCGTTAACCGGAAACGGCGGAACGGTGGGAATTTCGGTTTCGAAAACCAGCGTGAATTTTGGCGACGGAACCGTGGGTAGCACCAGCCCGCCGGTAACCGTGAACGTGCTGAATACGGGCAGCCTGCCGGTCGCGCTGGTGATCACTGACACCGATGCGGCGGATTTTCCGGAGAACGGATGCAGCGCCGGGGCGCCGCTGGGAGCGGGGCAGACGTGCATGCTTACCATCAATTTTGCGCCGCAGCAGCCGGGAACCGCCGAGCTGACCGCGGTGGTGCAGATTTCCGGAAACGCGCCGCAAAGTCCGTTGATCATCAGAACTTTCGGGCCAGCCGGTACAGGCGGCGGCCACCGTGGCGCCCGCGGGACCATTAATGTTTGGCTCGCAGTTGGTGGGGACTGCGAGCGCGGCGCAGAACGTGACCATCACGAATTCGGGCATGACCGGAACAACTTTGACGGTGGGGACCGCCGATGATTACGCCCGCAGCCTCGGCGAATTATTTCGGGCTGGCAAACACCTGCAAGTCCGGATTAGCAGCCGGCGGGAACTGCACGATCGGCGTGACGTTTGCGCCGCCTGCGGCGGGAGCCAACGCGCAGTGCGGGTCGACGGCCGGACTGCAAACCGGCACACTGAAAATTTTGGACAACGATCCGGCCAGCCCACAGCTGCTGATGATCTCCGGAGTGGCGATGGATTATTGCCTGACTACTTCGGGGGCGATGAGCGCGACGGTAACGGCGGGCGGCACCGCTGAATTTCCGATGGCGGCGCAGGCGCAGGGCTTTAGCGGAGCGGTGGCGCTGACTTGCGCCGCAACGGTTCCGCAAGGGGTGTGCAGCGTGACGCCGGCGAGCGTGATGCTGAGCGGGGTTGCACCGGTTTCCTTTCAGGTGAACGTCACCACGACGGCGGCGACGGCGAGCGCAGCGATGGCCGGCAGGCCAGATGCTGCGAGCATGCTTCGCTTCACGGCGTGCGGTTTCGGGTTTTTGATGCTGTGGGGGCTGATGGGACGCGGAGGTGCGCCGCGGTCAAATATGTATTGTGTTCGCGCTGATGCATTTCGCATCGCGCAAGGGCTTGTAATTCTTCTCGTGCTTTCGCTGGGACTGGCGGCGTGTTTTGGGAGTAAGGGCGCGGCGGTGCAACCGCTGCCGGGAACTCCGGCGGGAACATATCCGTTGACGGTTACCGGAACAGCGGCGGGCGCGACGCGGACGGTGGATTTGACGCTGACGGTGGAGTAGCGCTCCGAGGACGTGATGATCGCGATGCGGATTGGTGGTTGAGATCCTTCGCTGCGCTCAGGATGACGGCACCGGCGCAAATTGCCAGAGCTTGCGCGGAGATCGAGGCGCTGGTGGAAAAATCTAGAACACTTTAGTGGCGAGGTCGCGGGGGCTGCCGCCCAGTGGGATCAGGCCGGTGGGCGGGCGGGGCGGGGAGAGGCTGGCCTGGCCGGTTTGCAGTGTTTTCGTGCGGATGGCGGCGAGGTCGTCGGAATTGGTGTCGATGACCAGCAGGATGTCGCCGCCCGGAGTAAGGCGCAGCGTCGAGGGGCCGTCGCCGGCTTGAATCGGGCGTCCCACCTGGCGGGTGGCGACGGCGACCGGGACGATGTGATCCGCGTCGAAATCCGAAACGTAGAGAGTTTCGGTGGCGGGTTCGAAGGTGGCCGCCACCGGTGACATTCCCAGCAGAATAAAATCGCTTACTTCATTGGTGCCGGTATTCACGATCAGCAGGCCGTGCGTATCGCGCGAAGGAATGTAGAGTTCGCCGCCATCGGGTTTCAGGACCAGATCATTGGGCGGGCCGCCGAGGGCGAGGTTGGTCAGCAGGACTTTCTGTTTCAGATCGATGACCGAAATTTGATTGCTGGTGCCGGAAGTAACGAAGGCTTTGGAATTGTCCGGCAAGATCACAATCTGTTCGGGGTCGGGAAGCGCGGCGATGACCGCGGATGGCGCGAGCGTGGTGGCGTCGAGGATGGAGACGGTGCCGTCGTCGCGGTTGGAGACTACGAGCATTTTTCCGTCAGGAGAGACGCGGGCGATCCAGGGGCGTTTGCCGGCGTGGCCGCGGGCGACGATGCGATGCGAAAGAGTGTCGATGGCCAGGACGGTGTTGGCGCCAGAGGCGGCGACGTAGACGATACGTCCGTCGGGAGAAAAATCGAGAGCGTAGGGTTCGCTGCCCACCGGGATCTGGGCCACCACGCGATTCGAGCGGCAATCGAGCACCCACACGTAGCCGCCGTTGGAGCTGACTCCCCAGATTTCAGGACGGGTCGGATGCGGGCGCAAGCCGCTGGGGCCGGGGCCAACCGGAATGGTGGCGACGGTGGAAAGTTTGATCAAATCGATGGCGGAGACGGTGCCGTCGGCGGTGTTGCCAACATAGGCGAACAGGTGCAGGCCGGGACGCAGCCATGACGGACGGAGTTCGAGGGCGACTTCGCGGATGGCGAAAGCGAGGAGCAGGACGATGATGAAGACGAGGCGGTAGTTGAGGCGGAGTTTCATGCGGAAACTCGGCGGGACTTTTGTGCGGGCAACTTCCAACGCCTCTGAAGCAGGTCCCTCGTCGCTTCGCTCGCTCGGGATGACAACTCAAATTCAAAAGCGGGAACCCTGCCTCGAAAATCGCGAAGCCTGGCTGCTCCCGCTTCCTGCGTCAGGGCAGGGCGGATGACACTTACGCTTTTTGTGGTGGGTGGCTGGCGGACTCGTGAAGAAGTAAAGATGCGCATCAATTGATGGTGCGTCCCAGGACGGCGGCGATGGCGCGGACTTCGCGGATCAGTTGCACGTAGTCGACGGGCAGGATGGATTGCGGGCCGTCGGAGAGGGCGCGGTCGGGATCGTGATGCACTTCGACCAGCAAGCCATCGGCGCCGACGGCGACCGCGGCGCGGGAAAGCGGGAGGACTTTGTTGCGGCGTCCAGTGCCGTGCGAAGGATCGACCACGATGGGTAGATGGCTGCGGCGTTGGACCGCTGGAACGACACTGAGATCGAGCGTGTTGCGGGTGAAATCGGTGAAGGTGCGGATGCCGCGTTCGCAGAGGATCACGTTGTAGTTGCCTTCGGACATGACGTATTCGGCGGCCATCAGAAATTCGTCGAGAGTGGCGGACATCCCGCGCTTCAGCAGGACTGGCTTTTTGGCCCGCCCGGCGCGTTTGAGCAGCGAGAAATTCTGCATGTTGCGCGTGCCGATCTGAATCACGTCGGCATATTTTTCGACCAGGTCGAGCGATTCGTGGTCGATCGCTTCGGTGACGATGCCCAGTCCGAATTCCTTGCGGACGTCAGCCATGATTTGCAGGCCCTCTTCGCCGTGGCCCTGAAAACTGTAGGGCGAGGTGCGCGGTTTGTACGCGCCGCCGCGAAACAGGCGCGCGCCGGTGGCTTTAATTTGTTTGGCGACGATGAAGGCTTGCTCGCGGGTTTCGATGGCGCAGGGGCCGGCGACCATGCCGATTTCGGTGCCGCCGAAAGCGACTTCGCCCAGCGCGGTGGGAATGCGGACGACGGTAGTTTCTGGTTTTACGTCGCGGCTGACCAGCTTGTAGGGCTTGGTAACCGGAATACATTCGGCGACGCCGGCAAAAAATTCGAGTGAAACCAGGTCGGCGGTGCCGGAATTTCCGGTGATGCCGATGGCGGTACGTCCCGCGCCGGGCATGGGATGCGCTTTATAGCCGAGCTGTTCGATCCGTTCGCAGACGGCGCGCACCTGGGCGTCGGTCGCGTGCGATTGCATCACCACTAACATGGAAACTCCCCCTGAACCAAAACGAGCCTTCGAGTTTACTGTAAGCGGGAAGCGGGCTGCAAACTGGCTTGCGGTACAATCGGGGCAGTGCAAACCGAAGCGAAAAGGTGGGGCGCTTACATTCAGGTACCGTTCTGCCAAACCAAATGCACCTACTGCAATTTTCATACGGGCGTGGTGTCTCGGGAACGGTATGGGCCGTACGCCGACGCGGTGTGCCGGGAAATTGCGGAGGCGGCGACG
Source organism: uncultured Acidobacteriota bacterium (assembly GCA_963737765.1). Taxonomy (GTDB): domain Bacteria; phylum Acidobacteriota; class Terriglobia; order Acidiferrales; family UBA7541; genus Palsa-295. Next base: position 19,191 of record CAVTTY010000023.1, read on the forward strand.
GCGCGGGAACTGCGGGGCGAAGGCGCCGCGACGATTGAACGGTTTATTTTGGTGGCGGGACACCGAGTTTACTGGAGCCGGTGGCGCTGAAGAAGATTCTGGACGCGCTGCGGTCGGGCTTTGGCTTGGCGCGCGATGGCGAGATGGAAATTACGTTGGAAGGTGATCCGGAAACGATCACGGGCGAGAAAGCTGCGGCATGGCTTGGGGCGGGATTCAATCGGGTGAGCCTGGGCGTGCAGTCGTTCAACGATATCGAATTGAAGGCCGCAGGACGGATGCACCGGAGATCCGATATTTTTGCGGCGGCGGAGATTTTGCGCCAGGCAGGGTTTCGAAACATCAGCATGGATTTGATTGCGGGCCTGGCGCACCAGACGCGGGAATCCTGGGAAGAATCGATTGCGCGGCTGGCGGAAGTGCGGCCTGAACATGTATCCATATATATGCTGGAGATTGACGAGGGCAGCCACCTGGGGAAGGAGTCGCTGGCCGGGGGCAGCCGGTACAGCGCCGGCGCGATTCCGAGCGACGATGCGATCGCGGATTCCTACGAATGGGCGCGGGTGGCGTTGCGGGCGGCGGGCTACGAACACTACGAGATTTCGAATTGGGGGCTGCCCGGATTCCGCTCGCGGCACAATTTGAAATACTGGCGGCGCGAGCCGTACTTAGGGTTTGGCGCCGGAGCGCATTCGTTTGACGGCGCGAAGCGCTGGGCGAACCGGCACGATTCAGCGCGGTACGCGGCGAATATCGAGCAGGGAATTTCGACGCGCGAGCAGGAGCAGGTGGTGACGCGCGCGGAAGCGCTCGAGGAAGAATTGTTTTTAGGTTTGCGGCAGCTCGAGGGAGTGGATCTGGCGCGAATCGAAAATTCTTACGATGTCGGATCTGAGTGCGCGCGTTGCGGAGTTGCGCGAGCAGGGGCTGGTCGAGCTGCACGGCACGCAGCTGCGATTAGCGCCGGATCGTTTGTCGGTTTCGAATGGAGTGCTGGTCGAACTGCTGAGTTAAGTTTTTATTTTGAGGACAGGTGATGACTGCTAACGGCAACGAACGACGCGAAGGCGTAGTGGATCTGCGCAGCGACACGGTGACGCGTCCCACTCCCGCGATGCGCGCGGCGATGGCCGCGGCGGAAGTGGGCGACGACGTGTACGGCGAAGACCCCACGGTCAACCGCTTGCAGGAGCGCGCGGCGGAAATTTTCGGACGCGAAGCAGCGCTGTTTGTGCCCACCGGCTGCATGGGGAACTTGCTGGCGATCATGGGTTGGACGCGGCCGACCAATGAAGTGATTTGTGAGCTGAAAGCGCACGTGAATCTGTACGAGCTGGCGTCGATGTGCGCGATTGCGGGTGTGACGCCGCGGCCGGTGCCGGCGGACGAGGGCATATTAAGTTGGGAGCTGATCGAGGCAGCGATCCGCGAGAAAATTTATTACGACTCGCAGACCGCGCTGGTGACTCTGGAGAACACCAACAACATGCGCGGGCGGGACGGTGTACCCGACGGCGGTGGTGGACGATATTTGCGAGAAGGCGCACGCGGCGGGATTGCGGGTGCATCTGGATGGCGCGCGGGTTTTCAACGCGGCCGTGGCCCTGGGCGAACCGGTGTCGCGCATGACCCGCGGATTCGATTCGATCATGTTCTGCTTGTCGAAGGGCCTGGGCGCGCCGGTGGGATCGATGCTGGTCGGGTCGGCGGAATTTATCGCGCAGGCGCGCATCGGGCGGAAACTGCTGGGCGGCGGCATGCGCCAGGCAGGAGTGATTGCGGCGGCGGGATTGATCGCGCTGGAAGAGTCGCCGAAGCGGTTGCATGAGGATCACGAAAACGCGCAGCGGCTGGCCAAGGGGCTGGCGGCGCTGGCGGGGATCGCCATCGATCCGAAGAAAGTGGCGACGAACATCGTGATTTTCGACGTGCAGGGGACCGGGAAGACCGCCGCGGAAATCGCGGATGAAATTAGCCGGCGGGGAGTGTTGTGCAGCTCGACGGACAAGTTCGACGTGCGCATGGTGACGCATTGCGACGTGGACTGCGGCCGGAATTGATACGGCGCTCGCGGCGGTGGCGGCGGTGGTCGGCGCGAAAACAGCGCGGGCATCGGCGAGGACCTCGTAGGGGGCAGTCTTTTCAAGATTTACCACAGAGGACACAGAGAAAGGCTCGAGGGCACGGAGACAGCGCGTTGCGATGGAAAGCCCCGGTGTGAGTCAACGCAATTCATGTTTAGTCGGACGCGGTTGAAAATGTATACTCACGCGCGTTCGCAAACGTACACTTGCGGAATCTGCGAGGTGAATGCGCATGAGCTACTCACAAGTTTTTTCGATCTTCGTTAAGGCCGGCGTTCCCACACTTCTCATGGCAGGCGGACTGATGACAGCACATACCCCGAAATTGGCAGCGAGCGAGAGCACCGCCACGAAGAGCTCGGCGGAAAATTCATGGCGCGCCGAAGATTTGCAGGTTACCCAGGGACCCCCGACCGTCGAAGAGGCGAGGAAATTCGCGGAAGAGGCGGAGGCCCGGCTGCTGGATTTGTGGGTGAAGGGCAGCCGCGCGCAGTGGGTGATGGAGACGTACATCACGCCGGATACGGAGCAGATCGCGGCCGAGGCCGACCAACAGCTGAAGGCGGCGGTATCAGAACTTGCGGCGAAGAGCCGGCGCTTCGACGGGATGCAATTGCCGCCGGACGTGGCGCGCAAATTGAAGCTGATCAAGCTGTCGGTGGATATTCCTTCGCCGCAGAATCCGAAGGAGAGCGCGGAACTTTCGCAGATCAATGCGTCGCTGCAGAGCGATTACGGCAAAGGGAAATGGTGCCCGGACGGGACTTTGGGAGGTTCTGCGGGAGTTCTGGCGGAAAATGCCTGGAACTGAGCGACCTGGAACACATCATGGCCACCAGCCGCGATCCGGCGGAACTGGAAAAAGCGTGGGCCGGCTGGCATGCCATTGCGCCGCCGATGAAGGCGCGCTATTCGCGCATGGTCGAACTGGCCAACGACGGCGCGCGCGAAATGGGATTCGAAAACGTCGGCGCGATGTGGCGCTCGAATTACGACATGAAGCCGGATGAATTCAGCGCGGAGCTGGATCGGTTGTGGATGCAGGTGCGGCCGCTGTACGTTTCGCTGCACGCCTACGTGCGCAATCAACTGCTGAAAAAATATGGGCCGGGCGTGATTCCGGCGGACGGCGAAATTCCCGCGCACCTGCTGGGAAACATGTGGGCGCAGGACTGGGCCAATATTTATCCGCTGGTGGCGCCGCCGAACGCGGATCCGGGTTACGACCTGTCGGAAATTCTTGAAGGCGAAGAAAATTGAGCCGCTGGCCATGGTGCATTACGGCGAGAGCTTTTTTAAGTCGCTGGGGTTTGCGCCGCTGCCGCCGACGTTCTGGGAGCGGTCGATGTTCGTGAAGCCAGCCGATCGCGACGGTCGTGTGCCACGCGAGCGCCTGGGACGTCGATTACGTGGACGACCTGCGCATCAAGATGTGCATCGAGCAGACCGGCGAGGATTTTTCGACCATTCATCACGAGCTGGGCCACAATTTTTACCAGCGGGCCTATGACACGCAGCCGCCACTCTTCCGCAACAGCGCGAACGACGGCTTCCACGAAGCGATCGGCGACACCATCGCGCTGTCGGTGACTCCGGAGTATTTGAAACAAATCGGCCTGCTGGAAAATGTGCCGCCGGAATCGTCGGACATCGGCTTGCTGATGCACAAGGCGCTGGAGAAAGTCGCGTTCCTGCCGTTTGGGCTGATGATCGACAAATGGCGGTGGGAAGTATTCTCCGGGAAGATTTCGCCGGCCGAATACAACAAGCGCTGGTGGGAATTGCGCAAGCAGTATCAGGGGGTTGCGCCGCCGGTGGCGCGCAGTGAGGCGGATTTCGATCCGGGCGCGAAGTATCACGTGGCCGCGAACGTGCCCTACGCGCGATATTTCCTGGCGGATATTTTGCAGTTCCAGTTTCATCGCGCGCTGTGCCGGGAGGCGGGATATAAAGGTCCGCTCAATCGCTGCTCGATTTACAACAACAAGGAAGCGGGCGCGCGGCTGAACAAGATGCTGGAAATGGGGCAGAGCCGTCCGTGGCCCGAAGCGCTGGAAGCGATGACCGGCGAAAAGCAAATGGATGCGACCGCGATCATCGATTATTTCGCGCCGCTGAAAAAGTGGCTGGACGAGCAGAACGCCAAAGATGGCGCAAAGCTGGATTGGTAAGCGGATAGATTAACCACACGGCGGAGGTTGGTTGATGCGCGGCGTAATGGGGTTGGCGATTGTGGGGATTTTCGGTGCGGGCCTGCTGGTACCGCAGGAAACTTCGGCTCAAACCACGAAACCCCGCAGTAACGCAGCGCCCAACGCTGGCGCGGATTGGGCCTACGTCGGCCACGACGCGGGCGGCATGCGTTATTCGCCGCTGAAGCAGATCAACGTCGACAACGTAAAGAATCTGAGGGTGGCGTGGACCTATCACGTCGGCGACATTTCCGACGGCAACGGTTTCGCGCGACGCAGCGGATTCGAAACCACGCCCATTCTGGTCGACGGCACTTTATTCCTCACCACTCCCTTCAACCGCGTGATCGCACTGAACCCGGAAACCGGGAAAGAAAAATGGACATTTGATCCGATGGTCGAACTGTCGCTGGACTACGGCGACGGCCTGATCAATCGCGGAGTGGCCACCTGGCTCGATCCGAAGCGAGTGAAAGGCGCGCCGTGCCGCCGCCGGATTTTTGAGGCGACACTCGATGCGCGGCTGATCGCGCTGGACGGTGCCAGCGGCACGCCCTGCGCGGATTTTGGGAATCGCGGCCAGGTGAGCTTGCGGGATGTGGCGCGCTACCAGCCTGGCCGCTATCACATGACCTCGGCGCCGGTGGTGATCGACGACATCGTCGTGGTGGGTTCGGCGATCGACGACAATTCGCGCGCGGACATGCCCGGCGGCGTGGTGCGCGCGTACAACGCGAGAACCGGGAAGCTCGCTTGGAAATGGGAACCGCTGCCGCCGAACGACGATTCGAAATCGTCGGACGCGCAAAGCTCGAACGACGATGCGCCGCAGCGGGCGACCAAGATTTGGCGCACCGGGGCGGGGAACGCCTGGACCGGCATGGCGGTCGACGCGGAGCGCGGATTGGTTTTTGTCCCCACCGGCAGTGCCAGCCCCGACTATTACGGCGGCTTGCGGCTGGGCGATGACAAGTGGGCGGACTCGATCGTCGCGCTGCGCGCGAAAACCGGCGAAATGGCTTGGGGATTTCAGCTGGTCCATCACGATTTGTGGGATTACGACACGGCATCGCCACCGCTGCTGGCCACGGTAAAACACGACGGCAAAGATGTGCCGGTGGTGATCCAGGGAAATAAGACGGGATTTATTTACGTTTTAAATCGCGACACGGGCGTGCCGGTATTTCCGGTGGAAGAAAAACCCGTGCCACAGAGCGATGTGCCGGGAGAAGTGACTTCGCCAACTCAGCCGTTTCCGAGCGCGCCGCCGGCGCTGGTGCCGCAATCAGTGGCCGCGAGCGATGCGTGGGGAATCACCGATGAGGATCGCGATTATTGCCGGCAAGTGTTGAGTGGATTACGCAACGAAGGAATTTTTACGCCGCCGAGCCTGAAAGGCACGCTGACGATTCCCGGAAACGTCGGCGGGATGAACTGGAGCGGGTCGGCGTACGATCCGGCGCGCGGTTTGCTGGTGGTGAATACGAATAATTTGCCGGCGAACGTGCGGCTGATACCGCGGGATAAATTTGACGAGGAGTCGGAAACGCCGGTAGAGCACGGAGAGTACGCGGACCAGTACGGGACGCCGTACGGCATGGTGAGGGATTTCATATTCGCGAAGGCGCATCGGTTGCCGTGCGTCGCGCCGCCGTGGGGCACGCTCGCCGCGGTGGACATGAACGCCGGGACGATCAAGTGGCAGGTGCCGCTGGGAAGTCTGTCGCCGGCCAAGGCGATCGTGCCGAAAGGCGCGCCAAGCCTGGGTGGACCGATGGTGACCGCCGGCGGGCTCGTTTTTATCGCCGGAACTTTGATCGATCCGGAGTTTCGGGCGTTCAATGTGGAGACCGGCGCGGAAGTGTGGAAAATCGAACTGCCCACGGCGGGCGGCGCGACGCCGATGACGTATCAGGTGCGGCCGAACGGGAAACAGTACGTGGTGCTTGCCGCCGGCGGCCATGCAAAGGTTACGGAAGAGAAGCAGAGCGATGAGCTGATCGCCTACACGCTGCCGTAGCGCCGGACCTTCGCGATTCGAGACTGCCAGGAAGCTGCGAAACGCCTACGAGGAGAGTGGACATGCTGAAGGCTGCGGCGCTGGGTTTAGCAATTTTTGCGGTAGCAAGTTTCGGCGGGACTTTGGCGGCGCAGACGACCGCCGCTCCGGCGCAGACTGTGGCGCAACAGCCCGCGGCGAAGCCGGCCGATGTGGCGTCTCCCGACGCGATTATGGACGCGGCTTATGATTCGATTTCCGGTCCGGCGACGCAGGAGCGGGATTGGAATCGATTGCGGTCGTTGTTTTTGCCCGGAGCGCATTTGATTTCTACCGCGCCCGATGCCAGCGGAAAATATACGACGACGGTGATGTCGGTGGATGAATTTGTGGCGGCAGCGGAGCCTTATTTTAAGCAGAACGATTTCTTCGAGCGGGAAATCTGGTCACATTCGGACCGGTACGCGAACATTATTCAGCGGTTCAGCACCTACGCTTCGTCGCGTGCCAAGGGCGGGGAGCCGTTTGCGCGCGGCGTGAATAGTTTTCAGCTTTTGTATAAGGATGGCCGGTGGTGGGTCGTGACCATTTTCTGGCAGGAAGAGGATCACGATTATCCGATTCCGGCGAAGTTGTTGCCGGGGAAGAAGTAGGGAAGGAATTTCCCGAGGCTGACACCGAAGAGAGATCCTTCGTCGCGAAAAGCGCTCCTCTGGATGACGGCCAACGGCGGCTGGTACGATATTTGGCGGGTAAGGCAGAGCGAGCACGCTGGTAGATGCGGGCAGCGCAGTCAAGGCGGCGGCAGGGCCGCCGCACTCCAAAGCTCCTTGGCAGATCCATCAGCGTTTTGAACACCTCGGAATGCATCGGCGCGTTAAATTGCGCTTCCTTGTGGTATAAATAATTAGCGAAGTTCAGTATATCTTTTTCTTATGGGTGAGGGACTGTGGACTTTGGACTGACCGACGAACAGAAGCAGTTGCGGCGCACGGTGCGGGAATTCGCCGAAGGCGAGATTCTGCCGCACGTGATGGAATGGGACGAGGTGTCGAAGTTCCCTCTGGAATTGATTCCCAAGCTGGCCGAGATGGGATTCCTGGGCGTGATCTTCCCGGAGAAGTATGGCGGCGCGGGGATGGGTTACGCGGAATACGCCATCATCATCGAGGAATTGTCGCGAGTCGATGGCTCGATCGGGATCATCGTGGCGGCGCACAATTCGCTGTGCTCGAATCACATCTACAAATTTGGAACGGAGGAGCAGAAGAAGAAATATCTGGCGCCGCTGGCAGCGGGTAAGAAGCTGGGGTGCTGGTCGCTGACCGAGCCGGAAGCGGGTTCAGACGCCGGCGGCACGCGAACCACGGCGAAAAAAGTCGGCGACAGCTGGGTGCTCAACGGGTCGAAGACTTTTACGACCAACGGACATTATGGCGATGTATGCGTGGCGATGGCGGTGACGGACGCCGCGAAGAAGAGCCACGGAATTTCGGCGTTCATCATCGAGAAGGGCACGCCGGGGTTCAAGCCGGGCAAAAAAGAAAACAAGCTGGGGCTGCGCGCGAGCGACACCAGCGAAGTGGTCTTCACGGATTGCAAGATTCCGGCGGCGAATCTGCTGGGGAAGGAAGGCGAAGGCTTCGTCAATAGCCTGCAGATTCTGGACGGCGGGCGAATTTCGATCGCGTCCTTGGGTTTGGGCATGGCGCAGGGCGCGTACGAATGTTCGGTGCGTTACGCCAAACAGCGCAAGCAATTCGGCAAGGCCATCGCGGAATTTCAGGCGATTCAATTCAAGCTGGCCGATATGGCCACCGAAATCGAAGCGGCCCGTTTGCTGACCTATCAGGCGGCGTGGCTCGCGGATCGCGCGATTGCGGCGGGCGACGCGGACGCGCGGATCACGCAGGAATCCAGCATGGCCAAGTTGTACGCCGGCGAAGTGGCGGTGCGGGTGGCCAACGAAGCGGTGCAGATTCACGGCGGGTATGGATTCATCAAGGATTATCCGGCGGAGAAATTCTATCGCGACGTGAAACTGTGCACGATCGGCGAAGGGACCAGCGAGATTCAGCGCATGGTGATTGCGCGGCAGATTCTGGGCAAGAAGTAAGCGCCGCTGAGGGCTGGGCGGCGCTGGCAATCGAAGAGGGATCCTTCGTCGCTGCGCTCCTCTGGATGACGGCTAAAAACAGGTGGTAGAAGACGTAATGGTTTGAGGCAGAGCCGGATCATTTTGCATGTCGTGGTTGGCGCGGCAGGCGTCGGGCTGGCCTTCTTGGTTTAACCGGTGTGTGACGTTTCTGCGTTTTGTTTCTCTCCTCGTTTTCCTCGGCGTTTTCCTCTATTCTTTCTGTCCGGCTGGTTGCGACGAAACCTGAAATGACTACCGCGGTGGAAAACTGGACAGAGCAGGTGCGCGCGGGAGATATGCGCGCGATTTCGCGGGCGGTTTCGGCGATTGAGAATCGCGAGCCCGAAGCCGAGGAAATCCTGCGTGCACTGTTCCCGCATACGGGTAACGCTTATCGCGTCGGTATTACCGGCGCGCCGGGCACCGGCAAGAGTACGCTGGTCGATCGCCTGGCCGCGCATTATCGCGCGGCGAAAAAAGGCGTGGGAATTATTGCGGTGGATCCCTCCAGCCCGTTTACCGGCGGTTCGATTCTCGGCGACCGCATCCGGATGCAAGGGCACGCTGCGGACAGCGGAGTTTTTATCCGCTCGATGGCCACGCGAGGTTTTCTGGGCGGATTGTCGCAGGCCACGCGCGATACGACGTTGCTGCTGGACGCGGCCGGGAAAGACGTGATCCTGATCGAGACGGTCGGCGTGGGGCAGGGCGAAATTGAAATCGTGCGACTGGCGGATTGCACCATCGTGGTGCTGATGCCCGGTATGGGCGACGACGTCCAGAGCCTGAAAGCCGGGCTGATGGAGATCGGCGATATTTTTGTGCTGAACAAATGCGACCGCGAGGGCGCGGATCGTTTCGAGCAGCAGTTAAAAGGAATTCTGCAGCTGGTGCCGGAACGCGAAGGCTGGAAGCCGCCCGTGGTGCGCACCATCGCGAACGACAATAAAGGCATCGAGGTGCTGGCGGCGGAGATTGAACGGTTTCGGAAACATTTTGAGAACGCGCACGAGCGTCAGGCGCGCGAAATCGGGCACTGGAAGGAATGGATTCTGCAATTGCTGGAAGCCCGGCTGATGGAGCGGGTGGTCGGCGAGCAGTCTGGGCGAAAAAGAACTGAACCGGCTGGCGGCGCTGGTGGCGGCGCGCAAGATGGATCCGTACGGCGCGGTGAACGATATTTTGGCGAAGGCCGGACTGGGAGAGAAACGTTGAAGCTTGGGGACCTGGAGTTTCACATTCTGGTGGATGGGAAAGTGTATCTGGATGGCGGGGCGATGTTCGGCGTGGTGCCGAAGGTTTTGTGGGAGAAGAAGGCGCCGGCGGACGCGCGGAATCGCATTGAGCTGGCGCTGAATTGCCTGCTGGTGCGGGCGGGTGGCAAAAATATTCTGGTGGAAACCGGTGCGGGCGGAAAAATGTCGCCGAAGCTGCGGGATATTTACGGGCTGGAAGGACCGTTTCTGAACGACCGGCTGCGCGATTACGGGCTGGACGTGACGGAGATTGATATCGTCATCAATACGCATCTGCATTTCGATCATTGCGGCGGGAACACCCGCGTGGCCGGCGACAAGGTAGTGGCGACGTATCCCAATGCGCGTTACGTGGTGCAGCGCGGCGAATTCGAACATGCGCGGCGTCCGAATGAACGCGATCAGGCCAGTTATTTCCCGGACAATTATGTGCCGATCCAGAGTGCCAACAAGCTTTCTTTGTTGGAAGGGGACCGCGCGATTGCGCCCGGCGTGGAATTGATTCGGGTGCCGGGGCACACCGAAAATATGCAGTGCGTGAAATTGAGCGGCGGCGGCAAGACGGCGTTCTTCTTTGCGGACCTGGTGCCGACGCAGGCCCATCTGAATCTTCCGTGGATCATGGGCTACGATTTGTATCCGATGACCACGCTGGAAAATAAGAAGAAGTGGATTCCGGAGGCGGTGAAGGAAGGCTGGCTGGCGATTTTCGGACATGACGCGAAGAATCCGGCGGCGTATCTCCGCGACCGCGATGGCGCGCTGGAACCAGAATTTACAAAGGTGGACTGAGGCATGGCCAAAGCAAAAAAGAAAACCACGGCGGCGCGCGGAAGCAAAAAAGAGACGGTTAAGATTGGAATTATCGGTGGCAGCGGGTTGTATCACATGGGCGGGCTGACCGAGACGCGCGAAGTCCGGGTGAAAACGCCTTTTGGCGATCCTTCGGACGCGATTGTGATTGGAACCCTGGAAGGGCGGCGCGTGGCGTTTTTGGCGCGGCACGGGCGCGGGCATGTGCTGTCGCCGAGTGACATCAATTATCGGGCGAATATTTGCGCGATGAAGATGCTCGGCGTGGAGCGGATTTTGTCGGTGAGTGCGGTGGGATCTTTGCGCGACGATCTGCCGCCGATGGATTTTCTCATCGCGGACCAATTCTTCGACCGCACCCGCCAGCGCGTTTCGTCATTCTTCGTCGGTGAGAAGGGAATCGTGGCGCATGTGGGGTTCGACAAGCCGACCTGCACGCACTTGTCGGCGCACGTGGCGGATGCTTGCGATGCGGCGGGAGTGAAGGCGCATCGCGGCGGGACGTATGTGTGCATGGAGGGGCCGCAATTTTCCACCGTGGCGGAATCGAACACCTACCGCCAGTTGCGTTTCGACGTGATCGGCATGACCAATCTGACCGAAGCGAAGCTGGCGCGCGAAGCGGAACTTTGCTACGCCACGATTTCGATGATCACCGACTACGATTGCTGGCACCCGCAGCACGATTCGGTCACCGTGAGCGGAAATTATCGAGAACTTGAACCGCAACGCCGCGAACGTGCAGCGCGTGCTGCAGGGCGTGGTGCGCTCCCTGCCGGCGGACCGGAGTTGCAAGTGCGGGGCGGCGCTGGCACACGCGATATTGACCGACCGCAAGTTAATTCCGGCATCCACGAAGAAGCGCCTCAAATCGATTATCGGGAAATATATTTCATAAGAAGGTTGTGGCCCGGCCGCCGCCGGGAATTCATAACGGGAGAATTCATGTCATTGCTGGTAGTTGGTTCGATTGCGTTCGACGGAATCGAAACGCCACATGGAAAGCGCGACCGGATGTTGGGCGGCGCGGCAAGTTATTTTGCGCTGGCGGCGTCACAGTTCACGCCGGTGCGGGTCGTGGGCATCGTCGGCGACGATTTCACGGCGAAGGATATGGCGCCGCTGAAGCACCGCAACATCGACCTGACCGGCGTCGAACACGCCACCGGAAAAACTTTCTACTGGGCTGGGCGCTACAACCAGAACATGAACGAGCGGACTACGTTGGTTACGGATTTGAACGTCTTCGCGAATTTCCGGCCGACCCTGCCGCCGGCCTACACCGATTCGCCGTTTATTTTTCTGGGGAATATCGATCCAACTTTGCAACGGTCGGTGTTGACCCAGGTGAAAGCGAAACCGAAAGCGGTGGGGCTGGACACCATGAATTACTGGATTGAGCGGACGCCGGCAGAGTTGAAAGAAACGTTGAAGCATACGCAGATCCTGATGATTAACGACGACGAGACGCGGCAACTGACCGGCGAGCACAATCTGACGCGCGCGGCGAAGATGATTTTCAAAATGGGACCTAAAACGCTGGTAATCAAACGCGGAGAACACGGCGCACTGATGGTGCACGACCGGTTTCTGTTCTCGGTGCCCGCATTTCCACTGGAGACGGTGAACGATCCGACCGGCGCGGGAGACAGTTTTGCGGGCGGGTTCATGGGCTACCTGGCCAGCCAGAAAAACGTGACTGAACAATCCTTGCGGCGGGCGATGGTCTACGGCTCGGTCCTGGGAAGTTTTTGCGTGGAAAAATTCGGCGTGGAGCGGCTGACGCGCCTGACGCGCAGCGAAATCTCGGCACGTGCGCGGCTATTTTCCCGGCTGACGTCGTTCCAACTCTAAAGCGCAACTCAGACTCCTCACCTCGCCCACTGGTTGGTCACCACCGCCGCGGGTTCCGCAAGCGGAGCAAGAATGAAAAACGGCGGCTGGATTTTGGCGGCGACCATCTTAGGGTCGAGCCTCGCGTTCATCGACGGGACGGTGGTCAACGTCGCGCTGCCGGCATTACAAACCGCGCTGCACGCGACGGTGAGCGATGTGCAATGGGTAGTGGAATCCTACGCGCTGCTGCTGGCTTCGTTGCTGTTGGTCGGCGGATCGCTGGGTGATTTGTACGGTCGGCGGAAAATATTCCTCTACGGCGTGGTGCTGTTCGCGGGCGCGTCCGCCGGCTGCGGATTTTCGCACTCCATCGATTGGCTGATTTTTGCGCGCGCCATTCAGGGCGTCGGCGCGGCACTGCTGATCCCCGGCAGCTTGGCGTTGATCAGCGCTTCGTTTCCCGCCGAGGTGCGCGGCAAAGCCATCGGAACCTGGTCGGGCTTTACGGCCATCATGGCGGCGATCGGTCCGGTGCTGGGCGGATGGCTGGTGCAGCACGCGTCGTGGCATTGGGTATTTTTCGTTAACCTGCCCATCGCCGTGCTGGCGGTGGCGCTGACGTGGTGGAAGGTCCCGGAAAGCCGCAACACGAAAATTAGCAAAGTTCTGGATTGGCCCGGAGCGCTGTTAGCCACGGTTGGGTTGGGAGCCGTCACCTTCGCCTTGATCGAAGCGCCGCGCCGCGGCGCCGTGGCCGGGGCCGTTGGAATCGTGGGAATATGCTCAATGGCCGGTTTCTTGGCGGTCGAACGGCGATCGGCTTCGCCCATGTTGTCGTTGACGCTTTTCCGGTCGCGGAATTTCAGTGGCGCGAACCTGCTGACCTTCTTCCTGTACGCCGCGCTGAGCGGGATTTTTTTCTTCTTTCCCTTAAATTTGATTCAAGTACAGCACTACACGCCGACCCAGGCGGGCGGCGCGCTGCTGCCATTGATCCTGACGATCTTTGTGTTGTCGCGCTGGTCGGGCGGCCTAGTGGCTCGCTATGGAGCGCGCGCCCCGCTGACCATTGGATCTTTGATCGTAGCCGCTGCCTACTTCCTGCTGTTTCTGCCGGGAATCGGCGGTGGATACTGGAAAACAGTTTTTCCCGGAGTCATGTTGTTGGGCGTGGGCATGGCCGTTTGCGTGGCCCCGCTGACGACCACGGTAATGGGCGCGGCGAGCCAGGAACAGGCCGGCGTCGCGTCGGGCGTGAACAATGCGGTGTCGCGCATGGCGGGCCTGCTGGCGGTGGCGGTTTTTGGCTTGGCGATGTACGGCGTGTTCAGCCGGACGCTGGATCGGCAGCTCGGACGCTTGCACCTGCCGCCCACGGAAATCCGGCAGGTGGACGAGCAGAAACCGAAGCTGGCTGCGATGGAGAGCAACGACCCGCGAGTGATGGCCGCAGTGGGCGAGTCCTTCCTGTTCGGATATCGAACGATCTTATGGTTGGCGGTCGTGTTGGCGCTGGGTAGTGCGGTGGTCGCGCGCGTGTGGCTGGAGCCGCAAAAGGAAATTTAACCGGCCCGGCCGGCCCGGGGTGTCCCGCGCCGCATCACAATACGACCGCTCGTTGCGCTTTTTTTCGCTGCTCACTTTGTGCGCAACATCGGCGATAATTAATGTTTCGCGCGTAGTATTGCGCGGTGGACGGTGGCGGTGCGGGCATCATCAGACTACGATTTGCCAAGGAGCGTTGATGAAGGGGTTTTGCCGTTTCCTGCTCTTTTCGTTGCTGATCTGCGCCGCGGCCTTCGGCCAAAATAATTCCAAAAAGGGTTTTCGCTATCTGTGGGTGGACTACGGCAAAACGAACGGAACCATTCGTTCATTTCAGGGAGTAAATGGTCCGCCGAGCCCGCTGATGGAAGGACTTCCCGATCTGGTCCCGCAATACAAAGCGTTGGCCATCGAGCAGGTGCGGACTCACGATTTCATGGGGCCCACGGAAATCGACTCCAAATTCGAGCAGGACAACGCGTTTTTGACCTGGCTGATTCCGGATGAGGCGCAGCGCGCGGCGGTGGTCAAAGCGGGGAACGACAGCATAATTTTTCCGGACTGGAGCGCGGATCCGGACAAACCGGCGAGCTACAATTTTGGTCCCACCGACAAAATGATCACCGCGATCCACGACAGCGGCGCGGAAGTGTATTACCGCATTGGCCGCAGTTTTGGCGCGAACGTCAACCCGCCCCCGGATTTTGACAAATTTGCCGCCATCGTGGAGCACATCGCGATGCACTACAACAATAACTGGGCGGATGGTTTTCATTACAAGATTCGATACTGGGAATTCTGGAACGAGCCGGAACTGTTTTGGTCCGGAACGCCGCAGCAGTTCTATCAGTTGTACGAAAAGACGGCGAGGGCGTTAAAGGCCACCGACCCGCGACTGAAGGTCGGCGGCGACGCCAAGGCTTTTCCCTACGACAGCGGCCCGTATCGCGAAGGATTCATGGATTACTGCGCGAAACACAAAGTGCCGCTCGATTTTTATTCCTGGCACACGTATTCACCCTCGGTGGCGGACCCTTACGATGCGGTGCGGTTGGGGACTGAAATTCGCGAAATTCTGGACGACCATGAATTTCCCAAGGCCGAAAGTATTTTGTCCGAATGGAATCTGACCGCGGACTTCACCGACGCTTCAAAACCGGTGCTGCGCGGGGCCTACAACGCGGCGTACATCGGCGCCGTGTTGACCTACCTGCAGGATTCCGCGATCGATACCGCCATGTTTTATCGGGGCGACGCGGCCTGGATGGGACTGTTCGACACCAATGGCGAATATTACAAAACCGCCCGCGCGTTTCAGGCCATGGGGAAAATGATGAGCACCCCGCACCGGCTGAAGGTGAAAGGCGACGACACGTTCGGCTTTGCCGTGCTGGCCGGAAGATCAACCGACGGCAATACCATGCAGATTCTGATCAGCAATTTTGCGAATCCCGACGGATACAAACCGTTACCGCCGAAGATGCCAGCCGAACTGCTGAAAGACGGGGGCGCGATGCCGGATTTCTCCAAGGTGAAATTTCTGCCGGCGCGCAAGGATGTGGTGTACCGCGATAACGCCGGGTACAACTTGCGAGTGGATGGTCTGCCGTGGGCCCACGGTTTCACGGTGAAGCGCTACCGGATCAGCGCCACCCAGAATCTGGATTTGGTCGACGAGCACGTCGCCACCGGAAATATTCTGGAACTATCGAACGCGCTGGCGCCGGACACGCTCGAACTCCTCGTGCTGCAGCGTCGCTAGAAAAAATCTGCCGGGAGCCCGCGCGATCGCGAAGGACGATGCCACCGAGTCCGCCGAATTTGAACCCGCCTGAAGCGCCCAAAACAACCGAAAGACCGTCTTGGGGTCCCTCGTCCTTGGGATTGGGTAAGGCGATGGATTCGCTGACGGAAACCAGCAGGCGCTTGCTGCCCTGGCTGATCGCCGTGGCGTTTTTCATGGAGTCGCTGGACACCACGATCTTGAACACGGCGGTGCCGACCATCGCGGCGGCGTTGCATGTGGCGCCGTTGAACATGAAATCGGTGCTGGCGAGCTATACGTTGAGCCTCGCGGTTTTTATTCCGATCAGCGGATGGATGGCCGACCGGTTCGGCACCCGGCGGGTTTTTGCCTCGGCCATTGGAATTTTCGCGCTGGGGTCTTTTCTCTGCGGAATTTCGAGCAACATTCACGTGTTGGTGGCCGATCGCATCTTGCAGGGTGTTGGTGGCGCGATGATGGTCCCGGTGGGCCGGCTCACGCTGGTGCGAACGTTTGCCAGGTCCGAGCTCGTGCGGGCGATGAGTTTCGTGGCCATTCCCGGTTTGATCGGACCGATGCTGGGTCCCATCACCGGCGGATTGATCGTCGGATATTTGCACTGGCGCTTCATTTTCTTTGTAAACATTCCGATTGGGCTGACGGGCCTTTATCTGGTTTACCGGCATTTGCCCGACTACCGCGCGGAGCACACCGCCCGGCTCGATTTCAGCGGCCTGTTTCTTTTTGGATCCGGCGTCGCGCTGCTTTCTTACGTGCTGGAAGTATTTGGCGAGCATGCGCTGGGGCTGGGCAAAGTGCTGGGCCTGTTCGTGCTGGCGATTGGGCTGCTGGCGGCTTACGGGTTGCATGCCGCGCAGTCGGAGCATCCGCTGTTGCGCATGGTGCTGTTTCGGCTGCGCACGTTTCGCGCCGCCGTGATCGGAAGTTTCGTCACGCGCTTGGGAATTGGCGGCATTCCGTTTTTATTTCCACTTTTGTATCAGGTGGGCCTGGGCTTCACGCCGATTCAGTCGGGGTTGCTGATGATGCCGCAGGCGATCGCGGCGATGAGTTTGAAGTTGACCATGCCGAAAATTCTGGCGCGTTTCGGCTATCGCGCGGTGCTGGTTTCGAACACGATTATCATAGGTTTGTTCATCATGCTGTTCGCGACCATCGGGCGGGGAACTCCGGTGTGGCTGATCGTGCTGGGAGTGTTCTGCTACGGATTTTTTACCTCGCTGCAATATACCAGCATGAACACGCTGGTCTACGCGGAGGTGAACGATGAACAGGCCAGCAGCGCCAGCACCATTGCCAGCACCATGCAGCAGATGTCGATCAGCTTCGGGGTGGCGTCGGCGTCGCTGGTGACCGCATTTTTTATTCCGGACCATGCGAAATCGAATTCGACGCAATTTATTCACGGCATTCACCTGGCTTTCTTCGTGCTCGGCGGGATGACGCTTTGTTCCACGGTTGTTTTCCGCAGCTTGAAAGCGGACGACGGGGACACGGTGAGCCAGAAGAAAGACATGCACGGAGAAAGCGTTTCTCGCCCGGCCGCCGACCTGCCGCCTGCCACCGAGAGCTAGAAATTCAGCTTCCCCTTGACATTCTACTGGAAGCTCCTTTACCCTCACCTAGCATGTCTACCAAAGACTACCAAAAACGCATCGAGCTGCTGCAGGGCACCCTGGACTTGCTGATTTTGCGCACGCTGCGGCTGGGGCCGACGCACGGCCACGCCATTGCCAAGGCCATCGAATTTACTTCCGATTCCGTGCTGCAGGTGGAGCAAGGGTCGCTCTATCCGGCGCTGCACCGGCTGATCAAGCGCGGCTGGATTTCGGTGGAGGACGGCACCTCGGAAAATAACCGGCGGGCGAAATTCTACCGGCTGACGCGCGAAAGGCAAGCGCCAACTGGTGGTGGAGACCAGCAAATGGAACAAGCTGGCCGACGCGATCGCGCAGGTGCTGCGGCCGGCGGGGCAGGAAGGCAAGTCGATGAAGCAGCCGCGAGCGCATGCTGCAAGGTCTCGATGAGGATATCCGCGGCCACATCGAGATCGAGACGCAGGACAACATCGCGCGGGGAATGTCGGCGGACGAAGCACGTCGCGCGGCGATGTTGAAATTTGGAAACGTTAAGCGGGTTACGGAAGACACGCGCGAGGTGTGGAGCCTGATCTGGCTCGAGCAATTACTGCAGGACCTCGCGTTATGGCCTGCGCATGATCTGGAAATTTCCAGGCTTCACTCTGGTTGCGGTGCTGACGCTCGCCTTGGGCATCGGCGCGAACACGGCGATCTTCTCGGTGGTCTACGCGGTTTTGCTGCGGCCGCTCCCGTATCGCGACGCCTCGCGATTGGTGGTGATGAATGAGACGACGCCGCGGGTGGGCACGTTGAGCGTCTCTTATCTGAATTTTCTGGATTGGCGCAAGCAAAGCACGGCTTTCGCACAGATGGCCACAGTGCATCAGGTCGGATTCAACCTCACGGGCGTCGCGCGGCCCGAAGTGATTCGGGGTCTCGCGGTTTCGCCGGAGTTTCTTTCGATGCTGGGAGTTGAGCCGCTTACCGGCCGCGATTTCACGGCGCAGGAAGGGAATGCCGGTACCGAGCCGGTTCTGATCCTGAGCTATGAGATGTGGCAATCGCATTTCGGCTCGGACCCGAGCGCCGTGGGTAAGACCATGTCGCTGGACGGCCGCCCGTTCACGATTGTCGGCGTGCTGCCGGCTCGCTTTCGCTGGCTGGACAAAATGGATGTGATGGAGCCGCTCGGCGTACTGCTGACGAACAATACAGAGGTGATGGAGCGCGGAAATCGCGGCGAAAGTATCGTGGTCGGAAGGCTGGCTCCGGGCATCGGGTCGGCGCAGGCGCGGGCGGAAATGGACGGCATCGCGGAACGGCTGGCCCAGGAATATCCCGCCGCCGATGAGGGCTACGGCGTGGAGTACAAGCCAATCCGGGATTCGTTCGTCGGTGATTCGCGCCCGGCGATCTTGATTTTGTTTGGCGCGGTGCTGTTTGTGCTGCTGATCGCCTGCGCCAACGTGGCGAATTTATTTTTGGCGCGTGGCGCCGGCCGTACCAGAGAAATTGCGCTGCGGTTGGCATTTGGCGCGAGCCGCGGACGAATCCTGCGCCAGATGCTGGCGGAGAGTCTGCTCATGGCAATTTTGGGAGGGACGTTGGGCTTGGCGTTCGCCGAGGGCGGCATTCACGCCATGACTCGATGGATTCCCAGCAACATGCTGTCCGGCACGGAAGTGAACTTGAATGGCGCAGTATTTGCATTCGTGGCCGCGCTGGTGATCGTGGCGGCATTCGTGTTTGGTTTGGCGCCGGCGGTTCATTCGACCAAGACCGACGTGCAATCCGATCTGAAGGAATCCGGCCGAACGTCCAGCGCCAGCGCCGCCCAAAAGCGCTTGGGCGGAGCCTTGGTGGTGGCAGAGATTTCGCTCGCGCTGATTTTGCTCACCGGCGCGGGGTTGATGATGCAGAGTCTGTACCGGCTGCGGGCGGTCGATCCCGGATTTCGGACTGCGCGGGTGCTGACCATGAGTCTCAGTTTGCCCGAAAAACAATATTCCACCGATCCGGCAATTTTGAATTTTTGGCAGCGCGCGCTGGATGGAGTGCGGGCCTTGCCGGGCGTGGAAAGCGCCGCGGTGGGTACCGCCGTACCGCTGGGCGGGGATCATTGGCGGACGGATGTCGTGCTCGAAGGGATGGGGGAACTGCGGCCGGGAGACTATCCGCATCCGGACATGCACATCGTCAGCTCCGATTATTGGACCACGCTGGGAATTTCGTTGGTTCGCGGGCGCTGGTTCACGGCCGCGGACGACGAAAAAGCGCCGAAGGTCGGAATCATCAACGCGCTGATGGCTCGGCGGCTTTTTGCCGGAAGCGATCCGGTGGGGAAGCGCTTCATGGTTGGCCACCGAGCGAAGGAAGACTGGGTCACCATTGTCGGAGTAGCCGGCGACACCAAACTTTACGGACTGGAAAATCCGGCGCGGCTGGAAGTGTACCTCCCGTTTCGCCAGGCGCCCTTCAGCGACATGAATGTGATCGTGAAATCGAGCGTGGGGCAGGCGGCGCTGACCTCGGCGGTCCGCGAGGTGGTGAACACGATCGATAAAGATCAACCGATTGCCGAGACCTCGACCATGGAGCAACTGGTCAGCGATTCGGTGGCCACGCGGCGCGTAACGCTGGTGCTGCTAGGACTGTTCAGCGGTCTGGCCCTGCTACTTGCCGCTATCGGAATTTACGGAGTCATTTCGTATTCGGTGGCGCAGCGCACGCAGGAGATTGGAATTCGCGTGGCGCTCGGCGCGCAGCGCAGCAGCTTGATGTCGATGATTCTGAAGCAGGGTTTGCGAACGGCGCTGCTGGGAATCGGAATTGGTCTGCTAGCGGCGTTGGGTTTGACCCAATTGATGAAGAGTCTGCTCTTCGGGATCGGCGCTACGGACCCGCTGACTTTTATTTCCGTGGCGGCCACGCTGTTGTTCGTGGCGCTGGCCGCGAGCTTACTTGCCGGCGCGACGCGCGATGCGCGTGGACCCGCTGGTCGCGCTGAAATACGAGTAGCACGCCGGCCCTGAAGTGCTGCAATTGGCTCGAAAATTCCGTTAGAATCGCACCGGCGGTACGCACGGGGGTGCGATGCCACACGATTTGAATTCGTACATTTTGATGAAGCTGTTGCTGGCGGCGTTTCTGGGCGGCCTGGTGGGACTGGAACGCCAACTGCGCCGCAAGCCCGCCGGAATCCGGACCAACATGATGATTTGTTTCGGCGCGACGCTATTCACCATCATTTCCTACGTGATGGCCGGAGAAGTCACCGGGGATCACACCCGCATCGCCGCGCAAATTATTCCGGGGATCGGCTTCATCGGCGCGGGCGTGGTGATTCGCGAACGCGGCGCGGTCATGGGAATCACCAGCGCCGCGACCATTTTCGTGATGGCCAGCATCGGCATGGCGGTGGGCGCGGACATGATTAAGACCGCGATTTTCGCCACGCTACTGGTCCTGGCAGCGCTGATCGGAATTGGCTTCCTCGAAGATCGCTTCGGTTTGCAGACCCGGCTGATGACCTTCGAATTGGCCGTGCCGGTGGCGCACGCCGACCTGTTGGTGCCGTGCCATCGCATCGTGGAAGAAACCAAAATCGAGGCGCGGCGGTGGCAGACGCACAAACACGATGAGCATTCGTTCGTGGAGTTCGAGGCGGAGATTACGCACCCACAGGAGCGGGAGCTGCTCACCAAGTTTGCGGCGCTGAACGCCAAGGTGGAAGTCCGGCCGGTGCGGAGCTGACGATCGTGCGACTCGGACCGCGGGCTCGGCGCTACTTGCGCCGTGCGATATCTTCTTTGTTTTTAGCCAACCAAACACCCATTTCCTGAATCCGAGTTGACGCATGTGCGTGGGGATGCTATCAATTCTGACGGGGTTTACGGCGCAGTTCGCATCGCTTCGACTGCCTCTTTACCGTAGGTCGCGTCTCATCGAATGATTCAGCGCGTCCCCGTGAGCGGGCGCGAGTAAACGCCAGGTCGACAAATATCAGCGCCGATTCGCACGAAATTCAGCGGAGGATTCGATTGATGCACTTGCGGTGGACCATGTTCGGGATGCTCGCATTCCTGGCAACGCTTGTCTCTGGATGCGGCTCCAATTCCACCAACGTGCAGCCCAACGCGACACCCATCCTCACCAACCTCGCGCCGTCCAGTATCACCGCCGGCAGCCAGACCTTCACCCTGTTCGTTTCGGGCACCGGGTTCATCAATAGCTCCGCGGGCGTAACCACCGCTTTTTGGAATGGTTCGCCGCGCACCGGCATCGTCAACGCGAATACCAACCAGATTGCGCTCACTATTTTGGCTTCGGATGTGGCCAATCCGGGGCTGGCGCAAATTACCGCGTCGAATCCAGCGCCTGGCGGCGGCTTGAGCCAGAATGCGGCAACGTTCAACATCGATCCGGTGGTGCCGACGACGCCGCTGATTAGCAGCGTCAGCCCGGGCAACGCTACGCCCGGCGGTAAAGCATTTACCTTAACCGTGAACGGTTCGAATTTCATGGCGCCGACGGGAACTCCGAACGCCGCCATGCCCCAACTGGCGGGATCACAGGTGGCCTGGAATGGCAGTCCGCGATTCGGGAGCGCCTTCGTGAACGCGAATCAGTTGACCGCCACAATCACCGCCGAGGACATTGCCACCGCCGGCTGTAACAGCGTGAGCGTCTACACCCCGAACGGAACTGGCGGGTTTGTTTTCTCGCCGAGCGTCACGTTTTCGGTTTCCGGTTCGAACGTGCCATTGATTTGCGGAATTTCTCCCTCGACCGGCGTGCAAGGCGGCCCGGCGTTTACCATGAACGTTTTCGGCGCGGGTTTTACGGCCTCGTCGATGGTGCAATGGAATGGCAGTGCGCGGCCGACCACCGCGGTCAATTCCAGTGAACTGCAGGCGCAGATTCCGGCCACGGATTTGGCCAAGGCTGGAACATTTCCCATTACCGTGGCGAACTCGAGTTCGAGCAGCGGGACCTCGGCCGCGGTGAATTTCATAGTTTCGGTCGCTGCGCCGACGGTAAGTTCGGTTTCGCCGTCAACTTCGGTGGCCGGCGGCGCCGGTTTCACGCTCACGGTGACGGGAACGAACTACACGCAGGACACCGTGGTGGAATGGAACGGCAGCCCGCGCGTTACAAAATTTGGCAGTACGACCTCGTTGACGGCGCAAATTCTGGCGGCCGATATTGCCACGGCCGGAACCGATTCGATTGTGGTGGTGAGTCCGCAGGGCGCGGGCGGAGCATCCGCGCCGTTTCCGTATGTGGTTACGGCCGCTGGGGCGGCGCAAGCGGCAAAATTCCCGCAGGTGGTTTCGGTGAACGCCCAGGGCGGACCCGCCAACGGAGCCAGTGAATCGCCCGCGATCAGCGCCGACGGGCGTTACGTGGCGTTTTATTCCGAAGCCAAGAACCTGGTGGCCAGCAGCGTCTCGGGCAATGTTTTTGTGCGCGATACTTGCGCCGGGGTGACGGCGGCGTGCACGCCCAGCACCAAGGCGATCGATCTTTCGGGTGATGGCGGCGCGGCCAATGGCAAGACCGGACGGCAAGTTGCCATCAGCGGCGACGGACGTTTCGTCGCGTTTGTTTCGCGGGCCACGAATCTGGTTTCGGGCGTCACGCCGGCGGCCTCCGGGTACTGGAGCGTATACGTGCGCGATCTGTGCGCGGGCGCGAATGTGCCGGCCGGATGCGCGCCGCACACCGAACTTCTTTCGGTGGGCGTGAACGGAGAATCGGCCAACGGACCGAGCGCGAGTCCGTCCTTGAGCGGCGATGGACGCTTCGCGGCGTTCGTCTCTTCCGCTGCGAATATTTCGGCGGACGTTAATCTGGCGCATCCCCAGGTTTTTGTCCGCGATACCTGTGCCGGGCCGACGGCAACCAAGTCGTGCTTCCCGCGCACCTCAATGGTGGCGATGGACGAGGGCGATGTTCCGGCGAAAACGCAAACCGGCCGGCCCGTGATTTCGGCCGACGGACGTTTTGTAGCCTACGAGGCTTGGACGGCGCGCGGCGCAAGCGCCGACGAATTCTGCGGCGATCGTTTTGGCCGACACTTGCCTGGGGATCGATGCTGCGGTGGGCTGCTCACCGTCGGCGGACAGAATTTCGTATGCCGTGGATGGGTCGCTGCTCACCGGAGTGAATCTAGCGCCTTCCATCAATCAGGATGCGCGGTTCGTGGTGTTTGAATCGCAGGCGACGGCGAGCGCGGGCAGCGCCGCCGTGGCCAGCAAAGTGTTTCTGCGCGACACGTGCTTGGGCGATACGGCTCCCGACGGGTGCGTGCCTTCGACTACATCGGTTGCGGCGCTGGCTTCCGGCGGCGCCGATAAGAATCAAGCCTACTCACCGTTCATCAGCGCGAATGGACGCTACATTTCGTTCGTGGAGGGGCGGTCAACGTTCGCGGTGCCCAGCGAATCCTCGACGGAAGGCGCGTTGGTGGTGCGCGACACCTGCTTTGGTGCGGCCCTGCCCTGCAACCCGCGCGCCTACGCGTTTTCCGCGGCCGCGACGGTGGCTGCCGCCAGCGCGCTGAAGACGGCCGTAGTTCCGGTGACCAGTGGCGGGGCGAAAATCCCGTCGGTCAGCGTGGACGAATATTCCGCGGCACCGATCAGCGCTGACGGGCGCTATGCCGCGTTCTACGCACCGGCGACGGCGGCAGCGCAGCCGGCCAGCGGCGTGGGCGACGTCTATATTTCCATAGCACTATTCTAGTGCGGCGAGGCCATCGCCGTACTGCTCGGATGTAAACACCGGCCGCATCGCGGCTGGACTCACCTCCCGAAATTCCTTATTCTCCTTTGCGGCCCATGCCGCAAGCACTTAAGCCACCTCCGTTGCAGGCCGGCGACGCGGTTCGCATCCTTTCGATTGCGAGCCCGGTGGCCGAAGCACGCCTGCGCGCCGGTGCGGAAGAAATCGGCAAGCTGGGCTTTCGCGCGATGAGTGATGATCAACGCATGCTGGCGCTCGGCGACTTTTTTGCCGGAACGGCAGGGGAACGCGGCGCGGCGTTAAAGGAAGCTCTGAGCGAAACCCATACCAAGGGAATTTTTTGCTCGCGCGGCGGCTACGGTTCGAACTATTTGCTGGAAGGGTTGAGCGTCGCGCTGGTCCCGCCGAAAATTCTGCTGGGATACAGCGATCTCACGTCCCTGCAGATTTTTCTGTGGCAGAAATTCCGCTGGGTCACGTTGTACGGCCCCATGGTCGCCGCCGGCCTGGACCAGGGCGCCGACGCCGACCACGGATACGACCGGGCCAGCCTGATGCATGCGCTGACGGAGACGAAATCCGGTTGGACGATCGGCTTAGATGACGCCGAACCAATCGTGGCCGGCGGAGCGGACGGCACCCTGCTCGGCGGTTGCTTGACGCTGGTGGAAACCGCGCTGGGCACGCCGTGGGAACTCGATACGCACGGAGCGATTCTGCTGCTGGAAGACCGCGGGATGAAACCGTGGCAGGTCGATCGCGCGTTGATGCATTTGAAGCAGGCTGGGAAATTTCGCGGCGTCTCGGGAATTGTGCTGGGCGATTTTCCGGAGTGCGCAGGGCCCGGAGGGATCGGAAACAGTGCGCGACGTCGTCAGACGCGTGCTCGGGACATTTGGATTTCCGGTGGTCTGGGGCGCCGCGATGGGACACACGGCGCGGCCCATGCTGACGCTTGCCGTTAGGGGTCCGTGCGCGGTTGCGCGCCGATGAGGCTCCGCGTTTGGAAATATTGGAACCGGCGTGCAAGGCGTAGCGGTAGATCGCCGTTGCGCCAAGATCGAAAAATAATTCAGGAGAATCTGCCATCGCTACTCGGCCTATAAAAACATCGGACCACATCCACCTGCTGGGCATTGCGGGTGCGGCGATGGCTCCGGTGGCGGGCATGTTGAAGGAGCGCGGATTCCAGGTGACCGGCTCGGACGTGAACGTGTATCCGCCGGCCTCGACGCTGCTCGATTCGCTGGGAATTCCCTGGAACGAAGGATTTCGCGAAGAGAATCTGAAACCGGCGCCGGATTTGTGCGTGGTGGGCAACATCATCGCGCGCGGAAATCCCGAGATCGAATATATTCTGGACGAAAAAATTCCGTACTGCTCGATGCCGCAGCTGCTCGAGGAATATTTCATTCCGCGGCACACCTCGATCGTGGTGGCGGGCACGCACGGCAAAACCACGACCACGGCCATGCTCGCCTGGATTTTTCACGTGGCCGGACGGCGGCCGGATTTTCTGATTGGCGGCGTCGCGCCGAATTTCGGCGAACGCAGCTACGGACTGGGCGGCGGGGAAGAATTCATCATCGAAGGGCGACGAGTACGAGACCGCATTCTTCGATCGCGGGCCGAAATTCCTGCACTACCATCCCGACGAATTGATTCTGACTTCGCTCGAATACGACCACGCCGATATCTATCCGGACTTGGCGTCGATCGCGCTGCAATTCCGGCGGCTGGTGAATCTGGTGCCGCGCCGCGGAAAAATCCTGATGCTCGGCGATAGCGGCGGAGTTGAAGAAGGTCACCGCGAAAGCATTTTGCCCGGTGGAAACTTTCGGCCTGACCGCCGACTGCGATTGGTGCGCGGGCGACATTCAATGGCAGGACGACGCCACCGAGTTTCGCGTGGCGTATCGCGGCAAGGAAGTGACGCGGGTGCGGACGCCGGTGGCGGGCCTGCACAATGTACTGGACGCGCTGGCGGCGATTGCCATTGCCTACGGCCGAGGCGTCGAATGCGAAGCCATCGAACAGGCCATGGCTACTTTCGTCAGCGTGCGTAAGCGCATGGAAATCAAGGGCGAGGCCGACGGGGTTTTGGTGGTGGAAGATTTCGCGCATCATCCCACCGCGATACGCATGACGCTCGAAGCGACGCGGACGCGCTGGCCCCGGCGCAAAATCTGGGCGGCGGTCGAGCCGCGTTCAAACACCATGCGGCGCAAGATTTTTGAGCACGTGCTGCCCGAAGCGCTGGCCCTGGCGGACGCGGTGGTGATCGGCCCGGTGAATCGCGCCCAGCTGCTGGGCGAATCGGAAAGAATGTCGCCGCAAGCGATCGCCGAATCGACGGCCAAGCTCGGCAAACCCGCCAAGGCTTTCGACTCAACGCCGGAACTCGCGGACTATCTGGCCGTGCAGGCCAAACCGGGCGACATGGTGATGATCATGTCGAATGGCAGCTTTGACGGCCTCAGCGGGAAGCTGCTGGAGAAATTCAAATCGCGCGAGCAGGTCGTTCGATGAAACTGCGCCGCGGATCGTATCTCTAGCGGCGGTCGCGGTTGTTGTTTTTGTGCTGGCGCCAAGACCGGCCGCAGCCACGATCAAATACCACATCTCGCTGAAAAATCCGGAATCGCACATTTTTCACGTGCGCATGGAGATTCCGCCGGCGCCGCAGGGAATCGTCGTCGCGATTCCGGCGTGGAACGCGCTGTACCAGGTGCGCGATTTTTCGTATCGAGTGCGAGACGTCGAAGCAAAAGAATCCGGCGAACCGGGCGCCGCCGATGTGCCGGTGCGTAAGCTCGACAAACAAAGCTGGCAGGTCGCCTACCCCTGGGATGGGATGTTATCGCCGCACGCTCCGCCGCTGGTGGTCACCTATTCAATCGAATGGGACGATCCGGGACCGTTCAATTCGCAATTGAATGCGCATCATGCCTTTTTGAATTTCGCGGAAGTTCTGATGTATTTGCCGGACCGGCGCGGCGAAGCGACCGTGGTGCAGTTCGACGATGTTCCGGCCAGCTGGCATATCGCCGTCGAACTTCCCTCGGTCCCCGACGCGAGCGCGGTGCGAGCCGAAAGTTACGACCAACTGGTCGACGCGCCGGCGGAATTCGGCGCGTTCGAGGAATTTCGTTTCGACCAGGGCGGCGCGCACTTTCGGGTCGTGGTGGATGGCAAGGACTGGCACCGCGATCGCCTGGAAAATGCGCTGAAACACATCACCGCGCTACGAAATAAAATTGATGGGCGGCGCGCCGTTTCCGGAATATACGTTCTTCTTTCATTTCGGCCCGTATCCGGAAGTAGGTGGTGGCGGGATGGAGCATTCGAACTGCACGGCGATCTCGGCGTCTTCGGGTGACGCGGCGGTCAGCACCGCCGCCCACGAATTTTTCCATGCCTGGAACGTAAAACGCATTCGGCCGCAAGCTCTGGAGCCGGTGGATTTCACCCGCGAGCAATACACGCGGGCGCTGTGGTTCGCGGAAGGCGTGACCAGCACCTACGGCGCGTACACGCTGGAGCGCAGCGGCTTTGTATACCAAGGACCAGTTTTACGGGGAAGTCGCGGCGCAGATTACGGAACTGGATTCGCGTCCGGCGCGGCTGTGGCAAAGCGTGGAGGAATCGAGCCTGGACGCCTGGCTGGAAAAATATGACGACTACCGCCAGCCCGACCGCAGCATTTCGTATTACAACAAAGGCGAAATCGACGGGATGCTGCTGGACTTGGCGATTCGCGACGCCACCGACAATCACAAATCGCTGGACGACGTGCTACGCCGCATGAACGAGGTGTATGCGAAGCAAGGACGGTTTTATGACGAGAGCGCGGGTGTGCGCGCGGTGGCGGAAAACGTCGCGGGCGTGAAGTTCGACAATTTCTTCGAGCGCTACGTGGCCGGGACCGACGAGATTCCGTACGGCAAGCTGCTCGAACCGGCCGGATTGGAATTGAAAGTTGAACTGAAAAAGAGCGCGGACCTTGGCTTCTGGACCGTGGGGCGCTCGGCAGGCGGGGCCGTCGCGATTTCGCAAGTGGTGCCCGGCGGACCGGCGGAAGCGGCGGGATTGAGGCCGGGAGACGTGGTTTTGTCGCTAAACAGTCAGCCGCCGCCACGCTTTTTTCCTGGTTGGCTGCGCGAACAAACTCCGGGTGCGCTGATTTCGCTGCACATTCAGCGCGATGGTAAAGACTCCGATGTGGCTTACCGGCTGGGAACCGTCGAACAGAAAAAATATTCGATCGTCGAAACGTCGCATCCCACCGAAAAGCAGAAACGCATTCGCGACGGCTGGCTGCGCGGGCAAACGGACTAGCTGAGCCCCGATGAACACTTTTTCGTCCGTGACGACATTTTCCGCTTGGCCACCTGCGTCCGGCGCGAGCATCCTTCCTTAGACCATGATTCGCACCGTCATCGTTCTACGTTTACTTTTCCCTGGCCATGCTGACGCTACTGCCACTCCTGGTGCTTTGGACGCTGATCTCTGGCGACCCGAACTTCATGTACAACGTATTCCAGGATGGATTGCGCATCGGACTGCGCCTCGCTGGAATTCACGTGCAAGTTGAAGGACTGCAGAATATTCCGCCCGGTGTCTGTATTTTTGCGTCGAATCACGCTTCAAATTTGGATCCAGTCGCACTGACGCCCAATATTCCGCGGCGGATTTCTTTGCTCGCCAAAAAAGAAGTGTTCAAGATTCCGGTTCTGTCCAAGGCGATCACGCTGGCGCATCTGGTGCCGGTGGATCGCGGTGACAGCGAAGCGGCGGCGGAAAGCGTGGACCTGGCGATCAAGTATTTGAAGGAAGGCTTGTCGTTTTGTGTGTATCCGGAAGGCACGCGCAGCCGCGACGGACGCTTGCTGCCGTTCAAGCGCGGGACATTTGTGATGGCGATCCGCGCCGGCGTGCCGGTGGTGCCGGTATCATTGGCTGGAACGCAGGAGCTGATGCGCAAAGGAGACTGGCGGATTTATCCCGGAGAAGTGGTGGTGAAATTCGGACCGGCCGTCGACGCCTCGCAATACAAAATTGAACAACGTGAGGAATTACGCCAGCTCGTGCAGGGGATCGTGGCCGCCGGGCTGCCAGAGGATCAAAAGCCCTTGACCACTGACGCCTCGGAGCCGAAGCAGTCGACCCGTTAGCGCTCCTCGATTTATTTCGCAGCCAGTTTGTCCACCGCGTCGCGTAGATCACGAATCTGTTTTTGCATTTCGGGTAGGCGGTTGAAGACCGCGACCGATTTGCGCCAAGCCAAAGTTTCCATCGCGGGATACCCCGAGTAGACGGTATCGGCGGGCACGTCGGAGGGAACTCCGGACTGCGCGGTCAGTACCGCGCGGTCGCCGATGGTGAGGTGGCCGGCGGTTCCCACTTGCCCCGCAAGAATGCAACGGTCGCCGACTTTCGTAGTGCCGGCCAAGCCCGACTTGGCCGCACAGCATGGTGTCGTCGCCCACTTTGCAGGCGTGGCCGACCTGGACCAGATTATCGATTTTGGTTCCGCGGCCAATGCGGGTTTCGCCCACCGTGGCGCGATCGATCACGCTGTGAGCCTGAATTTCCACGTCGTCTTCGATCACCGTGATCCCGGACTGGCGCATCTTGTGCCAGCCGCCGTCCGCGTTACGCGCGAAACCATAGCCGTCGCTGCCTACGGTCACTCCGTTCTGCAGTAGAACGCGATGACCGATGCGGCAATCTTCGCGGACGGTGACGTGCGAGTGCGCGAAGAAGTCGTCGCCGATTTTCGCGCCGCGATAAATCGTAACAAAACTGTGCAGCACAGCGTTGCGGCCGATTTCCACCCCGTCTTCCACGAAGCAGTACGGGCCGATGTGCGCGCCCGGCGCGATTTTTGCCGTAGGCGCGATCACGGCCGTCGGGTGGATCTCCATGGTAAATTTCGGCGCCGGATGAAAGATTTCGATGGCGCGCGCGAAATCGAGATACGGGTTCGCGGACCGCAACATCGGGATGCGGCAGGGGATTCGCATCTTTCGCGACAATGATCGCTGAAGCGCTGCGTCGAGTCGAGCGCGGGGCGGTATTTGCGGTTGACCAGAAAGGTGAGATCGCCGGCCTGCGCTTCTTCGATCCCGCGACATTTCGAATTTCGATTTGCGCGTCGCCGTCCACCGTGCAGCCGAGTTGTTTCGCTAGTTCCCCAAGTTTCATGGCGCTCACCTCGTGATTTCGTGCTTTGTGAATGTACCTCACGCGAGGCGGTCGGTCATAGCGGAGGCGTAGTGCCAGTGGTGAGTGTCGACGAAGCCTCCCATCGAAGAGAGATCCTTCGTCGCTGCGCTCCTCTGGATGACGGCCAAAAGCGGGCCGACGACGACTCATCCATTCGAGAAGAGGCGGATCGTTGGGAGTGGGGGCGGGGGCAAAAGAAAAGGGCGGAACGGGATGCAGAGCCGGGAGTTTATTCGGAGAAGAGTTTGGACTGCGACGCGGCCGGCGCTTGCGGAGTGCGGCGGGCGGCGCCGACGACGCCCAAAACTTTCACTTCTTCCAGCGCCGAACGCGGAATGTAGATGCGCAAATTGTTGCCGTGCAGGTCGGGCGGGGTGATCTGCACTCCGAAATCGAGCAGGTCGAGCAGCTCGTTGCCGATCAAACCTTCCATGACGTCTTCATCGCGGAAGCGCAGGCGGACCCAGAGGCCGTCAAGTTTCGGGCGGCTGAGAAACACTTTTCGTTCCGGCTGAAAGGGCGTCTGGAATTCGCGGACGAAATAGACGCACTTCACGGAAGAGAGGGAAATGGAACGATGCTCGCCGTCGGGCGTCAGCAGGTCGATGGTCGCCTCGCGTCCTAAATCGCCGGCGTTGATGTAGCCTTTCACTGGCGTGCGGTCGAGAAGCAACACCACAACCTTCTTGCGGGTCGAAGCCGGCGTGCGATCTTTATCTCGCTCTTTGTCCCGGTCTTTCTCGCGATCTTTGGCAGAAACAGGCATTTTCGGCTTAGATTGTTGCTAAGACGGCTGGAGTTATGTTATTCTTGCGCCAGATTTTGTCAAGTCATTGGTGTTTAAAGGGTTAGCATCGGAGTCTCCGCCGATTGACCGAAAAAGGCAAGATCCTAAAATCTGCCTCCGTTGTTGCCCTTATTACCGTTATCAGCCGTGTTTGCGGGTACTTACGGGATCAGAGGGTGGCCCTGCTGCTGGGCACCTCGCCGGTGGCCGATTCGTTTATTTTGGCGTTCCGGATTCCCAATATGATTCGGCGCATTACCGGGGAAGGCGCGCTGGGCGCGTCCTTTATACCGGTCTTTACCGGGTATCTGCGGGCCAAGTCGCAGCGCGAGACCTGGGCCTTTGCCCAGCGAACGTTTTGGGATGCAGCGGTCGTTTTGGCAGTGTTGTCCATCCTGGGGTGCGTATTTTCGAGACAAGTCATCGGAATCTTTACCTTAATGGGCGTCAACCACGTCCATTGGGACCTCGCGGTGTATCTGAACCGGATCATCTTCCCCTGTATTCTGTTCCTGGGTTTGACCGCACTCGGTTCGGGTATCCTGAACAGTTTTCGGCAGTTTGCGCTGCCTGCGTGGAGCGGCGTGACGTTCAATCTGGTGGTGATCGTCTCGTCTTTCGCCATCGTCTATCAGCCGGTCATGAAATGGGCGCCGGAGGCATATCGCAGCCCGGCCGTGGCGCTGGCGGCGGGGATCCTGGTGGCGTCGGTCGCCTCGCTGGCGATACAGCTTCCGGCGCTGCGGAAACTGGGCATGAGCTTCCGGCCCGACGTGAATTTTCAGGATCCGGGCGTGCGCAAAACCGGAAAACTGATGGCTCCGGTTTTTTTCGGAGCCGGCGTGTTTCAGATCAATTTTTTCATCGACACGATTTTCGCCACGTCGTCGCGCATGCCGGCCGGCAGCATCACCTCGCTGTACGTTTCGGACCGGGTCATGGAACTGGTGCTGGGCGTCTACGCCATGGCGCTTTCGACCGCGATTTTTCCGACCATGTCGCATCAGGCGGCGGACGGCAAATACGCAGAAATGAAGCAGACCTTCGGCTTCGCGCTGCGCATCGTGTCGTTCATCACCATTCCGGCGGCGGTCGGGCTGATCTTGTTGCGCGTGCCGATCACCCAGGTGCTGTTCCAGCACGGAGAATTCGGGGCGCGATCGACCGCGCTGACCGCCCACGCGCTGCTGTATTATTCGCTGGGTCTTCCGGCGTTCGCGGCGATCAAGCTGATCACGCCCATGTATTACTCGACGCACGATACGTTGACGCCGACCAAGGTCGGAATTTATGTCGCTGGCGTTGCACATTGCGTTGAACGTGATTCTGCTGTTCGCCTTCGGGCGCTATTTGTGGAACGGCAGCCCGGCGCTGGCCAGCTCCCTGTCGGCTTATTTCAATTTCGCGGCGTTGTTTGTAATTTTTCGCGGGCGTTACGGACGGCTGGGCGCGCACGGCCATTCTGGCGTCGCTCGGGAAAATGGTCGTTTGCGCGGCGGCCATGGCGGCGGCCTGTTTTGCGGCGCTGCAGCTATTCGCATTTCGAAGCCATCGAACATTTCGCTTCGCAGCGCCGGAATGCTGGCGGCGATGATGGCGCTTTCCGTGGGAGTGTATTTCGTGCTGGCGCGGGCTGCTGCGCTGCGAAGAGTTGCCTGAATTATTCTTGCTGTTGCGGAGCAGCGGAGCCGGAAGCCGTAGCGGTTGGGCATCGACGTTTAATTTCGAATCTTTGGCGCAGCTGAAACGAGGGAGACAGAATTGGAAGCGGATATACGCTCATTTCTAAGTTATTTGCGGGTCGAGAAAGGCCTGTCCGACAACACCATGTACGCCTACCAGCGCGACATGCTGAAGTTCGCCGCATTCACCGCCAAACACAAAGTCAGTACGGGACAAATCCAACGCAGCCACGTGGTGGATTTCCTGCGCTCGCTGTATTTGAAAAAGCTCGACAGCCGGTCGGTCGCGCGGCACCTGGTCACCTTCGCCATTTTTTCCGGTTCTGCTTTGCCGAAGGCATGATCAAGGAAGACCCGGCGGCGAATATTCGAGTCGCCGAAATTCCGCCAAAGCTTGCCGGAATTTCTGAGCCTGGCGGAAGTGGACCGCTTGCTGGCGCAGCCCGACGCCACCATCGACGCTGGGGCTTCGCGACAAAGCGATGATCGAGTTGCTGTACTCCACCGGCCTGCGCGTTTCGGAATTGTGCGGCCTGAAAATCGCCGACATTCAGATCGAAGCCGGCTGCCTGCGCTGCATCGGCAAAGGCAACAAAGAGCGGCTGGTGCCGGTGGGCAAGAAGGCGCTGCGAATGGTGCAGGAATACATGCAAGAAATCCCGCCCGCAAATTCTGGGCGAGCGAACTTCGCCATTTCTATTTCCGACCCGCGTCGGCAGCGCCATGAACCGCATCGCTTTCTGGAAAACTCTGGGGATGTACGGACGCAAGGCGGGCTTGCGCAAGGCGCTCACTCCGCACATGCTGCGGCACAGTTTTGCCACGCACCTGCTCGATCGCGGCGCGGATCTGCGCTCGGTGCAAATGATGCTGGGCCACGCGGACATTTCCACCACCCAGATTTATACGCACGTCGTGGAAGAGCGGCTGAAACAGGTTTACAAAGCGCATCACCCGCGCGCCTGAAAAAACGGCCCGGAAATTCGAAAGGCGGATAACAGCATGCCCGATTACATGTACTTGCTGGAAAGCAGGCTCTCCCCGGAGCAGCGCGCGGTGATGGAGCGCGTGCAGGAGCTGTCGCGCGCGCAGGAAATGAACGTCTATCTGACCGGCGGCGCGGTGCGCGATTTGATTTCCGGCATGCCCATCCGCGACCTGGATTTCACGGTGGAAGGCAATCCGGTGAAGATGGTGCGCGAACTCGAGAAAGGCGGCGCCGCGGTGGTGTGGGAAAGCGAGAAGCTGCGCCACCACGAAATGATTTTCGCGGGCGACGTGGACGGCTCGATTTCCGCCGCGCGCGAGGACCACTACGAGCGGCCCGGCGTAAAGCCGGATTACCGTTTCTCCGGCATCATGGAAGATTTGCGCCGCCGCGACTTTCGGCATCAACGCCATCGCCATTTCGCTGAATACGCAATCGCGCGGGCTGCTGCTCGATCCGATGAACGGCCTGGCCGACCTCGAGAAGCAGGAAATTCGCGCGCTCTCGATTCACGCGTTCACCAATCAGCCGATCCGGCTGATGCGCACGCTGCGTTACGCCGCGCGCATGGGATTCAAAATGGAGCCGCGCACCCAGGAATGGTTCGACCTGGCCATCGAGCGCGGGCTGAACGAACGCATCGAAAGCGGCGACGTCGGCCACGAATTGCGCGCTCTGGCCCGCGAAGACAATCCCGTGGCCACGCTGAAACAGTGGGAATCGCACGAGATGCTCGAGCTGATTCATCCGTCGCTGCAGAAACGAAAACCGGATTACGACAGCCTGAACAAGCTGGCGCAGGTGCGCTTCAATCTGTACGGCGCGGGTTTGCGCCCGCGGCTGCATCTGGCCGGTGACGTATTACACCCTCGGCAGGTTGAAAGATCGCGAAGCGGCCTCGGCACTGCGCAATCTGGAATATCGCGCGGCGGAAATCGACGCAGCTCGACAAACTGGTTCCGGAAACGCAGAAAGTGCGTGAAGATGCTGAAGAGTCCCAAGACCAACGCGCCCAAGGATGCCTACTACTATCTCGCGTCGTTGCACGCCGGAAATGCTGGCGTTCATCGAAGTGGAGATGCCGAATCCGAAGGCGCTTTCCAAGATCCGGAATTATCTGCAGAAATGGCGGCCGCTGCGCATGGCGTCGCCGGCCGGCGAACTGGAGGCGTTGGGCGTCGCGCGCGGCCCGAAATTTGACAAGGTCATCGATCAGTTCTTCGAGATGCAACTGCGCGGGAAGGGCAAGACTCCCGAAGACCGCACGAAAATTCTCAAGAATTTGGCGGGCATCAAGGACGAGCCCAAGAAAGCCGGAAAAAGTAAAAAAGGAAAAGAAGGCGCGACAAGGAAGCAGCGGCCGCGGCCGAGGTCCAAAGGGCAGCCAGGCCAAAGCCGCAGCCGGCCGCGGCGGGGAAAACTGCGGCGCCTGGCAAATCACCCAGCAGCCAGCCGAGAAGCCCGTACAATCAGCGGCCGCTGCGATCGGCGCCGCGCGCGCAGGCCAAACACGACAAAGCCGAACACGACAGCAACACAGGCCACACCGAAGAAAGCGGCGGGAAGATAGCCCGCGAAGAAATCACGAAGTAGCAGGCGAACTCGAGCACGACCGTGAAATATTTTGAGTTGATTCTTCGGCCGCGGCATTGGCGTTAACGCAAATCGCGAAGCTGGTTTAAAATAAAATTTCGATGGCTGTCCTCGAACTTCGTTCATCTGCATCTGCACACGGACTACTCTCTCCTGGACGGAGCCTGCGAAATCGGCGAACTGACGGCGGAAGCCGCGCGCCGGGGCATGCCCGCCGTCGCCGTCACCGACCACGGCAATCTTTTCGCCGCCGCGAATTTCTATCATCAGGCCACCACGCACGGCGTGAAGCCGATCATCGGCTGCGAAATGTACGTCGCGCCGGACAATCACAAGAACCGCGGCACCGATGCCGAGCGCTCGAATCATCTCGTCCTGCTTTGCGAAAACGAAGAAGGCTACCAGAATCTGATCAAGCTCGTTTCCACCGGCTACCTCGACGGCTTTTACTACAAGCCGCGCGTCGATCACGAACTGCTCGCAAAACACAGCAAGGGCTTGATCGCGCTTTCCGCCTGCCTGCGCGGGGAAGTGGCCGACGCGCTCCTGTCGCGACAAGTACGACCAGGCCAAAGCCAACGCCTACCGCCTGCGCGACATCTTCGGCAAACAGAATTTCTTCCTCGAAGTGCAGGACCAGGGCCTCGAGCAGGACATTCGCGTCAATCGCGACCTGGTGCGCCTCTCCAAAGAAACCGGCATTCCGCTGGTCGCCACCAACGATTGCCACTACCTGACCCAGTCCGATTCGCACGCGCAAGAAGTGCTGATGTGCATCCAGACCGGCAAGACCATGAGCGACGCGCGCGCATGAAATTCGCCACCGACCAGTTTTATTTCAAGACCGCCGAGGAAATGGCGCAGGTGTTTCGCGAATTGCCGGATGCGGTCACGCGCACGCGTGGCGATCGCCGAGCGCTGCAACGTGAAAATTCAGCGCGTCAGCAATCCGTTCCCGGAATTCAAAGTTCCGGAAGGCCACACCACCGATTCGTATTTCGAAAAAGTGGTCGCGCGAGGGTTTCGTCGAGCGCGCGCCGAAGTGCTCGAGCAGCTTGCGCAAGGAAGATCGCCTGCGCCATCCGCTCGCCGACTACGAAAGCGCGCCTGACCGCCGAAATCGAAATGATCAAGAAGATGCGCTTCGCCGGCTACTTCCTGATCGTTTGGGATTTCATTCATTACGCGCGCGCGCAAGGCGTTCCCGTCGGGCCCGGGCCGCGGATCCGCGGCGGGCAGCCTGGTGAGCTACGCGCTGCGCATCACCGACGTCGATCCGCTGCAGTACGATTTGCTCTTCGAGCGCTTCCTGAATCCCGAGCGCATTTCCATGCCCGATATCGACATCGATTTCTGCATGCGCCGCCGCGGCGAAGTGATCGAGTACGTGCGCCAGAACTACGGCAACGAAAGCGTCGCGCAGATCATCACCTTCGGCACCATGGCCGCGAAAGCCGCGCTGAAGGATGCCGGCCGCGCGCTCGACATGCCCTACGGCGACGTCGACCGCCTCGCGAAAATGATTCCGCCGACGTGCTGAACATTTCGCTCGAAGAAGCGCTGAAGCAATCGCCGCAGCTGGAAGCCGCCTGCGCAAAGGACGGCCACGTACAAGGAACTGGTCGAAGTGGCGCTGCGCCTCGAAGGCCTGGCGCGCCACGCCTCGACCCACGCCGCCGGCGTGGTGATCTCGCCGCGGCCGCTCACCGAGATCGTCCCGCTGTACAAGTCGAACAAGGAAGAAATCACCACGCAGTACGACATGAACGCGCTCGAGCGCATCGGCCTGCTGAAGATGGATTTCCTGGGCCTGACCACGCTGACCGTGCTCGACGACGCCGTGACGCTGATCAAGCAGAACCGCGGCGTGGACGTCGATCTCGCCGGCGCTGCGGCCTCGACGACGAGAAGACCTACGCGCTTTTCGCGCGCGGCGACACCACCGGCATCTTCCAGTTTGAATCGCACGGCATGCGCGACATTCTGAAGCGCTACCAGCCCACGCGCCTCGAAGATCTAACCGCGCTGAACGCGCTTGTATCGCCCCGGCCCGATCCAGGGCGGCATGATCGACGATTTCATCGCCCGCAAGCACGGCAAGAAAAAAGTCGCGTACGATCTGCCCGAGCTCGAAGAGATTCTCTCCGAAACCTGGGGCGTCATTCTCTATCAGGAACAGGTGATGCAGATCGCCAACCGCCTCGCGGGATTTTCGCTGGGCGACGCGGACTTGCTGCGCCGCGCCATGGGCAAAAAGAAACACGAAGAAATGGCCGCGCAGCGCGAAAAATTCCTCGCCGGCTGCGCCGCGCGAAAAGTGCACGCCGAAGAAGGCCGAAAAGATTTTCGATCTGATGGCCGAATTCGCCGGCTACGGTTTCAACAAGTCGCACTCCTGCGCCTACGCCTTGCTCGCCTATCAGACCGCCTACCTGAAGACTCACTATCCCGTGGAATTCATGGCCGCGATGCTCAGCTCCGAAGCCGGGAACACCGAAAAAGTGGTGAAGTACATCAACGAAGCGCGCGGCATGGGCATTCGCGTCCTGCCGCCGGACGTGCATCGAAAGCGGTCTGTACTTCACGCCGGTGCGGCGACGACATTCGCTTCGGCCTCGCCGCCATCAAAAACGTCGGCGAAAACACCGCCAAAGCGATCTGCGAAGCGCGCGCCGCCGAAACGGCAAATTCAGAGCTTCTTCGGTTTCTGCGAAGCGATCGAACCGAAATTCATCAACAAGCGCGTGCTCGAAAGCCTGACCAAGGCCGGCGCGCTCGATTGCCTGGGCGGATCCCGCGGACGGATTTTCGCCGCCATCGATCAGGCGCATTTCAGCGCGGCGCAGAAAAAGCAGCAGGCGCAAAGCCGTCGGCCAGGGCGGATTGTTCCTCGGCGACATCCCGCGAACACGCACCGGCGAACAGCTCATCGCAGAAACCGAATTGCCCGTAGCCGAAGATTGGACCGAAGAGCAACAACTCGCCGGCGAATATGCCGTCCTCGGCTTTTACATTTCCGGCCATCCGCTCGATAAATATGCCGGCCGGCTGAAGGAGCTTGAACGCCGATCGAACTTTCGCTCCATGGAAATCGCGACGAACGACGAAGACATCGTGGTGGCCGGAATCATCGTGCAGATGCGTCCGATGCGTTCGCGGCGCGGCGCGCGCTGGGCGATTTTCACGCTGCAGGATCGGACCGGCGTGATCGAAGCGCTGGTGTTCCCGGAAGCTTTCGGCAAACTCGAACAACGTTTTGAAGACCAATACGCCGCTGCTGGTGAAGGGCCGCGTGGCGATTGAAGATGTGGGCACGCGCCTAATCGTCGCGGATGCGCGCGCTGCTCGATCAGCTCGCCGATAACGCGCGCCCACGCATGTTGCGCGTGCGCGTCGGATCTGAGCACGCGTGGATACCGGCGCCGTCGACCGGCTGCACAAGCTTTTCGCGAAGCCGCCCGGGCGCTGCCGAGTCTCGTTCGACCTGGTGCAGACAGGACGGCACTGCCGCGACGCTTCGATGCCGGCCAGCGCCGTGCTAGCCGATAACGAACTGCGTCGAGCGCGTGCGCGAAATTTGCGGCACCGATTCCGTGGCGGTGGTGCAATGAGCCCGAACGGCAAAAACGGGAAGTCCAGCTGGCCGGAACGAAAGGCCGCACGCGCCAGGAACGCCGCGAGCGGCTGAAAGAGTTGAAAGTGCTGAAAGAAGCGCGCCGCAAGCCGCGCGAGAAGCCGCAGGCTGCGCAAGCTCGCGCGCGCAGAAATGTGATTGGAATGCGCCGGCGACTGAGATCGTGCCGGCCAAGGAATCGCGTCGCGCAAGTGAAACGCCAGCGGCAAGCAGGCCGAAACAAGATCTGCGTCAGCTGCAGCGTCGCGGCACCGACAATCGAAAAACAGAAACAGCGCGTGATTGACGCGCTCGAGCGCGACGTGGCCGAATTGAGCCGCCTCTCCGCGCCAACCGGCGAGCAGTCCGTGGAAATCGAGCGCATCCGCCGGGAAGTGCGAGGAGCTGAAGACGAGTTTCTACACGCCATCTCGGCGCCTGGCAGCGCGTGCTGCTCGCGCGCCATCCGCAGCGCCCCTACACCGACGATTACATCCGCCTGCTCTTCGAGGATTTTTCCGAAATTCACGGCGACCGCAATTTTTCCGACGATCCGGCGCTTGATCACCGGCATGGCGAAATTTCACGGCCGCCCGGTGATGATCATCGGCAGCCAGAAAGGCCGCGACATCAAGCAGCGCATGGCGCGCAATTTCGGCCAGGCCAAACCGGAAGGGTATCGCAAAGCGCTGCGCGCGATGCAACTCGCCGCGAAATTCGGCCGGCCCATCATGGTTTTCATCGATACGCCCAGGCGCGTATCCGGGAGTGGACGCCGAAGAGCGCGGCCAGGCCGAAGCCATCGCGCACAATTTGCGCGAAATGTCGCGGCTGCCCGTGCCCATCATCGTCACCATCACCGGCGAAGGCGGTTCGGGCGGCGCGCTGGCCATCGCCGTCGGCGACCGCATCTACATGCTGGAGAATTCGGTGTATTCGGTGATTTCGCCGGAAGGCTGCGCCTCCATCATGTGGCGCGACTCCGACCAAAGCCGAAGTCGCCGCCGAAGCGTTGAAAATCACCGCCGCGAATTTGCTGGAATTGAAGACTCATCGACGAAATCGTGCCGGAACCCGAAGGCGGCGCGCACACCGATCCCGAAGCGGCCGCAAAATTCCTCGACCCGTTCCTTGACCAGCGCGCTCGGCGAACTGTCGCGACTCACGCCGAAACAGCTTGTCGACCAGCGCTACGAAAAATTTCGCCGCATGGGCCAGTTCTTCGCCTAGCCGTTCCCGCGCTGGTCACCGCATCTGAATTCCGCCGCCGCGACGTCCCGTTTTTTCGATGCGCCGGCCCGTTCAATCTTCGCTATACTCCGCCCGCGCACATTCCACGTTTCGTTCGAGGTCCGCATGGTCAAAGCTTGGCTTAGTCTGTTGCTATTTTTCATGGCGGCGGCCACCGCGAGTGCCGCCCCGGGCGCCGTACGCTGCGCGCACCTGCTCGACGTGCGTTCCGGCCAAATTCGCGACGACCAGACCATCGTTTTCGCCGCGGACGGAACCATCACCAGCGTCGGCCCCACCCAGGCAGCCTTGATTCCAGCCACCATCACTCCAATAATTCTGACCGGAACCTGCCTGCCGGGCCTCATCGACGTTCACACCCACCTGACCAGTGACCCGCAGGATTCCGGTTATCAGAGATTGGCCGTGTCGGTGCCGAGCGAAGCGATCAAAGGCGTGAAGAACGCGCGGCGCACCTTGAACGCCGGTTTCACCAGCGTGCGTAACGTGGGCGCGAGCGACTTCACCGATGTGGCGCTGCGCGATGCGGTCAATGACGGCAGCATCGACGGCCCGCGCATGCTCGTATCCGGACCGCCGCTCGGAATCACCGGCGGTCATTGCGATGACAACTTGCTTCCGTATCAATATCACCACATCAGCGAGGGCGTCGCCGATGGTCCGTGGGCCGCGCGCGCGAAAGTCCGGGAAAATGTGAAGTACGGCGTGGATCTGATCAAGGTTTGCGCTTCCGGAGGCGTGCTGAGTAAAGGCGACCAGCCCGGCACGCCGCAATACACGCTGGAAGAATTGGAGGCCATCACCGAGGAAGCGCACAAGTTGGGCCGCAAAGTGGCCGCGCATGCGCACGGGACGCAGTCGATCAAAGACGCGATTCGGGCAGGCATCGATTCGATCGAACACTCCAGCCTGATTGACGATGAGGGGATTGCGCTGGCCAAAGCCCATGGTACTTATCTGGTCTTCG
The DNA here is from genome assembly GCA_963737765.1 of uncultured Acidobacteriota bacterium. Taxonomy (GTDB): domain Bacteria; phylum Acidobacteriota; class Terriglobia; order Acidiferrales; family UBA7541; genus Palsa-295. The sequence continues at coordinate 60,278 of CAVTTY010000023.1, forward strand.
ATATTTACAATGACGACTTTATTCTGCAGCAGGGCGCCAAATCCGGGATGCTTCCGGAATCGATCGAGAAAGAAAAAAAACTCGGCCAGCTCCAGCGCGAGAATTTTCGCCGAGCCTGGCAAGCGGGTGCCAAAATGGCGTTTGGCACCGACGCCGGGGTCTATCCGCATGGGGATAACGCCAAGCAATTCGCCACGATGGTGCACTGGGGCATGCCGGCGATCGACGCCATTCGCTGTGCTACGCTGAACGCCGCCGACTTGATGGGCTGGTCCGGCAAGGTTGGGATTCTCGAGCCGGGAGCGTACGCCGACATTATCGCCGTGGATGGCACGAATCCGCTTGAGCGACGTCACCGTGCTGCAATCGGTGGGCTTCGTGATGAAGGGCGGCACGGTAGTGAAGGGCAATTTGCCGGCGCCGCACTAGAATTCTGCGTGCAGCCGGCCGGATTTTGAGCTAATTTGCGGGTGAGGGGACTATGCGAGGTCTGGGAATTTTGTGGGTGGTGTACGGATTGCTGCGGCTGGTCATGGCCTTGGGCGTATTCATGTGGAGCAGCACCTTGACGCTGATGTGGGGCGCGCTGCTGTCGCGGGTGCCGAATCCCTTCGCGCTAATGGACTACTTTCACCTGTTTCTCGGGTTCGCGATTGTTTTGGGGATCGTCGCGGGAATCGTCTCGATTATCGCGGGCCTCGCGCTCATGTCGGGCGGCGCGCCATCGCGCACGCTGGGCCTGGTAGCGGCGTTTTTTGGGCTGATCAACGGGCCGCTCGGCATCGCTCTCGGCGCATATACATTAGTCGTCTTGGTTCCGGTCGGCGCGCGTACGCCTGCGACTCGCTGAACGCCAGGCTGCCAAGTATTCGTTCAGTTCAGTATCGCTTCGTAATTCGTTCCCCATTGGAAGATTAGGCACGTCCCTGAGTGTTTCGATTGCCGTGCGCGACGGACTGCTTTAGTTTGCATGGCAGGGGTTTCCGCCACATGTCCGATTCATCGAATCCGTTGATGGCAGATGTATTTCGCCCGTACGAGAAGCTGGTCGAGATCACCATTCTCGGCAAGACCTTTCTGGTGCCGGAGCGAAATTCGCTGCTGCGGGCTTTCCAATTCATCAGCCCGGAAACGGTGCCGTACGGGCGCTTCTGTTGGAATCAGGAATGTCAATATTGCAAAGTCAGCTGCCAGTTGGCCGACGACGACAAATCCCGCCCGATTTTGAGCTGTAAATTTCTGGTTTCCGAAGGCATGAACGTCACCGAAATGGCGCCGGAACTGATGGGCTGCCTGCGCACCAAACTGGGCCAAGCGGCACAGGCCAAATCGTGCGCGGAAATCGTGCCGCCCATTCAAATCGCCGCGCCTGCGGCGGAACAGATGGCAGCTCCCGGCCAAAACACGCCGGCCCCGACGATTATCGAAGACACCCAGAACGATTGATCCTCTGCACTTAAAGATTCGCCCCGTTTCCTGCACCCTGCGTCATTTTAGCGTTGATTCCAGGTGCGCTGTTCGCTTGCAACTTCTTCGTCACGCGTGTCATTCTTTTGCCGCCACATTGGGAGACAAAATCGATGCCCGTTTGTGATGGTTGCGGGGCGCAGGTCGACGACGCGCACATTCGCGCCAGAATTGAGCGCTTGGAAATGGCGACGCGCTATCGACCAATTCATATTCAGGTACTGTTGCTTGGCATCGCACCGCCCCCGCGCCCGGAAGACTATTTCTACCGCGCCGCTGAAACCGGAACAGATCGTTCGCCGGGCGCTCGCGCGTTTTTCGATACGTTGATCCGCGCCGCTGGAGAAAGTCCCGAGCGCTTTACCAACGAAAGCCAAGCCCTCGCCGAATTCCAACGCCGCGGCCTTTTCTTCGCTCACGTGGTCGAATGTCCGGCAATCGGAAGCGAAAGGGAAGTGGCTCTCGAACGCTGCGCCACTTCGTTGGTGAAGCGCATTCAGTTCTCCTACCGGCCGAAACACGTCGCTCCACTTTTCAGTGAACTGGGGCCTGTCATTCCTCTTCTCGCCGCGGCCGGAATGTCCGATCGCGTGATCCTCGACCGGGACCAGCCCTTCGACTTGGGGCCTAAATTGGTCGAGGCCGTCACTGAGAAACTCGCCAAGGCCGCCAGCACAGCGTAACTGGACGAAACACGGTGAAAGACTCTCAGCACATGAATCCCGAAGAATTCCGCGAGAGCGCCAAGCGGCTGATCGACTGGCTGGCGGACTATTACCAGCAGGTCGAAACGTTTCCGGTGCTGGCGCAAGTAAAACCCGGCGAAATTCGCTCGTCGTTGCCAGCTGAGCCACCGCGAACTGGCGTTTCATTCGATGCCATCATCGAGCAGCTGAATTCCAAAATCATGCCCGGCATCACGCACTGGCAGTCGCCGAATTTCTTCGCGTATTTTCCCGCCAACGCTTCGGAGCCGTCGGTGCTCGGCGACCTGATTTCATCCGGCCTCGGTGTGCAGGGGATGTTGTGGGCCACCAGTCCGGCCTGCACCGAAGTCGAAACGCATGTTCTCGACTGGCTGGCAAACATGCTAGCTCTGCCAAAGACGTTTCTATCCAATTCCGCCGGCGGGGGCGTGATTCAGGATTCGGCTTCGAGCGCTTCGCTCTGCGCGATTCTGGCTGCGCGCGAACGCGCCACGAATTTCAAAAGTAACGAACGCGGCTGCCGGGAAGAACTGGTCGCCTACACCTCGACCCAGGCTCACTCCTCGATCGAGAAAGACATCAAGGTCGCCGGCATCGGCCGCGCGAATCTGCGGCTGATCGGAGTCGACGAACGATTCTCCATGCGTCCCGAGCTACTGGAGCAAGCGATCGAAGAGGACCGCCGCGCCGGGCGCATTCCGTTTTTTGTCTGCGCCACCGTGGGTACCACGTCCTCGCTGGCCTTCGATCCGCTGCCGGCCATAGCAGAAATCTGCAAAAAGCATAACCTCTGGCTGCACGTGGACGCCGCCATGGCTGGCTCCGCAGCGCTGTGCCCCGAGTTTCGTTACATCCAGAATGGCCTGGAATTCGCGGACAGCTACTGCTTCGACGCGCACAAGTGGATGTTCACCAATTTCGACTGCACCTGCTTCTACGTCGCCGACCGCGAGACTCTGACTCACAGCTTGAGCGTCGTGCCGGAATATTTGCGCAATCAGGCCACCGAGTCTGGCGCGGTATTCGATTACCGCGACTGGCACGTGCCGCTGGGCCGCCGGTTTCGCGCCCTGAAATTGTGGTTCGTGATCCAGCACTACGGCGTCGAAGGATTACAGTTTCACATCCGGCGTCACGTGGAAATCGCCCAGAAATTTCTCGGCTGGGTGGGCCAAGATGACCGCTTCGAAATCATGGCTCCCGCGGAATTGAACCTGATTTGCTTCCGGGTCAAAGGGGACGACGCGCTGAACGAGGAATTGCTCCGGCGGCTCAACGCTTCCGGCCAACTTTACATTTCCCATACAAAACTTAATGGAAAATTCACCTTGCGGTTCTGCGTCGGGCAAATGCGCACCGAATTGAAACACGTGGAGAACGCCTGGGCCACCATTTGCGCCGGAGCCGCGAAATTAATAAGCGAGCGTGAGCGCGGAAGTCGCTCAAACCAAGCCGCTTCGGGCCGCGAATAGCGTTCCCAGGTCGCTTACCCCTTGTGTTAGACTCCGATTGTTCCGCGAAATTCGCCTGGGAGTATCCGGATGAAGGCTCGCGCAAAATTCCTGATTGGCTCGGGGATCATCGTCGTCACCCTGTTGGCCCTGGCCTACGTCGGCTTCACGCAGAGCAAGACCTACTACCACACGATCACCGAGCTTCCGACGCTGCAAGGTTCCGCGCTGCACCAGCGCATGCGCGTTTCCGGCAATGTGCAGGCCGGCTCCATCGACCATGTGACCGGACGCGTGGATTTTGTTCTGATCGAGCAGGGCAAGAACTCTGCCGGTGAGCTATGTCGGCCGCGATCCGCTGCCGGACACGTTCAAAGACGGCGCGCAGGCGCTGGTCGAAGGCAAGATGATGCCGGACAATCGTTTCGTCGCCGAGCAGGTGCAGGCCAAGTGCGCGTCGAAATACGAAGCCGACGCCCGACGGCGCGCCGGTCGCGGCTCCCGCGCGAAAGCCGGGACAAACTTCGACTGGCAGCCGACGCCCGGCCCTCAGGGAACTAGCATTTTGCCAGCCGCGCAGTGCGCGAACCTATGAGCCATTCGCCAGAAGGTCGCCGGGAGTATCCGTGGACATACTAGGATCCGTTTGCACTGCTGCTCGCGTTCCTGGCGGCGGTGTACGCCTTCGTCGCCGGAATCGTCGGCATCGTTACCCGCCGCCCGCTGATCACCAAAAGCGCGCGCAACGCGGGCATGGCCGTCTTCGGGCTGGTCACCCTCGCCGTCGCCTGCCTCGAATATTTTTTCTTCACCAACAATTTTTCGCTCGCCTATGTGGCCGAGCACAGCAACCGCGCGCTGCCGTGCCTATTACAAATTCGCCGCGCTGTGGGCCGGCCAGGAAGGCTCGCTGCTCTTCTGGACCTGGCTGCTTTCGATCTACGCGTTCCTCGTCCTCTTCCTGAATCGCAAGAAGCATCCGGAGCTGATGCCGTACGTCGGCGTGGTGCTCGCCGGCGTGCAGATTTTTTTCCTCACGCTGAATAATTTCGTCGCCAGCCCTTTCGCAGTGCTGGGCAGCACCGGACGCGGGCGGACGTCATGCACCTCGCGACGAATTTCCGAAGGCCACGGCCTGAACCCGCTGCTGCAATATCCGGAAATGGTGATCCATCCGCCGATGCTGTATCTCGGCTACACCGGATTCACCGTGCCGTTTGCGTTTGCGCTGGCCGCGCTGCTCGGCCGCTATCCCGGCGAAAAATGGATTCACATCACCCGCCGCTGGACCATGATCGCCTGGTGCTTCCAAAGCATCGGAATTTTGCTCGGCGCGCACTGGGCCTACGCGGTGCTCGGCTGGGGCGGCTACTGGGCCTGGGATCCGGTGGAAAACGCGTCGCTGCTGCCGTGGATTACCGGCACGGCATTTCTGCACTCGGTGATGATGCAGGAAAAGCGCGGCATGATGAAGATGTGGAACGTCTGGCTGGTGTTCGTCACGTTCATGCTGTGCATTCTGGGCACGTTGCTCACGCGCTCCGGCGTCGTCAGTTCGGTGCACGCCTTCGCGCAATCGTCGATCGGCGAGTTGGTTCGTCGGATTCTCTGATTATCATTTTCGTGGTGTGCTTCGCGGCGTACTGGAAGAATCGCGATTACCTGCGCAGCGACAATCAGCTCGACTCGCTGGTTTCGCGCGAATCCAGCTTCCTCTTCAACAATCTTGATTCTGCTCGCGGCGTGCTTCGCGGTGCTGTGGGGCACGCTGTTCCCGGTGCTTTCCGAATGGGTTCACGGGCAGCAAGATCAGCGTCGGCCCGCCGTTCTTCAATAAGGTGAATGTTCCCGATCGCGCTGTTTCTGCTGCTGCTCACCGGCGTCGGGCCGCTGCTGGCTTGGCGCAAAACTTCGTTCGATGCGCTGCGCCGCAATTTCGCCTGGCCGCTGGCGGGCGGAATCGTGGCGGGCGTCGTCGGCGTTTATTTTTGGCTTTCGCGATGTCTACTCGCTGATCTGCCTGATTCTCGGCGTGTTCGTGACGCTGACGATTGCCTCGGAATTTTTCCGCGGCGCGCGCGTGATCTCCGCGCGCGACGGCTCGAAATTTTCACCGCCGTCGGCGAACTGACCATGCGCAACACCCGCCGCTACGGCGGCTACGTGGTGCACTTCGGCATGGTGCTGATCTTCATCGGCATCGCCGGCACGCCATTCAATCAAAGACGTCCAGAAAGAAATGGCGATCGGCGACACGCTGCATATCGGTCCGTACACGATCCTGTGCCAGAATTTCGACGCGGTGGATAACGACAATTACGAATCCGAGCGCGCCACGCTGGAAGTTTTCAGAAACGGCAAATCGGAGATGATGCTGTATCCCGAGCGCCGTCTTTTCCTGGCCAGCCAGGTGACCGAAACCATGGTCGCGGTGCAAAGTCTCGCCGCTGCGCGATCTGTACGTGGTGTACGCCGGGCGCAGCCCGGAAGGCGGCAAGCCGGTGATTCACGCCTACCTGCATCCGCTGGTGAAATGGATCTGGTTTGGCGGAATCGTGGTGGTGCTCGGCACCATCCTCGCGCTGCTGCCGAATCGCAAGGCGGTGCTGGTATTGCGGCCCGTCACGGAACAATCCTGGGGCGACGCCATCTGCGGCGAGGACTTCAGCCATGGGGGCGGTCGCGCGGCGGTCGGATGCGCGGGCAGAGGGCCATGATTAGAATGCCAAAATCAAATTCGAAGAAAAGAGTTGCGGCGCTGCTGGCGCTAGCGGTTTTTGGCGTGCGCGCCGCTGGTCGCAGCACTTGCCGCGCCGGTCGCTTTCGCCCAGAACGCGCCGCGTGCGAAAAAGCTCGGCCGAAGGACTGAAGTGCATGTGCGGCGGCTGCGAAGATTCTGCGGGGCAGTGCAGCCATCCCGGCGGCTCGTTTTCGGGCCCATGCGAGACGGCGCGCGGGATGCAGAAAGATCTCGACGCCCGCGTGGCCACAGAATGAATCCGACGACGCGATTCTGGCAGCCTACGTGACGCAGTACGGCCCGACCGTGCTGGTCGAGCCGCCGAAAAAAGGTTTCGATTTGCTGGCCTGGATCATGCCGGTCGCTGCTGCCGATTCTGCGCGTTCGTTCTGGTTTGGGAAGTGGTGCGCCGCTGGCGCAAGAAAGCGCAGCTCGCGCCCGCCGGCGGTCCGCACATCGACGCCGAATTCCTGGCCCGCGCCCAGCGCGAAGCGGGGAAGGGCGATCTTGAGTAGTGTCGACATCGCGGTGGCCTGCGCAGCGCTGGCGCTTTCTACATCCTATTTATTTTTAACGTACGATCGGAAGCTTCCGACCTGGCCCCGCATCGCACCAGCTCGACCAATTGCTGGAACGCCGCGACGCCATCTACGAAAATCTGCGCGACCTGCGTTTCGAATTTCGCGCCGGCAAATTTTCCGAGGCGGATTACGAAGAAACCAAACAATCGCTGGAAGTGGAAGCGGCGCGCGTCCTGGCCGATATGGATCGACTGACCGGCGGCACGCCCACGCCCGCGACGATGTCAAGCTTCGCACGGAGAAGGTACGACAATCCATGATTTGGCGATTCCACGAAAGGCCGGATCGCAGGTTCGCTCGCGGCGCTACTGGTCGCACTGTTGTGCGTTCGCCGCAACGCCGCAGATGGCGCAGGCCGGCACCGTCGATGGCACGGTGAAGAACGGCACTACGGGAAAAATCGCAGCGGGCGCGGACGTCATCCTGATTCAGTTGCAGGGCGGCATGCAGCCGGTGGCGAAAACCAAGACCGACGCGCAGGGCCACTATCACTTCAACAATCCGCAGCTGGGCACCGGCGCCCATGCTGATTCGCGTGGTCTATCGCGGCGTGAATTACCACGAGCCGATCACGCCGGGAAAAACCGTGGCGGATGTGGAAGTCTTCGAACCCACCACCCAACCAAACGCCTTCAGCGTGGCCAATCACGCGCTGATTCTGCAGGCGAACGGCAGCGAGCTGATGGTTGGCGAAGAATACATGATTACGAATAAAACCCAGCCGCCGGTTGCGTTTTATCGCGAAGACGGCTCGTTCAATTTCAATTTGCCGGATGGCGCGCAGTTTGGCCAGGCCTCCGCATGGGGCGCGGCTAATATGCCGGTGGTGCAGGGCACCATCGATAAAGGCAAAGATAAGATGGCCATCGCGTTTCCGTTTCGTCCCGGGGAAAGCGGCGTGCGCCTCGCGTACAAAATGCCGTACGCCGACAATCATTTGATGTTGCGCAACGTTTCGCCTTATGCCACTGAGCGCCTGATCATCGCCGCGCCGCCGACCATGAAGATCGCAGGCTCCGGCATCACACCCGCCGGACAGGATCAAGGGTTCAACGTGTACACGATGGACCACGTCGCCGCCAATGCTCCGGTAGACATCACCGTGTCGGGCACTGCGCCAATGCCGCAAAATTCGGCCGACGCTCCTCCGGGCGGCGGTCCAGCCGGTGGCGGTGACAATTCGCAGAATCCCTCCGTGAATTCGCGCGCCGCGGATTCAAGTGGTGCCGGCGACGCGGCGTCGGTGACTGCGACGGCGATTCCGGCCAGGCTCGACAGTCTGAAATGGGTGCTCACCGGCGGCTTCGCCTCGATTTTTATTTTGGGCTTTGTGTATCTGTGGATGCGGCCGCAGACCGCGGGAGCGCAGCTGGACTCGCCATCCGCGGCTGACCTCGTCGCCCCGGTGCGGGCATCGAAAGCGGCGAGCGCTGCTTCCACCTCTTCAGCCGCGGCCGTGGCGACGGGCGCTGCGACCAATCTCGCGGACGTTCATCGCGAAGTCAGCGGCAGCATGGACGAATTGAAAGACCGCATGTTCCGGCTCGAACTGCGCCATCAGGCCGGGACCATCGCCGAAGACGAATATCAGCGCGAGCGTGCGCGCCTGGAACAAACCATACGCGACTTGGTGCAAGGCTAGGCGAAATCGCTTGGCCGCACACCCAAACACTGCAGCGTCCTCGTCAGCAAATCGGCCCACAGGCTTAGGAATTTCCTTCCAGAATATTGAAAAGCGATTTGGTTCTCTCGCGGCCTTGCGCGGCGTTTCCCTCGAAATACAGTCTGGAGAGTTCGTGGCGCTGCTCGGCCACAACGGAGCGGGGAAGACGACCCTGCTGCGAATTGCGGCATTGCTAATGAAGCCCTCGCGAGGCTCGATGGGCTTCCATTCGGCTGCGCGGCGCAGCGCCACATCAGCCGTCGACGGCGAATTCCAGCCTAAATCCGCGATCGGCCTGGTCGGGCACAGCACGTTGCTCTACGACGAGCTGACCGCGACGGAAAATCTCAATTTGTTTGCGAAGCTGTACGACCTCGACGATATCGCGATCCGCGTGAAGAATTCGCTGGCCGACTGCGGCCTCGAATCGCGTGCGGGAAGCCTGGTGCGCACCTTCTCGCGCGGCATGCGCCAACGCCTCGCCATCGCTCGCGCTCTGCTGCATGCGCCGGCTCTCTTGCTGCTCGATGAACCGGCGGCGGGCCTCGATCGCCAAGGTCTGGAATGGTTCAGCGCGAGACTGGCACGCTTGAAGCAGGCGGGCTGCACGATGCTGATGAGCACGCACGCGCGCAACGAGTCGCTCGACCTGGCCACGCGCGCCGTGTCGCTCGCGGCGGGAACGTCGCAGCAGGATAGCGGCCCCGACGGCGATCCGCGCCCGCTGCTTGCCGCCCTGCGGGCGAGGCTTAGCGCATGAGCACCGTGCGCGCGCTGGAATTCTGCTCGGCAAAGAGCTGCGCCTCGAATTCCGCTCGCGCGAACTCCTCAGCGCGACAATTATTTTCGCGCTGGTGGTGGTGGTGCTTTTCAGTTTCGCCTTCGATCCCACCGCCGCCGAATCGCGCGCGCTACGGCCCCGGCCTGCTCTGGATCGCGTTTCTTTTCGCCGGCTCGCTGATGCTCAACCCATCCTTCTCGCGCGAGCAAACCAACGAAACCCTGGACGCGCTGCGCATGGCGCCCGATCTCGCCCTTCGCAATTCTGCTGGGCAAGATGCTCGCCAATTTCATTTTCATGTCGCTGGCCGAAGCTGGTGCTGGTTCCGGTGTTCGCCGTGCTCTACAACGTTTCGCTCGCCGGTATCGTCTGGCGCCTGGTCCTGGTGTTGATGCTCGGCACCTCGGCCTGACGGTGACCGGCACGGTTTTCTCGGCGATTTCGGCGCACGCGCGCATGCGCGAACTGCTGTTGCCGCTGTTGCTGCTGCCCGATTCTTTCGCCGCTGCTGATTGCCTCAGTCGAAGCGACCGCTTCGCTCTTTCGCCGAGCAACCCGCGCTCGACCGAACCTGGGTCGCGTTTCTCGCTGGATTTGATATCGTGTTTCTTACGGCGTCCTGGCTTTTGTGCGACTATTTATTGGAAGAATGAGCGCATGACGCGAAGAATGAGGAAGCGAGAAAGATGAAGGCCCGCTGACGTCTCGTCACGATGATCGTCGCGCGCTGCTGATTTTCTGCGCGGGGTATGCCGCGCTGTTCATCGCGCCCGACGAGAGCCACCATGCACGACATCCAGCGCATCTTCTACTTCCACTTGCCCAGCTGGATCGCCATGTTCTGCGCCTTCATCGTGGTCTTCTACGCCAACGTCGCGCTATCTGCGTCACCACGAAACGCAAAGTGGGACGCCCTGGGCGTATCCGCAGTCGAAGTCGGCGTGATGTGCTGCACCATCGGCCTGATCACCGGCCCGCTCTGGGCCCGGCCGGTCTGGGGCATCTGGTGGACCTGGGACGCGCGGCTGACCACCACTTTCATCCTGTGGCTGCTCTACGTTTCGTACTTGCTGCTCCGAGGCCTGCTGGAAGATCCGGAGAAGAAAGCCACGCTGTCCGCCGATTTTCGGCATCTTCGCTTCTCTCGATGTCCCGCTGGTGTATCTCTCGAATCGTTTGTGGCGCACCCAGCATCCCCAGCCGGTAATCGCCGGCGGGAACGGTTCGGGACTCGATCCGCTGATGGGCAAGGTTTTGTTGCTGTGCGTGGTCGCGGTATTCTGCGTCATGGTGTTGGTTTACATCGATCGCTACCGGCTGGAACTTTTGCGCAACGAGTGCGACGAGTTGAAGTTTCGAAATCGAATCGCGGAACGCTCCGGCCGCCGAGCCTGGTCACCGCCGCGACCCGAAGGACCGACGATGAAAAATTTCGAGTTTCTATTAACCGCCTGGATGGTGGTCTGGGCCGTCTTTTTCGCCTATGAAGTCACGGTCGCGCGACGCATCACGCAAGTGCGGGAAGAAATCGCCCGTTTGCGGCAGCAGCTGAATGGAAATTAGCCGGTTTTGCGCAATTATAGAAGCGGCGTGAGGTGAGTCATGGCCGGTCCAAGCAGAGTTGCCATCGTCATGTTTCAGTTGGGTGGGCCGGACAGCCAGGCCGCCGTCGAACCATTTCTTTATAATTTGTTCTGCGATCCGGACATCATTAATTTCCCCGGCGCGTTTCTCGCGCGCAAAGCCCTCGCCAAATTGATTTCGACCACGCGCTCGAAAGTGGTCGGCCAGCACTACGCCGAAATCGGCGGAGGTTCGCCCATCCGCCGGCTCACCGAGCAGCAAGCCCGCGCGCTGCAGGAAACTCTGCGTCCGCATTTGAACGCGCGCACCATTGTCGCCATGCGCTACTGGCATCCGGACACCGCGGAAGCCGTCACGATGCTCGAAAGCGAACCCTACGACGAACTGGTCCTGCTGCCGCTGTATCCCGCATTATTCGTTTGCCACCACCCGCAGCAGCCTGCGCGAATGGGAGCGCCAGTACAGCGCGAAGCTGAAGAACAAGCCCGGCCCCAAGCCGCCGGTGAAAGTGATCGATCATTTCTACGATCATCCGGACTACATCGCCGGAATCGTCGAGCGCATCAACAGCGTGTTGCAGGAGGTGCCGGACCCCGAACACGTCCAGCTCGTTTTCAGCGCGCACGGACTGCCGATGACCCTGGTGGAAAAAGGCGACCCCTACCCGCAGCACATCGAGCAGACCGTTCAGCTGGTGCGGCAGTTGGGCGCCTGGCGGAATCCCTACGTGCTCTGCTACCAGAGCAAAGTAGGCCCGCAAAAATGGCTGCAGCCTTCGCTGACCGGCACGATCGAATCGCTGGCGAAATCCGGCGTGAAACGCATGCTGGTCATCCCCATCGCGTTCCTCACCGAGCACATCGAAACCCTGCACGAAATTAATATCGAAGCGCGCGAGCAGGCCGAACATCTGGGCGTGAAGGATTTCTACCTCATGCCGGCGCTGAATGATTCGCCGTTGCTGATCCGCGCCCTCGCCGACCTGGTGCTGCGTGCGGTCGGCGTGCGCAGCGGCGTAGCGTCGTTAGCGATGTAAGCGGCGCGTTCGCCGCCCAGCGCTGCGGCGAACCGCGCGATTCAAATTTAGGGGCTCGGGACCAATTGGCTAAACCTTTCCGGTTTTTCTCTGCACTGTTGCTGGCTTGCTTATTTTCGGCGTGCGGGGGCAATTCGAATCGCCAACCCGCTGCGCCGGCCCCTGCTCCTACCCACCAGATCGATCTGGCCACGACCGGATCGGTCACCGGGAAAATCGTGCTCGAAGGCGCGCCGCCCGCCACCAAGCCCATCGACATGAGCGCCGAGCCGTTTTGCGCCAAATTGAATTCGGCGCCGGTGTGGCCGCAGCAAGTCGTCGCGGGTGATGCTGGAGCCCTTGCGAATGTAGTCGTGTACGTGAAGGATTTTCCCGCGGATTACATCGTGGAGCCGCCGCCCGCGGCGGCGACACTCTCCCAGCGCGGATGCATGTACGACCCGCATATCGTCGCGTTGCGCGCGGGCCAAACCCTCGAAATCAAGAATGAAGATCAGGCCACGCACAATGTGCTGGCCATGCCGAATCAAAATCCGAAATGGAATCGCTCGGAGACGCCCGGTGCGGCGCCGCTCCAGGAAACTTTCGAGATTCCCGAACTCGCTATTCCGTTGCGCTGCAACGTCCATCCCTGGATGAAAAGTTACGTCTTCGTCTTCAGCCATCCCTATTACGCCGTCACCGGGAAAGACGGCCAGTTCGAACTGAAGAATCTTCCGCCGGGAACCTACACGATCGAAGCCTGGCAGGAAAAATACGGCATCCAGCAATCGACGGTTACGATCGGCGCAAAAGAATCAAAACCGCTGAATTTTACGTTCCGCGCGGCCAACGGAGCAGGGAACTAGCTGAATTCCGGCCATACGGCACATGAAATCCGTTCGGCCCTGTGATATTTTAGATGCGCTTTACCCGTTGAGACTCGGTCGATAAGGAAATTTTCATAATGGCGGAAGCGAAAACCCCTACTTCGAGCGTGCCGGCTAGCGTGCACCGCTTCGCCTTTTTTCTATCCTGCTGCGTGGTTCTGTTGCTGATGGCCGGAGCCTTAGTCACCAGCAACGACGCCGGGCTGGCGGTGCCAGACTGGCCGCTGTCCTACGGTTCGCTGATGCCGCCGATGGTCGGCGGCATTTTCTACGAACACGGCCATCGCCTGATCGCCACGGCCGTCGGCATACTCACGATTGTCCTGGCCATATGGCTCGCGCGCAGCGAGCCCCGCCGCTGGGTTCGCAACCTGGGCTGGACCGCGCTGGCGCTGGTCATCGCGCAGGGCATTCTCGGTGGCCTGACCGTCAAATTCCTGCTGCCGCCGCCGATTTCCACAGCTCACGCCACGCTGGCGCAGCTGTTTTTCGTCACCATCGTGAGCATCACGCTTTTTACCAGCAAATGGTGGCAAAGCGATCTGCAGCTGCTCGACGACGCTGGCTCACCACGCCTCCGAACCCTCGCCGCGCTCACCACCGCCGCGATTTTCTGCCAGCTCATCCTGGGCGCCGCGTTCCGTCACGGAGCATTCGGCATCCTGCCGCACCTGATCGGGGCAGCGGTGGTCTTCGCCCTGGTGATTTTCACCGGACGCACGGTGCGCAAGCGTTTTGGCACAGTGCGCGACCTGCGCAAGTGGGGCATCCTGCTGCAATCCTTCTTGGGCATCCAGATTCTGCTGGGACTGGCGGCCTACTGGGCCGTCGCGCAAGCGATCCATGCGGCCCAGCCGACCACCGTGTACATCACCTTGACCGTCGCCCACGTCCTCGGCGGCGCCCTGACCCTCATGGCGAGCGTCGTGCTTACACTTTCCTGTTTCCGCCTGATTCGCAGCGATGCTACAGTGGCGGTCGCCGCCGGGACGCCTCGTTCGCGAACCGAAGGCTTCCGGGCGTGACAATTTCGTTGCACCAGTTCGCCGTTATCCCGAATCGAAGCACCAAGGCCACCGAGAATGGAAACTGAGCGCGCCGCCGCAATAGCGGCCTACGACAAACCCTGGGCCTACGTGGTCCTGACCAAGCCGGACGTCACCTTCCTGGTGGTCATCACCACGGTTGCTGGCTTTTATCTGGGTTCGGCAGGCCACATGGAATGGATGCGCCTGGTTCAGACTCTTTGCGGCACGCTGCTGGTCGCCGGCGGCACCGCCGCGCTCAATCAATACATTGAACGCGACATGGATTCGGTAATGCGCCGGACCGCCGCGCGGCCCCTCCCCACCGGAATTCTGCAGCCCAACGAAGTTCTGTGGTTTGGCGTGGCCACCATCGTCGCCGGCACGTTGTGGCTGGCCCTGGCGATTAACGCGCTGGCGGCTTTTCTGGCGCTGGCCACGTCCGTTTCCTATCTGGCCGCGTACACCCCGCTAAAAACGCGCACGACGCTCGCCACCGCCGTTGGCGCTATTCCTGGCGCGCTTCCTCCACTGATCGGGTGGGCGGCGGCGCGCGGAAATCTTTCCGGCGGCGCCTGGGTGCTCTTCGCGATTCTTTTCGTCTGGCAGTTTCCGCACTTCATGGCCATCGCCTGGATGTACCGCGAGGATTACGGCCGCGCCGGCATCCTGATGCTGCCGGTGGTCGACCCCTCCGGCGACCGCACCTACCGCCTGATCCTGATCATGTCCGCGCTACTGATTCCGGTGACCGTGCTGCCGGTGGTGGTCGGTATTAACGGCATCCCGTATTTCTTCGGGGCGTTCGTTCTGGGGATTTTGATGCTGCAGGTGGCCTGCTGGGCCAATCGCGCCCGGACCAACGTCCGTGCCAAGTGGCTGATGCACGCCACCGTGGCGCATATCCCGCTCTGCTGATCTGGATGATCCTCGATAAGATGACGCTCGCATAACCGAGCGCTGTTTCCGCCATGACGCGGATCGTGAAGCGCGCGATTTTACGCCGAAGCGTAGGAGGCGCTCACGCTGATCTGGCCAATACTGGAGTGCGGCCTCTCTGCCGTTTCGGCCGACGTCGAAGCTGCTCCAGGCGAAGCATTGCGCGCCTTGCACTGCTTGTACTGCACCACCGCCTGCCCGTTCACAATCTGAATGTTGTTGATGTCATCCGGCAGTTTCAATTTCTCGCGGTTTTCCGGCGACGACATCAGCTTGTCCACGGCTTCGTTCAGCGTCGACTGCGGTAGCGGCAGGGAACCGAGCTTGCCCGCGATCGGCACGAACTTCATGTAGCCGTTCTCGGCAGCCAAGTGTCCATCCAGTTCCAGCGACAAATCCTTCCCGTGAAAATCGAAGATCACGTAAGCCTTCACCACATCGCCGACCATATCCACTTTTACGTCTTTCACCGAAGACTGAATCTGGTCGATGGACGGCTGCTCGTTGCTGGCAAGCACCGAAGCCGGGTCGGAACCCGAACCGCCTGCCCCGGACGGCGCAGCCGAATGGGCCAGCGGCAGGAGAGGCCGACGCTGAACCAGCGGGCGCCACCGGCGCGCCTTCGAGCTGCAAACTCTGCGCGAGATAAGAATTCAGTTCGCTGCGATCCAGCGCTACCTGGCCGGGCTGCCCCGCCGCTTTGGCCCGATCCGCAGCCTCAAATTTTTTCTCGACGCTGGCCGCCGCGTCGGGACTCGTCGGGATCTGTGGCGCAGGAGACGTGCGCAGCACCAAAATAATCACCACAATCAAACCGACGAAGCTCGACCAACTCAAAATCTGGTACAGCGTTTTGAGCAGTTTGGTATCCGCCACAAGGCACCTCTAGCAATTCTTCAAGCCAAGCATGGAGCTGTTCGTCAGGACACGGCTTCAGCCGTGCCGTCTAACCCAAGCCAAACCCGGCTTTAGCCGCTGAGGGAAGGTCATATCGCCTTCGAACCAAAGCCGCCATCTGCGAGTTTAACAAGCGAGGTAGGGAGCTGCTGCGGAACGGAATAAATGACGCGTAGTCGCCATTGGACCAACGTACAGGGTGAAATCGGGGTGGCTTAAAATGCGGGAAAACGTCTATTTCTTGGCGAACTTTTTGGCGTAGTACAGAACCGCCGCAACGGTTTTCATGTCGCGGATCTTGCCGCTGCGGATCCAGCGCTCCACTTCCTGCAGCGTGCAAATCCGCTGCGTGATTTTCTCATCTTCTTCGGGGTCGGCCTCGCCCGCGGCGAGCCCTTGCGCCAGAAAAATCACCATGTTTTCCGAAATAAAGCCGGGGCTGGGATACAAATCGAGCAACTCGGTCATGCGCTTTGCGGTGTAGCCCGTCTCTTCGCGCAACTCGCGATGCGCGCCCTGCAGGAAATTCTCGCCTTCGTCCTTGCGTCCCGCCACCAGCTCCCACAAATATTGCTTCGCCGCATGGCGGTACTGCCGGATCAGCAGGATCCGGCCATCCGGCGAACACCGGCAATACCACCACCGACCCGGGATGCACCACCACGTTGCGCGTCACCTTCAAACCGCCCGGCTCGATCACCGAGTCGCGCCGTATCGTAAAAATATTGCTCTCGAAAATGTTCTTGCTGGAGACGACCCGCGCGGCATTTTTTTTCTTAGGCACTCAGTTTCCCCTGCGAGCAAAGTGGAGCAAAGATTCTACCCCACGCACGCCAACGCGCGAAGGCCGCGGCAACCCACACAACCCGTTGCCGCGCCTTCCCGCGCCGCATATACTCGTGGCAGGCGACCTGAGTGCCCATGAATACAGTTATCGTTGACGACGAACGCCCGGCGCGCGACGAACTCGCGTTCCTGCTCAAGGGCTTTCCCGAGGTGAACGTCATCGCCCAAGGGAAGAACGGCCTCGAAGCCGTGACCCTGATCAAGGAACACAATCCGGATCTGGTGTTCCTCGACGTGCAAATGCCCGGCCTCGACGGCTTCGGCGTAATCAAAAAGCTCTTCGAACGCAAAGCAGCGCCTGCCGCAGATCGTTTTCGCCACCGCCTTCGACAACTACGCCATCCAGGCTTTCGACGTGAACGCCGTCGACTACGTCCTCAAGCCCTTCGACAAAGCGCGCATCGCCAAAGCCATCCAGCGCGCCAAAAAAATGATCGAGGCGCACACTTCGCCGGTCGAGCGCCTCGGAAATCTGATGGGCCAGCTGGCCGTGCCGCAGCCGGTCGCGCAAAATCGGCGCAGCCGTGAAACTGCTGGTGAAATCGCAAGCAGCGCATGTTCCTGGTCGACGCCGACGACATGATCTACGCCTCCATCCAGGACGGCACCATCACCATCTTCAGCGCGCGACTTCGAAGGCGTCTCGAATTACCGCACCATCGAAGAACTGGCCGCCTCGCTCGACTCCGACCAATTCTGGCGCGCCCACCGCTCTTATCTCGTGAACATCAACCACATCAAGGAAGTCGTGCCCTGGTTCAAGTCGAGCTACATGCTGAAAATGAACGACAAGCGCGCCAGCGAAATTCCGGTGTCGCGCGCGCAGACCAAACGTTTGCGCGAACTTTTGAAGCTATAAGTCGAATAGGACGTGGCGGGACTGGGTGGAAGGTTGTCGACGTCCAGGCCGAGTTTTACTTCCAAGGAGACTCATGCACGGAAATCTTCGCCGAGTTTCGTTCGCGGTAATTTGCCTCGCGGCCCTTGCGCTCGCGGTATGCGCGCCGCAGGCCGAGCGCTCAAGCCCAGACCAAATCCGCGCAAGCCCCGGTGACGTTCGCCCCTTCGATCTGCGGGCACCGTCACCGACAATCACGGCGCGCCCCTCGGCGGCGCCAAAGTCACCCTGCTCGACGAAAAAACCAAAGAATCCACCGGACGGCTCCACCGACGGCACCGGCCAATACCACTTCGAAAACCTGCTGCCCGGCAAGTACACGGTAAGCTTCGACGCCAGCGGCTTCATCTCCAAACAACACCAGGTAAACCTCAAGCCCGGCACCAAGAAAATCGAAGTCAACGAACGCCTGAAACCGCCGCCCGAACCAGAACCAAAACCATAACGCGACCATTCACAATTCGCGCCAAACAAAATCACGTGTCATCCCGAAGCGCAGCGAGGGATCTGCTTCAATTGCCGTGCGCAGCGAATCTCTCCGCGCTTTTCACAGCTTTCGGGCTGCTTTTGACGCCGCCTTTCGTCAGGGCACGGCTTCAGCCGTGCCCTAAATTATGCAAAGCACGCGCGGCTTTAGCCGCTGAGGCACGTCAGATCCGCCTCTCCGCCTTTTCACATTGCCCAATCCATGTGCTAGCATCGTCCGTACAAATTCTACATGGATTTCTCACTCAGCAGCGACCAAATCCTGATCCGCGACACCGTCCGCCAATTCATGGAGACGGAAATGCGGCCGATCCTGCGCGAATACGAGCGCGACGAGAAATTTCCCGCCGACGAAATCCGCCGGCTCGGGCGAACTGGGCTGCTGCGGCATGCTCGTCCCCGACGAATGGGGCGGCGCCGGAACCGACACCGTCAGCTATTCGCTGATGCTCGAAGAAGTCGCGCGCGTGGACGCCTCCACCGCCGTCGCGCTCAGCGTCACCAATTCCGTGGTCGGCGTGCCCATTCTGAAAGCCGGCACCGAGGCCCAAAAGAAAAAATATCTCACTCGCCTGGCCAGAGGCGAAATTCTCGGCGCCTTCTGCCTCACCGAGCCGCAAGCCGGTTCCGACGCCGCCGGAATTCAGACCCGCGCCACGCGCGACGGCGACCACTATTTGCTCAACGGCACCAAAGCCTGGGTCACCAACGGCGGCGTCTCCGGCGTCTACATTGTTTTCGCCAAAACCGATCCCGAACGCCGGCTCGCGCGGCGTCACCGCCTTTCTGGTCGAGCCCGATTTTCCCGGCTTCCGCATCAGCCGCTACGAAGATAAAATGGGCCTGCGCCTCTCGCGCTCCGCCGAAATTTCGCTGCAGGATTGCCGCGTGCCGGTCGAAAATCGCCTGGGCGAAGAAGGGCAAGGCCTGCGCATCGCTTTCGAATCGCTCGACGGCGGCCGCGTCGGCATCGCCTCGCAGTCGGTAGGCCTGGCGCAAGGCGCGCTGGAAGCCGCCGCGAAATACGCCAAGCAGCGCAAAACTTTCGGCCAGCCCATCGCCGAATATCAAGCCATCCAGTGGATGCTCGCCGACATGCAAACCGAAATCGAAGCCGCCCGCGCGCTGACTCATTACGCCGCGTGGATGCGCGATTCCGGCGCGCCGGCGGCGAAATCGCGGCGCACAGCGCGATCGCAAAGCAAAACTGTACGCCAGCGAAATGGCCAACCGCGTCGCCTACAAAGCCGTGCAGATTCACGGCAGCGCGGCTACTCGCGCGAAACCGACGTCGAGCGCTATTACCGCGACGCCCGCGTGCTGACCATCTACGAAGGCACCAGCGAAATCAGCGCACGGTATCGCCCGCGATCTGCTGCGCGCGTAAAGAGCTCACGGACTCAGGGTTGAGAGCACTTCGTAAGCGCTGGAACCCAACCAAAGAAACGCGTTCTAGCGGCATGCGGCCCACCGGCCGCCTCCATCTCGGCCATTATTTCGGCGCGCTTTCGAACTGGGTCAAGCTGCAAAAAGAATACGATTGCTTTTTCTTCGTCGCCGACTGGCACGCCCTCACCACGCACTACGAAGACACCTGCTCCATCGCCGAAAACACTCTGCAAGTCGCCATGGACTGGCTCTCCGTCGGCCTCGACCCAAGAAATCCACACTCTTCATTCAGTCCGAGCGTCCTCGAACACGCCGAGCTGCACGTGCTGCTCTCCATGATCACGCCGCTCAGTTGGCTCGAGCGCGTCCCCACCTACAAAGAGCAAATCGAAAATCTGAAAGACCGCGACCTCGGCACCTACGGTTTCCTCGGCTATCCGCTGCTGCAATCCGCCGACATCGTCATGTACGGCGAGCCAGGCAAGAGTTGCTGGTGCCCGTCGGCGAAGATCAGGCTCCGCACGTCGAACTGACCCGCGAAGTGGTCCGCCGATTCAATTCGCATTTCGGTTTCGAGATCGAAGCCCGCTCTGCTCGAGGCCGTCAAACACCGACGCGCATGCGTGCGCCTTCGCGAAGCGTCATCCCGATTCCCGACGCACCTGGCCGAGAAGGGCGTGCGCCGAGTGCAGAAATCCTGCGCCGCAACCCCTGGCTCTTCAAAAAGCGCGTCCGACAAATCGGCTTCGCAAAACTTTCTGGAAGAAGTCGGCGACGACGCAACATTCTTCGCTTCGGATGCATGTGCTGCAAGAGCCCGGCCACTGCCCACCGAAACGCCGCGCCTCCCCGGCCTCGACGGCCGCCGCATGGCCAAATCCTACGGCAACGCCATCTGGCTCGCCGATCCTCCCGACGAAATCCGCGCCAAAACCCGCAACATGATGACCGACCCGCAGCGCGTGCGCCGCACCGACCCGGGCCGCCCGGAAATCTGTCCGGTCTTCGCCTGGCACAAATTATTCTCGCCGCCCGAAACCGTCGCCGCGCATCGATCGCGAATGCCGCACCGCCGCCATCGGCTGCGTCCAATGCAAAGGACAAATGGCCGACAATCTGGTCCGATGGATCGAGCCGATCCAGGCCAAACGCAAAGAATTTGAGGCGCAAGCCGCAGCGGGTTTGGGATATCCTCGACAGCGGCTCAGACGTAGCGCGAACGGCCGCGAAGCGAACCATGAACCGCGTGCGCAACGCGATCTTCCAGTCCGAAGCCGCGCGCGCCCAGCGGCCTGCTGTGAAGCAGCCGCCGCCGAAAGTTTAGCCAGACGCAGGCCAGCAGCAACGAAGTGCGGTGCGTTTCCCGCGCTCAGGGGAGGGAACCAGAGAGCATGGCATCACCCTATCGCATTAATCTTCCCGCGTACGAAGGTCCGCTCGATCTGCTGCTCGATTTAATTCGCAAGCAGGAGATGGACATTCACAACATTCCCATCGCCAAAATCACCGAGCAATATCTCGACTACCTGCACCAGATCGAAAAATTCGACATCGACGTCTCCGCCGACTTCATCTACATGGCCGCGACGCTGATTCACATCAAATCGAAAATGCTGCTGCCGGTCGATCCGCTGCTGGCCGAAGAAGCAGCCAGGACCCGCGCGACGATCTGGTCCACCGTCTGCTCGAACACGAAAAATTCAAAAACGCGGCGCAGCTGCTCTACCAGAAGCAGCAGGTCGAAGATCACGTCTGGTCGCAGCCCGATAAATCGCTTTACGGCACCGACGAAACCCAGGGCGAGCTGGTCGTCTCGCTGGTCGATCTGGTCAAAACTTTTCAGCAGATCCTCGAGCGCCAAAAAGAAGTTCCCAAATTCGAGCTGCGCCACGATTCCGTTTCCATCGCGCAGATGATGGACCGCCTGCGCCTGCGCCTCATCGCCACCGACGAGCCGGTTTCGCTGATCGAGTTTTTCGAGACGTGCGAAACGCGAACGCCATGATCGTCGCGCTGCTGGCCGTGCTGGAAATGGTGCGCATGCAGGCCGTCGATGCTGGTGCAGTCCGAACTTTTCGACGACATCCGCCTGCGCAAGCACAAAATGTTCGACGCGGTCTTCGCCGGGCCCGACGCCATGGCCAAAATTGAGGAGCAATATCTGTAAGAGGCTCATGCGCTAATCGCGCCACCGCAATCACCAAGGGAAACGCATGACGCCACAGGAAATTCAGGCCTCGCTCGAAGCCATCATCTACGCCGCTGACGAGCCCGCCACCTCGATCAGATCGCCAAGGCCCTCGGCATGGAAAAGCCGCAGGCGCGTCAGGCGCTCGAACAACTGATCGCCGCCTATCAGACCGACGAACGCGGCATCGAAGTCCGCAAAGTCGCCGGCGGCTGGAAGTTCTACACCAAAGCGCAGCATCACGACGTAGTCCGCAAATTCATCAAGAGCCTGCAGCCGCCGCTGCGCCTGACCATGCCCGCGCTCGAAACTCTCGCGGTAATCGCCTATAAGCAGCCCGTCACCGTGCCGGAAATCAACGAAATTCGCGGCGTGCACGTTGGCGGCGTGATCAAAACGCTGCTGGAAAAGAAACTGATCACCACCGCCGGCCGCAAAGAAGTCATCGGCCGCCCGATTCTGTACCGCACCTCGAAGCAGTTCATGATGCGCTTCGGCCTCTCCGATCTCGACGAATTGCCGAGCCTGAAGGAATTCGAAGCGCTGGCGCAAGCCGCGCTGGGTTCCGACGAAGGCATCGCCGAGGTGCTACCGGAAGATGGCCAGCCCGCTGATGCCGTATCGGCCTCGGTGACGGACGAGGAAGCGCTGACCGAACTCGAAGGCAACGCCGAGATGGAAGGCGAAATGTCCGACGCGACTCTCGACGCCAGCGCCGACGCGCCCGGCGAGACCATGAAAGACACCATCGACGACATTTCCGGCGAGCAGGAAGCCGAATCCGAATCCAATTCCCGCGCCGCCTCCGCCACCGCCGGCGCAAAAAACGAAACCTCCTAATCGTTTTTCCGGGAGCCTCACTCTTCGCCGCCTCTGCGAAGGGTGGGGGGTTAGACTGAGCATCCCTCAAAGAGCTTGCGATATCCCCGCACAGCCTCCGTGCCCTCAAGCCTTTCTCTGTGTCCTCTGTGTCAGATCTTTGCATTTGGCGACTGCAACGAAACGATCGGCTTCTCCTGGCCCGAAAGTACTTCACCCGCCCGCAGTTGGCCGTCATCCAGAGGAGCGCCTTTCGCGACGAAGGATCTCTCTTCGATTTCAACCGAGCGACCGCACCCGCCAACCCAACTACCCATTCGCTCCAAACGCTGATTTCCGTTAAGCTGTATGGGCACTACTACACGTCAGGAAGATATTCAGACCTATGCTTGAACGACTGCAAAAAATCATCGCGCGCGCCGGAATCGCCTCGCGCCGCCACGCCGAAGAACTAATCGCCTCCGGAATGGTCACCGTGAACGGCACCACCGTCACCGAACTCGGCTCCAAGGCCGACGAAACCAAAGATCACATCAAAGTGCAGGGCAAGCTGCTGCAGCCCGAAACCGAGCGCGCCTATTTGATCCTGAACAAGCCGCCCGAAGTCGTATCGACCATGGTCGATCCCGAAGGCCGCCGCTGCCTGCGCGACCTGCTGCACGGAGTTTCGCTGCGTGTTTTTCCCGTCGGCCGCCTCGAGTATCACTCGATGGGCCTGGTATTTCTGACCAACGACGGCGAACTCGCGAATCAAATGCTGAAGGCGCACTACCTGCCGCAGACCTACAACCTGAAACTAAAAACTTTGCTGACCTTCGGCGAAGTCGAAACGCTTTCGCGCCAGACCGGCGCGCATATCATTCGCATCAAAGGCAAGGATTCCCCGTGGTACGAAGTCACCCTGTCCGAAGCGCGGCGCGACGAACTGCGCAACAAACTTTTCCAGACCGGCCATCCGGTGGAAAAAATCAAGCGCATCAAAATCGGAAACATCGCGATGGAATCGCTGACTCCCGGCGCCTTCCGGCCGTTGTCGGACGCCGAAGTCGCGACGCTGCGCCGCATGGTCGATCCTAAAAACGCGGCGCAAGCCGTCGCCGCGTCCACTGGGCCGATTCAGGAAAAACTCGGCGAGAAAGCGGTCAACCAATCGCCCGCGCAATTCACCACCGAGCGCCGGCCCTTCATCAAGAAGCGCCCGTATCAACCCAAGCCGAAACCCGGTGAGCATCGCCCTGCCACCAACCAGCCTCCCATGCAGGAGCCGGATGGAAATCGTTTGTCCGCCGTGCCGCTTCCTCCGCGCCAGGCGAACACCAGTTTTGCCGCGGGCCGGCCCGCGAATCAGTTCCGGCCGAATACGAGTCCGCGGCCATACGGCAAGCCAAACATGGATCGCCCGCAGCAAGGCCGCCAAGAATTCTCTGGTGGCCAATATTCCGGAGCACCGCGACCCGGGTTCGGATCGAAGCCGCAGGGGTCAGGGCGCCCGCCATTTCGCTCGAATGATCGCCAAGGCGGCCGGCCCACGAACGACCGCCCGAATTTCCGGCCGAATGGTCCGCAAGGGAATCGTCCATACTCGAAACCCTATTCGAATTCACCCGGCGGCGCGGGCAAACCGCCATTTCGCCCGCAGGACGGCGGCACTTACGCCAAGGGAAAACCCGGCGGCATCAATCACGGACGCCGCGACTTCATGGGCAGCAAAGCCGGCACACCGCAATCGGCTTCGCCTGACGCTCCGCCGAAGCCGCCGCGATCATTTCCCTCCCGCACCGAAGGCAGCGCGAAATGGGGACCGAACGAGCGCGTCTTCCACAAACCGAGCCCGGAAGAATTTGAACGCGATGCGAAGAACGAATTGTCCGCGCCGCCCTCGCGACCCAGGTCCGACCGCCCGTGGCAGAAAAACTCCGGTCCGCCATCCGGTGGATTCGACCGCCCGAAGCCCAGTTTTAAATCGCGCAGCGCAAGCGGCCCACGCCCCGATGCGGGATCGGAACATCGCGGCCGGCCGGATCGCCCATTCCGGGATTCGCGGCCAGCGTCCGCGGGACGCTCCGATTTTGGCTCGAAGCCGGCGCGGCCACCGGGCTCGCGACCCAGCGCGCCGTTTCGCGGCAAAAAATCTTCGGAGCCGGGTGCCTTTGGCCGTGTCAACAAAACCGCGGGACCGAAACCATTCCGCAAGTCCGGCAAAACTTTTGGCTCCGGAAAGCCGGGAGCAGGGAAGCCGCGACCCGGCGGAAAGCGTCCGCCCGCGAGCGGCAAACCACGAGGTTCTTTCAAGCCGAAGGGGCGAAAGTAATTTCTCAGTTTTTTCGCGTGACGACGGCCGCGAAATCACAATTCCTAAGTTTCAAAAACAGGCGAAACCGTGGAATCAGCTCCCGATCGTGCCACCGGCGATGTAATTGACGAAATCCTGAAAACGTCGAAGACGATTGCCGTCGTCGGCCTCTCTTCTAATAAATTTCGCCCGAGTTTTGGCGTCGCGAAATATCTGCAAGCCGCCGGCTATCGCATCATCCCCGTCAACCCGCAGGAAACCGAAGTGCTCGGCCAGAAGAGTTATGCGCGCCTGGAAGACGTCCCGGAAAAAATCGACACCATCGAGATTTTCCGTCGCCCCGAATTTGTGCCGGACATCGTGGAGTCGGCGATTCGCGTCGGCGCGCGAGCGGTTTGGATGCAGGAAGGCGTGATACATCCGGAAGCAGCGGAAAAAGCCCGGCAGGCCGGTCTGCTGGTGGTGATGGACCACTGCATGCTGAAAGAGCACGTCAAACGCTCGCAGCATACGAGCGCCTAGCCCCACAGACGGCTCTTCCCGGTTTTAGTCTGCGGGATAGATCGTCAAATCTCGACGCCCCGGCTGAGTCACCGCGATCGTTTTGCCATCCGGCGCAATTTCGAATTCATGAAATTCCAGCCCGTGAAAAAACGGGTCGAAGGCATTGTTGTAAAGCCCCACCCACACCAGATCCGCGGACTTCGAGGGCTCGCCGCGTTTCAGCAATACCCTCTGCTCGTCGCGCGACCATTGAAATTCGCCAATCGCCACCCGCACCTGCGTCACTTTGTCCGGCTTGGCCAGGTCGCGAACCTCCAGCGTATCGCCGTCCTTGAAGTACGCAATTTTCCTGGCGGACGGCGAGATCGACAAAAATCCCGCGTACTCCTCCACCGCCACGATTTCTTTTCGCGCGCCAGCCACCAGATCCAGCTGCACAATTTTAGGCGGCCCCACCACGCGCGTGTTTTCCTCCAGCGCGAACGCCTGATTCCGCTTGGTGTCCCACGTCACCGCCGTGAACAGATGCCCGTCGAACAGCACGTGCGATTTGCCATCGGCGGGACGCATGGCCATCATCTGCGCAAATCCGCCGCTGGTTTTGCTCATGTACACCAGCGTGGCGCCGTCGGCCAGCCACGCCGCGTTGAACGCGTCGGCGATCGTCGGCGTTTTGGAACCCGTGATCGGAATGTCGCGGCCATCGGCATCCATCAAATACAAAATCGTGTTGGGGCGTACGGTTTGCTGCTCATCCAATTGCTGCACGATCGAGCCCAGCGGCTGCGCCATGTTCGAGGTGTCCATCTTCACTACCAGCCTTTTGCTGTCCGGCGACCAGGTAATCGTATCGACTTGATAGCTGTGCTGCGGCGGCAGAGGCGCCTTTTCCTTTTTTTCTTTCGGCCCTTTCTTTCCTTTTTCCGGTTTCGCGTCGTCGTCGCTGCTGCTACTGCTGCTCGAACTGGAGCTGCTGCTCGAGCTGCTCCCCGGAATATTCGGGCCGGCGCTGTCCGGCGAACTCGCCAATTGTTCCGGCGTGTCGAAGGGCATCGGCGTGAATTTGTCGCCGTCGATGATTTTGCGCTTCTTGCCGTCGATGGTAGCGACCCAAAAATCGTCGTGCTCCACAATCAATTTCTTGATCCTCTTCACCCGCTGTACCGCGTAGGCGATCTGATTATCCGGCGCGATCGCGAAAGCCTGCACGTCAGCTTCGATCATGGCTAACGGCTTGGCCGGCCCCTGCGCCACTAACGGCAGGATCGCGCCAACCATCACGGTGCAGCCGGCGAATGCGGCGCTTAGCAGTATGGAGTTTCGCATTGCGGGAGCAGGCTTGCGCTGGGCGTTCAATGAAGTGTCCCCTTAACCTTGACGACCTTGACGTTTAACTCGCCGGACGTTTTTGAATCTTGCGAATTTCGTCCAGCCGCTGGCGAATGCGCGCTTCGAAACCCTGATCGGTCGGGTGGTAGTATATGCGGCCCGCTAGACTTTCGGGAAGGCAGGTCATGTCCGTGACCTTGTCTTCGTGGTCGTGCGCGTACTGGTAGCCTTTCCCGTATCCCAGATTTTTCATCAGCCCGGTTGCGGCGTTGCGAATGTGCAGCGGAACCGGCTCGGCCATCGTACTCTGCAGATCGTTCCGAATTTCTCCGTACGCCTGGTACACCGCGTTGGATTTTGGCGCGAGCGCCAGGTACACCGCCGCTTGACCCAGCGCCAGATTTCCTTCCGGCGAACCCAGCAACTCGAAAGCCTGCATCGCGGCGATCGTCACTTGCACGGCGTGCGGCTCGGCCAAGCCAATGTCCTCGCTGGCCATCCGCACCAGGCGGCGCGCGACGTACAACGGATCTTCCCCGGATTCGAGCATCCGTGCCAGCCAGTATAACGACGCATCGGGATCGGAATTGCGCACCGACTTGTGCAACGCTGAAATTAAATTGAAATGTTCTTCACCCGATTTGTCGTAAGGCAGCAGCTTGCGCTGCAGCACGTCTTCCAGGCGTTCCTGCGTCACCACGCGGCGCCCGTCAGCGGCCGGCGCGGTGCCCATGGCTAGCGCTTCCAGCGTGTTGTATGCCGCGCGCGCGTCGCCATTCGCCAGGATCGCGATGCGTTCCAGTATCTCGCCGCTCACCTGCACTTTTTCCGCGCCCAACCCGCGGCCTTCGTCGAGCAGCGCGCGCTCCAGGAGCAGCACGATCTGCTCCGTGGTATGCGCCTTCATCACATAAACTTTCATCCGCGACAGCAGCGGCGCAATCACTTCGAACGAAGGATTCTCGGTGGTCGCTCCGATCAACAGAATATTTCCAGCCTCGACGTGCGGCAGAAACGCATCCTGCTGCGCGCGATTGAAGCGGTGCACTTCATCCACAAAAACGATCGTGCGCTTGCCGTAGCGCCGAGTCGCCTCGGCCTTGGCCATCACTTCTTTGATTTCTTTGATCCCGGACATCACCGCGCTGAACGGCAGAAATTCCGACTTGGTGCGTTCGCGCGATGATTCGCGCTAAAGTCGTCTTCCCGCACCCCGGAGGCCCCCAAAGCAGCAGGGAAGTCAGATCATCGCGCTCGATTTGCATGCGCAGCGGCTTGCCCGGCCCCAGCAATTCTTCCTGGCCAATAAACTCGTCAAGAGTCTGCGGACGCATGCGGTCCGCCAGCGGGCGCCCCGCCAGCGAATCTTCTTCCGGTTGCAATGATTGGAACAGGCTCATGGTTTCGGGTTATTTCTCTGTCGTGCCGCCTCGTACAAAATGATCGAAGCGGCAATCCCCGCGTTCAGCGATTCAACCGACGCCGACATCGGGATCGAAATCTGCGCGTCGGCCGCACGTTCCACCTCGTGGGCCAAACCCGCGCCCTCGTTTCCGATAAAAATCGCTACGGGCTCGCGCAAATCTGGCGCGGGCCGTCCGCCTGTCTCTGCATCCTTGGATGCTGCCGACCCGGCCGCAATGATTTTTATTTTTGAGACGCGCAGCTGGGTCAGCAAAATCGGGACGGACATTCCCCGCAGCACCGGCAGGCGCAACGCCGAGCCCGCCGACGCGCGCAGCGCTTTCGGCGACCACGGATCTGCGGTGCCGCGCGTCGCAACCACCCCCGTGGCCCTGAACGCTTCCGCCGACCGCACAATCGTGCCGACGTTGCCGGGATCCTGTACGCCCGCAATTACCAGGACCAGTGCCGCCGCGGTGGCTCCGCTCGACTCGCCCTCCACATCCGAGAGCCCCAAAATTTGCCCGAAATCCCACGTCGGTTGCCGAAACAGCGCGGCAACTCCCTGTGGCGATTCCGTCCCGCTGGCCGATTCGAAAATCTTGTCCGTGGTGCGCAAGACCCGCGAACGCGCAATTCCAGATTCGCTGTCGCTCGCTGCCCGCAGAACGGCTTCGAGATGGCGCTCGCCCGTTTCGCTGACCAAAACCGCCTCGGCTTCTAACCCGTGCCGCATCGCGTCTTCGATCAACTTGGGACCTTCCACCGCGATCGGCTCGTCTCCCGACGGCCCCGTGCCGCGCAATCCGGCCCGAAATAATTTGACCCATCGATTCTCGCGGCTGGTAATGACCTCGGCCGTCGTATGCTCCACCATGCCCTCAGCCTAACAAACGCGCGGCAGCGCGTCGAGATGCCTCGGACCCGCGAAAAGGCGCCACCATCGCCCGTGAAACCTTGCTAATCCCACGAACCCTATGTTAATTTTTTTACCGCAGTTGGGGCGCAACCCGCCGCGAGCGAACATTTGCCTGTCGAACTCCTGAAAATTTCATCCGAATCACCCGAACAACACGTTGTGGAATATGCGGCGGGCTTTGTCAAACGCGGCGAAGTTGTCGGCGTTCCTACCGACACTTTTTACGGCCTCTCCGCCGACCCGTTTAACCTGTCGGCCATTGAAGGCGTATTTCGCGCCAAGGGTCGCCCGGAAACCAAAGCGCTCCCGATTCTCGTTAACTCCGTCGAGCAGGCGCTGACTCTGGTGCGCGAAATGCCGGACAGTTTTCTTGAACTCGCCAACGCGTATTGGCCGGGTCCGTTGACGCTGGTGGTCGAAGCGACGCACCGCCTGCCGCTGAAAGTAACCGGGAACACCGGGCGAGTCGCGCTGCGCTGGGCCAATTCGAAAGTGGTGTCGAAATTAATCGATGCGGTCGGCGGACCCATCACCGGAACCAGCGCCAATCTTTCCGGTTACCCGTCGTGTTCGAACGCCGGTCAAATCGTGGAACAACTCGGCAATCGTCTGCCGCTGATTCTCGATGCCGGCGACACCGGTGGAGTACTCGCTTCCACCATCGTCCGCCTCGACGGTAACGAATGGCGCGTAGTCCGCGAGGGCGCCATCCCCGACCAACAAATCTACAAAACCCTGCATCCCTGAGCCGGCTCCCCCTGCCGTACGGCAGCCAAAAATCACCACAGATGAACACTGATAAAAAGCGGATGAACACAGATAAAACTGTGCGGCAAATCCTAGGATTTCGATCTTTTCAGTTGTTTTTATCTGTGTTCATCTGTGTTCATCTGTGGTGATTTTGATTCAACGCTCTACTTAGGGGCAAGAGTTGCTGTCGCCAGAAAATCGTAATCACCGCCCGGCGGCATCACAATTCCGCCCAGCCGATCGCGGTGTACGCAAATATTGTCCACATACCAAAGATTGATGTACGGCTCGTCTTCCGCCACAATTTTCTGGACCTGCATCAGTAGCGCCTTCCGTTTTTCCTGGTTCATCTCCACATGTTCCTGCTGCAGCAGCACGTCCAGCCTTGGGTTGCTGTAGCGCCCGCGATTCGCCCCGGCCGGCGGCATCCGTTGCGAGCTAAACACGAATTCGAAAATGTCCGGGTCGTTGTTGGCGCCCACCCAACGCAATGCGTACATCTGAAAACTTCCGCGGGTGATGTCGGTGTAAAACGTGGCGAATTCCAGCGGCCGCAGCTCGAGCGCCACGCCCACCCGCTTCCACTGATCGGCGAGCGCTTCACTCATCAGCCGAACCGATTCGTCGGTGGATGTTTTCAGCGCCAGATGCAATCGCACGCCATCCGGACCGCGAGGATACCCGGCAGAATCCAGCAACTGTTCTGCACGCGTCGGATCGAAATCGTATTGCGGCGTGTCCCCTTCGAAGGCCCAACTGCTGGGCGGCAGTAGGCTGGCCGCCGGCCGCGCCTGCCCACGCAGTAAATATTGAATGATCGTTTTTCGGTCCGTCGCATACGCTAACGCTTGCCGCACTTCGCGTTTGGCCAAAATCGGATCGGTAAAATTAAACGCGATGTACGCCAGCGGCGTGCCCGGCTGCTGGTCCGCGACCAGGCCCTTTTCCTTTCCCAGCGTCGCGACCATGTCCGGCGTCAGCGAATTGATGGTCGCATCCGCCGAGCCTTTGCGCAGCTCCAGCGCGCGCGTGGTCACATCGGGGACAATCCGAATCCGCAGCTTTTCAATGTGCGGCGCACCACCGAAATACTCATCGTTGCGTGCCAGATTGATCTCCTCATCCGTCGCCATGCTCACGAACCGAAACGGGCCGGTGCCGATGGGTTGCTGGGCCACCTCGGTCCCCGAACCGCGCGGCACGATGCCGATCGCCGGTCGCGTCAGGCTCCAGAGGAACGAAGCGTACGGTTCGTGCAGGTGAAAAATGATGGTGCTTTCGTCCGCCGCTTCGATGGAATCCACCATCTTGAACGAGCTGCGCTTCGGACTCTTGACCGCGCCGTTCAGCACCGAGTCAAAGGTGAATTTCACATCCGCGGAAGTAAGCGCCTGGCCATTGTGAAACTTCACGCCGCGGCGCAAATGGAAAATGTAAGTCAGCGCATCGGGTGTGTCCCAGGACGTGGCCAGATCGGGGATGATTTTCATTTCCGAGTCGTGCGCCACCAGACTCGAAAATATCAAGCCGTCGACATGTTCGGAATAGGCGTCAGCGCCGATGCGCGGGTCAAGATTGGTTGGTGAAGCTTCGGTCAGGAATTCGACGGTCCCGGGTTCCGGCGCGCTTTTCGAAGAACCGCAGCCGCCGAAAGCAAAAAGGGAAGCACCCGCACCGAGCAAGAGCCAGGCGAGCGGCGCGCTCGAGCGCCGTTGCATCAGCGGCGGTTGCCGATCACCGCCAGCCGCAGGGCTAACGCGCGCGGCCATGCACCAGCTTTCCCAGTATTGCCGAGTGATGCGCACCGGTCGCCGAAGGCAAATTATTCGTTCGCGAATGAAATGCCTCGTAAGCCAGGATGGCGAAGGCAAACGCTTCCTTCGCTTCCGCCGCCACGCCCAATTGCGACGATTCCACAATCTTGATTCCGGCCAGCGCCGCTTCCAGTTGCGCCATGATCAGCGGATTTTTGGTGCCGCCGCCGGCCACAATCAATTCCTGAATGTTGGTCTGCGGGAGCACGAATTGCTGCAGAGCGTCGATGATCGAAAATGCGGTGAATATCGTCGCGGTGCGAACCAGATTCTGCGGGCGGACGCGATGTTTTCTGGACCAAGCCCATAGATTCTCAGCGTACCGTCCGCCAAATTGCTCGCGCCCGGCGGTCTTCGGCGGCTTTTGCCGCAAGTAAGGATCGCGCAGCATTTTTTCGAGCAATGGTCGAATCACCTCTCCTTGCAACGCGATTCGCGCGCCCCGATCGTAAGCTCTCGCGACCCTTGGTGATCCGCTCAACCAGCGCGTCGATAACCATGTTGCCCGGACCGGTATCGAACGCCAATACATCCCGAGGCCGAGCGTTCGCCGGAATCACGGTGACGTTGGCGATTCCGCCGATGTTCAACGCCACCCGTCCGATTTTCAGCGTCGCGGTACAGCAAGTAATCAACGAACGGCACCAGCGGCGCCCCGTGGCCGCCCGCCGCCATATCGGCGGGACGAAAATCGGCAATCGTGGTCACGCCGGTCCGTTCCGCAATGATGCTGGGTTCACCAATTTGCAGCGTCGATGAAATCTTGCGCGCCGACAGGAATTTCCCCGGCGTCCCCTGATGGAAAATGGTTTGGCCGTGCGATCCGATCAGCGCAATCTTGCCTAGCGGAACCCGCCACTTCGCGCAAGCGGCGATCGCCGCCGCTGCGAATTCTTCGCCCAGCAAAAAATTCAACTGGCTGATTTCGGCCGTGGTGGTCGGCACGCCATTGGCCAGCCGCAGAATGGCTGCACGGACCAACTTGGGGAATGCTCGGTGGTAATGGCCTTCGAGTTTCGCCGCCAAACGCGGTGGCGCCCCGGAAATATTCGCGAGCGCGACGTCAATCCCGTCCGCCGAGGTTCCAGACATCATTCCGAGAACGCGCATGGATGCGATGAGTCTAGAAGCTGCCGAGGCTGGTTTACAACTGAGATTTCGCCCCGTGTTACCTATGGCGCGATGCGCGAAGGCAGAAGACTGGCCAAGTTCAAACTCAGGAAAGCTGCTTCTGCAGCGCCGCGAGCAGGTTCATCGCTTCCAGCGGCGTCAACTCGTCCAATTCCGCGCGCCGGATCGCGTCCAGCACCGACTCATCGATTGCGGTGAACGAGGTTTGCTGCGGAGCCGGCGCGGCGCCACCGCCGGCCGCGGCCCCGGGCGATAGCTCGTGCGACAGCTTTTCTTCGCTCTGCTCGTGCCGGCGCAAAATCTCTCGGGCTCGCGCAATGACTTCGCCTGGCAAACCAGCCAGCCGCGCCACTTCGATTCCGTAACTCTTATTCGCGCTCCCGGGTTCCACGCGTCGCAGGAAAATAATCTCGCTGCCCGCCTCCTGCACCGTGACGTGCACATTCTTCACCCCAGGCAAAAGCTGCTCGAGTTCGGTCAACTCGTGATAGTGCGTCGCGAACAAAGTACGCGGCTTGCGCATCCCGCCTGCAGCGATTCCACCACCGCCCACGCGATGGACAGGCCGTCGAACGTCGACGTGCCGCGCCCAACTTCGTCGAGCAGGACCAAACTCGCCGCCGTCGCCGTGTTCAAAATTGCAGCCACTTCGCTCATCTCCACCAAAAATGTCGAACGCCCGCGCGCCAGATTGTCCGACGCGCCAATGCGGGTGAAAATGCGGTCGAGCAAGGGCAGTTTGGCCTGCACCGCTGGCACGAACGAGCCCATCTGCGCCATGACCGAAATCAGCGCCGCTTGCCGCAGGTAGGTCGATTTTCCGCCCATGTTCGGACCGGTGATGACCAGCAGGAATTGCGATTCGTCGTCGAGATACAAATCGTTGGGTACGAAACGCTCGCCGCGCTCTTCCAGCAGCTTTTCGATCACCGGATGCCGTCCGCCGGCAATCAGCAAAATCCCGCGCTGGCCTTTCTTCGCCACCGCGTTCTCGGTGAATTCCGGCCGCGTGTAGTTCCGCGCCGCCGCGATGCGCGCGAAATTCACCAGCACGTCCAACTGCGCAATCGCCGACGGCCGTTTTCCGCAGGCGGCCCGCCTGGTGTGCAATACCTTCACGGATTTCGCTGTACAGCCGCCGCTCGATCTCGCGCACCCGTTCTTCCGCCGAAAGCACCTTCTGCTCGTGGGACTTTAGTTCCGCCGAGGTGAAGCGCTCCGCATTCACCAGGGTTTGCTTTCGTTCGTAATCCGCCGGTGCCAGGTGGGCGTTGGCGTTGGAAATCTCAATATAAAAACCGAAAATGTTGTTGTACCGAATCTTCAGCGATCCGATGCCGGTACGCTTCCGTTCGCGGTCTTCCATCGCCGCAATAATTTGCCGCCCCTGTCTTGTGATCGCGTGCAGTTCATCCAGCTCCGCGTTATATCCAGTCCGAATCACACCCGGATCGTTTGCGACCGCGGGCGGATCATCCGATATACCGCGTGCGATGGTTTCGCACACGTCGCGCATTTCGTCCAGCTGGTCTCGAAGGGAATTCAGCCTCCCACTCTCCGGATTCGAAGGCGCGTTGACGTGGTCGCTGGGTTTCGGCGCTTCCGCAATTAACTTGCGCAGTACCGGCACTTTTTCCAGCGATTGCCGCAGCGCCAGCAAATCGCGCGGACTGGCGACGCCCAACGTCACCCGGCTGGTCAGCCGTTCCAGGTCCAAAATCCCTTCGAGCGTCTTGCGGATTTCTTCGCGCACCATGGTTTGGGAACGCAGCTCCGCCACCGCGTCCAACCGGGCGTTGATCTCCTGCAACGAAATTTCCGGCCGAACGATCCAGCCACGCAGCAGCCGCGCGCCCATGCCCGTGGCGGTCTCATCGATGGCCCGCAGGAGCGTGGCCGACGCGTCGTCGCCCGCCGCAGGCTCGACCAGCTCAAGATTCCGAGTCGTCACGGCGTCGAGCACCATTCCATTTTGCTGTTCGTAAGAAAACGATCCGATCGATGTGCTCGAGCCCGGCGCCCGCAGGGCGCATCGACGGCACCGCCGCCGAATCTTCCGGCGAGCGCGCCCCGATCGCCGAAGTCTCCCGCAAATAGTGCACGAGCGCTCCGGCCGCCGACGTCGCGCAAGGATGTCCGTCCAGCCCGAATCCTTCCAGCGCCGCCACCCGAAAATGCTCTTCCAGAATCCGCGTGGCGTAATTCGATTCGAACACCCAGTCGTCCATCCGCGTTTCCACCGCGCCCAGATTCTCCAGCTCCGCGGACGCCGCGACAGGGAACAGCGTGACCGGCTTGGCTAGCAGAATTTCGCGCGGCCGCAGCACACCCAATTCGTCCCGCAACTTCGCGTCCGCCTTCTCCCCGCGAAATTCCGTGGCGCGAAATTCACCAGTAGATAAATCGACAAACGCCAAGCCCACAATCACTTCAGCCGCCGCGCCCGGACCACACCCGCAGCATTCGCCGCCGGGCCCGCCCGCGCTACCGCCGCCAGATAATTATTTTCCTTGGCCTCCACCAGCCCCGAGCCCGCTCGCCGTTCCCGGCGTCAGCACCCGGACGACTTCTCGCCGCACAATCTTTTTTCCCGGCCCGGGCTGCTCCATCTGCTCGCAGATTGCGACCTTGTGCCCCGCGCGAATCAGCCGCGCGATGTAATTTTCCGCGGCGTGGTACGGAACGCCGCACATCGGCACGGCCTGGTCCTTCTCTTTATTCCGGGAAGTCAGGGTGATCTGCAGGATTTTCGAGGCAAGGACCGCGTCTTCGTAGAACAGCTCGTAAAAATCGCCCAGCCGAAACATCAGCAACGCTGACGGATGCTGTTTTTTGACGGCATGATACTGCCGCATCAAGGGAGTGGTGGGTTCAGTCATGAACGAGCCATAACGATCGATAACGAGCCATAGTTCTGCCCACGCCAAAAATTACAAACCTCAGAAAGTTTTGGGGACGGACATGAACCAGCAGCAGACGATTATGATGTTTGCGCCGCGGGTTAGCAACCGCAACGCTTCGCTAATCAGGACTTGGGAGATGTTCCGGCGTTTTTCGATGTGGTCGCAGCTTCTACCTTGTATACCTCAATCGAAGTTGGGTACCTGTCCATATGGCCGTATCGACCATCCGTCTTGAATTTTCCAATGAACACAACGTCGAGTGGGGCATGCCAATTCGCTTGTGAAACTGTTTTCCGCACGCGGCGAGCTGTCCGCGATTCCCAATGATCATCGAACGTAACCCATGTCATCGGAAGCGGCGTTGGGCAGGAAGAAGAGGTAATGACGGATTTCTCGAAGTCGGTTTCGTACAGGGCCCGTACTCGAATCATCTGGTCCTTAAACTTCTCTGAATGCTCTAAAAGATCGCAATAGGCAACGGTTTGCGCGCCAGCAACAATCTGATTGGTAATTGCACCACTTTCGGTATTCTGAGATTGAATGTTTTCGGCCGCAAAAAAAGCGAATAGCAACGCGAGGAGCAGACATCGGAAAAAGCGCATTGCGCGATCATAGCAGCTGTCAACAAATTGAGCAGGCTTACTCGTGGTGAGGCGCGTAATCGGAAACTGACCCTAGCGACGCCTCGCTCCCTCCGCGTTCTTTCGGCTGCTGCTTTATACTGAAGCGTGCGCAAGATTAAGAAAACTCCAACCGAGATCGAAGTCAAACTTCGAATCTCAAATCTGCCCGCCATCCTGGACCGGCTGAAAGCGATCGGCGCGGTGTTACACGGCCGCGTGCTCGAACGAAACACGCTTTTCGATACACCCGACTCCGATTTTCGCCGCACGGGTAGGCTATTAAGGGTGCGGATCGAAACTCCAGCGCCAACGAGCGAAGAGCTCGGAGGCCCAGCCGATTCAATCCTCACCTTCAAGTCGCCGCCATTAGAGAATTCAAAATCCGGCTCCCGCGCCACTTCCCGATACAAAGTCCGATACAAGGAACGTGCCGAAAGCGAACTACCCATCCAGCATCCCGCGAAGTTCGCTCTCACCCTCCGCTCATTGGGACTGCGTCCAGGTTTTAGTTATGAAAAATTCCGCACCACCTTCCGACTTCGCGAACTGCACCTCGACCTCGACGAAACTCCAGTCGGCGTGATCCTCGAACTCGAAGGCCAGCCCAAAGCCATCGATCGCGCCGCAAAAGCCCTCGGCTTTTCGCCCGCTGACTATATTCGGTCCACCTACTGGGATCTTTACGCCGCCGATTGCCGCCGCCGGGGCGTCACTCCGAAAAATATGCTGCTCCCCGCCCGAAAATCGCGCTAAACGTCACTCTTGGGAATTATATAGATGACTCCCTCAGAGAACCCAAGGGTTTATAGCAACTTACGGACGCCGAAAGCCTGTTTTCACTCGAAAATAAATCGCTTGACGACCTATTTTCCGAGTCTGTTGCCAAGAATTGGGATACTAGTTCTTATCAGTTTCGTTTCCTGCGTTATCTATGCTCAGGGAGTAGGTTTGGCCTACAACCAGGGTAACGAAGGTGTTTGGGGGTGGGAAAAAGAAACGGAAAGTCGTCCAGTGCGAGATGCCAAAAATATCTTCGTAGTTAACGATTCCATGGAAATACATAGAAGTTCCATCAGAGATAGTTTCTTCGATCAAATTCACATCTTCCCTAATGAAAAATTCGACATTTGGAAAAGCGGTCGTATTTGTTCCTTTTTTAGGGTCGTGGGTTTGATTCAATTGTATTTCCAAGGGGTCGTCCGCTATTTCATGGTCGGTGAAATATGTGAATTCAGGGCTGGAGTAAGTCCAAAATTCTTCACGACCGCCAACATAACTAGAGTCTCGCCGTCTACAACTTTAGCTGTAGCCGATGTCACTCCGACATACGCTCGCAATTGTTTTTGCGCGGTATTCTTCGAAAGTTTAAGCGTTTCATTGAGTATGTATATTTGCCAGATCAAAAACGAAAACCTGAAGAATCCAATTACAACAAATCCTACCTGTGAACCAAACTATTGTGGATTTTCATTGCCATTGCTGGAAGTTGCTTCGCGATGATTTTGATATATCAAGGAATGAACTTGGTTTATAACAAGCGGATTTTCTTCGGCGTTGTTGTCCTTTTTATCGGCGGGAGTGTTCTTCTCAGTGCTATTACCTTTGGTTATTTCGGAACGTTTGGATTCTGCGTGTTGGTGGAAGCATTTTGACCGGAAGCGAAAGTCCATATTGTGCCCAAAACAAAAACGATAATCAGTATTCGCAGCCGCTTTAAAATAATCATGCTGCCTTTGTTTTCTTTTTGAATTTCTTTGTTATCCGTTTTGGTTTATAAGCCAGCACCTTGTCCACGACCTGTTCAAACCGCATGTGATTCAGGGACAGTGTTTTCTGATACGTCTTGGGCCGTTTGGTTTTCACGCGCCCAGTTTAGAAATCAATGGGCGTGCTGTCCAGTTCATTCGGGGCCGTGAGATTTTCGTAAGTCAATCGCTTGCCAGCAATGGCGTC
>CAVTTY010000024.1:0-117713 GCA_963737765.1 uncultured Acidobacteriota bacterium
ACCCCGCCAAGGCGCCGCGCGTGCGGCTTGCGGCATTGCATGGCCGCCGGTCACGGATGACGCGGCGGCGGTCAGCGTTTGTTCGATTTTGATCGGGTGGGATGCAACGGGAGGGCGAAGCGCCTCCCTTGCCAAGCCGCGGCGTGGCCGAAATCCCGAAGGGG
The DNA here is from genome assembly GCA_963737765.1 of uncultured Acidobacteriota bacterium. Lineage (GTDB taxonomy): Bacteria > Acidobacteriota > Terriglobia > Acidiferrales > UBA7541 > Palsa-295. The sequence continues at coordinate 165 of CAVTTY010000024.1, forward strand.
ATTTTCCGTGCCACGGCGTACTGGCCTGCTCCGCTCCGCACCGCCGGAAATCTCAAACTCAGATCCCGCCACGCTTCCCTCTTTGGTGACGGATTTTCGCTTTCCTTAAGGTCGCGTCGTGCCGCTACGTATAACCGCGCATTTTCTTTTTCCTCCTGCTCCTGCTGCTGCCGGCGCGGCGGCCGAATCATCCGATTTAGCAAAAATCAAGCGTAAGGGGACGATGCCGAAAACGTGAAAGACACGGGCGGCCATGCCGGCAAGAAAGCTACGGGGAAAGAAAAGGGGCTGCGTTTTGTCATCGCAGCGACGCGAGGCGAGAAAGGAAATCGCGGCTTTCTCGCCGCGCCCCATCCGGCTCGCACTTGCTGACTTTCTTACAATCGACGAAGGCGATTGTATATACGCGCATTATCTTTTCCCGCTCTCCGATGCCTCCGCTTCGGCTGTTGCATTTTCGGCCTTACCCGCAATCGGCTCGGCCGATTGCATAACCGCGCATTTTCTTTCTCCCTGCTCCTGCTGCTGCCGGCGCGGCGGCCGAATTATCCCATTCTAGCAAAAATCAAGCGTAAGGGGACGATGCCGAAAACGTGAAAGACACGGGCGGCCATGCCGGCAAGAAAGCTACGGGGAAAGAAGGGGCTGCGTTTTGTCATCGCAGCGACGCGAGGCGAGAAAGGAAATCGCGGCTTTCTCGCCGCGCCCCATCCGGCTCGCACTTGCTGACTTTCTTACAATCGACGAAGGCGATTGTATATACGCGCATTATCTTTTCCCGCTCTCCGATGCCTCCGCTTCGGCTGTTGCATTTTCGGCCTTACCCGCAATCGGCTCGGCCGATTGCATAACCGCGCATTTTCTTTTTTCCTTGTCTTTGCCTCGCCGCTGCGAATGGAGAAATCATCGTGTCTCCACCAAAATTCACGGGCAAGAACGATGCCAAAAAGCCCGCGCGACGGGGGCGGCGACGGGGGCGGCGAAGCCAAAGGAACGAGGTGGGGCTTTGTCCTGAAATCGCGGCGGGGATGAAGAAGAAGCCTTTTCGCCCTTCGCGCGTTGCATGACCCGGCGTGGGCACTTCGTGCCATGCGAGACTTCGCGTCTCTCGCGCTCTCTGCGGGATATTTAAACAAGGTAATGGGAATACAGAAAAGGGTTTTAGAAAAGCGTGATTTTTATAATCGCTTTGCGACAAATTTGTTCACGGTACAGGCAGGGATGCCGATGACCGTCAAGGTAATGGAGGCCGAGAAGGGAAAACCCTCTGGCCTCTTTTGCAATTTCAGGCTGGCTGGCTGTCGCTTTGGTTTTTCAATCCATCCGGCGGTGTCGCGCCGTGTTCTCGAACCAAAGTCCGCCTAGGGCTTCGGCTAGAGCCTGTTGCACGGTCACACGCTGCCCCTTTGGCGTGTCAGCTTCCCGCAAAGCTCGTGGATGGCGAAGGATACACGGCCTCGAAGTGCCCCGCAATCATCACGGTTTTCGTCCGGCTCGGTTGGCGGCGGCTTCGGCGGGTCTTTCGCGCTTGTAGCCATGCCGGGGCCTGGCAACGGGCGGCGGGCCGGGGCGCGGTGCGGGTAGGGAAGAGGGTTGGCAAGACTGGTGTTTGGCTTATGCTCATCGGTGCGTTTCCGGCGGGTGTTTGGGTCAATGTCTTCGACATGTGGATGTCAGTCGCCTAAGTGGAGAAGTCGACTCCACTCAAGGAGGCTGAGAATTTCCTGCGCCGCCGTCCCGTGGGCTCAATTCGGTCACGCCAAGCCCGCGGTGATCGCGCGATGATAGGCGACGGCTTTGGAGAAATGGACAGGGGCAAGGGCGAAGACCGGCTTTGTCGAGTGAAGGTCACGGGCTTCTTCGTGTTCGCGTATCTGCGGCTCTACGGCGTTCAAGACGATGGCCACGGGCTTTTGTTGCTCGGCGGCTAACTCGACGGTAGTGGCGAGGATATTGGAGGTCTTCACGGTCGTTCGGCACGGAACCAAGGCGAGGTCGGCCACCTTCGACGGCCTCCTTCGTAGGCGGATGAACGTAGGCAGGGCAGTCGATGAAAATCAGTTCAACGCCGTCCCTTCCAGCTCGGCGCGCTCTGCGGCAGGCGCGTGTAAACGCCCGATTTGACCATTGGAACTCGGCCGTCCGGGTATCTTTCCAACGGGCGTCGGCTTGCTGTTCGGGATCAATGTCTATGATGGCTGTCCGAACGCCCGCCATTTGCGCGGCGGCGGCAAGATTGATCGTCGTGGTGGATTTGCCAACGCCGCCTTTGAGGTTCGTGACCGCAATAATCTTGCTCATTGCTCGTCCTTTTGTCGCCTTATCTATGAGTCTACTCATAGAGATGTGTAAATCAAATATAATTACACAAGTCTATAAGTATACTTATAGACTTATAGACTTATAGACTTAGAGATATGTAGATTTATAGACTTATAAACATATCTACTTTAAACAAAGTCTAATAATATACTTATCGATAAGTATATTTATATATGAGTATACTCATATACATTCCTGCCGTATCAAAAAAGATATTGACAACCGACAACTGACGGTTTACAGTCTAGGATGATCAAAAGGTTTCGACATAAGGGTCTTGAACGGCTGTTTGCGGACGGGCAGCGGGGTTAATCCGCAGTTGGCCGCAAAGCTGCGCCGGATGTCGATCCTGTTGGACAATGGCAAAAGCCCGTCAGCCCTGAATATGCCAGGTCTGGCTGCACTCTCTCAAAGGAGAACGAAGCGGCCAATGGGCGGCCTCCGTATCGGGTAACTGGCGGCTGGTATTGAAGTTCGAGGGACACGCCACGAATGTCGATTTAGTGGACTATCATTGAAGGAGGAGTATGAAGATGGAGATGCACAATCCCCCGCACCCGGGCGAAATCATCAGGGAGATTGCCTTGCGCCGTTGAAGCTGTCGGTGAAACGAAAGCTGCCGAATGGCTCGGCGTGTCGCGGCAGTCGCTTTCAGAGGTGCTAAACGGGCATAACGGGGTATCGGCTGAAATGGCGATCCGTTTGGAAAAAGCCGGAATGGAGCACGGCGGAAACATGGCTCGCTGTCACAGGCGCCTATGATCTGTGGCAGGCCAAGCAAAGAGCCGATAAAATCAGCGTTCAACGCTATCCCATGCCGGTCGCTGCCCCTTGCTGAACGAAAGCCCTTTGTTCGACACCCGCCGCAGGCGTGGCGATCGATTGGCGGGACGCCCTTCGTCCCGACACTCTCAGCACGCCACGAAGCGCAGGGCGGGTCAAAAAAGCGCCGCGTTCTTCACGCGGCGGCACCGGAGCCACGCGCAGCCACGCGGAGCACGCCAGCCGTGTCAGAATCGTCGGGACTGTGTCGGTTCCTGCGCTGTGGGCATGGCGAGCATGGCGAGGAGCCACCTTTTGACGCGACCGAGCATCGTAGGCCCTTCCTGTACCTTAGCTGTCCTTGCACGGCTAACCATGTGCTCCGCGCCTTACGGGCGCAGATGAGCACGCATACATTGCGCGCCTGCTTAGGCGCGCTCCGCATCTCTTGCTGTTTTGGGGGCTTAGATCATGCTGCAAAGAAGATAAAAGGTATGGGGCATGTTTCTTCGCAGGGCGTGCAGTCCAGTAAAACACTCATGGATTTCTGCCGCGCTCCATCGCCCGACCGAGCCGCCGAGCGTTCCGCCAGCGCATCGGTTGGGTCGCTTTCCAGAATGCTGACCATCTCCGCAGCGTTCCGCCGGCGCGTGTTCCGCGCTCGCCTGGGTCTTGACGCAGGGCAGGGGCAGGGTGATCGCCCCATGTGCCGGCTACGGGCGGCGGCGCTGCCGGGGCGGAGCACATAGCCGCGCCATTGGCTCGGCGGGCAGGACCGCATATGCGTTGGTCTCCTGCTCCAACACAAAGCGCCCATCGTCCATTTTTCGGCGCAGCGTCGAACCCAGTTGAGGATGCCAAGCGCTTAACCGTCTGGGCGTTGCGCGCGCGCGCCGCGAATCGATGGCCTTGCGGGCGATCGCCGCATATGAGGGGTCGAGCTGGCCGCTGCGGAAATTCAGGAAATCAAAAATCAGCGCGTGCAGCACCGCAAGGCGGATGCGACCTACAGCGCCGCCATGCTTGCCGCCTGCGCGCTGCGCGATCGAAGTCGCGGGCACGGTGCCAGAGCCTCACCGCGGCTTCTTCGGCAGCGGCTGAAACTTGATCTGGTTCGGTCGTGCTGTCGGGCCACACCGGAAGGCGGCATAGGTCTTCGGTTCCCCAAGGCCGGAACCGGGCAGGGCAAGGTGGCGCCGCAAAACATTCGAATTTCGGCAAGATTTTCCGTTCGGGTTCGACACGTCAAACCCGCCCGATGGGGCCGGAAATCGGCACAAAACGACCCGTTAGCGAAAACAGAGTTTTCGCTTGACTGAGGGCCTGATTTCGGGAAGCTCATGATTGTCCAGATCAATGAGTTTCCCCGGTTTTGGCCGTGACCTTAAGCCCCGCTTTCGAGCGGGGTTTTGTGTTTCTGGGTCTTCAATTCTCCAGAGGTTGAATTCGACCCGCCTATCTGCGAATCGAGCGCGGCCATTCGGAATTTTGCATGGGAATGGGGGATTAGTCGAGGAAAGAATGCACCCGCACCGATTTTGGCTGCTAGCTCAAATGGTATGATATGTGTCCATTTGTTATGATGGCTTGATTTTCTGTGATGTTGCGTAGTTCTTTCGTAAGAAGGGCTATATCCATTTCATTTTTCACTGTAGCTTTCACATCATAAAATTGCCTCCGCTAGGAATTTTGATCCCGACATAATTCTCATCGCTTCTTTGAGAAATTCCGCTTCAAGCCATGCAATTAGATGCGGAAAAGCAAGAAGCTCTTTCTAGTTATCCATTCCGAACGTCTTTGCCCAGTGCGTTTTCAATATGCTGTTTTATAACACTATCTTGCCTCCAGTCTTTATGTTTCATTTCCTTAAATGACCAATTAATCAATAATGCAGTCCTTAAAATGATCGCATTAAACGAAAAGTATATTTTCCAAAGACGATCACCAACAAATATCCGATGCTTCATGGAACTATCAACGGTTTTGTCTTTTAATTTTTCTAAAACATACCCCTCAATCCTATATTCGCTAAGCGATATTATAATTTTCTGATGGTTGCGATTAGCAAATGCATCATCAAGTTCTTTAGGTAAAAACACTGTCTCAACAAAGATTATATCGCCAAACTGCTTTTTTAAAAATAGTATGTTAGACCAAATTTCTTCAGTAGCATTAATCATTTTCGAGCGTAGCTCGCTATGGTTAGCCGATAAATAATCTACTGAAGATTTCAAATAATTATATTCAGATTTTAGAACTTCTATTTCTTTTTGTGTATTTTTGCTAAGCTCATTTTTAATGTTTTCAAGCTTTACAGAATTCTTATGCTCAACGCCCTTTAAAAGGGTTCCCCCAATTAAATCTGGGAATATACGTATTAGAAATACCCAGAGAACCTGCATAACAGCGCTCAGCAAAATCAAAATAACAATAGTGTGATCTTCGACCCAATTCATTTTGACCCTCTTTGTGGGTTTGATGTGTGATATCGTTTATATTGTTTCACGCTGCAATGCGCCATAAAGGGTCGATCGGCCGACACCCATGATCTTTGCCGCCTCGGTCGGCGTTTTGCCTCCGTCGATCAGCCTGCCGCGCATGGGCCAGCCGGTCGGGTGTGAGTTTGTCTCGCTGGCCCGAATTTCACACCCCGGCGCTTCGCGTCCTTCACTCCCGCCCGGGTGCGCTCGGCGATCAGGGATCGCTCAAGCTCGGCCAGCACGCCAATCATCTGCCACATGGCGCGGCCGGTCGGCGTCTCGGTGTCGATGGCCTCGGTCAGCGATCTGAACGCAATGCCGCGCTCCTTGAAACCGTCCAGCATGCGGATGAGGTCGAGAGATTGCGGCCGAGCCCAACGCCGAGATTGAGGAAATATATCCACTGGTGCCGGTCGGAACGAAAGTTGAGATTAGACCTTGAGTGGGCATGATACGAGGAATGAGCAAATGAATGAACAGCCGGAAGTGAAGAAGCCGAATGCGTTGCGCAGTTGTGGCTGGGATTTGGCGGCGTGTTGCTGATCGTGCTGGCGTTTGTGGGTTATACCATGTGGTCGCGGAAAACGCAGGACGCGGATTTGGCCTACAAGCAGCAGCAGGCCAAGTCGGCCCAGCAGCGCGAATCGGACGCGGCGGCGGTGGAAGAATTGGGCGGGAGCGATTTCAAGATCATCGCGTTTTATGCTTCGCCGGGATTGATCCATCGCGGGGAAACGGTGGACATGTGCTACGGAGTGTCGAACGCAAAGACGGTGAAGCTGGATCCGCCGGAGGGGAATGTGTGGCCTTCGGCGAACCGGTGCCTGCAGGTAACGCCGAAGAAAACGACGACGTATACGCTGACGATTGATGATGGGAAGGGCAAGACCGCGAACCAGCAGTTGACCGTGACGGTGAAGTGAGGTTATTCGTCGTCGCCAGAACGGCGGGCGAATAGCTTCGCGGAGATTTTGTTCACTACGTACGATGTTTGTTTCGGAGCTAGCAGGTTCAGAATCCCCAGGGCGATCACTGCCAGCCATCCGGCAAAGATCAGTTTCCCCATGACCCTCTGCGATGGGAAATATCTCGCCAGTTTGTATTCGTGCGAAATAAAAAGCCAGGCAACGAACGCCCCGACGAGCGCCAAACCCGTCGCCCAAAGTTTCAAGCGATCGTGAGGCGGACGCACGCCTGCCTGCCCGATCATTACGTTTACGTAGTGGTCCTTCCCTTTGAGATATTTGACGGCGGATTTCCAATCGTCGTATTCGGCGGGACTGTCTTTTTGCAGGCGTTTATCGAGATGGGTAATGATCGTCGAGACCTTCTTTTCGTATTCGTTCGGATCGTATTGACGATCGAACTCGTCGCTGACTTCCATGATGTCGGGCGGCGCCCAGCCAACTTCCGAAAACAGCAGCATCTTCCGTTCGATTTCGGAAAAGGGAATGGAATCGCGCAGCGCCTGGCTGGAGACTTGGGCGGCGATGAACTCCTTGGCTTCACGAACACTGTGGAATCGTGTCGAGGGCACTTGCCCGATTCTAGCCCAAGTGGGGGGTACTCCGCGCGTACAGTATTCGCTCTGTTAACGGCGATGCTGATTAAAATCGAAGCGTGGATTCGGTGATGTGGCGTACGATGCTCCGGCAACAATTCCAATTGGGCGGGCGCAACGTGAAGAAGGCCAACAACGGAAAGAGTGAACGGGGAACTGACCGGCGGAAGTTTTTGAAGGCTGGCGCGCTGGCCGGGGCGGCTGCGGCGTTTGCGCCGGTGTCTGGGGCGATGATGGCGGCTCACCGGGTCGAGGTGCGTGACAACGCGCGAGACGAAGGCGGAAGCGGCTCCGGTGCAGATTCCGGCTTGGGCCGGAATCCCTTCGCGCCGGGCGGGCGCGACGAAGTGAAGGCATTCGAATTCGACGAAGTGACGATTGCCGAGCTGCAGGATGGCATGAAGTCCGGGAAGCACACGGCGCGATCGATCGCGGAGAAATATCTGGCGCGAATTGACGCAATCGATGCGCACGGGCCGGAGATTCGCAGCGTGATCGAAACGAATCCGGATGCCTTGGCGATAGCCGAGGCGCTGGACAAGGAGCGAAAGGCCAAAGGGCCGCGCGGACCGCTGCACGGAATTCCGGTGCTGATCAAGGACAACATTGATACGGCGGATCGGATGATGACGACCGCCGGGTCGCTCGCCCTGGTGGGCTCGAAGCCGCCCAAGGATTCTTACGTCGCGCAAAAGTTGCGCGAGGCGGGCGCGGTGATCCTGGGGAAAACCAATCCCAGCGAGTGGGCCAATATTCGTTCGAGCCACGCGACCAGCGGGTGGAGCGGGCGCGGCGGATTGACCAGGAATCCTTTCGCGTTGGATCGTAACCCTTGCGGGTCGAGTTCGGGGACGGGCGCAGGAATTTCGGCGAATCTGGGCGCGGTGGGGATTGGCACCGAAACGGATGGCTCGATTGTGTGTCCGTCGTCGTCGAACGGCCTGGCCGGCATCAAGCCCACGGTGGGTTTGATCAGCCGTAGCGGGATTATTCCCATTTCGCATACCCAGGATAGTGCGGGGCCCATGTGCCGAACGGTGCGCGACGCGGCGATTCTGCTGGGCGCTTTGACGGGTGTGGACCCGGACGATCCGGCGACGAGCGCCAGCGCGGGAAAATCCTACGTCGATTACACCCAGTTTTTGAATGCCAGCAAACCCGGAATGCGCATCGGCGTGGTCCGGAAATATTTCGGATTTAACGAGCAGGTGGACGCGCTGATGGAACGCGCCATCGACGTGCTGAAAAAGAATGGCGCGGTGATAGTGGATCCCGCGGACATCGCCACCACCGCGAAAACCGGTGATAACGAAACAAAAGTTTTGTTGTACGAATTGAAAGCCGACCTGAACGCCTACCTGGCCCGCCTGGGACCGAGCGCGCCGGTGCATACCTTGAAAGAGGTGATCGAATTCAACGAGAAGAACGCGTCGAAGGAAATGCCGTACTTCGGGCAGGACATGTTTTTGAAGGCGGAAGCGAAAGGCGATTTGAAGACGCAGGATTATCTGGACGCGCTCAACAATAATTTGCGGCTGGCGCGGCAGGAGGGAATTGACGCCACGATGGATAAATTCCAACTCGATGCGCTGATCGCGCCAACCGGAGGGCCCGCCTGGGTCACCGATCTGGTCAACGGCGACAACGCCGCCGGGCAGACTTCGAGCGCCGCCGCGATCGCCTGTTATCCCAGTGTGAGCGTCCCGATGGGCTACGTTTTCGGCTTGCCGGTGGGAATTTCGTTTTTCGGGCGGGCGTGGAGCGAGCCGACGTTGATTGGGCTGGCTTACGCTTTCGAACAAGCCACCAAAGTGCGCAAGGCTCCGAAGTTCCTGTCCACCGCGAATTTGACGGCCTAGAAGGCGTCCGGCACGCGACGAAACCTTTCAACCCGGCCGGGGTTAAACCCGACGAAGATTCATTTGTAGGTGCAGCCGATTAGTTCTACTATTCGGGCGGCTTAATAAGCAGCGGGCAATGGACTTACGCGATAATTTGCACCCAGGAATGCGCTGGGAGCGTCGAATAGAGCAGGAGACCTTCTTAGGTGAAGGTCCCGGAGAACAAAATGAAGACCAATATTTTTTCGCGCGGCTCGAAATGGTTGGCAACGGGGACCGGGCGTAAAGCATTAGCGTTCGTACTGGCCGCGGGACTGACGTTCGCGGTGTCGGCCCAAAGCGCGAACGCCTTTCAAGACCAGAGTTCGCAGGACTCGCAGGGCGTGCAGCCGGGCCAGACCGACCAATCCGGCCAGCAGGCCGCCCCGGCCGCGCCAGCCTACACCGCGCAGACGGCGGCGCAGTTGCAGCAACTGGTGGCGCCGATCGCGCTGTATCCGGATTCGCTGGTCGCGCAGGTTTTAGCGGCGTCGACGTTTCCCGCGCAGATCGTGGAAGCGGATCGCTGGGTGCAGGATCATTCGACGTTGAAGGGTGACGCGCTGGCGCAGGCCGTGGACCAGATGAGCTGGGACCCCAGCGTCAAAGCGCTCACCGCCTTTCCGACCGTGCTGGGCAACATGGACAAGAACTTGTCGTGGACCTCTTCGCTGGGCGACGCCTATTACAACCAGCAGCAAGACGTGATGGACGCGGTCCAATTTATGCGCCAGAAAGCGCAAAGCGCCGGCAACTTGAAATCCACCGACCAGCAGACGGTGCAGACCCAGGGATCCTCGATCATCATTCAGCCGGCCAGCCCGGAAGTGGTTTACGTTCCGGCTTACAATCCCTGGCTGGTTTACGGGTATCCGGTTTCGCCGTGGCCGTATTGGTACAACTATCCTGGAATTTGGTATGGCGGCCCGAGTCTGTATTGGGGTGGCATCGGCTTTGGAATCGGTTTCTATGGCGGCTACGGCTGGGGTTGGAACCACTGGGGCACCAACTGGTACGGGCACACCGTCCTCTACAATCACAACACCTACTACTCGCGCAGCAACACGTTTTACAACCGCAACAATTATTACCGCAACGGCGGCTACCGCGGGGTCACCAACAACGTGAACCGCGGGTTTAACGGCGATCACGGCAACGCCGAGAATCGCGCGAATACCGGCGATCGCAACGCCGGGAATCGCTCGAATACCGGCGATCGCAACGCGAACCTGGGGCGCAACGGCGCGGGCGAACAACATTCCACCGCGCGACCGTTTAACGGCAACGAGCAGGCCGCTCGCGGATACGGCCAGGCGCACACCGAAAGCAACGTGCGGTCCGGCGCCTTCAGCGGCTACAACCAAGGCGGCGAGAGCCGCAGCAATGCGTCGCGCGGCAGCCAAAGCTTCGGCGGTGGCGGCGGATCGCGCGGCGGCGGTTTCGGTGGCGGTGGCGGCGGGTCGCACGGCGGCGGTCGCGGCCGGTAATTCCGCCGGTTTGGTTCGGGCCTTTTAGGCGCAATAATTTTGAACGGAGAAAAATTCATGCGCGCAATAGACGAGAAGTTGGAATTGTTCCGCTGGAATTCGCTATTCAGGACGTCCGCTGTTGTTCTGGCGCTGACGGTGGCAGGTTCGACCGTGGCGCTGGCGCAGGGGCCGGGCGAGAAGGTCTACGCCACGCCCGAAGCGGCCAGCCAGGCGCTCTTCGCCGCGGCGCAGAAGAATGACCAGGCGGCGATACTGGAGGTGCTGGGCAAAGACGGCAAGGCCATCATCGAGTCCGGCGACCCCAAGGAAGATGACGCGATGCGCGCCAACTTCGTCGCCAAATATCAGGTCATGCACCGTCTGGTTGAAGAGCCCGACGCGACGACCACTTTATACATTGGCGCGGAGAATTGGCCGACCCCCATCCCCCTGGTGAACCGCGGCGCGGGCAAATGGTATTTCGATACCGAAGCCGCCAAGAAGGAGATTTTGTTCCGGCGCATCGGCAAAAACGAGCTATCCGCGATTCGGGTTTGCCAAGAACTGGTCGCAGCCCAAAAAGAACTTTTTTCCAAGAACAACGAGTACGCCGCGAAGTTCGTCAGCGACGAGGGCAAGCAGAATGGTTTGTACTGGCCGGCGAGCGACACTTCGAAGGAGAGCCCGATCGGCCCGTTGGTGGCGAACGCCGGTAGCCTGAGCGGCCTAACCATGGATTCCGGCGCTGATCCCTTCCGCGGATATTATTTCCGGCTGCTGGACCGCCAGGGGAAACAAGCATCGGGCGGAGCCATGAGCTACGTCGCCGACGGGAAAATGACCAAAGGCTTCGCCTTCGTGGCCTATCCGGCGGTCTACCGCGAGTCCGGGGTGATGACCTTTATCGTGGCGCAGGATGGCACGGTGTACGAACGGGATCTGGGCAAGCAGACCGTGCAAAAAGCCAAAGGGTTAAAGGCCTACGACCCCGACCAGAATTGGAAACGCTCCGAAGAAATGCCGCAACAGTCGGCCGCGAACGAAAAACCGCAGTAGGTTGAACTCGGCGGATTTGCCGCGTTGCAAAGCTGATTACACTTAGGCAAAATGAAGGCTGTAAGTTGAAGTGTGCAGCAACGGAGCGACATAGGCCATGGCCGTCGAATTGGGCAAGGGCGTCACGCTGGAAGAGCCTGGCGAGGACGCGAATTTCCTGAAGGATGAGGGAATTCTGTTTGCGTCGCTGGACAAGGTGGTCAATTGGGCGCGGCGGAGTTCGATCTGGCCCATGTCGTTTGGCTTGGCGTGTTGCGCGATTGAAATGATGTCGATGGCTTCTTCGCGGTACGACATTTCGCGATTTGGCGCGGAAGTTTTCCGCGGTTCTCCGCGGCAGTCGGATTTGATGATTATCGCCGGGCGCGTTTCGGTGAAAATGGCGCCGGTCATCAAGCAGCTGTACGAGCAGATGCCGGAGCCGAAATGGGCGATCTCGATGGGCGCATGCGCCACGTCGGGCGGCGTTTTTAATAATTACGCCATCGTGCAGGGCGTGAACCAGGTAATCCCGATCGACGTATACGTGCCGGGATGCCCGCCGCGTCCGGAAGCGTTAGTTTACTCAATTATGCAGCTGCAGAAGAAGATCGATAACAACCGCGGCAGTTTCATGCGGTCGATGAACTTCAGTAAGAGCTAGCTGCATCTTCTCACCCTCGAGATTCGGAAACATCACAGATTTAACACAGAGGGCACAGAGAACAGCCTGAGAAAATCGGGAGACATCTTGGTGTCTCCGCGCACTCTTCTTTTTCTCTCCGTGTTCTCTGTGTTGGATCTTTTGATTTGGTTCGTCATCGGCTAGGGGAGGATTTCGGCGGAGGTGCCGTCGTCGACTTCGAGGACGGTGCCGGGAGCGTCGTGTTCGCGGCGGGAGTAGCCCATGCCGATGGCGGATTTATCGCGCGGGGAAAAGGCGGCGCTGGTGACGAGGCCGACTTCGCTGCCGTCAGCGCGCAGGCGCGTGCCGGGGGCGGCGGTTCGGCGTCGGAGAATTTCAGCTTTACGCGACGGCGATTGACCTGGCCGCGCGAGCGGACGCGCTCGACGATTTCCTGGCCGGTGTAGCAGCCCTTGGTGAAGTTGATGTGGGTGGTCTTCCACCGCGCTTCATGCGGGATCACCGTGTCGTTGAAGTCGGCGGGATAGAAGGGAATTCCGGACTTCGAGGCGCAGGGTTTCGAGAGCTTTGCATGCCGACCGGCACTCCGCCGCGCTGGCGAACGAGGGCGAGCAGATTGTCCCACAGATCGGTAGTTTGCAGTGATTTTTGCGAGAATGTCGACGACTGCGATGCCCATGCGTAGCCAAAATGCGAGCGGCGAATGATTTCGCAGGGCATGCTGTCAATGTGCACGCTGCGGATGGCGCAGGTCCGGCATTTCGTTGAGGCCGAAACCGTAGGCGTTTTCGAGGGTGCTGGCGGCTTGCGGGCCTTCGACGGCGAAGCTGCCGAACTTTGTCGGTGACGTCGTCGAGCGTGACGTCGTCCATGATGATGTATTTGTCGAGCGTCTCGACGGTGCGCCGGCGTAGCGCAGCGTGGGAAAGCGTGAGCAGGCGATCCTTCAGCGCGTAAATTTCGAGTTCGGCGAGGATCCGGCCTTGCGGATTGAGCAGCAGCGCCAGCGGCCGTTGCCTTCTTTCAGATTTTTCACGTCGTTCGAGACGATGGCGTTGAGGTAGCGCAGCCGGTCTGGCCCGGCGAGATCAATGATGGCGTGCCAGTTGGTGTCGAAGATCGCTAGGGTCTCGCGCGCGGCGCGGTATTCGTCCTCGAAGGTCGAAAAAGTTTCCGGCAGCACGCAGCCGTGATGAGTGGCGAGCTTCGCGCCGGCGGCCTGGTGCAGCTCGATCAGCGGCGTTTCGATTTGGTTGGTGGCTTCCATGCGACATTAGATGTTAGCAGATCAAGCTCCGCGCCACCGACACGAACGCGACCGTTACCAGGCACCGACCCGGAGGGAATTCGCGGCGAAGTTTTCTGAGGTTCGCGCGTGCTGGCGCGATTGTTATACTGAGGGCGATGAGCGAAAAACTAATCCACGAAATTATTCCGGTGGGCATGCTGCAGTGCAACTGCTCGATTTTGGGCGATCCGGTGACGCGCGAAGCCATCGTGGTCGATCCGGGAGACGATGTCGAGCGCGTGCTGGAAATTCTGACGGCTAACAAGTTGAAGGTGCGGGCGATTGTCAGCACGCATACGCACATCGATCATGTGGGCGGGCTCGCGGGCTTGCGCCGCGCTACTGGCGCGCCGGTGCTGATCCACCAGGCGGACCTGGAGCTGTACCGGCATCTCGACGTGCAGGCGCAGTTCCTGGGTACGCCCACGCCGGAGAGCACCAAGATTGAGGATTTCGTGAAGGAAGGCGATACGTTGCGCTGGGGCGATTATTCCGCGCGGGTGATTCACACGCCGGGGCACACCCCCGGGAGCATTAGTCTCGTTGTCGAAAAGGGAGATGGGGTGGCGCCGCCGTTTTTGGAACGCCAGACGCCGGGTCCGGCTACCGCTTCGGCGCAAGCCAGCTTGCAGGCGGATTTAGAAGGCCATTCACTGCCGCACACCCATTTTCACGGGCGCTCGCTTGGCGTCGATGGCGGGCCGTCACGGCTCATTGCCGGCGATACCTTGTTTCAGGGCAGCATCGGACGCACCGATTTGTGGGGTGGGTCAATGAACGATATTTTGCGTTCGATCCGCGAGAAATTGATGATGCTGCCGGACGAAACCATCGTGGTTCCCGGCCACGGCGAATCCACGACCATTGGCGAAGAGCGCGAATACAATCCGTATTTGAAGTAGCGAAGGCAAACCCAGTGCCGCGAGTGGAGGCGAGCGTCGCTCCGGCGATGCGAAGGCTTGCGCAGAAAGCGCCCGAGCGGAAGTTGACGGAAGGAATTTATTATTTTGTGGGGCTGAAGCCCCGCCCCACAAAACGTAATCCGTTGAGGGCGCACTTGCTGTTCGCCACCGAAATCACCGCTTTAGAATTTCATTTCCTTAATCTGCGTCGCAATCGACCACAGATTGCCTGCCGGATCCTCGACCGTGGCGGTGCGGTCGCCGTACGGCGCATTTTCCAGCGGACGAACCGTGGTGGCTCCGGCGCGCGAGCGCGCGGTCGTAAGTCGCGTCGGTGTCAGGAACGTACATGTGTAGCAGGTAAGGAGCCGACTGGTACGCGCCGTGCGCTTCACCGCCTGCGATGATCGAAGTTCCGATGCGCAGTCGCGCGTGCGCGATCTCGCCATCGGGCCTCCGGTGTATTGCTACTTCCTGGGCGCCGAAGGCCTGCTTCATGAAGTCGACATATTTATCGGCGCCGCGCACGGTGAACATCGGAACGATCGACGGAGTGTCCGGCGTGATGTGCTCCCCGGGCCCGCGGGAACTGATGCACCACACCGTGCCGCCGGGATCTTTTACCACCGCGTCGCGGTCGCCCCACGGCTTGTCCGAAGGAGCGAGCATCGAGGTGGCGCCCGCTTTGATTGCGCGCGCGTAGGTCGCGTCGACATCGTCCACGTAAAAAAGATTCACGGAGGTTCGCGACGGAAATTCAGCCGAAGCGTCGGCGAGTTCCAGCATCGAATCACCGACTTTCAACTGCGCGTGCATAATTTGATCTTTGCCGCCCGGCCGCGGCACGCGGAAAAGCTCCTGGGCGTCGAAGGCGTTTTTCAAGAACTCGATCAGGTTCGCCGCGCCGGTCGCAAGTAAGTACGGCGTCAGCGTGTGGAATCCCTTGCGGATGTAGGGCACCGGCAATTTCCACTTTTCTTCTTCGGCGGCTGGCACCGGCGCCGGAGCTCCACCGATAAGCTTATTGAAGCGGCGCTGCATTTCTTCGGCGCTTACTTCTTCGGTGCGCGTGGCGATGATCCAGGTGTACCCGAAAGGATCGGCAAGCTGCCCGGAGCGTTCGCCGTAGAACTGATCCTGCAGCGGGTGGACCATTCGGCCTCCAGCCGCTACGGCGCGCGCCGCGAAGGCGTCCACGTCGGGAACGGAGAGATGAATTTTAACCGGCGAACCGCCGAGTGTTTCGGGACTGATCGCATTATATTGCGGAGATTCATCGGAAAGCATGATGGTCGCGCCGCCAATGCGCAACTCAGCGTACCCGATTCTGTCGCCGGGCATATCGAGTCGCATCACTTCGGTGGCGCCGAAAGCCGTTTTGTAAAATTCAATCGCACGCGCGGCGCCCTTGAAAGTTAAGAATGCGGTTGCGGTCTGTCTTGCTTCGGGTGCTGCCACAGCCTGGCTTGCCATTGGTTTTCTCCCTTCCAGTTGGGCCTTGAGTTGCGCCTTAAAATCTTCACGGGGCAGGGCGCGCAGTGCGGCGGCGATGGCCGCGACGCCCGCGAGCTGCTTGCCGCTATTGGGCGGCACGGCCGCCGGAGAAGCCAGCAGTGCCGCAACGATGCGATCGAATTGTTCGCTCTGGCTCGGCTTAGGCATGTGTCCCACTCGTTTTGCCGCGCGCGGTGCTCGCTATTTCTTCGCGCAGCCGTTGAACTCCGCGAAACTGCAATTGCTTGATGGCTCCTTCGGTCTTGCCCAGCGCCGCGGCGATTTCGCGGACGCTTTTATCCTCGGCGAAACGCATTTCGATCACCCGGCGCTGGTCTTCGGGCAATGTTCTGACCAGTGCGAACAAGCGCGCGGTGTGCTGCACATCTTCGGGACTCGGATCTTTGCTGACGGGCTCCGCGACCGCTTCGATATCGCCGGACTCGCGATGGAGCTTGCGCCAGCGGTCGGTAATCGCGTTGGAAGCGATGCGCATCAGCCACGAGCCGAAGGGCGCGCCGCGCCATTCGAAATGTTTCAGGTTGGCCAGGGCGTGATGAAACACCTCGGAGGTGACGTCCTGGGCCGCGTCGCGATCATTCAGCCGCCGCGCGATGTAGGCGTAGACCCGGTCAAAGTGCAGTTCGTAAAGGTCGCCGAAACGCGCAGGATCCTGCTGCGCCGCTTCGATCAGCAGCCTTTCGGTGGGTGCACTGACTGCGTTCAACTCGATCTCCGGTCCATTTGGTGAATCGCAAGGCCTGGTATCGTCGTCTACATACTATAAAACTGGCGGCCGGGGGAAAGGTTACGGGCGGGTTGGAATATTTTAGGGCTGGTTGCGGTATTGTAGTCGTGGGCCGGGCGCTAAATTCTGAACATATCGACTTATAGGCAAAGGGGAGGCTGTGGGTATGAATTCGAATATCGCGGGAAGGTCGCGGACGCGGCGGGAAATGCTGCAGTTGGGCTCGAGCCTGGTGGGCACCTCGTTGATTTCAGGATTGCTGCCATGGGGGACTAGCGCGGCCGTGACCAGCCAGCAGCAGACCGGCCAGCAGGCGCAAAGCAGCGGGGCGCAAATTCAAAACGCGCCGATCAGCCAGGACCGCGTGGCGCAAATGCGCGCGCAGGCCGCTACCGTGCCGGTACAAACCCAGAAATTGCGCGACAACGTTTATATGCTGTCAGGACCCGGCGGAAATATCCTGGTGCTGACCGGCGCGGATGGCAAGTTGATGGTCGATTCGAGCTTCGCGGGTGCGGTGCCCAAGATTAATACGGCGCTCGCGGCGATCGATTCGAAGCCGTTGAACCTGCTGATCAATACTCACTGGCATTTCGACCATACCGATGGCAACGACGCGTTCCACAGCGGCGGCGCAGCGATCATCGCGCACGAAAATTGCCGGAAGCGGCTTTCCACCCCGCAGGAGATTGCCGCGTTTCAAATGCATTTTGACGCGGCGCCGGTCGGAGCCTGGCCGCGCACCACGTTCAACGATAAATTTGCGCTGTACCACGACGGCGAGCAAGTCGATCTCGGCTACATTTTGCCGGCGCACACTGACGGCGACATTTACGTCAAGCTGCAGAAGGCCAACGTGCTGCACTGCGGAGATATATTCTTTAACGGCATCTATCCGTTCATCGACCCCAGTTCCGGCGGGAACATCAACGGAATGATCGCGGGCTCGGCGCAATGCCTGACCCAGGCTGACGCAGAAACGAAAGTTATTCCGGGACACGGACCGCTCGGCGATAAATCCGCTTTGACCAATTACCACGACATGATGGTGACGGTGCGCGACCGGGTGCAGAAACAAAAGGCGGCGGGCAAGAGCTTGCAGGACGTGGTGGCGTCGAAACCGACGGCCGACCTGGATGCTGTCTGGGGCAAAGGGAACGTGACCGGCGATTTCTTCACCACGCTGGTGTATTCGACGCTCTAACGGCTAGGCAGTGCGACGCTGCGCTACGCGGCGCCTTTGCCGTCGCGTTCGGCGCGCATATTTTCCATCACGCTTTGAATTAATTCTTTGGCTTTGCCGATTTCGGCCTGGACGATGCGGATGTCCATGACCGGCACGTTCGGGTCGCGATTGGTGTGGCAGTACACGCCGTGCTGGCCGACCAGCACCAGCGCGTTGGTCAGCAGATCGAGCGTCACCGCGAGGGCGCCACGCTGCGGACCCATCATGGTCTGAAAATGTTCGAGTTCTTCTTTATGCTCGCTGAAGGCAGACATCGTCGGAAATCTCCGTTTTTCGCTACCGATTGAAGATAGTTGGTTGTTGCGAATCTCGCAACTGGCCGCGCGATTTGCGGGTCTTCACCGGCCGCAGCGCATCCGATTCACTGGAATGGCATCGCGTGGGTGTAACGGAGCCGCAGGGTAGTCCTAGAACTATGTATTGCGTTCCTAGGAACAGCCCGCCCCGACTCTTCTTTACTCTGCGCGGGGCCGGTTGGATAATCTGGCGCGTTGCGGCTTGCACGCAGGACTGAACCCCGGCCTGCGCGCGACGCTACGGGGACTGCAGGAATTTTTCGCAGATGGCAATTTTAGGAAGCCGACGGTCGCTGGTCGTCGTGGCCGAGAGAGTCTTATTCAACGTAAATTTCGAAATCGAAAATCGATCCGGAGCCGTCCTGGGGATATTTACGGCGCCGCGATACGCGGGGTGAAGGCAAAATGAGAAGGTCAGATTTGGTACGCAATGCGGCGAAAGGGAAGGCGGTGCGGACTTCGCAGATTGTATTCGGCGAACGCCAGCACTTGCTGCGAGTTTTGGATTCGGTGGAACGCAGCGCGTTGCCGGCGCCGCGGCTGGAACAGGAACGGCGGGTCATCGAGCAACTGATTCATGCGCGGACCCAGGAATTGAACCGCATTAATCCCGGCTGGGACGAGAAAGTGGGCGTGGTGCTGAGCGCCGAAGTGAAACCCGACACGCTGGATTCGCTTTCGAAGCAGGCGCCGAAGGAAGATTTTTACCTGTTGCGCTTGATCAGCGAGCATCCCAAGGTCACCGCTAAGACTCTGGCGCGGCTATCGCATCATCCGTATTCGGCGATTCGCGAGAACATCGCGCGGCACCCGAACAGCGATGCTCCGACGCTTTCACGTTTAAGCAAAGACCGTACTCAACCTTTGTGGTATCTGGTGGCGTTCAACCCGAACGCTCCTTCTCCGCTGCGCAAGAAACTGCAGGAACGCATGCGGCGGCTGGGTGAGAAGTCGGCGACGCAGTAAGCCAGAAAGGGCCGGGACCAAAATGCGAAGGTTTTTCAAGGGGGCGCTGTCCAGCGCCCTCTTTTTTTTCCTGGTCGACCAATTTGTCCCGTGCTGCTCTGACGGCGGAGGCGCTACGCCTCCGCCGGGTTGTGGAGTAGAATCGCCACATGGCGGTTGAGGCCCGGTCTTCGTCAGGTTCTTCGGCGCATTTCAACATTGCGGATGAGTTTATCTCCCGACCCGCCGCGTCGCATCCCGATCGCATCGCGATCCTCGGTACCGGACGCAAATATACCTACGCTCAGCTCGACGAATTCACCACGCGCATGGCGCAGTCGCTGCGCTTTGCCGGTTGCCAGCCGGGCGACCGGGTGCTGATCGTGTTGCCCGATTCGGCGGAGTTTGTCGCGGCATTTTTTGGCGCGGCAAAAATCGGCGTGATCGCGGTTCCCGTCAATCCGCATGCCCGGGCCAGTGATTATCGCCACTACCTTTCGAATTGCGGCGCGCGGGTGGCGCTGGTGCACGCTTCCACCGTCGGCGAGTTTGCGGCCGAAGCAGCCACCAAGTCGCTCGACCTGCTGGTGATCGTCGATCCCAAATCCGATACGCCCAAGCCGGAACGCATCGCGCGCAAAATCGTGGCGCTGGACGATTGGCTGCACGCGAAAAACTGCAGCGTGCAAACCCATCCGACCAAAGCGGACGACGTTGCGTTTTTCCTCTACACCTCGGGCAGCGCCGGAGCGGCCAAGGCGGCCGTGCACCGCCACGGCGACATGCTGACCACCTCGCGCAATTTCGCCGAGGGCGTCCTGCAGTTGCGCCAAGATGATCGGCTCTACTCCGTTTCGAAACTTTACTTCGCGTACGGGCTCGGCAACGGCATGTATTTCCCGTTGTTTTTCGGGGCCGGCACGATTCTGAATCCCGAACGTCCCAACGCGATGGAAATCGCCGACACCATCAACCGCTTCAAGCCCACCGTGTTTTTTGCCGTGCCGACTTTTTACGCCCGGCTCCTGCAGGAATCCGAACGCGGGATGCGGATTGATTTTTCCTCGGTGCGGCTGGCGGTGTCGGCCGGCGAAGCGCTGCCGCCCGAAGTGTTCGAGCAATTCCGCTCGCGTTTCGGAATCGAGATTCTGGACGGTATCGGTTCGACCGAGATGCTGCACGTGTTTCTATCCTCGCGGCCGGGCAAAGTGCGCCCCGGAAGCTGCGGCAACCAGGTTCCCGGGTACGAGGTGAAAATTCTGGACGACGCCGACGTGCCGGTGCCCGATGGCGAAGTGGGGAATTTGTGGGTGAAAGGCGCGAGCGCCTTCACCGAGTACTGGCAGAACGCGGAGCTGACTGCGAAAACCAAACACGACGGCTGGGTGATCACCGGCGATAAATTCACCCGCGACGCCGACGGCTATTTTCATTATTGCGGGCGCGCGGACGACATGATGAAGGTCGCGGGCATGTGGGTTTCGCCCGGCGAAGTGGAAAACGCGCTGATGGGGCATCCGGCGGTGTCGGAATGTGCGGTGGTCGGCCAGACCGATTCGGTGGGCTTGGTGAAGCCGGTCGCCTACATCGTGCTGCGGCCCAGCGTGATTCGCCCCGGCGGCGGGCTCGACAGCGAAATTCACGGCTGGCTGCGCACGCGTATGCCGGGGTTCAAATGCCCCCACGACTTTCGATTTGTCACCGAATTACCCAAAACTTCGACTGGCAAGATTCAACGCTATCTGCTGCGCTCAAACTAGTGCCTGCCGCCTCCATTTAACTGCTACGCAATAAATCTGCGAAAGAGTTCGTGCGATTCAAACGGATTGTGGCTGCGGGCCAATTTTAGTTGCCTGGCCTCGCTCGGCGACCATACTTAAAGAGTAGGCCAAGCGCCGCTGGCTGTTGGTTTCGCCGGTTAGCGCAAGATGGGAGGACTCATGGAATTCGATCGAAATCGCAAAGGAATGGCTTCGAAATTCGAGCGGTGGCGCAGGGATTTCGCATTCTCGGCCGCTGTCATGTTGGCGGTTGGGTTTGTTTTTGTGACGACTTCGACATTTGCGCAGGAAGCGGCGGATACCGTGGCCGCGGTTGCTGCGCAGAACACAAACGCGCCGGCGCAGGTGCCCGCCACGCTTTCTTTGGTGCCCGGCACGCAGATTCAATTGCGCACCGCGGATTCTCTGTCGGCGCTCGATGACGGATACGGCGGGCACTTCATCGGGGTGCTGGTTCAGCCGGTGGTGGTCGATGGCTGGGTGGTCGCGCGCGCGGGCCAATACATCGTGGGCGAGGCGGCGGCCGCGGATAAAAATTCCAAGGTACGTCTGCGCTTGAATCAGCTGATTTTGGTCGACGGGGAACTGGTGCGCATTGAGGCGGCGAGTGTGACGATGCCGTTGAATGCGCCGCCGCAGTCGCTGGTCAGTTTCAGTGTGACCACGGCGGCGTCGGTATCCACGTCGCGCGGCCGCGTGGCGTTCAAGCCGGTGACTGCCGAGGACTACACCAATTTTCCGTTGGGCAACGCGCCGACCAAAATTCCATTTGGCTATGATCCTCCCTGCTGCGTCGACCAGCACGGCTACGGGCAATTCGCCGGCGACGGCTATGGCTACGAATATTATTACGGCGCCGGCTATGTTCCGCCGCCCATCCAGATCCGCTATTACGGCTGGCACGGCAACCGCTGGGGCTGGTAAGGCCCGGGGCGACAAAGCGCCGTCGCCCCCGGCGAGGCGCGCTTCAAGACAAAATGGCTCTTTACTGCTAAAATCCATGTTGTACATTGGACTGCAGGAGAGAGCCATTGCTTCCTCTGCATTTGCAGGCTGAAAGTCACATCCCGCTGTATGTGCAGTTGCGCGATCAGCTGCGCGCGCTGGTCCATTGCGGAGAACTCCGCACCGGCGACCGCATCCCGGCCAGCCGCGAACTGGCTACCCACCTGGGCGTCCACCGCACCACCGTGGCCAACGCCTACGCCGAACTCGAATCCGAAGGTTTGATCCAGGGGCACGTCGGCCGCGGCACGTTTATTGCCGGCGCGCCCGCCAAACAATTCACCCCGCCGCCCCGCACCAATGGCAATGGGCATGGCGCCACGCGCTGGGAATCGCTTTTCGCCGACGACCGCGCCGAGGAATCGCTGAGCCGGCTGATGCCGGAAATTCCCGCCGATTCAATTGGATTTGTTACTGCGCGCCCCTCTGAGGAATTTTTCCCGGTCGAAGAATTCCGGCGTTGCGCGAATGCCGTGCTGCGTAATGAAGGCCGCAAAGTGTTGCAGCTGGGTTCGTCCGATGGCTACGAGCCGCTGAAACGCGTGCTCATGGATTTCTTCCGCGAAGAAGGGCTGGCGGTGCGCAACGAGCAGTTGTTGATCACCGACGGTTGCCAGCAGGCCATCGATCTGGTGTGCAAAGCGTTCTTGCGTCCGGGCGACGCCGTGGTGCTGGAAAATCCAGCGTATCCCGGAGCAGTGGCGATTTTTGCCGGCGCGCGCGTGCGCATGCTGGCGGTGGGTGTCGAGACCGATGCGCGACGCATCGGGCACGCGGGCCTCGACCTCGACGGGCTCGAATCGGTGTTGATGCAAAACCGCGTAAAGTTTATTTTCGCCACGCCGGATTTTCATAATCCCACTGGCACCGCCTTGCCGCTGGCCGAACGCCGCCGCCTGCTGGAAATTGCGGCGCGGTATCAGGTGCCGGTGATCGAAGATTATATTTACGGGCGTTTGCGCCTGCGCGGAACGGGGCTGCCGTCGCTGAAGTCGCTCGACCGCAACGGCAACGTGATTCAGATCGACAGCTTTTCGAAGATTGCCTTTCCTGGTTTGCGCGTGGGCTGGTGCATCGGTCCGGAAAGCGCGATCGAACGTTTGCGGCTGGTGAAACAATCCACCGACCTGCATACCGACCAGCTTTCGCAGGCCACGCTGGCTGAATTTGTGCGCCGCGGCCATTTGACCCGGCACATGGCCAAGATGAAAAAAGTGTACCTGCGGCGGCTGGACGCCATGGAAAATGCGCTGCAGAAGTTCATGCCCGAAGGCGTCACCTGGACCCGGCCGGAAGGCGGCCTGTCGGTCTGGGTCACGCTTGCCACCGGGCTTTGACGCCGGTGAATTGCTGATTCATGTGCGCGAACGCGGCGTGCTGTACATTCCGGGCCGCCATTTTTACTTTCAGAACCCGCAACCCGAATACGCTGCGGCTTGGTTTTGGTTCGGTCGATGAGAAGCGCATCGCCAAAGGCGTCGAAACCCTGAGCGAACTGCTGAAAATTGAATTTCGCAAGCGGCAGCGTGGCGCGCGCGGCGAATTGCACACTCGCGTCGCCTTGGTCTAAGGAATTCTGCGGAATGTTGATTGAGCCGAACCCGGCGAATGTATGTTTTGGCTGCGGCGGCGCGAACGCGCGCGGCATGAAATTGACGTTCGAGCAGGATGACGCTGCGCGAAGAATTCATAGGCCGGTTTCGCCTGGGCCCGGAATATCAGGGCGCGTTTGGAATTATTCACGGCGGCGTGATCGCCGTCGTGCTCGACGAAGTGATGGGCAAGGTCTGCCGATTTCGCGGCGTGCGCGCGGTGACCGCCGAAATGAACATCGAGTATCTGAAGCCGGTCTGGGTCGACACGGATTTGGTGGTGGAAGGGTACGAAAAGGAAATGACCGGGCGGAATCTGCATCTGGTGGGCGAGATTCAGGACGCGTCGGGAAAAGTTTTGGCGCGCAGCCGCGGACGCTTTGTGATTCTGGGCGCGGCGCAGGAAAAGCAGGATGGAGCGGCGGAACAGGTTTCCAGCACCTAAAATTCAGCGAGCGAAGCACGAGGGAGAGAACGATGGACTTGATGAGCAATAATTTGTGGCGCGTGAAAGTGGGCCTGGCCGAAATGTTGAAGGGCGGCGTGATTATGGACGTGACCAACGCCGAGCAGGCCAAAATCGCCGAGGACGCGGGCGCCTGCGCGGTGATGGCGCTGGAGCGCGTGCCGTCGGACATTCGCAAGGAAGGCGGCGTGGCGCGCATGGCCGCTCCGCGAATTATTCGCGAAATTATGGATACCGTGTCGATTCCGGTGATGGCCAAGGTGCGCATCGGCCATTTCGCCGAAGCGCAGGTCTTGCAGGCGCTCGAAGTCGATTACATCGACGAGAGCGAAGTGCTGACGCCGGCCGACGACGAGCATCACGTGTGGAAGCATGGCTACAAAGTGCCGTTCGTGTGCGGCGCGCGGAATCTGGGCGAAGCGCTGCGGCGCATCGCCGAAGGCGCGGCCATGATTCGCACCAAGGGCGAAGCCGGCTCGGGCAATATCGTGGAAGCGGTGCGGCACATGCGCACCATCGTCAGCCAGATGAAGCGGCTGACTTTGTTGGGCGAGGAAGAATTGGTGCACGAAGCGAAGGAACTGGGCGCGCCGTTTGAACTGGTGGCCTGGATCGCGAAGAACGGCAAACTGCCGGTGCCGAATTTCTCGGCCGGCGGCATTGCCACTCCGGCGGATGCGGCGCTGGTGATGCAGCTTGGGCGCGGAGGCGGTGTTCGTCGGCTCCGGAATTTTCAAGTCGAGCGACCCGGCGGTGCGGGCGCGGGCCATCGTGAAGGCGACGACGCATTACAAGGACCCGAAGGCGGTGCTCGAAGCGTCGGAAGAATTGGGCGAGGCGATGAAGGGCCTCGACATTCGGCAGATGGAAGAAAAGGATTTGCTGCAGACCCGCGGCTGGTAAGTTTTGCATCGCGACAGCGATGGTCAGTCAGGTTCGGTCATCGGTAGTGGTCAGCGAGTCGATGATCGCGTAGGCACGTTCGACCTTTCGCCGTCATTCTGAGCGCAGCGAAGAATCTCAACCAGTATTGTATTGCCGGGGCGGATGATTCGAAGCGCGCTTTGGTTCAAATCTGTATTCGTCGTTGCGATTCCGCCGCGGCCGCATGATCGAGATGCTTCGTCGCTGCGCTCCTCAGAGTGACGGCTCCCAGTTTTTTGATCCTTTATGACCATTGGAATTTTAGCCATACAGGGTGACTACGAAGCGCACGCCAAGATGCTGGACCTCATCGGCGTCGCCCATCGTTACGTCCGCACCGCCGCCGAACTGACGGGCCTCGATGGAATTATTCTTCCCGGCGGCGAGAGCACGACGCACCTGAAAGTGATGACCGAAGAAGGACTGTTTGAGCCTTTGAAGAAATTTGGAGCGGACGGCGGGGCAGTGTATGGCACCTGCGCCGGGGCGATTTTGCTGGCGCGCGAGGTGCACGGGCCGCCGCAAGCTTCGTTGGGGCTACTGGACGCGTCGGTCTTGCGGAATGGTTACGGGCGACAGCTCGCCAGCGACGTGCACCTGGTGCAGACCACGCTGCGCGAGCAGCCCATCGAAATGGTTTTCATTCGCGCGCCGATTTTCGAAACGATCGGTCCCAAAGTTGAGATTCTCGCGGAATTTGGCGGCCGCCCGATTCTGGTGCGGGAGGGAAACATCCTCGCGTCCACTTTTCACCCGGAACTGACGGACGACACGACCATCCACGAATACTTTGTAGAGATGGCTACGAACGGCAGATCGTAGATCACCGACTCGACAAGAACCTTTGGAGTGCGGCGGCTCTGCCGCCGCCTTTGACCCACCGACCCGCTGTCATCCCATCGCGCGGCCCCACGGACCCGCTTTTGGAACGGTAGGCAAATTCCACTGCGTTTGAAGCAGATCCCTCGCTACGCTTCGGGATGACAGGCGTAAGGGCAACAGCAACGACAAACGGCCCGGCTGAAGCCGGCCGCTACGGGGTGGGGCGGCAGATTTTGCGATGCGCCGGTTGCGGCTGCGAAGTGTTGGCGTGATCAGAATTCTTGGCCGCGCTCAGAATGACGGCGTTACCGCAACGGCAGGGGCCAGTGGCCCAGCTAAAGCTGGCCGCTACAGGTGATGTGGCGAATTTCGCGCTGCGCTGAATGACTGCCTGCCGGGCCGTCTACCGAATAGACCGCTTCGCACTGACAAATCCCTGCTAGTTGTGACATTCTCTAGGCGTCATGGGTGAACCGATACGCGTGCTTTTCGTCTGTGTGGGGAATTGCGTGCGCAGCCAAATGGCGGAGGCGATCGCGCGGCATTCGCACGGCGACATTATTGCGCCTGAAAGCGCCGGGGTGACGCCGCTGGGTTTCATTGATCGAACCGCGAAGGCGGTTTTGCACGAAAAGGGAATTTCGGTGCACGGGCAATTCTCCAAGGGCCTGCAAAGCGAAGAATTGAAGACCCCGCATCTGATCATCAATATGTCGGGCATTCCGGGCGGTTCGCTTTTCAGTCAGATATTTGCGGGAAAGAAATTCGAGGATTGGGACGTTCAGGATCCCTTCGGCGAGGACATTGAGCTGCACCGGCGCATTCGCGACAGCATCGAAGCGCGGGTGACACTGCTGGCCGCGCAACTGCGGACCAGCCTGCGGGACGACAGTATGGAACCGGGGCGGGGTAGCCAGCGTTAGGCCGCGGCGCGTTGGAATGTCGCGGTCGCTTTTCAAGCAGCAAAACAAGGACACATGCGCCGAGAACAAACCAGCGTCTCCCAGGAAGATTATCTGAAAGCGATCTGGGAGCTTGTGCAGGAAGAGCAGACGCCGATCAGCGCGCGCCTGGCGGAAGATTTGGACGTCACGCCTCCGGCGGTGACGGCGGCGCTGAAGCGCATGACTCGCGGCGGATATTTGCACGTGCGGCGCGACGGGCGCATCGAATTGTCGGCCAAGGGTGAAGAGATCGCGCAGCATCTGGTGCTGCGTCACCGGCTGGCCGAAAAGCTCCTGACCGACGTGATTGGACTGCCCTGGTCGCGCGCGCATGAAGAGGCGGAGAAGCTGGAGCACGGCATTTCGCAGGAAGTGGCCGAACTGCTATTGAAGCGCTTCGGCCGCGAGAGCCGCTGCCCGCACGGAGTTCCGTTGGTCGGCGGCATGGCCAAGCTCCGCAAGAAATTCGGTGCGTTGAAATTGTCCGAAGCGGAAACCGGTGGCGAGTACGAAGTTCTGCGCGTGTATGAGAAGGACCCGAAATTTCTGGAGTTTCTGGTTGGCCTGCAGCTCCAGCCCGGCGTGCGGGTGAAGGTGCACCGCCGCGAGTACGACGAAACTATGGAACTCTCCGTGTCCGGTCAACGCTCCAAACACATTCATCTGGGCAAACCCGCGACCCAGCGAGTTTGGGTACGCAAGTCCGCCGCTTGATTTCAGGGCCTCCGCGGCCTCTTGCCTTTCGCCAGCGTGCGGGAATATGATGGGCGGGTCTGGCCAGTTGTCGCGAATTCAGGCTCGGCTCACATGATGGCAGGCGCTGCGCATTTTCCCCGGGTTGGCGCGTTACGCCAGGCTGAATCCCCCGCAGCCGGCGGCTCGGTGAATATTTTTACCCTGGTCACTGAGATTTCAGGCGCGATTCGCGCGGTTTCGCCGGTAAGACATTTCCGCATCGATTTCTCTTAAATCATTCACAGACGGAAGGAGGATTACGAAATGGCAACGGCAACCTCGGTCGTCCAAATGGATCCAAGAGTCAGCGGGTACGTCGGCAAGACCCACAAAATGCTAATCAACGGCAAGTGGGTGGACTCCGCCAGCGGCAAAACTTTTCCGACCTATAACCCCGCCACCGGCGAGGTGCTTTCGAATATCGCGGAAGGCGACAAGGAAGACATAAATCGCGCGGTGAAAGCGGCGCGTGCGGCGTTCGAAACCGGCCCGTGGTCCAAGATTTCACATTCGGACCGTTCGCGCATGATCTGGAGGCTGGCGGATCTGCTCGAACAGCATCTGGAAGAATTCGCGCAGCTCGAATCGCTGGACAACGGCAAAGCGCTGAAAGTAGCGCGGGCCGCCGACGTTCCGCTGGCCATCGACCATTTCCGCTATTACGCAGGTTGGGCCACCAAGATCGAAGGGAACACGATCCCGTTTTCCGGCGCGCCGCAGGGCAAGTTTTTTGCCTACACCAGCCGCGAGCCGATCGGCGTCGTGGGCCAGATTATTCCGTGGAATTTTCCGTTGTTGATGGCGGCCTGGAAGCTGGCGCCGGCGCTGGCGGCGGGTTGCACCATCGTGCTGAAGCCGGCGGAACAGACTCCGCTGACGGCGCTGCGGCTGGGCGAACTGATCCAGGAAGCGGGCTTTCCGGATGGCGTGGTGAATATCATTCCGGGATACGGCGAGACGGCCGGCGCGGCTTTGGCGGCGCATGATGATGTGGACAAAGTGGCGTTCACCGGATCGACGGAAGTTGGCAAGCTGATCGTTCATGCGGCAGCGGGGAATCTGAAGAAAGTATCGCTGGAACTCGGCGGAAAATCGCCCAACATCGTGTTCGATGACGCGGACGTGGAAGCGACTATTCCCGGAGCGGCCAGCGCGATTTTCTTCAATCAGGGGCAGACCTGTTGCGCGGGGTCGCGGTTGTTCATCCAAAAAGATATTTTCGACAAAGTGGTCGAAGGTATCTCGGAGAAAGCCTCGAAGATTCGGGTGCGCCAGGGATTCGATCCGGATTGCGATATGGGTCCGCTGGTTTCCGAGGAACAGTTGAATCGCGTGGTCGGCTATATGGATTCGGGCAAGAAAGAAGGGGCCCGCGCGACGACCGGCGGTTCCCGCGAAGGCACCAAGGGTTACTTCGTCAAGCCCACGGTGCTGGTCGACACCACCGACAAGATGAAAGTGGTGCAGGAAGAAATTTTCGGACCCGTGGTTACGGCCAGCCCGTTCAACAGCATCGATGAAATTGCCGCGAAGGCCAATGACACGGTGTACGGCTTGGCCGCGGGCATTTGGACCAAGGACATCAAGAAGGCGCACGCGCTGGCCGCGAAAATCAAAGCCGGCACGGTGTGGATCAATTGCTACAACGTGTTCGATGCGACCATGCCGTTTGGCGGATACAAGCAATCCGGCTGGGGCCGCGAAATGGGGCACGAAGTGCTGAAGAACTACACCGAAGTGAAATCGGTTTGCGCCGCGCTGTAGATATTTTCAGGCGGCGTGGCGATTCAAATGCGGGGCGGATTCCTGGTCCGTCCCGCATTGTTTTTTTCGCGGACAGAATTTAGGAGCGAGCATCGTGATACAGGTGGCGTTGAACGGAGCCCGGACCCGCAGCGAGAATGCGGCGATTCCTTTTACGAATGCGGAAATGGCCGAATCGGTGCGCCAGGCGGTGGCGGCCGGCTCTGGCAGTGTTCATTTTCACGTGCGCGGGAGTGATGGACGGGAGAGTGTTGATGCCGCCGCCGTCGCGGCGGCGCTGCAGGCGATGCGCTGGGCTGTGCCGGGAACGCCGATCGGCGTGAGCACCGCCGAGTGGATTGAGCCGGACTCTGCTGTGCGACACGCCAAAATCGCGGCGTGGGATGTGCTCCCGGATTTCGCTTCGGTGAATTTCAACGAGCCGGGGGCGGTGGAGCTGGCGCAAATGCTTATTTCGCGAGGTGTGGGAATCGAAGCCGGCCTGGGCAGCGTGCTGGCCGTGGAAAATTTCGTCGGCAGCAAAATCGGGCCGCAATGTTTGCGCGCGCTGCTGGAGCCGGAAGAGCAGGATATGGCGGCCGCGGTCGCAGTCGTCGGATTTCTGGAGGCATTTCTGAATCGCGGCGGCGTGAAGATTCCTCGTTTGCTGCACGGCTACAACGATACGGCGTGGAACTTTATCGGCATCGCCGCAGTGAAAGGCTACGACACCCGAATCGGATTTGAAGATACGGTGGTCATGCCGGATGGAAAACTGGCGGCCGGAAACGGCGAAATTATCGGCGAAGCGGTGCAACTAACGAAAGCCGTTTCAAAAACCCGCGCGGCGATCTAGAAAAGACGGCCATTGCCACGCCTTGGGCCCTGCTTCGAATTATTCGGTTTGTGATTTTGCTTTTTGCTCGCGGAGCTGCTGCTTCCAGCCCAGAATGCGCGCCTTGTTTCCGGCTGCTTCGGCTTCGGGAATCATATTTTTGCGCTGATAAGCGCGGGAGATAGTGGTCCAGGCCAAAATGTCTTCGGGATCGAGGGCCAGGATGCGCTGGGCGGCTTCGATGGTGCGGTCGAAATCCTGCTGGGCGTGATAGGCTTGCGCCAGGCCATGGAGCGCGTCGCAAAACTTTGGATCGATCGCCAGGGCCCGGTGATATTCCGCAATCGCTTCCGCGAATTTTCTCGCGCCAAAATAATCAACTCCTTCGTAGTAATGATCTTCGGCGGATTTCGGCGTCGCGTCGCTCACGCCTCTATTTTAGCATCGGTTGCAGCGGCGCCGCGCGGTGAAGCGCAATGCTGAACGCGCTGCGGTATTACTGGCTCATCGCTAAAGGCTACCGTTTGCATCCCTGGGATTCGCCGTACATTCAATGGCGGCTGGAAACGTACTTCGGAAAAGAAGCCGCGGATCTGGATCGCGCGAAGTTTATGTCGCTGATGTGGCGCGAGCGGATGCGCATGCGGCGGTTTCTCGACTGGGTTGGGGAGCGGCGGCGCGCGCAGAACTCGTAGGCCTCGCGATGGCCTGCAGGATTTACGGCCGCGCGGCCATGCGCGACAGAATTTTCCCTTCCGGCGAGAGAATCGTAAGTATCAAATGGTCGGTGAGCGGAACGTTGCCGCTATCGTGGATCTGAACCAACAGCAGCTTGCGGTTTTCACTCTGATCCACGTTCAGTGGAACGCTTTCAATCGAAAAGTTCGCCACCGGTCGCAGGTACATCGCCTTCTTCCATTGCACCTTGAAGTGCAGGGTCTTCAGAAAGTCCGGGACGGGCGCGGGAGTGTACACATCCGCGTCGCATAGGCTGATGCGCACATCGATCTGAATCCGTAGGGTGGGAGGATAGGCCGTCACCAACTGCGAATATTTGCGAAAAGTGCGGCCTTCGTCGGTCTCCATACGCTGCAAGCCGCGGAAAAACTCGTTCGATTCAAGTTCCGGATAAAAAGTGGCGCAGACCTCGCCTTTCCGGACTTCGCCGGTGGACATGGGGACGCGTTCGGTATATTCCACGATTCTCGGCGGCGCTTCCTGCAGCGCTCGCGAGATGCGCAGCGGAAAGAGAATCGCAACGGTCAAGGCCAAGGCGCTGGCGGCTGGAAAAGTTCGTTTCATGCGGCGTGTTGGGTTCACGAGTCTAACATAGGACTTTCGCGCGGATTCGCGATCGCGGGGGCCGGGAATCGCGCCTCGGTTCCGCAATGTAACTAAAGAGCACCCGCAAACGTAATATCATAGTGAGTGTGACCACAGGGAATTCCGCTGGGTTTGCGATTCGCACCGACCATGTCTCCCGCCAGTACCAAATGGGCGAGGCGCTGGTGCGCGCGGTCGACGATGTTTCGATCACCGTGCGCGAAGGCGAATTCGTCGCGCTGCTGGGCAGTTCCGGATCCGGTAAATCCACTTTACTGAACTTGCTGGCGGGGCTGGACCGGCCCACTTCCGGCGCGATCTACGCCCACGACAAAAATCTAGCCGATATGGATTCGCGGCAACTGGCCCATCACCGAAGTCAAACCGTGGGCATGGTGTTTCAGGCCTTCAACCTTTTGCCGCGCATGACCCTCGAAGAAAATGTAGAGCTGCCGCTGCGTCTGGCGGAGGTGGAACGCGCCGAACGTCCGGCGCGAGTGCGCGAGGCCGTCGAGCGCGTGAAGCTGACCGCGCGGCTGACGCACCGGCCCAGCGAACTATCCGGCGGGGAACAGCAGCGGGCGTCGCTGGCGCGCGCGCTGGTGAACCGGCCGACGATTTTGCTGGCCGACGAACCTACCGGCAATCTGGATAGCGTGACCGGCGACACAATTATGCGGCTGCTACAGGAAATCAATCAGTCGCTGCAAGATGACGATGGTCATGGTGACGCACGACCGCCCGCGCGCCGAAAAATTCGCCCAGCGCATCATCCTGATGGGTGATGGAAAACTGATCAGCGACGGTGTAGGGGTGACGGCATGAAGCTGCGCGATTTGACCGAATTGGCCGGACGAAATCTGCGCGAAGCGCTGTTGCGCAATTCGCTGACGACGTTAGGGATTGCCGTGGGCGTGGCGTCGCTGGTGGCGATGACCTCGCTGGGTGTGGGGTTGCAGGAAATGGCCAGCTCTCGGCTGGCGAAGAGCGGCTTGTTCGACGCGGTCTTCGTCGTCTCGCAAGCGAATCAGCGCCGCTTCGGCGGCCCGCGCCGCGATGACACCACGCCGAAAGGCCCTTCGCGCCGGCTGGACGAAGCAAGCGCGGCAGGATTTGGCGAAATTGCCGAACGTCACCGAAGTGTATCCAGAGATGCGCTTCCAGACCGAAATTCAGTACGACGGCAAGCCCTACGGAACGATGGCCGCAGGAATTCCGCTGACCGCGCAGGCCGACGGCGCGTTCGACAACATGAAGGGTTCATTTTTTTCGGGCGCCAACGCGAGTGAAGCTATTTTGCAGGTGGAGCTGGCCAAGGATTTGTCGAAGGAGCCCGATTCGCTGATCGGCAAGGACGTGATTCTGCGCTACGCCGAAAAGCAGCCGATTCCGAGTGAGCCCTCAGCGGCGCTGAAAGGTAAGGGTGCCGGCTCCGCTGCGGGTGAAGACAACGAATTCGGCCCTAGCGGCGGCGATGGGCTCAGCGCCGGATTTTCCATCGTGCCGCGTGAAATGACGCTGCACATTATCGGCATCGTCGAAACCGAACCGGCCGCTGGTTTCGGTGGCATGGGGCGCGGACGATTGCTGATTCCCATGGAAACCGCGCAGAAGCTGCGCGCCTCGCAACCGGGCGATATGCGGGAACTGCTGCGCGGAGTAAACGGCAAGCCCGTCTACGAAACCCTGACGGTGCGCGTGAAAAGTCCCACGAACGTGAAGTCCGTCGAAGACTCGATCAAAACCATGGGCTTCGGGACGTTTTCGATTATCGATGCGACCAAGAACATTCAGCTGTTTTTTCAGGTTTTTGATTCGCTGCTCTTTATTTTTGGCAGCCTGGCTTTGACCGTCGCTTGCCTCGGCATCATCAATACGCTCGCCATGGCGATTCTGGAGCGGCGGCGCGAGATCGGCGTATTGAAGGCGCTGGGCGCGCAGGACAGCGACGTGCGCAAACTGTTTTTTGCCGAAGCCGGCGTGATGGGCATCGTCGGCGGAATTTTCGGGGTTTTTTTCGGCTGGCTGATCGGCCGGGCACTGACTTTTGGCACCAACTTGTATTTGACGCGCCAGCAGCTGCCGACCATCGATTTGTCGCGGGTACCGTGGTGGATGGTGGTCGCGGCTATCGCCATTTCGTTTGTGGTTAGCCTTGCTGCCGGAATTTATCCGGCGTCACGGGCTGCGCAATTGAATCCGGTCGAAGCGCTGCGGTATGAATAAGAGCTTCGGCCTCCTGCTCTTTCTGCTTTTAGCCGTCGGATCTACGGCGGCCGCGCCGCTTCCGCGTGCGGCCCAGCCCGGGCGCGGCGAATGTCGAACGGTTCCGAGCAAAATACTCGGCCACCCCGTGGCGTACTGCGTGATCCTGCCGCGCGGTTACGACGAAGACAAAACGAAACAGTATCCGGTTTTGTACTTCCTGCACGGCCTGGGCGGGAACGAACAGATCCTGATCAACCCCAGCGTGACCAATGAAGTCGAGGATTTGCGGGCCGCGGATAAAATCGGCGAATTTCTGCTGGTGGCCCCGAACGCCGGCCGCTCTTTCTATATCAATTCGCGCAATGGAAAAGTGCGCTACGAGGATTTCTTCATCAAGGAATTTATTCCATTCATCGAAAGCCATTACCGGGTGCGCGCGGTGCGCCAGGAGCGGGGAATTACCGGCGTTTCCATGGGCGGCTACGGAGCGCTGCGCTTCGGGCTGAAATATCCGGAACTTTTCGGGTCGGTCAGCGCGCACAGCGCGGCCTTGATCGACCAACTGCCCAAATTCAAGGCGACCGAAGAGCAGGCTGACGAAGTGGCCATGGTGGTCGGCGGGTCGTTCGGCGACCCGTTCGACCCGGCCTACTGGGAGAAAGAAAGCCCTTTCACGATTGTGCGCAATGGATCCAAGCCTGCGAACCTGCCGATTTATTTCGACTGCGGCACCGACGACGAATTCGGCTTTTATCGCGGCGCCAGGCATTTCGACGAACTGCTCACCTCGCGGGGCATCCCGCACGAATTCCATCTGTATCCCGGCGGGCACGACCTCGACTATTTTTCAGAACACTTGCCGGCTTCGCTGGAATTTCATTCGCGGGTTTTCGAAGGCAAAACACCCGCCCACTAAGCGCGCGTTCGTGTCCGGAAGCGAAGCGTGCCGTCCCAAAAGCGGCCAGCGCGCCGGCCGCCGGGTCACTTCATGCTCGCAAACCCCCAATAAAACAGGGCTTTTCGCCCACGGCCATTGGCCGCCCTCCTGCATGCAACTATAACGCACGACGATATAGTATTCCGTGAGTCGCTACAGTAGAATCGGAGCAGAGGCGCCCACGATCATGGCTAAGACCAACGATATTCGCTCGCACCTGCCGCTCACTCCGGCGATGTTTCAAATTCTGCTGGCGCTGGCCGACGGCGAAAAACACGGCTACGCCATCCTGAAAGAAGTCGCGCTGCGTACCGACGACAAAGTGCGCCTCAGCGCCGGCACACTCTACGGCAATCTGGCGCGCCTGGAAAGTTCCGGCTTGATCGCCGAATCGCAAAAGCGGCCCGAAACCCGGCTCGATGATGAGCGCCGCCGTTATTACCGGCTCACCGAGTTTGGTCGCGAGGTGGCGGTGGCCGAGGCCAACCGCATGGACGAAGCGCTAGGCCAGGCTCGTGCCAAGAAACTGTTCCGCAAGCCGCGCTTAGCCTGAAAATTTCGAACCGGAAAGGAGACGCCATGCCGGAATCCAGGATGCCGTTGTCACAAAGAGCGTTCCGCGGGCTGCTCAAGATTTTGCCCTTCGATTTTCGCGCCAACTTCGGCGGCGAAATGGAACGGGTCTTCGACGAGCAGAACCGCGACGTCGAAAAACGCGGCGGCGCTATGGATTTCGCCAGGCTGTGGTGCGAAGCGCTGGCCGGCATTTTCCGCACCGCGCCGCGCGAACACTGGGAAATCCTGAAACACGATTGCGCCTACGCCATCCGCATGCTGCAGAAGAGCCCGTGGTTCAGCATCACCGCGATTCTGACGCTCGCGCTGGGCATTGGCGCTAACACCGCGATTTTCAGCGTGGTCAATTCCGTTTTGCTGCGGCCGCTGCCCTACCCTCAATCGCAGCAACTGGTTTTGGTCCGCACCAAGGCGCTGAAAGTCGGGGCCGATCATGTGCCATTTTCCGTCCCGGAAATCATGGACTACCGCGACCGCAACCGCACTTTGGCGGCGCTGGCCGAATATCACGGAATGTCCTTCACCCTTTTCGGTCACGGCGATCCGGAGCGGGTGCGCACCGGCGTGGTCTCCGCCAATTATTTCGACTTGTTCGGGATCCAGCCGATGCTCGGCCGTACTTTTATTCCGGCTGACGATCAGCTGGGCGCGCCGGCCGTGCTGGTGCTGAGTTACGACTACTGGAGAAATTCGTTGGGCAGCGACCCGCAGATCGTCGGAAAAACATTTGAGATGAACGACAAGCTGCACCAGGTGGTCGGCGTGTTGCCGCCGGTGCCGCAATACCCG
Organism: uncultured Acidobacteriota bacterium; assembly: GCA_963737765.1. GTDB lineage: Bacteria > Acidobacteriota > Terriglobia > Acidiferrales > UBA7541 > Palsa-295. The sequence continues at coordinate 35,919 of CAVTTY010000024.1, forward strand.
GACAAAGTCGATATGTACATGCCCACTTCGGCGTGTCCGTATCGCTCCTCGAAGATGCACATCGAAGACCGCGATATGCGGATGATGGATGTGTTCGGCCGGCTGAAACCGGGCGTCACCCTGGAACAAGCGAGCGCCGATATGTCCTCGATCGCGGGGCATTTGCAGGCGGAATATCCGAAATCGTATCCAGAGAATGTTGGATTTACCGCGGATGCAACGCCGCTGCAACTCGAACTGACCCACAGCGCGCGGCCTACACTTTTGATCCTGCTGGCCGCCGCGGTGTTTGTGCTGCTGATCGCTTGCGCCAACGTCGCCAACCTGACGCTTTCGCGTATGGCGCGTCGCGAACGCGAACTTTCGGTGCGTACCGCGTTGGGCGCGGGCCGCAGCCGCCTGTTGCGCCAGTTGCTTACCGAAAGCGCCATCCTGGCGTTCGCGGGCGGCGCCCTGGGGCTGGTTTTCGCCTACGAAAGTCTGCACCTGCTCACCCAATTCGCCAGCCGCCTGACGCCGCGGGCCCACGAAATCCGCATCGACGCCGGTGTGCTGCTTTTTGCGCTCGCGGCTGCGATCGGCACCAGCTTGATTTTCGGTACGGTCTCGGCGTTATTTGCACGCGCCAATTTGTCCACGGGTCTGAAGGAAGGCAGTTCGGGCGCCGGCTCCGGATTGCGGCGCAATCGCATGCGCAGCGCACTGATCGTTTCGCAGATCGCTTTTTCGTTCATGGTATTGATTGGCGCCGGGCTGCTGATTCGCAGCCTGATGAAGATGCAGGAAGTAAACCCGGGATTCGTGCCGCAGCGCGTGCTGGCCATGAAAATTAATTTCAACTGGGCCAAATACAAGGGCAACGATCCTTTCGCCGACGTGGCCAAGAAAGTTCTGGACGCCGTGCAAGCCGAACCCGGCGTGCTGTCCGCGGCGGTTTCCTCCGGATATCCGCTGGAACCGGAATTGATTACGGGCGGCCCCAATTCGAGTACGTTTCAGATCCAGGGGCGTCCGATGCAGGCGGGCGAAGCGCCGCCCCTCGCCAGTGTGGCTTCCGCATCGCCGGATTATTTCAAGACGCTGGGCATCCCGCTGCTGGCCGGGCGCACCTTCGCGGATACCGATGACGCCAAAGCGCCGCAGGTTTTGATCATCAGCGAACAATTGAAAAAAGTTCTGTGGCCGAATGTCGATCCGCTGGGGCAAAAGGTCAGCTTTGATGAGGGCGAACACTGGGCCACGATCGTTGGCGTGGTGGGCGACGTGCGGGAATTTGGCCTGGATCACGCCCCGGGGAATGAGATTTACGCGCCGATTGCGCAGACCTCCAACGTGGGAACGCTGGTGGTGCGAAGCGCAATGGACCCGGCGGGAATCACCCGGCGCATGCGCGAAGTAATTCACCAGGTGGATTCGCAAACCGCGATCACCCAGGAAATGACCATCGAACAGGCCCGGCGGGAGTCGCTGGAATCTCCTAAACTGACCGCCACCTTGCTGGGTCTGTTCGCCGGCCTGGCGCTGCTGATTGCTGCCGCTGGGATTGGCGGCATTATGGCGCTGGCGGTTAGTCAGCGCGTGCATGAAATTGGGATTCGCCTGGCGCTGGGAGCGAAGCGCGAAAACATTCTGGGGATGATTCTGGGGCAGGGCACGACCCTCGCGGTGCTGGGAATTGCGATTGGCGCGGTGGGGGCCCTGGCCTTGACGGCGATGATTAAATCGTTGCTCTTCCAGGTTACGCCTACGGATCCGGCCACTTTCCTGATTGTTGCGCTGGTGTTGGCGGCGACGGCCCTCGTCGCGAGTTATGTGCCAGCCCGCCGCGCGGCGCGGATCGATCCGGTTGAAGCGCTGCGCAGCGAATAGTTTGCGGAGGCGTGCGACGAGCTTTCGAAATACAGGCCGCGCTGGAAAATTGCTTTATTCCGTCTTGAGTAACTGCTCGATCAGGTTGGCCACATCGCCCGCATCGAGATCGTCCTGCGTGAAGTAATTCTCCCAAGCCACATCCGGAAATCCCAGCCGTGTTGCCTGCGCCGGTAACTGCTCGCGGAGTTGCGCGGACGTCAGGCCGCTCGACAAGCCGCAGAGCGATTCGAACACCACTCGATTGTCCGCATCTCGCCAAACGTATGGTTCCAGCATTTTTTTCGCCTCGGAGAGTGACCGTGTGCCTGGAGTCGCGGCGCACATCTTGCGCAGGACGCTTCGTTCAAGTTCAACGCGGTCGGCCAAGGCGGCGCTAGCGGTCACGATGGAGACATTCTAAGACTTGCCGGAAGAGACAGCGAGGAAGAATCCCGCGGCGCGCTGCGATTTCAGCGCGCCGCAGAAGTAAGGGAAGCGGGTGTTTTACGCAGCGCTGGAAACGGGACGCACAAAATCAATGCGATCAATGGCGGCGGCTACGCCGTAGAGCGGGCTGACTTCGCCAGGCAGTGCCGAAGACCGCAGCGCACGCGCGCTGGCCCGAACCAAGACCGAACTGCTCCGTTCTTTTTCAGCCGGGAGGGCGAAGGTCAGTTCAAGGCCGGCACCTTCTTCCAGTGGAATATTCGAGTGGAAATAAATCCCAGATCGGGAAACATCGCGCAGCTGGCCGGTGTAAAACTCGATGGGCCGCTTCTTTGCCATGCAGACCTGTACGGGCAGGTAAACCTCGTACCTCCGCGCTTTTCGTCGCTCAGTCATGGTAACCCCCAGGAGACTACACTCATTTAGATGCAATAAGGCCTCCACCGGGTAGTTAGACAACTGCACTGATAATAAGGGGTTTAGGGAGACTTGCCGTACCTCTATGTTACATCCATATTGCAAATTTTTCCTGGTTCGGGAAATACCTGCACGAATTTGCGGACCTTTTTTGGCCCGTAATTCTTTGGAAAGTTAACGGTTTTTGGCAATTCCGCCGGGCCGGGATTGGAGTGAACGCGATCCAGTGACCCGCAGGCACCAAATGCTAGAGGACAGGGTCGTGGAGAATTGAGGTCCCTTCGGCCTCGGTGAGGATGCCTTTGCCAATCATCAACTGGACTAACCGCACCATGGCCACCCATTCCGGGCTGCGATGATGCGAGTCCGACTTCAAACCGTGAGAGCTAACCGGGGAAGGTTGATGAGCATGTTCGTGAGAACTTTCATGCACGGATGGGTGATTGCTGGTGACTTCCGCGATCCACTGATCCAGGGCGATGCGTTGGGTCGGTTCCTGTTCGTCGAAGGCGATGCCCATGCCCAGGCCGACTTGCGAGTAGACCACGTTGCCGCCGGTCTTGAAATTGGTTTTGCCCTTCTGCAGCGCGATGCGCACTTTCGATCCAACGGGAAACGGCACAGTGGTGTCCACGAAGCAGCCGCCGGGGCCGAGGTCCATGGTGCGGGTGGAAAAACGCGCGCCGGATTGCATCTCGATCACTTCTGCGGCGGCCGTAAACATGTGGCGTTCGGCGATGCGGCGCTCGGCTTCCTGAGCCTTCTTCGGCTGGCCGTAGCTATTGATGTGTCCGTGCTTTTTAGTGACGGTCGAGTGCATGATTTTCCTTGGCCCGGACTGCCGGGCGGTAGCCGCAGCTGAATTGATATTGATTAGGGGAGTTGCGGCCCACGGCGCGCGTGGCGGCGCGCAGACTCTCCACCGAACTTTCTAGAGCATGAACTTGACCGCGATGCCGACGCTGCCGTCCGGGCGATTTTCCAGACGCACGATCGAACCTAGAAACTTTTTGTGGGTCGAAACTTTCTTGCCGAAAGGGAAGGTCACCAGCAGGCGCATGCCCACGAAGTAATGCGGCATGCAGGTGGCGAAATACAGCCCGTCGCGGGTGAAGTCCACCACTTCGGCTACGTCCACAATTTCGGCAAAGCGCGAATCGAACGGCCGGACTTCCGCGGGCAAGGACACCTTCAGCCGGGCGCGTTTGCGAGCATTCTGGCGGTCGGTATTTGCTGCCGGCGAGCCGGAGGTAGCGGGAGTGTGAACGGCCGTTGCCATTTTAAAATCCTCCAACCTTGAGAAGGGTCTTCTCTGTTGCTTACAATTTAGGAGCCAAAGAAGCGGCGAACAATAGAACGAGGGTACTAAGGCAGCCGACCGAAGTTCGCGGCGGGGCTGGAGCAGCAGGTGTGAATATGTGGTAAAACCATTGTTATGAGCGAGAAGCAGCCACGTCGACTGAAACGCCAGGAGCTTCCCAAACCCACGATCGCGCTGGCCAGGTATCTGATTGGAAAAACCCTGGTGCATAATCTGGGCCGCATCACGCTGGCCGGCAGAATTGTCGAGACCGAGGCCTACCTGGTGGGCGACGCTGCCGCCCATTCCTTTCGTGGCCAGACCCCGCGGAATCGTTCGCTATTTCTGGAGCGCGGCCACGCTTACGTGTATTTCATTTACGGAAATCACTTCATGTTGAATGTCGCCAGCGGCCCGCACGGCACCGGCGAAGGCGTGCTGTTGCGCGCCGCCGAGCCGTTGCACGGAATTGAACGGATGCGCCTGCTGCGTGGAGTTTCAAATTTGCGCGATCTGGCGCGCGGCCCGGGACGGTTGGCGGAAGCATTTGCCATCGACGCGAAACTTGACGGCCTAGATCTCTTCGGCGATAGCATTTTGTGGATTGGGTCGGCGCTGAAGCCCGCGGGAAAGATTGGCGTCAGCGTGCGCATTGGCATCACCAAGGAAGCAGACCGGCCGCTGCGGTTCTACGAGCGCGGCAGCGAATTTGTCAGCGGCACCAAAGCTTTGCGCACGTGAACCAGTGGCCCGGCGCGCCGCTTATTTCGCCGGTGTTTCCGGCGTCACCGTCATATTCCCCTCGACCACATCCGCTTCCATCGCTTCCGCGCTGGGCGAAGTCCAGGAATTAAAATCGAAGGTCGCATGGGGCCCGGCCTGCACTTTCAGGATTTTTACGCCGCGGACGGTGAGCGGTTTTTTGTACGCGCACTGTTCGGGCCGGTGATCGAGCGTCATGAAATACGCCGCACCTTTGCCCAACACTTTCGCCTGGCCGCTGGGATCGAGTACGACCGCGGTGGTTTCATCGATGCCAATGTCGTGAATCGAAGTGGCCCAGCCGTCCTGAATGATGCGCGACATGAACGTGATGGATCGCCCCATACGTTTCCGCGGCGAAAAATGGCTATCGGTGATGATGCCGCTCATTCCCGGTTCGTTCAGGAAATCGCGACTGAGCGTGACCAGCGGGCCGTAGGGGTCGGCGAAAGCCTCCGGTGTGGTGATGGTATCGATCATCGAGGTGAAAACGAACTGGCCCTGCACCGCCAGTCCCGCGCTGATGCCGCCGATGGGCACGCCGCGCGCCATGGCCGCATTGATTTCTTCCTGCACTGGGGTACCGGTCCAGAAGCGGACGTAATTGGATTGGTCGCCGCCGGCGATGAAGATGGCGTGCGCCGCGCGGATTTTTTCGGCGACGAACTTCGCGCCGGCGCCGTCGCGTGAAGTGATCACCAGCGTGGTCACGCTGTTGCCCGGACAAACGTCGTGGAATTCTTGGTTGTAGTCATCGTCGCCGGTGGCGCGCAGCACCACCAGGTCGCCACCGCCACTGTGGGCGCAGAGGTCGCGGGTGGCTTCATCCACGTCACCGTGGCCGCCGAGCAGAACCGCGATGAAGGTCGGCGCGGTGAGCGGACCAGGATGCTTCGCGGGTAGCGAGTAGGCGGTGTAACCTTCGCCGCTGGATTTGGTGGATTGCGCGCAGCACGGTTGAGTAGAAACGAATGACACGAGTAACGACCCGAGAATCCCCAAACAAGTGACCTGGAAAGTTTTCATAGCCCGCGTGAGTATATGCGGCCTTTTGATTCACGCAAGACCCAACTCGACCCCCTTTCCCAACGGGGAGCACGTTCGCCCTACAGTGTTTTTCGTGGGCGCCTGCAGGGAACTGTACAGCCCAGGGCGGCGGGAATCTGCTATCCTCGGCGTAGATGTGGCCCGGAGCATTCCGTTCGACCTCCGGCCGCATCCAAATGCTATGCCGCGACGGACGAAATCCGGGATCCTCACCAAAATGATGCAGACCTCTGCGCGCGCGGGATTTTTGCGCGCCTACCAGACGGTCCAAATCGATCCGCAAAAGTATCTAGCCGAAATGAAACGCGCCCACCGCCTCCCGATTCACACCTGGAGCGACATGTTCCATGTCGAGGAGTCGATTGTGCACGGGTACGCCAATCAGATTATCAAGTCCTCGATGCGCACCGCGGGACTGGAAGGCGCGGGGCTAGGCCTCGGCGGGATGATGACCATCGTCCCCGACGCCGGAATCTTGACTGCGATTACCATTCGCATGTTGCAGCGCCTCAGCCTGGTCTACGGATTTGAATATCAAAGTGAAGAAGAAACGACCGATTTGTGGATGGCCGCCGCCAGCGCCGCCGGACTCGACCTCGGCCGTGATTTCGTGGGCAAGCACGCCGCGGAAATGATCGTGCCGCGCATCATCGATCGCCTTGCGATCAAGATGGGTTCGGAAGTCGCCGAAAAATGGGCGGGACGTTTGGTTCCGGTGATCAGCGCCGGTTTCGCCGCCACCCTGAATTATTATTTCGTGCGCGCCTGGGGCCGCCGCGCTCAAAAGCATTTCGCCGAGCGGCATCGCCAGGTCCGTGCGCATGGACTGCCGCCATCCCGCATCCTGAACTTGCCGGTTTCCGCTACACCGCGTCTGCGCTCCGCGAATTAATGGAAAAAGCCGATCACGATAGAATTCTGCCTGGGTGGCCCAGTGGCTGAAAAAACTGCAGCAACGTTGGTCGGACGTATCGAACCTTCCGATAGCGCGCCGATAACCGATGCCGACATCGTGATCGACCGCCAGGCTCGGTGCGCTCTCTCCCTGGTCCAGCAGCTCCTCGAACGCACCGGTCTGGCGCGCATGTTGGAACCGCAGACTCTCAATGTGATCGTGGGCCGGGGGAATTGGATTTCTTTTTCGTTTCAAATGCAGCGCGGCGCGGACCATTCTTCGCTGGATGTCTCCAAAAATCTGCGGCGCACCAAAGGCAAAGCCCAACTGGGAAAATCTTACAAATCCGTCTGGTTCCGCAGCACCGGAATTCCGTCGCTGCATTTTGAAGTGATTCCCGCCGAACGGCTGGGCGACATTTTTGTTCGGGGCCACGTCGACGCGGCCGATCCCACCGGGCACCCGGTCGCGCATCTGCTGCGGGATTACCTTCCGGCGCACGGCCTCGGCTCCCACCCAACTCCGGAAGCGCTGCTGGCCCTGGTCACGCCAAAATCCCTGGCCTAGCCAATGAATCTGGTACAATCGCCCCGCACGGAGCCCAGCGGTGAATTCGGCGCGTGCCAAATGCCAAATTTTCAGCCCTAATATCTGGAACTGAAGTTTCTACCAAGGTTGTCGAGGAGTCCCCCATGCGCAAAACCGCTGCTCTTATTTCGATGTTCTGCCTGACCTACGCCACCGGCCTGCAGGCGGCGGGTCCTGCGTCGTTCGCGCCAGCCGCCCAGCAACAGCAAGACAACGGCCAGCAACAAGACAACAGCCAGCAGCAAGGCGCGCAGGACTACAACCAGAACAATCAGGACAACAGCCAGGACAACGGCGACTACGGTTCCTACGAGAATTACTCGCCCGACCAGCTCGACAATCTGCTCGCGCCCATCGCGCTTTATCCCGACCCGCTGCTCGCGCAAGTGCTGCCGGCGGCGACTTTCGTCGACCAAATCGATGAAGCCTCGCGCTACGTGCGCTCCTACGGCGACAATGGCGTTGATGATCAGGATTGGGACGTCAGCGTCAAGGCCGTCGCGCACTATCCCGCCGTACTGGACATGATGGCCGACAAAATTGACTGGACCACCGCGCTGGGCCAGGCGTATGTGAACCAGTCCACCGACGTGATGATCTCGGTGCAGCGCCTGCGCCGCTTGGCGAGCGATCAGGGCAACCTGCAAAGCAATCAGCAGCAGCAAGTCGTGGTGCAGCCCAGCTACATTCAGATCTGGCCGGCGCAGCCGCAGTATGTGTACGTGCCGGTTTATAACCCCGCCTATGTGTATTACCAGCGCCCATCTCCCGGCGCGTTCTTTATCACTTTCGGCGCGGGGCTAGCGATCGGGGCGTGGCTCAATCGCGATTGCGATTGGGGCGGCCGCCGCGTGTACTACACCGGCTGGAACGGCGGCGGCTGGATCGGACGTTCGCGCGGCTACGTGCACATTCACAACACGGTGTACGTCAACAACCGCTACACGAATATCACCATCAACCGCACGGTCATCAATCGCCGCGTGAATTACAACAACATGAACCGCTATAACAGCGTTCATCGCAACGTGAATTACAACAATTTGAATCGCAACAACGTGATTCGCGACAAACGCCCGGCCAATAATCGGCCGGGCAACAATCGCCCGGGCAATCCAGGCAACAATCGCCCAGGGAATCCGGGTAACCGGCCCGGAACACCGGGTAACAACAAACCGGGTAATCCGGGGACGCGGCCGCCGAACAACAATACGCGCCCGGGGAATAATACGAGACCCGCACCGACGAATAAGTTGCCGACCACCCAACCGGCCACCCGGCCTACGAATCGATTGCCGAACAACGGCGTGATCGATCGCAATATCGACCGGCAAAGCCCCAGCCTCGATAAATATCGCGGCCGCGACAATCCGCAAACGCGTCCGGCGTCGCCCGCGACCCGGCCTGCAGTTCAACCTGCGGTGCAGCCCGCGCGTCCAGCGCCGACGGCGCGTCCCGCACCTACGGCCCGGCCCACGGCGCAACCGGCCGCGCAGCCGCGCGCTTTTAATACCCGGCAGACCGACTTCAACGCGAACCAGGCCAGCGCCCGCGGGCAGCAGAGCCGTGCCCAAGCCGCGCCCAAGCAGCAGGCCCCCAGGCAGGCCGCGCCGAAACAACAGGCACCGCAGCGCCAAGCCCAGCCGCAGCGTTCCAACTCACAGCCAAAGAATTCGGGGAAGCCACGATGAGCATCCAAAACGTGGGCCAAGTACCGCAAGGTTCAGAATTGTTGCGGGTCGAAATTTCATCGACCACTAAAAATATTTCGGAGAGGTTGATTCCCATGGATACGCCGATGAAGAATACCTATCGCGGTTCGCGACGCCTCATCCCCGCCGTCGCACTTTGTGGCCTGATCATCGCGGGAATCGCGTGGGCCGCGCCTGCGCTGCGCGCCCAGCAAGCGCCCGCCCCGGCCACCCCCGAAGCGAAGGCGATTCAAAAAGCCGCCGTAAGAAAAAACGTGCAGGACGCCAAAGTAGATGCAACGGCCGCCGCCAATCAGACCACCTTCGATACCCCTGACGCCGCGATGCACGCGCTGGCCGACGCCATGAAGGCCGACGACCGCGCCGCGCTCCAGAAAATGTTCGGGCCCGGCGCCGAGCAGTTGCTGTCCGGCGATCCGGTCGAAGATGACCTGGATCGCGCCAGCTTCGCCGCCTCTATGCAGGAACATATGGCCTTGGATCAGGAGGACGATTCGACCTATCGCATTCTGGTCGGCGACGACGAATGGCCTTCGCCCATTCCGGTGGTCAAGAAAGGCGACAAATGGGTCTTTGACACGCAGCAAGGACTCACTGAAATCCTGGATCGCCGCGTCGGCAATAACGAACTTTCCGCAATCGCCACCTCCCGTGCCTATGTGGTGGCCCAGTGGGAATATTACGTGAACGCCTACGGCGACAACGATGGCCTGGCCAGCTACGCCCAGAAATTCATCAGTTCGCCGGGCGAACAGGACGGCCTGTATTGGGCCACACCCGAAGACACCGACCCCAGCCCGATGGGCAAGCTGATCGCTGCGGCCGAAGAGGAAGGCTACAACAAAGCCAACACCACGGCGAAACAGAAGAAAGCCTCGGCCGAAGAAGAGCATGCGCCCTATCACGGTTACTACTTCAAAATTCTCACTCGTCAGGGCGCCAGCGCGCCGGGCGGCAAATACAATTACATCATCAACGGAAATATGATCGCCGGCTTTGCCATGGTCGCCTACCCGGCCACCTATGGAAATTCGGGCGTGATGACTTTCATCGTCAACCAGCAGGGCCGCGTGTATCAGAAGAATCTGGGGCCGGACACCGACCGCATCGCCGAAGGGTTGGCCGAATACAATCCGGATCCGAGCTGGAAGCGGGTGGACGAAGACGCGATCGACGCCGATGTGGACGCCGCGCTGGACGCGCCCGACGACCAGCCGGCCAGTCAGCCCACGAAGTAAACCGCGACCCAAAAATCCGCGGCGAATCGCCCAGCAATCGCATTTGAATTCATTAAAACTCGTCCGAGCGTGACGACGTTTCCTTGCCGCGCTCGAACCTCTATTTCATTCCAACTGTTGCCTCTGCTCGCGCTCCATGCCATTCTTTTCGTCCGAATCTGCTGAGCACGACCTGGGGCCTGTCGAATGCCGGTGTGTGAAGGCTGTGGTATCCGAACCGACGACGCGCACGTCGCGCGGCGTGCTGCTCGCATCGAGGCCGCGGCGCGTTATCGTCCGACGCAAATCAAAGTGCTGTTCCTCGATTCCGCTCCGCCCGCCCGCCTCGAGGATTTTTTCTATTCTCCCGCCGCCAATCGCTCCGCGCGTTTGCCCGCGTCCAAATCGTATTTCGATGAATTGGCCAAAACGCTCGGCCCCACGTTGATGGCTTCCAGCGAAGAGGGAATTCTCACCGAATTTCGCCGCAAGGGATATTTCCTGACCTGCGCGGTGGAGTGTCCCTTCGACAACGAAGGCGAATTGCACGCCGCGCTGCGCCGCCTGGCCCCGACCGCGCTGAAGCGCGTGCAATATTCGATGAAGCCGAGCTACGTCGTGCCGATCAGCACGCCCACCAAAGAACTGATTCACCTGTTCGGGCTGATCGGCTGGGGCGACCGCCTGGTGCTCGATGGCGCCGGCCCCTTCGTGGATCCCTACCTGGGCGACGCCGCAAAACAGCGCCAGTTCAATACCGCTTTCGGCGACCGCATCAGCAAAGCGCTGGCCCTGTTACCGTAGCGCGCGCGGCGGCGAAGGGTTCTCCGGGCGCGCAACTCGAGTTGATCTACTGCGTCTCCGTGTTCTCCTTTTTTTCTCTGTGTCCTCGGCCTTAAATCTTGGGCGGGTTGGTGTCGCGGCGGCGGTCTAGACTTCGTAGTACCAAAGTACCGTTGCGCGGATTTTGCACCACTATAGAATCGCTGGCCGTGGCGCAGAATCGTCAGTGCGAGATGCTGGAGCGACTCAAGCGGGAAGCCGTCGAGGCTGTCCTGAACGCCAAGCGCACCCGTTGGATCAAAGACGTTTCGCTGTACGAAGACAACCAGATCGCCGGCGACCAGCGCCGCCGGATTGACGCCTTCATTTCCCACCTGCTTGCCGGGCACGACGGCGAACCCTGCCCCGCGGGCGACCGGCCCATCATCGGCCGCCGCGTAGCCGCCGAATTACGTCTGCGAACCACGGATTTTCTGGCCGCGCCGGTATCCTCGACCAAACATTAAGTAGAGGTTGTTGCCGCAAACCGCGTCAGGTCTTGTCCTTTCTAGCGGATATTCTTTCGGCCAGCGCCCGGGAAACCCACGGAAAAAATCGATCGAGCTGCACGAAGAATTTTCCGTGAAGCGTGATGATCTGCTCGCGCTTGCCGCGGGCGATGGCTTGCAGCATGTCGAACACCGCGGGTTCGGTCTTCATCGCCAGTGGATGCGGCTGAGTGGCTTCGCTCATCGCGCGCAGGCGGCCCTGGTTGTCAACTTGCCGAATCTCGCTGATCACGAATCCAGGGCTGATCAGCGTCACCGTAACCCCCACGCCCTTCAGCTCCTGGGTGATCGAATTAGCCAGAGCCCGCACCGCGAATTTGCTCATCGAGTAGGGCGAAGCCCCGGCGGACGAGACCCAACCCGCCACGCTGCCGATAATCGCCAGATTTCCGTGGGTTTTCTCGAGCTCCGGCAGCGCCGCGTAAATCGTGCGCAGCACGCCGAACACGTTGGTTTCGAATTGGCGCTGGTAGCCGTCGAGCGACAGCTTCTTCAGCGGGCCGGTGACGCCGAAACCGGCGTTGGCAATGGCCACGTCCAGCTTGCCCCACTTCGCCACGCACGCCGCCACTGCGCGCTCCAGATCGCCATCGCGCGTCACGTCACATTCCAGCGTTAGCGGCGGCACGCCGCCGCTCTGCGCGATGGTCTGCGCCAAACCGTCCAGCCGGTCTTTGCGCCGCGCCGCCACTGCCACCTTGGCGCCGGAGCGCGCCAGCTGCAGCGCCATTTCTTCACCAATGCCGGATGAAGCGCCCGTGACCAGCACTACTTTGTCTTGGAAAAAAGGAATTATTTTTGCCATGGCGATTCTTTGTATCACGATTTGCGAAGGAGCGGCTACCGTGGTCAGGATTGCCGCGCCAGAAAAATTTCAAATCCAAATAGCTCGTCCTGGACTCAAATATCGGTGCCGTCCTAAAATTCCGAGCGCGAAGCTTATGAGAGAGAAGGAGAAGGTTCACATGAATACAACCGCACGCGAGTCCTCGGCTCAATCGCACCCGGACACTCAACCGGAAGAGTTCGACGTGGTGATTCTCGGCGGCGGCACCGGCTCGACCATCGCGGCCTGGACCTTCGCCAGCGAAGGTAAGCGCGTCGCCGCGATCGATCGCAAATATATCGGCGGGTCGTGCCCCAACATCGCCTGCCTGCCCAGCAAGAATTTTATCCATAGCGCAAAGGTCGCCTCCTACGCTCGCCGGGCGGAGGAATTCGGCATCCCCGCGCGCGACTTCAAAGTCGACATGACCGCCGTCCGCGGGCGAAAACGCAAAATGGTTTCGACCTTGAATCAGATGTACCTGGATAACTACCAAGCGACCGGCGCCGAACTCATCATGGGCGAAGGCCGTTTCATCGGCCCACGCACCGTGCAGGTCAAAGTGAACGACGGCACCACGCGAACATTCCGCGGAACCAATGTCATTATCAGCACCGGCACACATGCCGCCATCGAAGCCATTCCCGGATTGATCGAAGCCAGGCCCCTGACGCATGTCGAAGCGCTCGAACTGGACGAGCTGCCGGAACATTTACTGATAATTGGCGGCGGCTACATTGGCCTGGAGCTGGCCCAGGCCTTCCGCCGCCTCGGCAGCAGGGTCACGCTGATCGAGCACGGTGGGCAGCTGGTCAATCGGGAAGATGATGATGTCCACGAAGTTCTTTGCGACATGCTTCGCGACGAAGGCATCGATCTGCTGCTCGACACGACCGTCACCTCGGTCAGCGGTAAATCGGGGGAAAGCGTGCAAATCGCGCTCACCCAGAAAGGCGCGCAACAAACTCTGCAGGGCACGCACGTCCTGGTCGCCACCGGGCGCATTCCCAACACCAAGGGAATTGGCCTCGAACTGGCCGGCGTCGAACTCACCGACCGCGGCTACATCAAAGTCAATGAGAAGCTGCAAACTACCGCGGCCAACGTGTGGGCGCTGGGCGAATCCGCCGGTAGTCCCCAATTCACGCACATCAGCCACGACGACTTCCGCGTGATTCACGATAATCTCTCGGGCCGTAACCACGTCACCACCGGACGGCAGGTACCGTTTTGCCTGTTTACCGATCCCGAGTGCGCGCGCGTCGGCCTCAGCGAGAAAGACGCTCAGGCGCGGGGCGTCGCCTACCGCCTCTTCAAGATGCCCATGACCAGTTCGCTGCGCGCATTGACGCTCTCCGAAACGCGCGGATTTTTGAAAGCTCTCATCGAAGTCGATGGTGACCGGATCCTCGGCTTCACCGCTTTCTGCGTCGAAGGCGGTGAAATCATGTCGGTGGTGCAGATCGCCATGATTGCCGGCTTGCCTTACACCGCGCTCTTCGAGGCGGTTATCGCGCACCCAACCATGGCCGAAAGCCTCGAAATTTTATTTTCATCCAAGCCGACGGTTCACAACCAGCGGACGAGCCAGCAAAAGGCGGCGGCGCATCCCTGAGCCGCCGGAGCCTCATGCGTAAGTGACTTGAACCGATAGGCTTAGCTCAAAGCGGCCGGGTTACGAAAATTGTATCTTTTCGAGGGTTTCAAGACTCTAAGTGAGGGTAGGAACCCTTCCCGTGCTGACGCAGTACACCGTTACTGAGACTCGGAATTTTCGGTTATTCTGTGCATCCGTCTAGGATCAGTCGACGGCGGGCGCGGGAGCATTCATCGAATTCATTGGAGGAGACAGGATTTATGCCCAAGTATAATAAGAATCCGGAAGCGCTATCGCGTCTGACTCCCGAGCAGTTCCGCGTTACGCAGCGGGACGGCACGGAGCGTCCGTTTGAGAACGAGTATTGGGATAGTAAAGAGCCGGGCATTTATGTGGATGTGGTTTCCGGCGAACCGCTATTCGCGTCGGTGCACAAATATGACAGCCAATCCGGCTGGCCCAGTTTCACCAAGCCTATCGATTCCGAAAATATCGTGGAGAACGTCGACATGGACCATGGCATGACTCGCACCGAAGTTCGGTCCAGTAATGGCGACAGCCATCTGGGCCACGTTTTCCCCGATGGTCCGCGCGATGAAGGCGGCCTGCGCTATTGCATCAATTCCGCGTCGCTGCGCTTTGTCCCGCTCGACGAACTGGAAAGCGAAGGTTACGGCGCGTACCGCAAACTATTCGAGTCGCAAGGAACTCAAGGTAAAGGAGCAAAAGCATGAGCGCGCAGACCGAAAAAGCAATTCTGGCGGGAGGTTGTTTCTGGGGCGTGCAGGATTTGCTGCGCAAGCAGCCCGGCATAATTTCCACCCGGGTGGGCTACTCCGGCGGCGACGTGCCCAACGCGACCTACCGCAATCACGGCACGCACGCCGAAGCAGTGGAAATTATTTTCGATCCGGCTAAGATCAGCTACCGCAAGATTCTGGAGTTCTTTTTCCAGATTCACGACCCCACCACCATGAACCGGCAGGGCAACGACCGCGGCTTGAGCTACCGTTCCGCGATTTACTACACGAACGAGGAGCAGAAGCGCACCGCGCTCGACACCATCGCCGACGTGAATGCGTCCGGCCTCTGGCCCGGCAAAGCAGTCACCGAAGTAGCGCCCGCCGGTCCTTTCTGGGAAGCCGAGCCGGAACATCAGGATTACCTGGAGAAGTTTCCCAACGGCTACACGTGTCACTTCATTCGGCCGGAATGGAAACTTCCGGCTCGCGCGGGAGTAGGCAAAGCCAGCTGAGTCAGCAAGTCATTTAAAACTTTGAATTCGCGGGGGAACATGGCTGTGCCAGATCGGGCGGACCAGCCTCCGCATCATTTGCAGCGAAATTCGGCCTGAGTGCGATTGGGCTACAACTTGAAGACGTATAACAGCAGCCGGGTCATAAACAAATCGGTCACCAGCACGCCCAGCGACGCCACCACGAAGGCCATAATCGTGGCCCGGCCGACTCCCGCCGTGCCACCTTCCACCCGCAAGCCCTGGTAGCATCCAACCGTGGCGATGATGAATCCGAAAACAATCGGCTTCGAGAAGCCGATCACGAAGTCGCCGATGGTCAGCGCCTTGATCGCTCGGGTCCAGAATTCCTCGGAATTGATGCTCAGGACATTGCTGGCGACCAGAAATCCGCCGACCAATCCCGACGCATCTCCAATAGCGACCAGCAGCGGCAGGATCGCCACCGTGGCCAGCACGCGCGGCGTCACCAGCTTGCGAATGGGGTCAATGCCCAGTCCGCGCATGGCGTCCACCTGCTCCGTTACCAGCATGGAGCCCAACTGCGAAGCCATCCCAGTGGCGTTGCGTCCAGCGACCAGCAGCGCGGTGAATACCGGACCCAGTTCGCGCAGCAGGGACAGCGACAGTGCGTCTCCGGTCAACGAGGTTTCGCCGAACCGCGCGAATTGCGAGGCTGCGTTCAAGACAATCACGCCCCCGACGCAGATCAGCGCGACCATGATGATCGGCAACGAACCCACGCCGATCTGGTCCATCTGGTCCACCATGTCGACCCGGTACGCGGTGGTTTCAAAGGCCACCCGCACCGCCTGAAAAGCCAGCAGCGCGTAGTCTTGAAAATGATAAATCAGCCCCTTCACGGTGCCGACGAAGGCTGATTCATTCGAATCGTTCAAAGTTCACTCCGGTAGCGTGCGACTCCGCCGGCAATCGAAGCTCTGGCGCGAACCGCGCCTATCGCCGTGGTTTTGATAACGTGCTGGATTTCGGTCACGAGGGACGAGTTCGACGACACGTTTGCTGGAATCAAACCGCAGCCTTTCGTAATGGCACAACCAGAAATCACTAAGGTTTCAGCACTTTACGCGACTGGAAACCAAAACGTTAGCGGAATCTTTAGCTGTTAATCGGCGCTTGCGCGAAAGGGATTATGCGCGATGACGGCGCGGCAGGGAAGTGCTGCCAACGTCAGTAAATCACGCGCCACGGTTGTATTGCTGGAGGCACTCCAAAAGCACTGCCGCCGTGCGCTATGTTCAGCACCGACATTGGCGCGTCGCATGCCCGATTCTTAGGCCGAGAAGAATTCAAAGCTCCGGGGGATCCACTGGGTCAGGTGGGATGGTGCCGAGGGCCAGAATCGAACTGGCTACGCCGGCCTTTTCAGGGCCGCGCTCTACCAGTGAGCTACCTCGGCACCGGTACAGCATTTAATTCTACGGAAATTGCCGCGAAGTGACAAACGAAAACGCGATGTATTTAAGACCGCCTAGCTTCCTTTTCAGCCGCCGCGTCTCCGTGCTCTCTCTCTTTTGTTCTCCGTGTCCTCTGTGTTAGATCTTTTGACCTAAGTTCTCCGCCACGCCGCACTACTTCATCGAATCGTCGTATTCCTTCATCCACCCGCGCGTCTTCAGCACTTCCCGGGCCTTCGCCCCATCCGGCGGTCCCACGATGCCGTCCTTCTCCATCAGATCGATCAGGCGCGCCGCGCGGCCATAGCCGACGCGCAGGCGCCGCTGCAGCGTAGACGTCGACGCGCGTCCCATCTCGCAGACCACGCGCACCGCATCCTGGTACAGATCGTCGTCCACTTCCTCTCCGCCATCAGCGCGCCGAGCCGCCGCCAGCCAGCATTTTCATCCTTGGGCGGCTTCAGCAAATCGTCGTTGAACGTGGCCTTAGCCTGCTCCTTCCAGAAATCGCAAACCGCTTCCACTTCGCGCTCATTTACGTACGGCCCGTGGATGCGGTGCAGCCGCGACGACCCGGCAGGCAAGTACAGCATGTCGCCCTTGCCCAGCAGCGACTCCGAACCATTCGCGTCCAGAATCGTTCGCGAGTCCACTTTGCTGGCCACGCGGAACGAAATGCGCGCCGGGAAGTTGGCCTTGATCAAGCCGGTGATCACGTCCACCGACGGCCGTTGCGTCGCCAGAATCAAGTGGATGCCCACTGCGCGCGCCATCTGCGCCAGTCGCGTGATCGATTCTTCCACGCCATTGGTATCGACCATCATCAGGTCGGCCAGTTCGTCGATGATGATGACCAGGTAGGGCAGCGGCTTGTGCTCGTCCTCGTCCGTGCCGTCGAAAAGCGAAAGCGATTGGCCCTTCTCGAAGGTGCGGTTGTACTGCTCGATGTTGCGCACGCCGCGCGCCGCCAGCAGCTTCAGCCGGCGCTCCATTTCGCGGGTGGCGTTGCGCATCACGTTCGCTGCGACTTTCGCGTCGGTCACCACCGGCGTCAGCAAGTGCGGAATATTCGCGTACATGCCGAGCTCCACCTGCTTCGGGTCGATCAGCACCAGCTTCAATTCGTCCGGCGTGGCTTTGAACAGCATGCCCATCAGCAGGGAATTGATGAAGACGCTCTTGCCGGTGCCGGTGGAACCCGCGATCAGCAAGTGCGGCATCTGGGTCAGGTCGCCGGCGCGGATGCGTCCGATCAGGTCCTTACCAAACGGCAGCGTCAGCTTCGACGGCGAATGGCTGAATTCTGGCGATTCGATCACGTCGCGCAGTGCGATGGTTTCGCGGTGCACGTTGGGAACTTCGATGCCCACCGTCGATTTGCCCGGGATGCGTTCGATCAGAATCGATTCGGCCTGCAGCGCCAGGCACAAATCGTCGCCCAGACCAGTGATGCGGCTGTATTTGATTCCGGCTTCGGGCTTGAACTCGAAGGTAGTGACCACCGGGCCGGGATTGATCTGGGTGATGTGGCCGCCGATGCCGAATTCCAGGCATTTCTGCTTCGATGGCGCGGGCGCGCTCTTTCAGCTCGGTCTCGTCCATCTTTTCGCCGCGCTCGGCCGTGGTCAGCAGGGAAGGC
This sequence comes from uncultured Acidobacteriota bacterium, assembly GCA_963737765.1. GTDB lineage: Bacteria > Acidobacteriota > Terriglobia > Acidiferrales > UBA7541 > Palsa-295. The sequence continues at coordinate 54,221 of CAVTTY010000024.1, forward strand.
GGCGGCAATTTGTAATTGGTCTTTCCGTGAGCGATCTTCGGTTCGCTCGCGGCGGGCTTTTTCTTGGGTGCCGTGCGGGTTCTTCGTCGCGGAATTTGATGATGGTCGGAATCCGACTGCAAGAGCGTTGGCGCTTCCTCTTCTTCGTCCTCTGCTTCCTCGTCCCGCTCTACGACGGCTTCTTTCGTCGATACGCGCTGCTGCGCCACAGCCGGGCGCCCGGCGATCTTGATTTCTTCCACGCGCTTGCGCAGGCGGTCCGATTCTTTCGATTCGCGCCATTCCTTGGCTCGCGCCAGCATCTGGCCGAAGTAGCCATCTGGCGGTCATCGGCTTCTTCATCCACTGGCCGGCGGTGCGGAACGAAAAACTCGTAGTCAGAAACAATGCGGTCAGAAACGTGACAATCGAAACCAGATTCGCGCCCAACGGATTGAACGCCGCGCGCAAGCCATCGGCCAACACCGATACCGAGCAGCCCGCCCGCCGGCAAAGCTCCGCGAACTTCCGGCATGTGAATCAGCGCCAGCTCCGACGATAGCGAAGCGAGCAGCATCGTCGCGCCGACCATCTTGGTTACCGGAGCTTCCAGCAACTGGCTGCGGAACCAGCGCATCGCCACCACAAACATTCCGATCGGGAACAGGAACGCCGAGAATCCGCAGAACTGGAAGAACGCATCGGCCATGTGCGCGCCCACCGGACCAATCCAGTTGCGCGCCGGCGCGCCACCGGGCGAGGGAGCCGACACGTTGAACGACGCGTCGTGCGGCGAATAGGAAAGCAGGCTGAGCGCGAGCAGGATGGCGAGACTCAGGCCGACGAAGCCGACCATTTCGTTGAGTCTCTTGTTGTCCGAAGGTGTAAGGATCCGCACGACGATTTCCCCTTTGTACCCTGAACGCCAGGCGCAGGATTCTACGGGAGGCCCGGCGCTGCGCGACACGCGTCCTGATGGACCGGAAAACGCGTACTGCGAATAGCGCTACCAGGCGCCCGGACTCCGCTGCATGGCGTCCAGAGGCTGAGCAAACAGCTACAAGTGCAAATAGGGGAAGGCCGTCGCGTAAGAAACCTGGTTCGGGCGGGCGCTAACGCGCAAGACCCAGGCGGAGGAACGCGAGCAACGCAGGAACTATATCAAACGATTTCGCGGATTAAAAAAAGATATTTCGTGCGATGTGTCATGCGCAGGGCCGTTGCTTTGTGCCGTCATTCTGAGCGAAGCGAAGAATCTCACCCGCTAGCGTGTCGCGCAGGCCATTACGTGTTGAGATCCTTCGTCGCTGCGCTCCTCAGGATGACGAGCGAGTCCGTGCGAGCGCCTGGGTCACGAGTCAGTCCGTCAGCGAGCTAGCGCGCGAAGCCTACATGGAAGAACGCCAGCAACAAAATAATCACGCCAAACACCAGCCGGTAGTAAATGAAGACCTTCAAAGTCCGGGTCTGCAAATACTTCAGCAGAAACGCAATCACGGCATACCCGACAATCGCCGAAACCAGGATGCTGATCAGAATCGTCGACTGCGGAATCGCCATATCGCCGGCATGATGCAGCTTCAAAAGCTTGGGGACTTCCTTGGCCGCGGCGCCCGCGATCAGCGGCGTCGAAAGCAAAAACGAAAATCGAGCGGCAGCTTCGCGCGTCATTCCGCGAAATAGTCCAGTCGAAATAGTAATACCGGAACGCGAAACGCCCGGAAACAGCGCCAGCGCCTGCGAGGTGCCGATGGCCATCGAATCGGTCAGCGACAACTGATCGATCTGGCGGTTCAGCCGCGCCACGCGTTCGGCGTACCACATCACCAGCGCGATGGCGATCATGGCACAGGCAATCGGCACCGGGTTGCGCCAGTTTTCGTCGATCCAGTGCTCGAAAAGAAAGCCGACGAGCGCGCCGGGAATCGTAGCCGCCACCAGATACCAGAACATGCGCCGATGCTGCGCGCGCGTCTCCGCGCTCGCATTTTTGGGGTAACTCAGCCCGAGGCCATTGAGCGTGAGTTCAACCCAGTCGCGAAAGAAATAGAGAACGACCGCGATCAAGGTTCCCAGGTGCAGCGCCACATCGAACGCCAGGCCCGGGTCCTGCCAATGCAGCAGGTCGGGAATCAGAATCAAGTGCGCCGAGCTGCTGATCGGGAGGAATTCGGTGAGCCCCTGAATGATCGCCAGTACGATTGCTTGCCAGAGCAGCATGTATTTTCAGTTCTCCGTGTCGTTCTTCTTTTTTGCGGTCGTTTCGGCCAGCGCCAGCGTCTTGATCATCGCAAACGCGTCGCGCCCATTCGGATAATAGTTTTTTCGGATGCCGCGTTTACGATAGCCATGCTTCTGCCAGAAGGCAACCGCCGAATCGTTGTCCGTCGCGGTTTCCAGGCGAACTTCGTGCACGCCGGAAGCGATCAGCCGGCGTTCGATTTCGTCGAGCAGCGCGGTGCCGACTTTGTGCCGGCGAAATTCTTCGAGCACGTCGATGGTCACGATGTAGCCGTAGTGATCCTGCTGCGCGCTGATGCAGAACCCGGCAACCTGCGCCGGCGGCTTCGGCCACCACGCAATCCGCCCCGCGCAGCCGCAAATATTCGCGCAGCTCGCGCTTGGAGTAGGCGATTTCCGCCTCATAGCAGACTTGATCGATTTCGTGCAGGACGTCAAAATCCGCGGGCTTGTAACTGCGCAGGGTTATGTCCACAGCGCACAAACTAGACTTCCAGGATGACCGGCAAAATCATCGGCCTCTTCGCGGTTTGTTTGTTCAGGTAGCGTTTCAGATCGGAACGAATCTTTTCCTTGATCACGCTCCAGTCGGATTTTTCTTCGGGCGTGGAATTTTCCAGGGTCTTCAGCACGACTTCGCGCGCCGCATTCAGAATTTCCGCGCCATCATCGGAGGGCAAGAATCCACGACTCACGATTTCCGGCGGCGTTTCCAGCAAGCCGGTGTGTTTGTTGATGACCATGATCGGCACCACCACGCCATCTTCGGACAAATGGCGGCGGTCGCGAATCACCACTTCTTCAATTTCTTCGAGCGACCCGGAATCGACCATCACGCGGCCGGCCGTGCACCGGATCGCGGCGATGCGCGCCGCCATCCGGCAGTGAATTCCACCGGCTGGCCGCTCTCCAGCAGGAAAATTTGCGCCGCCCACCGCGCCGAGTTGTTCGGCCAGCGCCGAGTGGCGGAACAGCTGGCGGTATTCGCCGTGCATCGGAATGAAATATTTCGGCTTCACCAGTTGCAGCAGGATTTTCATTTCTTCCTGGCTGGCATGCCCCGAAACGTGAATCGGGCGAAGCGTCCGCGCCTTCGTAATACACCAGCACGCGGCGGCGGAAAAAATGGTCGATCATGCGGAAAATCGCTTTTTCGTTGCCGGGAATGATGCGCGACGACAGAATCACCGTATCGTTTTCCGCGATGCTCATGCAGCCGGTGATTGTCCACCGAGATGCGCGAGAGCGCCGACATCGGCTCGGCCTGCGTGCCGCTGGCCAGCACCACCAGTTTTCGCGGGTCGAACCCGCGAATATCCTGCGGGCGCACCACGCTGCCGTCCGGAACGCGCAATTTGCCCAAGCCGTGCGCGATTTCGACGTTGTCGACCATGCTGCGGCCCACGAATCCGATCTTGCGGCCGACCATCCGCGCGATATCAATGACCTGCTGCACGCGATGCACGGAACTCGAGAAGCAGGAAACCACCACCTTGCGCCGGCGCGGCGCGGAATAATTCTTCCAGTCGCACCACCACCGCGCGTTCCGAAGGCGTAAAGCCGGCGCGCTCCACGTTGGTGCTGTCGCTGAACAGCGCCAGCACTCCTTCCTGCCCGTAGCGCGCGAACGCGTGCATGTCGAAGGGCTTGCCGTCGACCGGGGTGTGATCGATCTTGAAATCGCCGGTGTGGATGATCACGCCCACCGGGCGTGCGCACCGCCAGCGCGACGCAATCGATCGTGCTGTGCGTCACATGCAGATATTCGATCGAGAACGGACCCAGCACGGTGGTCTGGCCTGCTTTCACCTCATGCAGCTTGGCTTTTTCCAGCAGGCCGTGCTCTTCCAGCTTCTTTTTGACGATGGCCAGCGTGAATTCCGTGCCGTAGATCGGCACGTTCAGCTCCGGCAGAATGTAGGGAATCGCGCCGATGTGATCTTCGTGCGCGTGGGTCAGCACAATCGCGCGGACTTTGCTGCTTGTTCTGCTTCAGGTAGGTGATGTCCGGAATCACGATGTCCACGCCGAGCAATTCCTGCTCCGGGAACATCAGTCCCGCGTCGATCACGATGATGTCTTCGCCGCAGCGAAGCGCCATCATGTTCATGCCAAATTCGCCCAATCCGCCCAGCGGAATGGCCCACAGTGATTGTTGGTTCAATTTTCTCTTCCGGCCCTACGGCCTAGCGCGCCCAACGGGTTTGCAGACGGCAAAGGAAACCACAGCAGTGCCCAAAATTGAGGTCGGCTCATGTGAATTGCGTTTATCGCGAAGTAATCGTATCACAAGCGTGCGGGTACGGCGTTACGACCGGGAGGTTTTGTAGAATGTCCGGGGAGCAATCTATCAGGAACCTTTGGAGTGCGGCGGCTCTGCCGCCGCCTTTGACCAACGCAACCGCGCCATCCAAGAGTCACATTCGGTTCCGAATCGATCCCCGAATCGCCCTTCGTTTCGCCGTCATGCGCTAGCTAATCGTTGAAAATCGATTGCTTTAAACACTGGCGGAGTCGACGCGGGTAAGAAAGCTGGCCGATATCGCCTTTCAGACGTCGGATTCGGCGCGCAGTCGGGCCCGCTGCAGACAAAAATCAAGAGTCCAAGTTCCCGATGGACGTCCTCGATAAGCGTCGCAATCCTGATAGGGTTTTGATTTTCCTGTGATTTTTTCCAAGCCAACGAATTGCCTAGCACCACCAACATGTTTTTCGCACCCACTTCGTGCCAGTTGAATCGATTGCCGTTCGTGTGGTGAGTGCCCGCGAGTTCAGGTGCATTCCGGCTAACCAGGGCGCTGTACAGTAATATCTGAAAAATGGCGTAATCAGGTAGGTCTGCCTCACCAAATTGACCACCTTGCGTGTACTTCAGTTCACACAAGAACGTTCCAATCCTCTCGGATCTGCCGATCAGATCCACACAGCGACGACGTCCGGCACCGGAGCATACGATCGGCAACTCACCATCAAGCCACTCAATACTTTCTTTGCCCCGAGGGGTTTCAAGGATTGCGGACTTTGCATTGAAAAGCGCACGTTGAAAAGCAGTTTCGCCGTTGTTACGTTTGCTGACGTCGTCCGATAATCGTCCCGGCTTTGTCTCGTATCCAATCGATAGCGGTTTGGCCAAAGCCAACTCGGAAAGTTGGCGGAAGCGCCCGCTTTTGTAGGCCGACTCCGAGTCGGAATTGATCCGCAGTGAGCAGAACGTTTCTATGCGGCACATCGATTTGGCGGCCTATCTTAAGTTGCGACCTGTCTGTATTGCCGCTACTCGCCGCTGCCGCCGGCAAAAAGACGTGCCACCGCGACCAGCAACACCGCGCCCACCGTGGCCGCCGCCAGACTTCCCCAGAACCCAAGAATCTGAATGTTCAGCTTCGTGAAAATCCAGCCGCCCAGAACCGCGCCCACCAGCCCCAACACAATATCCGTCAGGCAGCCAAAGCCGCGCCCGCGCGCAATTTTCCCCGCCAGCCACCCGGCCAGCAAGCCAATGAAGATCCAATACAAAATTCCATGCGTTTCGAGATAAATGACCCAGCCATGCTCGGTCGTCGGATATTCCTGCAGCCACGTTGCCATCGCTAGCATTTCAGTTCCTGCCTCCGGACATTATTGCTGACAGAAAATATACCCTAAAGTCTTATAGATTAGCTTGGCCACCAGAAAATCGGCACCGTGGTCCCGTGGCCGCGGCGAAAACTCGGCCACATCCATGGCCACAATTTTCTTGTGGTCGGCCACCGCGCGAATCAGGGACGTCACCTGATGCCAGTCCAGACCGCCCGGTTCCGGCGCGCCGGTGGCTGAAACGATCGACGAATCAAAGCCATCCACATTCACGGTCAGATACACGCGCGGCCCCAAATCTTCCAGCACTTTCGCGATCCAGGCCTTCACCGGCGCGCGCACGATATCCTTGGCCCAGTAAATTTTGGTGCGCAACTTGGGAATCGCCTTCGATTCTTCTTCCGATAACGAACGTATTCCGACCTGAACCGCCGGGCACATTTCCACCACGCGCCGCATCGCGCAGACGTGGCTGCCGGGATTGCCCTGATATTCATTGCGTTGTTCGGCGTGCGCGCCGATGTGTAGCACGGTGAGATCCTTGAACTTTTTCATGGTGGCGGCGACCAGCGGAGGCGTCAGCGAATGTTCGCCGCCCAGCGCCACCGGAAATTTTCCCGCGTCCAGCAATTCGAGCTGCGCCGAGAACAGTTCGCGCAAAACTTCTTCGAAGGTGCCGTCCTGGGTATCGATCGGCGGCCAGGTGGCGATGCCGATTTCCTTGCTGAAATCGGTTTCGAGTTCTTCGTCGAACATTTCCATATGCCGGCTGGCTTCCAGAATCGCCGCCGGGCCGTTGCGCGTGCCGCGCTCGTAAGTCGCGGTGCGTTCCAGCGGAACCGGGAAGATCACCGCGCGCGAAGTCTCGTACGAGGAATATTCTTCAGGAAGTCCGCCAAAATTCTGCGGCGGCAAAGGTGTATAGCGCGACATTTTGGAATCACTCTCCGGTCGGCGAGCGAAATTGTGCTTCCGTGCTGCGCGCATTTGTACTATCAATGATGCGCACGCGCGAACAAATTTTCGCTCCCGTGTTCTTAAAGGGAGCTTACCCCACCTGCGAGGCTGCGGAATGGCAAAGAAAAAAGGCGTTACGGGTCGCGTACTGCACGATCCCATCGCCGACAAGCTCACTCCGATTTATCCGCTCGATCTTTCCAAGGTTCGCACCATCGACGATATGGTTCGCGCCATGGGCCAGACGGCCTATACCGGTCGCCAAATCGGCGACGCCGCCGATGTGCTGGAAGCGATGGCTCGCGACAAGAAATGTTTCGTGGTGATGACCCTTTCCGGGGCGCTCACCGTCGGGAAAATGGGCTTGGTCTTTTGCGATCTGGTCGAATCCGGCATCGTGAAAGCGATCGTTTCCACCGGCGCGCTGATGGCTCACGGGCTGGTCGAAGCCACCGGCCGTTCGCATTTCCGCTACGATCCTTCCGTTGGCGACAACGAGCTTTTTCTTTCCGGCTATAACCGGGTCTACGACTCGCTCGAGCCCGAAGTAAATCTCGACGCGGTGGAAGAAGTCGTCGATCACGTCCTCGAACGCTGGGATGCCGAAGAAACTTTGTGCAGCTGGAAAATGAATCGCGCCATTGGTGAATACCTGGTGCGCCACGCTCCCGGGCGGGGAATCCTGAAATCCTGCGTCGAGCACAACGTGCCGGTGTTCGTCCCGGCGTTCACCGATTCGGAATTGGGCATCGATCTCGCGCTGTTCAATCGCCTGCGCAAGAAACAGAACAAGCCGCCGCTGCAATTCGATCCGTATCTGGATTTCGAGCATTACGCGACGCACCATGCTGGCCACCGATCGCATGGGAATTTTCACGATCGGCGGCGGCGTGCCGCGCAACTGGGCGCAGCAATTCGGCGTATACGCGGAATTGCTCGCCCGCCGCGGCTACGAGAAAATTCCGTTGAAGCGCTACAACTATGGCCTGCGCATTTGTCCTGAACCAGTGAATTGGGGCGGGCTTTCCGGCAGCACCTACACCGAAGCCGTGTCGTGGGGAAAGTTCGTTCCCGAAGCCGAAGGTGGGAAATTCGCGGAAGTTCTCGATGACGCTACGGTCGCGTTGCCGTTAATTGTCGGCGCGGTGCTGGAGCGGCTGGGTTACCGCTACGCCGAGAAGAAACCAGCGAAGAGGTGAAGATCGAAGTAGGCCCGCGGAAAAATGAAACACACCGGGCACCGAGAAACAGATGAGGGCACGGAAATGACGCCTGGTGGCGTTCTCCGTGCCCTCATCTTTGCTTTTCTCAGATTTTCTCTGTGTTAAATCTTGAAGCCGTTGAATTAATCGTCTTCTCCGATCAAAATCGCCGCAGCCAGCACGGTCGTCCACAATCCGCGCTTATCGCCCACTGCCGACTGCGTGATATTCATGGTCCGCACGATCTTGTTCGAAATCCGGTAGACCTCTTTCTTCTCGTCCCACGAAAGATCCGGATCGAATTCCACGTTTAAAGTCGTCGCCAGCATTTCCGCCGCGAGTTCTTCGGTGTATTCGCCGGCGATCTCTTCGCTCTCGCCGAACGAATGATGCTCCGACAAGTATCCGAACATGGATTTATCGGCGGGCAGCGCCAGTCCCACTCCGGCCGCGATCAAACGATGCGGTTCGCGCGTCTGATTCTCGCTGATCACCGTAAACGCGACCTGGCCGGCCTTGATGTGCTTCAAACCTTCGCTGCGGGAAATTAATTTGCAGTGCGGCGGAAAAATCGACGACACCCGAACGATGTTGCACGCCGCAATTCCGGCATTGCGCAACGCCAATTCGAAACTGGAAAGCCGCTCTCGGTGTTTACCTACGCCTTTGGTGAGGAAAATCTTCTTCGCGACGAATGCCATGTGGGTACCGAGCTGCGGTGCCTCCAAAAACTGCGGGAAATAACTTCGTATCGAAAATTAACAAGCACTCGCGGTGATGTCAATGGAATTCAGGCTCGTCGCGTACGGCAACCGCGTGCCAGCAAACCAAGCCGGCGCGTTTATTCACGGTTCAGTAACAATTTAGCTTCGATGGAATTGGCTTCAAGACAAAATGCCCAAACGAAAAAAAAGAGGGCTCGTTTGGGAACGAGCCCTCTCGAATCCTTGCTGCCAACTTCCCGTCGTTCGTCCTGCCAGCTTCAGTAAGGTCCCGGACCGTAATAGCCCGGAGGCGGCGGATAGTATCCCGGCCCGTAATAATACGGGTACGGACGATACGGCCGGCGGTAATTCGCGTTGCGCGGTTGCAGCGCTGGCTGGTAATCCGCCTGGGTCACCGGACGAAACGCCAGTTGCCCGCGCACCGTGGAAATCGTCACCGGCTGTTCGGTCTTGAAGGTCAACATCGTTTCCGGCGTGATGATCGTCGGCTTGCCGCGCGTCAACAAAACTCCCGCGACGCTGGCCACAAATCCTGCGCCCGCTCCAATGGCCGCGCCCGGACCGCCCCCCGCCGCCGCGCCAATTGCCGCGCCGGTACCGGTGGTCACGCCGATCGCCGCCGCATCGCGTCCGTTCGAAGTTCCGGCGCTCGCGTTCAGCAATTGGGTCTGAACCGGCACCAGTTGTCCGTCGACCAGCGTGAGCTGGCTCAAATCCAGCTGCAAGCGCGAAACACCTTTCACTCGCCCGGCCCTGACTGCATCCGTCACCTGGCCGGTGATGGTCTGCCCGCGGCGCATCACCACCCAGCCGTCGATCACGATCGGCTGGGCCAGCGTCGCGATGAAATTATCGCCTTTGTGATTTCCGTCGCTCGAAAGAAAATTCGTAGTGCGAATCTGAATGACCGTTCCGGCCGGAATCGTCAAGCTCGGCGGCACCAGCGGCGGCGGACGGCGGTCAGCGGGCCGCGGATTTTGCCCGTTGGGGTACCCGTTGTCTTGCGGTGGTGGCGGCGCATTCATCGGCCCCTGATTCTGGTCTTGCTGGTTCTGCTGCTCCTGCGGCGGCGCCGCATTTTGATCTTGAGGCGGAGCCATCTGATCTTGTGGGGCTTGATTCTGCGGCGCGCCCTGATCCTGTGGCGGATTCGCGTTCTGCTCTTGCGCTGGCATCGAATTCTGATCCGGCGGAGGCGCCGGTTGGTCCTGCGCGGGCGGCGCGGAGGGGTCGGGTGCCGGCTGCGTTTGCTGCCCGAAGGCCGACGGCGCGCTCAGCACGAAAGCCAGCGCCAAACTTCCCATTCCGAGTTTCGCCAGCAAATCGCGGGTCGAGCGTTTCTTGGTTGTTTTCTGCAAATTCTGAATGAGCTCATGCTGCATAGGAATGTCCCTCCTGCGCCGGTCAGGCCTTGCCTCCGGGATAGCGCTAAACTGGTATTCCCGCGCGCCACTCTTACTCAGATGAAAAACCTCCACCCGGAGTTGTAGCCCAGCAAATCGAACACGGCAAAAGAGAAAAAGTTGCGGAAGGCGAACGGCGCGCGAAGCCGCCGGGTTTTTTACCGCCTAAGCGTGGGTCAGCGTGAACAGTGGGACGCACGGCCCGATGGTATCGGCCACGGTTTTGAGTTCGCGGAGTTGCGAATGGGTGAAATCCACGCCCGCCTCGGCCGCGCTCCGGCCTTTGCGCGAAATCTGCAGCACGCCCACGATCTTTTTTTCGTGGGTGATGGGCACGCTCATGATTTTCTGAATCGGCTCGCCGCGCTCTTCCTGCACGATCGGAACCGCCTCGAAAACGGAAGAATGGGGCACCACTGCAAAATGATTGATGACTTCTGGCCGCTTTTCGCGCACCGTGCGCGACGCCAGGGAATTGGTGCTGGTCAGCGGAATCTGGCCCACTTGCTGCAGCTTTTCCGGAACCACGAAGCGCAGAAACCGCTCGTCCGGCGTCATGGTCAGAATGGCCACTTCGTGCGCCTGCACCGCAAAAGTCTTGCTGATCAGGTCCACAATGCGGTTCAGGCCGACGAATTCGCCGCCGGCACTCTGGCGCACGACTTCGGCCACCCACTTTTTTAAGTCGGCAATGTGTTCGCTGGGCATAGTGACGCACTACAATTTCGATGATTTTAGCATGTTGCGTAGTTCCGGTTCGGTACGCCTGCGTACCATGTATCCAAAATGCTAGCTGGCCCTTGCGACACTTTGCGTATGCCTCGCAAGCCTGCTAATTTGAGTCAGATACGTTCATTCTTTTCGAATTTTCCGAACCAAAAATCGCTCCTCCCGCATATTGCAAACCCTGCCACTCCTACCTATACTGGAATTTCTGTGACTCAACCTCGGAGAGTGCATGTCGGTCGCAGCTGCGCATAGCCGTACCAGCTACATCCTTGACAAACTGCAGTCCCTCAGCGGCGTGATTCCAATTGGAGCATTCCTGGCGGAACATTTCTGGTCCAATAGCTACGCTCTGGTCAGCGCCAAAAGTACAACGATGTTTCCAGCGAATTGCAGCTGATTCCGTGGCGCATTTTTGTCGAATCGGCCGTGCTCTGGCTGCCGCTGCTGTTCCACAGCTTCTATGGCCTGTATATCTGGTGGATGGGCAAGTCGAACGTGCTCGGGCATCCCTGGATGTCCAACTGGATGTATCACCCTGCAGCGCTGGACCGGAATCATCGCCTTCGCCTTCATCGCCTGGCACCTCTACACCGAGCGCTTCGTCGGCCGCGGCATGACCGCCTATGCCGACGTGCAACGCTTCCTGCATGAATCCCTGGAACGTGACCTTCTACATCGTCGGCATCGCCGCCGCTCGTTTCACCTGGGCAACGGCCTGTGGAATTTCGCCTGTAAGTGGGGCATCGCGGTCAGCGTGCGGTCGCAGCGCGCGGCTGGTTGGCTCGGCGCGGCCGTGGGCGTCGGCGTTCACGCTGATGGGCATGGCGATCGTGCTCGGACTGCACTACGGCGACGTTTCCGCTGGGGGTTACGTGCACAGTGAAGACCACCCGAAAATAATCATCGTGGGCGGCGGACTGGCTGGATTGATGGCCACGATTCGCGTGGCCGAATCGGGCGTGCCCGTCGAGCTTTTCTCGATCGTTCCGGTGAAGCGCTCGCATTCGGTGTGCGCGCAGGGCGGAATCAACGCGGCGAAGAATTTGAAGGGCGAAGGCGATTCCACCTGGAAGCATTTTGACGACACGATTTACGGCGGCGACTTTCTCGCGAATCAGCCGCTGGTGAAGGCCATGTGCGAAGCCGCGCCGGCGATCATCGACCTGCTCGATCGCATGGGCGTGATGTTCAACCGCACGCCGGAAGGCTTGCTGGATTTCCGCCGATTCGGCGGGACGCTGTATCACCGCACGGCTTTCGCGGGCGCGACCACCGGGCAGCAGTTGCTCTACGCCCTCGATGAGCAGGTCCGCCGCTTCGAATCCGAAGGCAAAGTGAAAAAGTTCGAGGGCTGGACGTTTCTTTCCGCGGTTCTGGACGACGACGGCGTGTGTCGCGGCATCTGCGCCATGGATTTGAAGACCATGGAGATCAAGACGTTCCCCTGCGACGCCGCGATCTTCTGCACCGGCGGCATCGGCGCGATTTTCGGCCGCTCCACGAATTCCGTCGTCTGCACCGGCTCGGCGCAATCCGCGCTGTTCCAGCAGGGCGCGTATTACGCGAACGGCGAATTCATCCAGGTCCACCCACCGCGATTCCCGGCGAAGACAAATGCCGCCTGATGAGCGAATCGGCGCGCGGCGAAGGCGGCCGCGTGTGGGTGCCGAAAACGCCGCAGGATCCGCGCCGCGGCAAAGCACGATTCCGGAAAACGAGCGCTTCTATTTTCTGGAAGAGTGGTATCCGAAGTACGGCAACCTGGTGCCGCGCGACGTCGCCACGCGCGCGATTCACAAAGTCGTTTACGAAATGAAGATGGGCCTGGTCGGCGATCCGGCCGTCTATCTCGACGTCACGCACATTCCGCGCGAAATGCTGGAACGCAAGCTCGAAGGCATTCTCGAGATTTATCAGAAATTCGTGGGCGTCGATCCGCACGTCGAGCCGATGAAAGTTTTTCCGGCGATGCACTACACCATGGGCGGCCTGTGGGTGGACAACGAAAATCAGGCCACGAATATTCCGGGCGTGTTACGCGGCGGGCGAATGCGAATACCAGTATCACGGCGCGAATCGCCTCGGCGCGAATTCGCTGGTCTCCTGCATTTTCGGCGGCGGCATCGCGGGACCCGCGGCGGTGCGTTACGCGCGCAGTCTGGAGCAGGGGTGCGAAGCCACTTCGCCCGCCGTCTATCGAACGCGAACGCGTGCGCCAGCAGGATATTTCCGACGCGCTGCTCAACCAGCACACCGGCACCGAAAATCCGCTGACGATCTGGCGCGAACTTGGCGACGTGATGACCGAGAACGTGACGGTGATCCGCTACAACGCGCAAACTGCAGAAGACGCTTGGTGAAGCTCGACGAGCTGAGCGAGCGTTTCACGCGCATCAATCTGCAGGACCGCACCCAGTGGGCGAATCAGACGCTGAACTTCGTTCGCGAGCTGGGGAACATGCTCGTGCTCGCGAAAGTGATCACCCTGGGCGCGCTGGCCCGCAACGAAACGCGCGGCGCGCACTACAAGCCGGAATTTCCGAATCGCGACGACGCCAATTGGCTGAAAACCACCATCGCCAGCTACAACGGCGGTGACATTCAGTTGGCCTACGAAGCCGGTGGACACATCGCTGCTCCCGCTGCGCGAACGCAAATACACCGCGTCAGCGAAATAAATGGCGGTGCGAACCAGTGCGGCCGGCTTCAGCCGGGCTGCGTGAAAGTAGCGAAGCGTAGCGCGAAGTCAATCGCCGCGCCAGCAGCAAGAACAGCCGTAGCATCAGTGAGGGCCATGGCTGACAAAACTTTCATCGTTCGCATCAAGCGCCAGCAGCGGCCGGACGAAGCCGTGCGATGGGAAGAGTACGAACTGCGCTACCGGCCGCACATGAACGTGATCATCTGCCTGCGCGACATCGCCGAGCATCCCTTCACCCGCGACGGCAACGAATCCTCTCCGGTGAGCTACGAAGCGAACTGCCTGGAAGAAATTTGCGGCGCGTGCGCGATGCTCGTCAACGGCAAGCCGCGGCAAGCCTGTACCGCGCTGGTGGACGAACTGGAAAAGCCGATCCGCCTGGAGCCGCTCACGAAATTTCCGCTGATCCGCGACCTGCAGGTGGATCGCAGCTCGATGTTCGAAAATTTGAAGCGCACGAAGTGCTGGATTCCGATCGACGGCACGTACGACATCGGGCCGGGCCCGCGCATGTCGCCGAGAAACGCAGGAAGTCGGCTATCACGCTTTCGCAGTGCATCACCTGCGGCAACTGCCTGGAAATTTGCCCGAAGGTGAATGAGAATTCGACATTTCGTGGGCGCCGCGATCGTCAGCCAGGTGCGCCTGTTCAACATGCATCCCACGGGCGAAATGCACGCCGGCCCGCGGCTCGATGCGCTGATGGGTCCGGGCGGCATCGAAGATTGCGACAACGCGCAGAATTGCGTGAAAGTTTGCCCGAAGGGCATTCCGCTGACCGAATCGCTGGCCGCCGTGAACGGCCAGGTGCTGCGCCACGCCGTAAAATCCTTTATCTTCGGCAAGTGAGCTCGACAAGTAAACCCGGCAAATAATATAAAAAAGAATCCGCCAAGAACCTTTGGAGTGCGGCGGCTCTGCCGCCGCCTTTTCGCAACTAACGCCACCGTCCAAACAATCCGGCTCTCCCTCCATTGTGCCCAGCGCACCTCCCGCCTTTGGCCGTCATCCAGAGGAGCGCGTTTTGCGACGAAGGATCTCTCTTCGATTTCCGCGTCTTGCTCTATGGCGTACCGCGCCTCCGGCGCTCGAATCGGTGGGCTCTGCAAATCAACCAATCCTGATTCAATTCCGTCCCCACGTGTCGTAGAATCCCAAAGGGAATTTGGGGGTGTAATGCTTCGTACCGCTTTGGTCGCAGTAGGCATTTTGCTAGGGGGAACTCTGTCGCTTCTCGCGAGTAGCGCGCAACAAAACGACCCGCAGCCGAAAATTTCGCAGCAGGCCCACGATCTGCATTTCAGTTCGATCGTGGTCGATACCCACGACGACACCACCCAGCGCCTGCTCGACCCGAAATTTAATCTTGGCGCGCGCCACACTGACGGCAGCATCGATATCCCGCGCATGCGCGAAGGCGGCCTGGACGCCATTTTCTTTTCGATCTGGATTCCCGGAACCGTCACCGGCCCCACCGCCGTCGCGCCGCGCGCAGGACCAAATCGCCGCGGTGCGCCAGGCCGTGGCGCGTAACCCGAACGATCTGGTGCTGTGCACCACCGCCGACGAAATTCGCGCCGCGAAAAAATCCGAGCAAGATTGCAGTGCTGATGGGCGTCGAAGGCGGGCACATGATCAACAACAGCCTCGCCACCCTCGATCAGTTCTTCACCCTGGGCGTTCGTTACATGACTCTGACCCACACGGTGAACACCGAATGGGCGGATTCCTCCGGCGACAAGCCCGCGCATGACGGGCTGACGCCACTTCGGCAAGCAAGTCGTCGCCGAAATGAACAAACTGGGCATGATGGTGGACATTTCCCACGTCTCGGACAAGACTTTTTACGACGTGCTGGCCGTCAGCGAGGCTCCGGTGATCGCTTCCCATTCCTCGTGCCGCGCGCTGTGCACAGCGCCGCGCAACATGACCGACGACATGATTAAAGCGCTCGCGGCCAAAGGCGGCGTGATTCAGATCAATTATCACGTCGGCTTCCTCAGCCAGAAATTTCAGGACGCGTCGAAAGCCAATCCCGAACTCGGCAAGCAGATCGAAGCGGAAGCGAAAAAACGCTGCGCCGGCAACGAGGCCTGCGAGCTGATCGAAGCGGATAAAATCACGCGTGATTACGTCGCCCAAGGAAAACTGCCGCGCGTCGAATGGACCGAAATCATCGACCACATCGATCACGCGGTAAAATTCGTCGGCGCCGACCACGTCGGCCTCGGTTCGGACTTCGACGGCGCCGACATGCCTTACGGCATGGAGGACGCGACGCACCTGCCGCAGATTACCAGCGCGCTGCTGGCCCAAGGTTACTCACCAGCGGACATCCAGAAAATTCTGGGTGGCAACACCCTGCGATTGATGCAGGATGTCGAAGCGGTAGCACGCAAAATGGGAGGAAAATCGTGAAGCGCATCAGCACCTGTCTTACTTTTTGTTTTCTGGCAGCCCTTTTCCCCGCGGGAGTACGTGCGAAAGTTTCCGCGCAAGCCGGCGGCGCCGCCACCGCAACGCCAAAAACATCCCCGGCGACGCACCACGCCGCCGCGTCACATCTCGATCCAGCGTTGCTGCACCCGTCCACGCTGAAAGCCACGGCGCCCGGCGAATACGAAGTCACCTTCAAAACCACCGCCGGCGATTTCGTGGTGAAAGTACGCGCGCTTGGGCTCCGTTGGGCGCCGACCGTTTCTACAATCTGGTGCAAGCACGGATTCTATAATGATGCCGCGTTCTTCCGCGTCGTTCCCGGGCTTCGTCGTGCAATTTGGATTGAGCGCCGAACCCCACCGTGAACGCCGCTTGGGAAAAGGCGACGATCAAGGACGATCCCGTCACCCAAAGCAATCACACTGGATATCTGACCTTCGCCACGGCCGGACGGCCGAATACCCGCACCACTCAACTGTTCATCAGCCTCGGCTGAAAATGCCGCGGCTCGATCAGCATGGGCTTCGCGCCATTTGCGCAGGTCACCTCGGGCATGGACGTGGTACAGAAAATCTTTAGCGGCTACGGCGAATCGCCGAATCAGGCCGAGATAGCCACGGAGGGGAAGGCCTACCTCGACAAGAATTTCCCGAAACTCGATCGCATCCTTTGCGCGACGGTAACGTCGCCTGCACCCGCGGCGCCCGTGCATCACACCACCACAGCACCGGCGCACAAGCCGGCCGCAACCACCACGCCGCAGTAGCGAGACGCGATTTGCAGGTGACGATGCGACAAAATATTCTCGCTTTCGATCCGTTCGACTAGCAGTGTCATCCCGAGCGAGCGAAGCGACGAGGGACCTGCTTCAAAAGCTGCAACGAGGGTTACAAGAGTCACCGGAGGGGCGGGGCTTCAGCCCCGCCGTCAATCGAACGCAAGAAAGGGCCTTCAGCCCCTGAAGCCATCTTTTAGAATTCGCGACGAACAAGTCGCCAGGAGAACCACACAAATGGCCACCGAAGCATCCTTACATCAACCTGCAACCCTCGTCGACCAAGCACCCGAAACTTTTGACGCTAATTTCAAAACCACCGCCGGCGATTTCACCGTGCACGTCACCCGCGCCTGGGCGCCGCTCGGCGCCGACCGTTTCTACAATCTGGTCAAACACGGTTTCTATCACGAAGCCGCATTCTTCCGCGTGGTCCCCGGCTTCGTCGTGCAATTTGGCTTGCACGCCGACCCGAAAATCGGCGGCAACTGGCGCAACGCGAACATCAAAGACGACGCCGTAACCCAGAGCAATAAGCCCGGCTTCATCACCTTCGCCACCGCCGGCCCCAACACCCGCACCACCCAGCTCTTCATCAATCTGGGCAACAATGCGCAGCTCGACCGCATGGGCTTCGCGCCCTTTGGCCAGGTTACCGCCGGCATGGACGTGGTCAAGAAAATTCACAGCGGCTACGGCGAATCTCCGGACCAGGGCTCGATCACCGCCCTGGGCAAGGAATATCTCGACAAGAATTTTCCGAAACTCGACCGCATTACCTCGGCCACCATCAGTTGATCGCGGAAGAAATGCTGCAGCACCCGTACCGTGGCGGGTTCGAGGCACGCACGCATGCCTGAACTCGCCAGTAACTTTTCCAGAAGCTCCGCCGCCGCAAATTCCGCGACGCCCGCGTCCGTTCGCAATTCCGGAATGCTGCTCACCCTTCTCGCCCTCTGCAAACTTTTCATCCAGTTCGCCGGAGCCAATCACTACGGATTTTTTCGCGATGAACTCTATTACATCGCCTGCGGAGAACATCTGGCCTGGGGCTACGTCGATCAGCCTCCGCTGATCGCGCTCGTGGCCTGGGTCACCCGCCATCTCATCGGCACCTCGCTATTCGCCACGCGCCTTTTTCCGGCCCTGGCCGGCGCCGCCATCGTCTATTGCACGGGCCGCATCGCGCGCGAACTCGGCGGTGGCGCGCTCGCCGAATTTCTGGCGGCCCTCGGAATTTTGCTCGCGCCCGCCTACCTCGCCTTCGACAGCTTTCTCTCGATGAATGCCTTCGAGCCGCTGTTCTGGCTGCTCTGCGCCTGGATCGCCATCCGTATCGTCAAAGGCGCGGACCCGCGCTGGTGGCTCGCTTTCGGCGCACTCGCCGGCCTCGGCCTGCAAAATAAACACACCATGCTGGTCTTCGGTTTTGCGCTGGTCGCGGGCTTGCTGATTTCCGGCCACGCCAGATTGCTGGCCTCGAAATGGATTTGGATCGCCGGCGCGCTGGCCTTCCTGATTTTCCTGCCGAACCTGATCTGGCAAGCGCATCACGGCTGGCCCCAGGTGGAAGTGGTACGCAACGGCCAGCAATACAAAATCCTGCACATCTCGCCGCTGCAATTTATTTTCGAGCAGGTTTTGTTTCTGCAGCCGCTGGCGCTGCCGCTCTGGCTCGCGGGGCTCGGCTGGTATTTCTGGGGCGGGGAATCGAAACGTTTTCGTTTTCTAGGCTGGGCCTACCTGATCGTGATGGCCATTTTCATCGGCTTCGACGGCAAATCCTACTACGCGCTGCCGATTTACCCGCTGCTGTTCGCGGCCGGAGGCGTAGCTTGCGAAACATTCTTCGCCGCAAAAAATCGGCGCAAGCTGGCCGTGGCCTACGCCGCGCTGCTCATCGTGGTTGGTGTAATCACGCTGCCTTTCGGCGTACCGCTCCTGCCCGTCGCCACTTTCGTGAAGTATTCAAATATTTTCCCCTACGGAAAATCGGTAAAAACCGAACGCGACGCGCCCGTCGAATTGACGCAACTCTATTCCGACATGTTCGGCTGGGATCATCTGGCCCGCCAGATCGCCTTGGTCTATCACCGCATTCCGCCGAGCGAACAGCGCGGCTGCGCCATTCTCGCCGGCAATTACGGCGAAGCGGGCGCGATCGACGTCTACGGCCCCAGCCTGGGCCTGCCCAAAGCGATCAGCGGCCACAATAGTTATTACGACTGGGGACCACGCGATTACACCGGCTGAGTGCGTGATCGTCTTCGGCGAACGCGCCGACGAATTCCAAGCCTACTTCGCCGACTCTCATTTTGTCGGCACCATCACCAATCCCTACGCCGCGTCCGCCGAACGCAACGTCCACGTCTACGTCTGCCGCCAGCCACGCCAGCCCCTCGCTGACCTCTGGCCGAAATTCAGAATGATCATCTGAAGTCGGTCACGAACTCTTGATTTCGCCAGGCAGCAGCGACCTGCATCACGTGGAAAACCTGGGGTTGTCATCCCGAAGCGGAGCGAGGGATCTGCTTTTTCCGAAGAAGCGGCGCGCGATATTAATGCAGTGGAGCGTGGCGGGGATTCCGTGCGTCTTGTTCGAGTCCACTCAAGTCGATGCCCGAAGAAATCAGCCGGTGCCCGATCTCCGAATCCGTTTTTTGCGCCATGGCCAGCAAAACACACTCGCAAGTGAGGATCGGAATCATCCGGTCCTCCACCAGATCATGCGCCGGAGCCACTTCCTCGGCCCGCTGAAAAATCGCGCGCAATTCCGCGGATGGAACCAAATCCTTGCTCACCGTTTTTACCATTTTCGAAGGCCGCAGCCATTTCCACGGACCCGGCTCTTGCGTCGCCGTGACGCTGCTGATCGTAAAACTGAATCCAGTGATGCCAGCGCTGCGGGCTGATCCGGCAAATCTGCTGCAGGTACTGCTCGATGTTGTCCTGATCTTCCCAATATTTCGAAAGCCGCTCCCAGTCGTAGATGTACATGCCCGCCAGCAGATCGGCCACTTCCACGGCCCTCGCCGCGCGGCTCTGCGCCAGCATCGTCGCTAGCGTTTCGGCCCGCGACAAATCCTTGGTCAGGCGATGTTCGATGGTGCTTTCCGGCGCCAGTTTCCGCGCGGACGGTCAAACGCACAAATTCCGGACGCGACGATTTCGCATCGCTCTTGCGCCGCGTGGCTTTCCCTTTCTTTCGCCCGAAAATTCCCATCGCCTATGGATGACTCCCATTTAATTTTACCAGACGGCGCCAGCGCAGCCGGCGGTAATGTCCGGTTCGCTTCACCGATCCGACAATGGTATTGAAACAGCACAGTTCGGGTTGTAACTTACGGTATCGGTTCTCGGGCCGTTGACACCCGCGATGACTCGGTAGTAGAAAATTACAATAACTTGGAAGGCGAGCGAATGTTGCAAAGCGATAGCAGGTCGGCCGGATCACCCACCAAAGCACTTCGGGAACAGTTCATCGGTACCTGGAAGTTGGTCTCCATCGAATCCGAGGAATCGCGGCTCTTCGGCGACCGTCCAGTCGGAATCTTGATCTACGACGCCGACGGCAACGTCGCGGTACAGATCATGCGCAATCCGCGGCCCAGTCTCGCCGGAGGCCCGGCGTTTCCGCCCGCCAAGGAAGTGCAAGTCGCCTACAAAGGCTATTACGCGTATTACGGCACCTGGGAAGTGAACGAGCAGCAGGGAACTATCGTCCATCACCTCGAGGGCAGCTTGCGCCCCGGCGATGTGGGCAAGGATTTTATGCGCGCCTACAAATTCACCGGAAACCGGCTCGCGCTCACGCCGGTAGAGGATCTAGCCGCCAGCAATTCCTGCCTGACCTGGGAACGCGCCAAGTAAGAATTTTTTCGATCCGCCAAGAACTTTTGGAGTGCGGTGGCTCTGCCACCGCTTTTCCCCATCCGGCGTTACCACCCAAAAAATCAACGCGAAGCGTCGCCGCAAATCGACCGCAGCCGCTCACCCGCACTTGGCCGTCATCCAGAGGAGCGCAGCGACGAAGGATCTCTCTTCGATTTCAAAATTGCCCACGCCTTGCGGAGCCCTAAACGCCCAGAATCGTCACCAACTCCCGCACGGAAGCCGAAGACTTATCCAAAGCCGCCTTCTCTTCCGGCAGCAACTTGATCTCGATAATCTGCTCGATCCCCGCCGCGCCCAGTTTCACCGGAACGCCCACGAACAAGCCATTCTGTCCGTACTCGCCTTCCAGATACGCCGCGCAAGGCAGAATCTTCTTCTTGTCTTTCAGGATAGCCTCGACCATCTCGACCACCGCCGCCGACGGCGCGTAGTAAGCCGATCCCGTCTTCAGCAGATTCACAATTTCCGCGCCGCCCGACCGGGTGCGCTTCACAATCGCGTCGAGCTTGTCCTTCTCGATCAATTCAGGGAGGGGAATTCCGGCCACGGTCGAATAGCGCGTCAGCGGCACCATGTCATCGCCGTGCCCACCGAGCACGAAAGAATGCACGTTCTCCACCGACACGCCCAGCTCGCGCGCCACAAAAGTACTCATCCGTGCAGAGTCCAGCACTCCGGCCATGCCAATCACCCGTGCCTTGGGAAATTTGCTGATGCGGAACGCCGCCTGCGCCATCGCGTCCAGCGGGTTGGTGACGATGATCAAAATCGCCTTCGGCGAAAGTTTCACGATCCCTTCCACTACCGCCTTTGATCACTTCATAATTTGTTTTCAGCAAATCGTCGCGGCTCATCCCCGGTTTGCGCGGAAAACCGGCGGTAATCACCACGATGTCGCTGTTTTCCGTGCCGGCATAATTGCCGCGACGCCGTCGAAATTCCCATCGCCTGCGCATTGGAGCCCAGGATCGGCGCCGATTCCGCCATGTCCAGCGCTTTGCCCGCCGGCACATCCTCCAAAATATCGGTCAGCACCACATCGGCCAGATCCGCATCATGAATGCGCTGCGCCGTCGTCGAACCCACGAAACCGCCGCCCACCACCGTAACTTTCTTCCGCATTCCGTCCCCTCAACGTATCGATTTGAATTTTGCCATCCACTCATGACCCAGGAAACGTTCCGATCCATGCTCGCTCAGCAGCGAATTAATCAGCCCCCGCCGAGGCCTGCATATTCTCAATAATCGCCGCAGCATACTCCGACGTCTTCAACTTCTTCGCGCCCGGCATCAACCGTTCCAAATCGTAGGTCACCTTCTTCTGCTGAATGGTCCGCGCAATGCCGTTTTCGATCAGCGTCGAAACTTCCTTCCAGCCCATGAACTCAAACATCATCGCGCCCGAGAGCATCACCGAACTGGGATTGATCACATCCTTGTCCGCATATTTCGGCGCCGTGCCGTGCGTCGCTTCGAACACGCCAAACCCGTCCCCGATATTCGCGCCCGGTGCCATGCCCAGCCCGCCCACCTGCGCCGCGCAAGCGTCCGACAGATAGTCGCCATTTAAGTTCGGCGTAGCGAACACCTGATATTCATCGGCGCGCGTGAGCACTTGCTGAAAAACCGAATCCGCGATCCGGTCGTTGATCAGGATTTTCTTTTTCCACTTCCCGTTACCGTGCGATTCATGCAGCGCATCCAGCGTCCGCTTCACTTCGGCGTGTAGCTGCTTCCGGAATTCGTCCGTAGCCTGTTCCAGTCCCGGCTCGATCGCCGCCGAATTGGCTTCGACCGTCAGGTCCGGGTTCTTGTCTTTGTTGTCGAGAATCCAGCTCTCGCGTTCGGTCACCACGTACGGCCGGAATTCCTGGGTCGCCAGTTCGTAGCCCCAATCGCGAAACGCGCCTTCGGTGAATTTCTGAATGTTGCCTTTGTGTACCAGCGTCACCACGTTGCGCTGATTTTCCAGCGCGTAGACGATGGCGCGCCGCACCAGCCGCTTGGTACCGAACGGTGACATCGGCTTGATCCCAATCCCCGAATCTTCGCGAATTTTTTTCGTGGTGCCTTTCAGCATTTCATCGTTCAGAAAAGCGATCAGCTTTTTCACTTCGGCGGAGTCCGACCGCCACTCGATCCCGGCGTAAACGTCCTCCGTATTTTCACGGAAAATCACCACGTTCATGCGCTGCGGCTCGCGCACCGGCGAAGGCACCCCCTCGAAGTAGCGCACCGGACGAACGCACGAATAAAGATCCAAGACCTGGCGCAGGGTCACGTTCAGCGATCGAATTCCCCCGCCTACCGGAGTCGTCAGCGGTCCCTTGATCGCCACCCGAAAGTCGCGAATCGCATCCACCGAATCCTGCGGCAGCCATTCGTTGAATTGCCGGAACGCCTTTTCGCCGGCGAAGATTTCCAGCCACTCTACCCTGCGCTTGCCGCCGTACGCTTTCTCCACCGCCGCGTCGAATACCAGGCGCGACGCCTTCCAGATGTCGCGGCCGGTTCCATCGCCCTCGATGAACGGAATCACCGGCTTGTCGGGAACCTTGAACATGCCGTCGGCGGAATATTGAATCGCCGAACCGGCGGAGGGAACCTGTACTCCGTTGTACGAACTCTTCATGGCCGCACGTCTCCCGTTTTGCACACCCGCGCCAACAAATGTCCTTCCCCAGCTGCGTTTGCAAACAAATTACAGTAGCACAATCGGCGGCGCCGTCTCTAGCCCAACGGCGGTCGAAAATATGCCGTCGTTTGCCGCGGATTTGTAGCTGGCACTCGATAAAACGGCGGATTAACGAGGATCGTCCGGCATCCAGCGATCCGGCATTACGAAATGTTCCCGCGCGGCCGGCGAGGCGATGGTTTCGTCGCGGTAGTATTTCGCCAGTGTGGATTTCGAACCTTGCAGCAGATCGCCGTGGCGCGCCTTGAATTCATCCCAGGTCTGCGCTGCCGTGCCGGCCGCGGCCATCCGCTCGTGCACGATAAAAAGAAACGCCCAGGAAATCGTCTGATGGTACAAGCCATTCTTCCCGTGGGCCGCCGCGTAGCGCTGCAGAGCAACGGGGAATCGCGCCAGAACCTCGAGCAGGGGATAGCGCTGCAAATATAAGAATGCGATTCGCACATGCTCTTCGTGGCGCAAAACGGAAAGGGGCAGCGAAGTATCCTCGAATTTCGACAGCAGTTCGTCGTCCCGCATCAAACACCCTCAATCCTTCGCTTGGCCTGACGCCTGGGCCTGCGCCATGCACGCCATGGTGGCCATCGCATAGATCAGCAGGTCGCCCACAAAGAACTGGCCCTGCAGCACGTGAAAGAGCAGCGCAAACAAAAATACGGCCAGAAGAATCCAGCCCCCGAGCAGCAAAGTCGCCGGTAGCAGAAACAAAATCGCGCCCACGGCTTCGACGCCGCCCAGAATCAGCCGCACCCAGGCGTGCAACCCGTGATGTCCGCTCGCGTGAATTTCCGGATACGCGTTCCACGCCGTAAAAATAGATTCCGCGGCAATCACCAGACCCAGCGTCCAGCGCAGTGCGGTCATCGAGCGATTCAACGTGGCGTTGGTCATCGCGTCCTCTTTGTGTTTTTGGGTTTTCCCGTGCTCGCGGCCGAACGCCGTTCTTTCATCCGATGGCTGGCCTTGGAATTCAATTTCAACCCGTAAAAGCCCTTCAATTCCTTGATGCGCCGCAGCGATTCCTTCTCGAACGGACATTTTCCATCGAACGCATGCAGCACAATCCCTTCCAGCAAATCGCCCAGCGTCATGTCATGGAATTCCGCGAAAGGCCTTCAACACCTTCAGCAACCGTTTCTCCATCCGCACGCCGGTCTGCACCCGTTCCACCACGTACCTCGCTTGGTTCATTTGCCCTCTCCCCATCCCTCTAGACTGTACCACGGTACCAAGGTACGCGCCACGTCAGATCCAACGGTTCCTCTGATGTCCGGTAAAATAGCAAAAGTACTGGCGTCTGTAGCGGCCAGCTTTAGCTGGGCAGCCGTTGCCCTTGGTGCTGTTCGGTCGTTCCCTCGACCCCGCGCGCGGAATCGCAGAAGAACTGTTAACTACCCGCGCTCGCTTTCTTGACGGACCTTCCGCCGCCCCGTAGCATATTTCTGTAGCCGCGGTTCGGAGGAAATGCTGTGGGCCGAAATTCTCATACCAGCAGCTTGCTGAAAGTGCGATCATTTTTCCCGCTAGGACTCGCCTGCGTTCTCTTCGTGATTATTTCTTCGCCATCGAAAAACGCCTTCGCGCAGTCATCGCCAGCCAACGCCAGGCCGCAAGCCACCCAGGGTTTCCACCTCACCAGCACCGCCTTCGAACCCGACGGCGCTATCCCGGTGAAATACGCCTGCAACGGCGCCAACATCTCGCCGGGCCTGGCCTGGACCGAACCACCCGCCGGCACCCAAAGTTTCGTCCTCATCGTTGACGATCCCGATGCTGCTGCAGCGACTCCCGTGGTCCACTGGCTGGTCTACGCCATCCCTGCCATGCAGCGCGGCTTGCAAGAAGGCACGCTAAAGAAGGGCACGCTGCCGAACGCGGTGAAGCAGGGAAAAAACAGCGCGGGGAAAGTGGGCTACGGAGGTCCATGCCCCGACCCAGGCAAGGTCCACCATTATTTCTTCAAGCTTTACGCCCTGGACTACACGCCCGACCTGAAAGGCAAAGAGAAGATCGCCGACGTCGAAGCCGTCATCCGCGATCATGTCCTCGGCACGGCTGAATTAATCGGCCGCTTCCAACGCGAATAGCTTCACCAATCAGGATTTGCGCAACCACTCGGCGCCAACCGCGCACCGCAAATCCCTAAATATTGCTTATCCATTCCATCCAAAATCTTGTTGGATTTCCTCCATTTTGGGATTTGACGCTCGGAAGCGCCCCGCGATACGCTACCCACCGCAATCGTCTAGCGGGCCGCCCGTGGGCATCATCTTTACCGGCGTTGGCTCGGCGCGACGCACCCTTTTTGAGGAGCATCATGACTGCTGACCTTCGCAATTTCCTGGCGATTCCTTACGAAGAACTGGAAGAAATGAACCTGAAGACCAAGGAGCAGCGCAAGAACCGCGTCGCGCCCCACAAAATTCAGGAAGAGCGCGTCAAATATCTCACCGACGAAAAGCGCATCAAGGCGGTCACCGTGCTGTTCAGCGACCTCGAAGGCCGCCTGCACATGCTCGATTACGACAAGAAATTTCTGGTCAAGAGCTGGGACAACCTGACCTTCGACGGCTCCTCCATTCGCGGCTTCACCGCGCAGCGGGAAAGCGACCTGCGCCTGGGCATGGATTGGAGCGCTTTCTATTGGGCGCCCTCCGACGTTTTTGGCTCCGGCAAAGTGCTCGTCTTCGGCGAAGTCATCGACAAGGATGGTTCGCCCTACAGCGCGGACATCCGCGGCGTGCTGAAGACTTTCGCGCAGGAGCAGCACAAGAAGCACGGCTACACCCTGAACGCCGCCAACGAAATCGAAGGGTTCCTCTTCAATGGCGCCGACGCCGAAGCCCGCTACAACGAAACCGGAAAATTCGATTACGTGAACACCGGCGGCTACTACCATTCGCTGCCCGGCGACCCGCTGCGCATGTTCATCGACACCTCCGCCGAAGTGCAGCGCGCCATGGGTTTCCAGAACGAAAAGGATCACCCGGAAGTCGCGCCCTCACAGTTTGAAATCAACTACGGTTACGGCGAAGTCGTCGCCGCCGCGGATCAGATTCAGCTTTACAAACTAATTTGTCGCCAGGTCGCCACCCGCATGGGCCTCACCGCGAGCTTTTTGCCTAAGCCGGTCGTGGGCGTCAACGGCAACGGTATGCACACCAACGTTTCGATTAGCAGCAAGGAAGGGAAGAACACTTTCTGGGATCCGAAAGGCGAGGAAAAACTCAGCAAATCCGGCTGGTCCTTCATCGATCGCATCCTGACCCACGCCAACGATATTTGCCTGATGCTCAATTCCAGCGTCAACGCCTATCGCCGCCTCGATCCGCATTTCGAAGCGCCCAACCAGATCAAGGCTTCGCCCAGTCGATCGCGGCTCGATGATTCGCATTCCGATCGGCAACGAAAAGAGTTCGCGCGTCGAGGTTCGCTCCGTCGCTCCCGACGCCAACCCGTACATGGTTATGTACTCCATCTTCAAATCCGGTCTGGACGGCGAAACCGCCAAGATTAAAAACCTGCGCCAGGCCGAGCGCTACCTGCCAGACAACATTTACACCGCGATCGACGACTTTCGCGGCGCCGATTGGACCACCAAACTTCTCGGCGCCGACGTGAAAGGGCCGCTACGCGGACCTCAAGCAAGCTTCCGCCGACCGCTGCTCGCGCCTCCTCGGAACTTTCGTAAAAGTTCCGGAAGTCCAGTATCACCACGAGGTCTACAACCAGTTCCTCTGGAACCAATTCTAAGGCCAGGCCGGTTTCAATCACCCAAATCTGTAGGGGCGGGTCTCAGACCCGCCCGAACGCCAGAGTCCTCGCCGGTGCCCACCCGCCTTTGGCCGTCATCCAGAGGAGCGCCTTGTGCGACGAAGGACCTCTCTTCGAACCGAACTTCTTGCCGCAAAAAAAAAGGCGGAACCGAAGCTCCGCCTTTTTAGTTCCGTGCCCGTCGTGCCCTTCAGCTAGTCGTAATACTCCGCGCCCAAATGCGTAATCAAATCTTCGCCGACCATCCAGCGCAAGGTGTTCTTCAGTTTCATCAGCTGAATAAACAGATCATGCTCCGGGTAAAGTTCCTTCGCGCACATCGGCGACTTGAAGTAAAAGCTCAGCCATTCCTGAATACCGCGCATTCCCGCGCGGCTGGCCAAATCAAAAAACAACGCCAGGTCCAGCACGATCGGCGCCGCCAAAATCGAATCGCGGCACAGAAAATCGACTTTGATCTGCATCGGATAATTCAGCCACCCGAAAATGTCGATGTTGTCCCAGCCTTCCTTGTTATCGCCGCGCGGCGGGTAATAATTGATCCGGACCTTGTGATAAATCTTGCCGTACAGCTCCGGATACAGCTCCGGCTGCAAAATGTGCTCGACCGCGCCCAGTTTCGATTCTTCCTTGGTCTTGAATGATCCCGGATCGTCCAGCACTTCGCCGTCCCGGTTGCCCAGAATATTCGTGGAGAACCAGCCGCTCAGTCCCAGCATGCGGGCCTTGAACGCCGGCGCCAGCACCGTCTTCATCAAAGTCTGTCCGGTTTTGAAATCCTTGCCGCCCACCGGCACATTCTTAGCCTTGGCGAATTCTTCCAGCGCGGGGATGTCCACGGTCAAATTCGGCGCGCCATTCGCGAAGGGAACTCCTTCGGCGATCGCCGCGTAGGCGTAAATCATCGACGGCGCAATCGCCGCATGATTTTCCTTCATCCCTTTTTCAAATGACTCCAGCGTTTTGTGCACTGCTTCGGGCTTCAGAAACACTTCCGTCGAAGCGCACCAGACCATCACCAGCCGGTCGCATTTGTTCTTTTTCTTGAAATCGCGGATGTCCTGCCGCAACTGCTGCGCCAGATCGAATTTATTCTTGCCCTTCTTGACGTGCGTGCCGTGCAGGTTCTTCACGTAATTCTGATCGAAAACCGCCTTCATCGGCTTGATGGTCTTCAGAAACTTGGCTGCTTTAGAAAGATCCTTGGCGTCCAGCACGCCCGCTTTCAGTGCCGCCTGATACGCGTCATCCGGAAATACATCCCACCCGCCGAAAACCAGGTCTTCCAGCTTGGCCAGCTTGATGAAATCCTTGATTTTCGGAGTTCGTCCATCCGTCCGTTTGCCCAGCCGGATCGTGCCCATCTGGGTCAGCGATCCCACCGGGATGGAATGGCCGCGCCGCACCAGTTCCACTCCCGCCATGAAGGTTGTGCTCACCGCGCCCATCCCGGGCGTCAAAATTCCCAGCTTTCCCTTCGGCGGTGCCACACTCACAGGCCTGCGCATTCTTTTCCCCCAGTCATTTGTCCTTCAGATTTTTGTGTCGGAACACGACCTGCTGCCATACCACCACACTGGCTTCCGCCAGTAAACCGCATCGCATCGAACCGCGCGCCAGGCGCACTAAACGGCGCTAATGCGAATCAAGCGCCACTCAAAATGTTCGGTGATCACATCAGCACGACGGGACGCGTAAAACCGCATCAACAAAACAATCCATGATGCTGCACCGCGCTATTTTTTGCAAATCGAATCGAACTCGCGTCGAAATCGAAAAAATGGCAGACCCGCCCAAATCGCCCGAAGCGCAAGTACGAAGCGGCGGCGCGAACACACCGGTTAAGAACCTTTGGAGTGCGGCGGCTCTTCCGCCGCTTTGCCCAAAGCCTCGGGACCACCTAACGGCCCCAGCGCGCAGCGCCGCCGCAAACCGAACCTTGGCGCAACCCGTCTTTGGCCGTCATCCAGAGGAGCGCGGCGACGAAGGATCTCTCTTGGATCTCAGACTCTCCTGGCCCCTCTGTAACGAACGCGCCAAAAACAAAATCACCCCGGAAGCGAGCCTCCGGGGTGACAAAAACCCGCAAACCGAAAAATCCTATATCTTCTCGATGTGAATCGATCCGTCCCCCGAAGTCACCGAAAGCGTGTTCCCGCCAGAATTCAGCTTGCCATGCACCGCGGAATGGCTCAACGATCCCGAAACCTGAATGGGGAAGTCCAAAGTAATATTCCCGTCGCCGGTCCGCGCTTCCAGATTCGCATTCAAATCGCTCGGCAACCGCAACGTAATCGATCCATCGCCCGACTTCACATTCCACGAACTCGCCACCTTCGACCCGCTGCCCACCTGCGCGTCGATGCTGCCGTCGCCGGTCTTCAGCGCCAGGGAATCGAACCGGCCCGAAACTTTCATGCTGCCATCCCCGGTGTCGGCGTCGAGCGAGCCGTCAAATCCGTGGCCTTCCACCCGCCCGTCGCCGGTGTGTATCCGGATCTCGCCATGAATATCAGTCGCGATTACGTTGCCGTCGCCGGTATCAAATCCCAGCTTTCCGGAAACGCCCGTGGTGGTGATGTTGCCGTCGCCGGTTCGTACATCCAGGTCCGCTTCGCGCGGCACGCGCACGTTCACCCGCAATGAACTGTGATTGCCGAACATGTGCCAGCTCATATGCGGAAACACAATCTCGATCGAAACGTGATCGCCGTTCTGGCTTTCCACCACCTGCACGTCATTCGGGCCAAGCTTGTAGCCTTGCGACGTTACCTCGGCGTCAATCTGCTTCTGGTCGGCTCCGGTAACCGTGACGTCGCCGTCGCCGGTCTTGACGTACAGGCTGGCGCGTCCGCTTACCTGATACGTTTTTTTCCATTCATCCGCGCGCGCCGGCGCCGCCGCCAAGGTTACGCTGATTCCTATCACCGCAATCGCCGCGGTCAAAAAGTGGGGCATGGTGAGTCTCATCGGGTTCGCTCCGTGGCGCAAAGCTCGTCTTCGCGCTCGAAATTTCAAGAAGGTCTAGGGTCCGGCCGGTTCGGGATCCAATTCGCCTACGCCCTGCCTCGCCGTCTCAAAACTAGATACGCGCCTGGCCTCAAATATGTTCCGCAGAGTTCTATATCTTCCGACGTACCTGTCCTAGGCCGACTTTTTCTTGGCGGCCTTGGTCGCCGGCGCCGTCGGTGCGCTCACCGCGCCGGGCCGCGGCCGCAGCGCCGCCAAGAACTCCGCCGTCCCCAAAGTGTTGATGACGTCCTTCTTCTCCAGCCAGCCCCGCCGCGCGGTAATCACCCCGTACTTCATCATCTTGAAATGAGTCGACGAGTGCGCGTCGGTCGAAATCACCACTTTCACCCCGCGTTCCTTGCACATCCGCAAATGAATATCCTTCAAATCCAGCCGGTCCGGATACGCGTTGCACTCCATGGCCACGCCGTGCTTCTTCGCCGCGTCCAAAATCTTCTCCATCTCGTACTCGAACGCTTCCCGGCGCAACAACAACCGGCCCGTAGGATGCGCGATGATCTGTACATAAGGATTTTCAATCGCCGCCAGAATCCGTTCGGTCATCTCGTTGCGATCCATCTGCATGTAGGAATGAATCGAAGCCACCACCACATCCAGTTGCCCCAGAGTTTCGTCAGCGAGGTCCATCTTGCCATTTTTCAGGATGTCCACTTCGATTCCCGCGAACAGCCGGATGCCCGGCACTCGCGTCTGCGCCTCGCGAATCTTGGCCAGTTGCTGCAAGGTGCGCTTGTCATCCATCCCGTTGGCGACCGTCACCGCTTTGGAATGATCCGTGAGCGCGATGTATTCGTAGCCCAGCTCGCGGGCCGCCTCGCCCATCTCTTCGATGGAATTGCGCCCGTCCGACGCGGTGGTGTGCATCTGCAAATCGCCGCGAATATCTTCCAATTTCAGCAAAGCCGGCAGCGTGTGATTTTCCGCCGCTTCGATTTCCCCGGTGTTCTCGCGCAGTTCCGGCTCGATGTAATCGAGCTGCAGCTTGGCGTAAATATCGTGCTCGGTTTTTCCCGCGACGAATCGCCCGGACTTCAAAGTGGTCAGCGCGTACTCATTCAGCGTCCAGCCCATGTCCCGCGCCCGCCCGCGCAGCACCACGTTGTGTTCCTTCGAACCCGTAAAATAAAGCAGTGCCGCGCCCAGGCTGTCTTTTTCCAGCAGCCGCACGTCCACCTGCAAGCCATTGCCCAACACGATGCTCACTTTATTTTCGCCGTGCGCCAGCGTCTGATCGATCCCCGGATATTTCAGAATATGTTCGGCCACTTCGTCCACGTCATCCTGTTTGGACCGTTTCGGCTTCAGCGTCACCACCAGATCGACGTCGCCGATCGTTTCTTTCCCGCGCCGCAGCGAGCCCGCCGCGGTAATAAACTCCACGATGTCGCCTTTCTGCCCGATGTAGGCGATCAGCTTGTTCGCTTCATTCTCCGCCACATCCAGCTTGAACCGCCCCGACGCCCGCTTGGCCACCGCCGTGGCCTTCAGGATATTTTCTTCGCTCTTCTCGCCGAAACCTTCCAGGTCCCGCAGCTTCCCGTCGCGCGCCATCTGCTCCAGGCCTTCCACCGTGCAAACTTTGAATTTCTTGTAGAGCAGCGCCACTTTCTTCGGGCCCATGCGACTGCAGGTTCAGCAGGTCCAGCAGCGTCAGCGGGTATTTCTTCAGCAGTTTCGCGCGCAGCGCATAGTCCCCAGTTTCCAGAATCTCGCAGATGTGCGCGGCCATGTTGTCGCCGATCCCCGGAAGCTCTTTCAGTTTCTTCGGGTCTTTGGCCAGGTCTTCAATGCGCTCGTGAATACTGAACAGCAGCTCCGCCACTTTCTCGTAGCTGCGATAGCGCCCAATAATCGCGCCATCGATCTCCAGCAGTTGCGCCGTCTCCCGCAGAATCCTGGCAACTTCGCGATTTTCCATAAGGACCCCGTTTCAAATTCCGCAGCCGAACCGCCAACGAAGCAGGGAACGCTGCCGCCGGCCGTGCGGCCCCGATTATAGATTGCTTTTCCGTGGATTTAGAACGATCCGTGAGATCGGCCCGCTACGCAGGATGCGCCCCGCCTCCATTCCAACACCTGCATAACCAGTACCGCACATAAAAAGCGTTGTCATCCCGAAGCGCAGCGAGGACCTGCTTTTTACGCGGTTGGAGCAAAAAACATTCGCGAAGAAAAGTCTAAACGCGGGATTTGCCGTCTTGCGCAGCGCAGCGCCCGACTACGCCACAGGCGGAAAATTCTTCGCCGCTTCGATATCCTTCAGCACCTGCTCGCGCAACGCCTCAATGCTCGGAAATTTCTGCTCATCGCGCAACCGGCTCTTGAACCGCACTTCCATCGGCCCGGACGAGACCGCGTCCGAAAAACCAAACAAATTCGATTCAATCGCCAGCTGCTGCGCCATCAAACGTCGGCCGCACGCCGATATTCGTCACCGACTGAAAAACCTTCCCGCCTACCGTC
The DNA here is from genome assembly GCA_963737765.1 of uncultured Acidobacteriota bacterium. Taxonomy (GTDB): domain Bacteria; phylum Acidobacteriota; class Terriglobia; order Acidiferrales; family UBA7541; genus Palsa-295. The sequence continues at coordinate 86,807 of CAVTTY010000024.1, forward strand.
GATTCCGTCGCATACACCCCATTTTTCGGAAGCAATTCCTGGGCCGTGGTCAGATTCAAAGTCGGCACCACCAGTTCGCGGCCTTTCCCCGTGCCGGGCCGAATTTCTCCGGTCAGCGCAAACGGCCGTCCCAGCATGTGCCGCGCATCTTCCATGCGCCCTTCGCGCACCGCCTGCCGGATCGCCGAACTCGAAACGATCGAATCCCCATCGCCCACCGGCGCGATCACGATCACACTTCAAATCCGAATTTGCCGCCCAGTCTTTCCAGCAGCGCCACGTCGCCTTCCTGCCGGTGCCCGAACCGAAAACTTTCCCCCACCAGCACCGCCTTCGCCTCCATGGTCTGCACCAAAAACTTCTCCACGAAATCGCGCGCCGATACCTGGGCCAGTTCCAAAGTAAAAGGCAGCACCAGCGCCGCCTCAATTTCGAATCGCGAAAACCCTTCCAGTCTTTGCGCCAAAGTTTCAATCTGCAGCGGCGCCCCCTCCGGCCGCAGAATTTTGGCCGGATGCGGATCGAAAGTCAGCACCGCCGGCATCCAGTGCGATTGATGCGCGCGCTGCGCCACATCCTCCAGAATTTTGCGGTGCCCGGTGTGCACCCCGTCAAAATTCCCGATCGTCGCCGCGCTCGCCGTCCCGGCTCCGCTAAAAAGCCGCCGCCACTCCTCGGCGGAATGGGCCACCACCAGCGGTTTGCGAGCGGGCTCGCTTGCCGGAGCTGCTTCGCGTGGAAACTGTTCGTACGCCATTAAATCTTCACCTCGAATTTCAAGCCATCGTAAGCGAGCTGCACACCCTCCGGCAATTTCGCGTTCGCCTCGGTATGGCCCAGATCGTGACAAATATGCGTGAACCACGCGCGCTTCGGTTTCAATTCCGCCACCAGCGCCAACGACTGCGCCACATTCGAATGCATCGGGTGCGGCGTGTACCGCAGCGCATCCAGAACAAAATCGTCGAGCCCTTGCAATAATTGTTTCGACGCCTCCGGCACCGAACTGAAATCGGTCAGATAGGCCGCGCCGCCAAAACGAAACCCCAGCACCGGCTGCGTCCCGTGATTTGCCGGCACCGGCGTAAATTTTAGCCGAAAAATCTCAAACGGCCCGTCGATGGCATGCATTTCCACGCCGGGCACCGAACTTTCCGTCGGCGTGTCGTCGAAAATGTAGGCAAATTGCCGCCGCAGCGTCGACTGCGTCTCCGCCGGCGCGTACACCGGCACGACGCCACCCTGTTTCAAATTGTACGGGCGAATATCGTCGAGTCCCAGAATGTGATCGGCGTGCGAGTGGGTATAAATCACCGCGTCCAGCCGCTCGATCTTTTCGCGCATGGCCTGCGAGCGAAAATCCGGCGCAGTATCGATCACCACGTTGCGGTCCATTATAGGAAAGCAGCAGCGAGGGCCGCGTGCGCTTGTCGCGCGGATCGCCTGGAGTCGCACACGGCGCAATGGCAGCCGAGCGTAGGCACGCCCATCGACGTGCCGGAACCCAGAACGGTGAATTGCAGAGAGGCCATGGTGATGGGAGTGCGAGAATTCTCGATTCATAAAAACGCCGGCGCCGAGCCGCGACAAAAACTATTTCGCCTTGGCCTTCTTCGCCGCCTGCTCCGCAGCCGCCTTCGAAATTTCCATGAACGTCAATTTCAAGCTGCCCAAAACCTCAATCAGCAGATTGTCGTCGTCCTTCGACAAATTCCCGCGCGTCTTCTCTCGCAGCGCATCCAGCATGTCGATCACTTCGCGCGCGCCTTCCAAATCCACAAACGCCTGCCCCGTGCGCGGGTCCGCCATGCCGCCTAGCATTGCCGCCGCATTGCGCGTCAGAAAATCCACCAGCATCTGAAAGCTGCGCGAACTCGCGCTGACTTCTCCGTCCGCCGATTCGGGCACCAGCTCGTCCTGCGCGGTGTGGGCCATCGCCTGCGGGTCGAAGTTCTGCGCTGCCGAGCCTTTCCCGCCATCAATGACGCCCAGGTTGCCGGATGGCTGCGATGCCGCGCCGGTAAACGCCGGCTGCTGCGCGGCCGCCTTGCTATTGGCCTGCGCCTGCGTCGCGGCCTTCTTCGCCGCCGCTTCGTCGTCGCGCCGCTCCTGCTCCACCACTTCCGGGCGAATTTCGCCGCTTTCGCTGAAGAGTCGCCGGTCGATTACCTTGAATGAAGTGTCTTCTTGTTTCGGATCTGCCACGGCAAGTGTCCTTAGGACCGCGAGTTGAAGTTACGCGCCAGTTTAACACCCAGCTCCCAGCCCTCACAAGCAGGCCCGGGAACAACCATCACTTCCGGCGACGAACCCAGGCGATGCAACTCGGCCCTCTCCCCTGATTTAATCGCTCTTAGCACCCCAGAACCACTCACTCAAACGAATGATGTTGCTCTCCGCAGCCAAAATCACCTGAAAGGATGACGACAGGGACCTCGCCGTATGCGATATGTTGAGCCGCTGAAAAGGAGCGAACATGAAGTCTACGAATTCGATGAAGATCTTTGTCGTGGGTGCCCTGTCGATCGGCTTATTTTCGAGCAGTGGAGCAATTCAAGGAAGTGCCGCCCCGGAGATGAACTCCCCAAGGTCTACGACGCCTCCGTGCCGCGCGAGCGTCAGATCGCGCTCGCCCAGAGCGCAGCCCCGGCCGAGGTATCAAGCAAGGCCACAGTTTATATTCTCGGCCCCAGAGGCGATGAGAAAGTTCGCGAAGGTACCAACGGCTTTAGCTGTTTCGTTGGCCGGCATTTCGTAAAGCCCGAGAAACAACCCAGGAAACGACGGTCGAGCCAGCGTGCTTCGACGCCGAAGGCAGCCGGACTCATTTTGCTGGTTTACCTGCGGCGGTGAAGAACTGCGCACGAGCGGAAAATCAGAGGCCGAGATCAAGGCAGACGTGGCGAACGGATATAAGGAAGGCCGCCTACAAATATCCTAGCAAGCCGGGATTCCTCTACATGATGTCGAGCGAGAACCGTTTGCCTTCCGGCAATGGCGCCACTGCCAGTTTTCCCCCGCACTTGATGTTTTATGCACCGAACATGACGACGAAGGACATAGGATTCGACTCCCAGCGCAAAGCTGGATTATCTGGGGATGACGCATCCCGGAGCGGGCGATAATCTAATCGTCGTCGTTCCAACGGCATCGACGCCGCCAGCTAGCGGAGCTGGTCGCTGAGACCGCATGAGCAGGGCGGTACACAAGTGGAAAGGTTAAAGATAAAGATCGGATAAAAGACATTACGAGAATATGAAAAAGATCATAGTAACCTTTGGAGTGATTTCCGGCGCTATTTCCTCGCTGATGATGGTGGGCACAGTGCCGATCCGGCACATGATCGGCTTCGACAAGAGCATCGTCATCGGGTACACCAGCATCGTGCTCTCGTTCTTGATGGTGTATTTCGGCATCCGGTCCTACCGCGACAACCTCGGCCATGGCCAGATTACGTTCTTGAAGGCTTTTGCCGTCGGCATCTCCATTACTGTGCTTTCGTGCCTCTGCTACGTGGTGACCTGGGAGGTGATGTATTACACCGTATTCCCTGATTTCTGGTACAAATACGGCGCTTACTTGGTTGAGAAACTCCAGGCCTCGGGCGCCAGCCCTGCAGCCGTCCAGGCAAAACTGCAGCAGGTGACCAAATACAGGGAGCTGTACAAAAACCCATTCTTCAACGCAGCGCTGACCTTCATCGATCCTTTCAGGATTGGGCTGGTGATCACGCTGATCTCGGCAGCGGTGCTGAGGAGAAAGCCGCTAGTGCCACCGGAACAATCGCCTTCGCCAGTATCCTGAAATCCGGCCGGCTTAAGCGAGGTTCGCCCTGGCCCATGAACCGGCCGCTATTTATGTCGGATATCCTCCGGCGAGCGCTGCAAGTCCAGAAGTTGCACCCGCAAATCCCATTTCACCGGCACCGACGTCGGGGGATAGCACACCGTCGCGTCGCACGCCTGATATTTCAATTCTCCCGCAATCGAAAGTGTTTTCTCGGAAGTCGGTAGCGCCGGAGCGCCGTTAGGTCCCTTAGGGATGTTGACCGTCACATCCTGGCTGATCCGGAATTTCCCCTCGAACACCGGTACGGTTTCCTTGATGGCCGGCAAATAGAGACTCATTGGCGTGGGGTACGCTGCCAGCCCTGCCTCCACATCCGGCGTTGGCTGTAACACCAGCTGAATCGGCTTGTATCCGGTCACTCCTGGCGCGTAGACGTGCACGCCCTCCGGCAATTGCACCTCGGCCGTCAGCGTCACCCGGCTGCCCAGCGTCGCCGTCGCGTCGGATTGCTCCAGCGTAAGCTTCAGATGTGGCGCATCCACGTCCCGGCTCACTTCTTCGGTCAATTCCGGGAACAGCTTGCCGATTACGTTATTCGCCGTGAAGCGATCCCTGTAGTTTGTCTCGAAATATTTTTCACGGATCACGCCGGCCGCGTCGATGAAATAAAATCCGGGATGGGCCATCCCTTTCGTCATCCCGGTTGCTTCGCTATTGAACACTCCGAAGCTGCGAATGATCGTCGAATCCGGGTCGGCCACCAGCGGAAACTCAATCTTATGCCGGTTGGCAAAATCCTTCAGGATCGCCGGACTGTCATAACTGACCGCCACCAGCTTGATTCCTTTCTGCTCGAACTTCTCTTGGGCGCCTTGCAGCTGAACCAGCTGCGCTTTGCAGAACGGTCACCAGTCGGCCGAGCGAAAGAACAGAATCACCGTGCCGTTGCTGCCTTTCAGGCTCTCGCTCGTCTGCGCCTGCCCAAATTGGTCCGTCCCCGAAAACGCCGGAGCTTTTTGCCCAACCGCCAGCCCCACCGCGGGCGTATCTGCCACCGTTGCCTCCTTCCCGGCGCCGGCGCGAACGATTGGGCTCGCGGCCAGTGCCAAGACTCCCAGCATCACGATTCCCAGCTTCATTTCACGTCCTCCACCTGCCGCTCAGTTGATCGCAGCTCCTGCGATTCCTCGATTGTTATAAAGTTCCAAGTTTCCGGCCACCGCCTGCGCTATATACGAACGTGGCAATCTCTTCCGCCACTTTTTCGAAATGCAGGCTTGGGCTTCGCGCGGTCGGTTCTCAGGCTCTTGTATCGAATTGGCGCTCCTTGTAGATTGTTGAAGCATAGGAACGGCGCTGACCAGGAGTTTGGCCAAACAAACGCGCCTTTAGAGTTAAACTATCCCGCATGGGTTGGTTTTCGCGTTCGACTGGGATTATTTTCGTACTGCGGATTTTGTTCGGCGGCACTTACGCATGTTTGGCGCAGGGTCCGACCGCTACAATCAATCAACAAAACGCGGCAGTCCTTACGAAGTTGTCTCCGCCCGTTTACCCTCCGATTGCGCTGACAGCGCATGTTACAGGCGACATCGAATTGCTACTGAACATTCGTAGGGACGGGGGCGTCGAGTCGGCGATCGTAATTAGCGGACCTCCCCTACTTCAGCAGGCGGCCTTGACCAGCGCGAGGCAATCACAGTTTCAGTGCCTCCAATGCATTGAAGAACAGACGCCCTACCATCTGTTTTACGCTTTTCGACTCGATACACCGCCTGGCGCTTGCACAGGGCCGGACCCATGCAATCCGCCCCCTTCAGTCGAACGCGCTCCGGAGGTGGCACTATCGGAGAACCACATCACACTAACGAATCATGTCACTCCGGTTTGCACTTGCGACTACCTCAAGAAGGTCCGGTCTGTGAAATGCCTTTATCTTTGGAAATGCGGAATCGGTTAGCGACTAAGTTTCAATGCCTGGTAAGTCGCGTTACCGGACACGCAGAACGATGTGCTGACCGATTACCGCGAGTGCCGCAGGACGCGCCGCGCCGCGTCACTTGTAACCCGTAACCGCTCCTTGTAAATTGTTTGCGAACCAGGGAGCGACGACACCTACCGTGGCGCCAAAAAAACGTAGTCGCAGCACAAAAATTCGCCGTTCAGCTCGGGCCACGCGCGGACCTAAAATTCCCATCACCGCCCGCGACAAACGCGCTGGCAAATGGTTCGAAAAACTGGTCGCGCTGCAAGCGCGCCTGCGCGGGCCGGGCGGTTGCCCCTGGGACCGCGAGCAAACGCATCAATCCCTGCGTAAATTCCTGATCGAAGAAACCTACGAAGTCCTCGACGCCATGGAATCGAGCGACGCCGAAGCATTTTTCCTCGGAACTCGGCGATTTGCTGCTGCAGGTGATCTTCCACTCGATCCTCGCCGAAGAAACCGGCGCGTTCACCATCTCCGACGTAATCGAATCCGTGCACACCAAGATGGTGCGCCGCCATCCGCACGTCTTCGGCGACGTGAAAGCCAAAAATTCCAAGGAAGTCCTGAAAAATTGGGAGCAGATCAAAGCGCAGGAACGCGCCGAGAAAGCCTCCGGCACGCCCGCTGCCGCGAGGGGGAAACGTCCGCGCCGGATGCTGGTCCAGCATCGATTCTCGGTGACGTCCCGCAAATCCTGCCCGCCGCGCTCGAAACCTACCAGCTCACCCGCCGCGCCGCCCGCATCGGCTTCGACTGGGACGACCTGCGCGGCATCTTCGAAAAAATCGACGAAGAAAAATCCGAAATCGTCGACTCTTTGGATCATTTGGCCAAACGAGCGGCAGAACAAAAACTTAAAGTCGATCCCAACACCCAACCCGCTCCTCCCGATCTCGCGCATCTCGAAGAAGAAGTCGGCGACCTGATTGTTCGCCGCCGTAAATGTCGCGCGTTTCGTCGGCACCGATCCGGAAATCGCCTTGAAGAAAGCCAACCGCAAATTTCAACCGCCGATTCCAGTGGATGGAAAGCGCGCCGCACGCCGAAGGCAAGAAACTCGCCGACCTGCCGCGCGAACGCATGGAAGCGCTGTGGGATCTTTCCAAGCAGCGCGAAATCTCCAAAGCGGCCGCCAAGCCATGAGCGGCAACGCAGAAAGCAGTCCGACTCCCGCGAACGCCGTCGAAATCCGCCACTGCGACACTCTCGCCGAATTTCACCAGTGCGTCGAAATCGAACGCACCATTTGGGGCGAGCAAATCATCGTTCCGGCCGCCATCTTCGTCGTCGCCCAGCACACCGGCGGTCAAATTCTCGGCGCGTTCGACGGCGACACGCTGGTCGGCTTCACGGTGGCCCTGGTCGGGAATCACGACGGAAAACCGTTCCTTCATTCGCACATGACCGGCGTGCTCCGCGCCTACCAAAACCAGGGAGTAGGCCGCCGCCTGAAACTCTTTCAGCGCCAGGAGGCGTTGAAGCGCGAAATCTCGCTGATCGAGTGGACCTTCGATCCCCTGGAAACCCGCAACGCGCATTTTAATCTCGTGCGGCTCGGCGCCGTCTCCGCCGCTTCATCCCCAACTGTTACGGAGTCACCGAAAGCCGAACTGCATGCCGGCCTGCCCACCGACCGCCTGATCGCCGAATGGTGGCTGGATTCCGCCGCGCGTCAAGGCATGCCGTCGACGGGCAAAACGAATCGCCGGCCGCCGATTACCGAGCCATCTGCCTGCCCGCAAATATGTCTGCGATCAAAACCAACGACCGCGTCCGCGGCCGCAATCGATGCCAGACCGCGCTCCGCCATGAATTTCAGACATCTATTCCGCGAAGGTTACGTGGCCACCGGCCTGCACCGCCGCGCTGACACGGTCGAATACATTCTGCAGCCCGCCGCTTCCATCGCCGGATTGCGTCTGCCAGAATACCGCCCGGAAGAATTCGAGGACTGACAGCGAGCTCAACCCAGCCCCGATGCATGCGACTCGTAAAATCACTCTTCGCGAAATTCATCTGCCGCTGATCGCGCCATTTCAGACCAGCTTCGGCACCAGCACGCTGCGCCGTATTCCGCTGATCGAAGTTGACGTCGACGGCGTGCATCGGCTGGGGCGAATGTACCGCCGGCGAAGATCCGTACTATTCCTATGAAACCGTCGAAACCGCCTGGCACATCATTCGCGATTTTCTGTGGCCGCTGCTCAAGGGCAGGGAATTCGCGTCCGCGTCCGAAGTTTTCGATATTTTTGCGCGGGTCCGCGGCCACAACATGGCCAAAGCCGGCGTCGAAACCGCCATCTGGGACGCCGAAGCGAAACAGAAAAATGTGCCGCTGGCGAAATTGCTCGGCGGCACGCGCGACAGAAATCGCTTCCGGCGTATCGATCGGCATTCAACCATCGATCCCGGAGCTTGCTGGCGAAGGTTGAGAAGGAACTGGCCGCCGGCTACCAGCGCATCAAAATAAAAATCAAGCCGGGTTCACGACGTCGAACCGGCACGCGCGCTGCGCGAACGATTTCCGCGCATTCGCCTGATGGTCGACGCCAATTCCGCCTACACGCCTGGCCGATGCCGCGCTGCTGAAAAGCTCGACCAGTTCTTCCTGATCATGATCGAGCAGCCGCTCGGCTACGACGACATCTACTCCCATGCCACGCTCCAGCGCCAGCTCGAAACGCCGATCTGCCTCGACGAATGTATCCACGATTATCGAGCACGCCCGCGCCGCCATCGAAATCGGCGCCTGCAAAATCATCAACATGAAACTCGGTCGCGTCGGCGGCCACACCGCCGCCCGGAAAATTCATGATCTGTGCCAGACCGAAATCGATTCCCGTCTGGTGCGGCGGCATGCTCGAATCGGGTATTGGCCGCGCCCACAACATCGCCATGTCCACGCTGCCGAATTTCACGCTGCCCGGTGACGTTTCCGCCAGCCGCCGCTACTGGACCGAAGACATCATCGAGCCCGAAGTGGAAGTGACCCCGCGCGGAACGATAAAAGTTCCGACGGCGCCGGGAATTGGCTACGCGCCGCGCCTCGATCGCATCGAATCGCTCACCAAACGCAAAGAGGTTCTCGAGTAACCCCGCGATCGAGACATATTCTGAATTCTCCCGCCAATTCGCCACCTGCACCGGAAACCTCGCGCCCCAGTCGCGCGCTGCTGGTCTCCGGAATGATTCTGATGTTGATCCTGTGGTCGCTCAATTACGTCGCCGGAAAAATCGCCCTCCGCACCATCGATCCCGTCACCTTGGCCTGTTTCCGCCTGGTGCTCGCCGCGCTGGTCATGCTGCCCATTTATTTCGCCAGGCCGAATCGCACGCCGCTCAAAGCCGCCGACATTTGGCCCTTCACGTATCTGGGCTTTCTCGGCGTGATCCTGAATCAAGGCCTGTTCACCGTCGGACTTAATTTCACCACCTCCGATCATTCCGCGGTAATCATCGCCATCGGCCCGGTGATCGTCTTGCTCCTCGCGCGCCTGTTGAAATTGGAAGTCTTTACCGCCGGAAAAATTATGGGCATGGCGATTTCGTTCGTCGGCGTTTTTCTGCTCGAAACCGAAAACGGCTCGCCCGCAAATTCGCCCTTCCTCTGGGGAGACATCATTACCTTCTTCGGCGTGATCGGTTTCGCGGCCTACGCGGTGTTGGGGAAGAGAATCGTGGCGAAATACGACGCCATCGCCATGAACACCTTCAACCTGGTCGCCTCCGCGATCCTGCTGGCGCCGCTAACCATCCGCCAGTCGATACACCTCAACTGGAAAGCGGTCACCGTGTCCGGCTGGCTCGGCATGATTTACATGGCGCTCGGCAGCTCGATCGGCGCTTACACCATTTTTTACTGGCTGCTCCGTTACATGTCCGCTTCGCGCGTCGCGGTCCTCAGCTATTTTCAGCCGGTAGTGGTCATCGTCCTCTCGGTGATGTTCCTCAGCGAGCATCCCACCCGCAACCTGCTGATCGGAACCGCCTTGGTCCTGGTCGGCGTCTACCTCGCCGAACGCGGCCGAGGCTGAGCCACCCGTCCGGGTACCTCCCAAGCCGCCCACGTCGTCGCCCTCGAATCGAACCGCTATCGCCATGAAATTATGGGAGATAACCACCCGCCCCTGTCCCGCGGTACCAACGAAACTTAATCGAACGACCCGTGTTATATAGCTCGGGGACATCCCAGGCTTGGTCGAGTTGTTGATTGGATAGCAGTTAACCGGATTGCAACCAACCGCACTCCGCATGAGTCCAATCTGGTAGGATGGCGCACCGTGAGGATTTCGCAGGCGCCTTTGTCGGTTCGACCGGTTGTTGGTGGAGGGCAAACACATGACACGGTCTACATTTTTTAAATTTTTGTTCGCGGCGATTCTTGGGATTGCGTTCATATCCGCGCCAGGTTCGGCATTCGCTCAGCACGGTGGCGGTGGCCACGGCGGCGGTGGTGGCGGTGGTTCCCACGGTGGAGGTGGAGGCGGCGGTTTCCACGGCGGGGGTGGCGGCGGTGGCTTCCACGGCGGTGGCGGCGGTGGCGGTTTTCACGGCAGCTCCGCGCCTCGCGGCGGCAGCTTCGGCGGCGGCAACCACTATTCCAGCTCGCCCAATCATTTTTCTTCCTCGCCCAATCGTTCGTTCAGCTCGAACTCCGGCCGTTCCAATTCGTTCAATTCCGGTTCCCGTGCAGGATCGAACTCGTTTAATTCCGGATCCCGCGGCGGTTCGCCGAACACCAACGCGCGTTCGAGCCAGCCGTACTTCGGACGCCAGGGCGGCGGCAACAACGCCAACAATTCTGTTCGCGGCGGTCTGAACGGCGCGAATGGTGCAAACCGCTCCGCCGGTTCGTCGTCCTTCGCGAACAATCGCGGCGCGTCGCCGAGTTCGAACGCCGGCTCACGCTCCAGCAGCCTGACTCCGGGAGTAAATTCAAACTTGTCACGCGGCGGTAACTCCCTGTCCGCGGGTTCACGCAGCGGTTCGGCCGTCTCCACCAATCGCGCGCTCTCGCACATCGATAACTCGCATTTCGGCGGCTCTTCGACCTCGCGCGGATTCTCGTCTTCCACTTCATCGGGCTCGCGCTTCAGCAATACCTCGCTCGGCGCCAACCATTTCGGCAGCTCCACCGGCCGCTCATTCTCCAGCACCGCCGGCTTTCACAACGGTTTCAACGGCAACGGCTTTCACAATGGCTTCAACGGCAACGGATATCGCGGCGGCTGGGGTGGCGGATGGCACGGCGGCTGGGGTGGCGGATGGCATGGCGGTTGGGGCGGAGGCTGGCGCGGCGGATGCTGGGGCTGCGGCTTCGGCTGGGGCTGGGGCGGCGGTTGGGGATTTGGTTGGGGTTGGGGCTGGCCGGGATTTGGCTTCGGCTGGGGCTACCCCGGCTACATCGGTTACAACCCATACTGGTATAACCCCTACTGGGGCTATCCCGGTTACGTCTACCCGGGCTACGGCATCAGCTATGGCGACCAGGATTCCAGTTCGAACCAGGGCTACAACCAGAATGACAACCAGAACTACAGTCAGAACCAGAACACGAACGGAGACTATTCATTCTCCGCTAACAATAATCTCGGCGTAGCCGCTCCGGGCACCATCACCAGCGACAACAACTCAGTCGCGGCGAACGAGAATGACAATGTCGAACCGCCGGCCGATTACAGCAACAACACCAACCCGATCACCGGCAACGTGGCCGCTTCTACTCCGACCGCTTTGATTTATCTCAAAGACGGCACCACCTACGCCGCCAGCGACTACTGGCTGCAGGGTGGACAGCTGCACTACACCGTGAATTACGGCGGCGAAAGCACGCTGAGCATGGACGAAGTCGACTTGCAGCGCACCGTGGACGAAAATGCGCGCCGCGGTATTCATTTCTCGCTCAAGCCGTATCCGTCGCGGGTCAGCACGCAGCCGCGTCAGAATCAGAACAACTCGGCGCCCGCGGTAGCGCCCGCGCCGTCCAGCGATCCGGCGCTGCAAACCGCGTCGCAGTCGCAGACTTAAAATTTACCCCTGCAGTCCAACTAGAACAAAAGCCCCGGCGACGAAAGTCTCCGGGGCTTTTGTTTGCGTTCGTTTATTTTATTGGCGCTGCAAATAAAAACGGCGCCGGAACTTCGCAGTTCCAGCGCCGCACTAATTCAAAACCCGCCCCGCCATGGCACGATAAACGTCCCGTCTGCAGTCAGGATAGTGAATTAAACTTAAACCTGAGTTAGTTCGAAGAAACGCCGGCCGTCTCGAGTTCTTTCTCGTGATGGCTGTGCGACTTCGAGCTGTTGTTGCGTTGAATTTCGATCTGGCCCTTGAGGTACGCGCCGTCTTCGATCAGCACCCGGCCGCCGGTGATGTTGCCGACCACCGAGCCATCCTTCTTCACTTCAACCCGGTCTTCCGCGAACAGGTTGCCGCGAACTTTGCCGTAAACGATCACTTCGCGCGCGTGCACGTCGGAGACGATTTCGCCGGAGGTGCCCACGGTCAGGCGCTGGCCTTTCAGCGTAATCGGACCTTCGACCTTTCCTTCGATTTGCAAATCTTCGTCGCCGGAGATCTGGCCCTTCACCGTGAGGCCGGGGCCGAGAACCGCTGCGTTCTTCGCCGATGGCGCGCTGGAACGAACCGGCGCCGCGGTCGAAGGTGAAGAACTAAAGCTCGAGGCTGCGGGCGCCGCCGGATAGGTCGTCGCGGGCTGCGCCGGAGCAGGCGCTGGATACTCATTCTGCTTATTGCTGTTCCACATGATCCCTCCGAAATGGCTGCCGGAAATTTGTCTTACGGGTCAAACGAGGGTAAACGCGTCGATCGCTACCGAAAATTTGCGCCGGAAATCTCCTATCGATTCACCTATCGGTCGCAGAACCAATGTAGGCGCTGCCCCGTGGCCCCCGCAATCGCAAATCCCATTTTGGTTTCCCCTAATAAACTGGCCCGAAGGACAGGGTGGCGAAACTTCCTGCACCACCTTACCCTTGCAGCTTCGGGTCCAATTTCCATTCCAATTTTCCCATCCTTTATAGCCCGGTGGTGATCACCGCCCGGAAACGCACCGTCGATTTCAACATGGCGTCGTACGCTTCTTGATATTTTTCCAGCGGGAAGACCTGCGTCATCGGGCGCACCCCGCTCAGCGCGCTGAACGCCAGGGTCTCCTGCGAATCCATCGCAGTGCCGGAATACCAGGCGCGCAATCCGCTGCGGAAACTGATGGCCGTTACCGAGTCGAACTGAATCGGCTTTTCCGCGGCCCCCAGGATCAGCAATTGCCCGTCGATTCCCAGGCCTCCCGCCGCTTGCATCATCGCGTCGGCGCTGGTCACCGTGGCCAATATCACCCGCGCGCCGCCCATTTTTTGCAGCTCTTTGGGGATGTCCTGCGTGCTGTTGTCCAGATACACATGCGCGCCGAGCTGTTTCGCCAGCGGCGCTTTGTCCGCGCCGCGCCCGATCGCCACCGTCTTGAAACCCATTTTCGCCGCATACTGCACGCCGAGATGCCCCAGGCCGCCGATGCCTACCACCGCGACGAGTTGGCCGGGCCCCGCTCCGGTGTGGCGCAAGGCGTTAAACGTGGTCACTCCGGCGCAGACCAGCGGCCCGGCTTCGACCGGCGTGACTTCATCCGGAATGCGCGCCAGCGCGTCGGAATGCGCGATCATGTATTCGGCGTGGCCGCCATCCCGCGTTACGCCGGTTATTTCGCGGTCGATCAGGCACATCGCAAAATCGCCGCGGCGGCAGGAATCGCAGTACCCGCAGCTCCCGCCAAACCAGCCCACACCCACTCGGTCGCCGACTTTCCAGCCTTTCACGCCTTCGCCCAGCGCATCCACCACACCGGCGGCCTCATGTCCCGGCACGCGGGGATAGACAATTCCGGGCCACAGTGCTTCCTTGGTCAGCACGTCGCTGTGGCACACGCCACAAGCCTGCACCTTGACCCGCACGTCGCCCGGCCCCGGGTTGGGAATGTCGCGCTCGACAATTTCCCACGGCCCGTGAGCCTTCGAAACTTGTACTACCCTCATTTTTTTTGCAGTCGCCATGATTCCTCCGCCATGATTTTGTGGTCAAGCCGCCCAACGTGATTCAACTCCGATTCTGGGCTGTTGGATGCGCCGTTTTGTGCCACGGGTGCGGCAAAATCGGTAAGGGATGCGGTACCTAATTTTGTACCAAAATCGCGTCCGCGGACTGGAGTGTGTTGTCGACCGTCGTGTCTCACTTGACTCCTCGCTCGCATGCTTCTACGATTTTAAGCAGTCCTTCCACAACGAAACAAACACACCAAGCGCGTAAACCGAATTCGCACATTCAGAAATCGAACCGGGTGTGGATGAAGTTACTGGATGCGCCTGTTGCGCTTCGTCGGGCAGCCCCGCGTATCCGGCTGCCCTCGGCGCTTACGCCGGGCGGTAGGAGGCTATCGAAATGCCAGAGGGAGAGGGACCGAGATTCGAAAGAGCTCGCAGGGGATTTCCGATCGGCATCGCCATTATCCGCGAAGGCCCTTACGGTCCTCCCATTTCCAGCCGCAACGTATACGCCGATGAACTTACCCCGGAAGAAACTCGCCGACCGCGAACGCCAAGGCTTGGGTTACCCGCAAGCGGTCGAGATCGAAAGGCTCACTCGACCAACGTCCGCTCCCGTGGAATCTCCCTCTGCGGACCAGATTGCGGCGCCGAACGAACCGTCCCACCAGGCCGACCCCCTTGTCGAGACTGGACCCGCCGAAACTGAATTACTCGCGCCGTCAGGGGATTCCGTCCATATTCGCCATGCCGCCGGACATTCCGCGCCGGACCCATCCCTCGCTTTTGCGCCTGTGGCTTCGTACGGCGCTGCTCAGCCCGTCCCGGCTCCGGACCTTTCACGTCACGCTCGCCGCTGTGTCATCTGCGCCCATCCCGATCGCGACGCAATCGAGGGCGACTTCGTTCGCTGGCGCAGCCCCGAGCGGATCGCCAAGACCTATCAAATTGCCGACCGCTCCTCCATCTACCGTCATGCTCATTGCACCGGACTCTTCGAGCGCCGCAAGCTCGAAGTCGGTCGCGTCCTCGAAAGCATTCTTGAGAATGTCGAGCATTGCCCCATCGAATCCGCCGACCTCATCGTTCGTGCCGCTCGCCTTTACACCCACCTGAACGACCGTGGCCAATGGGTCGAGGCCCCCCGAGTCCAATATCGCATCGAGGGCCCGCCACCGGGACTCGCTCCGCCCGCCCCGCGCCGGAGCAGAAAATCGTTGCGCCCGCGGCGAAAATCCAAAAGCCTAACCGCAACAGACCCCAATTCAAAAAACCGGTAAACATATGAAAATAAACGACAGAATATTTTCTAACCGCAACAAAAATGACAATCTCGGATTCGAGGTTGGTTTAGAATTTGCATTTCTGGCGCGCCGTGTTACGGTGCGCGACGGATTCAAATCTAGAGTACAAACCAGCGCGGAACGAAAATACTTACATGATGAAAACCAAAACACCGACGATTGAAGCGCCAGGGAAGACCAAGCAGCAGCGGCCGGGGGCTAGTGCGCCCTCGGAAGCGGCGGCGGAGCCGGAGATTATTGGCTCGCTGGCCGAGGTGCGGCCGAAATTGAGCACCAACGGGCATGGCAAGGCGAAGCGGATTGCGGTGATTCCGGGCGACGGAATTGGCAAGGAAGTGATCCCGGAGGCGGTGAAGGTTTTGAAGGCGGCGGCCGCGGCGGGGTCGCGGGAAGTGAAGCTGATGGAATTTGACTGGGGCGCGGACCGCTACCTGCGCGACGGCGTGACCTTGCCGGCGGACGCGGTGGAAATGTTTCACCGCGATTTTGACGCGATTCTGCTGGGCGCCATGGGCGATCCGCGGGTGCCCTCGAACGTCCACGCGGCGGATATTCTGCTGGGGCTGCGATTCAAGCTGGATTTGTACGTGAACGCGCGGCCGTGCGTGATGTTCGACAAGAAATTCACGCCGCTGAAAGACCGCACCGAGAAAGACGTGAAGTTCATGGTCTTCCGCGAAAATACGGAAGGCGTAGTACGTGGGCATGGGCGGAAATTTCAAGAAGGGAACCGCGGACGAAGTGGCGATTCAGGAGGATCATGAACACGCGCAAAGGCGTGGAGCGGATCATCCGCTACGCGTTCGAATATGCCGAGGCGCGCGGGCTGAAGCGCGTATGCATGAGCGACAAATCGAACGCGCTGACCTTTGGCGCACGATCTTGTGGCAGCGCGTGTTCAAGCTGGTGAAGGCCGAGTATCCGGGGATCGAGGCCTCCCACCAGTACATCGACAATTTGCTGATGCAGATGGTGCGGGACCCGTCGCAATTTCAGGTGATCGTCACCTCGAATCTGTTTGGCGATATTGCCAGCGACCTGGGCGCGCAACTGGCGGGCGGCTTGGGACTGGCGCCGTCGGGCAATATTCATCCCGGGCAGGTTTCGCTGTTTGAGCCGGTGCATGGCTCGGCGCCGAATATCGCCGGCAAGGGCATCGCGAACCCGATGGGTTCGATTCTGACCGTGGCGATGATGTTTGAATATTTGGGATGGCAGGTCGAGGCGGACGCCATCGATCTGGCGCGTGCGGGCGGCGTTGCGCGAGGGGAAGACGCCGGCGGAATTGGGCGGGACGCTGGGCACGCGCGAAGTGGGGGATTGGATCGCGAATGCGGTGGCGAAGGGGTAACGCTCGAAGCGGCCCCCGTGTAACTCCTGGGCGTGTCGGAAGCGAGGATGCTCGGCGCTGTAGCGAGCTGCCTGCGCGCAAAATAATTGTTCTTGACAAAACTTAACATAAGTCTCACATTCTGCCGGAAGTCGGCCCCGTAGAACAAACAAGCCGTAAAGTTCCGCTTTAACTTAGATTCGCCCCCGCAGGAGGCTACCTTGGAAACAGTGATGGGAGTTTTCACGTCTCGCGATCGCGCTGAACAGGCATTGAAAGCTTTGCTTGAACATGGAGTGCCGGAAAGCGAAATCGTTTTTCTGAGCCGGTCCGAAAGCGAAGCGGTTGCAATCGGCAAGGACATAGGCGCTACGGCCGGAGGATTAGCGGGAGGTGCCGTGGGATTGGGTGCCGGGATGGTGGTCGCTTCGCTGGCGCTGATTCCCGGGCTAGGTCAGGTATTTGCGGTGGGGGTGGGAGCGGCAGCGCTTCTGGGATTTCTGGGGAAGCAGACCGGAGAGGCGGTTGGGGAAAAGGTGGGAAAAGGCGAGCATCCGCATGCTCCGGCGACGGTGACGACGGCCGCGGAAGATCATGAAACTTTCCTGGAGGTGCTGAGGGAAGGGCGATCGCTGATCGTGGTGCGAACCGACTCGGCAGCCACGGCGCGCGCCGCGTCTCAGGTGCTGGATGCCGAAACCATCGCCACCAAGCCCGCATCGACCCGCAAGATGCAGGCCGGAATCCGGCAAGTATCAGCGGACGTGACCGCCATCGATGTGAAAGGGCGGATCGTGATTGGCGAAGGCAACGTGATGCTGCGCGAAATGATCCAGCAGTTGGTGGAAGGCGGGAACCGGCGAGTGTTATTGGTGCTGGCGGAAGTCGAGCATATCGACAGCTCCGGAATCGGCGAGCTGGTGCGCGCGCATACCGCGATCCGCAGGGCGAGCGGGCAACTGAAGATCGTCCATCCCAGTGCGAAAGTGGACGAAATGCTGCACATGACCATGCTGCACAAAGTTCTGGATGTGCATCCGGACGAGGCCAGCGCCATTCAGTCGTTCAGCGGCGGGAGTGCGGCGGCAGCCGGGCGCTAGGCGCAAGCCGGTTCATCGTCTGAATAACAGCCCTAGTGCGTCGCCAGTTATTCTTCGCTAGTTATTCTTGATTGCGGGGTCGGCTTGCAGGATGCTGCCTTCGACCAGATCGGTTTTGACGGTCATTTTCTGGTTAGGCAGCAGGTCGATGTCGGTTTCGAAAGGGCGATAGCCGGCGAGGTCGATTTTGATTTTGTGTTTGCCGGGGGCGATGAGCATGGCTTTGCCGACGCCCTTGAAGTCGCTGACGCTGCCGGCGAATTTGCCGTCGACGAAGACCGCAGCGCGGTCGGGGGTGACGTCAATTTTTACCTGCGCGTTCACTTTGGAGTAGATGGCGTTCGGATCTTTTTCGAGGCGCACGGTCACCAGGATGGTTTTGCCGGGCTCGATGACCACTTTTTGATCCTGGTTGAGGAAGCCCGCCTGCCGCACGGAAATTTCGTGCTCGCCGGGCAGTAGCAGGACTTTTTTGTCTAACTTCAGTTCCTTCACGTAGCCCACGTATTGGTTGTCGACCCACACGCCGGATTCGCGGTCGAGTTTAGTGACGCCTTTGAAGTCAACCTGACCCATGAGTTTGTTGGCGGTGGGATTTTGGTTTTGATTCTGGGCTTGGGCTGCGGCGGGGAATAGGGACGCTGCGAGCAGTAGCGCGGCGCAGCAACGGATGGTTCGGGACCGGAACATTCGTGCCTCCTTGCGGTATTCGAGAGCTTCAAATTCCAAGGACAATTATCGAAGTTCAGAGTGGGAAGCAGAATACATGAATGGGTGTATTTCGTGGCGGCGCATTCGCCGCGGGAGCGTGAAGTTTTTGTCGAAGTGTCGGCGGTGCGACGAGTTCTGCCGTGGTGAAAATCGAAGAGAGATCCTTCGTCGTGGAAGGCGTTCCTCTGGATGACGACCAAGAGCTAAAGCAAAATCTTAAGAGGCAGAATCTAAATCTAAAACTAGAACTAGAACTAAATCTAAGGCTGCCCAGCTGAAGCTGGCCGCTACAGGTGGCCTGACGATTCGAGTGCGCCGGCGCTACAGTTCGCGGAGGGCTAGCGCGATGGGGCGGCGGGCGGCGCGGATGGCCGGAGGGAGTCCGCCGACGATGCCCATCAGTAACGCGAAAATGATTCCGGCGACGAGGAGCGGCGGCGTGACTTTGAAGGCGAAGGCCATGTGCGAGAAGGTTTGCATGTTCATGGTGCCGGTGGTGTAGCCGTTTAAGCGGCAGCACGAAGAGGCAGCCGAGCAGGCCGCCGATGAAGGCGATGATCAGCGCTTCGAACACGAAGGAGATGGCGATGCTGCTGCCGGCGAAGCCGATGGCGCGCATGGTGGCGATTTCGCGGGAGCGTTCGGAGACTGCCGAATACATGGTGTTGAGCGCGCCGATGACCGCGCCGATGCCCATGATGACCGCGACCAGGCCGCCGAGCACGGTGATCAGCGTGGTGAGCACCTGCGATTGCCGCGCGTAATAATCGAGTTCGCGGTCGACTTCGACGGTGAGTTTGGGGTCAGCGGTGAGCGCGTCTTTCAGTTGATTGTAAGCAGCCGGGGAATCGAGGCGCACGGTGACCGACTGGTAGAGATTTTCAGGGCGCTTGTAAACTTGATTCAAGCACGCGGCTATCGGCCCAGACTTCGGAGTCGAAGGCGCTGCCGCCGGCGTCGAAAACGCCGACGACGTTCCACGTCTGGCCGCCGAAATTGATGGGCTTGCCGAATTCGAGACCTTCGTACGTAGATTCGACATTCTTGCCGATGACCAGTTCGGCGAGGCCGGGCTGAAAGAAGCGGCCTTCGATGATTTTTATGTTGGGGCGAACTTTAAGAGTTTCTTCCGATACGCCGCGGACTTGCACGTTGGCGTTGGTGCCGCGTGGCTTTGAGATTGAAGCCGGCGATGACCACCGCTTCGGGGCTGACCGAGCGGCTGGCCGTTTTCGCGCATGATGCCGGGCGCGTCTTCGATGACTTTTACCTGATCGAGCGCGACGGAGCCGTCGAGTTCGGCGGAGGAGCCAGCGCGGCGGATCAGCGCGTTCTGCGGCGAGCCGGAATTGACCAGCGTGGCGTGGAAGCCGCGCGCGAGCGCCAGCATGGCGCAGAAAACTCCCACGGTCCCGGCGATGCCGAGCACGGCGACGATGGCCGAGAGCCAGCGGGCGCGCATGCTGCGCAAATTATAAACAATACGGAATCGCCATCGATCAAACCCTCCGAAGCGCGTTCACGACGCGCAGCCGCATCGCGGTGGTGGCCGGAAAAATTCCGGCGAGGAAGCCGATGCCAATGGCGCAGACAATACCCAGCAGGATGGCGGAGCCGGGCAGAAAGAATGTTTGCAAGACTCCGCCGGTAGGATCGCCGCCAATACAGTCATGAGTTTGGCGAATCCGAGGCCGATGGCGCCGCCGACCACCGCTACCAGAATCGATTCAGCGAGCACGATGAAGAGGACGAAGCGGTCGGAAAAGCCGACGGCTTTCATGACCGCGAGTTCGCCCAGGCGTTCGCGGATCGCGAGCGACATGGTGTTGCCGGTGACCAGCAGCAGGGTGAAGAAAACGACCGCCGCCGATGGCCATGATCAAGAATTCGATGTTGCCGGCTTGCTTGACCCAGGACGCGGCCATGGCGGCGAGGGTTTCGGTTTTGGTTTCAAAGGGCGAATTGGCGAACTGGTCGTCGATGGTTTTGATGACCCGCGACGAATCGTCGGAAGAGTCGAGCTTTACGGTATACCAGCCGGTTTGCCCCTTGCCGAAGGTGCGGCGCTCCTCCAGATATTGTTTTTGCAGCCAGAATTGGGTGAGGTCAATGCCCTCGCGGGGACTGTCGTAGATGCCGCGAATGTTGAATTCCCATGTCCCGGTGCCGTAGATCGGGGCCGGTTAGCGGAATGCGGTCGCCGACTTTCCAGTGAAAACGATCGGCGGTACGCTTGCCGACGATGGCGCCTTCGCGATCGGCGACGAAATTATTCCACTGGTCGTCGGGTACAACGAGCTCGGGGAAGACCAGACGCTGAGTGTCGGGATCGACGGCGAAGCTGGGGAAGAAATTCTTGGGGTCCTGGTAGATGCCGCCAAACCAGCTCTGATAGGTGACGTACTTCACGCCGGGAATGCGCTGGATTTGATCTTTGTAGGACAGCGGCAACGGCTGAATGATCGAGACCTTATTAATGACCATCAGGCGGTCGATGCCGACCAGATCGACTCCGCCGCTGAACGCGCCGTGAATGATGGCGAGAAATCCGAACAGAAAGAGCGCGACGATGAACGAGCCGACGGTCAAAAGCGTGCGGAGCTTTTTTCGGCGCAGGTTGGCGAGAGATCAGGGGCAGGTACTTCATGCGAGGCTCCCGGCGTGCGCGCTTTCGACCAGCACGCCTTTGTTCAAGTGAAGTGTTGCTTGAGCTCGATCGGCGGCTTGCGGATCGTGGGTAACCATCAAGATGGTCTTGTTATGTTCCTTGGAGAAGCGGGTCAATAGTTCAAGTATTTCATCAGCACTCTTGCGGTCGAGGTCGCCGGTCGGTTCGTCGCAGAGCAGGAAGGTCGGGTCGGCGACGATGGCGCGGGCGATGGCGACGCGCTGCTCTTGACCTCCGGAAAGCTGGCGCGGGTAGTGGTTCATGCGGTCGGCGAGGCCGACGATGGCGAGAGAGGCTTCGACGTGCGAGCGGCGCTCGGATTTGGATAGCTTGGTGAGGAGCAGCGGCAGCTCGACGTTCTGGAACGCGGTGAGGACCGGGATCAGGTTGTACATCTGGAAGATGAAACCGACGTGGCGGGCGCGCCACTCGGTGAGCTTGGAGCTGGACATGTGGGTGACTTCGTCGCCGGCGACCGTGATGCTGCCTTTGCTCGGGACGTCGAGACCGCCGAGCAGATTGAGCAGCGTGGTTTTCCCGGAACCGCTGGGGCCCATGAAGGCGACGAATTCGCCTTGGTCCACGTCGAGGTTCAGGGATTGCAGGACATGGATTTCTTCCCCGCCGCGGCGGTAGGTTTTGTCCAAACCGCGGATTTTTATGAGGCTATTGGAGTTTCCGGTGCCGTCGACTCGAACCATGTGGTGCTCCTGTGTGAGGCGCTGCTGCGGCGCCAGGGTAAGGCTGAATGGCGCTGCAATCGAAGAGAGATCCTTCGTCGCTGCGCTGCTCTGGATGACGGCCAAAAGATAGACAAGACCTTAAAAGCAAAGTCTAAAGCAAAAGCTAAATCAAAATCGGCCCAGCTGAAGCTGGCCGCTACAGGTGGCCTAACTTGCGCACTGCATTGTGATACGGTCGCGCCTCAACTTTTATTTCTTATTTCTTTAGCTGAATTGATTCGCCGTCGCGCAGGTCGGGCGGGCCTTTGGTCACGACCAGGTCGCCGGGTGTTACGCCTGCGAAAATTTCGGTGTCGCTGCCGCGGACATTGCCGGGCTTCACGGCGCGGCGTTCGAGCTTATTGTCCTTCACTACATAAACGATTTTGGAGCCGTGGTCGTCACGCAGCGCGGCAGTGGGAACCGTGGCGGCGGGTTCGACGGCGCCGGCTTGTTTTTTTGGTTCGTCGCCGAGGAAGGTGACTTTCACGCCCATGTCCGGGAGGATTTTCGGGTCGAGCTTGATGAAGGATATGCGGACCTTCACCGTGGCTTTCTGGCGGTCGGCGGTAGGGATTACGGTGCGGACTTTCGACGGAATCTGCCAATCAGGATAGGCGTCGAGCACCGCCGTGACTTTTTGATCCGGCAATACCCGCGCGATGTAGGCTTCGTTCACATCGACTTCGATTTCGTTGGAATTCATGTCGACGATGGTGGCGATGCCGGTACGGGTGAAACCGCCGCCCGCCGAAATAGGCGAGACCATCTCGCCGACCTGGGCGTCTTTGGAGACGACGATCCCTTCGAAGGGCGCGCGAATGACGGTGTTATCCACGGCTTGTTGCGCTTCGTTGACGCGAGCGGCGGAGGCCGCGACTTGCTCTTTGGTCAGCGCGATTTTCGCGCGGAGGCTGTCGGCGCTGGTCAGGGCGTTGTCCAGAATTTCCTGGCTTTGCACGCCGGCGGCTTGCAGTTCCTGGGAACGATGCACCAGCAGTTCCGCGTTTTTCAGTTGGACCTGGTAGTCGGCGGTTTGGGCCTGGGTGGAGTTGCGATCGGCGATGGCGGAATCGAGCGCGCGTTTCACGTCGGAATCGTCGAGTTTGGCGAGAATCTGACCTTCTTTGACGTGCACGCCTTCGTCGAAGTAGACGCCGATGACGCGCCCGGTGATTTTGGCGGCGATGGTGGCGCGGCGGCGGGGAGTGACGTAGCCGCTGGCGTTGAGTAGCGCGGTGGGGCCGGCGGTGCCCGCTTTTTGTGCGGCTGCGACTTCTACAATCGGAGCGCTGTTGCGCGAATAATAGGCGGCGCCGGCGACGAGGGCGATCAGCAGGATTGCGGCGAGAATGATGCCGAAGATCTTGCCGGTCTTGCGCTCCTGGCGCTTGTCTTTGTCGATGCGCAGCGCGCCGAGGTCGGGTCGCGCTGGGTTGGCCGAGGTGGACATTTAATACGAGGACTCCCTATCGGTATGAATGGCTGCCACTAATATACATTACGCGGCGGCTGTGTTGGATATAACGGTTAGGGGGGACTTTTGTTACGGGTAGGTGGAACGTTCCTCGAAAGTGGATTGGTCGGATATGCGGCGATCGAAGAGAGATCCTTCGTCGCCAAAGGCGCTCCTCTGGATGACGGCCAGAGGCGGGTGGTGCTTGGGGAGCGATTCGCGTCGAGCGCGAACGATTTCGACAGCGCCGTCGTGGCAAGCCGAGGCGGTTGAGGCGGGTCCTCTGCGCTTCGCTCGCTCGAGATAACAGCGAGGAGTTAAAGCAAAACCTTAAGGGCAAAATCTGAGGCAACGGCTGCCCAGCTGAAGCTGGCCGCTACAGGTGGAATAACATTCGGCCTGGGATATGCGGGCGGGAACCTTACTTCGAGCGATACTTTATTTTTTCTCAGTGAGAGTGGCTGGTGATATCGGACTTGAGGTGTCGGAGGGTCGACGAAATTAGGCGTAGAGGGCGCGGCGGGGTTGGGGCCAGGGGATTACTTTGGCCAAGAACAGGCCGAGGACGAAGCCGCCGATGTGGGCCCACCAGGCTACGCCGCCTTGTTCGATGTGGCCGGCGCCGCCTAGCGTGCCGTAGGCGCTGAGGGCTTGAATGAGGAACCAGAGGCCGATGAAAACGATGGCGGGAATGCGCGCGCGGAACCAGATGATGAAGAGGGTGACCAGCGTATAGATCTGCGAGGTGGGGAAGAAAATGATGTAGGCGCCGAGGACGCCGGAGATGGCGCCGCTGGCTCCCAGGGCGGGAATGTGCGAGCCCCAGGAGAAGGCGGTTTGGGCGATGCTGGAGCCGACGCCACAGAGCAGGTAGAAAATCAGGTAAGGAATCGGGCCCAGGCGGTCTTCGACATTCGCACCGAAAATCCAGAGGAACCACATGTTGCCGATGATGTGCAGCCATCCGCCGTGGAGAAACATGCAGGTGAAAAGCGGGAGGAGAGCGGCGGCGAGCGAGTAATGGTGGCCGGCGAGGGCGGACTGGATTCTGGACGGGATTACGGCGTAGGTATTGACGAAGGTCTGGGCGGCGTGCGGTGAGAGCGTGATTTGGTAGAGAAAGATGGCCACGTTCACGAGGATCAGCAGCAGGGTGACGATGGGGAAGGAGCGGCGCGGGGTGAGGTCCTTCAGCGGGATCAAACTTTCTCTCTCCGGGATTATTTTTTGCGTTGCGCTGCGCGGTTCGATTATATGCGGGATTCTCGATTACAATTGCACGGTGTGGGGTGGTGTGTTAGAAATTTTCGTTTGAGTGGGACGTGATGTTGGCGTTGTGGAGTGGATGAGATCCTTCGCTGCGCTCAGGATGACGTCAAGCGCGGTTGGCGCGCGACTTGAAGTTGAGGTTGATGGGATTGTTCCGTGGATGACGGGGTAAACGCAAAGTCCAATGCCAGTGCACGAATCCGAGGCGATTATTTTGCAGACGTATCCGCTGGGCGAGGCGGACCGGTTGGTGAGTTTTTTGTCGCGGTCGATGGGGCGCGTGCGGGGCGTGGCTTCGGGGGCGCGGAAGACCAAGAACCGGTTTGGGTCGACGCTCGAGCGGCTGTCGCATGTGAACATGCGGTTCTACGAAAAGGCCAACAAGGAATTGGTGCGGATCAACGAGTGCGAGCTGGTGGAATCGTTCCTGAGCGCGTTCAGCGATTACGATTCGAGCGTGGCGCTGGCGATCCTGAGCGAAGTGACCGAGACGGTGCTGCCGGATCATGAGGCGTCGGACGCGAATTTTCGGTTGTTGTTGCTGACCGCGCAGATGATCAAGCGGACCAAAAGGTCGGAATTGCCGCTGGCGTATTTTTCGTTGTGGACGGTGAAGCTGGGCGGGTGGCTGCCGCCGCTGGACCGCTGTGCGCGGTGCGGGCGGACGTTCGAAGCGAAGGATGCAGCGTATTTTTCGCCGAGTGCCTCGGCGGTGGCTTGCAGCAAATGCCGCAAGCCGGGGATGCGGACGTTATCGGCGGCGGCGCTTTCAGGTGCGCGGCGCATACTGGCGGAACGGCTGGATAAATTGACCGAAGAAATGGTGCCGCCGCGGGCGGCGCGGGACTTGACCGATGTTATGCTGGACCTCATTGAACATCAAATTGGGCGCAAGCTGAATGCGCGGGCCCTGCTGGAGTCGTTAGCGTGAAAAAAGTGAAAGTGAAACATGCGAAAGTTGGCGCCGAAGTTGAAAGGGCTGAGCTTTCAGAATCTTCTACTAAAACTTGAACATTATTGGACGGAGCGCGACTGCATTTTGCAGCAGCCCTACGACATTGAAGTGGGCGCAGGCACAATGCATCCGGAAACTTTTCTGCGGGTGCTGGGGCCGCAGCCGTATCGAGTGGTGTATGCGCAGCCGAGCCGCCGTCCGGCGGATGGGCGCTACGGCGAAAATCCAAATCGCTTGTACAAGCACACGCAACTGCAAGTGATACTGAAGCCGGCGCCGGCGGACATGCAGGATTTGTATTTGCGGAGCCTGGAGGCGGTGGGAATCAATTTGAAGGAGCACGATATTCGGTTCGAGGAAGACAACTGGGAGTCGCCGACGCTGGGCGCGTGGGGCATTGGCTGGCAAGTGCTGCTCGACGGGCTGGAAATCACCCAGTTCACTTATTTCCAGCAGAGCGGCGGGCAGGATCTGGATCCGATTTCGGTGGAAATGACGTATGGGCTTGACCGCATCGCTGCGTATCTGCAGGGCGTGGACAACGTTTTCGATGTGCGCTGGTCGGACACGGTGACGTACCGGCAGGTGCGCCTGGCGGAAGAGCAGCAATTTTCGGCGTACAGCTTTGATTATGCGGATGCGGTGTCGATTCGCAAGCAGTTCGATCTGGCTGAGGCCGAGGCGGCGCGGCTTTTGCAGTTGTATTCTGGGCTGAAGGCGCCAGCGGCGAAGAAAGGCTTTCCGGTTTTGCAGGCGTACGACTTTACGCTTGAAGTGCTCGCATCTTTTCAATCTGCTGGATGCGCGCGGGGCGATTTCGGTGACGGAACGGGCGGCGATGATCGCGCGCGTGCGTAAGCTGGCGACGCGGGTAGCGTCGGCGTGGCTGGAGCAGCGCGCCGCGCAGGACGGGAATGTGGCCGGCGCCGACATCTATGGCGGCGGTTGAAGGGCAGGCTCGGGCATGAAAGACAGACGATGAAGAAGAACTTGAAGGGGCGCGGGGATTTTTTATTTGAGATTGGATGCGAAGAAATTCCGGCGGGAATGATTGTGAAGGCCTGCGGAGAACTTAAAGCGCTACTTGAGAAATATCTGTTGGCGAATGCGCTGCTGGATGCGGGGAGTCGCGGCGAAATTCCATTGAAGTTTTCGGTGCGCCGCGTCGGCTGGTGGCGATTGTCGCAAAGTGTTCGGCTGCGACAAGAAGATGTGATGCGCGAAATTATCGGGCCGCCGAAGTCCGTCGCGTTCGATGATGTCGGCGAGCCGACGCGCGCGGCGATGAGCTTCGCCGAGAAGCAGGGCGTTCCTGTTTCAAAACTGAGCATCGTCATTACGCCGAAGGGCGAATACTTGGCGGTAAAGCAAGAGGTCGATCGGGCAAGCCGGCGGCGCAGATTCTTGCAGAAATTCTGCCGCAAGCGATTCAGGAAATTCGCTGGCCGCGTTCGATGTATTGGACCGGCGCTGAGCAGGCCCGCGCTTCATCCGCCCGATTCGCTGGATCGTCGCGCTGCTCGATGGCAAGGTTGTGCCGTTTTCGTTTGCCGGGGTGCACGTCGGGAATCGCACACCAAGGGCATCGATTTCTCGGGAGCAGAAACATTCGCGGTGAACGGGCCGCAGGACTACGAGCCAAAGTTAAAGAAGAACTTCGTATTGTGCCGGCCGGAAGCGCGGCAGCAGAAAATCGAAGCGGAGATCGCGGCTAGTCACCGCGAAGCAAACGGTTGCAGGTGCACGAAGACGCGCGGCCTGCTGGAGCTGGTCACCTATTTGAACGAATATCCCACGGTGATCATTGGCGATTTCGATCCGGCCTATCTGGCGCTTCCGGAAGAAATTCTGATCACGGTGATGCGCGGCCACCAGAAATATTTCGGGCTGGAGACCGAAGGACGGGGAACTGGCGCCGCATTTTCTGGCGGTGATCAATCTGCCGAGCGACCCGAAGGGGTTGGTGCGCGCGGGACACGAGCGCGTGTTGCGCGCGCGGTTTGCCGATGCGCAGTTTTTCTGGGAGACGGACCAGAAGATCGGCTCGGCGACTATCTGCCGAAGCTGAAAGCGGTCACCTACGAATCGCGGCTGGGAAGCTACGGCGACAAAGGTCGAGCGGATGCGGGCGCTGGCGCGCTGGCTCGCGGAGCATTGGTTCAGCGCGCGGCGATGTCGCAGGCGGACGTGGCGGGCTCGGATCGCGCGGCGGAGCTGGCGAAATGCGACCTGGTCACCGAGATGGTGCGCGAATTCCCCGAGCTGCAGGGAGTCGTGGGCGGACTGTACGCGCGCGCGCAGGGCGAGCCGGAAGAAATCGCCTGGGCGGTCTACGACCAGTATAAGCCGCGTGGGCTTGGACGATCCGTTGCCGCGCAACCTGACCGGATGCGCGGTGGCGCTGGCCGACAAGCTGGATTCGCTGGTGGCATGTTTTGCCGTGGGCGCGGTGCCGACGGGCTCAAGCGATCCATTCGCTTTGCGTCGCGCGGCGCTGGGGATCGTGAAGATTATTCTCGAGCGGAAAGTGCCGCTTTCGCTTTCCGCGGCGATTTCCGCGGCGGCCAAAGCGCTGAAGGAACATGCGCCGAAGATCGAGGTGACCGAGGCGGTGCAGAAGCAGGTTCTTGAATTTCCTGCTGGAACGCGCGCGATTTATGCTGCGGGAGAAAGCGCGGGTTTGCCTACGACGAGATCAACGCCGCATTCGCGGCGGGCGCGGACGATCTGGTGGATGCGGTCGAGCGGGTGGCGGCAGTGAAGGCAATTCGCGACGACCAAGAATTTCGTTCCGCTGGCGGCTTCCTTCAAGCGCATCCGGAATATTTTGGAGAAGTCGGCCGGGCAAGCGACGCGGGACAGTTCATGGTGCAGCTCGGAGTTGCTGCAGGAACCCGCCGAAATGCAGCTTCAGATGGTGGCGCAGAGAATCGGAGAGGAAGCGTCGCGGTATCGCGAGAAGAAGAAATATCGAGCGGCACTTGAGAGTGATTTCCGAGCTGCGTCCAGCCGTTGATTTCTTCTTCGACAAAGTTCTAGTGATGGCTGAAGATGAAGAATATGCGGCGCGAACCGTATCGCGCTGCTGGGTGGACTTACTTAAAGGAATTTTCGACGATCGCGGATTTTTCGGAGTTGGGTGGCGAGGAAGTTCGAGCAATCGAAGCGGCTGAATTCTCAGTTCAAGCTGAATGCCGGAGATGTCGGGTCGACGACGATGTCTGAATTGATTGTCAGGTCGAGCACGGAATAATTTGGGAAAATCTGCATTAAGCGAACTGCGATTCGAGGAGAGCGATGAAATACGTTTATTTTTTCGGAGCAGGCAAGGCGGACGGAACAGGCGACATGAAGGAAGTGCTCGGCGGCAAGGGCGCCGGCCTCGCGGAAATGACGCGCATCGGGCTTGCCGGTGCCGGCGGGCTTCACGATCACCACCGAAGCCTGCGATTACTACCTGACGCACGGAAAAAAATATCCGAAGGAACTGCGCAGCCGAAGTCGCAAGAACATTGCGCGCCTGGAGAAGCTCACCGGCAAAAAACTCGGGTGACGCGAGAGATCCGCTGCTGGTCAGCGTGCGCTCCGGATCGGCCAGATCCATGCCCGGAATGATGGAGACCGATCCTCAACCTGGGACTGAATGACAAGTCGGTGGAGGGCCTGGCGGAAGCCACGGAGAACGAACGCTTCGCCTATGACGCCTATCGGCGCTTCGTGCAGATGTATTCCACCGTAGTGATCGGCCTGCCCAAGGAGGATCTGGAAGAATCGCCTGCGCGCAATGAAGAAGGATTGCGGCGTGACAGACGATACCAAGGTTACGGCGGAAGGCTGGCGCGAGCTGGTCGCGCGAATACAAGGCTTATTCAAGGAGAAAACCGGCAAGGATTTTCCGGAGGATCCGCAAGAGCAGCTCTGGGGCGCCATCGGCGCGGTGTTTCGAATCCTGGATGGGCGAAAAGGCGGTGACCTATCGCCGCGTGGAGAAGATCACCGGGCTTGCTCGGCACCGCGGTGAACGTGGTGCAGATGGTTTTCGGCAACACTGGCGAAGAGTCCGGGACGGGCGTGTGCTTTACGCGCGACCCTTCCACCGGCGAGAAGGTTTTCTTTGGCGACTTTCTGCTGAACGCGCAAGGCGAAGACGTGGTCGCCGGCATTCGCACGCCGCTCCATTTGAGCGAACTGAAGAACGCTGATGCCCAAGGTCCTACAAACAGCTCGAAAAAGTGCGCGAGACACTCGAGAAGCATTACCGCGACATGCAGGACATGGAGTTCACCGTCGAGAACGGCACCCTGTACATGCTGCAGACGCGCAACGGCAAGCGCTCGCCCGCCGCCGCGTTCCGAATCGCCGTCGACATGGCCAACGAGAAGCTGATTAAAGTTGAAGAAGCACTTGAAAGAATCAAGGCGGAGGATGTCGAGCGGCTGTTTCTATCCGGTGCTCGATCCGAAGGTCGCGCGCAGCGAGTTGCGCAGCCGCAAGTTGGCGATCGGGAATCAATGCCGTGCCGGGCGCGGCGGTCGGCAAGGCGGTGTTCACCGCCGAAGACGCGGAGCATTGGGCGGCCAAGGGCGAGAAAGTGATTCTGGTGCGGCGCGAAACCAGCCCTGAAGACGTGGGCGGGATGTACGTGGCGCAGGGAATTCTAACCGCGACGGGTGGCAAGACCAGCCACGCCGCTGTGGTCGCCCGCGGATGGGGCAAGTGCTGCATCGTCGGCGCGGAGAAAGTCTGACATCGAGGCGGACGCGAAGAAGATGAGCGTCGACGGCGCACGTCGTCCGCGAAGGCGAATGGATCACGCTCGATGGCGGCGACGGCTCGGTTTACACGGGCGAGATCGAATTGGTCCGCCCGGAACCGCCGAAAGCGTACGAAACCCTGATGAAGTGGGCGGACAAGATCGGAAATTGGGGGTACGCACCAACGCGGATACGCCGCAAGACGCGCGAGTCGCTCGCGAAATGGGCGCGGAAGGCATCGGGCTATGCCGCACCGAGCACATGTTCTTCAAGGATTTCGAGCATCCCGGAGAAGAGCGCCGAGCGGCAACTGGCGATCCAGGAAATGATCCTGGCCGGGACCGCGGAGGACGCGACGAAGGCCTTGAACAAACTGCTGCCGTTTCAGCGGCGCGACTTCATCGGAATATTTGAGGCGATGAACGGATTTCCGGTGACCATTCGGCTGATCGATCCGCCGCTGCATGAATTCGTTCCGCACGAACCGGAGAAGCAGGCGGAACTGGCGGCAAAGATCGGAATTCCAGTGGAGGAAGTGGCGCAGCGGGTGAGCCAACTGCACGAATCAAACCCGATGCTGGGGCACCGCGGCTGCAGGTTAAGCATTACCTATCCCGAGATTTTGGATATGCAAGTTCGGGCGATGATTGAAGCGGCGATGGATTGCAAGAAGCGCGGTATTCAAGTTTTACCTGAGATCATGCACCCGTTGGTGATGGACAAAAAAGAGCTACAAATTTTGTCACAAAGAACGCGATTGGTGGCGGATCGCATTATTCGCGACGCTAAAGTGAAGCTTGAATAT
>CAVTTY010000025.1:0-21457 GCA_963737765.1 uncultured Acidobacteriota bacterium
AAGCGAAAGCGATTGGGGCGCAGCTGCGCGCGAAGGCCATCGTGAGTACGGTGACGACGGGGCCGATTGACAATGCCAGACGCATTTGCGATAGTGCTCAAAGCGGTTAGACGAATTTGACTCTTGCGGGACATTCCAAGGTGCAGGCAGCGAAACGGAGGGAGAGGTGAGCGAAAGCCCTGTTCTCTTCCATTCGACGGATTTGGCGCCGCAGCAAGGCGGCGAACTGGTCCATTTGCCCCGGCAACACGCTCAATGGGATTGGATGAGCTTCTTCGTACGCCGCCTCCTACCCGGCCAGGCATTCCAGACCCGCACGGAAAATGAAGAAGCGGCATTTGTGCTGCTGGGCGGAACGTGTTCGGTCGATTGGGGACAGGGCGCGAAACGGATTGGAAAGCGCAAGGATGTTTTCGACGGATTCCCCCACGCGTTGTACCTGCCGACGGGTCATGCGGTGCAATTCAGCGCCGAAACGCTGTGCGAAATCGCGGAATGCCGCGCGCCGTCGCAGGCCCGCCTGGAACCCAAGCTGATCACCCCGAGCCAAGTGGTGAGCAGCCTGCGCGGAGGCGGGAACGTATCGCGGCAAATTATCGACATCATCGGGCCCGATTTTCCCGCGGATAAGCTCATGGTTATCGAGGTTTATACGCCGGGCGGAAACTGGTCGAGCTATCCTCCGCACAAGCACGATGTACACAGCCCTCCGGCCGAAGTTGATTTAGACGAGATTTATTACTACCGTATCCGGCAACCGGAAGGATTTGCGCTGCAGCATTTGTACTCGGGCAAACATGGCGCGGATCAGACGTTGAAAGCAGGAAACGGCGACACGGTGCTGGTGCACAGCGGGTATCATCCGGTGGTGGCCGGGCCGGGCTACGATGTGTATTATCTGAACTTTCTGGCGGGATCGTCGCGGGCGCTGGCGGTCACCGAAGATTCGAATCATGTCTGGATCCGGTCGACGTGGAAGGACACCGACCCTCGCCTGCCGCTTGTGAGGGAGTAGTGCTGCCGGCGGAGAAGAAAAAGCCATGCGATCGGGAGATTTCGCGAGCGGTCCTGGACCCGGAAAGGCGCTGCAACTCGCCCCGAACATCGCGACATTTCCCGGCCAACGGCTGGCCGTCACCGTTAATTATAATCGCTTAGAATCGGACGCGGTATTCGCCGGTTCCCCGCCCGCAGATTCAAATTCCACGATCGTGAACTGGCGGCCCTGGTTGGCCGAGAGGTCCGCGTGAAAACCGTACGCTTGACCGCGGCGCAGGCCGCCATCCGATTTCTGCAGAATCAATTTTCGGAGCGCGATGGCAGCAAAGTTCGATTCTTTGGCGGCTGCCTAGGTATTTTCGGGCATGGCAATGTGGCGGGGATCGGGCAGGCGCTGGAGCAAGACGCCGGGTTGCGTTACTACCTGTTTCGGAACGAGCAGGCCATGGTGCACGCGGCGATCGGATTTGCAAAAACGAGTTTCCGGAAGCGAGCGCTGGTTTGTACTACGTCGGTGGGTCCGGGCGCGACAAACATGGTGACCGGGGCGGCGACGGCGACGGTGAATCGACTGCCGGTGCTGCTGCTTCCCGGAGACGTGTTCGCGCGGCGAAACGTGGCTCCGGTACTGCAGCAACTGGAGTCGAGTTCCACGCAAGACATTTCGGCGAACGATTGTTTCAAGCCGGTTTCGCGCTACTGGGATCGCATTCAACGCGCCGAGCAATTACTCACTTCACTGCCGGAAGCGATGCGAGTGCTGACTTCGCCGGCGGAGACCGGCGCGGTAACGATCGCTTTTCCGCAGGACGTGCAAGCCGAAGCTTTCGACTTTCCGGAGGGATTTTTTAAGGAGCGAATTTGGCCGATTGCGCGGCAGCGTTGCGACCGGACGCTATTACTGCAGGCCGCGAAATGGATTTTGGCCTCGAAGAAGCCATTGATCATCGCGGGCGGAGGGGTGCTGTACTCCGAGGCGTTCGGCGCGCTGTCGACTTTTGCCGGCTCCACCGGAATACCGGTGTGCGAAACGCAAGCGGGGAAGGGTTCGCTCGGGTTCGACCATCCGCAACAGCTGGGCGCGGTGGGAGTGACGGGCACGCCGGGCGCGAATATCGCGGCGCGGGAAGCGGATCTGATCATCGGAATTGGAACGCGGTACAGCGACTTCACCAGCGGTTCGAAAACCGCTTTTCAAAATCCGCAGGTGCGTTTCATTAACATTAACGCCGCGGAATTCGACGCGTTTAAACATGCGGCGCTGCCGCTGACCGGCGACGCCCGGGTGACGATAGAAGAACTGGACAGCGCGGTGGCCGGCTACCGGATCGAAGAAAGTTACAAAAACGAAATCGGAAAGCGGCGCGCGGGATGGGAAGTGGAAGTCGACCGGATTTATGGAATGGTAAAGGATCCGCCGATCACGCAAGGAGAAGTGATCGGAATCGTGAACAATTTC
The DNA here is from genome assembly GCA_963737765.1 of uncultured Acidobacteriota bacterium. Classification (GTDB taxonomy): domain Bacteria; phylum Acidobacteriota; class Terriglobia; order Acidiferrales; family UBA7541; genus Palsa-295. The sequence goes on from CAVTTY010000025.1 coordinate 2,459, forward strand.
ACGGAGGCGGCGGACATCGTGGTTTGTGCCGCGGGAAGTTTGCCGGGAGATTTGCACAAGCTGTGGCGGACGCGCCAGCCTGGCGGGTATCACATGGAGTACGGCAATTCGTGCATGGGTTACGAGATCGCGGGCGGGCTGGGCGCGAAGATGGCGGATCCATCGCGCGGGGTGTATGTGATGGTGGGCGACGGTTCGTACCTGATGATGGCCCAGGAAATCGTGACGTCGTTGCAGGAAGGCTACAAGCTGAACATCGTGCTGCTGGACAATCACGGATTTTCGAGTATCGGCGGGCTGAGCCGGGCTTGCGGCAATGAGGGAATGGGAACGAACTACCGGTATCGCCGGGGCGACAGGTATGACGGCGAAATCATACCAGTGGATTTTGCGGCGAACGCGGCGAGCCTGGGCGCGTGGACCGCGCGGGCCACAACCGGCGCGGAATTGAAGGCCGCATTGCTCGCTGGAAAAAAACAAGACCGTACTTCGGTGGTGGTGATCGAGACATCTTACGAGCAGCGGGTACCGGGCTACGAATCCTGGTGGGACGTGCCGATCGCGGAAGTTTCGGAACGGGATGCGGTGAAGGAAGCGCGCCGCGAGTACGAAAAAGCTCGCGCGAAGGAACGGTTTTTCTTTTAGACAGGTCTTAGACAGGTCGCGGAGCAGTCCGGCTAAGCAGATCGATGGCGTTTGCCGACTGAGTTCAAACGAGGTGAGGGTGGCGACATCGAGCGGTGCGGTTCAAGTTGCCTCCACACAGCCCCATCTCAAGCGCGTGCTCAGCCTGTGGGACCTGATTTATTACGGGATTATTTTGACTTCGCCGATTGCGGCGGTCCCGTTGTTTGGCGAAGGGCAGGTGCTTTCGCACGGGCACACGGTCGGCACGCTGATGCTGGCCATGGTGGCGATGTCGGTCACGGCCGTCAGTTTTGGCCGAATGGCTAGCGTTTATCCTTCTTCCGGTTCGGTTTACACCTATATCAGCCGCGAATTAAATCCGCATGTGGGCTTCGTGGTGGGCTGGGCGATGTTCCTGGAATATTTATTTCAGCCGATCCAGAACGCGCTGTACGCGGTGCTGGCCATTCAGCGGATGGCGCCGCGGGTGCCGTTCGCGATCCTGGCGGCGCTGGCGGTGGGCCTGATCACGGTGATGACGGTGCAGGGGATTCGCTTTACGGCGCGAACGAATGAGGTGCTGCTGGGATTCATGCTGTTCGTGACCACGGTATTTATCGTGGAGGCCTTCCGTTACATCGTGTTTCATCACCGGTTCATCGGGCTATTGTCGATGCAGCCGATTTACAATCCGGCGACTTTCAACGTGCGGGCCCTGGCGGCGGGAACGTCGCTGGCGGCACTGGTCTTCATCGGATTTGACGGCGTTTCGGTATTGGCGGAGGAAGTAAAAAATCCGAAGCGCAACGTTCTGCTGGCGTCGGTTTCGGTGGTGTTGTTTACGGGACTTTTTAGCGGCCTGCAGGTTTATATGGCGCAGCGCGTATGGCCGGATTACACAACTTTGCAAAATCCGGAGACGGCGTTTATGGATGTGGCGCGAGTGGCGAGCGGTCCATGGCTGTTCGCAGCGTACGGAGTCATGCTGCTGATTTCGAGTATCGCCTGCGGATTGGCCGGGCACGTGGGCGCGTCGCGATTGTTGTACAGCATGGGGCGAGACGATGTGTTACCCAGGAAAATATTCGGCCATCTGAGCCCGAAGACCAGCAACCCGATCTATAACGTTTGGATCATCGGAGTGCTGGCGTATATCGGGGTGGTCACGATTCCGTGGGAGCACGCGGCGGAAATCGTGACTTTCGGCGCGCTGCTGGCGTTCATGGGGGTGAATCTGGCGGCGCTGCGGCATTTCTGGTTTTCGAAGGAAGCGGTAGGGCATCGCGATTTTTTTGTCGATGCGTTCGTGCCGTCGTTTGGAATTGTGTTCTGTTTTGTGCTGCTGCTGAGCCTGCAAACGTGGACCCGATACGCCGGGATGAGCCTGGCTGGCGGTCGGAATTCTATACGGCGGGATACAAGACCCGCGGATTCACGCTGCGTCCGAAACTGATCGACTTCAGCGATTCGTAGGTTTCAGCCCGCTTGGGATTTTTCCCGCGTAGGTAGCAGGGAAAAGCCGCAAGACTCGCGAATGCGAAGTTCGGTCTGCAGTTTCTTGACCTGCGGCTTTGCTGCGATCTCCGGAAATACGGCGGATGCAGAAGTTCCGCCGCCTCGCTGCCCAATTGATGCTTGGGCAGCTCGACGGTGGTCAAGCGCGGCCGAAAAACGCCAAGCCAAGGATAATCGTCGAAACTGACCAGGCCAAAATCCTCGGGGCAGCGTCAAACCCATTTCTTCGGCGGCCTTTAACAAGCCAATGGTCATCAAGATGATTGGCGACATAAATGCCTTCGGGACGGTGAGAGAGGAGCGCGTGGCCGGCGCGAAATCCGGATTCGATGCGGTAATCGCCTTCGATCACCAATTCTGTTTCGTAGCGGCAGGCCTTCGGCTTTGAGCGCATCGCGAAAACCTTCCCAACGGGCGAGGGCGTTGCTGACTTGCAGCGGCCCGCCAATTAATCCGATGCGCCGTCGCCCGGAACGCGCCAGGTGCGAAACGGCGTCATAGGCGCCCTGGTAGTCATCGGTGATCACAGCGTCCTTCGTGAGCTTCGGATAGGTCCGCATGACCAGAACAAAAGGAATATCCACTTCCTTGATCATCTGCCGAAGCGATGGGCGGAAATCCTCCGCAGCTTTCGTCAGTAGAATTCCGTCGACGCGTTTGGAAAGCAGCAGCTCGATGGAGCTTTCTTCTTTGGCGAGACTATCGTCGCTGTTGCACAGCAGCAGGTTGTAGCCGTGTTTTTGGGCGGCATCTTCGGCGCCGCGCACGACCATGGGGAAAAAGGGATTGGCGATGTCCGGAACGATCATGCCGATGGTATGGGTGCGCTGCTTGGCCAGGCTTCGCGCGATCAAATTGGGACGGTAATTCAGTTTGCTGAATGGCCGCTTCCACGCGCTTACGAAGTTTTTGGCCGACGTGGTTTTTGTCGTTGACCACGGCGGAGACGGTGAAGACCGAGACACGCGATTCGCGGGCGACATCATAGATGCTGGCAGCTTTGGAGGTTTCTTGCGGGTTTTGGTCTTTTTGGGAGTGGTCATAGGCCGATAACGGTATCAGGGATTCAGCAGAGCTGCCGATCAGTACTCGAATGACGCAGGGCTTGCCGTTCTTGCCGATTCGTAGATGGCACCAAGGATAATCATATCGCGATGGCCCTGTACTCCGTCCGGATGCAATTTTCGTTTTTTGCTGAATGGCGGAAGCGAAGGCATCGATTTCCGGGGCAAATTCGTCGACGATCTTAAATGTTTTGGCAAATGGCCGTTCGTCGATTTTTCCAGCTGAGATGGCGCGCCTCATCGAAAGGGAAGGCCGGAGTCAGCAGCGCCCATCCTTTCGAGCCCTGAATGAATATAAAAGATGACGGCGCCGAGGAATAGGTCGAACTTCCCTGTAACAGCACACCGCTCGAAAACTTCAGCTGGAAGGAAATGCCTTCTTCCACTTCCTGGAAACGCGATTGGTCGTGAACCCAGGACTGCGCCGTGACCTCGTGGGGATCCTCTTCGAGGATCCAGCGGGAGGTATTCATGCAATATACGCCGAGATCCATCAGCGGGCCGCCGCCGGCGAGCTCGCGCATCCACCAGCCAAGGTTGGGTGGTGCCCGGAACAAAGTATTCGCTGAAGGCGGTGTGAATCATGTCGATGCGACCCAAGTCGCCGCGTTGAACGAGGCGTTTTAGATAAAGTGTGCTGGGTTCGAAGTACTTGCGGTAGGCGGTCATGAGCAGCACGCCGTTTTGGCGGCAGGCTTCCACCATCGACGCGGATTGCTGGGCGTGTGGCGGCCAGAGGTTTTTCGCATAGCACGTGCTTGCCAGCGTCGGCGGCGCGAATGGTCGAAATCGGCATGTTCGCCGTTGCGGAGTAGCGATGAACACGGCGGAAACGGCGGGATTGTCCAGGCAGGCGGCGAACTCTTCGTTGCTGATAATGGTGTGAAGCTTTAAAGCGGCGAGCGAAGCGGGCGGCTTTGGCTTTATCGCGACTGACGACGGCGACAAGTTTTGCTTTTTTGCAATTCCGAAAAGCGGGCAGCACGGAACCTTCGGCGATCGTGCCCAGGCCGACGACGGCAAAGCCGACTTTTTTACCCGCGATGGTCAAGGCGCTGGCTCCTGAAGCTTAGCTTTCGCGGTCGGCGCGACCCAGTTTCTGATTGCGGATGGCTTTGTGATCCAAGCCGCGAAGTTCCTCGATATTGGCGAGAACTTTATCGATGGCGTCGGCGATGGCGTCGACATCGGCGGTGGTGCCGAGGAAAAGCTGATGGGGAAACCAGACGGCTTCTTGATAGGCCGCGCGATCGGCTTCGGGGCAGGAATACATGTTCCGCAGGTCGAGCGGTTTTTCGCGTCCCCAACTTAGAGCCGGAAAATCCGCGGCATCCACCGGAAACAGGGAACTCTTGTAGACCGGCTCATAGAACAATCCGTCACAGGGGATTCCTTCCAGTTGCAGGGCGGCGACGAACGCCGCGCGCGGAATGTCTTTCACTTTTTCGCGAAATATTTGAAAACATATCCGTAAGGAGCGAGGCGGGTGATGCGCGGCTCGGGAGGCAGCAGGGCGATGCCCGGAATGTTCTGCAGGCGGGATTCGAAATGCTTGATGGTCTTTTCGCGAATCGCGGCGTGCTGCGGCAGGCGGTCGAGTTGCGGGCCGAGAACGGCGGCCTGGAATTCGCCCAGGCGGTAATTAAAGCCGATGATGCGGTGATGAAATTGGTCGGTGAGGCTGGCGCGACCGGCGTTGATGTAAGCTTTGCACCAGTTCCAGGTATTCAAGATTATTGGTGATGACGGCGCCGCCTTCGCCGGAGGTGATCAGTTTACTGGATTGGAAACTGAAGGCGCCAAGGTCGCCCATCGAGCCGGCGCCTTGGCCCTTCCACATGCCGCCGTGGGCGTGGGCGCAATCTTCAATCACTTTCAGATTATGTTTCTTGGCGATGCGCAGGATTTCATCCATATCGGCAAAGCGCATTCCGAGATGGACCGGGAGAATCGCTTTGGTTTTCGGAGTGATCGCTTGCTCGATCAGTTTGGCGTCCAGGCAATAGGTATCGGGATCGACGTCGACGAAGACCGGAACAGCATTGATCAGGAGCACGGGACCGACGGTGCCTTCCCAGGTGTAGGCGGGGACGATGACTTCGTCACCGGGACGAATGCCGATGGCTTTGAGGGCGGCCTGAATCGCGACGGTGCCGGTATTCACGCACTGGGCGTATTTGGCGGATGCGCGGCGGCGAATTTTTTGGCAAACGCGTCCGCATATTTTCCGGGGAAAGGTTGGCCGCCCCATTTCGTGCTGGTCAGCACATCCTCCAGGGCGTCCGCTTCTTCTTTGGTCGCCATCGGCCACGGGTAAACGGGCTGCGGCGAAGGGTTCACCACCAGTTATCGCTAGCTTTCCCACGTGCGAACCTCCATTCGATGATTTTGAGCGTATTGCTGCGAATTGTGCATGTCTCAAGCCACGTCAGGATCCGGAATCAGGACATCGCGCACTACCCCGTCCAGATCGTGACAGGCCGAAACAAATTGGCGAAGTGTCCGGCGCGTCGGCCCGAAGGAATCGAATTCCTCGATCGACAGACCATTTTCGGTGCTGGCGCGGCGGTAGTCCGCGAATTTTCTGGAGAGCTCGCTTTCAATTTCCGCGCGCACCGGGTTCATCGATGCGAGAACGAACTTCAATGTCGCTGGCGTTGAATCGGACTTGCCAGGAGTACGGGGGGGAAATCACCAAGTCGCCGCCAATGAATTCACTCCAATGCATGTGATTGCGAAACGCCGCGGAAAGCAGCCGGGTGCGATAGCCGCGTTCGCTGGAAAATGCGGTACGCGTTTTTCAACACCGCGACGCCGGCCCATTCGAGATAACCCGGATCGATGGAGATATTATTCTTCTCGACCAGGACTTTCAGCCAATCGTCGAGACGGCCGACCATGATGGTGCAGACCGGCCCCATGGTCGCGATTTCCAGGCCTTCCGCTTCCCGGCGGCTGCAGGCCGCGTTCGACGGCTTCGGCGACGGCGATGGCCTGCGGCAGCGGTAAAGCTGACGGTCGCGTTGATGCTGACACCGCGATAGGTGGCTTCCTCGATGGCCGCAATGCCGGCGGAAGTTGCCGGAATTTTTACGATCATGTTGGGAGCGAGTTTGCTGAACTCGATGGCCTGCGCGAGATCGCGCGGGAATCGCGAAACAGGCGCGGGTCGGTTTGGATCGAAAGCCGGCCATTCTTGCCTTGTTGCTGCGTGGAAGATTGGTTCGAGAACGCGCGCGGCCTGAACCGAGATTTCGCGGACCAATTGCCAGGCGAGCTGGTCTTCGGTGGCGGTGGGAAGTTCGTCGATCAACTGGCGGATGCGGATCTTCCAGGCAGGCAATTCTTTTTTCAGTACTCCCAGCACGATGACGGGATTGCAGGTGGCGCCGACGGCGCCATGTCGATCGAATATGTCAGCTCCGCAATCGACGCCGAATCATTCCACAGACAGGTGGGAGTGGTCTGCGTCATTTGATGCAGCGGGCTTTTGTAAGCAGCGGCTGGTTGCGACCGTCATATGTACCTCCCGCGGACCAGACTGCGACTGGCTGCTGCGAACGAACCGCCGGCGTCTAGGTCAGGCTGAACGCACCGGTTTCGATTGCTTGTGCGGATTGTTCCGGCCGCCACGGCAATCGCCAAAGCTTTCAGGCCGTCCTCGCCTGAAACTGCGTAGCGCGCGATCGTGCAGCATGTTATGCACAAAATCTCGCACCTCCGCCAGATAAGCGTCCGCGAAACGCGACAAGAAAATGATTGGCAAGCGCTTGTTCGCCGCCGCGGGCGGTGAGGAAAACTGCGGGCATGCGGTCCAGGCTGCCAATGAAGATCGAACCCTTCGAGCCGACGACTTCGGTACGAACGTCATAGCCATAGACGGCCTGAGCGTAGGATTCGACGTTTCCGATGGCGCCCTTGCTGATATTGCAGGTTCACGACGCTGGCGACCACGTCGCCATATTTCGCGACCTCCGGACGAATCGTGCTGGTGGTGTAAGCATGCACGGCGGTGACTTCATCCTGCATCAGCCAGCGAGCCAAATCGAAATCGTGAATCGTGTTGGTGTAAAAAATCATTCCATTGACGTTGGAATCGTAAGCGGCAATCGGCGGTTGATCTTTATCGCGGCCGACAGATTTGAAAATGACAGGAGTGCCAATTTCGCCTGCTTCAATTCGTTTCATGGCGGCAGCGTACGCAGGATCATAACGCCGCATAAAGCCGACCTGCATGCGCTGCGCCGGCTTTGGCGACGGCGTGCCAGCGCGGCGTGGGCATCGGCATAGATTCAACGCCAGCGGTTTCTCGCACAGAATATCCTTGCCCGGCGCGCGCCGCAGTATCACGGCTGACGCGTGAAATTTGTCCGGCGTAGCGATCAGCACCGCTTCAATCTCTTGTTCTCCAGCATCGCTTCCAGGCTGTTGTACGAGTGATCGATTTCGAGCTCCTCGGCCATCTGGCGTGCGCGATCCGCTGAGACGTCGGCAATCGCGACCAGCCGCGCTTCCGGCACATTGCGCCGCAGATTTTCCGCGTGGCGCTTGCCCATCTCTCCCACGCCCAACACGCCCACTCCCAACTTACGCATCGATTGTTTCCTCGAGACTGATGTGCCTGCGACTCGTATCAGCAGGCAAAAGGTTCACCCGAAACAGCCGGATCAATCTACGCGCCGCGCGCCGAGCCACAGATCTTTCACAACGCCGCGGAGATATTTCAGGCTGGCGGCAATGCTTTGCGCCGGCGGAATGGGCGTGGCGCCGAATTTTACATCCTGCTCCACCACGGACCAGCCCGAATATCCATTCTTCGACCAGCGTGCGGAAGAATGCCGGAAAATCAATGTTGCCCTGGCCGATCACGGTGAATACTTTGTGTTCGATGGCTTCCTCAAAAGTCCATTTATTCTGGCGAGCCTGCTGCCAGCACTTTTACGTCGCAGTCTTTGATGTGAACGAAGCGCAGTTTGTCCTTATATTTCTCGGCCTCGGTGACGGAGTCGCCGTGCCCGTAGACGCAATGCCCGGTGTCCAGACACAGGCCCGACGTTCGTGTGCGAAGTTGCGTCGTAGAACAGTTCGCACTCTTCGGGCGTTTCCACATAGGTGGCCACATGCGGATGAAATACCAAGTCCAGGCCGAATTCGTTGGCCACCTTTTCGGCGTCGGCGACGATTTTTCCGATGTGCTTCCATTGTTCCGCGGTCAGCGTCGGGACAATCTTTATCATAGACTCGTCCGGAAAAGGCATTGCGCTCGTGGCGATTGATCGTCGGCGATCACAAGGAAGGGTGCTTTCAGCGCGCCAGCAGGTTGCCGACTTTGCGGATGCGCTCCATTACCGCCTGGCTCGCGCCGGGATCGGTCATTTTCACCGGAACAAAGGAAGCGAGAAGCTTTAGCTTTCTTTTTTCGAGTTGCGGCTGAAGAATTTTGGGATCGGTGGGGAAAAATCCGTAGGGCCCCAACTCCGATCCCGTGTACCCGGCCTGCACCATTTCATCCAGCATGTTTTCGTAGGATTGCTCCCAGGAAGGCCCGGGATAATCCAGAACGCCCCAGCTATCGGGTGCGGAGGCAAATAAGAATCGATCGATTTCGGTCATTGAGTCTTATCTTGATCTCTTTTTTTATACATCGATTGACAATTCTTGTTCGAATCGTCAAAGATTACTGCCACGGCTGCATGACTACTTTCATGGAATCCGCTTCGACTGATTTCTGCATCGCCGCATCCACATCTCGCAAGCCAAACCGGTGTGTAACAAACTCGCGCAGCGGATAATTCTTCATGTAACGCGCCATCTGCCGCATGCCCGGCCCATAGGCCGCAGGCTCTTCGCCGCCTACGCCGAGAATGCGCGCATTCTTGGCGCAAAGATGGCGATGCGGGCTGATCGCCACTTCGCCCAAATCCGAAAAATTTCCGGCCTCGACCAGCAATCCGCCGACGCGCAACATATCCAGCGCTTCCGGGAACCGCCTGCGGCACTCCGGCACATTCAATCACCATGTCCGCGCCACGGCCGTTGGTCAAATCCTTCACCATTGCAGTCGCTCTGCCTGCGACATGTTCTCCGGCGTTCAGCGCGTGATCCGCGCCCAGCCGCTTCGGCAAAATTCAGGCGATAATCCGATAAGTCGACCGCGATGATGGTCCCCGCGCCCAGCATGCGCGCCTTCATCAAGAAACACATGCCCAGCGGGCCGACGCCGAGCACCACGACCGTGTCGTCGAAGCGAAACGATTCATTCGGGAACGCGGACATCTGCTTGGCGCGATCGAGTCCGACGGAGACGGCGAAGATCTCGGTCAGCACCGCGACTTCGGACGGCAGATCATCCGGGCACTTTCACCAGAAAACTTCCCGGGACGATGTACATATACTGCGACCATCCGCCAAAAAGATGCGGCGGATTTTTCGCGCTCAGGTTGTTGCCATAATCCGTAGTGCTTCTCGCAGCAGTAGTAGGGAAAATCGTGACGGCAATAGTAGCACTCGCCGCAGCAGACATTGGCTCCGACCACGACGCGGTCGCCGACGCGCAGCGGCAGGCCCTCAAAGTCGGAATATTTTCCGTCTCCGCCAATGGCCGCGACCGTGCCGACATTTTCGTGTCCCTGGATGATCGGAAATTCCAGTGTGCCGCCCACCGTACTGCGTGGTGTAGCCCTGAAAGGTGTGCTTGTCCGTGCCGCAAATGCCGGACATTTCCATTTTGACCAGGACACAGCCCGGGGCCGGCTCCGGCAGAGGATATTCGATTATTTCGTAGTGCCCGGGCCTGACCAGGGTCGCCGCGAGCACTCCTTGGGCCGCCATGAATGTGCGCTCTTTGCAGTACCCGCATTGCCGCGGGGACAACGATTGAATTTCGATGGAGCCGGGGACACGACCTTCGTGCCATCCGGCGGCGGCGCTAAGCGTCGCCCCGCGGCTCCTTTGAACCGTCTTTAGAAAGCCAGTTTCAGAGAAAGCTGTCCGATACGTCCTGGCAGAGTACCCGGAACCTGGCCAAACGATGAAGATCCGAGAATTCCGCCCGGGGTCAGGAACTGGGTGTGGTTGAAGATGTTAAAGAACTCCCCGCGGAACTGGAGATCGAATCGTTCGGTGATGCGGGTGTCCTTCAGCAAAGCAAAGTCAAAATTGTTCAAGCCGGGACCGTGGAAAAAGCGGCGTCGGGAATCACCCTCCAAGCCGATGGCCGAAGGAGCGAACGCCGTGGGGCTGAAATACTGCCCGCCCGTGTGCCGCGGATTCGTGATCTGGAGAGGTCCAACGAGATCCGGGGTGTCGACGGCTAAGGTGATTGGTCCGCCGAAACCGGTGCCCAACAACGAGTGGTCGTCGTTTTCGACCAAGGTCACGGGGAGACCAGTAGCGAATTTGGTGATTCCGCTGATGGCCCAGCCGTTGGTCAGAGGCTTCGGTCCGCCCAGCTTGTCGAAGGGCAGCGAGTAGTTGTAGCTGACCACGAAATTGTTGGTGCTATCGAAGCCCGAAAGACCCCGACTGATGCGGTGGTTGACCGGATTGATCTGCTCACCATAGCCGGACGAATCGTCCAGCGCTTTGCTGTAGGTGTAACCGATCAGGGTCTGGAGACGACCACTGGTGTGGCGATAGCTGATCTGCCCGGAATTGTAGGACGAAGCTCCGACGGTTTTGAAATAGGAGTCGTTGCCGAAGGGGATGATTCCCAAGTCGCCGTTGGGCAGCACGGTGTCGCAACCGGGAGCGCAAGGCAAATTCGTACCGGCCGGCAGGGCGACACCACTAAATGGTGCGCGGGTTCCGAGGGCAAAGGTATTATCCGGGCGAATGTAAATACTGTTTTCGCCGCCGGGGCCGCAACCTTCCGCGGCCAACGAAAGGCAGAGCGCCGGATTTCCCGGATTCGCAGAAACGGAAGCAAGCAACCGGTGTGCCTGGGTGCCGACGTAGCTCACGGTCAGCAAATCAGCGTGAGTGAACTGGTGTTCGACCGAGAGTTCGTATTCTTCGGCGTAAGGCAGGCGGTTTCCGTTGAAGAAGGCCGGGGAACTGCCGATGGTGCCGAAAGCGCTGAAGAAATCGGGCAGGTTATCGTAGGGAGGCCCGCTGGCGGGATTCTTCTGTGAAAAATGTTTGGGAGGCGGGGCCACCGGGAAAAAGTTGGGAATCGAGGTGCCGGCGGCTCGGTTGGTGAATGGAGCGGCAAAGGTCGGCTCGCTCTGTCCCGAGAAGTCTCCGAACGGAGCGTCGCCAATTTCGTTGAAGTCGGTCGCGCCTTCGAAGGTGCTGTAGAAAATACCCCAACCGGCGCGGATGCTGGTGTCGCCGGCCTTGCCAAAGATTTTGCCGAGCAGACCGTCATAATCGCCCAGCGAATAGGCCAGTCCCAAGCGCGGAGCAAAGTTATTCCAGCGGACGGGCGCCAGCGTTTGGGGGACGTGAGGATCGCCGGGGAAAACCCAGCCAGTCGGTGAACCGGGGAAAACCAAGGATTGTTCACCAGGAATCAGCGTCTGAAACTGGTTGAACTTGGTCCGCCAGGGCGCACTGACGTCGTAACGCACGCCATAGTTGAAAGTCAAATTCGATTTGATGCGCCAGCTGTCCTGGGCAAACAACCCGAAATAAAAGTTCCGGCCATAGGAGGGAAAGGCCTGGCCTTGAACGAATTGGCTAGGCGCGCCGATCAGAAAATCCGCAAAGTCGCTGCCGGTTTCGCTGGGGTTGCCGCTGAAACTGCTGCCAAAGAAAAAGTTTCCGTTGGAGACGTTATCCAGCAGGTTTTCTTCGAGCTGGTCGTAATGAAACTGGCCGCCGAATTTAAGCGAGTGGGTTCCTACGATTCTGCTGTAGTTGTCCAGCACCTGGTAGATGTTGTCGATGAGGCCGTTCGGGCGGCTGGGCACTCCGATTACAAAGTCGTTAAAGTCGATTTCCGGAACGCCTTCGAGTGCGGGAACCACCGGAAAAATACCCGGCGCCCGGTTATCGCCAGAAGCAAAACCGAGGCTGGCTAAGGTGATGCCCTTGCCGCCCTGGGGCTGGTTGAAGGCGGTGTCCAAGCGGAAGTACCCCAGACGGAATTCGTTGACCGAGGCCGAGCCGAACGTCTTGGTGTCGCCGAGGTCAATCGTATGAGTCTGGCCCTTACCGTCAACCTCAAATCCTGGATAGACCGGCGCGTTGCCAGGCCAATAGGGATCGATGCGATTGAATTTATCGAAATAATAGTAGCCGGTGAGCAGGCCAAATCTGCTGTTGATGTCGCCGCGTACGCTGAATTTATTGTCGTTCAGGTCGACGGCTCCCGAATTGGTAGTAAAGGTCGGCAGGCCGGAGACGGCGTCTACGCCGTTGGAGGGCTGAATAAAAGGCAGCAGGTTGGCCGAGATTGGATTGAAAGCGGCCTGGGGCAACTGTCCGTTGGCAAAGACACAGCCAGACACGGGATTGGTTGAGGCGCAGCCTGGAAAGAAATAGGGCTCGCCCGCTTGCACAAGCTGCCCGGTACTGGAAGCGAACTGTTGAGTTAGCTGGTTGGCAAAAGCCGCTCCATTCACGACGGTTGGGTTTCCGTGTCCATCGAGGAACATGCCTTCGACGCTGGCCAGATTTCCGGACTCGAGGTCCGCGGTGGGGGCACCGGTGATGCGTTGGGTTACACCCTGGATCAAGCGGTTACCCTGGTAGTCCGCAAAGAAAAATATCTTGTCTTTCTTGATGGGGCCGCCGAAGGTGCCGCCGAATTGATTCTGGTGATACGCCGCGCGCTGGCCTTTATCGAAGAAGTTCGCGGCATCGAAATCGGTGTTTCGCAGAAATTCAAAAACGTTGCCGTGATAGCCGTTGCCTCCCGTTTTGGTGACGACGTTAATCAGGCCGCCGCTGTAGTTGCCGTATTCGGCGTCGAAATTGTTGGTCAGGATGCGAAACTCACCCAGCGAATCGAGGTTGGGGATGGCTCCCGCTCCAGAAAATCCCAACTCCTGGACCAGAACTCCATTGAGGATGAAGCCGTTCTCGGATTCGCGCATACCATTTACCGAGACCGCCCCGGAATTCAAATCGCCCGAAACCAAAGGAGCGGCAAAGCCCGCCGAGATGAATGGACCGGCAAAAGCTCCGGTAAGCTGCGAAGCACTCTGGGCAACACCGGGCTGCAAACTCGAGCAAGTCGGTGTAGCTGCGGGTGACCAGCGGGACATCGGTCATTTCTTTGCCGGTGATCACTTCACCCATCTGGGTGCTCTGGGTGTCGACGTGCAAGGCGGTGCTGGAGACTTCGACCTTCTCACTGCTAGCGCCGACTTGCAATTTTACGTCGACGACCAGCGCGGAGTTCACGTCGAGGACGAGGCCGGTCTGGGCGTATTCCTTGAAGCCGGTCTGGGCCACGTCAATCGTGTAAGTTCCCAAGGGAAGGGATTGGAAGGAGTAATATCCCGAGGCGTTGGTGGGCTGGGTAGTGGCCACACCGGTCTCGACATTGGTGGCGGTGACGGTGGCACCAGCGACGATGGCGCCGCTGGGATCGGTGACGGTGCCAGAAATGCTGGCGGTCACGCCGGCTAACAATTGGCTGCACAGACACAACGCGAGAGCAACAACGAAAACGCCAAGCCCAGTGCGGATCCTTGAAGTTTGCATCCCCCCCCCAATTTTCCGAGCGTTTGACTATTGGGCAACGCTTTTGGCCGCCCAGTGACGGCGGAGAACCACAGCGCTGCTACGGAAGCCAACGAAGCGAATGGTGCCATCGCTTCTAACCGCTTATAACCTTTGAGAGGCTTATAATGTAAGCAATAAACCTTTGTCAAGAAGTTTCATTAAATCGCCAGGGGCTGGAGCCGGCGCGTTGCGACGATTCCGCATGAACCCTTCCTGTTTTTGGGGAAAATACATAACCTTCGGGCCGCAATATTAAAGCGGAGGGCGTTTTTCGTGGGTAGAAACAACGTTCGAGGGGCATCGAGGATAGTCGATCGGAGCTGAGCACGGCCAATCATTGACTGGGGTGCGACGAAGCTCCGAGGATAACCGTTTAGAACGGCGGTGGGGATGCTTGATGAAAGGCGGAAGATGCGCTTGGCACGACTAAGACCAGAGTTCGGTCCGGGATTGTTCGCGTGCGCCGTGGTGTAAACGAGGGGCGCGCCACGGAAGTGAAAAATCGAATGCGAAAATCGTCCTGGTCGCTACACATAGCGGACCGCACCGCCGGCGCTGAAGGGTTCTGCCGATTCTGAACGATTCGGCGTCGACGACGCCAACTGCAAATAAACAGACACGGCGAAGGTATGGGGCAAGGAGTGCGCAATGAGGCGGGCGGACGCGAGCAATAGGTTGTTGAAGGAATTGGGGTGAGCGACGGGGTTTGAACCCGCGACCCTCGGTGCCACAGACCGATGCTCTACCAGCTGAGCTACGCTCACCGCCGAGTGAGGGGATAGTTCACACACCAAGTTGTTTCCCGCATCTTGGCGATCGCGCAGCTTTGTCGATCGTGCGCTGTGTTGAGCCGTTACGCTGTTGTGGTTCTCCTTTCCATTCTCCCTACCAAGAGAATTTGGCGCCGAGTTGGATGTGGCGCGAGCCGCCCGTTCCGAGAACTGGGTTCGATGCCGAACCCAAGTCCGGAGTGAAGGTGGCCAGACCGGCGGTGTGGATATCCGAAAGGTCGTTATCGAGCGAGAACACGTCGAAGTTCGGGTGGTTTAGGATGTTGAAGAACTCGGCGCGGAATTGCAGCTTGAGCCGCTCGTGCAGGGTGAACGTCTTCGATACCGAGAAGTCCCAGTTTACGAACCCCGGACCGTTGAAGATGTTGCGCCCAGCGTTGCCGAAGGTGCCCTGAATCGGCGGCGTGAGCACCGTTTTTCCGTTGGGGGAGAAGAAGCAGCCAAAGTTAATCAACTGCTGCTGCGCATCGGGGTTCGAGCCCACGGCGTTGATACACGCCTGATTGTCTCCCGTCAGATTGCCGCCGCCATCGAACTCGAAGTTGTCGGTATAGGGAATCGCGTTGATGGGCGACCAGTGAATGTTTTTCGGTGAACCGGTGATATTCCAGCGATCGGCGAACTCTCCGGTGGAGCTGATGTCATCAAAGCTGTCGAAAAGAGTATACGGCTCGCCACTTTGGAGGGTCGCGAGAGTGGTGACTTGCCAACCGGTCAGCAGCTGAAATTTAGATTCCCTGGACGGCAGGTCGTAGGCGACGGCCAGGGTGAAGCGGTGACGAATATCGAAATCGCCGTTACCGCGTTCGTCCGCGTAATTGAGGCTGTTCTGCGGCTCGCCGGCCGTGTTACTCGTCGAGGTATCAATCGCGTGGGCGTAGGTGTATCCAGCAAGCAGGTACAAGCCGTGCGAATACTTTTTGGTGAAAGTCACTTGCAGTGAGTTGTAGTTCGAGCTGGCCTTATTCCCGAGGTTTTGAAACTGCCCCAAGGTCTCGAAGCACGGCCCACCGGTGCCCAAGCCGACTGGCGGCGGACAAGCGGTAGTCAGGGGACGAGCGGCCTGTTCACAGCCTGCAAAGTCACCGTCGAAGACACCGCCGGTGGCGAAGATGCAGGGCGTAGAGAGCGCGGGATCCGGCTGGTTGGTGTCGGTGATGCTGTAAAGGTTGATGCCGCGGTTGGCCACGTAGGCCACTTGCAAAACCCCGGTTGCACCGATGGCCTGTTGCACGTTCAGGTTCCAATTCGCGACGTACGGCGTGCTCAGATGCGGAGCCGTGGAAAAGATGAAGCAGGGAATATCGATGCTGCAGGAGCTTTGACCGGCAGTGGGAAAAATCGGCGGGCCCGTCGTATTCCAGTTCAAAACGCTGGGGTCGGTGGACGCAACGAAAAAGGCAGTGATGTTTCCGGTGCCCGGCTGAACCCCCGGCACGCCGCTGGGATTGAGGTTCAGGCCGCCACCGCTGAACAGAAAGGTGCGGATCGACGGTTGTTCGAAGATGAGGCCGCCTCCGCCACGCACCACGGTGCGGCCGGTCCCAAAGACGTCCCAGGCCACACCGAACCGCGGAGAAACGTTGTTGCGACTGATCGGGTACGCGGAGCTGATACCCTGGCCGACTTGGATCACACCCTGCGAGGGATCAAAATTTGCCAGTCGATTCTGCGAGTCCGCAATTGGATAGGTCAGGTCGTAGCGTAACCCCATGTTGATGGTCACTCGCGGAGTGATGCGATAGCCATCCTGCACGAACAGACCAAACGATTTTAGATTTATGTTGCGGCCGGGATCGCCGTAGGCCAATGACCAGTTGTGCGGATCACCGGCGACGAAATCTTCGAGGCTGTTGAAATCGACGCGCCCGCGGCCTTCGGTGTCGCGAAAATACTTAACGTCGCCGTACCGGAATTCGCCGCCGAACCTGATGTTGTGTTTTCCGCTGACGCGGGAAACCGTATCGGAGATCACTTCCGTCTGGGTCGGATAGGTCCACAGCGGCCAGCTGGAATTACCGCCAAGATAGTTAAAGTTGTGACGGTCGGCATTGATGCGCGGGAGCCCATTGAGCCGCGGATCGGTGACGCCGGTATTGAGTCCGTAATCCGCCGCGGTCATATTGGTGTCGCCGGGATTGATTTTTTCATTGAAGCGGCTATAGCTGAAACGGAGTTCATTTACCCAGGTGGAATTCGGGGTGTACACCCAGTTGACACCGAAAATCTGGGTGGTCGGCTGCGTGGTGGATAGCCATTGTTGCGCCAGCGGGAACGCGTCTTCTTCCACCAGGCTGGTGTTGGCGTAAATGAAGCGCGCCGAGATGACGTTCTTGGGGTTCAGATAGTAGTCCATCTTGGCCACGACGTTGTCACCGCGATCCCGGTTGGCAAAATTGTAGTTGATGAGCAATGGGTCCGAAGTGTTGGTGGTGAAACCGGGATTGCGGGGAAACAGGCCCGAGTTGTTCGGTCCACCGGTCGCCAAACGCACGCTGAGCGGGTTGCACGCCGGAGCGCAGGCCGCCAGCGCATCCGGAAGGCTGACGTCCTCAGGAGCAAAGCCCGCATCCGCAAGCTTCGCCACCAGGGCCGGGTTACCCGCTACCGATTCGGTGATTGGCGTATCGACTAGTTCGGTGTTCCCCACTTTGAAGCGAATGCCTTCGTAATTGAAAAAGTAGAATAACTTGTCGTGCTTGATCGGCCCGCCGATCGAACCACCAAACTCATTCAGAATCAGGGGCGCGCGCCCTTGTCCTTCCACTGGATTGTCGATAGTTCCGGGCGTCGGCAGCGGCGTTGCGGATGAACTCGTAAGCCGTGCCGTGAATCTGGTTGGTGCCGGATTTCAGGCCCAAGTTGACCACCACGCCGGGCTTCACACCGTAGTCGGCCTGCGGACTTTCCTGGGTGTTGAATTCCTGAATGGCGTCGAGCGGCAGGATGCTGGCGGGCGTGCCCTGAATGCCGGCATCGTTCATCACCGATTCGCCGTAGTAGACGTCGTTGTCGTCCGCCCCGTCGATATAAAAGTTATTGTCGTCGGGACGATTGCCGTTTGAGGTGAGCGACTGGAATCCGCCGCCGGGAGTTCGTTGCACGCCAGGGTGCAGCGGGAGCAGGTTTTGAAAATCGCGGCCGTTAAGGGGCAGTTCGTTAATGGCTTTATTATCCAGCACGCCATTCAAAGTGTTGTCCGTGGTGTCGGTCAGCGCGGCTTCAGCTTTCACCTCCACCGTCTCGCTGACCGTGCCGGGCGTCAGTTGTATGTCGATGCGGGCCTCGCGCGAAACCTCCAGGCGGAAGACGTCGCTGGTGGTCGTCTTGAATCCAGACGCTTCGGCCGAGACTTTGTAAAGTCCGGGCTCCAGGGACGGCGCGGCGTAGTCGCCGTCGCTGTTGGTTACCAGCGTGCGGACGAAGCTGGTTTCGGTGTTGAGTACCGAAACTTTGGCGCCCGCCACGACCGCGCCCGACGAGTCACGAATCGTGCCAAGGATTCGGCCTTCGCTGCTTTGCGCCCAAGCACTGCTGATGCACAGCACTATCGCTGCCAGAATCGCGCCAAGAAAACGAAAGTAATTCATCGCGGTCTCCTCTTCTAGGCCGGTGGCCCTGAAAGTCGGTGGCGGTTGGAAAATCAAGAAAGAACGGGCAAAGCTCTAACGCCTCGTGGGCCGATCAAGGCGCAACAACTACAAGCCGGCGGCGAGTTTGCCGATGTCGATCAAACAAGTGAGCGGGGGCTGCTTAGCCGTGTAGGTCACCCTGAGAAACGTGAAAACGGTCTGGAGCTCCACCCAATAACTTTGTATGCGCGAAAAATAGAACACCCACGCAAAGATGTCAACGAAAAGTCGCTGAGAGTGGCATACACGGTGGATGAAACTGGGCAGCCGCAGTTTCTGCTCGGCAAAGATTGCGGAGATTGACGGTCTTGGCCGGTCATTCGCCAGGCGACGTTCTCATCCACGTCTGTAGTTAGATCTACAGCGAAGTCTGTTTGGACGATGGCTATACTTTGAACCAGAACGCAGCCAGGGGCTTTTGAATCAGAGGAACACGCTGCTCATGAAAATGATGGGTGAGTTTATCACAGCAGAATCAACAGATACGAACTGGATTGAAAAACTCCACGCAATGAAATCCGCCAAAGACCACGAAGAAAAGCAAGTTGGGGTGAGCGACGGGGTTTGAACCCGCGACCCTCGGTGCCACAGACCGATGCTCTACCAGCTGAGCTACGCTCACCGCCGAGTGAAAACATAGTTTACACCAAGTTGCGGGCGCTGTAACTGGGAGCGCGCGTCTTGGCCGTCCCGCAT
>CAVTTY010000026.1:0-88374 GCA_963737765.1 uncultured Acidobacteriota bacterium
TCATTGTGGGTCAGTTCCCTCGGGGCATTACTTTCGGGCGCAGCGTTCGTGCTGCCCTCGCGGATGTTCGATCCGCGCGGCGGCGCTCGAAACGATCGAGCAGGAGAAAATCACGATGCTGCTGGCCGTGCCGTCGATGTACCTGGCCATTTTGGAGCAGCCGGACTTCGACCGCTTCGATCTCGCTTCCGTGCGCGTGCTGCTGACCGGCGGCGCGGCCTGCCCCAGTGAATTGATTCAGCGGCTGGAACGGAAATTCGGGACGCGCGAAATTTACAACGCCTACGGTCAGACCGAATCGTCGCCCACGGTGACGATGTGCGACCAGGAATCTACTTCCGAACAGCGCGCCACCACGATTGGCCGCACGATGCCGAACACCGAAATAAAAATCGCCGACGCGCGGACCGGCGAACCGGTGCCGCTGGGTGAGCCAGGCGAAGTCTGCGCGCGCGGTTATTTCACCATGAAGGGTTACGACAGC
Organism: uncultured Acidobacteriota bacterium; assembly: GCA_963737765.1. Classification (GTDB taxonomy): domain Bacteria; phylum Acidobacteriota; class Terriglobia; order Acidiferrales; family UBA7541; genus Palsa-295. Next base: position 485 of record CAVTTY010000026.1, read on the forward strand.
GACGCGGAAGCGACGAGCAAGGCCGTCGACGCGAGCGGCTGGCTGCACACCGGCGATTTGGGCGTGATGCGCGAGGACGGATACGTGGTCCTCACCGGCCGGGCCAAGGACATGATCATTCGCGGGGGCGAAAACATTTCACCCAAGGAAATTGAGAATTTGCTGCAGACCCATCCGAAAATCGCGGAGGCCTGCGTGCTGGGGCTGCCGGACGAAAAGCTGGGAGAAATCGTGATCGCCTGGGTGCGGCTAAAGGCCGGAGAAAATTCGGGCGCGGAGGAAATTCGCGAATTCTGCTGCGGCAAGGCGGCGCATTTCAAGATTCCTCAGCACATTCGCGTGGTGCAGAATTTTCCGATGACCGCCAGCGGCAAAATACAAAAATTCCGGATCCGCGAAATGGAAAAAGAAATGGCGCTGCGGAATATAACCGCGAAGACTTCCAGCTGATCGTAGCAAGCTTACATCGCACACTTGAGCCGTAGGTTCACGCGGAGCGGAGAGTCTCGTCGTGGCGATCCCGACGCGGCCTCATGGATGAGATCCTTCGTCGCTGCGCTCCTCAGGATGACGACGGGTGGGTGGAGGCGTGGAGGTTGATGGCGGCGTGGCGGACAGGAGGTGAGGCCGTGTCGCACCTACGGCGCTGGACAGCGGCGGCGCGGGGATTTTTGGCGGCGCTGCGCGCTGGTCGTAGGGGCGATGATTGCGGCTTGGTCAAAAGCGGCGGCAAGCCGCCGCACTCCCAAAGTTCTTGGCGGGTCGTTTGCGGCGGATTTTAGGCCGCGGCGACGAGGCGCCGGCTAGGCGCGCCGCGCCGAATCCGCGGGTCCTTATATACGCGTCGGCGCGGTCCTAGGTATTGGACAAAACACCGATCAGGTCGGACGGCGGCGGAACTACTTCCAGGCGCGCGGGCGGGCTGTAAACGTGCCAGAAATCGCCGGTCGACGTGGTGAATTCGACGGCGACTCTGCGGCGGCCGCGCGATTTGGAATCGACGTAGACCACGCGGCACTCGCGTTCCTCTTCGGTGAAGCTATTGACGATCAGCATTTTCTGGCCGAGCTTCACGCGGGGCTTCATGTCCAGGAGGCCGCCAAATTTGCTGACGGTCATGGTCGCGGTCATGGCGCGAAAGGGAATGTTGCGCGGGCTGCGGCCGTACACTTTTACCGGGACATTCAAATCGAAACGCTGACAGCGGCGGCGTTCATGCATGGGGCCTCCTGCGAAATGTCAGGGATGGGGTAAACGTTTGCGGCTCCAGAATAGGCGCGGGCCAGGAAGAGGACAATAGTACTGAGTTTATCAAGTGGGCAACAGAGCCGCGCCGCGTACTACAGGAAATCCTGTAGGGGCGCCGCGGAAGCGCTTCCGGTCCCGCTCGTGATATCGTCGGTGTGTTATGAAAACCGTCCTGCTTTTGATTTGTTCCAACGTGTTCATGACCATTGCGTGGTATGGGCACTTCGAAATACCGCAAGGCGCCTCTTTTTGCGGCCATCGTGGTCAGTTGGCTGATCGCGTTCTTCGAATACTGTTTTCAAGTCCCCGCCAACCGCATCGGCTACGGCGAATTCACCGCGTTCCAATTGAAAATCATCCAGGAAGCGGTCACGCTGTGCGTGTTTGTGGTTTTCGCCTGGGTCTATCTCGGCGAAGAAATCCGCTGGAACTACGCGGTCTCGTTTCTGTTTCTGGTGGGCGCGGTAACGTTTGCGTTTTGGGGCAAGTCGTGAACTTTTTTTGAGCCGCGGCAAGTTCCCTATTGCGATCCGAGCACAACGGCGAGCAGGCAGGGCTTGCCGGCGTGATTCGACTTCACGCCGCGAACGACTGATCCGGGTTTAATCTCCCAATGTTCGTCGTGTGCGTGGGGATGCCCTGTTGGCAGCAACTCGAATAATCCGGCGCCCAGCGCCAATGCTTGCGTCGGCCTGGCCCGAGGCGCGGCTTCATCCAGCAGATTCACGTAAATGAGCACGACCGCTGGCGGGAGCAGTTCTGTTCTGACTTTTTTGCCAGCGAGCAATGCAAGGATGGCGATCCCGGTGAGGATCGGGAACACACACAAGGCCAGGAAAGACGCAGGGGGAATCAGCGAAGAAGGCAGCCTCAGAAAAGGTTTCAGGAAATTCAACACGAAAAGAATCCCAGAGACGGCCAACGCAAGGGCAAGAACGCGCCCCCAGTTTCGACGAAACAAGAGCGCGACGGCAGCGACCGCCCCGCCCAGGCCCAGACACCCCGGAGTGATCATCATTTGGAAGATGGCTTCCTTCCCCAAGACATGCGAATTCTCTGCTCGATACATCAGCAAGGTAAAGACGCAAACAACGAGCCAGTAGACGGCAGTGACGAGCGCCAGGAGCGCTGCAGCCGTCACCGCGCGAGGGCGAGGCGAGACCAATCTGTTCATTTCGGGCCAGTATAGCATCCGCCAATTACACGGTTAGCGCGGTTTCACTTCGTAGCGGGCGACCATGCCGGCGAGCATGTGGTCGCTGATGTGGCAATGGTAGAGCCAGATGCCGGGGGCGTCGGGTCGCATGTCGGCGGTAATCATCTGGGCGGGGCCGACGTTCAGCACGTCGGTGCGCTGGCCGGCGACCAGCACGGTATTGCCGTGCCAGTGGGGAGTATGCACGTTGTTGAAGTCGCCGAGGGTAGCGACGTACCAGCGGACGCGGTCGCCCTGCCGCATGGTCATCAGCGGCATATTTCCATAGATAAATCCATTGATGGACCATTTGATATTGGGTTCGAGGAAACCGGTGCCGACGATGGTGCCGGCCATGCCCGTGGGGGTGACGAAGTTCGCCTCGCCGCGCTTGATGCCTTTCGGGTCGGTGGCGTGTGCCAGAATATTTTCGTCGAGATACCAGCTTTCGTTTTCGTTGAGGGCGATGAACAAGTTGATGAACTCGTGGTCGACATCCTTAGGGCGGCCATCGGGCAGCGCCATGCCCCGGCGGGTGACCACGATGACGCCGAACAGGCCGGACGCAATGTCCTGCAATTCGTCGGCGTGTGAATGGTAGAGCCAGAAAATGGAACTGGGATCGTTCGGGCCGGGGCCGGAACGTTCCAGGATTTGCCAGGTGTAGGTGTGGGTCGCGCCGGGCGGCACCGCGCCGTCAGCTTTATCCGCGCCGGTGGTCCCATCATCGTAGTCCGCGCCTTCGGAGTCTTTGCGGTACATAACTCCGTGGGGATGCATGCTGTAAGGATGCGCGGCATTGTTCTTGAAAACGATTTTCAGCGTGTCGCCGACTTCGCCACGCAGCACGGGACCGACGATGCCGAGATATTGTTGGTCGGCAGCGCGAGGCTTTACGGTGGAAAACGAGGCGTCGGTATATTCGCGGTAGACCGCTTTTTTGTAGACGCGGCCCAGGCGGTGCGGGCCGGCTTCGGTGTACAACTTTTCGATCTCGTCGAAGGGATGGCCCATGGCCTGGTCGCGGCCGGAAGGCGCGTAATCCCAGATTATTTCGTCGGCGGCGACGAAGTAGGTGCGGGTCTGGCCGACGGCTGGCACATTTTCCTTCGTGGAAGTTTGGGCGTGACTGCTGCATACGAGGAAGAAGAGGCCGGCGAGTGCAAAGACGCAGCCAAGGCCCAGACGAACGCGCGCGCGAATTCGAATTTCCACTTTTCCTCCGGCAGGTGCAAATACAGTGCGCGGAGTATACAACGGCCCCCGAGTTTCGGGCGTTTTTCGCGCGCCAGAGGCGAGTTGTAACTCCCCCACGCGGCGTTGAGGTTTTTTCCGGACGAGTCGCCCATCCTCACTGGAGAAGCGCGCCGTAATCGGCGTTCGCGAACATTTCTGCGCTAGGGTTGCAGCGTTTCGGTGAGGGCGTCGAAGCAGCCGATCCAGCCGCGTTCGTGCCGGGCACGCAGCTCGGCCGTGGGCAATCCTTCGTGGGTCAGAATCACTTCGGTAAAAGTGCCGCGCGGCTGAAATTCCACGGTGACCAGGGTATCGCGGGCCTCGCTGATTTTCTCTCCCGCGGCGGAGAATTCCTGCCAGTCCCAGCTGAAGACCAGTTTGCTGGGCGGTTCGATGTCGCGGTAGGTGATGGTCTGCGTGAACCTTTGCCCCGACGGAGTTTTCACGTCCATCACCGCGACGCCGCCGGGCCGCGCGTCGGACGCGGTGTAGCGGGTATCGTTGCGCGGGAAGCGGCACATCCATTTTTCCAGCTTCTCGCGCTGGGTCCAGGCCTCGAAGACCTTTTCGCGCGGCGCGACGAACATGCGCCGGACTTCCACTCTGGTTTCGGGTCCCTGGATGGGGCTGGCCATTAACGGTCTCCTGCTGTTGATTATAGTCCCGACGGGGTCGGCGCGGCACCGGTTCATCCGTCAACCTTCCGGCTCAAGAACGGAACATTCCAGCCATGGCCGGCGTATTCTCTCTCGATGGAAAGGCGGGGACGCCCGATGAAAAACCTCTGGCAGGATATACGTTACGGGATTCGGGTGCTGGCCAAAGCGCCGGGCATAACCGCGATTGCGATCTTGACGCTCAGCATTGGCATCGGCGCGAACACGGCGATGTTCAGCGTGGTGAATGCGGTGTTGTTGCGGCCGCTCGCGTATCACGAGCCGGACCGCATCGTCACCCTCGCTTCGTTGTGGCAAAAATCCGGGAACCACGGGCCGGTCTCGGCTCCCGATTTCCACGACTGGCACGATCAAGCGACCTCCTTCGATTCGATGGCCTACTATGAAGACGACGAGTGCGCGGCCGCGCCTGCCGCGCAGTCCGAGTATGCACACTGCGCCGCAATAACTCCGGAATTTTTTGACGTTTTTCAGTTGCAACCCGCCGCGGGACATTTTTTCACTGAAGAAGAACGAAAGTCCGGCGCGGTGATTATCAGCCACGCCTATGGCCAGCAGCATTTCGCGGGCGAGCACGCCGCCATCGGCAAAACCATTCGCGTTTTCGATCGCAGCTTGACGATCGCCGGAGTGGCGCCGGCCGGTTTTCATTTTCCGGAAAAGACCGACATCTGGTATCCGGCGAATTCGGTGGTTCCGGAAACCGTTTCGCGCAGCGGCCACAATTACCGGGTGATTGCCCGGCTGAAACCAGGGGTCACGCCGGGCGCAGCGCAAGCGCAGATGACCGCCATCGCCGCGCGCCTGGCGCAGCAATATCCCGCGAGCAACGAAGGCAAGAGCGCCGCGGTCGTGCTGATGCGCGACGAAATGGTTTCGGACGTGCGCCTCACGCTGTACCTTTTGCTCGGCACCGTCGCGTTGGTGCTGCTGATCGCCTGCGCCAATATCGCGAACCTGCTGCTGGCCAAAGCCACCGGGCGCGCGCGCGAAATCGCCATCCGCACCACCATGGGCGCCAGCCGCTGGCGCGCATTATCCGGCAGATGCTCACCGAAAGCGGCTGCTGGCGCTGACCGCGGGCGCGCTGGGCCTGCTGATCGCCATCGGGTTTCGGCGCTGCTGGTGCGCCTCGCGCCGTCCGATATTCCGCGCTTGAATGAAATCGGGCTCGACTGGCGCGTGCTGGCGTTCACGTTTTCGGCGGCCGCGATTTCCACGATGATCTTCGGCATCGCGCCGGCGCTGCACGCGACCGGCGTCGATTTGAATCAGTCCCTGCAGCAGTCCGGCGCACGCGGCTCGTCCAGCCGCGGCGCGCGCCGCCTGCACGGCGCATTGATTGTCGCGGAGGTAGCGGTTTCGGTGGTGCTGATGACCGGCGCGGGATTGCTGGTGCGCAGCTTCGACGCATTGCTGAAAGTGCAAATGGGATTTAGCGCCGAAAAAATAATCGTGATGGAAACGGATGTTTCCGCCTCGATTTGGCGAGTTCGCGGCGCGCGACGCAGCTCTACAAACAATTTCTCGCGCGGGTCTCGACCAATTCGGGGATTACTTCCGTCGCAGGTGTGCGGGGCTTGCCCGGGCAGGCTTCTTCGGACGGAACTTACTGGATCGATCGCCTGCCGCCAGAAAATGAACTAGGCATCGGCGGGCCGCAAGCGGTGATGTCGGTGGTCACGCCCGGATATTTCCGCACTTTGAGCATTCCGCAACTCCGCGGCCGGGACTTCAGCGATCGCGACACGTTCGACGCGCCGTTCAGCGCACTCATCAATGAAGCGCTGGCCAAGCAGGCGTTTCCGAACCAGGATCCGATCGGCCACGTGATTTACTGCGGCCTCGACTCGCTGCAGCCCATGACCATCGTCGGCGTGGTGGGCGACGTGCGGCAGTTCGGTCCCGCGGTGCGGCCGTGGCCCGAAATTTATATGCCGTACGAACAACATCCGCAACCCTCGACCGCGCTGAGCTTCGTGGTGCGCACCGCGCTGCCATCCGGCGCCATTACCGGAACGCTGCGGGATAATTTGCGGACGATTTCTCCCGATGTGCCGGCGAAATTCAGCACCATCGAAGCGGAATTTTCGGAGTCGGTGGCTGCGCCGCGTTTCCGCGCGCTGCTGGTTTCGGCGTTCGCGCTGCTCGCGCTGGTGCTGGCGATGGCCGGAATTTACGGGGTGATGGCCTACAGCGTGGCCGAACGTACCAGGGAAATCGGCATACGCATGGCGCTGGGCTCGCAAACCAGCGGCGTGCTGCGGATGATCGTCGCGCAGGGCATGCAACTGGTCGGCATCGGACTCGGCGTTGGACTGGTCGGGGCGCTGGCGGCCACGCGCGTGCTGAGCAGTCTGCTGTATGGCGTGAAGGCTATCGATCCCGCAACCTTCCTTTGCGCATTTGCCGTACTGCTGTGCGTCGCGTTCGTCGCCAATTATTTTCCGGCGCGTCGCGCCACCCGGGTGGATCCGATGGTGGCGTTGCGCTACGAGTAGCTCATCAAGTCGTGCGCTTGGCGGTGAATTCGCGGGTGAACTGGCCGCCGCCGAAGGTGCCCTTCAGCGCGTCACCATCGAGGGTGGCTTTGAATTGGATTTGCATGGTGCCGCCGTCGCGGTTGGGGCGCTCTTCGGTCCAGGAAATGGTGTTGCCGGAAACGGTGGCGTCGGAGGTTTTGTCGCCGCGCGGAGTTTTGTGGGTCACTTTGTAATGATCGCCATCCTTGGCGATGACCAGCGTTTGCGGGCCGCGCGCGCCGCCACCGCGGTGTCCGGTTTCGCCCTGATCGCCGGGTTGCGCGCCTGGTCCATTTCCCTGCCCGCCTGGGCCGCCGCCGGTCATGGTCATTTCCCAGGAGCCGACAAAATTGGCCGCGTCCTGCGACGCAACCTGCAGCGCCAGCACGGAAAGCAGCAAAAATGCGGCGCAGAAACTTCCCAGTCCGAATCGAATCTTGTTGGTGTAATCCATCACGCAACCTCCCGGCGATTCCAGTATCCCCACTCCAGGACGCACGAGGATCCAAAGTGTATTCAGCGGAAGACGTGGCAGCGTTCCAAAATTATTGAGGTGCGGAAGCGGGCGGGGCGCGATATCGATTACGCGCCGGGCTCCGCGAATTTTAAGCAACCCGGAGCGCCGGCGGAGCCATCCACCCTAGCTGATGATTAACGCTCCCTTGCCGTACGCGGCGGTTTCGCGCCAGTATCCACGGCAGCGGCAACTCTCACAATTCGTGGCCGCCTCGCTGATTTCCCTGCTGGCGCTGGCCGCGCCCGGGCTGCGCGCCAACGAGCCGAAGATGTCCTTCCAGATTCCGCCGGTGAATATTCCGCTGCACATCAAGGGGCAGGAGTTGAACATCGTGGCCTCGGGCGCGATCAGCATGGCGCGCAAAGACCACGACCTGAACGAAATGAATCTGAGCCTGACCGCCGACCTCGCCGACCTGCAGAAAAATATCGGGCCGGTACTGGGCGCGGTGCTGGACAAAAAGTCGCGGTGCGCGGACCGCATCCAGATTCAGGATGCGACGCTGCTGCCGGCGCCGCCGAACGCCACGCTGGCGGTGGTGCATCTGCATTACGAACGCTGGGCCTGCGTGAAACTTTTCGGCAATGAAGAAGTGAAGCGCCTGGTCGGCGGCAACGCCACGCTGCAACTGAAGCTGACGCCGGCGGTGGGGCCGAGCCACACCGAGCTGCGGCTGAAGCCGGAGCTGGGCCCGATCGAAGCCGACGGCTCGCTGGGCGAGGTGCTGCGTTTGGGAAATGTAGGCGACCTGGTGCGCGACAAAATTCAGGAAACGGTTTTGGCGGCGGTGCAGAAAGGCACGGACCTGGGCGCGACGCTGCCCGCCGAAGTGCAGGAGCACGTGACCATTCAGGACGTGGCCTTCCACGACGCCGGCAACGGGCGCTTGCTGCTGACGCTCGACGGCGAGGCGCAGCTGACCAACGACGAGCTGCAAGCGCTGGAAAATAAATTCAAGAAGAAATTGCCGATCCACTAGGCGGCCGCACAGTGACCGACTATTTTTGACGGCTGCGCGTGCCGCAGCACTTTTTCGAACTACGGTTTCAGCGCCGGCGCCGGGCCGCTGGTTCGCTTGTAACGCAGGTCGACGCTGACTTCCACGCGATCAGCGACGGTGATGAACGGAATGCCGCTGTTCATGCCGTATTCTTTGCGGTCGAAGGCCATGACACCGGAAATCGCGCCGACGCCCGGCCCGCTGCGCTCCAGTTCCAGCGCCAGCTTTTCGGGTTTGGTCACGCCGCGGATGGTGAAGTTTCCGTCGACTTCAAAGGTGTTGGAGCCGGTCTGGATGATCTTGGTGGAGCGGAAGGTAATCAGCGGATCCTGCTTCACGTCGAAGAAATCCTTGCCCTTGAGTTTTCCATTTTTCAAGCCGCTTCCGGTGTTAACGCTGTCGGCTTGGATTTTGATTTCGAGCACGGCGGTGGACAAATCGGTGGACCCAAAGGTGAGCATCGCGGTCCACTTGTCGAAAACGCCTTCGATGGGCACCGAGGCCTTCACGCCAAATTTGATTTTGCTTTCTTGCGGCGTAATTTCGTAGACGGGCACCTGCGCGCGCGCCGCTACCGGAACGAGCAGCGCCGCCGCGAGCAGCACCAGCAGCTGCGCACCCGTCCGATAATGCAAGGTGTTTTTCTTGCGTCCAGAAAACGCAAACCAAATCCCACCGCGAATGGCGCCCGTACTCATCTTTTGCGTTTTCATCGGTCTCCTGGAGTCGCCCGAACCTGCAGCTTGGATACGGAAAACCGACTCAGGGATGCAGCATCGTTGCGAAATAATGTGCGCGCGGGGAGGGAGGCGTCCCGGGGTGGCCGGGGGCGCTACTGGTTGAGGTCGTTGGTGTGGGCCAGCGCCGCATAAATCGCCTGCATGAAATCGTGTTCCGCGGGAGCGGCCGCCGGCGCATACCAGGGCTTCCACAGCGCGGGGAGTCCAGCGGGCAGTATCGCATTACTGATGCGGTTCGTAATCGAATCGCTTCTCTGATGCTCGATGGCGTGGTCAGTTCTTGACACGCTGGACGTCGACGATCAAAAATTCTTCCCAGGTTTTATCGTCGTTCGAGCGTTCGCCGCGCCAGGTGAAATGGTCGGCGGAAATGTTGGTGTAGGTGGCGCGGGTCCACGCATGATGCGCCATCGATTCTTTCAGGATGTACCAGATGGATTTTTCATCCAGGTGAACGCCGCCGAGGTTTGGATCTCCCAGATCGGTCCAGGTGCCGGTCACCCCGTTCAGCCATTTCATGTTCCAGGATTTTTTCTGCGCGTCGTACGCGCGGAAATTCATGCCGAGCACCAGCAGTTCGCCGGCCGCGGTGGTCATGCGGTATTCGTCCTCGATCGCATAGCCGTCGAGGATGTAGTGCCCTTCCCAGGTGACCTGCAGTGTCTGCCAGGTCCCATCGTCCAGCTTCAGCTTCGCTTCGCCGCTGCGCGCGCCAATCAAAAACGCCCAGCGCGCCAGCTCCGCCGGCGCCTTCGGGTTCGGGTTATCATTTTGTTGGACTCGCTGTTCGTCTCGATTCATGGGGTGATGGTAATCCTTCGCGGCGCGCGCCGGAAGTCCGCTCGAAAATAAAATGAGGCACAGAAGCAGCAAAGTAAGATTCTTTTTCATCGTGGTTTCCGTGACGTGGGCATTGGTGCCTTGGCCCCACAACTTGGCGGTCACCATCGCCGTGTCGCCCCAGACTCGAACCGCCTGCGCCGAAGCGTCTTGATGTTGGTAAGTGACGCGCCGGCTTTTGGCTTCAGCAAGTCAGCCTTCGTGCTGCTTTGGCCGTCGCCTTCAACCAGGATGAAGATCATTAATTTTTACGGCAGCCTGGTACCGCGTGTCTAAGTGATCCGTGCGCTGACGCTGGAGCCGGCGTTGGTCTATTCCGGGGCGGATGACGCGTCGGACCATTGGCCGACCACCACCATCATGATGGTGGCGCGTTCTTCGGGGTCGGCGGAGGCGATGATGGGCGAGCCGTCCAGATTGGCGCCCCAGGTTTTCTCGGCGTTGCCTGGAACAAAAAACATCAGATGCGGATGCCAGCTCTTGGCCTGATCGTTCAGGTACTGCTGCTTGGACATCATGTAGCACATGGCGCCGGGCTCCAGCGCGGGCAGCTGTTTGTTGGCGAAGGCTGCGTCGGTGGCCTGCAGAATTTCTTCCTTCGATTTTCCGGCGAGCACCAATTTGGTTTTCATCAGGAAAATCGGGACAAAAGTTCTGGTCGCCGCGGCATTGAAGCAGTGCGGCGCGCGCAACTTGGGACTCCAGAAATTCTCATTATCCGTGGCCGCGCCCCAGCCGCGCTCCACCAGGCACATGAAGCCATTCTTACCCGGCGCCACCGATTTGTATCCGTCGCGGGTCAGCACCATCACTTCGGCGTCGTCGGAAATCGAAGGCGGCGCCGCCGTGCGCGCCAGCGCGATTTCCGCTTTCTGGTCCGCGATTAAATACTGATCCAGCGGAGCCATCGCCGGATAAGGAGCTTTTGCCGGGGCGGTTTGCGCCGCGGCCGGCCGCAGTGCACCGGACCCAAAAAACTGAGCAAGCCACGCTACCGCAAGCAAAGCGATCGTTTTCGTCCGCATTGAATTCTCCCTGTGCGCAATTTTTACGGCAGGCCCGGAACCACGCAGTCTGGTTGAGACGGTTAACTTTCTGGATGCGGCTATCAACTCATAGGATGGCCGGGCGAAAGGATGCAGAAGGCGTCGTTGGCGCGGACCCAGAGGGCGCGGCGCTGGGAAGCTGCACGCCAGAATTGCAATGGACTAGAAATTCACCCACTAAAGAAAAAGGCGGAATGCAAAATCGCATCCCGCCTTCTTTATTTCCTGCAGCCGTTTCGGTTAGAAGCTGATCCTTCCACCGAATTCGATTACACGCGGTGCGCCCTGGGCAAACGTTCCAGAGCCAAGTCCGTTCTGGAACGAGAAGCGATCTGCTTTGGTCGTATTGGCGACCGATCCGACGGTTCCATCCAATACGCCGCTCAGCAGGTTGTCCGGCCCATTATAGGTCGGGTGGTTGAAGAGGTTGAAAAAGCGAACTTGCGGTTCAATTCGGAAACTCTCCCAATGACGAACCGGACGGAATGAATAACCCAGCGTCATATCGAACGTGAACAGCGCGCCATTCCCCACTTGATTGCGCGGAGCCGTGGGGATCTGCAGGTTCGAATACTGCGCCGCGCAACCCGGAGGCGGAGTGAGCGAAGGAGTGACGGCGCAAAGCGTGGTCAACTGATCCTGGGTAAACAATCCGGCCGCAACCAAGGCTTGGCCGGCAGGAGTGAGCTGGTTTCCGAATGTGTTGCTGTATTTCGTCAGGGCGTTGTTGATGTCGTTCGCTTTAATGCCTCTGCCGAATGAACCCACTTGCGTACCGGGAATCGGTGCGACGCCGGGCTGACCGTCACCATTGGTGTCGGTCTGCAGAATGTCTTCCGGCACAACGTTGGTGGCGAAGGTCAGGGTCTGTGGGAGAGCCGTGTACCAGTGAGTGATGAAGTCCAACCGGAAACCCTTCGGGAGATCCATTACGACTCCACCGGAAAGTTGCGAGGTTCGATCCAGGCCGTTTGGTCCAATGTACTTGCCGGGATCCCGGAAATCGAGCGCGCTGTTTACGAAGTCGCCGTCCGTGGCCTGCGCATTGAAGCGCGAGAGTGAATACGAAATTTGCGTATTCAATCTCGTGATGAAGCGTACCGGGCTCTTGACGTCCGAGCGCAAGACGACCTGCAACGCGTTGTAAACGGATCGGCCTCCCGGTTCCAGCAACAGGATCTGGCCGAAGTTGGGGTTGATGCCGGCGAAGGCGATGGAATTGACGGCGCCGCCAGCTTTAGGGCCAGCCGTCGGGAAAGATCCGGTGGCGTTGATACCGCCTCCGATTCCGTTGGCCGAAAAATCGCAAAGATGAGCGCCCGAAAGCGGAGTGATTCCATCGGCGGCAAGGGCGCAGGTACTGGGCATACCCGAGCCGATCGCGCAATTGATGCCCGCCGGACCTGCCGGACAATTAAATTCCGCGTTGGTCGTGGTAATGGCGTTGGTCGCCGCCGTAGTGTCGAGGAAGCGGGCGTCGCCGACATGGTTCTCATCGATGCCCAGCAGGGTGTGCAGACCGACGTTACGCAAGTAGTCCACGCTTAGGACGGTTCCCGGCCGCAGTTCCCGCTGAAACCCGGCGTTCATCTGAAGCGAGTAGGGGGTGCGGAAATTCGGCGCGAACATGGAGCCGGTGTTGGCGCTCGTGTTGCTCGCGCCAAAGAACGCGCCGTTGGCCTGCGGTCCAGCCGCGACGGTCGCTGCCTGGTATTGCTGCTGGATGGCAATGATGTCGGACTCGACATTGCCAATGGCCGCCCCGCAAATCTGATTCGGAATGCTGAGGCCATTCACGGTGGTGACCAGCGTGCCATCGGGATAAGTCACGCCGCCCTGCGAACAAACGGCTTGCGACTGGTTGAACAGACCGGTCATCAAACGGCCCGGGCGATCGAAGAGCACGTTGTTGAAAACGCCGTTCTCGTAGTTAATTCCGGCGCCTGCGCGGATCACGGTTTTGCTGCTACCACCGGGCGACCAAGCCACTCCGAGGAGACCGCCGAAATTATGGTTCGGCTGATTGACGCGATTGCCGAGTCCTGCCTGGAAATCATTTAGAGCTTGAATCGGCGGCAGATCCGAATCGGTACGGCCGGTATCGCGGTTGTAGCGCAAGCCGTAAATCAAAGTGAGGTTGGGCCGGAATTTCCAAGTGTCTCCGACATACGCCTGGAAGCGGGTGTCAAACTGACCGCCGCAAGGCTGGCCAAATTCAGGAATTTCGGTGAAGCAGCCTTCGCCGTTGCCAACGTCAATCTGAGTCACAGGCCAGTTCAGGGGATTTTCATTTCCCAAACCTTGCGGGTTGGGCGTACCAGGTGCGAAGTTCATTTGGTTCGAAAAAGTGATATTCGGGGTGTTCACGGCGGATCGCACGGCGGGACCTAGACCAAAGAAGTTGGCGAAGCCGCCGCCCAAAATGCGGTTCACGCCAACGCCGTACACCAGGGTGTGCGTGTTCAGCACCTTGCTCCCGGAGTATTTGAACTGCTTGTCGGTCTGATAGGTCGCCTGGGGAGCCAGGATGTTTAAGCCAGAACAGAACAGGTCGCCGGAAGCGGTGCAGGACGTGGAGACGTTTCCAATGGCCAGCGACAAGCCGGGGGCCGGGTTCAGCAGCGGATCACTTATCGGGGCGGCTGCGATTCCGTTGCGGAACTTGAAATATCCCAGCCGAAAACTGTGGGTAAACGATCCGGTAGTGAAATCGATTCCGCCACCGTAGTTCGGCGTATTGTCGATGTTCGCAAACGGCTCGTAGGTTCCCGGGACGAATGACGCGACATCTTTGTTTTGTTCGTAACCGAACTTAAAGAAAACGTGGGCACTCTTGGTCAGGTTGTAGTCCAAACGACCCAGGAATTCCAGGTCGTTAAACGGACTTCCCACTGATCCTTGTAAGACATCGAACGGCGCGACCGGAACAACCAGGCCTTCTTCGGTCTGGGTGGTGCGCTCCCAGGACCCGAAGGCGAAGAGCTTATCCTTAATGATGGGCGCACCCAGGTCGGCGCCGTACTGCTTGCGGGTGAAAACGGAAGGAACCGCGGAGGTGCCGTTGTCCCGGTAGCCGTAGAAGCCGCCGCCGTGGACCCCGTTGGTGCCGGATTTGGTGGTGACGTTGATGGTGCCCGAAGAGGTCAATTCCGTGCCGAGGTCCAGGCTGGATTGCGCGACCTGGAATTCCTCGATCGAGTTCATCGAAATATTCTGGGTGGTGGTGCCGACGGTCTCGTCGCTGATGTCCAAGCCGTCGACTTCGATGCGCGCGGTGCGGCCAAAACGTCCGCCGAAGGAAACCGATTCGAAACCTTTCTTGGTCGGGTCGAAATTGCCGCCATCCTGAATCTGAACGCCAGGCTCGAGTTGAGCCAGGTCCAGGAAGTTGCGGCCGTTGATGGGGAGGTTTTCGATCTGTTCCGGGGTCAAAACACCCTGGATCGTAACCTGATCGGGGTTCACGGCTTCGGTGGTGGCTTCGACCGTAACCGTGGTGGACCCAGCACCAACCTGGAGCACGATCGTCTGGGCGGCGATGTTGCCCACTTGGACGATCACGCCAACGTCGGTGGTCTTGAAGCCCGCGGCTTCGACGTGAATGGTGTAAGAACCTGGCTCCACCGGGCCGCTGTTGAAAATTCCGGCGCCGTTAACCGGCGGAGTAATCTTCAACCCCGTGCCATTGCCAATGACGGTGACTTTCGCGGCGGGAACGGTAGCGCCCTGGGCGTCCGTAACCGTGCCCTGAATGCTGCCGGTCGAGATCGAGGCCTGCGCCGAAACGCGCGGGGCGCCGATAGCGAGTGAAACCAGGAACGAAAATACCACCACCAAAAAACGTCTTCCATTCATACAAACCCCCTTTCAAATAGCTAAATTCCTGCTTCAGAATCTGTTCTAAAAAACTCTGGACTGAAATCCTGTAGTTTTAATTGAAAAAAAAGAAATGGCTGTGGACCAGGTGTTGGCATCGTGGATGCAATCGGGGGGCCAACGAAAGGAATTTCGCAAGCCCTTACTTCGGAGCGCATTAGCGGCCACAACTTTAAATGCGCATGAATCGGATACACCGTTTAATATTCTCGTCGCTCAATAATATGTATTTTGGTACGACAGAGCAGCATCATTCACGCCCGATTATTTTGAGCCACTTAACTCGGGTATAAAGTTATCCGAGCCACGTACCTCGCATCTATACAGGTGCGCTTATTTCTAAAGGGAGACGCTCATTTTCTGCGAACTGGCCTGAGCATTCGCGCAAACAAAAAATGGCTCCGGTTGTCCGGAGCCAGTGGTAAGGGCTCGTATTCAGTGCGGCGCAGACCCGCGCGAGGTTCGCGCGTTGGCCGAGATTTTGTACTCTTGGCGTTTATTGCGGGAGCTCGGTGCCGGCGGCTTCGGCGACCATGAACGCGGCGTACCAGTCGGGCCAGTTCGCGTCGTGCTGGCCGGTGCGTTTTTCGTGTTCGCCGTGCGCGGCTTCGGCGCGGCGCAGCGCAGCGGCCAGATCGGGCACCGTGGCAAAAGTGGTGGTCGCCGGGTCGATGCGGCCGGGCAGCCGCGCGGTGATTTGCTGGAACAGCCAGCCGTTACCATCGGGATCACTGAACGAGGCGAAGGAGCGGTAGCTGCGATTCTCCGGGTCCGGGCCGCTGACGCGGATGCGCCCAAACAGGTAGGGCTGGTCCGGGCCGGAGTACACGCCGTTCGCGCCATGAAAAACTTCGCCGACCTGCACGCCAAAACCGAGCAGCTCGTTGCGGGCCGCCTCCACGTCGGAGACGATCAGGTACATGCCCTGCGCCGAACCCGGCGCGGCGGCGGTGACGTTCTTCCCAAAAATAACGGAGCAGCCGGAACCCGGCGGCGTGAACTGGACCACGCGAAAATCTTTCCCGTTGTCGTAGTCGGCGTCGAGCCGCCAGCCGAGTTTGGCGTAGAAGGCTTTGGCGCGGTCGACATCCGAAACCGGGATGACCACGATTTCGAACTTCATCGGGACGGTAGCGGGGCTGGTGGTGGGCTCCTTGGCCGGAACTGGATTGCTGCTCATGGCTGCCTCCGTGCTGCGGTGGGGTGATCGTCGCGCCCCCCAAAATAAGCCAGAACAAATCCCCGGTCAATGCTGGAACCAGGCGCGAGCGGGTGCAGAAATGAAAGCCCGCGGCAACGGCAACCGCAACCAAGTCGCGCCAATGCTGTGCTCAAGCGTCGGAGTCCACGCCGCTTTTTCCATAAACCTCAATTTCGGTTCGGTGAATCAAACGAAGGCGACGTGATTTGGCCGTAGCGGAGTGTCAACAGGAGCGACAAATGAGTCATTCGATTTTGATCAAGCCCACGCGAGTTGTACCAGGAATTTTTCTGTCCGTCTGCGTCGTGTTATTGCTTGTGACCTGCGGCGTGCTGTTCGCCCAGAACCAGCCTCAGGGCGTCAAGAATATTGTCCTGGTGCACGGCGCCTGGGCCGATGGATCGGGCTGGAGGGGCGTCTACGACATTCTGGTCAAGGATGGCTACAACGTCAGCATGGTCCAGGAACCGGAAACGACCTTCAACGATGATGTGGCCGCCACCAAACGGATTCTTGCGCTGCAAGATGGTCCCACCATTTTGGTCGCGCACAGTTATGGCGGAGCGGTGATCACCGAAGCGGGCACGGATCAAGTTTGGTTGGTCACGGGTAGTTCTCGCGGGCTAGGTCGCGCAATTGTCGAAGCGGGTTTGGCGGCGGGCAACAAAATCCTGGCGACGGCTCGCGAGGTTGAGTCACTGCGCGATCTGGCGGAGCGCTACGGTGATCAAGTGAAGCTCTTCGCGCTCGACGTGACCGACGAAGCAGCCGCGGCCGGCGCGGTAAAGGCGGCACTCGATACGTTTGGCTCGCTCGACGTGGTCATCAACAATGCGGGGTACGGCAATCTCTCGTCCGTCGAAGACACGCCGCTCGCGGAGTTTCGCGCACAAATCGAAACCAATCTGTTCGGAACGATCATCGTCACCAAAGCCGCGCTTCCCTACTTTCGCGAAAGGAAGGCCGGTCATTTCCTTCAGTTTTCTTCCGTGGGCGGAAGGATCGGACCCCCTGGGCGCGGGCCGTATTCGGCGGCGAAATGGGGCGTTGAAGGTTTCTCCGAAGTATTGTCGCGCGAAGTGGCGCCGCTGGGCATCAAGGTCACGATCGTCGAACCCGGCGGCTTTCGCACCGATTTCGCCGGCAGCTCGACCAAGCTCAGCGAAGGGCGGCCCGAATACGACTCGACCGTGGGAAAAACCGCCAGGTTTCAGCGCGATTACAACGGCAAGCAGCCCGGCGACCCGCGGAAAGCGGCGCAAGCAATTCTGCAGCTGACCCGCGAAGCAAAACCTCCGTTGCGGCTGCTGCTCGGCAGCGATGCCTACCACGGCGCGGAGAAAAACGATTTGGCACGACTCGAAGAAGCCCGAGCGTGGAAAGAACTCAGCGTGTCCACCGATTTCGAACCGTAGACTGGATAACGGCTTCCCCAAAATTACTTTTGGAGTTTATAATCGCGAAGTCGGTGTTCCTGCCGTCAAGGAGGTGATCCCTGAGGTACACGAAAAATTAGAAGCAAACGAGAGGGGCGGCTGTGAGTGATCCAGCGCCCCTCTTTTTATTTTAGGTCTGCTTATTTCCCGCGTGTGGCGCCGGCGAAATCCTGCCCGGGTTCCCTGCTCCCGATTATTTGGGCTGCGGCACGATGCGCAGGTAAGGCTTGACTGCTTTCCAGCCGTTCGGATATTTCAACTTGGCGTCTTCGTCCGATACCGCCGGCACGATGATCACGTCCTCGCCCTGCTTCCAGTTCACCGGCGTGGCGACTTTGTGCGCCGCGGTCAGCTGGATGGAATCCAGCACGCGCAACACTTCGTCGAAATTCCGGCCGGTGCTCATCGGATAGACCAGCATCAACTTGATCTTCTTGTCCGGGCCCACCACGAATACGGTGCGCACCGTGGCGTTGGTCGCGGCGGTGCGGCCTTCGGAAGTGCTGCCGGCGTCGGCCGGCAGCATGTCGTAGAGCTTCGCGATCTTCAGTTCCGGGTCGCCGATCATCGGATAGTTCACGCGGTGCCCCTGGGTCTCCTCGATGTCCGCGGCCCATTTTCCGTGGCTGCTCACCGGGTCCACGCTTAGCCCGATAATTTTGCAGTTGCGCTTTTTGAATTCCGGTTCCAGCCCGGCCATGTAGCCCAGTTCGGTGGTGCAGACCGGCGTGAAATCCTTGGGGTGCGAAAACAAAACCGCCCAGCCGTGGCCGATCCATTCGTGAAAGTTGATCGTACCCTGGGTGGTCTCGGCGGAAAAATTCGGGGCTTCATCGTTGATTCGCAAACTCACGGTTGGTCTCCTGGGCTCTGAAATGAAAAACAAACTCGTCCAATTGGTCGGCTCTGCTCCAAAAAAGTGAGCGGCCGCAGCGTTTTTTCCATTTTTCGAAGCAAACTGGATTATACAGGGGTTGGGTCTCGTCGGGCGGGCGGTATTCACCGCGTCTCGACGGTTCCGGCGCGTAGCTGAGTGGTTCCGGGCGATCTGCCTTCAATTTCCTCCGCGGGCGCCTCGAAAAATGAATTCCATTTGGCTCCCCCGGCGGTACCATGTTGCCAGCTAGCCTTAAGGGAGGGAGCACTTGAAAATCGCCACGATCATCATCCGGACTTTTGTGGGCTTTGCTTTTGTGGTCTTCGGTGCCAACGTCTTTTTTAATTTTATGCACCCGGGGCCTATGCCGGACACGGCCGGGACCCGCTGGGTCACCGCCATGGTCGAGACGCGCTACTTCTGGGTAGTGGGTGCCGCGCAAGTGCTGGGCGGCCTGCTACTATTCATCAATCGTTACGTGCCGCTGGGCCTGGCGATTTTGGGCCCGGTCATCGTGAACATTCTTTCTTACCACCTGTTTATGCACCGGGAAGGAATATCGGGGGCGTTCATCGCCGCGGCCCTCTGGCTATTCCTGTTCTACGCCTACCGCGAATATTTCTCCTCGCTCTTCGTCCAGCGCGCCCAGCCGCGCTAGAGAACAGAGCCCGAATCGGAAGCGGAGGTGGGTACGCGGAGCTTCAACGGACAACGTTTGGGGACCGCTTACCGCCTCGGCTTCGGCCTGCTCACCCTTGTGAACAAACTTGACTCGGTAGTCGACGCCGAGAAAACGGCGCAGGACAGGGTAACGGCTTATTCCCAGCGCAAGGAAACCATCGGATCGATCTGGGCCGCGCGGCGCGCCGGAATATAACTGGCGACCAGCGCGATCACCGCGAGCAGCGCGGCGATCGCGACGAAGGTAAGCGGGTCGCTGGCCTGCACGCCAAAAAGCAAACTGCGGATCAGGCGGGTCAGCGCGAACGCGCCGGCGAGGCCTAGGGCCACGCCGGTAATCGCCAGCGTCATGCCCTGGCGCACCACCAGCCGCGAAATGTCGCCGGGCGTGGCGCCCAGCGCGAGCCGGATTCCCAACTCGCGCGTCCCCTGGCTCACCAGGTAGGCCATCACGCCATAAATTCCGATGGTGGCCAGGGCCAGCGCCAGGAACGCGAACAGGCCGAGCATCACCATCGAAAAACGACGGC
Organism: uncultured Acidobacteriota bacterium; assembly: GCA_963737765.1. Taxonomy (GTDB): domain Bacteria; phylum Acidobacteriota; class Terriglobia; order Acidiferrales; family UBA7541; genus Palsa-295. Next base: position 20,107 of record CAVTTY010000026.1, read on the forward strand.
GCGCCAGCGATTCCTGCACCCGGTCGTCCATGCTGCGCACGTTGTAAATCGGCAGATCGGGATCGACCTGCTGAATTTCTTTTTTTATCGCGGAGGTCAGCGCCGCCGGCGCGACGTTGCTGCGCAACACCACGTTCATGGCCTGGGTGGTGTATTGCGCGTGCGGCAAATAAAACGCGATGCGCGGATTGGAATCGAGCGCATCTTGTTTGATGCGGCCGACCACGCCAATAATCGTCAGCCAGGGGTCTTGGGAGTCGAGGCCGCCGGTGCGAATCCGTTGGCCCACCGCATCCTGGCCCGGCCAGTATTGCTGCGCAAAATATTCGTCGACGATCGCGACTTTCTGCGTGGTTGGCGTGTCCAGGTCGCTGAACACCCGGCCGCTGCGCAGCGGAATCTGCATGGCCTGAAAATAATGTCCGCTGACGATGCGCTCGTCGGCGTTCAGGAAATTTTCGCCGGGCGGCGGCACGCGGCCCTCGATCGAGACCGGCCCCCACGCAAACATTTCGCTGAGCGGCAACGAAGTAATCGCGCCGGCAGCGGTAACGCCCGGAATGCGTTCGAAGCGCTCGTTGAGCTGGCGGTAGGTCTGCAGCACCGCCGGCCCATCCTGGTAGCGCTTGCCGTTGGTGGTCAGTTCCAGGGTCAGCACGCCATGCGGATTGAAACCCGGGGAGACTTTTTCGAGGCTGGCGAAGCTGCGAATCAACAATCCCGCGCCGATCAGCAAAATCACCGACAGCGCCAGTTCAGCGACAACCAGCAGCCGGCGTAAATTGTTGCCGCGGCCCCACAACGCGCCGGCGCCGGCCGACCCACGTGTTCCGTCACTGAGCACCGAACGCAAATCGAAGCGCGCGACGCGCAGCGCCGGCGCCAGCCCAAACAGAATTCCGGAAAAAACCGAAACCGCCAGGGTAAAAAATAAAGCCGCGCGGTCTACGCTGATTTCGCTCAAGCGCGGCACGCTCTTCGGCCCCAGCACGCGAATCCAGTGCAGGCTGAGCAGAGCGAACACGAGGCCCAGCGCGCCGCCGCACAGCGCCAGCAGCACGCTTTCGGTCAACAGTTGGCCGATGATGCGCCGCGCGCTGGCGCCCAGCGCGGTGCGCACCGCAATTTCTTTTTGCCGGGCCACGGCGCGCGCCAGCAGCAGATTGGCCACATTGGCGCAGGCGATCAGCAGCACGCAGGCCACCGCCCCGAGCAGCACCAGCAGCGTGCGCCGCGCGTCGCCCACCACCTGCTCCTGCAGCGGCACGATTCCGAAAGTCAATCCGCCGTTGGGCGGATATTGCAGCGGATGATCGCGGCGCAAGGTGGCCGTCAGAGCATCCATTTCCGCCTGGGCCTGCGCGACGCTGACGCCCGGCTTGAGTTTGCCCACGATGTTGTAATCCTCGTGGTCGCGGTTCTGCGCGGAGTTGGGCGGCATCGGAAACGGCAGCAGGATTTCCGCCTGGTTTTCCGCGCCGTACAGCGTGGGCAGAACTTCGCGCGGCAGCGAAAAAGATTTCGGCAGCACGCCGACGATTTCCCGCGACGTGCCGTTGATCTGAATCGATTTTCCCAGGATGTGCGGGTCGGAGCCGAAGCGGCGAGTCCAGGTGCCATAACTTAACAGCGCGGTGGGATTGTGCCCGGCGACATCTTCATCGGCGGTGAAGAGCCGCCCCATCCCCGCCTGGTAGCCGAGCAGCGGCAACAGGTTCGACGAAACGCGAATCGTCCCGATGCGCTGGGGATCGCCATTTCCGGTGAGATTGTCGTTGGTGCCGTAGGCGATGGCCACGTCGGCAAAGCCGGAATGGCGGGTCTTGATGTCGAAATACTGCGCGGTGGAAAACCAATCCTGGGTGATGCCCAGTCCCGGCGAGCGATTCCACACGATGACCAGCCGGTTGGCGTCGTGGTACGGCAGCGGGCGCAGCAGCAGCGCGCTGGTAATGCTGAAAATGGCGGTGTTCGCGCCGATGCCAATGGCCAGCGACAGAATCGCCGCAGCCGCGAACCCGGGATTCTGAGCCAGCGCCCGAAATGCGTAACGCAGATCGCGCAGCAGGTTAGTCATTGTGAGCCGGCCACCCGTACCGGACGAAAGCTTGCCACCTTAGACGCCGAACTCCCACATTCGTTTTTGCCAACCGCAAAAAAAGAAAGCCTTCATGATCGATTTGGCCCAGCAGATGGGCACCTAATCGGCCACACCGCCGAGTCGCTTTCTGCTGACAACTTCTGGTCTTCGCCAGGCTTTCATTTTGGGGGAAATTGTCAACACAACCCTGATATCGCGGCCGGCGTAGTGCGATGATGCCCAGCGCTTCTATTTGAATTACTATTCTCCAAGGGCCCACGAAAAGGTCCGCGGGCAAGACATGCTGCACGGGAGGAAACATGCCGGACGCAATCACGAACGACCAAAGGATTCTCGCCATCATCCACGCCGCTGCAATCATTCTGGCGGGCTCGGGCGGAGCCGATACGGTGGAAGGCGCAGTTAAACAGGCCAACGAGATTTATATAGCGGTCGTCGAGAGCGTTTGACCCGAACTTCGCAGCCTAAGCGTCGGCAATCGTCGGCTAACCTTTACTCCCGGATGGTCGAGTCGCTGCGCGGGCAATCCTAGCCACGAGTTTGCAGGCGTGGTAAATTTCATCGCCGGAACGCCGGTTCCCGGCAAAGCTTGCTGCTTGCTGGTGCCACAAATTCATGGCGGAAAGTCGTGCGGCGCATTTCCGTGAAAATCCTGGTCCAGCCAAACGAGAACTCGAAGCGGGTGTTGCGGCCGGAATTCAAGTCGAAGCCATCATTTATGCTCGTTGACTGGAAAAAAAGGGAATGAGCTATTTAGCTGGAGGTTCCCCGGCAGCCTGGGAGCAGGAAGAGGAGCAGTTCTTCAACAGCCGGATCGCGGGCCTGTCGCAGCGGCGGCGCATTGGCCGTGCTGCTCACCGTGGGCATGATTGCCGCCATCGAAATCTCCAACCGCCTCTCGATCAATGTGTTCCTTCCGGACATGCAGGGCAACGTCGGTGCCAGCTCCGATGAAATCAGCTGGGTGATCATTCTTTATAACGTAGGCTACCTCTGCTCCATCGCCATGGCCTCCTGGATGACGCGGGTCATCGGCACCCGGCGGCACTTGCTGCTGAGCATGGCGGTCTATGCCACCGGCGCGATGGGCTGCGTGCTCAGCACGGGTAGTCTGGCGCGACTGCTGACGTCGCGCTTGATAATGGGATTCGGCGGCGGTGCGTTTCTGGTGCGCGTGGTCATTCTCGCCGGACTGCTCTTTCCCGGGAAAACGAGGATGGCGGCAGTCACCCGTCTGTACCTGATTCTGGCGGTGTTTGAAGTTCCGTATCCGATCGTGATGGGCTGGATCACCGATACGTTTCACTGGAATTATGCCTTCCTGGTTGATTTTCCCTTTCTGGCGATCGGAGCTTTTCTGATTTGGAAGCTGGTCCCGCCGGGTTTCTTGTTCCGGCGCGAGAAAGGCGGCCACGTTGACCTGTGGGGCGCGCTTTTACTGATTGCCTCGCTGGCCTGCCTGGAAACTGCGCTCAGCCGCGGCGAGCAGGATCTGTGGCTGCAGTCCGACTGGATCGCTGCGGCATTGGCAGCGGCGGTGATTTTCTTTATCGCGTTTCTCTGGTGGGATTACCGCCCAGCGAACCTCTCGCCGGTCCTGCATTTGCGCATGATCGTTCGGGCCGCCACTCTGCGCAGCTTACTTTCTGGTGATTTTGATCGTGGGAGCGTTCTTCGGCGCCGGCCTTTACGTCGTGCCGCAATACCTGCGCTTCGTCCAGGATTACAGCGCGTTGCAGGCGGGCGGTTTTATTTCCATGTACACGCTCGGCCTGGGGTTAGGACTGCAGTACGCTTTGCACTTGCTGGTTCCCCGCTTGGGCGCCATGCGCACGCTGTTCGGCGGAATGCTCATCCTGGTCGCGGCCTACGGCACAATTTGCTACATCTGGACGCCCACCACGCCCACCATCATCCTGGCGCCCATGATTTTCCTGCAAGGCTTTTGCATCGGGCCGGTCATCCTGGCGGCCGGAAACGCGGTCTCCGCCAACGCGCGGATCAGCGAGGTCAATGACATTTCGACCACCTACTTCTTCGTGCGCCAACTCGGCAACACCTTTGGGGTCACGGCCGCGACTGTGTTGTTCGATCGCCGCATGACGCTGCATTCCTCGCGGCTGCTGGACGTGTCCAATCGCCTGGACCCCACGACCAGCGCCACTTTGGGGCAATACGCGAATCTGATTCACCACCATGGCCGCGCGAACAGCGTTCCGGCGGCGGGTGCGTTGCAGCTCTTTCAAAATAATGTGATCACCCAGGCCAGGCTGTTCTCCTACATCGACGTCTCATTCGGGCTGGCGGTGATCGGCGTGGTCGCGCTGATCTCGTTAGCCGTGAGCCGAATAAAACTCAAGAGCGGCCCGATCCATTTTCATCCGTGGTAAAGAACCGAGCGCGTTCACCGGCCGAACGGCACAAGGCTCCGGTCCAGCCACAGGAAAACTTCCCAGGTGGCGCAGCGCGATCGACCACTGTCATTTTGCGATATACTTCCCGCCGTCTGGAATTTTTCTCGACGGAGCCGCGCATGTCTTCCCCTTCACTGGCCCATCCTAACGACACGCACTCCAAAGCGCTGGCGATCAATCTAGAGTCTTCCATCTATGGCACGTTTGCGGAGATCGGCGCGGGGCAGGAAGTGGCCCGGTGGTTTCTGAGCGTGGGCGCGGCTTCCGGGACGGTCGCGGAAGCGACTTCGGCCTACGACAAAACCATCAGCGACGATATTTACGGCGCGGGCACGCGCTACGTCTCCAAAGAGCGGCTGATGGCCATGCTCAATTGCGAATACAAAGTTCTGGTCGATCGACTGGACCAGGAACGCGGAGCGACCACTCGCTTTTTCGTGTTTGCCGACACCGTGGCCACTCGGAATTACCAGGGAACCAACGAGCAGCACGGCTGGCTGGGCTTGCGGTTCCAGGCCGAGCCGAAAAGCCAGCCCAGCCAGATTCTGCTGCATATCCATCTGAAGGATTCCACCGCGCAGTTGCAGCAAGAGGCCATCGGGATTCTCGGAGTGAATCTGATTTATGCCGGCTATCACCAGCGCGCTTCCGCGGAAGAATTTCTGGCCAGCCTGCTCGAGGAATTATCGCTGGAGCGTTTGGAAGTGGACGTGATTGAACTGAGTGGTCCGGCTTTTGAGGGAATGGATTCGCGGCTGTGGTGCCTGTATCTGCTGCGCAATGGTCTGTCGCGCGGTTTCGTCTTCGATTCGGCGGCGCAGGTGGTCGAGCCGGCGACTCCGCTGCACAAGCGTCCGGTGCTGGTGCACTCCACGCTGCACGGCGACGCCGAGGTGTCCGCGCCCGTGCCCTTTCAGGCGGCGCGCCAGCAATTTTTGGCGGAAGGAAAAAATGGCGAACATGAACCGGTCGCCGTCCTTGCGCTTTCGAAACGCAATTTCGAAGATCCGGGCTTCGATAACGCGGCGCTGTTGGCGCAGATCGAACGCCTGGCCGCATGCGCCACGGTGGTGGTCACCGATTACACCGAGGGGTATCAAGCCATCGACTATTTCCGGCGTTACACGGCCGAGCCCATTCGAGTGATTTTCTGGATGTCCGACCTGCTGCACATCATGCGGGAAAGGGTGTATCAATCCCAGCCAGGGGCCATGCTGGAGGGTCTGGGCCGATTGCTCTTCACCGATGTGACGATTTATGTGGCGCCGATGCGCAAGAAAGCGTTCGCCGACGCGTTCGCCGGCGTGCCGGAAAGCATTGTGCGCCAAACCGGCGGCAGCGATTTCATCACCATTGACGATTTCTTTCCCCCGCCGCCCACCGAACATTTGTTCCGTTATTTGCGCGCCGCCGGGCGCATCCTGCCGCTGCAGCCGACCTAGAGTGTGCCCAGATAGAAATTCGAAATTCCCCCGCACAAATCAACGGCAATGGCTCCCACCTTCCAGAGCCGGAAGGATGGGGCACCCGGACTTCAACGGATACTGCAGAGTCAACGGCCAAAGCGTTTGAAGCAGGTCCCTCGCTACGCTTCGGGATGACAACGAAAAACTAAAACGCGAATTCAGAGGCAACGGCTCCCACCCTTCCAGAGGCGGGAAGGATGGGGCACCCGCAAAATCCGACGCACACCACCAACGGGAGCGGGCGGCGATATCCGGCGCCGATCACAAGCCGGTCATTTTTTCCAGGGCTTCGGGGTAGCGCGCGCCTTCCACTTTTATTTTGGAAGATGCGGTTTCGATTTCGCGCAGATCTTCGGCGGTGAGTTGAACGTCCGCCGCTCCGTCGTTTTCATCCAGGCGCGAAAGTTTCGTGGTGCCGGGAATCGGAACGATCCAGGGCTTCTGCGCGAGAATCCAGGCGAGCGCGATCTGTGCCGGAGTGGCTTTCTTCTTCGCTCCAATTTGCGCCAGCAAATCGACCATGGCCTGATTCGCCTTCATCGCTTCGGGCGCGAAGCGCGGCAGCCTGCTGCGAAAATCGTTGCTCTCGAATTTCGTGGTTTCGTTCATGGCGCCGGTCAAAAAGCCTTTGCCCAGCGGGCTGTAGGGCACGAAGCCGATGCCGAGTTCTTCGAGCGCCGCCAGCACTCCGTTTTCTTCCGGGCGCCGGAACCACAGCGAGTATTCGCTCTGCACCGCCGTGACCGGCTGCACCGCGTGCGCACGACGGATGGTGTCCGCGCCGGCTTCGGACATTCCGAAGTGCTTCACTTTTCCCGCTTTGATCAAATCCTTCACCGCGCCGGCGGTTTCTTCGATGGGCACTTCGGGGTCCACGCGATGCTGGTAGAACAAGTCGATGGTCTCAAGGCGCAGGCGCTTCAGCGATTCATCCGCCACCTTTTTGATGTTGGCCGGCTTGCTGTTGGGAGGAAACGCGCCCGGTTTGGCACCCGGCGCGATGTTGAAACCGAATTTCGTGGCGATGACGACTTTGCCTTTGAACGGTGCGAGCGCTTCGCCGACCAGTTCTTCGTTGGTGTAGGGGCCGTAGACTTCAGCGGTGTCGAAAAAAGTGACGCCGCGTTCGACGGCAGTGTGCAGCAGGCTGGTCATTTCTTTTTTGTCTTTGGGCGGGCCGTAGGAAAAACTCATGCCCATGCAGCCGAGGCCGATCGCCGAAACTTCCAAATTGCTTTTACCCAGTTTGCGTTTCTGCATTGTTTCTCCTTCGAAAATTGGTGGCGCAGGTTCATTCGATGGCTCAGGTCATGACCGAGATTCGTGACTTTCTGGCGCCATCAGTGCGGGAAACTAGGGGATAATTTTAGCTTTTCGATTTGGGCGCGGTGCCGGTCGCAGTGGTGCGCGATCAGCAGCAGCCACTGGTAGCAATCGAGCAGACCGAACTTGGGATGCGGCAGCGAGCGGCAGCGCAGATCGTCATTGCTGGCGACGACGAAGGCGCGGGTGCGCTGGCGCGTCGATTCAAATTTGGGGACCAGTTCGGCGAGCGGCCAGCGACCGGTGGGGCGGATGGTTTCCGGGGCCTCGAGGCGCATTTGGCGCGATTCGGTCATGAGGTTGCGCAGCGCGTCGTCCTTCCCGGCCCAGTCGCCGCTGTGCGCGGGCTTGCTCGCGTCGCTCAGCGCATTTTCCAGCCAGCGCATCATGCCGAACTCCGCGACGTTGATGTGCTCGAGACATTCGGCGGCGGACCAGTGGCCGGGGGTTTCGCGATATTCGAGTTGCTGCGGCGTCAGGCCATCGACCGCGCGCAGCAGCGATTCGCGCGAGTGATCCAAATCCTCGAGGAGAGATTGGCGTTCGGCGGGCGTCATGGTCGGGCTCCCTTCTTGAAGTGGTGCGGAATATTTTGGTGATGCGGTTCAAATTGTAGAGGTTTGCAAGGCGGTGCGGCGGAGATTTTTTGGTGCGGCTGGAGAAGCTGGAGGTCTGTGATTGAGGTGAGAACACGCCGAGGAAAGAGCGAAGTGCGGCGTGCTGGGTGGGTGAGATTCTTCGCTGCGCTCAGAATGACGGCGAACTACCACGGCAACAGCGGAGAGCTAAAGGCAACGGCGAAAGGCAACGGCAACTGGCCCAGCTGAAGCTGGCCGCTACAGACGCAAGTACATCTTGGCGGACGAGGCTGCGGCTGGGAATTTTTTGGCGTGGAGGCAAGGCGGTGGCAGAGCCACCGCACTCCAAAGGTTCTTGGCGGGGCGATTTGGGCCGCCGGGCGCACTGCGGCGGCAGGCGACTGGTTGCGCTGGGGCGGGGTTATCGGGTCCTGAGGAATTCAACTTCTCGTTGAAAAATTCAACGCGCGCGAGGCGGCCGGCGGTGGGGGCCATCTTTATTGCATCGGTTAAGTTGCGTGAATGCAGCGTGGTGTAAAATTCCGGGCGGCGACGCGGCAGTGGTTCGCGACGTGCAATTGCAAGTTCGAAGGCCGGCGCCAAAGTTAGCGGCAAGGCTTAGCGGCCTTGATCAGAGACAAAGGAAAACCGGAGGACACCATGAAAGCGACCAAGCGCACCAAGACGGCGGCGAAGAAATCCAAGAGCATGAAAAAAGGAAAATCGCTGGAATCGGTAAAGCCACTGACCAAGATCGCGGCTCCGGCTCCTACTGAGACGGTCAGTATTCCCTATAGCAAACTAGAGTGGAAATACACTCAGCAGTAGCGGCGGGCAGCCCGGAATGCCCGTAATGTTTGTCCCGCGGTGGTGCGCGGTGCGATAGAATCGCGCAATGCTGAGCGGCGACGGAACGGGCTCGAAACCCAGCTCGACGACGGGCTCGCACACTGGCGGGACGCCGGAGTCCGAATCGGCGGAGAAACTGGGCGCGGTGCGCATCGGGACTTGCGCGTTTACCGCGGCGGGCTGGCCGGGCGCGTTCTATCCCGCGGGGCTGCAGCCGCGCGATTTTCTGGCGTACTACGCGACGCAGTTCGATTCGGTCGAGGTCGATTCCACTTTTTATCACGCCCCGCCGGCCCGTACCGTGGAAGGCTGGCGGCTGAAAACGCCGGACGATTTTGTTTTTGCGGCCAAGGTGCCGCAGATCGTCACCCACGAAAAATGTCTGCGCGATTGCGATACGGAATTTCGTGAGTTCGTGGCGGTTATGGAAATCCTGGGTCCCAAACTGGGCCCCATGCTGCTGCAGTTCCCCTACTTCAATCAGTCTGACTTCGAAACCTGCGAAGATTTCTACCTGGTGCTGATTCCCTTCCTCAAAAAGCTTCCGCGCGAGCATCGCTTCGCCCTCGAAATCCGCAACAAGCAGTGGCTGGATGCGCGCTTCGCGGACACGCTGCGCGAATACAATGTGGCGCTGGCGCTGCAGGATCAGTCCTGGATGCCGCTGCCGACGCAGATGAAATTCGATTACGTCACGGCGGATTTCACCTACGTCCGCCTGCTCGGCGACCGCAAAGGCATCGAGAAGCAAACCAAAGTCTGGGACAAAGTGATCGTCGAGCGCGCCAGGGAAATTTGGCACTGGGTGGATGTGTGCGCCACCACGGTGCGCCGTGGCGCGGCGACCTACGTTTACGTGAACAATCATTTCGCGGGCCACGCGCCGACTACGGTGCGAGAATTTCAGCGCCTGTGGAACGCGAAGGGCATGCCGGAGTTGGGGCACGCCGCGGCCGTTGCCGTCGCCAGCCGACGTGACGCGCCCGCGCAGTCAAATGCCCGGCGAAACCCGCGCGGGCCAAAGCCGCGCAAGCCGGCGAGAGAGAGCCAACTTTATTTGATATTTAGGCGCAAGTGATTGAACTTGTCGAAGGCGGGAGATCTGCCAGGCGGAATTCAGCGTGGAAGATTCCTAGTTACGCTCAGATCACGGCGAAAGGCAACGGCCACTGGCCCAGCTAAAGCTGGCCGCTACAGACGCAAATACTTTTTGGCGGGCGAAGATTCGGCTGGGAAGTTTTTGGCTCGGAGGCAAGGCGGCGGCAGAGCCGCCGCACTCCAAAGGTTCTCGCCGGATTGTTTGGGTGGTGATTTGATACAACGTATATGATTTAGCCTGAGAGGAATGATGACCACTTTGATTTTTCGGGTTTTGGTTTTGTTTGTGATTCTCGTGCCGGTCATGTTGGTGGCGCAGACGACGAAGAAGGCTGCGCCGCGAAGTCCGCCCTTCGTTCGCGCAAAACGGCGCGCAGACCATTGATGGCTGGCAGATGCAGGACGTCGCCAAGGTCGTCGACGCCGGCGCCGTGGTTTCCACCGCCGCGTTTCACCCGCAGAGCTGGTACGCCGCGACCGTGCCGGGCACGGTGCTGACCACGCTGGTGAACAACGGCGTCTATCCTGAGCCTTTATATGGCGAGAATATGCGGGCGATCCCGGAGAGCCTGAACAAGACCAGCTACTGGTATCGCGCTACATTTGCGGTGCCGGCGGCCTACAAGGGGCGCCACATCTGGCTGCGTTTTGGCGGCGTGAATTATTCCGCGCAGATCTGGGTGAACGGGAAGCAGGCGGGCGAGATGCGCGGCGCGTTTATCCGCGGCGATTTCGACATTTCGGAACTGGTGAAGGCCGGCACACGCGCCACGGTGGCGGTGCTGGTCGCGCCGCAGCCGCATCCCGGCATTCCGCACGAACACACCGTAGCGCTGGGCGTGGGCCAGAACGGCGGCGACACCGCGATCGACGGGCCCACATTTCTTTCCACGATTGGCTGGGACTGGCTGCCGGCGGTGCGCGATCGCGACACCGGAATCTGGCTGCCGGTCACGGTGGATGCGACGGGCGATGTACTGGTGAAGGATCCGTTTATCACTACGGATCTGGCGGCGTCACACGCGACCGCCGATCTGGCGATCACCGCTTCGCTGAAAAATATTTCAGCGAAACCGGTGAGCGGCACGCTGACCGGCGTGATTCATTTCCAGAACGTGGCAGCCGCCACGTCCGTGCCGGATGTTACCTTTCACAAAGAGGTCACCATCGCAGCGAATGGCTCCGAAGCCATCGCGCTCGACAGCAAATCCACGCCGGAACTGCACCTCAGCGAACCCGCAGCTCTGGTGGCCCAACGGTTACGGCCCGCAAAATCTGTACACGCTGACCCTAAGCTTCGATGCCGGCAAAAAATCCTCCGACACCACGCACGCAACAATTCGGCATTCGCAAAATCGAATACGAAGTTCCCGGCTCCGACAATCTCACCCTTTCCGTAAACGGCGTGAAGGTGATGGCCCGCGGCGGCAACTGGGGCCTCGACGAAGCCATGAAGCGCGTCCCGCGCGAACGGCTCGACGCGCAATTTCATATGCACGCCCTGGCCAACCTGAACATCATCCGCAACTGGGTCGGGCAAAGCACCAATCCCGATTTTTACGACATGGCGGACAAGTACGGAATTCTGCTGTGGGACGAATTTTTCCAGCCGAATCCGCTCGACGGCCCGGACGTCACCGACACCGCCACCTATATCGCGAACGTCACCGACAAGGTGGTGCGTTTCCGCAATCATCCGTCGATCGCCATCTGGTGCGCGCGCAACGAAGGCTATCCGCCGAAGGAACTCGACGACACGCTGCACGCGCTGATGGATAAGCTCGATCCCACGCGCCTGTACCAGTCGAATTCATCGGCCGGCCGCGGCGTGGCTTCGCACGGACCTTATTATTGGCGCTCGCCGCGATTTTTCTATCCGATTCACGAAGCCTTCAAGACCGAAACCGGCTCGGTTTCGGTGCCGACCATCGAATCGATTCAGGGCATGATGCCCCAGAAAGATTGGGAGACGATCAACGACGACTGGGCCCAGCACGACATGGCGGCCGGCGCGCAACGCGGCAACGAGTTCCCTACTTCGCTCGCAGTGCGCTACGGCCACATTCGCAACCTCGCCGATTTTGCGCGCAAAGGCCAGCTCGCTACTTACGAAGCGTTTCGCGCCATGTACGAAGGGCGCAATCCCGGAATGTTTCAGACCACCACCGGAATCATTACCTGGATGAGCCATCCGGCGCAGCCCAGTTTCGTCTGGCAGTTGTATCACTACGATCTGGAGCCCAACGCGGCGCTGTACGGCGCGAAGAAAGCGGCGGAAACCGTGCACGTCCAATTGAACGAGGCAAATTTCGGAATCGAAGTGGTGAACAACAAACCTGAGCCGCTGAGCGGATTGTCGGTGAAAGTCGTGATTTACAATCTCGACGGCACGATCAGCGAAGGCGAGGAGCACGCGACCCACGAGACGTTTGCGGTGGCCAGCGTGCCGGCCAGCAGCACGGTAAAGGCCGGGCAAATAACGACGAGCACGCGTGTGTCGCCGGTTTATTTCGTGAAGCTGGAGTTGACCGACGCCGCCGGCAAATTATTGTCGCAGAATTTTTACTGGCAGCACGTGGCGCAGGACCAGTTTGAAGGCCTGATGGATATGCCGCCGGTGAAGCTCGACGCCGAAGCCAGCGCGCAAGTCGCTGGAGAAAACACGATTATCACCATGACGCTGCACAACAACACTAAGAACGTCGCGCTGATGACGCATTTGCAGTTGCATCAGAAAAAATCCGGCAAGCGCGTCCTGCCGGTTTTCTATTCGGACAATTATATTTCGCTGGTCGGCGGAGAATCCGCGACGGTAACGATCGAAGCCGCCACAAAGGATCTGCAGGGCGACGCCCCGCTGGTCGAGATCGATGGATTCAATGTGGATGTAACGCCAGTGGATGGCGCCGTTTCCGTCGCGCCGAATGTGAATGCGCAGCCGATGCATTGGCCGGCGACAAACATCGTGCCGGACCCGAAATAATTGGCCCGGAGTAAGCGGCTTCGTTCGCGGATTTGAAAATCCATTTAGGGTTTGGGGCGGTTATCGATGCGGCGAACGATCGGGCCGTCTTTTTTTCCCGGCGTTCGCGCGCCATGGTTGTGCAGAATTTCCGCCGCGCGATTCGCGGGTGCTTCGGCGGGCGTGCGGATGATGAGGATCGCGCCGCCCTGCTTCACGTGCGTCGCGTAAAATTCCTCGTCGCCGATGTAATTAGGCTGGCTGCCGGAATCCGCGCGGACTACCGGCTCGGTCGCGCCGCCTTGACCGAAAAGACTCGCGAACCAATTGTGATGCGCCTTCAGCGGCTCTGTCGATTTTTCGCCGGGCGTGTCGATGGTGCGCGCGTCGTCGGCGGTGTCGGTGATCAGTTGCACTTGCCCGCCGGTGATCCCGGCGAGTTCCAAATCTTGCGTAGCTTCTTCTGCTTCGCGATAGCCTTTCAGAATGCCGACGACGACGTATTCCACGTTGAGCTCCTCTCGTTTCACATCTGCGACTCCAGAGTTTAATTTATTCGGGCGGGTGTGGTCCACAATGGGCCGCAATAGCGGCCCAGCTTCAGCTGGCCGCTACAGACGCAAATACTTTTGCCACGCGAGCGAAGGTGTGAAAAGATTTTTTTGGTGAGTGGCAATGAGGCCATACGCGAAGCCGGGTGACTTGCTATGGAAATGATTCGCAAAAAGAAAAAGGCCAATTCTCTGCTGTGGCTGTTTGAGCCGCTGGAGGATGACCCGCGGTATCTGCGTAAACGGTTTTTTTCGTTCGAGGCGGCGTATCTGGATGGGCGGTTGTGTCTGGCGGTGGTGGATCGCGGCGAACCGTGGAACGGGATGATGGCCTGTACTTCGCGCGAGCATCACGCGTCATTGAGGGCGGAATTCCGCGCGCTGGAGCCGCACCCGGTGCTGGGCAAGTGGCTCTACATTTCGCAATTGCATCCGGAGTTTGAGTCGGTGGCGGCGGAAGTGGTCGCGGCGGCGCGGAAGCGCGACCCGCGCCTGGGCATCGAAGGCGACGTGCGTAAGAAGCACAGGAAGCGCAAGGCCGGACGGTCGACGCGAAAAAAACGTCGCGGCTGAATTGGCAAAAGGCAACTTCGAAGGCTGCCCAGCTGAAGCTGGCCGCTACGGACGCGGATGCATTTTGGCGGACGAGGCTTCGCCTGGGAGATTTTTGGCGCGGAGGCAAGGCGGTGGCAGAGCCACCGCACTCCAAAGGTTCTCGGCGGGGCGATCGCGAAGGGCAGGCAACGGTGCGGGCTCAGCTGAAGCTGGCCGCTACGGACGCGGATGCTTTTCGGCGGACGAGGCTTCGCCTGGGAGATTTTTGGCGCGGAGGCAAGGCGGTGGCAGAGCCACCGCACTCCAAAGGTTCTCGGCGGGGCGATCGCGAAGGGCAGGCGACGGCAACGGCACTGGCCCAGCTGAAGCTGGCCGCTACAGACGCAAAAACTTTTGCGCGACCGATGAATTGGCTAGCCCGGTACTGGATGAGATCCTTCGCAGCGCTCCGGATGACGGCGCGGCAAGATTTGCCGCGCCGCTCTGTCGATGACAACGTGGACCGAGGCGAAGGCGTGGTGCGGGCGACGCCGCTGCGTGAAATTTCCGCCGCCGAGGTTAGGGGCGCGCTTCGTAGACGATGTTGAACGGCGTTTCGGTGGCGCGGCGGAAACGCGTGAATCCGGCGGCGGTGACCACGTCGCGAATGCGCGCTTCGCCCGCTTGCGCGCCCAGGCACAACGCGACTTCCTGCGAGCGCGAACACGGCGTGCACAGCAGCGTGGAGAACGAGTAGTACACGCGGCCCACCGGATTCAGGTTGTCCTTCATTTCGATCGTTGGCAAAGGGCTCGACGATCATCCAAGTGCCGTCAGCCCGCAACGACTGGCGCACGTGTTTCGCCGCGCCGACCGGATCGCCCATGTCGTGCAGGCAATCAAACACCGCGACGAAATCGTAATCCTTGCCGGGATACCCCGCTGGCCGGCGCGACTTCAAATTGCACGCGATCCGCAAGCCCTTGCCTTTTCGCGGATTCCCGCGCGCCCTCAATCGATTTGTCGTGGTAATCGAAACCGATGAAGTTGGATTTCGGAAACGCCTTGGTCATCAGCAAAGTAGACGCGCCTTTGCCGCAGCCCACATCCGCCACCTTCGCGCCCGCTTCGAGTTTCGCTTGCACGCCTTCCAATGACGGAATCCAGGAGCTCACCAAATTCGCCGCGTAACCGGGGCGGAAAAAACTTTCGCAGCCGTGAAATACACCTTCGTTGTGTTCGTGCCAGCCCATGCCGGCACCGCTGCGGAATGCTTCGGTGATGCGCGGCACGGCGGCCAGAGAGCCCAGCGCCAGTTCGAACGCGCCGGGAATATAGGCAGGGCTGTCTTCATTGGCCAGCGCGAAAGCTTGTTCGGCGCTCAGGCTGAATTTTTTGGTGGGCTCGTCGTAGGTCACGTAACCGCCGGCGGCTTGCGAGGCCAGCCACTCGCGCAAATAGCGTTCGTCGGTGCGCGTTTTCGCGGCCAGTTCGGCGGGCGTCATCGGACCCGTGGCGAGCGCTTTGTACAAACCAAGCTTTTCGCCGATCACGACCATGCCGGCGTGCACCGCCGCGCCCAGGTCTCCGACAAATTGGCCAACGAAGGCGTTCAATTTATTCATATCCAGCGCGGGAACGGGTGCGGTGCTCATCGAAATTCTCCTTGAGGAAATGATGCGCGGCCGGAGGTGGGGTTCGGCCGCGATTCCGGAGGCGATGTTCTACCATCCGATAGATTGTTGGTCCTTCTGTAACACTGGGCGACGAAGCGAATCAAGTCCCTGCTGCCAAGGGGACGTGGCACACATATTAATCGCACGCCGCGTTTTGGGCCAGCGGGAGCGTCTGGCCTCGCAGCGGCGCCCGCGCTTTCTCGATTCGCTTGAAGATTCAGGGCTTGCTCATATACAGTGGGCTGGTTCGGCCCCACCCCGACGCCTGCTGGTCCTTTCGGCGACGTTTTTTCGGCCCTGGCATTTCGTGGCAGCGCGCACGCGCAGAACGAGGCGAGCGATGAAGGAGGCAAGCCATGTCTAGCACACCGAAAGTTGTACCTCCCAAGGAAAAAGAACATGTGACCACTGCCGGGCAGCCGGGCATTTTCGAAGTGGTTTTCGTCAACACCCTGATGCAGACCGCAAATATCCGGCTGATCGACGGCACGGCGCACGTGGTGCCTAACGTGCCGTGGACCGCGTTGACGCCGGCGCCCAAAAAATAATTTCGCCGGCGTCACCACAGGTACGTTGACACCTCGCATCGTCTGCCGCCGGTGGGTCTTTTGTTCTAGCCCTTCGTGGTCATCCCGACCGAGGCGCGGCCGGTTTTCCCGCGCCGACCAGCGATCGCTCGTCGATCGCTCCGCCGCCCGGAATCAAACGCGACTCCGGTTCGCAGGTAGGCGGTGGCCAGGCAGATCAGTTCGTCGCGCAGCGCGGGGAAATGCTTTTCGGGGTCGCCGGATTCGAGGAGTTGACGGCTAAGTCCGGACATGGCGCCCTGCAACATGTTCGCGACGAGTTGCGGATCTTTGGTCAGGGGCTGGCGCGCGGACGACAGCATGGTCACGATGGCCTGGTTCATCCGTAGCGCCATTTGTTTCACGATTTTCGCGCCGTCCACGTCGGCGCTCACCGAGTAAAGGGCTACGCTGGTTTGCGGCTCGCGCATTTTCGCATGGAGGAACGCGGTGATCAGCGCGGTCGCCATTTGTTCGACGGTATTGCCGTGCTGCTCGCGGCAGGCGTGCTCGACGGCTTCGAGGACGTGATCGAAGTGACGTTTGAGCACCGCGCGTAGCAGCGCGCTCTTATTTGGGAAATATTGATACAAAGTTCCCACCGAAACGCCGGCGCGTTCGGCGACACGGGTGGTGGTCAGCCGCTCCTTGCCAACCTTCAACAAAACCTGAATAGTGGCTTCGATAATGGCGTCCACGCTGGCGGCGGAACGCGCTTGAACGGGCGATTTACGGGGCTCCCAGAGCGGTTGGGCGTGTGCGCGCAAATGCGAACTCCTAACCTGAAGCTTTCTTCATCTAATCATACATCGGGCCATTATCACAAAATCATAGAACGGCAAAAGGAGAATTGCATGACGACACCGACGAAATTGGGCGGAACTTTTAAATTAGCAAACACGGCGCTGACCGTGAACCGCATGGGCTACGGCGCGATGAAACTAACCGGCCCGGAAGTGTGGGGACCGCCCAAAGATGAAAACGCGGCGATCGCGCTGCTGCGCGAAGCCGTCGCCTCCGGCGTGAATCACATCGACACCTCGGATTTTTACGGGCCGCACGTCAGCAACCGCCTGATCAAACAGGCGCTGCATCCGTATCCCAAGAATCTGGTCATCGTCACCAAAGTCGGCGCGCGCCGCGGCCCCGACAAGTCCTGGCTCCCCGCGCACTCCAAGCAGGAAATTATCGATGCGGTGCACGACAATCTGCGCAACCTCGGCCTCGACGTGATCGACGTGGTCAACCTGCGCGTCGGCCCGCCCATGGGCCCCGCGGAGGGATCGATTGCGGAACGTTTGTCGGCGCTGGTGGAATTGAAAAATAAAGGCCTGATTCGGCACATCGGCCTGAGCAACGTAACGCCGACCCAATTTGCCGAAGGCCGAAAGCTCACCGAAATTGTCTGCGTGCAGAATCTGTACAACGTGGCCCAGCGCAGCGACGACGCCTTCATCGACGAATTGGCCAAGCACGGCGTGGCCTACGTCCCCTTCTTCCCGCTCGGCGGCTTCACTCCGCTGCAAGCGAAAGAGCTGGACGCCGCAGCCGCCGAGATTAACAGCACACCCATGCAGGTCGCGCTGGCCTGGCTACTGCATCGGTCGCCGAATATTTTGCTGATTCCGGGAACGTCGTCGGTGGAACATCTGCGCGAAAACCTGAAAGCGGCGGAGTTGAAGCTGCCGGCGAAAGTGATCGCGGAGTTGAACGCTATCGGCAAGGAAACGCGACGCGGGTGACGCACGCGCCGGCGCACTGAGTCAGAGCAACAAGGGAAGCGAAAAACGTGGAAGATTACCACGGAGGACACAGAGAAAGGCTTGAGGTCACGGAGAGTCGATGCCCTCGCGTTGGCTGCTAGCTATTGGATCGCTTCCCGTCAACTGGCGTCTGAGTCTGAATCTGAAAGGAAATAAGCAAGCCAACTGACTCCACCCTTGCGGAAGACGCAAGGATGGGCCACCCGAAAGAGCAAAACCGTGAACTCCGGCCGGAACATTACGTCTGGATTTAATTTGGGTGGACCAGCGCGCGACACGGTGCGGCGCGGCCGACCTCAGCAAACCGATCCCGACGCTGAGATTTTCCGCTTGACGAGCGGCCGGGGTCTGGCCTATCCTATGCATCGGAATACGAGGTATGCAATGAATTTCAAGGGCACCCTTCCCACTTTAATTTTGCAGGCGCTGATCGACCAGCCCAGCCACGGCTACCGCATTGCCCAGCGCATCAAGGCCCGCTCCAAAGGCGTGCTTGATTTCAAGGAAGGCACGCTGTACCCGGCGCTGCACAAGCTGGAAAACGAAGGGCTGGTCGCATCCTACGAAGGCGTGGAGCAAGGCCGCACCCGCCGATACTATCGGATTACGAAATCCGGAAAAGCGGTCCTGACCAAAGATCGCAGCGAATGGCGCCAACTTTCCCGCGCTGTCACCCTGATTCTGGAGGAGGCTTAACCTATGACCCCGCCATTCGAAACTCCGTTGGATCGCTGGATCGCGCGGGCGACTCGCGATTTATCCTTGGCGTCGGCCGGGCAGGTGCGCGCCGAAATTCAGGAGCACTTCGAATCCGCGCGCGAAGCGGCAATTGCCGGCGGTGCCGGCGCTCCGGACGCCGACCGCATGGCTTTGGGCGCGCTGGGCGATCCGAAAACCGCGCACTGCCAGTATCGCAAAGTGCTGCTCACCTCCGCCGAAGCCAAAATGCTGCGCGAAGGAAACTGGGAATCGCGCGCGATCTGCGCGCGCCCGTGGCTGAAACATCTGCTGCCGGCCGTCCCGGCCATCCCGCTCATCGTCACCTTCGTCATGATTTCTCGCGGCGCCACCGCCGCCGCGCGCCTGCCGTTTCTGGCCAGCGTGGCCCTGTTCATTTTCTTTGCGGCGCCGTTTCTGCCGGTGTACACGCCGTGGCGTGCCCGCGCCTACCGCGCCATAAAATGGGCGACCCTGGTCGCCATATTCACTCTGGCGTTCGGCGCCGACTCCCTGAAATATTCCTGGCTAATCGCCTCGTGCCTCTGGATTCCCATTTGGACCGAAGCGACGCGCATGTCCATTCGCCGCAAACTCCCCGTCGCCCAGTGGCCCAAACAGCTCTACCTTTGATCCAAAATCGCGGCGTGAATCAACTCCGTTTTCCGCGTCAGCGCGAATCATGTCGGTAAGCTCCGGCTACTTGAAATTTGGAACTTGCGAATTTCCGCCGCGTTGACTTCCCGGCGCCCTACCGTCTAACATTCCTCGCGCATGGACGATTCCCAGCCCTTAGGCGACTTGGTTGGCCGCACCATCTCGCATTACCGCGTGCTCGAAAAACTGGGCGGCGGTGGCATGGGCGTCGTGTACAAAGCGCAGGACACTCGCCTCGATCGTTTCGTGGCCTTGAAATTTCTGCCCGAAGATCTGGCGCGCGACCCGCAGGCCCTGGAACGGTTTCGCCGCGAAGCGAAGGCCGCTTCCGCGCTGAACCATCCCAACATCTGCACCATTTACGACATCGGCGAAGACGGCGGCCACACCTACCTCGCGATGGAATGCCTCGACGGCAAAACTCTGAAACATTCCATCGGCGGACGCCCGCTCGAACTCGAAATGCTCCTCGACCTCAGCATCGAAATTGCCGACGCGCTCGACGCCGCGCACGGCAAAGGCATCGTGCATCGCGACATCAAGCCGGCGAATATTTTTGTCACCGATCGCATGCACGCCAAAATTCTGGACTTCGGGCTGGCCAAGCAAACTCGCCTGGCCTCGGTCCACAGCATGACCGGCGACGCCACGCAGGGCCAATTCGCCTCCGGCGTGCGTCCCGAAGATCTCACCAGTCCCGGGGTCGCGGTCGGCACGGTGGCGTACATGTCGCCGGAACAAGTGCGCGGCAAGGAACTCGACGCGCGCACCGATTTGTTTTCCTTCGGCGTGGTGCTCTACGAAATGTCCACCGGCGCGGTTCCCTTTCGCGGCGAAACTTCCGGCGTCATCACCGACGCGATTCTGAATCGCGCGCCGGTGGCGCCGGTGCGGCTGAATCCCGACCTGCCCGCGAAACTCGAAGACATCATCAATAAGGCGCTGGAAAAGGATCGTGACCTGCGCTACCAGTCCGCCTCCGAAATGCGCGCGGATTTGAAACGCCTCCGCCGCGACACCGATTCGAGCCGCATCTCCGCTTCGACGCAACAGCAGCTTCAAAATTCTGGTCCGCTTAGCACGTCCGGCGCGGGCGCATCAGCCCCGGGCAGCTCCAGCGCGTCCATTTCCACCGGCGCCATGAATTCGGCCGGCTCCTCGGCCGCGAACCACGCCGCGCAAATTTCCTCCGCATCCGCGTCCGGCTCCGGCGCCGTACCAACGTCCGCACCAGTGCAAAGTAAAACCTGGTTCGCCGCCGCGGCCGCGTTCGTCGTGCTCGCGGGAGCCACCTTCGTCGCCTATCATTTCTGGTCCACCTCGCGCACGCCCGCTGGCCCCGCGAAAATCGCCCAGATCAGCCACTGGGACAAACCCATCCGCCACCCGCGCCTTTCGCCGGACGGCCACACCGTCGCCTTCGCCTCGCAAGTCGCCGGCGTCGCGCAGGTTTTCGTCATGCTCACTTCCGGCGGCGAACCGCTGCAACTGACCACCGACGCCGGCGACAAATCGGTCAGCAGTTTTTCGGCCGACGGCACCCAGATTTATTACAGCCGAACCGTTGGCAGCGATGAAGGCTGGGCCATTCCCACGCTCGGCGGCACGCCCACCCGCATCGCCGCCGGGTTCGGCATGATCCCCTCCACCGATGGCAATTCGGTTTTTTATCTCAAGGGATACAGCAACGGAATTTTCCGCGGCGACAAATCCTCGCTCAATGAGCAGCAGGTCTTTTCCCTGGACGCGTCGAAGCTCCACCTGCGCGGCCTGCTGACCTACGCCGACGGCAATCATTTGCTGGCGCTCGCCTCCGATCCGGTGGCTTTGATTCCCAGAGCCCAGGCCTACCGAGTCGATCTCACCACCCGCACCGCCGAGGATTTGGGCCAAATCGCCGCCCACATTGAGGAAGTCGTGTGGGAGGAAAACGGTAAGACCGTACTATTTAGCCGCACCATCAACGGCCTCACCAACATCTGGCGTTACAACCTGAACGACAAAAGCTACACCCAGGTCAGTTTCGGAATCGGTCCGGATTATTGGCCGATGCTCGATCCCAACGGAAAAGGAATTTATTTCGTCAACGGCAAATCCGCCGGAATTTTGTCCACCTACAACGCCAAAACCAAACAGTCCGTCGAGATCGCCACGGAAAATGCCACCCAGCCTTCCATCTCGCCGGATGTGAAGAAGGTCGCTTACGTCATCAATCCGGCGCGCGATCGCAGCGAACTGTGGGTTGCGAACCTCGACGGCAGCGGCAAAGTAAAAATTGCCACCGGCGAAAGCCTGGCCACGACCAGCTGGGCTCCCGACGGCTCGCGTTTCTACTTCGTCGATTCCGAAACCGGCAAACCCGACAAGATGTACGAGGTTAACGCCGATGGCAGCGGCCTGCGCTCGATTCCCTGGACCTTTGGAACGATCTTCACTATTTTTCTCAGCCGTGATCAGAAGACTTTGTACCTCACCGGCTTCGAACCCGGCTCATCCATTCCGGTGCTTTGGAAAATGAATCCCGACGGCTCGAAGGTGGAGAAAGTTGTCTCCGATTGCGGCCAGGTTTTGGACGTTTCCGACGACCAAAAATATCTGATTAGCCCCGTCTGGGCCGGTGAACGCACCGGCATTCACCAGTATTCGACCGTCGATAAGCAATGCACCATGCTTTCCCCCGGCGTAGCCACTTTCAACCCGGCCTTCGCGCCCGACCAGAAATCCATCCTCTATATGGTTCCCGGCCAGCACGACGCAACCGTTTTCCGCCAGCCGTGGTCCAACGGAAAAATCACCGGCCCGGTCCAGGTCGGCCTGAAGATTCCCTTCACCTTCCCCCTCTCGGCCGGCGGCAACGCCTACGATTTTTCCCACGACCTCAGCACCGTCGTGTTCGCCCAACCCAGCTCCCACACCGATTTGTACCTGCTGAGCACCAAATAGCGCCGCGCTGAATTTCGCTGCCCGTCAGTCGCGCCGAGGCCCCAAAATCTTTGCTCCGAGTCCTCGCATCCGAAGCGGCCGGTTTCAGCCGGGCCAGTTGCCGTTACCGTCGACGACACCCGAACGGCGGTGGCCGGAGATCCGCGGTAGACTCGCGCCATGGATTTATATTCGTTCCTGATCTTTTCGTTTTTGCTGGCGGCTCCGCCGGTGGCGTTGGGCGTGGCGTGGTACCTCTGGTTGCGTACGCCGGAAGATTTTGAAATCGCCCAATGGCGGCGGGTGCTGGTGTATCTGGGGCTGCTGTGCGCTTCGGCGAACTTTGTGCTGTTTTGCGCCCGCATCATCCAGCTTAATATTTTTCATGGCCGCTACGGGCTGCACTCCCGCGACTGGCAGTCGAGCGTCGCCGGGGTGCTCATCTTGTTCGCCATATTCGGTTCGGCGTTTGGCCGCGGCCGCGTCCCCTTTTCGATCTTCCTCGCTGCAGTGCTGGGGTTCGGCCTTTGGGTCTCGACCGCCATTGCGATTTTTTAATTGTTTCCGATTTGATCTACGATCGCGTCAGGCGCGAGCGATGATCATGGCCGGACTCTACCACGACCATATCCGCAGCGACACGTGCTTAAATCAGCAATGGCCGGCGAATCGAGGAAAAGCAGGACTTATTCCTGGCTAGTGAGAATTGTCCGCATTTGCTAGGGCGATGCCGATGCGCTGCGCGTAGTCAGCGTGCTCATGAAATTCGCCACCAGCGTGGCGATTTCATTCGCGGCGGTGTCGATGGCAAAATGCGGGCCGTCGACGATGTGCACTTCAGCCTTAGGCACGTCGCGGCGGTAGGATTCCGGCTCGGACGGGTCGAAGGACGATTCATATTTGCCCCAGAGGACCAGCAGCCGCGGCTGATTTTTCTGCATCCAGGCTTGCCAGGAGGGATACGCCGTCACATTCGTGCGGTAGTCGTAAAAAAGATCGCTTTGAATATCGATTTCGCCGGGCCGGTTGAGAAACGCGAATTCGTCGTACCACAAATCCGGATCGTGGCGCTCGAGGTTCGGATCGTCGCCGACGTGGCGCGAGCGCGTGGTTTCGAGCGACAACAGGTTTTTGCGCAGTGCGGCTTCGTTCGTCGCGCGGTCGGCCCAGAATGCCCGGCGGGTTTTCCAGTTCGCGCCCAAGCCGGTGTCATGCGCCACCGCGTCCTGCACGATCAGCGCGTCGACGCGTTCGGGATGCGCCAGAATCATGCGGAATCCCACCGGGCCGCCGTAATCCTGCATGTACACGGTGTAATGCGTCAGGCCGATTTTTTCGGTGAAGTGCTCCATGATCGTGGCGATGTGGTCGAAGGTGTAGGCGAACTGCTTCGGATCCGGCGCGTCACTGTGGCCGAACCCAGGATAATCCGGCGCAATCATGTGAAATTTATCCGACAGCCGCGCGAAGAGCGGCTCGAACATCCGCGATGACGACGGCAGCCCGTGCAGCAGCAGAATCGGCGGCGCATCCTGGGGTCCCGCTTCGCGATACAAAATCGAAAGACCATCCACCTGCACGGTACGATACACGGTGTTTTGTTGCAGCATGCCAGGCTCCTTGCGCTGCGCGAATGATTGCGGCGAAGCGAGCAGCAGAAAAACCAGAACCATAATTTTTAAGAAGAACAAGAGCAGGCTCCCAAAACACCCGAGACTCATTGTGTCGCGGTGCGACTCCATCCGGATTCCCTCCTCCGTGTGGCTGGGGCACTAAAGACTTGGATTGCGGACGCATCAAAACGGCGCACGATTTATCGTGGGCGATGCGGATCTTGGGCCGTCATTCTGAGCGTAGCGAAGAATCTCATCCCGTAACGCGTCGCCCAGCGCCGACATTGGAACGCGTTCGCTGGTTGAGATCCTTCGCGCGCGGAGGTGCTCTCAGGAAGACGTGCCGGTTAGGTGAAGCATTGCCCCGCGAAACGTGGGCTTATTCAGACGCGGGTTTCGCGCCGGGGACGCGGCTTTTGAGGAATTTGATCTGGCCATCGTGGTTCGATTCGTGCTCGGCCACGTGAAACCACTTGGCGTAGTTGTTGGCCTTGAAATCGCCGTCGGTCTCGACCGTGATCAGCCACTTGTCGTCCACTTTTTTAAACTCGGCCAGGGTGTGCTCGCGGGATTGGTGAAGAGCGTCGAGATAGTAATCGAGAGGATGCCCTTTGATGGCGACTCGCGCGGGCTCACCCAGATTCATGGGCACTTCCCATTTTTTCTTGATGTCGGCGGGAATCGCGTCCCATTTGGCGCCGCCAAAAGTGGTGGCCGCGTAGAAAGTCTCGGTGGCGGCCAGATGCAGCAGCAGCGCGCCGATGGTGTTGGCTTTAGCGTCGAGCAGGAAATCCAGATCGGCCTGCGACAAACCCTGCACGTTGTGCACCACCTGGTCGCGCGTGAACGCCAGCATCGAAGTCAGCGTCCCCACCTCCGGCGTGTAGCCCGGCTGCGGCCCAATGATCCAGGCATTTTCCGCCGCCGCAGCGGCCGGTGCGGAAATCGCAGAAAGCGTGGCCAACGCCGAAAGCCCGGCGACAAAACCAACTCCGCCTTTCAGGATGGCGCGGCGATTCAACCTGCATTCGATGGGCAGCATGATTTTTTCCTCCAGATGAAGTGCAACCAGCGCCGAAATGATACCGCCCCCGCCAGCACCTTGGCGAGCAGCGAATACTTGGAGGCTGCGCAGGATGCCACCACGGCGATTTTCCTTGAAGCTACGAGCTTCGTGGATGAAAGACGACTAAGGACTCGGCGCGCTGACGACGAGAGGTTCGCGAAATGTTACGGCGATGATGGCGGTGGAATCGATCGCCGCGCCGGATTTTCGCGCGGGCGCGAAAATCCATTTCTGCGCCGCGGCCTCGACGGACGCGGTCAGCGGCCGATCGTCGAGCACCGTATCGACGGACGCGACGCGGCCGGACGCCTCGACGGATTCGCGCAAAATAACGCTGCCGCCCGCGGAATTCGCGCCGGCCGGATACTGCGGCGATACCGTTTCGGTCGCTCGCGCGGCGCGCGCCTCGTCGTTTCGCGGCCCAGGCGTTTTCGCCGCCGACGATGATTCTTCCGCGCTGGCATTCTGATAATGATGCGTCGTCGCGGTGCGCGGCGGAATGTACGGGTTCGGAAACTGGAAAATGATCGCCACGCGGGCTTCGGCCGCCTGGCCCGCGGAATGTGCGGGAATAAAAGTCCAACTGTGCACCGCGCCCAACGCTGCGGCGAGAAACGGTTCCTGGCCGCTCACCACGCGAAGGTCAGAAATGGTTCCGGTGCGTGCGACCAGCGCATCGAGCAGAACTTCCCCGCCGGCCAGCGATTGCGGAGGATAGGGAGCGGGCACCAGAGAATAAGGTACCGGCAGCGACGCCTCGTTCGTTTCGTTTTTTTCGCCGGTTGCGGCTGGGCTGGAATTGTCCGGCGCAGGTTCGTCGGCCGTATGCCAGCGAACATGATTGGCCTGCAGCAGCGCGATCGCGTAGTGCATCGGAATCACCGCGCCGGGCGCGGCGGTAATATTCGCGGCGGCAGCCGGCGGCAGCGGCGGGCCGTTTGTGGGTTGCCCGGACGCCGGCTCTTTCGGCGCCGGCGATTGGCCGTTCACTTTCGCGCGCAGCCACTGCCCTTCCACAAATCCCACCACTTCGTGCGAATCCAGCGAAAGCACGGGCGCGCCGCTCTGCCCCGGCAGAATTTTATGCGCGAATAAAAATATTTCGGTATCGACCGCTCCGCTCTGATCGAGTTTAGAGAATTGGAAATTCAGAACTTCACCCGCCGAACGCTCTTCCAGCGCCGGCTCCAGCGTGTAGGAATCGCGCGGCTTGAACGGACGCAGCGCCGCGGCCAGAACTCTTTCGCCGGTCGCGGGTTCGGCGTGATCGATATTCAAAAATGAAACGGAGAAGTTTCCGGCGAACGGATTGGGCGTGGCGCGCAGAATGGCCACGTCATGGTCGCTATCGATGGCCACCACCTGGGCCGCCACAAAACGCGGCGCGGTGGATCGTACGCGCAGCAGCAGATAGGGCTGGCCGCCGTGCAACTGGCTGAGCACGTGCGCGGCGGTAATCAGATAGCCATCGCTATTGATGAAAAACCCGTTGCCGTAGAAAAGATAATGATAACCGCGCGGTCCGGGATCGCGATCGACTTGATACACGATGGAACAGAGCGCGGAGGAAAGCTGGTGATCGTCGAGCGGCGGCGCGGATTTCTTCTCCGGCGCGGCATTTGTTTTCTGCGGCGGCTCTTGAGCCACCACCCACGGAGCGTGGAGTGACAGCATGATGGCGAGCGCGGTGACAGCGGACACGATGCCCAGCGCGGGAAATTTGTGGGGTGATTTCATGGGTACGGCGCAACGCGGGCTCGAGAGGCTCGCGGGTCGGTTATAGGATAGCAACCTCTGAGGCGGGGAGACGAAGTGCAGCGGCGTTGTTGCGCCGGAGGTAACCGACAAGTCAGCGCGGGTTCGTCGTGGTGATGTTGACGTGGAATCATGGATGAGATCCTTCGTCGCTGCGCTCCTCAGGATGACGGCAACGGCAGACACGACGGCAACTGCGGCCCAGCTAAAGCTGGCCGCTACAGACGCAAATGCTTCGTGGCGGACGAGGCTTCGCCTGGGAGATTCGTGGCGCGGAGGCAAGGCGGTGGCAGAGCCACCGCACTCCAAAGGTTCTACGTGGGACGATCGCGACGGAACGCGGCGGAGCTACGACGCCGGCAGCGGCGATTGAACGGCTTGCTGCTCCGGCCTCTTCTTGCGGAGAATGGCCGCGGAGAGCAGCGTAATCACCAGGCCGACCGGGAACGGTTCGATGAACGTCATCAGCGAATTGATCAGCGGATTTTCGTACATTCGGCGGGTATGGTTGATCTCCTGCACCTTCGCCGCAATCACTGCGTCGCTCGCGCCTGACGCCCGCACCTTATCGATCATGTGCGCGTAATAGTGGTCCATCGACACATGCTTGAAGCCAAAATAAACAATTTCCCAGCTGACTACATAAATCGCGCACGAAATCAAAGTGATTAAAATCCCCACGCCAAACGCCTTGGCAAACGCAATCTCCCCGCCCGCCACGTTGTCGCGATACGACCGGATCCCGAAATACACCAGCAGAAACGACAGCACGATGTTGGTGTAACCCAGCACCAGCGCGCGCTCGTAGCCGATGTGCTGGGTGAACGGCATGGTCACCAGCATCATCCCCGCGGAAATCGCGCCGGAAATCAGCCCAAAAACCAGCACAGTTTTTTTCATTTCAATCCCTCCGCGCAGCAGATTGGTCCCGCTCGTCCGGCTTTGGTTAGGGCCGTTTGGTGGCCTCGACCGTCACCAGCAAGGCTTCCGCCGCGCCATTCGTGCTGGAATATTCTTCGGCCACCATTTTGCCGGACGCCGCCATCCTGGCCGTGTTGCGCAACGCAAATTTCATCTCGCCCATCGAGAATTCGCCGCGATACACCAGCGTATCGCCGTCCCACTGGCCGGTTTCGACCAGCGCGCCTGGATAATCATTTCCGAAAATGTAGGACTTGTAGGTTTTTTCTTTCGGATCCCAGGTCATCACCAACATTCCTTCGAAATCGCCCACCGGACCGCGCGAATGAAATTTATTGATCAGCGAGTTTCCCCCGGGACCGAGTTCGCTGAGGTACACGCCGGTATTCTTTCCGCCGTTCGGCGCGAAGGACGACTTCGGGTACGTTTCGGTGTAATCCCAGGTGCCGACGTAGAACTTCGCCAGCCGCTGCATCTCTGGTACGGGTACGGGCACGGGCGCGGGCGCGGCTTTGTCCTGCGCGTAGGCGCCGGCGGGAGCAGAAAGTTTGCCGAACGGCCCGACCAGGCAGGCGGCGATGGCCAGAAATCCCAAAATCCGAAAAGTGCGTTTCATTTGGTCCCCTTTGAATTCGTTTCTCACGATTCGGCTGCACTCTAGCGCACCAGCCGGGGTCCTTGTCGTCATTCTTTCGGGTGATTTTAGCGGAATACCGGAGAAATCATACGTTCGAGGGAGTGATTTAGCGGAATTAAGGCAGCAGGCCCGATTCTTTGCCCAGTTGCACGGCCTGGGTCCGCCGCTTGGCACCCAATTTATCGAAAACCCGGCTCGAATGGGTCTTCACCGTATTTTCGCTGACGAAAAGTTTCGCGGCGATCTCCCGGTTGCTCAGCCCCTGGGCGATCAGCTCCAATATTTCCAGTTCGCGCGGCGTAATGCCCAGGCTTTCGCGTTTTTTGGGGTCGACGACGAACGGCTCACCACCAGCAGCGGCGCCAAGTCCTGGCAGGTACACCGGAACTTCTTTGATCACGACGGACTCCCGCGGTTTGGTCAGTTTCAGCCCGAGCCAAATGCCCAGTACCGCAAAGATCGCCGCCGTGAGCCCGCCGTAAATCTCGATGGAATGGTCGATCACCAGGTAGCGGTACTCGGTCCACTTGAGCACCGCGATCAGGATTCCGCCGATCAGACCGTAGATGAGCACATGTCGCTTCATAGTTCCGGCAAAGAGTTTCCTACCGCAGGTTATCGCGCGGTGGGGTGGGGCGGCAAGGGCGTCACGCGGCGGGTGTTTCGGGGTGGTTGGTGGCGCGATGGGTCAACGCAACAGCAACGGCTGCCCAGCTAAATCTGGCCGCTACAGACGCAAAAACTTTAGGGTGAACGATAAAAACGTTTGCGCCATGGCTCCCGGCGAACTGAGAAAGTTGCCTTCCGGATTATTTGGGAGATTTGCGGGGGGCGCGCCAGCGGCGGCCGAGCGCGGGAATAATGGCGCCACCGAGATTGGCCAGGTTGGCGTCGGGGAATGGGGCGTGTTCGGCTTGGGACGAGCCGGAATGAAACAGGGTCTTGAAGAAGCGCCCGACAGCCTCGAGCTTTTCGCCGAAGCTGTATTTCACGGTGTTGCCGTTGGCGCGGACCACCAGCAGCGTGACGTCATCCGCCGAAAGATTTTCCGGAAAGCGCTCGCCGATTTCTTGCAGCAGCGCGGGAATCAGTTTGTCCGCCGGGGTGTCGCCCAGCAGATTGACCACCCGCAGCAAGCCCGCTTCTCCCAGCATTTCGCCGTCCGCGTCGCAGGATTCGATCAGCGCATCGGTGTAGTTGATGACGCAATCGCCGGGATCGAGCTCCACGTCGAGTTGCTCGTAGTCGGCGACCTGGAACATGCCAAAGGGAATATTGCTAAGGCCCTTCGCGCCGGGCTTTTCGTCGTGGCCCAGCAAAGTCCACTTGCGATCGGCGGCGCGATACAGCAGCGGACGCGGGTGGCCGGCGTTGCACAGCGATAAGCGGCGGGTCGGCGCAAAAAAAGTGGTGACCACCGCGGTGGCGAAGCGGCCGTGGCTGGAAAGTTCGGTGAACTGGTCGTTGAGCAGCTGGACGAACTCTTTGTGGTCCAGCCGATTGACGAAGCGGCGCATCAACGCGCGCAGGTCGGCGGCGGTGGCCGCCACCGAAGTGCCGTGGCCGGAAACGTCGGCGAGCAGCACGCGGCTGATGCGCCCGGTGGCGCAACTTGAAACGTAGTAGACGTCGCCGCCGCGCTGCGCTTCGCCGTAGGGCTTGCTGTAGACCCAAACATCCAGGCCGCTGAGCTCGACGCCGTTCGAGGTGAGCTGGCTGCCGCCCCAAACTTCCATGCAGGTCATGTGCTGCGCGGGCGAATCGGCCATGACGCGCATTATAGCGGGATGTGTTGCGGGTGACGAGCGGCCGAGGAGGGCGGCCGGGGAAAAAAAGGCTGCCCAGCTAAAGCTGGCCGCTACAGATGCAAATACTTCTGGGCGGACGATTCTTCGCCTGGGAGATTTTTCGCGTGGAGGCAAGGCGGTGGCAGAGCCACCGCACTCCAAAAGTTCTGGTTGCGTCGAACCGCGTCGAGGATTATTCCGCGCCGTCATCCTGCCTGGTCCGCGCTACGCTCAGGATGACGAGCATCGCTGGCTTACGCGTTCGCGGCGTTGGCGCCGGCGCTCGCAACCGTGTTCGATCCAGCGCCGCTCTGCGCCACCATTTCGGCCATGCGACGGACTTCGTCGACTACTTTTTCGATGCGGTGGCCGCCATCCTTGGCGTGAAGGATTTTCGCTCGCGCATTGTCGCCGTCCGCGGCCGAGACGCGCATCTCCCACGCCGAACTTTCGAGCGAGCCGATAATGCTGATCTGCCAGTCGCCGGGAAGCTGCTGCAAGAATGCGTCGATGGCGTTGCGCAAGGGCTGCTCCAATTCCGGATTTCCCAATTCGTTCAGCAAAAGTGTCGATGCCATATGATTACCCTCATTCCTCGCTGATTCCGGTTCAGGTTCAGATTGAAACGGGAGGCCGAAGCTTGGTCCAGACTCCCGTTTCGCTCTGGTTGAGGTTCGTCTTCGTATCGGCAATTCCTTCCGAGTCGAGACCCAGGAGTGATCGCTCACCTAGGGGTCCTTACGCCTTGCGAGTCAGCGGCACGGTCACCACCGCCAGTTCGATATTCACGCCGTTCTGGGCCAGTTCCTTCTCGCGGTTTGATTCGAAGAGCGTCCAACCCAGTCCGTTTCCGTTCCACACTTCGGCGAGGAAGCAATCGCGGTTGTAGCAATGGAACACCAGCCGGGCATCGCCGCCGGTTAGGTCCTGCTCCACGAACTTGGGGCTGAGGTACGACCGGTTCTTCGTGCCGGCCTCCTGAATCAGTTGTTGGTTTCCGGCGCCGATGTGCATGCGGCGAATTTCATATTTGCCCGGCGCCATGGTCTTTTCGCCGGCCTGGAACGCGAATGGAACTTCGGCTTTGGTGGTGGTTTGCGCGTGGCTGGTGGTGGGTGCGAATGCGGCAACTACGGCCAATGCTGCTACTGCGAGGACTTGCTTGGTCATGATATTTCTCCTTTTTCTAAATTCGTTCGGCGGCCCGGTCGGTCTGGGGTTGCGCTTGAACTGCGCCCACTTTCGCGCTATTCGCGGCTGGCGACAATGCACTGCAGGCGACTTGACGGTGAACCGCAGGTGAACTGCCAGGTCGCGAACACCGCAGCACTTGCGGGCGCAGAACTGAGTGCGGCGGAAAACGCCAGCGGCCCTGGGAGTGGGCGAATCGAGGAGACGGCGGGAGCGGTGGTGTATATTGGAATCGAAAACGAACATGGCGCAGCCACCTTCCACCTCGGCGATTTTGAAGTTCGACGCGTACGCGCTGGATCTGCGCGCGGGCGAACTTTTCAAGAACGGCAAGAAGATCAAAATCCAGGAGCAGCCGGTGCAGATTCTGGCCATGCTGCTGGAGCGTCCCGGAGAAGTGGTCACGCGCGAAGAACTGCGCGAGCGGCTGTGGTCCGAAGACACCTTCGTGGATTTCGAGCACAGCCTGAACACCGCGATCAAAAAGCTGCGGCTGGCCCTGAACGACGACCCCGAAAAGCCGCGATTTATCGAAACGCTGCGCCGGCGGGGCTATCGTTTCGCGGCTGCGTTGGCGGAAAGTGCGAACGCCGAGGCGCCGCCCGCGCCGGCAACGGCAAAACCGGTGGCGAAAGCTGGGACCAAAGGCGCGGCCCAAGTTGCGGACAAGGCCGCGACGGATTTGGTGGGCCAGGTTTTCGCGTTACGCAGCGATTCCAGCGCCGGCAAATTCGTTTCGCTGCCCACCGACGAAACCACGCTGAAGGAGCAACAGAAGCTGGAAGCGGCGAACGACGATCTGGGATTGTCGCTGCTCTTCGCCGACGGCAAAGTTTTAATGGTGCAAACCGGCACGCAGGTCAAGGTGCTGGACGCGCAGAGTGGCAGCGCTTCCTACGAAGTGCGCATCCTCGCCGGAGAACACACCGCGAAAACGGCGATCGTCCCGCGGAAATATTTGGTCTAGGTAGCGGCGGCATCAAACGTAACGCGAAAGATTCCGGTGCCGCACGACTCCTGCCACACTTTGCCATCGCAGTGAATTCCGGAATTCACGCCAAATTCACGAAACAAAACCGTTACTCCCTCGTCTAAGCGCGGTAGACGGATTTCCGGGGTGGGTTCATGCGCGGATTTCTTAGGATGATTTGCGGTTGGGGGTTCGTGCTGTCCGTTATCGCAACCAGCGGACAGACTACGAAAATTCGTACGTCCGCGTATCGCTTGGATTCGACCGATGGGCTGGAGCTGTTCGACGCCCACGCGCGGATCGTGGAGTATCGCGGGCGGCGGGCTTTGCATCTGTCGCCGGAGAAAAATCACGGAGCCGACAACGGCTCGATGATCGCGCTGGTGGCGGGTTCGGATTTCCACGATGGCACAATCCAAGTGGAGGTGGCGGGCAATCCGATCCTGACCATGGATTCGACCGCGCGCGGATTCATCGGCGTGCAATTTCGGGCGCACGAGCACGGAGCAAAAGCGGAAGATATTTATCTGCGGCCGGCCAACGGGCGCGCGGACGATCAACTGCGGCGCAATCATTCGGTGCAATACGAATCGCTTCCGGATTTTCCGTGGCACCGTTTGCGGCAGGAGCAGCCCGGCGCGTACGAATCGTACGCGGACCTGGAAGCGGGAGCCTGGACCACAATGAAGATCGAAGTGGCCGGCACCAAGGCAAAACTTTATGTGAACGGCGCGGAGCAGCCGTGCCTGATCGTCAACGATTTGAAATTGGGCGACTCGCGCGGGCAGGTCGGGTTATGGGCCTTCGTGGCCACCGATGCGTATTTTTCGAATCTGGAAATCGACTACGCGGATTGAAGGATCAACGCAGATGATCACGCGACGAGAAGCAGTTTGCGTCTTGAGTTCGGCGTCGGCACTGGCATTTTTAAACACGATGCGTCGAGGGCCGGTGAAATTCCTGGCGTCGGTTTCGGCGGCAACGTCGGCAACATCGTCAAGCATAACCAAAGACGACGCCACACCGGCGCTGGCGCCCGGTGCGCCCCTGTCGGCGCAGCGCGAGGCGCTGATCGAGGCCTTCAAGGAAAAATCCTCAGGCATCCCGGAGAAATTCGAGGCGCGGACGTTCAAGGCTGACTGGGACATGCCCTACCGGCTGTTCAAGCCGGACGCCGGCGCCAGCGGCAAATTGCCGCTGGTGATTTATCTGCACGGCAGTGGCGGGCTGGGCGACGACAACGAAAAACAAATGGGCCTGGGAAATATTTTTGGCACGCGGGTATTTGCGCTTCCGGAAAACCAAAAGCGTTTCCCCTGCTATGTGCTGGCGCCGCAAACCGATCGCGGCTGGGCGCGCTACGATTTTTCGCAGCAGCCGGCGAAACCCGTCGCCGGGTTGGGCGACGGCTCCAAGATGGCGCTGCAGGTAATCGATGCGCTGCGCCGCGAATTCCCGATCGACGACCGGCGAATCTATGTCACCGGGCAATCGATGGGCGGCGCGGGGGTGTGGAACATCACCGCCTTCCGGCAAAAGTTTTTCGCGGCGGCCATTCCCTGCTGCGGCAGCAGTAGCGCGGACGAAGTGACGCTATCGGCGGACACGCCAGTTTGGGCGTTTCAGGGAGCGGCGGACGATTCGGTGCCAGCAGCGACGTCGCGTGAACGCATCGCCGCGTTGCGCAAAGCCGGCGCTCATCCTCTATATACCGAATATGCCGGAGTCGGGCACAACGTGTGGGAATGGGCGTACACCGAGCCCGCCCTAGTGGAATGGATGTTCGCGCAGCGTCGTTAGCTGCGGCGAAGGCGTGGTTTGGTTCGAGGAGGCGAAAATGCCGGTGAAAAGAAAGTCGTGGCGGAGGTGGCTGCCGGTGATTTTTGTGGTGCTGGCGGCGGCTCTGCCGCAGCACGCGCGGGCCGAACGCACCGTCACCCAGCTGGCCGAGGGCGTGTATGAAATCCAGCACGAACCCAACGGCAACACCACGGTGATCATCGGCGACCGGCAGGTTTTCGTGGTGGACACCTGTTTCCTGCCATCGGCTGCGCGCGAGGACATCGCGCAGATCCGGCAGTGGACCAATAAACCAGTCAGCTTCGTGCTCAACACGCATTTTCACAACGACCACAATTTCGGCAACCGGATTTACATGGACGCTTTTCCGGCGGTGACGGTGATCGCTCACGTGGAAACGAAAAAAGAGATGGACCTGTTCGGGCCAGGCTCGGCAAGGCGCGAAGAGCAAACCGCGATCGCTTATCAGAAGATGCTCGATAGCGGGAAGGCGCCCGACGGTTCGGCGCTGACCGATGAGGATCGCGCGCAAGTGAAGAAGGCCATTGCGCGGGTGCTGGCGCAAACCGACGAACTGAAAGCGGTGACATTTCAAAGCGCGACGCTGACTTTCGATCACGATTTCACGATCGACCTGGGCCATCGGGAAGTACAGGTGAAATTCCTGGGGCGCGGGAACACCGGCGGCGACGCGGTCGTGTATCTGCCCAAGGAGAAAATCGTGATCACCGGCGACCTGGTAGTGGCGCCGATTCCCTACATTTATGACGGCTATCCCACCGAGTGGGTGCAGACGTTGCAGAACCTGGCGCAACTCGAGGCCGGTACGATTGTTCCGGGCCACGGGCCGGTGATGCACGACCAGGCGCAAATTATTTTGATTCGCGATTATCTGCAGAGCGCGGTGGAGCAGTTGAACGTTAAGCTAGGCCAAACCAGTCCGGCGATGTTTCAGACTTTGGACGACGTGAAAGGCAGCGTGGATTTGACGGCGTTCCGCGCGCGGTTTATCGGCGACGATAAGGATTTGGGCGATGCGTTTGATGATGCGTCGGCGCATCTGGTGAAGGTGGTGTTCGAAGAAGCGAGCTTGCGGTGAGGCGGCGGACCGGGCTCGAACGAAACGGAGGATGATCGTGCGAGTGCTGATTTTTTGGTTTCCGCTGAAGAAGCAGGAAACCTGCGTTCGGCCTATTCCAATTGAAAGCTGACGCGAACTGCCGCGCGGATGGTTACTTCACCCCCAGCAATCGTTGGCCCGTCGTCAACTCTTGGTAGGCCCGCCATGAACATCTCGCGAGTTACCGGAGAATTCGTTTCATTCCCATAGTTCGGGTCCTCGGTCACCTCCCAGGGCTTGCCGACGGTCTGTCCGAGTTCCGCCGCAATCGCCTTGGCTTTTTGTTGCGCAGCTTTTACGGCATTGAGGCGCGCTTCTTGTCGATATTTGGGCGGGTCGACTACGCCGAAGTTGATCCCGCTAACGCGGTTCACACCGGCGTTTAGCGCGCCAGTCAGAAGAGCTTCGTATTTCGACAAATCGGTAAGCGTTATGGACACCTGCTGAAAAACTTCATAGCCGATGAATTTCGGCGTTTTGTCATCCGAATATTCAAGCGTTACGTTGACGGCGCTGGTCTGGATGTTTTTGGGCTCAACACCCTCCTTAGCCGCTACGGCGAGAAGCTTGTGAATGCTTCTGTCGTTGTTTGCCATGGCTAAGTTCAAATCTTTTTCATGGGATTCGACCGCCAGCGATACGGTCACTTGCTCTGGGGGAACTTTGATTTCGGCAGTCCCGGTGACGGTGATGGTTCGCTGGTGAATGCAATTGTCCTGCGCGAAAAGTGCGGAAGTAAGGGTAAGGAATGCGAACAATGTGAATGTGGCGCGAGCTGAGTGCATAGTGCCTGAGCCTCCCAAGGACAGATTTATGATTGGGAGATTACTTCATGGCGCGCGCACGGCAAAAGGTATCTATGCAGTGCTGTGACCAAAGGATATAACGAAGAGCTGGCCGTGAGAGTTACATTCAACCTCCGGATTTGGTGGTCGGCGAGGCTGCGGCCGGGGATTTTTGAGGCGCCGAGGCAAGGCGGCGGCAGAGCCGCCGCACTCCAAAGGTTCTCGGGGCCGACGGCGTCTTGTCGCGGTGAGTTGCCGATACCTAGCGGCTCTCACCCTTTGCGGAGAAGCGCAAAGGACGGGCCACCCGACAATTCAAAATCCCAATTCGCGTTTACGTGGCTTTGGCGAAGCGCATCGCCACGGAATTCATGCAGTAGCGCAGGCCGGTGGGTTGGGGGCCGTCGTCGAAGACGTGGCCCAGATGTGCGTCGCAGAGGCGGCAGGCGACCGCGGTGCGTTCCATGCCGAAGCTGATGTCGCTGGTCTCCAGCACATTTTCTTTGGCGATGGGCTGCCAGAAACTGGGCCAGCCGGTGCCCGACTCAAATTTGGTATTGGCGTCGAACAGCGCGGTGTCGCAGCAGATGCAGCGAAACACGCCCGCGGCGTGGTCGTTGGGATTTTCGTTGGTGTAGGGGCGCTCGGTTCCGGCGTGGCGCGTGATCGCGAACGAATCGGGCGAGAGCTGCTTGCGCCACTGGTCTTCGGTTTTCACCAAGGTGTCGAGCGTGACGACGTCCTTGCGCTGGCCGGCGTCGGTGAACTCCGCGATCTTGACGGACTTGGGCAGGTTGGCGACTTCGTCGGCGGCGTGCACCGGTTGATTTTTATTCACGTAGGCGTAGGTCATGGCGATAGCGGCTGCGCCCACACCGACCAAAAAGGTGCGGCGGCCAATCGCCCGCGGCATCTGGTCTTTCTCATCTGGCAATAATTTCATGGTGTCCCTCTGGCAGTCCGCGCTCGATTAACGTCAGCCCATTATCGAACCGCCGATCCCGTACTGTTTTGATTCGTAGCACTCTATAAGGTTACAGCCTGCGGAGCTGCCCGCCCCATGCGTGTCGCGCCTACGGCGCTGGTTTGATGACCAGCGATTCTTCGCCCGGGAACGGCTTGGTGTCGCGGCAAAGCGGCGGCAAGCCGCCGCACTCCAAAAGTTCTCGCGGCGGGACGCGCCGTAAAGGTGACGGCGGGACTTTTTTGATTCGTTGTTCGGCGGGCTTGAGCCGCCGTTGCGATTTGCTGAAGTTGCGTGCTGCTAAAAAAAAGAGACGCGGGAGTTATCCCGCGCCTCTTTGCCGTACGCCCTGAAATTTATTTCTGGTTCTGCTTACTTGTGCTTTTGCTTACTTCGCTTTGCAGGTTTCGCTGACCATGGTCATGGAGCGGACCATCAGGTGGTTCATGCCGGCATGCTTCATGGCGGCACCGGAGCCATCGGCTGGCGCGTTCTGATTGGCGTCACCGGAGGCGCTGGAATCTCCCGCAGGAGCCGCGCCGCCCTTATTCATTTGGCCGGTCATGACGTGGCCGGTGACGGTGACGGTGTGGCCGACGTGCTCGGCGAAATTGGTGTTGCGGCTGCGCAGCATGTAGACGGTGCCGTCATCGGCGGTTAATTTGAAGGTGCCGTCTTTTTTGCCGGCCGCAATGCAGCCGGTGACGGTGGTCGGCGGCGTCTTGGGGGCCATGGTCGTGCCGTTGTCTTGCGCGGGCGGCGGGGTTTGGGCGTGCGTCGGGAGAGCTGCGGGAATCAGGCTGACCGCCAGGAACAGCGCGGCAGTGGTGAAGAATTTGCGCATCTTGAATCTCCTTTTACTGCGATACGTCGCTGCGTTATTTTGGGCCCGAAATTTTGAATTAACCGCATCCATACTATTTATAAGTACAACCGAAGTCTATGGCGCGACCATCGGGTAAATCATTGAGGCGAGGCGGTTGCCGGCCGAGGCTTCGGCCGAAATGCTATTGGCGCCGAGGCCAAGCGGCGGCAAGCCGCCGTACCACTCCAAAGGCTCGCTCGATGGCCGGTGCCGGCTAACGAACCGCGGTTGACGTGGCCTTCTGGCCTTTCACTTCCAGCTCGTTTACCACCTGAACTACATTGGGCACGCCGGTAGCGATTTTTTCCGCGACGGCACGGCGGCCTGGCGATGAGACCGTTCCGGTGAGGGTGACTACGCCGTTCTTCACCTCGTATTTCACGTCGTCCCTGAAATTATCCTGGATGTACACCGCAGCGAGATTCTTTTCGATGCCCTCATCGAGGTCTTTGTTCACTTCTTTGGTGGCGCTTTCGTTTCCTGGAGGCAACACGCTGATCTGGTCGGAGACGACCTGTGCGGCGGCCAGGCCCCTCGCGATATTTTCGGCGTTGGATTTGTCGGCGTCGGCGGTCACGTGGCCGCCCAGAGTAACAACGCCTTTGTCGCGATCCTGAGTCACTGAAACGTCTTTATAGCCGGATTGATCGAGCGCCTGGCGAATCGCGCCGGCGACGTCGGGCGATTTCGGCGTGGACGAGCAACTGCTGAGGCCTACAACGCAAACGAGCGCAAGTGCGGCGGCGAATGGCTTGAGCATAGCGGTGAGACTCCTTTGCTAACCTGAAGTGAGAACTTGAATGGCGGGCCGGGTGGGCAAAAAAAGTGCGGGAGAAGAAGCAAACAACTGGGCCCAGCCCTTAGTATTTTGTAATAAGGATTCCCGGTTGCCTCTTGTTTCTCCCGCGCAACCATAATCGGGCAAGACGAGAGTTTCAGCCATACACCTAATGCTGTAACTCGTCGCGAAATTTGCGGTAGGGCTCGCCGCATGGGCGGGAGCAGCCCGCTCGCACGATCACCAACGCTATCCCGAACAAAAGGCGAATGCTCCGGGCAGCCTAGAACAGCTGGTACTGACGGCCCATTTCGCCGGTCAGCGCGGGTTGGTAATTTTACTTAGGCATGACGCCGATGATGGGGTGGAAACTCAATCCGGTACACGTGCGCCGCATCGAAGGCGCGCTCCAACCGCAGCTACGCTGGCTGGCGAATCGCGAGCGCCTCTCCATGAACATGCGCCTGCGCACCAAATTCCTGCTCTCGCTGGTTTTGATCATCGCCGGGCTGACTTTTTCCACGCTGTTGATCGTGGGCCACGCCGCGCAAGAGCAGGTGCAGAAGGCGCTGGAGCAGGACACTCGCAATTCGGTCGGCACCTTTCAAAATGTGCGCAACGAGCGCCAGATCGAACTGAACCGCGACGCCGAAATTCTGGCCACGCTGCCTTCCATTAAATCGATCATGGCGGATGAATCGCCGGTCACGATCCAGGAAGCTTCCGAAGAAGCGTGGCGCTCCAGCGACACCGAGCTGTTCGCACTGGCGGACTGGACCGGCAAAATTGTCGCGGTACACAGCAAGACCCCCGGTTTTCCGATAAGCGCAGCCGCGCAGATGGTGGAACAGGCGCGCGGCACCGGCGCGCGAGGCGCGTGGTGGTTTGGGCAGGGCCATCTGTATCAAGTCGCGGCACATCCGATTGAGATCGGATCATCGTCGCAACTGAACCTGGGATCGGTGGTGGTGGGACGCGAGATTGACGCGGGCGTGGCGCGCGAAGTGGGGCGCATCGCGCTGTGCGAAATTGCTTTTCGCTACGGCGACGTTCCGGTAGTCAGTTCGTTTTCGGCGGCGGTGGACGAGCGCATGGTGACCAACCAACTGCGCGGCGCGCATCCCTCTGGCGATATGGCCATCGACGGCAAACGCTACCTGGTGAGCTCGGTGGATTTGACGCCGGGAAGTTCGCCGACCTTGACGCTTACGGTATTAAAACCGGCCGACGACGCGCTGGCGTTCCTCACCCACCTGAACAAGACCCTGACGCTGCTGGGATGTCTGGCGGTTTTTGTCGGCGGCATGCTGGTATTTTTCATTTCGAGCACGTTCACCAAGCCGCTGGAACAGCTTTGCGCCGGCGTGCACGCCCTGGAAAAAGGAAATTTTGAATATCCGCTGGCGCCGGATACCGGCGACGAGGTTTCCGAGGTAACGGAAGCGTTCGCGCGGCTGCGTTCCACGCTGCAAACGAACGAAGAACAAAAGCAAATGTTGGGCGACCAGCTGCGCCAAGCGCAGAAAATGGAAGCGGTCGGGCGATTGGCCGGCGGCGTCGCCCACGATTTCAATAATCTGCTGACGGTGATCAAAGGCCACGGCGATTTGCTGGAATTGAAACTCGGCACCATGAGCCCAGTGCAGAACAGCATCGCCCAGATGAAAAAGGCCGCGGACCGCGCCACGGCGCTGACCCGGCAGTTGCTGGCCTTCAGCCGCATGCAAGTGCTGCAGCCGCGGGTGCTGGATTTGAACCTGCTGATCGCCGACCTGAATAAAATGCTGCCGATGCTGATCGGCGAAGAAATCGACTACAAGTTTATCGCCGGCGAATCGCTGGCGCGGGTGAAGGCGGACCCCTCGCAGATCGAACAGGTGATCATGAATCTGGCGGTGAACGCGCGCGACGCGATGCCAAGCGGCGGAAAACTCACCATCAAAACGCAGAACGTGGTGCTCGACGAAGAGTACGCGCGAGCCCACGCGCCGACCGTCGCTGGAAATTACGTGATGCTGGCCGTCACCGACACCGGCGTGGGCATGGACGACGAAGACGCGGGCCAAATGTTCGAGCCGTTTTTCACCACCAAGGAAATGGGCAAGGGCACCGGGCCTGGGGCTTGCCACCGTGTACGGCATCGTGAAGCAGAGCGGCGGCTACATCTGGGTGGACAGCGCGCCGGGCCAAGGCACGCGCTTCAAAATTTTTCTGCCGCAGAGCAGCGAGACCGTGCCGCTGCCGTGCAAGGAAGATCGCGCCGTCGGTGGCGGATCGCGGCATGGGCACCGTGTTGTTGGCCGAAGACGAAGAAGCGCGTGCGCGAACTGGCCTGCGAATTTCTCGCTCGAGCGGTTACACAGGTGATCGTGCGGCAAGGATGGCTTAGACGCGCTGGAGCTGGCTGAACAGCACACCGCGCCGATCGATATTCTGGTCACTGACGTGGTGATGCCGCGCATGCGCGGCCCGGAACTGGCCCAGCGTTTGAAGCGCGCGCATCCGGCATTGAAAATTGTGTACATGTCCGGCTACCTGGAACACGAATCGGAAGAACCGTTCTTCGCCGGCGCCGAACAACTGCAAAAACCTTTCTCCCGCGAAACCCTGCTGCAAAAACTCCGCGCCGCGGCCGAAGCAAGCCGAACCCCGCGGCAGCGTGGCACTGCAATCCGTCTCGTAGAACTACGGATCGAGCCCCCCTTCGTCACATCGCGATCCTGCGCTGTGGCGGACGCCGGCGTTAGGTTGGGCGGAGATAGCAGCTTATTCGTCTCCGTTACGGCATTCGTCACTTTGGGATCGCTTGACCCGGAATAGCGGTGAAAAATCTGCACCTGCTGACGAGCCGAACTGATTCCGTTTCGATATTGATTCAATTCGCCGAGCACTAAGTTATATTCGTCACGCGCGCCGGGATTCCCCTTCGGAACCAAAATGATGAAGTCGTTCTCTACCGTGCCGGGTTCCAGACGCGCTGAACGGCGCATAGATCACTTGAAACGAGCACGCAGCTTTCGGTTGGAGAGTGTTCGTGCAACTGTTTGCCGTAATTCTGTAATTGTTCGAGGTCAGCGTTGTCGACGGGTCATCCAAGTCAATCGGCTTGTCGCTTGTATTCGTAATCGTGACTTGTTTGCCGGCACTATCAAGCGCCATCGGCTGATGGCCGAAGTCCAACGAAGCTGAAGCTGCGGGAATACTCAATCCGAGGTTGAACGATTTGGCCGCCATAACCGCAACTTCGCCGGTCGTGGGTTGATTGCCGCTGGATACCACTGGGGCGGACTGCACCACCTCAATTTTGTTGTAGATATTTAATGGCTGAAGACCCTTTACGGTGAAGTTACCGCTCTGAATGGTCGTTGCAAGGCCCGATTGTTTCGTCGAGTCAATCTTTACTTCTGATCGCGGCGCCCGCAGGCGGGCCTCACAGTGTCCGTCGTCAGACTTCCGGTGAGCTTGTCAGACGTCCCCTGCATTCGGTTGGTTGAGACACGGCCTGTTCGGTTTTTGCGCAGAGCTTTGCAGCGGCTGCGGGCGATTTGATGTGGACGGGACCGGTGCTTGCCGGAGGCGCTCCGCCCGTAGGGGCCGGAAGAACTTGGGTGACCTTTAATTCGTTGTAGACGTTTTAGCCCACCGGGATTATCAAAACTGAAGCTGCCGTCAGGCTGAACCCGGACATCCACGCCGATTTTGGTCGAGCCGATCTCGAGTTTGACAGTAGACCCTGCGGGGGGCGCTACACCAACGGCAGTTAGCCTTCCCGTGATTTTTGCATCCGTGGGCTGATCGAGGCAAGGGTAAGCCGGCGGAGTTGCGCCACATATATTTTGGGCCAACAAGCCCGGATGAAAAGCGGCGGCCGCGAGGCACCACAAAATCGCAAGAGTCGGGAACCGGATGCTGCGAAACGTGATTCGTCTAGGCGACCAAGGCAAGTGGCGAACCACTGCGAGAAAACAAACGGAATTTGACATGGCTGGGCCACATCCTCAATATCGGCTTGTCCAATCAGGGACCGAGGCGCACACCGGGGCCTGCCACGCGGCTTCTGGCGCGGGATCGAAATCGAGTACTCGCCACCCATTCGCGGCCGCCTTGCCACGAAGGGTCGGCGTTACGGGACCGATGGCCGAGGAGAGATTTGTCGTTTACTAACTAAATATACATTCGATTTGTATACAACGAGGCGTGCAAGATACTTATTCATTATCACCGTGTCAAGCGAAAAATGGAAATGACGGAGTGCGCCCTGTCACCGCGGAAGAACGCTATCTCCAACCGGAGCAGCGCCCCAAGGTCATTCATATCGGACGGTGCACTTATATCGCCTGCTGCGGAGTGCTCACGGTACATAGTCCGCGTGAAGGGCCCTACGACAACAATCCCGGAACGTCGGAAGTCTTGTACCAGGACCCGCAGGGCGTCCGGCATCACCTCATAAAAGTCCGCTCGGTGACCGTTACGCCATTCGCAGGCGATCCGCGAATCTGCGCCAACCCCGCTCCTTAAGATCGTCGCCGCTGAGAGCCCCACCTGCATCGGTGTACTTTTACGGCAATTCGCGGTGGGCTTTCGCGCATTTTCCGCGCTCTGGCGTATCTTCATCTGTGGGGCCCACCAGCTTTAAGAACTGTAAAGTTTTCATGAGGTACATATGCGCAACAATAAGATCTTTGGCCGTCCGCTGGCCGCTTTGCTGCTCTCCGCTGCAGCGCTGATTTTTTCCGGGCGCGCCGCCGCCCAGGCGGACTACACGCCGATCACCGTGGAAAA
Organism: uncultured Acidobacteriota bacterium; assembly: GCA_963737765.1. Taxonomy (GTDB): domain Bacteria; phylum Acidobacteriota; class Terriglobia; order Acidiferrales; family UBA7541; genus Palsa-295. Next base: position 63,318 of record CAVTTY010000026.1, read on the forward strand.
TGGCGGCACGATCACCGGCAATGTGAAGTGGACCGGACCAGAGCCGAAAATTCCCAAGCTGCCGGTCACCAAGAATGTGGACGTGTGCGATCCGCAGCTGCAGAAGACCCGGGACCTGGAACGGCTGGAAATTAATCCCGACGGCAACGGGGTGGCCAACACCGTGGTTTTTCTGCGCGGCGTGACCCGCGGCAAGGCCATGGATTTACCCGAGGCGCGGCAAACGCTGGACCAGCGCACCTGCCGCTACATCCCGCACATTTTGCTGGTACCGCAGGGCGGCTCGCTGAAAATCAAGAGCAGCGATCCGGTGCTGCACACGGTGCAGATGTTCGGCTCGGCCACCAACAATATTCCGTTTCCGTTTCAGAACCAGTTCATTCCGGTGGCCTTGCCGCGCAACGGCGTGGTGGAATTGAAATGCAACGCCGGCCATGTGTGGATGAACGCGAACCTGCTGGTGGTCAAACATCCGTACTATGCGGTGACCGACGAGCATGGCGATTTCAGGCTGACCGACGTGCCACCGGGTGAATACGAAATCGTAGCCTGGCACGAAGGCTGGCAAATTCTCTCCGAGGCCAAAGTGCTGGACGTGGGGGCGCAGGTGGAAGTGAAACGTCCGCTGTACAGCACGCCCGTCACCTGGACCAAAAAAGTAGAGGTGAAGGGCGGCCAGCCGGTCGTAGTGGATTTCAGCATCGGCGAAAAACACGAATAGTTGAGGCTTGGCGGCATCTTCCCGCTGGAAACATTCCTTGCGAAATTCCTGGTTCGGCACCTTTGAGTGATTTATTGGCGGTACACTCGTGGCACTGAATGGTCGGTGACTGGCGCGTTACGGATGCCGAGTCGATCTGCATTCAGGTTCGAGCTCTTGGCGCGGCCGTTTTGCGGAGACCATTCGATGATCAGTTTGAAACGCGCCCTGCAGGCACTCCCGCTGCTTTCGATTCTTGGTTTAGCCGGCTGCATCGGCTCGGCGGTCAGCGATCTGCTGATCAACCATGTCGATCTCACTCCCGCGAATCCGACGATAGCGACCGGCGCGACCCAGCAATTCATGTTGAGCGCCACCTACCTGGACGGAACCACCGACCACGAATCCCCGAGCAACACCGGGTGGTCTTCCGATAATGTCGCGGTGGCCACCATCGACAAGATGGGCGTGGCGACCGCGGTGGGCACGGGAACCGCGAATATCAAGGGCAGCTACCACAGCCATAGCAACCACACGCTGCTCACGGTGACGGCGGCCGCGGCGGTAGCCAGCGTCGCGCAAGGCGATTCGCGGGTATTGACGGTGACGAATCTGCGCAGCGGGCAGCAACTGACGTTCGCCGCGAACGCGATGCGCGACTCGATTGTGGTTTCGCGTGGAGACGAGACGGACGCTGGCGATCGCGAAGTTTCCGTGGCGCCAGAGCATGGTCCGGCGTGGCTCGCCGTCGATTCCGCCGCGAAATATCTGTACGTGGTGAATCACACTTCGGAAACCGTTTCCGTTTTTGCGATCGACTGGAAATCGGGAGCGCTGAGCGCAGTTCCCTTCTCGCCCTTTGCCGCCGGGGCGAAGCCGTGGAGCATCGCGGTCGATCCCGACGGCTCCGCCGTTTCGGTCGGCCATTTTCAAACCGAGGATATTTTGCGGTTGCGCGTGGACCGCGCCACCGGCTCGCTAAAGCCCTTCGACGAAAATTAGCGGGCGCGGACGCAGAGTTGAGGCCCTTCGTTGCGGCGCTGCTCAGGATCACGGGCGCGCGCCTCAGTGGCGAATTGGATTGAGGTTGCGCGCCCTTACGAATTCCTTACGGGTTGCTTATCCCTTCCTAACAAGTGAATGTTAGTATCGTAACCATCCGAATACACTTTTGAACTTCGGCGCGCAGCACTCCCTGCAGGAGTGCGCGCGTGGCGCGGTCCGCGGGCTGGCCCCTATCCGCAGAGAGCAGGTCCAATGACTATTTTCGATAAAAATCCCCGAGACCGGGATCGCGATGTGGAATTTGTCCCGCGCAAGAACTTCGAGTTTTACAAGCCGATTATCTACGGCGTCGGCGCGTTGGCTTTGTTGATTCTATTTCTGACGTTCTTCGTGCGGGTCACCCGCATTGAAGCCGGGCACGTCGGAGTGGAAATCAATCTGGCCGGCAGCCAGCGTGGCGCGTCGGAAATTCCGGTGCGCACCGGGTGGGTGGTGTATAGCCCGCTGCGTACCCAGATCATCGAGTTTCCGACCTACGTGCAAACCGTGAAATGGACCCGGGACCTGGGCGAAGGCCACGCCGCCGACGAGGAGATGGATTTCAACTCCAAGGAAGGCATGGATATTCGCGTGGACGTTTCCCTTTCCTACGCCATCGATCCGCGCATGGCGCCGGAGTTCTACGTGAAATACCGGGTCAGCGATCTGGAAATGTTCACGCACGGGATTTTGCGGGACATCGTGCGCAATTCGCTGAACGAAGTCGCCTCGACGTTCACCGTGGAAGATATTTACGGCGAGCGCAAAGCGGATTTCCTGAACAAAGTACAGGCCATGATCGAGCAGAAAGTCGCACCGGTAGGCGTCAGCGTGCAGCAATTCGGATTCATCGGCGCGCCGCGGGTCCCGGATGTGATCGCCGCGGCGATCACGGCGAAAGCGCAAGCCATTCAGCAGGCCGAACGCGCGCGCAACGAACTGGCCACGACCCAAGCGGAAGCCGCGAAGAAAATCGCGGAAGCGGACGGCGAAGCAAAATCGATGGTGACGCTGGCGCAAGGCGAGGCGGACGCGAACCGCATCCGCCAGACGTCGCTGACGCCACAATTGCTCGAGCTGCGCCGCATCGAGAATTCCAAGATGCTCATCGAAAAATGGAACGGGCAGCTGCCGCAGGTCGAAACTGGCAATGGCAGCGGCATGATTCTGCAACTGCCGAAACCGCAGTAAGGCCGCGGCGCAAGCGCGACGCAGCCCAGCAGCAGAAGGGGAGAAACCGAGGCGTGCGCCGTGGCGCTGAGCCTCCGTGAGCAGGAAGCAGCAGGGTCGAAGCGGCGCGCCAGCAGCGAACGTCTTCACTGCGTCTGGCGCGCCGCCCACCCCACCCCGGCGCGACCGCCAGACTGGCCGCAGCGGAATTCAACCGCATCCGCCGTATCTTTCCTGCCCCGGACGAATCCTACGGGAGTAAGCTGGTTCCACGCCACTCCGCGACCGGGAGGCTACGCCATGAACCTTCGATCCGTTTTGGGAGCATTGGCCCTTATCTCCGCCGCATCCGTATTTGTCGCCGCGCCGCCACCCGCCTTCGCCCAGGGTGGAGATCTCTGTCCCATAAAACAGTTCTCCGATCTCAGCGGGAAGCCCTCGCTCTCCTCCGGCTCTGCCGCCGTCCCCAAACTGGTTCCGGGCGAAGAAAACGCCTACAAAGCTTTCTTCAAGCTGAAGCCGGAAGACACCGCGCAGCGCCTGCAAGCCGGCGACGCCTTCGTCCGCAAATTTCCCGACGGCCCGTTCACCGAAGCGGTTTATTCGCAGATGAGCATGGCCGCCTACCAACAGCAGGATTTTCCAAAGATGGAGAAGTACGCCGCCAAAGCCCTCGCCATCAATCCCGATGACGTCACCGTGATGGTCTTCACCGGCTGGGTCATTCCGCATTCCAGCGGCGCCGCGCCCGAGCAGTTGGCCACGGCTGAGAAATACGAAAAGCGCGTCCTCGAGCTGCTTCCGGCCTACGCCCGCCCGACCGGCATGACCGACCAGGAGCTGGCCGCCGCGAAAATCCAGTATGAAGCGCAGGCGCACAGCGGCCTCGGCCTGGTCGATTACCGCCGCGATGATTTCGCTGGCGCCGTTGCCGAATTGACCAAAGCCACCAGCGGAAACGCGCAGCCCGACCCGGCCGATTATTTCGTGCTGGGCTCGTCGCTCAATCGCCTCGATCGCTTCACCGACGCCGCCACCGCCTTCGATTCCTGCTCAAAAATTCCCGGCGGTGAGCAGTCCGTTTGCCAGCAGCAAGCCGACGACGCACGCAAGAGCGCAGCAAGCGCCAGCAGCGCCGCAACCAAAACCAACTCCGCTAAACTCTAAACCTCAACCAAAATCAGTTCGGTGCGGCTGGACAGGCTGGCAGCGCGCGGGGAAATAATATTGGAGGATCAGCGGGTCCGCGCTGAGGCACGGTCAAATCCCAGCGCATTGATTCGTGCATCGGCTGCGGCAGTTCGACGCGAAGAATATCGAATTCCGAAATAGCTTTGAACTGTCTTGAGAGCAGCGCAGATCCCAGCAGGTTGGTAACGGCTTCGCGTTCTTCGTCCGAGGATTTTTTGGTCGGCTTTTCCGGAACGCGGAGCGAGGAGCCGCCGCTATCGCGGACGAGCTGCTCGACGAGCGCTTGTCTGTACTTCATTTTGGGAGGATTTCCTTTCTTTTCGGGATCCAGCGATATCATAAACAAACGAATACCCCTGCTCCATAAATCGCCCTGAACGGTATAGAGGGTGCTTCGGCTGGCGTCGTCGTCACCGTCCGACAGTAAGTAGATGACGTCACCGGGTTGTGCGGGCCCGAACATGGCAGCCGTCGAGGCGAGGTTATCCCACAGCGCAGTCGCGGCAATCTTGTGGCGCGCACGAATTCCTTCCAACTGTTGATGGATCGCGTCGCGATCGAGTGTCAGACGGACCACAATTTCCGGCTGGTCGGCGAAAACAACGAGCCCGGCCAGACTGCTGGCGGGCAATCGCTTGAGGAATTCCTCGGCAACGTCAAGATTTTCGCCCCACGAATGCACCGGGCTGGTCATGCTCCCGCTGGCATCCAGCGCAATGATCACGCGAACCGGGGCGGAGTTCGGAACGACCGAGACGATGGTCAGCCCCCTTTGATTCATCGACGCCGAAAAATCTGCGGGTGTGAGTTGCGCTGCGGAGCTGGCCGCTCGATGGCGCGGACACGGTGATGGACCGGTAAGCGCAAGGGTCGACCTGCGCGACTGCGGCCGGAGCCGCTAAGAAAACAACTGCGAGAAAGATGAGGAGCGAACGCCAGCACATGGCCGCGACTTTAGACGGTTTTCGTTCTTTCGAGAAGTACTAATCTATTCAGTTGCCGCGAGAGTTACGCCCGAAGAGCCCAGGGTCGCCGGCCCAGCCACGCGGGTTGGCGCTGCCGCCGCGGAAAGCGGGGCGGCGTTGTGGCGTTGCGCGGCGGCGAAGGCGCGGCTTTTGGCGTGGGCGTTGGTCATCAAGTTCCAATCGTATTGGAAGGAGATCATGGTTTCGCGGCTGTGTTTCGGGCTTTTTAGTTCGTATTCCATGCGCGCCAGAATAATCTGGTAGGCGAACATGCTGTCCGAGCCCGCGGCGAAGATGTTGCTGGCGCTGATGCCGACTTTCTCGGCGGGTTCCTGATCGGGCAGGGACATCCACAGGGCGCCGTCGGGATCGACGCGCAGCGTAGCGGACTGGCCCAGGCGTTTGAACACTCGATTCAGATAGCCGCGATCCGGAATAATTTCCTCACGAATGGCCTGATCGACGATGGCCGGAAATTGCTTTTGATATTCGACCCACTGGTCCTTGGTTCCGATAATTTCGCGCCGCTCGCTTTTTTGTTCGGCAGCCAGATCCTGCACACTGACCGTGTAACCGGTGCGCACGATCGCTTCGGAATGTAGCGTGGTGTCCGCTGACGGAGCTGCCGGCGGAAACGCGCCGTTGGTGTCGTCGGTGATACCGAGGCTGGAAATGGTCGTAGTGCGCGCGGCCATGGCCTGAACTTCATCGGGCGTCACGTCGTCGAAAGAGTCGTCGCTCCTGCCGGTAGTATCGTCGGGGCCAACCGCGTCGATGGAGGCGTGCGCTTCGAATTGGTGCTCCGGATTAAAACGGCCGGTCAGCGCGTAAGTGGAAAACGCGGCCGGAATTCCCTGCCAGGCGAAAACGCCCAGGGGAATCAGGAATTTTTTGGAGTGGTAAATTTCTTCGGTGCCGCTGCGGCATTCGTAGCTGCGCTTGATGGTGCCGGGCACCTGGGCGAAATGGAGCACGCGCAAATCGAGCTCGGGATGGCGCGAGGCGTAGCGCGTCAGCGAATGCGCCACCGCTTTCGGAGTGGTGATCAAGAAATCGTTGATGTAGTCCGGGCTGACGGCGCCGGGAAAGTAGAAATTCATCACCCGGCGTGAAAAATCCGCGCAATTACGGATCAGGCCGTTGAAATGATTTACGTTGGGACGCGCATTGAATTCGGCGATCAGCGCTTCGTCCTGCGCCACCGAAGTCTTGACGATGAACAGGTACAGGCTGCGTTCGAGGGTCGCGCCAACCATCTCGCGCCACTCGGCGCCGTTGCTGGTCAGGCATTCTTTTCCGGTCGCAGATCGCGGACAGATAATTCTGGCGGTAGCGCTCTTCCAGCGCCGCTTTGATTTCCCGGGAGCTGACCAGCGGACGATTGCGCGGATCTTCCACGCCGTATAAATAAACGCTCAGCGGTACGAGGTTCCATTCGTAGGGCTGATCCTCGCCCAGCGTGGTGTAGTTGCTCAGCACCGAACCCTGTTCGCCGGGGCGGCACAGGCGCATTTTTGCGGGCGAATTGTCCGGGCAGATGCGCGACAAATAAATGGCGCTGTGGCCGGAGCCGGTGATGCGCGCGACGCTGGTGTCCAGCGATTCGTTCAGCACGATTCCGGCGTCAGCGGAAGCGCGCGGCGCAGCCAGCAAAAATGAAAATAGAAAAGACGCGGCGGTGAGCGCAGAGGCCAGGATTCGACGGCGCAGCAAACGCGGCAAAACAATTTCCGCACGGCCGGCGCGGCATAAAAATACTGCGGCAAGATGGGTTCGGTAATGGCCCGGCACGTTCGTTCCTCCGTGGAGTTGGGCGCGGCGCGCGTACGCGCCCGCCCTTAATTGTGGCATTCTGGTTCTGGCCTATTTAACCCGTTCCGGGCCAGAAAGTTGCGATGTTTCCAAGCCTCGTCTCTGTCTAACACCTTGCATATCATAGCCTTAGGTGTATACCTCGCCTGCGACTGCGCGCTACGCGTCTCATCCATATTGCCAGCCAATTATGGGTTCCACCGTTGAGAAACGCCATCGGGCCCAGGCTGTACATTCGAATTGGGCGTGAGGTACGCGCCGGTTCCACGATTTCCGGCGTTGCGCGTTGTACACTTAAGGAAAGAACTCATTTCGCGGCGGCTCGCGGACGATTTCTGTCGAGGTTCAGCATGCTTCATGTGGAATGGCTCGGGTACCTGGCGGCGGCTTGCACCACCTTCTCGTTCGTGCCGCAGATCGTCAAAATCAAAAAACAGGGCGGCGCGGATTTGTCGTTCCCGATGCTATTTATATTTTTGTCGGGCGTGACGCTGTGGCTGGCCTACGGTCTGGTGAACCACGTGCCGCCCATCATCTGGGCCAACGGGGCGACGGCGGCGTTGATCGTGATTGCGATCGGGATGAAATTCACGCATCCGAATCGCCGGGCGGCGGTCGCGGCGGAGGCGGCGAAGACGATAGCAGCGCGAAGCACAGCGGCCGCTGGCACGCCGGAATACCGCGCGGAGAATTTCAGCGCGGTGGCAGCCCGGCCCGAACCGGTTTCGGCGCGCTACGTCGAACGCGACGCGCGTGTGGCCGGCTCGGAGGCTGACGCTACGTCACCGACGGCGGCGCCGGCCGCCGCGGAGGGAGTGACCGCGCGCAAATTGCGCGTCGCGGTCGATATGGACGAAGTGATCGCCGACGCGTTCGGCAAAATGTTGCGCGCCTACAACGAGCGCACCGGACGCAACGTGACCAAGGAACAGATCGCGCGCGAAGGTATCGGCGGTCATGTTCGCGCCGGAATTCCTGACGCCGGAACTGAAGATCGAGCTGGACGAATTGCCGCACGACCGCAGTTTTTTCGGCGACCTGGAATTGATGGAAGGCGCGCAGGAAGCGCTGCGGGAGCTGTCCAAGGACTTTGAGATTTTCATCGCCAGCGCGGCGATGGACGTGCCGTCGTCGTTCGACGCCAAATATCAATGGCTGAAGCAATATTTTCCGTTCATCCCGCAGAGCCATTACATTTTCTGCGGCGATAAAAGCATTCTGAACGCGGATTTCCTGGTCGACGACCGGCCGCGTCACTTCGAACATTTCCGCGGCACCGGAATATTGTTCACGGCGCCGCACAACGTGAACCGCCCGGCGAAATTGCGCGCCAATAACTGGCAGGACGTGGTGCGCATTTTGGAAGCGGCGCGCGCGGCCTGAACGTAGGAGCAGAGACCAGCCAGCTGGCATCGCCCTTCGTGGCGATACGAGCGACACCGCCGAGCACACCCCGCTGAGAGCGGGGTGCAGACAGGCTAAGAGCCTATCCCACCTGATCTGATCAATGGCCAACGGATTGCTGTTTCACGAGCGGTTTCATCGGGTAAAAAATCACGGGAGTGACATTGCAGAGGGCATTTCGAAGAGCCAGAGGCTGCCGACCGCCGTTTCAGGAATCTAGTTCCGAAATGGGCACGAATTGATGCCAAAGTGAACCGCGAACAACCAATACCGAAAGCTCCGCACAGTCGGCCCCTCCAACGATTGGCTGACCTTACCTCGTCACCCGCACTCCCAACCCAGCTCACTCAAGGACGCACATGAAAGGAATCGTTTTTAATCTTCTCGAAGAGGTCGTCACCCAGGACTACGGCGCCGACACCTGGGATGCGCTGCTGGAGTCCGCCGGCGTCGACGGCGCTTACACCTGCATGGGCAGCTATTCGGACGACGAAATGAACCGGCTGGTCGGCGCCGCCTCCCAGATGCTGACCATACGTCCTGAAGAAGTCTTGCGCTGGTTTGGCCGCCGCGCCATGTCCGTCCTGGGCCAACAGTATCCGGTATTTTTTCAGAACCATTCTTCTACCCGGCCATTCTTGCTGACCCTGAACGACATCATTCATCCCGAAGTTCGCAAACTGTATCCCGGCGCCGACGTGCCGGTATTTGATTTTGACAATTCATCGGACGAAGCCCTACTGATGGTCTACCGTTCGCATCGCAAACTGTGCGCCCTGGCGCACGGTTTCATCGAAGGAGCATCCGCCTACTATCAGGAATCGGTTCGCTTCGAACAAACCAAGTGCATGCTGCATGGCGATCCGGAGTGCGTATTCCGCATTTCGTTCAGCTGACGGGGAGCCCCGCGATGCAAGAAGCTTCGGCGACGATCGATCCGGCCTTGGCCCGGTTGGAGCGCCGCCTGGAACGCGAACGCCGGGCCCGCAAAGAGGCCGAGAAGATCGCCGAAGATTCGCTGCGCGTCTTGTATGAAGAGCGCAAGAAACTGGTGTTGCTCGAAGAAACCGCCACGGCCGCGAATCAAGCCTCTTCCGTGCACGCCTTGATGCAGGCCACCTTGGACCGCGTCGGGGCCTACACGCGTTGGCCCGTCGGTCATTTATATTTGCTCTCCGACGACGCCCTCGATGGTCGGATGCTTTCCACCGACATCTGGCACATCGCCGATGCTCGTCGATTCGAGGTTTTCCGTGAGCTCACCGAGGGTACGAATTTCGCCCGGGGCACCGGGCTCCCCGGCCGAGTCGCCGTTACGGGGCAACCCGCCTGGATTATAGATCTCGCCAACGATGTTAACTTTCCTCGCGCGCCCGCCGCGAAGCAGGTGGGGCTGCGGTCCGGCTTCGCTTTCCCGGTCTTGAGCGGCAGCGAAGTTGTGGCCGTCCTGGAGTTCTTCTCCGAAGCGATTACCGAACCAAACGATGGGTTGCTCCGCATCATCTCTCAGATCGGCACCCAGATTGGACGCGTCATCGAACGCAAACGCAACGAACACAGTAACGAGCAAATCCGGCTACTACTGCAATTTGCGGTCGAAGCCATCTACGGAATCGATACCGAAGGCCGCTGCAACTTCTGCAATCCATCCTGCGTGCGCTTGCTCCAATACAAAAACGAGGCCGACCTGATCGGAAAAAACGTGCACGAATTGATTCATCATACCCGGCCCGATGGCACGCCCTATCCGAACACTGAGTGCCGCATCTATCAGGCTTTTCGGCAGGGACTGGATACGCACGTCGAAGACGAAGTGCTCTGGCGCGCCGACGGCACCAGCTTCCCCGCCGAATACTGGTCCCATCCGGTCATCCACGAGGGTAAAACCGTGGGCGCGGTCGTAACTTTTGTCGACATCACCGAGCGCAACCAGGCGCAGCGGGAACTGATTTCGGCCCGGGATGCCGCCGAAGCCGCCAGCCGCGCCAAAAGTGATTTCCTGGCCAACGTCAGTCATGAAATCCGCACACCGATGAATGGAATTATCGGCATGACCGATCTGGTCCTGGGCATGGAGCTGCCGGCGGAACAGCGCGAGAATCTTGAAATTGTTAAGCACTCGTGCGATTGCATGATGGCCGTGGTGGACGACATCCTCAGCTTTTCGCAGATCGAATCCGGCAAACTCACGCTGCAGAACGCGCCATTCAAACTGCGCCCGGCCTTCGAAAACATCCTCGACCTGCTCGCGGTGAAAGCCGCTCGGAAGGCCCTGCAATGGACCGTGAGGATCAGCCCGGATCTTCCCGAAAACGTGTGCGGCGATTCCGAACGCCTGCGCCAGGTGGTCCTGAACCTGGTCGAAAACGCGATTAAATTTACCGAGCAGGGCGAAATTGCGATCAGCATTGCCCCCGAATCCGGCACCGCGCCAGGCGCGCAGATTCACTTTGCGGTCAAAGACACCGGAATCGGAATTCCTCTCGATAAGCAAAGCATGATTTTCGAAAGATTTTCACAGGCTGACACTTCCTTGACCCGCAAGTACGGCGGAACGGGTCTAGGTCTCACCATCGCTGCGGAACTGGTGCAGATGATGGGAGGGCATCTCTGGGTTGATAGCGCGGTGGGGCGCGGCAGCGTTTTTCATTTCACCGCCTCGTTCGCCCTGCCATCCGTAGGATAGGCTCTCAGCCTGTCTGCACCCCACTCTCAGTGGGGTGTGCCTTCCTCTTCGATATTCCTGCAAAATCGGTCAAACATCTTGTCTGGCCAGAAAGACTCTGCTGTGCGAGTGAGAATTGCTACAGTAAATTTCAGCTGCAACGAAAAGCACACCCCGCTGAGAGCGGGGTGCAGACGGGCTGAGAGCCCATCCCACTCTAATGCCGATCAGCCCCGATTCGTTGATAGGCCAAATCATCTCGCATTACCGCATCCAGGATTTCTTCGCGCTGTGGAAAGACGCCGACCCCGACATCCCCATCTACATCGCCGCCAAAGCCGAATACGCCAAGCTGCAATAGGTGCGCCCCCTCTTCAACGGTCATTTCTCCATCCGTGGGACAGGCTCTCAGCCTGTCTGCACCCCGCTCTTAGCGGGGTGTGCTCTCGTTGCGGTTGAAAGTTACTGAGAGGCAATTGCCGACGACCCCGTATTTCTGCGAATTGCAACCTCAGTTGCCGTTTGCTATGTACGTCGCCGTGTTAACCAAAATTTATCGCCGTCACCTTCCCCACATTCTCCCAGCCGGCTCGACGATTTTCCTCACTTGGAGACTCCGGGGCAGCCTTCCCCGGGATTTGTTTTCGACCGCCCCGATCAGCGCCCCTACCAGCAAAAGGTCTCCGACGGAGTCAGTTTCGGCAAGATGGACAAACTCCTCGACGCCGCGACGCACGGTCCTCGTTGGCTCGCCGATTACGCGATCGCCGAGGAAGTTTGCCGGACCATCGAGCGAGGCGCGGAAGGTCCGCTATTCCAGATGTGCTGCACGAATATGTGGTGATGCCAAATCATGTGCATTTGCTGATCACTCCCAAGACGGATGTTTCTCGGATCACGCAGGGCGTCAAGGGCACTACGGCAAGATTTGCGAATCTGCAGCTCGGTCGCACGGAAGAGTCTTTCTGGCAAGACGAAGTGTTTGACCGGTTTTGCAGGAGTGCCGAAGAGTTCCAGCGGATTCGTGGATACATCGCCAGGAATCCGGTGCGGGCCGGGTTGGCTAAGGCGATGGGTGAGTGGCCTTGGTCGAGTGGGTATCGGCGGAATATTTCGGCGCTGAAGGCACACCCCACTGAGAGTGGGGTGCAGACAGGCTGAGAGCCTGTCCTACTGTTACGCCTTACACGCTCCGCGCTCGCGAATTACCAGATTTGCCGGATGGTTGCGGCGCTCCCTCGCCCGTAGAGTCGAACCAGAAGGAAAAACTCCCGGAGGTGCAGCATGCAGCAAGCAGAACTGAAAGACCTTTATATCGATGAACTCAAGGATATTTACAGCGCGGAAACGCAGTTGGTGAAAGCCTTGCCGAAGATGGCCAAGGCGGCCGCGTCGGAAGAACTACGCAGCGGCTTCGAAGAGCATCTGGAACAGACCAAGGGCCACGTGGCGCGGCTGGAGAAGATCTTTCAGGCGCTCGGCGAAAAACCGACCGGCAAGAAATGCATGGGGATGGAAGGCTTAATCAAAGAAGGCGGCGAAGCGGCGGAAGAAGATTACGAAGACGACGCGAAGGACGCGGCGTTGATCGGCGCGGCCCAGCGCGTGGAGCACTATGAAATCGCGGCGTATGGCACGGTACGGGCCATGGCCGAACAGCTCGGCGAAAACGAAGCCGTCGACCTGTTGAGCAAGACCCTGCAGGAAGAGAAGGATACCGATGTGAAACTTTCCAACCTCGCGGACCAGATCCAAGTGGTCAGCGATTCCGGAGAAGAGGACGAAGAAGCGGCGCCGGCGCGGACCGCGAAGGCAAAAGCTGCGCGGGCTTAGGCATCCTAGTTAACGGTAGTTCCTCCCAAGGGAAAATTGGCGCAGGCCCCGCAAAATTTCGGGCCTGCGCCAATTTATTTTCGGCAGGAACGTGGGTCCGAGACCGTCACCGCTACCGTGGTAAACAAAACGAGTACTTTGGGAGTGCGGCGGCTTGCCGCCGCCTTGCGGATTGATCAATTCACCGACCGAGTTGCCGCCTCAACCGCACTCATCGCAAGAGTGTCGTCGCGCGGTAATTTTGGCTGCCTGCGCGACGGTATCAAAAGCGGCGGCAAGCCGCCGCATCTCCCAAAGTTCTTGTCTTTCCGGTTTTTAGAGATTGCAAAGTATCGCTGGCGACATATATTTAACTGAATATCATGCCGGACTGGCCGCATGCTCCCATTCATCGCCTCGACGCTCGCGGGACTTACATGGTCACCGCCGGAACTTACCGCAAGGAAGCCCTCTTCAATTCCAAATCCAAACTGGACCTCTTACAAGCCCGACTATTTGCCAGCGCCCTGGCGTGCGAGCTCTCGCTTCAAGCCTGGGCGATTTTCCCAAATCATTATCATCTGATTGTGACGCTCAACGAGGCTAAGCAGATGAAGGCATTCGTGCGCGGCTTGCATTCGAACAGCGCGAGAGAAATCAACCGGTTAGATAACACCCGCGCACGAAAAGTATGGTTTCAGTATTGGGAGTCTCGCATCACGTTCGAGCGTTCCTATTTCCCGCGCCTGCGATACGTCCACGAAAACGCGGTGCGACACGGCGTAGTCCGCGTCGCGACCAATTACAACTGGTGTTCGGCAAGTTGGTTTGTTGGCAACTCGACGGCCGCGTTTCGGAAGACCGTGCTGAGTTTCGGTTGCGACGCCATAAGAGTCCAGGACGACTTTGCGGTGATCCCCGAGCAATATCTTTCGGAGTAGAACCTTGGGAGTGCGGCGGCTTGCCGCCGCTTTCGATACTGCGGCGCAAACACCCAAAGATTCCGAGATCGCGAGTCGTGGCCTGGCGGATCCAAATACTTAGGAGGTCTTGACGGGGATCGAGCCGTTCTCGTGAACTCGATTGGCCACTCATCGTGGCGCAAAGCGGCGGCAAGCCGCCGCACTCCCAAGGTTCTGGCCGCATCGAATCCAGCGTGGGCGAGCTACCCGCGCTAACCCAATACTTTCCCAGGCCTAGCTGCGCCAAGTGCCTGCGCTATTTTTCTTCCAGCACGAAGGGCAGGGTGCGGATTTGCGAGTAGCCACCGCCTTCGACGCTCGCCTGGAATTGCAGCTTGTAATCGCCGGGCTGCATGCCCTCGAGCGGGACCTTCAGGGCGACCGGGATCACCGGGCTGCCTTTCTGGATGAAGCTGGCCATATCGAGTTTGGTCGCGCCGGTGATGCCCTTTCCGGTTTTGGGGTCCAGGACCACGAAAGACACCAGCACTTTCGGCGGATTGGCCTGAATGAGTTGTGGTGCGTACACCTGGGCGTAGAGCACGAACTTGTCGGTCTTCTTGAAATGGTCGCCGCCGGAAGGGGTGAGCTGCACGTGATGCACGATAAAGGGCGTGCGACCCGCGAGCAGGTCCGCTTCCATGATGCCGCCATCGTCGGTGGTGGGCGTGACTTGCTTGCTGATGAACATGCTGCTGACGCTGATTTTTTTGCCGTCGTAGGGATCGACCACCAGCGGAGTCTGATAGGTTCCGAATTTGTCCGCGCCGCCGCCCAGGGCCACGCTCAGCTTGTAGGTTCCGGGCACGATGGCGAATTGATTTTCGTAGTGCATCGGCTCCTTCATAAAGGCTTCCCACTCCGATTTTTCCAAATCGAAAGTGAGTTCGTCGCTGAAGCGCGAAGCCACCGAGCCGTCCGGTTTGTAGGCAATGCCCAGTACGTTGACGTCCGCGTGATATTTTCCCTTAACCTTCTCGAAATTTACGGTCGAAGGCGGCACTTCCATGGCCACGTGGACCTGGGCTTCGTTCGCCGCGGTATAGAAATACGGAGCCTGGATCGAACCGGCCGCCGGCGTGGCGGTGGGCGCCTGGGCCGGCCGCGGAGGCGGAGGAGCTGGCTGGCGCCGCGGCCGCCGCCGCGCGCATTTCCAAATCTTTTTCGACCGGCTTGCCTTGCAGCGGATTGGTGGACGGCACATTGCAGAAACCGCTGCGCGCCCGGACGTTGGTGCCGCTGCGTTCGACTTTTACTTTTAGCGTGTGGCAGCTGCCTTCCTTGGATTCTGCCGGCGTGTAACCCAGCAAATAATATTGATTTTGCTCGCGCGAGATTTTCTCCAACCCCGGAAGCAGATCGTTGGTGTTGAGAATCGGAAAGCCGCCGGTGCCGCTGGCCAGTTCATACAGAACCTGCTGATTGCTGCTGGCGATTGCCGGAAACGACGGAACGATGTTGCGGGATGATTGTAACGGACTCAGATAAGTGGAAGACCACCCGGGACGCGGAGCGCCTCCACCGGTGCCTCCGGTGCCGCCCTTGCCGCCCGTTCCTCCGGTGCCACCCTTGCCGCCCGTGCCACCGGTGCCGCCGGTGCCACCGGTCCCGCCTCTGCCACCCGTGCCGCCACCGGTCCCTCCGCCGGTACCGCCGCCGGTGCCGCCACCTCCTCCACCGCCGTGGCCACCGCCTCCTCCACCGCCGCCACCACCATGTTGAAACGCGACCGGAAGAAACGATGCGCTGGTATGTAAGGATGCGAGTTGCAGGCCGGCGTTCGCACCGTCAACGCCCGATGGCGCGCCGGCGTACGGCGATGCGGACGAGGATGAGCCGCGCGGATGAAAGGTCGCGTAGGTGAATTGGCCCTGCCCGGAATCCGCCGAAGGACTCGCGCCTGGCGCGCTCGTCGCTGAAACGTTGGCGGCCGACGCAGCGGCGTCGGGCGCGGCGTATTCAAAAAGCTGGCCGCCCAAACTGGGCACCGGAGCCATCAACCCGCGCACGTCGAGCGGATACACCGCGACGTTAGCCTTGTTGCAGGCGTCGATGGTGGCGGTGAGCTCGCTGGACACTTCGTCATCCAGCGGAAATCCGGCGGTAAAAAGAATCAGGCTTTTTCGGCCCGGGATCGAGGCCAGATTCTTGGCCAGGTTGCGAATCGAGAGCAGCAGGGTGTAGGTGCCAAACTGAGCTTCGGAGTTTCCGAAATTGCCCATGCCGGGATATTGCTGCAAGTCGGCGCCGGCGGAGGAATTCACCGCGCTGGTAACGTTCGCATTGGAAATACCGGTGACGGCTTGCTTCAGACGGTCGGCGTCGGTGGTGAAATTCTGCACGACTTGCAGGCTGCCCCCGAAATTCATCACCGACATCACTTGATCCGGTCCGGCGTGGGCCTCGATGAATTTCGCGGCGGCGTCGCGGGCCCGCGGTTGATCGCTCGACCTCCATGGAAGTGGTGTCGAAAAACAAAACCAGATAGTGCCGCACGTTTTTCACCGGGGCTGCGGGATCGCCGCCAAAGGAGAAAGTGTTGACCGGCTGTTCCTTGTTGTCCTCGTACACCTTGAAATCTTTCTGGGTCAGATCGGTAAGGTAGTTGCCTTTCTTGTCGGTGACCACCACGTCCACGCGGACTTCATTGGTCTGCGCTTTGATCGCATGGGTGTTATCGGGTGCTGGTGGCGCCTGCTGTTGCGGCGGCGCGGAAGAATCCGGTTGTTGCTGCTGCGCCGGCGCGGGAGCGGGCTGCGCGGCGGGCGCTGGTTGCTGTGCTTCCTGGCTCTGCGGCGGCGGCGCGGCGGGCGCAGCCGCGGAGGAACTTTGCTGGGCATGCACCACTGGCACCACCGCCAGCGAGTGCCAGCCGAGCGTGGCCGCGGCGCACAGCAGCAGCGCCAAAATGGAAAGGTACGCAATACGCCGGAATTTCATGGTCCACCTTCCTTGCAAGATCCAATTCCCTGCTACTTGCTGAACGGAAACGCCTACGGAATATCCACTACGCCATTGCGCGAAGCGATTTGCGAATCCTGGGAATCGCGCACCACCAGCCGGACCATGTACCCGCCGGGCTTCACGTCGAAATTGCTCTTGACGGTCAGCCCGCTGCGATGCAATTTTTCCAGCGTGGTGTCTTTCAAATGCATCTCCAGAGTTTTCTGGTCGGCTTTGATGAAATTGCCGTTGCGATCGAACAGCGCGGCCACGATGGTCAAATTGTCGGAGTTGCGATCGTCGGCGCGCTCGAAACGCACCTGATTGAGATCCACGTGGGTCAGCACGGCCAGTTTCGCGTTGGCCTCATCCACTTTGAAATATTGCAGATTCAGCTGCACCGGCAGGCCCTGCTGCTCTTCCTGCGAAAAAACCGCGTCTTCGATGTCCTGCTTGGCCATCTCGTCGGGAGTCTTGCCGTGCTTCGGCGCAAAAAAACCGCGGCGGGCCTGCACCGTGTATTTTTCCTTGGTCAGCATCTTCACGTTGACGGTGTGAAATTTTCCATCGTTCTTCAGGTCCGCCGGGACGAAAGCAAGCAAATACGAAACACCCGGTTCGGCGGCCGTCTGGCGCAGCCCGGCATCCAGATCGTTGTTATTGCGAAAATAAAATCCGCCCGTGCTGTCGGCCAGATCGGACAGGACTTCGGATTGTGCGCTCTGCTCGGTCAGGCGATATTGCAGCGATAATCCCGAGGTTTGGGCGTTGGCGCGGGTCGCCACGGGCTGGGAAATGTCGCCCAGCGGGTCGACCGTGTACAGGCCGCGGGCGTCCAGCGTATTGATAAAAACATTCTCACGAGCGGCACGATCCACAATGCGCAGCACATCGTATTCGTAGGTGGAAGTGATAAATCCGGGAGAGAGCAGCACCATGCTGCGCTGGCCGGGCATAGCCGAAATGCGGCGCACGATTTCATCCAGCCGCCGCACGGTGAATTGGGTGTTGATCTGTCCAGACTGCACCATCTGGATCACGGCGGACTCGTACATCGAATTGGCCACTGATTGCTGGGCCTGCTGGGGCACGCCTTGATTGATGGCGCACTGTAGCGCGTCGGCCTGCGCCGCGGCAATCGCCTGGGGATCCTGATGATTCTGAATTTGATCCGCCTGATAGTAGGTGATGACCAGGCAATCGTGTTGGGTGGAAGGATCGTATCCGCCAATGTGGTGGGTAGTGAGGACCTTCAACTGCTCCGCGATTTTCGCGTGATCGTCGGTAAAGTCCACCTGATTCTGGCCGGACACGGTGAACAGCGCAATGCGCTCGTTGGGCTTCACGGCGGTATTCATGTAGCGAATCGCGGCGAGTCTCATGCGCATCAGGTCCTGCAGGTTCAGGTTCGCGTCGTCCATGACCAACGCCACGAAACGCGAGGGCAAAGTCATCGGCGTGGCCGGCGCCCCGCTGGCGGCCAGCAAACTTCCTTCGGCGGCGGTGCCGTGCGCCACTTTTGCAGCGAACGACGCTGGAGTTTCCACCGAGAAGTGCGAGGTGACTTGCGGCTTTCCGTCCTGGCGAATTTCGAAATCGGCTTCGCGCAAGTCGCCCACCGCGTTGCCGTGCGAATCGTGCACGATCACCCGCACCGGAACCAGGTTGACGTGCGATTCCAACGGCACCTGGGCGGTGCGCGTGGTCATCTCGGCCACCGGCTCGGCAACTGGCGGCGGCGGGCGCGACGGCGGGCGTAACAGTGGAAGCAGGCGACGAAGGTGACGACAAATCCGCTGCGGTTGGTGTGGCGGCGGGCGCAGAACTCGAGGTGGTGCCGCTCGCCTTGGCCGCATCCGCAGCGTTATTTGGTGCTGCGGCCGACGGCGCATTCGCGCCCGGCGCAGGGGCCGGCGGCGTGGTAGCCGACGAAGGACCTGGCGGCGTGGTAGCGGATGGTGAATTCGCGGGCGGAGCGTCGGGCGCAGGAGTGTTTTTGGGCGGCGCCGCCGGCGGATTTTTCTTGAGCAGTGACGGCCTGTAATCGTCCGGCGGGGTGGTCGACGACTGATCGTTTTTCTGCGCCGCAGGAGCAGGCGTGGCGGCGGGTGAATTCCCGTTTTGCGCGGGCGGATTCTGCGGCGAAGAATTCTGGGCCGGTGCGTCCTGCGCAGGCGAAGCACCCGCCAGCAACAAACAGCCCGCGGCGCACAGCATCACCGCGCGCAAGCGGGCCACCGCCAAAAAACCTGGGAATGCGAGTTGCTTCATCCGGCTCATGACAGACTGCGCCTCATTGCGGAACCCGCGCGTCCCGCCGGAACTTAAGAATCACTGGGTGAGGAAGTACCGCAGGCAGCTTACTCGCCTGTTCCGCGCGCGTCAATCGAAGCGAATTGCCGGTGGTGGGTCCGTTTGAAAATCTCATCGCTTCGACCAGAATCGTGGGAGTTTTATCGTTCCGCGCGGAACGCAAAAAAAACGGGTGGGTCCGCGGCCCACCCGTCTCGAATTGAATCATGACAATGCGGTTTTAGCTGTTGGCGGCTCTTTACTGCACGGTCAGCGTGACGATGGTCGACGCTGTGGCGTTCCCCGAGGTGCCGGTTACCAGTACGTTGGCAGTTTTCGTTGGTGGCGGAGGAGGAGTATTGCCACCACCACCGCCGCAGCTGGCCACGAAGATCGCGCCGAAGATCACCAGCGCGAATGCGGCAGTTCCGAGCTGCATTCGTTTTCGGGGGCCGAGCACAAACAATCCACCCCAGAAAATAATCGTAACAGCGAACAGCGCCGGCAGCATGCGACGCGAAAATCCGGTCCATGACGGATTCAACGACGGAGCGCCGTGATTCGAAATCCCATCGGCGCCGGGAACAAACGGCGCCACATTCGCGCTGGACGAAGCGGTGAAGGTGATCGTGGAAGTGGCGGTGCTATTGGCGGCCACCGTCGCGGCCGGTGCGCTGCAGGTTACGCCGGTCGGCATTCCGGAGCAGGTAAAATTCACGGTGCCGGCAAATCCGAAATTGCTGGTCACGGTCACGGGATACATGGAGGTGCTGCCCGCGACTACCGTGGAGGTGCCACTTCCGGGGCCCACCGAGAAGCCCGAAACTCCGGTGACGCCGGCGAAAGCGTTCACCAGATTGGTGGCGTTGACCGAACCCAAACCGGTAGCCAGATCGTACCCGGTACCGGCGTTGAACCCGCTCAAAATGCCGACCGTATCGGTATTGAGGTTGGTCACGCAGTTGATGCTGCCGGTGACGCAGGGCTGCGCGATGGTGCCTTTGCTGACGTCGTGAAACACGCAGGTGGGCGCCGGGCTGGCCGTCGGACACTGGCCCGATTGGCTGGCCGAGAGCGCATACAGCTTCGGGTTGATATTGCCCAGCGGACCTTTGGTCTTCTGGTTCACCAGCGCCAGAATGCCCGCGAATACCTGGGTCGAAACCGAAGTGCCCCCGACGCCGCTGAAATCCACAAAATTACCCTGGGAATTCGCGCTCAGGTTGCAGGCTGAGCCGTTTTGAAAATTCGGGTCGTCCATCTGGCAGATCACATAAAAGCTGCCGGTAAACGTGCCGGTGGCTCCGAACAACGAAACGTCCGGAATGTCGCGATGGGTGTCATTCGGGACTCCGACGCCGACCTGCCAACTGGGCTTGGCGTAACCGCCGGCGCACTGGCTGGTCGTTTGCGCGTTGCCCGTCGGAGTGGTGCAGTTGCTGACGCCGCCGCTGCCGCCGCTGAGTAGCACGAGCCCGTCCTGCGTCAGCGTGGTGTTGTTGCAATTGGTTTCCGCATCCGTGCTGAATCCGAAGACGGCCAAGCCCAACGCGGCGTTAGTGCAGGAATCGTTCCAGCTGGTTTCCGGAATGTAGCCTTTCGCCGAACCCTGAGTGCCGCCGGTATTGGTTGTGTTCCAGAACGCCTGGGCGTTGTTGACCTGATCGAAATCCGTTCCACCCACGGCCGTGGTAAACGGCGTGGACGCCACGCCGCTCACTCCCAGCCCGAAATTATTCGGCACGAAAGGATTGTTGGGATCAGGCAAGCAGGCTACCGAACCGGAATCGCCGGTGGATACCGAAACCGTAATCCCCTCCGCTACCGCCTGGGTGAAAAGCGAATTGTAAAAGGCGTTATTCGCCGTGCCCAGGAAAAGCTCGCATTCGCCGAAGCTTTCGCTCATGACCGGCGCCAGATTATTGTCGATGATAAGTTCCGCGGAGAGATCGCCGCCGAAGCTGGCATTGGTCGTTTCCGAAACCACCAAATCGATGGTGGCGTTTTTGGCCACCGCGCCGGACCATTCGGTATCCAGCACCGCTTCCACTTCGTCGGTGTTTTGTCCCGGATCCACGCCGTTCACGATGATATTCGGGGCCTTGGCCGGCAGCCCGAAGACGCTGCGAAATTGGGCGACGTCCGTGGGATTAATGTTGCTGTCGGCCACCACCGCGATCACTTCGCCGGTGCCGTCGATTCCGGCGTTATACAAGGGCGTCAAGTTATAGATCGTTGCGAAATCCTGAGGGCCCAGCGCGAAGCAGTTGTTTTGGTCGCAGCCGCCATTGAAGGTGAACGAAGGGCTCAGGCCGGTCGCTTTGGCGTTGGCCATATTGCGGCGCACCGGGCCCAGCGAATGAGTGGCCATGTGCTTCGGAAAATTGTGCAGGGAAACGAAACCGGTCACCGCTGGCGCCAGCGCCTGTGGAATCTGCGGATCCGACGAATTCGCCCAATATTGCCGGCCATTTACATTGTAGGAATGGATCGCGGTGTGAAACGCGGACTGCACCTGCCCGGCGTTGCCGGAAAATTCGATGATGCCGCGGCCGTGGGACGCGCCAGTCACTTGAAAGCCGTGCGAGTCGAGCCAGGAAATAATCTGGGCGATGTCTTCGTCCGCAGCGCCGAACCGCGCTCCGAACTGGTCCGGCGTGAGCCACTTATGATAACTCGGCGAGGTCGGATCGACTTGCGCCGCCAGAAACGTGGCCAGCGTGCTTTCCTGCAGCGGGCTGCGCTTCAGCACCAGCATCATGCGGTCCATGGCCAGGCTGGCCGGGGCGGCGCCCCGATCGAATTCCGCGCGCGCATACGGATGCGTATTGCCTTGCAGCGTAATCATCTTCGATTCGTTGACGGCCTGGGTGATCAGGCGCGCCTGGCTGGATTGGCCCATGCTGCGCTGGGCGATCAGAAACAATGCAAACAGCACCAGCGCGGATAGAACGATGGCGATTGGTTTGGAACGCATGAGTCTCCCCGAAGTACCGATTGGTTTATTGTAAACGGGCCGAAAAATTTTTGCGATGGATTCCACGCTGGGCGCGGAAACGAGTATAGGCAAAAAATTCAGGCGCGGCCAGAAACGCCGCGCCCAAAATTTGAGCATATTGTTGGATGCCGCGTCACCTAATTAAGTCAACTCGTGGTCCAACAATTACTGTCCCCGCGAGCTGACTCGAACGGCCCGGTTTCGCACGGCTTTGGCCTCGCGGCCCGGACGATTTACAGTCCGGGGCCTCCGGGGCCGCGTCCCGGTCCGCCGTGGTGCTCTTCGCTTTCGAGCGCGGCCATCTTGGTCTGCTGTTCGGGAGTGAGCAACTGGTAGATCGCCGCTTCGGTCTTGGCCCGCGCCAATTCTTCCTGAGCCATCAAGTTGCCGATGGTGCTGGCGGCCTGTTCCATGCCGGCTGGGTCATTGGCATGAATCGCGGTCTTCAGGTTGTCATGCGCGGTCTTCATGCTGCCGTGGGTGGTGGAACCATTGGCCACCGCCGCGGTCAGCACGCTTTTCACCTGGGTCTGCTGCGCGGTGGTCAGCGAAAGCACGGTGGTCATGTAGGCCAGGCGGTGCTGGATCATGCGCTGGCCGTGCGCCGCGCCGTTTTCCGGTGGCGCGTCCGCCGCCGGCGTCTGCGCGAATATGGCCGGTGCGGTGAGGATGGCGCAAGCCAACGCGAGTAATAGAGCTGTCTTCTTCATGGTGGAATTTCTCCTGTGGAGTGCGGTGAAAAATTGTCAGGCCCGAGCCGGAACCTTTCGCGCCGCGCGCTGGGGAATCGCCGCTGGCGATTCCTACGATGCGCGTTGGCCCCGGACTTAACCCGGCCTGCACACATAGTTCCCCGCCACCCGCCAAAAAGTTCCCGGAAGTTAACTGGTTTGCTTGACGAATCTTACTAGTTCGTGGGATTCAGCTTCTTCACTTCTTTCGCCAGGCGAGAGGCCGGTTCAGAAATCCACCGGCGCCGTCTGGAATCTGATCTGCAAACTGAGACTTAGAGAGCAGCTGTCTCGGAATAGTTCGATTCACGTGTGCCGACGTTCTCAACTCAACCGCAGCTCCCCGCACCGGATCGGACGACGGGACATAAACGATGACTTTCTTTTCCGGAAAGCGGAGCCGAATGACATTCACCGCTGGAACGAGGTCAGAATCCCCACTAAAAATTATCAATTGATCGCACACGTTTTGATAGGCATCGTCAACCATCGAGACCGCGATATTCACGTCGGTGCGTTTTTCTTCGGGAGTCTGAAACCATCTGCTTGCGTGAGTGCATGCGGAAACTCCGCACTTGGCCCTTTTCATTTTAAATTTTCCGAGGACTACTTCGACGAGCGACAGTGTAGAAAGCCACCTCAAATACTCTTCTTGATGCCCTTTCGTAAGCCCCTGAATGAGCGCGCTAAAATAGCGGATTTGACGAATATCGTCGTGCGGGCGCAACAGACGGCAAAAGCGCTCGAGATTGAGCCACTTCAATTCAGGGCTTGCTTTGACGGCACCGTAATAGAAGTTCAGACCATCGATGTAGACAATTGTTCTCGGGGCTGAGGGGGATGGCGCAGGCATAAAAAAAGGGCAATCATGTAGATTGCCCAAACCGGCTTTTACACCGGGGAGTCGTCAACCGCATAATACCACGAGTCACCGTCGGTGTCGAGGGACGTGCGCTACTCAGCGCAGGCTCAGCTTCATTTCATTTGACGAAGCGAATCCCAAAGATTCATAAACTGGCCGGCCGGCGTCGCTGGCGTGTAGTGACACGGAGCCGAAGCCTTCAGCGCGGCACCATTCGGTCATGATCGTGACGAATTTTTTGGCCAAGCCGCGGCGGCGCGCGTGCGGCTCGGTAAACATATTAACGATCCAGACCCGCGCGGCGTGTTTTTCGCCGGGATAACCCGCCCACGGCACAATCACCAGCCCGCCGCCAGCGACGACCCGGGCCTTCGCCGCCCCGTCTGGATCGTCCACATCCTCGGCGAGCCAGCCTTTGTACGTCCCGGCGCGCAGCGCCGCCACGAAATATTCGCCGGCCCTTTCGTCCGCGCGGTCGAGTTCCGCCGCGGTGCCTTGCCCCATATCTTCAAACATGGCCCGCCGGTGATGCACCAGGTGCCGCACATCCTCGATTCCCGCTTCACGGATTCGAATTTCCACGATGAGTCATCGTGCCGAAGAATCGCCGCGCGAGCTAGAGCCAAAATGGTGTGATCCTCGCCTGCTGCCATTCGTTCTTATTTTGCGGCGAGTTTTTCCTGAAGGCCCGAAACCCAGCCGACCTGGAAATCGGGGTAGACCGTTTGCGCCAGCTTCAGGGCCCTTTCGTAATACGGGCGCGCTTCGTCGCGGCGGTTCTGCGCCGCGAGGACGTCGCCCATCGCGGTATTGGCCATCACGGAGTCCGGCGCGAGCTCGATTCCCTTCTCGGCCTCGGCCCGCGCGGCGTCGGTATTTTTCGCCGCGAGAAAATTCTGCGCGTTCTGCACGTGGCTCAATCCGGCGGCCAGCGGAATCTCGAAATGGCCTGCGTAGACATAGATTCCGTGCTGAATCGTCGCTACCGGCTGCAGCGCTGTGAATTGTTCGTAGGGGTTCAGCGCGCCGGCGACAACGGATTGGCCGTGGGAAGTCACCGGTTCGCGGTAAAGCAGAGCATGTACGAGCACACGATCGGCGTGCCGTTCATTCTGCGTGGCCCGGGCATCGCGAAAAGCTCGCGCTGCGACGCTAAGGTTTACCTTCGCGACCTTTATCCGACGACTTGCGAAGCCGCCGGCGTGAGCGTGCCGTCAAGCGTCGAAGGTAAAAGTTTCTGGCACGTGCTGCGCGGCGAAGCGAAATCAATTCATCCGTTCACGGTCGGCTACTTCCGCGACTCGCAGCGGATGATTCGCACCGATCGCTGGAAGCTCATCGAGTATCCGCAGGTGAATCGCGTGCAGTTGTTCGACCTCGCGGCCGACCCCGACGAACGGAACGATTTATCGGGCGATCCATCGCAACATACCATCGTCATCGACTTGCGCAACAAGTTGCACGCGTGGCTCGCCAGCACGGCGACCCGCTCATGTAGGGAACGCA
>CAVTTY010000027.1:0-58395 GCA_963737765.1 uncultured Acidobacteriota bacterium
GAACAAATGGACGATCTTCTTCGCGATTACGATTTCTTGATCGCCCCATGCGCCCCGGTTCACCAGCTGATCGCTGGCGCAGACCACAGCAATACTCGCCGCAAGATGCTTCGATACACGGTGCCAATGAGCCTCGCGGGCGTGCCGGTCGTAACCCTGCCCACCGGCGCCGGCGCCGGCGTGCAACTCATCGCCGCTCGCGGCGCTGACGCGCGCCTACTCGCCTACGCCGCGAACCTCGGCGAAAGCAAATGACGTAATTACGCCGAAACAATGGGGGAGTTACGATCGGTTCTTCTAGGGAGTTTCACTGGAATATCCTGCTGGATGCGTGCGTCGCCAGTCCCAGGCACTGCGCACAATAGCATCCAGGCTCGAATAATCCGGCCGCCAACCTAATTCCTTTTTGATTTTTTCCGCGCTGGCCACCAGCACCGCCGGATCTCCCGGCCTCCGTGGCGCTTCCAGCGCCGGAATCGGGTGTCCGGTCACCCGCCGCGCCGTTTCAATCACTTCCCGCACGCTGAATCCCTGGCCGTTCCCCAGGTTATAAATCAGCTGGTCTTTTTCCTTCAACGCCTGCAGCACCAGCACGTGAGCGGTGGCCAGATCCGAAACGTGTACGTAGTCCCGCACGCAGGTGCCGTCCGCCGTCGGATAGTCCGTGCCGTAAATCGAAAGCTCTTTGCGCTGGCCCAACGCCACCTGCAGCGTCAGCGGAATCAGATGCGATTCCGGATGATGATCCTCGCCCTGTGCCCCCGCCGCCCCCGCCGCGTTGAAATAGCGCAGACACGCATAGCGCAGCCGGTGAATGCGGTTGAACCACTCCAGCATCCGCTCGACCAGCAACTTCGTTTCGCCATACGTATTGGTCGGACGCAGCGGGTCGGTCTCTTCAATGGGCGTCCGCTCCGGCGTCCCGTACAAAGCCGCCGTAGACGAAAATACGAATCGCGGAACTTTATGCGTCGTCACCGCATCGAGCAAAGTCAACGTGTTCGCTGTATTGTTCTGGAAATATTTTGCCGGGTACTTCATCGATTCGCCCGCTTCGATGAACGCCGCAAAATGCATCACCGCATCGAAAGAATATTCGCGAAACAATCGGTCCAGCGCCGCTCGATCCCCAATATCTCCCACCACCAGCTGCGCGCCACCCGGAACCGCGGCCCGGCATCCATTCGAAAGATCATCCAGCACCACTACGTCATAAGCCCGCTGCAACAATTGCGCCACAACCACGCCGCCGATATATCCCGCGCCACCCGTCACCAGCACCCGTTCCTTCATCGATCTCCCGTGTTCTCAATAAATGTCATCGTGTGGTGTAGTGCCAAAAATGCATCGCGCTACTGGGCCACTTGGTTGAGCAGTCCTTCCACCTTGGCGTCGAGCTCTCGCGCCACCTTCAATGCATCCTCATTCTGGTAGGAACTCAGAAAACTTGCCATGCGATCGTACGAAAGATGCACTCCATCCGCTCGCTCATCCACCAAGATCGTCACCGGTGCATACGACCCGGCATCCACCACGCGCTCGACCATCTTTTTCATGATCAGCGGATTTCCCACCACCAATCGCAAAATCCGCGGTTTGTCGCTTCCCCGCTCTTTGCGCAGAATGGCGCCCAGATCGAAACGCGAAAACTCCATGAAACCGGACGGTCCCACGGCCCCATTCACGATCGTTTCCACGTCCTGAAAAGTTTTCGCCGACTTCAGGCTATTGCCGAACGCGTGCAAGTCCGAGCGGCCAATCGCCGCCTCCAGCGCCTTGACGATCTCCTCGAACGGTTTGGAAGAGGTAACGCTAAATCGTTCCACCGCAACCTGTTTCACGCTCACGATGCGCTCCAGAAGTCCGGAAATTAAATCTGCACGAACGCCCCATCACCAATAACATTACACCAAGGGCCCCGCAGTCTGAGGTAGAGTCGCGAGCGCACCATTTTTCGCGTCGGCCACATCACTGCAACCGTTGCGCCCCACAATCAGAAAGTGAGATCGCGGCAAAAAATGTCTTCGACCGAAACCGTCCAGATCAAAGCCCACCCCACCGATCGCCATGTCGCATTCCTGGTCGGCTTCACCGGCTGGACCCTCGACGCCTTCGATTTTTTCCTGGTCGTCTTCTGCCTCACCGATATCGGCCACGAATTCCATAAATCCGACGTCAGCATGGCCTTCGCCCTCACCATCACGTTAGCTCTGCGCCCGATCGGTGCTCTGGTCTTCGGTCTTCTGGCCGACCGCTACGGCCGCCGCATTCCGCTCATGGCCAATCTCGCGCTTTCCGCCGCCGTCCAACTCTTCACCGGCCTCGCCCCCACATTCTTCTCGTTCCTCATCCTCCGCGCCCTCTTCGGTCTGGTCATGGGCGGCCAGTGGGGAGTCGGCGCTTCACTCGCCATGGAAAAAGTCCCTCCCGAAAAACGCGGATTTTTTTCCGGGATCCTCCAGGAAGGCTACGCGTTGGGCTATTTGCTCGCCGCCGTCGCGTATTTCATGTTCTTCGATCGCTGGGGCTGGCGTCCGCTGTTTTTCCTGGGCAGTCTCCCGGCACTCATCGCCGCCGCGGTGGTTTTATTCAAAGTCAAAGAATCCACGGTATGGCGCGAGAGCAAAGCTCCCAACTGGCACTCGCTCAGCCGCACCCTCGCCTCCAACTGGAAACTCTTCATCTACATCACCATTTTCATGATGACCATGAACATGTCCTCGCACGGTACGCAGGACATGTACCCAACTCTCCTCAAACGCCAGTGGTCCTTCTCCGTCCACAAAGTTGCCGCCGTCACCGCCATCTCGATGCTCGGCGCCATTCTAGGCGGCACCCTGTTTGGCCTAATTTCCGATCGACTCGGCCGCCGCCGCTCCATCATGCTGGCCTTTGGCGTCGCCCTGCTCGTCATTCCCCTCTGGGCGTTTCCTTCGAACACCACCGCGCTCATCGCCGGCGCCTTCATCATGCAATTCTTCGTGCAAGGCGCCTGGGGCGTTATCCCCGCGCACCTCTCCGAACTTTCTCCCGACGCCATCCGAAGCTTCCTTCCCGGCTTCGGCTACCAGTGCGGAGTTCTTCTTGCCAGCTACATCGGCCTGCTGCAAACTCTCTTCGCCCGCCGCATGACTTACAGCGTCGCCATGGCCAGCACCGCCGCCATCGTCTTCACGCTGGCCATCCTCATGACCGCCGTGGGAAAAGAGCGCCACGCCACCCCCTTCGGCCAACCGCCATCGCCGGCGTCATAGCTTCAGCTACGCGCCTCCCACGTTGGCTTACCTCGTACGTAATTAGTCACGAATACCAAGCGAACTAACCTATGGCCCGTTGACACCTGCTTTACTTCGCGATACCGTGACCTTCACTTCACCATCTGAGAATAGGGCCCCAGCGCCGGCGGCTTCGCCACTGGCTGCATCACACCTCGGTAACCCTTTCTCTGTGAACATGGAGAGATCTGAGACATGAATCGAACCCAGCGATTCGTCTGCCTTTCGGCCGTTCTTATCGCTATTTTGCTTGCCGCTCTGCCGCACTCCTCTTCCGCCGGCGATGATTGGCTGCCCATCCCGCCCGAAGATCTCGCCCTCAAAGACAATCCCGCCAGCCCCGGTGCCCACGCCATGATCCTCTACCGCAGCAGCGCCGTCAGCGAGAAGTACGTCGACACGGACGGCGCCTACGTGGATGAGTACTCCCGCATCAAGATCTTTACCAAGGAAGGCACCGACCGGGGCAGCGTTGAGATCCCTTTTTTCAAGGAATTCAGCGACATCCAGGACATCCGGGCCCGAACCATTCGCCCGGACGGCAGTATCGCGAATTTCGAGGGGAAACCTTTCGAGAAAGTCATCGAGAAGAGAAACGGCGAAAAATTTCTAGCCAAAACGTTCACCCTGCCCGACGTTCAGCCCGGCTGTATTATCGAATACAAATATCGGCAGCAATTCAAACCCCATCGTTTGCACGACGAGTACTGGGTCGTGTCCGGCGATTTGTTTATGCGTGAAGGCCATTTTTCCATTCTTCCATTTCATTCCAACTTTGAATTCTTTCCGCTTTATTTCCGTCCCTTCGGATTACCGGCCAAGACCGCCACCGAACACCAGCCAGACGGCTCCTATACCCTTACCGTGCATAACATTCCCGGTATCGAAGACGAACCTTACATGCCTCCTTTGAAGACCATCCAGGCCCGCGTCGAGTTTTATCATCTCGATATAGATGCGCCGTCGAATGAAACCCAGGACCATTTTTGGGCTCGCACCGAGAAAAAATGGAATGACGAACTCGAACATTTCATTGGCAAAAAAAGCGTTCTCGAGCAGGAGTTATCCAAAATCGTTAGCCCTGGCGACACTCCGGAAGTCAAACTTCGCAAAATCTATGCTCGCGTGCAGCAGATTCGCGACCTGGACATGGAAATCCGGAAAACCGAAAAAGAGGAAAAGGCGGAAAGTATCAAGAAGAATTCCAATGTTGAGGACCTGCTGCACCATGGTTACGGTACCGGCCGCGAGATAAACTTCCTCTTCGTAGGCTTGGCCCGCGCTGCTGGTTTCGAGGCTGCCGAGGTATTCGTCGCTCCGCGCAATAACAATTTGTTCTACCCCCAGCTAGAGGACCCCAGCGAGCTGAGCGCCGACATCACCTGGGTTCGCGCCGGCACGCAGGAATATTATCTGGACCCCGCGGCCATCTTCTTCCCGTTCGGCATTCTCCCTTGGTACGAAACCAACACCAACGGCCTCCGCTTGGACAAGAAGCCGAATGATTTTGTGGCGGTGCCTCTCACGCTCAGCACTGACGCGACGCTCGTACGGGACGCCGACGTATCCATCGATGCGGATGGTGTCGCGACCGGAAAGCTCAGCCTCGATTTCACTGGTCAGGAGGCGGCGCTGCACCGTGAGCGAGAGCATCTCCAGGACGACACCGGAAGGAAGAAAAGTCTGGAGGACGAGGTCAAGGCCTGGCTGCCCGCCGGCGCTACTTTCGACGTCACCAAAATCGACAACTGGGACAAAACCGACTTGCCTTTACACGTCGAGGGTACCCTCAAGATTCCCTCGTTCGGCAGCCCGACTGGCAAAAGAATCTTGATTCCAACCACTATGTTTCTGACGCCCCAGGACAAGGCGTTTCAAAGTGCCGTTCGCCATAACGCCGTTTATTTTGCCTTTCCCAATGAATCCATCGACCACCTGCAGTTCCACGCCCCTGCCGGATACAAAATCGAAACGGTGCCTGCAGCCAAAGCCATCAAGCCCGGTAAAGTCGTCTCCTATGAACTTTCAGCTTCACCGACGGGTTCCGGAGCGGAAGTGAAGCGTCATCTCATTCTTAATGGCCTCCTGTTCCCGCCGGAGTATTACCCGTCTCTGCGCTCCTTTTTCAATACAGTCAAATCGAGCGACGAAGCGCAGATTGTCTTTCAAAATGCTGAATCGGCTAAAAACTAGCTTCTTCGCGGGCGCGTTTCTCCTCGCCTTGGCGTCGTCCTCGCCTTGTCTGGGTGGCGACACGGCGCCCGACTGGATGCGCGTTGCTGCTCAGGACAAGTTGCCGGAGTATCCCAAGGATACCGTCGCCGTTGTTTTGCTGGATGACCAACAGGTCAGCGTGAAAGACAACGGCGACATCGAAGTCCGGCGCCGTTACGCCTGTAAGATCCTGCGCACCGAAGCCCGTAAAGACTATGGCTATGCTCTGGTCCGCTTTGACAACGAAACCAAAATCTCGCTTTTCAGAGCCTGGACCATTCAGCCGGACGGCACCCCTATCGAACTCAAAGATAAAGATGCGGGCGAAGAGAGCCTGACCAGTTTCGAGGTCTTTAGCGACGTCCGCGCCAAGTACTTTAGATTTCTCGAAGCGAATCCTGGCAGCGTCGTCGGTTACGAGGTGGTGCAGCGGCAGCGTCCTCAGGTCTTCGACGACGTGTGGGGCTTCCAGGAAGCCATCCCGATCCGAAAATCTCGGTATACGCTCCAGCTCCCCGCCGGATGGGAGTTCACGGCCCGCTGGGCCAATCATCCCGAGCAGCCTCCACAAGACCTCGGCCCCAATCAATACGCTTGGGAAGTCACTGATAGTCCCGCGATTGAACTCGAGCCGGAGATGCCGGCGTGGACCACCGTTGAAGGACACATGGTTTTGAAGTTCTTTCCGCGTGACCCCGGCATGCGCTCCAAGACCTCCGGCTCATGGAACGACATCGGTCAATGGTATTACGGCCTGATCGCACCTCGGAGAGTGGTCACCCCCGAGATCGAGCGAAAAGTTGCCGAACTTACTGCCGGCACTTCCGATCCCTTGGAGAAAATTAAGGCGCTGGCTTCTTTCTCGCAACGCCAGATTCGCTATGCCGCCATCGAAATCGGCATCGGAGGGCATCAACCGCACGCGGCCGCAGATGTTTTGTCCCATCGCTACGGCGACTGCAAAGACAAAGCCACTCTCCTGAACACCATGCTTGAGGTGATCGGAATCGACTCTTACAACGTGATGATTAGTCCCGAGCGGGGCCTCATCCGTCCCGGGTTTCCCCTGCTTATGTTTGGCCACTCCATTGTCGCGATCCGGCTTCCCGACACCATCAACTCACCGTCGCTCTATGCCGTCGTGAACGATCCCAAGCTCGGCCGGCTTCTGCTTTTTGATCCTACCGACGAAGTCACTTCGCTGGGATATCTGCCTCCCTCCGAACAGTCGAGTTACGCTCTCGTTGTGACTCCGCAGGGCGGCGACCTCATCCCGGTTCCGCTTCTTGCTCCCGGAACCAATCGCCTGCTGCGCACGGCGAAACTCAGCCTGAGTGCCACCGGTGATTTGGCGGGCAATGTCGACGAAGTCCGCTGGGGCGGGCCGGCGGTTCAGCGGCGGGGCCAATTTCTCGCAACGGCGCCGGCCGATCGTCAAAAAATAATCGAGAAATTTCTGGGTGGCTCGTTGACCGATTTTTCGTTGAAAAGCGCTTCGGTCAGCGATCTCGAAAAATATGACGATGCCTTCTCCATCAGTTACAAGTTTACGGTTAAGGGATATGCTAAGACCGCGGGTGATTTGCTGATCGTTCGTGCTCGTGTGGTGGGTACCGAGGGCTCGAACTTGCTCTTCGGAAAACCGCGCAAGTACCCCATCGAATTTAACGAAGCCACCCTACAATCGGACGTTGTCGATATCGCCCTACCGGCCGGCTACGTTGTGGACGAGCTTCCTAAGCCAGTCGACGCCCATTGCGACTACGCCTCTTACAAAAGCGACGTCCAGGTCAAAGACAACGTCCTGCATTACCAGCGCACCTATGAAATCACGGCCGTTTCCGTCCCCACCGACAAGTTGCCCGAAGTTCGCGACTTCTTCCACGAAGTCGCTGCCGCCGAAAAGTCCAGCGCCGTCCTGCGCCGCGTGAATCCCTAGAACTTCCGCAGTTCCCTAACGTGCAGTGGCCCTTGTCTTGTATTATCTTCTAAAGCCACGGGCTCGTAGCTCAATTGGTTAGAGCGTCCGACTCATAATCGGCCGGTTCCCGGTTCAAGTCCGGGCGAGCCCACCATCTCTAACTCGTATCAATCGCTGTTATTCCTCGCCGATCAACGCACCTGACCACTCTGAAACGCCAACGCCGCAAGTTCCGCCTGGTAATCGTAGCGCGCACTCGCCTGCGCGATTTCCGCCTGCGTCTGATTCAGTTGCGCCTGGCTCAACTCAATGATCGAGCTCAGCCCCAACTTATATCGGGCCTGCGCCAGTTCCAGCGCTTTCGACGCCTGCTCCAACAGCTGGTTCGTCAATCCCAGCCGCTGGTACCCGGAGTTCGCATCCAGCCACGCGCGCTGCACATCGCGAACCACCCCGTTCTGTTCCGCGCGCAAGTATTGTTCCTGCGCCCGCGCTTGCGCGTCCGCCTCTCCACGCAGCGCCCCGTATAAGTGGCCGTTGAACAATGGAATGTTCACATTGAACCCGCCCGCCGCGTAACGCGGAGCAAGTTCTGTCTGATGTACCGGCGTCAGTCCAGCCACGCCCACCGCCGTAATCGTCGGCAGCCACAAATCCCGTTCCGCCGTCACGTAACTTTGCGCCGAACTCACCTCCAGCCGCTGCCCAATCAGTTCCGGACGGTCCCGCAGCGCCTGCTGGATCGCCGTCGTCTCATCGATCGGCGGTCCCGCGAGATTTTCCACTTCGGCAAGTTGAAACGTCCGTTGGTCGGAGTAACCCAGGGCATCCGCCATCGCCGCATACGAAGCCTGCAGATCGTTTTGCGCCTGCACCAGAAGCAATTGCGCTTGCGCCAGATCTACATTCGCGAAGCTCACATCCAATCCGGATTTCAGTTTGTTTTGGGCCAGCGCCGTGATCTGGTCCGAGACCAATTGGCGATCCTTAACGGTCTCCTGCGCTACCTTCAACACCGCCTGCGCCTTCAACACGCCATAGAAAGAACGATCCGCCTGCAACAACACATTCGCCCGCGATGTGACAATCCCTTCTTCTTGGGCTTTCGCGCGCAAATTCGAACTTTTTACCAGCTCATGCGTTCTTCCAAAATCCGTGACCAGTTGATTTACCTGCACCCCGTTCGAATAGCGGTCGTAGATGATCGGGTTATTCAGTCCTCCCGCGGCAATACGGCTGTTATGTTCCGATTCCACGCCAGTCAGGCTGCCAAACGCCGTTGGATAGTATGCCGAGCGAATCTGCCGCGTGCGCTGTGACGCCGCCTCCGCCACATCCTGGGCCGCCTGAATGTCCGGATGGTTTTGGATCGCAATTTTCTCGGCATCGGCCAGCGTCAGGCTCTGCGCCGCCGCTGTCGGTGGCGTCGTCTGCTGCCCGCGAACCGGGGAGCAAACCAGAGCGCTCGACGCGAACAGAAAACTCAAAAAAAACCAGCGCGACCTCATGACTTCACCTCCTGCCCGGCGAACGCCGCGTGTGCCTCCGCGTCATTCTGGTAAAAAAGCAGATACGCCGCGGGCACCACGAAAATGGTCAGCACGATCGAGGAGAGCAGCCCGCCGATGATCACCCGCGCCAGCGGCGCGTACGCTTCGCTGCCCGTCTTCCAGTTTCAAAGCCATCGGCAGCAAACCCACCACCGTCGCCAGCGACGTCATCAGAATCGGCCGCAACCGAATCCGGCACGCATGCGCCACCGCCTCCCGCACGCTTCTTCCTTCGCTCCGCAACAGATTCGCGAAGTCCACGATCAGAATGCTGTTCGAAACCACCATGCCCTGCAGCATCACGATGCCCATCAGCGACTGAATATTCAGCGTGGTGCCGGTGAACGCCAACGTCAGCATCACCCCGACCAGGCCAGTCGGTACCGCCAGCACGATCAGAAACGGATCGACGAACGAAGAAAATTGCGCGACGAGGATGAGGTACACGCAGCAAAATCGCCAGCAGCAGTCCGAATCCAAAGCTTCGGAACGAAGACTGCATCGTCACCACCAGCCCGCGCATATTGATTCGCGCGTTCGAGGGCAGCTTGTGTCGCCGAGATAATTTTCTGCAATCGCTTTCGCCGCCGCTGCCCAGGTCTTCGCCCTTCGGAGCCACATACACATCGATCGTCCGTTGCAGCTGGTAGTGGTCTACTTCCGTGGGCGTCTTGAATTTCCCCACGTCCGCCACCTGGTTCAGATAGGTCGGCAGTTTCAGACCTGGCCGCCCGCAGCGGCATCGCCTTCAGATCATCGAGCGACTTCACCTGATTTTCCGGATACTGCACCGTCACAAAATAATTGTTGCCGTTTTCCGGGTCCACCCAGTAGCTCGGCGCAATCATCGCGTCGGAGGTCAGCGCGGTGATCAGGTTGTCCACTATTTCCTTCGGGTTCAGCCCCAGCTCGCTGGCCCGCATCGCGGTTCACATTCATTCGCAGCGCGGGATAGTCCATGTCCTGCGGGATATACACGTCGGAAACGTCTCGGCGAGCTCTTCAGATCTGCTGCGCCAGATCTCTTGCGCGATGTCTGTCGTCCGAGGCCAGATCCATTCCGCTCACTTGCACGTCGATCGGCGCCGGCATGCCTTGATTCAGCACTGCGTCCACCAACCCACCCGATTGAAAATAGGTCCGCAACTGCGGCAGTTCTGTATTGCGATGCGCTGCCGCACCTGCGCCATGTATTCGAAGCTGCTCACGCGATGCTCCGTCTTTCAGCCCCACCTGCACGAATGCCGTATGCATTCCGGAATTCGGCGTGAACAGCGCCGACAGATCGGCCATCACTCCGATGTTCGAAACCACTGTGTTCCAGGTCGTCTGCCGGCACCACCTGGCGCACAATTTTTTCCACCTGCTTTACGTATTCATCGGTCATCTCGATCCGCGTTCCGGTGGGTGCTTTGACGTTGATGACGAATTGCCCTGCGTCGGTGCGGGGAAAAAAAGAAACGCCGACGAGCGGAACCAGCGCGAAGCTCAGCAAGAACATGCACCACGAAACCGACTCAGCACCTCGCGCGGACGGTCCAAAGCCTTCTGTAACCCATCGCTCATAGAAATTCAGCATCTTTTCGAATTTCGCGTTGAACCCAGCATGGAAACGCGCGCCCCAGGACTACGCGCCTGCCCGCCGCCTCGTGCGCGTTGTCGTGTATCGGCCTTCAAGAAAGTTGGCGCAGAACAGCGGCACCACGCGTCACCGCGCACAAAGTAGGAAGCGAAAAGCGCGATCACCACCGCCAGCGCCAGCGCGGAAAACAGATATTTGCTTACGCCGAAAAACAGCGTGACCGGAAAAAACACGACGACCGCGACCAGCATGATCGCCAGCACCGCCAGCGCCACTTCGTTCGCTCCCTTTATCGCCGCGGCCACTCGCGGCTCTTCCCCATTTCCAGATGTGCCGGTAAATATTTTCGATAACGACCACCGAGTCATCGATCAGCCGCGAGAACGCCAGCGCCAGCCCGCTCAGCACCATGCTGTTGATCGTCGCGCCCGCGAAATGCAGAATGAAAAACGTGATCATCACTGAGAGCGGGATCGAAAGAAACACCGCCGCCGTGGCGCGCACGCTGCCCAGAAAAATCAGGATCATCACCGCCGTGAGCAACAGGCCGATGCCGCCCTCGCGCAGCACCGTGGAGATGGCCTGCTTCACGAACAGCGATTGGTCGAAAACGACGTGGGCCTTCAACTGCGCACGGAATATCGCGCAGCGTAGGTGATCGCCTTTCTTGATTCCGTTCACCACCGCGATCGTGTTGGTGTCGCCGCCCTGCTTCAGGATCGGCACGTACACCGATTTCTGCCCGTTCACGCGCACGATGTTGTATTGCAGGCCGCGCCATCCACCGCCTTGCCCACGTCCGAAAGAAACACGGATTTATCGCCTTCGGTCTTCAGCGGAATGTCATTCAGCGCCTTCGGCGTTCGGCACCTGCGCGTTGGTGTAAATGTTGTAGTCCATCGGCCCGATGCGCACATCGCCCGCCGGCAAAATCAGATTCGATTGCGTCCGTCGCGCGCACCACATCCATCGGGCTCAGTTGATGCGCCTGCAATTTCAGCGGATCGACGTACACCATGATTTGCCGGTAACTTCCGCCATACGGCGGAGGCACCGTCGCCCCCGGCACGCCCGCGATCTGGTTGCGAATTTGAAATTGCAGATAATCGTGCAGCTGCGTTTCGTTCAGTCCTTCGCCGCTCACCGTCAGCAGGCAAACCGGCAAACTTGACGCATCCACTTTCATCACCACCGGCGGCAGCGTTCCTTGCGGCAGCCGGCGCAAGTCCGCCATGGCCAGGTTCGAAATCTGGGTCACGTCCGCGTTCGCGTCCGTTCCCGCCTGGAAATAAATCTTGATCAGGCTCACGCCGGCCATCGATCGCGATTCCATGTGATCGATCCCGCTGCCCAGCGTGAAAAAGCGCTCGAACGTATCGGTGATGTCCGCTTCGATCTGCTCGCGGCGGCATGCCGCTGTAGAAACGTCGCCACCAGCACCACCGGAATATTGATCGGCGGAAACATGTCCACCGGCATCTGCGCCACGCTCGTCAGCCCGAGCACGCAAATAAAAAGGCAGATCACGATGATGAAGTACGGATGGCGAAGGGCGAAGGAAGCCATGATCGTTTACTCCGCCGCCGCAGGGTTGGTCAGGTTCGGACTGTACCAGCTGGCCCGCTTTGTATTGCTCCTGCTCGCCGAACACCACCATTTCGCCTTCATGCAAACCCGAAACAATTTCGTACGTCCGTCGCGGATTCCAACCCCAACTTCACGCTCCTCTTTTCCAGATGATTCGAACCGTTCACCACCAGCACCGCGCCTTCACCTCCCGTGCCCGCGACTACCGCCTGAATCGGCAACGGTCAACACATTGGAAGCGGTGTGCAGCGGGATTTTTACCGACGCATACATGCCCGGCACCAGCTCGTAAGTCGGATTCGGCACATCCAGTTCCGTGTGCATCGTCCGCGTCTGGGCGTCGATCTGATCCGAGAGTCCGCACGATCTGCCCGTTGAACGTTTTTTTCAATGCCGACACTTCCACCGCCACGTTTTCGCCGACGCGAATGTCTGGCACCGCCCTCTCTGGCACCGGAATCACGAGCCGCAACAAATTCATTCTGTGACAAATGGCACAGCGCGGAATTTCCGGCGTTCGTGGAAGTCCCCGCCGGCAAAAGTGCTCCCTTATAGGCGTCGATGCGCGTCACCACCCCATCGAACGGCGCCACAATGCGCGCGTACGCGAACATGGCCTGGTCTTTTTCCAGTAGCGCCTTCGCCGACGCGATTCCTTCCTCCGCGGCCGCCTGCGAATCCTTCGCGGCCGAGACTCCCGCAGCCGCTTCCGCGTCTTTTCCCTGCGCCACGTCCACTTCCTGCTGCGCCATCAGTTCTGGCCTTGTTTTTTGCACGTCAGCCAGTCGCTGATAGGTGACGTGCGCCACGGAGTACGCCGATTGCACGCGCGTCAAATCCTCTCGCGAGCGCGCCAGATCCTGCTCGCTGCGCCGCACCGCAGCTTCGTCCTGCTGCACTTGCTGCTGCAGTTCGGGAATCTCCAGAACCGCTAGCACCTGCCCCTGCTTCACGTGCGTTCCCCAATCGACATTCAATTTCTGGATGTAGCCGGCCACCTTGGCGTACACATCGATTTCCTGAAATGGCTGAAATTCCGAAGCAATCTCCAGCGTGCTGGTCAAATTCTGCCGCGCCACTTTCACCACTGCCACATGCGGCGCATTCGCCGGATCCTCGGCGTTAAGCTTTTTTTCGCCGCAGCCCGCCAAGGCCGCCGTCGTCAGCAGCAGCGCCCCAAAAAGAAAAAGTTTCGCGTTTCTCATCGCCTTCCCTCGCCCCTTCACGAATAAACTTCGGCACACCCATCCGGTCTTGGGCCCACTTCTTATATTTGATAGTTTCTACCTGAACAGTTTGAATTAAGCGTTAACGCGGGGAGGCGAACGGTGCTGCAGGCAAATCGTGAGTGAGACTTTGGGTACCGGGGGAACTTCCAATTCGTCCTGACGAGTGATGCGAACCTCAAGCTCGGGCCTTTGAATCGCAACCTCCGGCTCGGCAAACTGCGGCTGGCTGACGGCCACCGGCGCATCGGCTACCTTCATTTTTGCTGCAATATTGATGAAGTGGGTCGTATTCGACGTCGGCAGGTAAATACTGTCTTTAGCCAGCGTGGAAAGTATCGGAACTGCGCACAGCAGCAACAAAACCAGCACTCTCGTCACTCTCAACTGCGCCGCCCGCTGGTTCGAGGCCTTTTGCCCTGCGGGTTGGACCATTGCTTCCATTCCCATATCATACGCCGCCCGTCTCGCCGGCGGAAATTTTCTTATTCGCGTATTGCGGAAAAACGGCGGTCGGGAAGAAACTCCCGCCCGCCGTCCAGATTGCCGCCCGATTTGTGCTTCCTCAGCCCATTAGAACGCTGCCGCGCCGGTTTCTGCCACCGCATGATCCTGCTCACCCGACCCGCCGCTGACTCCGATCGCTCCAACCACTTTCCCATCCTTCTGTAGCGGAATTCCGCCGGCGAAAATCATGATCTTCCCGTCATTCGACGCGTTAATTCCAAAAAATTGCCCGCCGGACTGCGAATGGGTCGCCAAATCTTTGGTCGCAATATCAAACGCCCGCGAGGTATACGCCTTCTTGATCGAAATATCGATGCTGCCCAGCCACGCGCCGTCCATGCGCACATGTGCAACCAGATTCCCTCCACCATCCGCCACCGCGATATTCATCGGCTGCTTAATTTCCACCGCTTTCTTTTCCGCTGCCGCAATCACTCGGCGTGCATCATTCAACGTAATCATTTGAGTTTTCCTCCGGGACGAAAAATGACAGCTGCAAAATTACGATTGGAGATCAATTCAGGAAAGCAATCTAACGCCACAATCTTGCAGGCTCCGCCTCGCGGATACAAGTGGGTACGAAAATATAAAAAATTCGATTCTAATTGTGAGGTGTAGATGCGCGGACAATGCGAACCACAAAATGCTCCAAGGGGTGGGATGTGGCCGGCTCGGCGAATACGTCTACCGTGTAGTCGTCAGCGGGCAGATCCCCCGCCGACACCCGAAATTCGACGTATTTTTGGTTGCCGATCGTCCGCAGTCCCAGCCCGGAGAATGCCTGCCCCTCCGCCTGCTTCGCGCCCTTTAATCGAATGCGAAACTGGGCGTTAGCCAGGCTTGGCGGCACGACTGCTTGAAAAACAATCTCGTTCGTCGACGACGGTATCGCAAACTCTTTGGCGTCTTCACCGCCGCGGCTCACGTCGGGTAACAATAATATGGTGTATAGCTTTTCGGCCGGCGCAGGAATCGCGGAGGTTCCCACCGCCGGTTCGGGTGCGCCCTTGCGAACTGCTTCGCTGGTCGCCGCGTTTTGATTCAAGGGTTCCTGTATTTTCCCGTTGCGTTGATAAATCACCACCGCGATCGCCACACTCAACACCGCCACCGATGCCGCCACCGGCCAGTACGAAACGAGCCAGGGCCGCGGGCGATCGATACGGCTAGCCTCTGGAACCGCAACTTTCAAAGTTCGTTCCGGAATCGACTGCATCGCCTGAAGAATTCTGAGCCGCCCGGCCTGATGCGGCTCGCCGAAGAAGGCGCGCTCTACCCGTTCTTTATCGCTTCCTTTGATTTCTCCCGCCGCATAAGCATCGAGCGCGTCCCGGTACGTTTCGTCGACTATCCCTGCGAACGCATCGTCCGCAAAAAAGCGCTCATCGGCTTGCCGCGTTTCATCCTCGGACAGTTCCCCAAGCACGTAGTGCAACAACCACTCCCGGTTTGGCTCAATTTGCGACATCTATCTCAGCCCTCACCCTTTACTGGCGAATTCCCACTGAATATCACGCTCTTTTTTCGCGTCCCACGCGCCTTCGAATACAGTCCTCCAGCCGTTCCCTCAGCCGCAAAGCTCGGTTGCGTAGCGCGTTCAGCTCCATCCCCATCTCGTCCGCCATCTTTTGTCGTGCCGCAATCCGCGCCCGGCCTTCCGCACTGTAATACCGCCGCAAAAGTTCTCTGCTCTTCGGCGGCAATTCCTCCAGGCAGGACTCCAGCGTCGCGGGCAGCTCTTGATCGGAACGCGAATCGTTTCCCGCATTCGCCACCATCCGCAGCGCATGTTCCTCTTGTCGCCGCTGGTAACGGTCCTCGAGCAACAGCATGCGCGCAACTCCAGAAAGATACTGTTTCGCATCTCGGATTTCTTCGCCTTCGGAAATTCGTCGAGCAATACGGTTAAACGCGGTGTCGGTCAAGTCTTCCGGTGAACGCGCTTGCTGGATCGAAAAAAAACGAATCAGCCGCAGCCGCATCCGTTCATATTCAGCCGCCGCGGTCGCCCGATCGCCATGCAACGCCGTCAGCAGGCTGTCGAACGAGCCGGCATCCAGGGCCCACGGTTTTCTCTCGGCATTCGAGCGTTCCAAAGTCTTACCTCTATGGTTGAGACTGAAGTGCTTTGGCCCCGTCTCCCTGTACCGTAAAGCCCGCCCAATAATACGGCGCCGACGTGCTCGCCACCTTTGCCGTCGCCAGCTGCGCTCGCCGTAACGCTCCGGCCGGAGATAATTTCTCGCGAATCAGGTTGCCGTAAAACTTCTCCATCAGCAAACTTGTTTCGCGGTCTTCCACACTCCACAAGCTCCCCACCACACTGCGCGCCCCGGCGAAAAAGAACGCCCGCGAAAGTCCTTCCAGTCCTTCCCCCGGGATTTCTCGCCCATTGGCTGTGTGGCAGCCGCTCAGCACCACCAAATTCACCGGCATGCGCAGATTGTACAAATCGTTGAGCCACAACACACCGTTCTGTGGCGCGCCATCCGGCTTCACCATGGTCAACACCACGCCCGAAAATGCCGGTCGGTTCGTATTGAGCAAAGCATGCACGCCAAAATGAACGATGGAAAATCCGCTCCAGTCACGGTCGCGCACTGCTTCCGCTGCGGCCTGAAATCCCAGCCTTGTATCCGTATTCGATGGGCCATTCAACGATCCAATCTCGTGAGCCTCGTCTCTCGATCCCATCAGCCGAGGCAAATGCGCCATTCCCGCTTCGGTCGCCAGTCGCAGCGTGTCCGCCGCCCTCACGGGTTCCGTCGTTCGCGGATCGGATCCTGCGACCCGCGGATCGCTGTTCGAGTACACCGCATCGGCGAACACCGCGATGTGCAGCGCCCCTCCTCGCTCCGCCTCCAAACGCGAGTGCGCCAGAACCTGCAAAATTGATTCCGACGGCTCCATCAGCACTTCAAAACGAGAAATCAGAATTTTTGAAGACCTCGCCTGGTCGGCTGAACCGGTGGCCGGAATACGCAGCGCGGCGAACGGCACCGAAGACAGCGGGCCATCTGGAACGATATAAATGCGATCGATGTCTTTTAGACCAGCGACCGGAACGAGCAGCAGCTTCCCTAGTTTCTGTGCGTTGCTCTTCTCCGCCGCGTCTGCCCGGGCGATTCGCTTCGCGCGTTCCGCCAGACCTTCTCCCGGTCTCTGCTGGCCGCGTGCCTGCAAATTATCGATCCAAACGCTCACCAGCGGCCGCATCTGCTCCAGCGTCGAATCGATCACGAAGCTTTGAAACCCGTCATGCGTAATGAGCCATAGATAAGTCGCGGCGCTACCCACCCAATATGTCGCCAGTGCCGATCCTTCCTCAACCTGCGCGGCAATTTCGCCCGAGGTTGCAGGTTGTGCTCCGGACAGCACGGCATATTCACCACTCGCCGCCCGCATGCGCGCTTCGAGCGTGTCGCTGGCCCGCAATCCATCCTCGATTTCCGCCCGCGTTCGCGCGATCTGCTCCGAATTTTTCTGCGGCTCGTCGGAAATCGTTCGCAGCCGCGCGAACAGCGCGTCCAGCTGATCCTGATTCTTCTTTTTTTCGTGAACCAAATCTTCCGGCGCGTGCGCAAACACCGGCACCCTTCCGCCGCCCAATTCATCGAGCAACCCGCGCGAGCTGGCCCGCTCCGCTATCGCGAAGGCTTCGGCGTCGTGCCCCGCCTTTGGCTCCTTTTCATGCAAACGCATCAGCACCGAAATCGCCAGATCGTAGTACGCATGTTTCGACGAGAAGAACGACGTCCGCAATTCGCGGCTCGCCAGCGACGCTCGCGACGCCTCGAAAAATCCCAGCGCCTCCTCGATTTCTTTCCGCGCTTTCTCCAGCTCGCCCGCCTCGGAATCTAAGCGCGCCAGACTGGCCAGCGCCGTCGCCGCCTGCGCCCGGTTCGATTCCTGCGTCCACAAATCCCCGGCGCGCGTATACATCTCTCGCGCGGCCGCCGCGCGCCCCGCCCGGTATTCGAAATCTCCGTAATGCAGCAACGCGTTCGCTTCGGCATCCTTGTTC
The DNA here is from genome assembly GCA_963737765.1 of uncultured Acidobacteriota bacterium. GTDB lineage: Bacteria > Acidobacteriota > Terriglobia > Acidiferrales > UBA7541 > Palsa-295. Next base: position 17,887 of record CAVTTY010000027.1, read on the forward strand.
GCGATGCCACCCGCAGTTTTCAATGCAAACTGAAAAGCCCCGTGCGCCGCTTCGAAATGCCCTAGTTCCGCTTCGCTACGCCCGATCGCAGTCGCGAGCATCGATTGTTCGCGGACGAGTCCCAGTTTTTCAGCCTGCTTCTGGCCCTCTTCCAATGTCGCCAGTGCTTCCTGCGATCGGCCTTCGCGCAGATACAATTCGCCCAGACTCGAGATCACTTTCAACATTCCAGCCGTATCGCTCGCGGATTTCGTCAGCGGCAGCGCTTTTTGAAAACATTCCTCCGCGCGCTTTTCATCGTTTAGGTCCGAATACAAATCCCCTAGTCCGCTCCAGATCGCCGCCTCCACTGCGGGGTACGGCTGAACCTGCGTCGCATCCAGCGCCTGATAATAAAGTTCAAACGCCTGCTCCAGTTCCCCGCGCGAAAGATGCACCGTAGCCAGCGCCTCTAGGTTGAACGCCACACCATATTGATCCTGAATTCGCCGCGCAATCGCCAAAGCCTGCTCCGAAGACTCCAAAGCATGTTCTGTGTCACCCGTCTCCCGAAAGGCGTACCCCAGATTGCCCAGCAGGATTCCCTGCCAGTAGTCGTCGCCGGTCTGCTGATACCGCGCAATCGCCTTTTGCCCGGCCTCAATGCTCGCGGCGTAATCGCCTAGAAAATATTCCGCCGACGCAAGCGTCTTCCAGGCCAATCCTTGCCCCTGCCGGTCGGTTTCGCCCGTATCCACTACCGTCGCGGCAATCGCCGCTTCGCGTGCCGCGTGATAGTCGCTCAACCTGTACAGCAGCACCCGGGCTTCGCCGGTCAGCGCCGCCCGCTGCAGCACTCCGTCGCCCGCCACCCGAAAAAAATCCGCCGCGCTGCGGAATTTCTCCAGCGCCGCCGCCCACGTGGTCGCGTCTCCATGACGGCGAATGTCTTCCGCCTCCGCCAGCGACTCTTCCGCTGACGCACGAGCCTTATCCGCATCCACCGCAGGCCGCGTCGCCGATACGCTAACCACCCCCGCGCACGCCAACTGCGCATGCAGACAAGAGACTTCAAATTTTTCCTGCACCCCGCCTCCGCCACCCACGACGGAAAATTGGATCGCAGATTTCAGTCCAGCGTCATTAATCCGCGGAACGTGTTTCGTTCCGCTGCCATCCGACCAAATAACCAAAAGCATTTCCTTCTTTTGCTCAAAGGAAATACTCACACTTGTCCCCGGTGCGCCATCCAACCCAAATGTCTGGTGTTCTTTGGGCGCGAGCTGAAATTGCTTGCTTTCAGAGGGGGCTAGAAGAATTGCGGCATTCGAAACAATCGCAGGCGCGTTTTGCGCTGCAGCAACACCGACCCACAGCGCGAATATCGCCGCGGGCGCAAAGACGCGCGAAAACCCAGACCACGAACTCAAACGCCGCCTTCCGCGCATCTTCGGACTCAATGTCATCGACGCCATTCGAACTTACGCCCTTAGATTCAAACACCAGCATCCCTTCGGGGCAAAGGAATCCAAGCGGAAATATCACGGTCTGGAGTACACGGGGAGGACTGCCGGTACAACGCGGAAGGATACGATACGCGCGAAATTGCCGCAACCAAATCTTTGGGAATACCAGCCTCAAGCCCGCGTCTATCACGCGAAGCAGGCCTGCCGCAAATCGAAACTTTTCAATTCACGCCGCAGCTCCAAGCCCGCGTTACTTCAGCGCGTGACGCAGATGCCCCGTCGCCTTTTCCAGCCGCCGCTTCAACGCCGCCACATCCTTGGCCAGCGCGTCGAGTTCCTTCTTCGCCAGCGCTCCCGCCTTGGCCATTTTGTGCGCCGTCCGATCCGCTCGGCCCACCGCCGCGCCAATGCTCGTCGCTACTTTCGTCAGTCTATTTTTCTTCGCCATGATTTCCTCCAGATAAAGCGCAGCCATCCTAACCGCCGCGGCCCGCGACCGTCAACCGCGTTGAATGAACGTGGCTGTTTAATTCGGCAGCCGGAAAACGAAACTGATGTCTTCCTGGGTCTCGATCGCCTGCCCGTTCATCCGCGTCGGGCTGTATTTCCAGTTTCGCACCGCGCTCATCGAAGCATTCACCAGTACCTGCGGCCCGCTCACCTGCGCCAGGCTTTCGATCGCGCCATCGGTTCCGATCACCGCGTGCAACTTTACCGTCCCTTCGATTTTCTGCTGCACCGCTTCCGCCGGATACACCGGCTCCACCAGATTGATTAACTGCCCGACCTGCAGATTTCTGCCATTCTGCGCCGCCTTCGATCCGTCCGCCGGCACCGGAACCGAGCGCTGCGAACTGATGGCCACCGACCCGGTAGCGCTGATCGGAGTTTCCGGCAAACTCAAAACCAGCGGCACGCCGGACTTCCCTGCATTCGCTGGCGCTGTCCCGCCCCCAGCGCTCGCCGCGGGCTGGCTCGCACTCGGCCCCTGCGACGTGTCTGCATTCGCTTTCGTAGGAGTCGCACTCGCTCCCGCGGTCGAGTTGCCGTCCGTCTCGGCGGGTTGCGCGACGCTCGCGCGATTCGCTCCCGTGCTCGCCGGAATCACCCAGCGATGGTTGGCCAAATCCACGATCTCGATCGACAGCGATTTCGCTGTCACCGCTGCGTTCGTTCCATCCCCAGCACTACCGGTCGTCGCGGGCGCCACCCGAGAAATTGCCCCCACCGCCGGTGAACTCCTCGGAATCAGCGTGTCCTGCTGCTCGCCCATTACCCCATTCAATGCGCCGCGGCGCACCGCCATGCCGGCAATAAACGAAATCAACGCGAGCAATAACACCAGCGCCGCCAGAAACCATCCGGTCTGCAATTGAATCGTGAAATTTTTCCACCCCGACTCTGGAGCGGCTTCTTGCGGTGCGACGTAAGATTCCACAAAAGGTTTTTGCACGTCATGCAGCAGCGGCGGCGCGATCGCCAGGTTTTGTGCACTGCGTCCACCGCCAGCCAGCGCGTTCATCGACGAAAACGGCAAATTCGGCCGCCGCTCAAACGGAACCACCGGCGGCCCGAACGCCTGAATCAGTTCGTCCTCGCTCTCCGATTCCTCTTCTGTCTCGTCCTGATCTTGCGCTTCGACTTCACCGTCCAGTTTCTCTGCTGCGATTTCAACGCTCGCCTTTGCCTTTTGTGCCGCGAGTGGCTCTACCTCAGCTTCTTCCTCGACGTCTTCATCCGCCTCATGTTCACCACGGAAAGTCGCCGCCACCTCGGCTGCATCGGCAGCTTCGGCTTCCTCTTCTCCTTCGGCCTCAGCTACTTCTTCGATTTCTTCTTCGCTCTCCGCCACCGCCGTCCGGCGAACAGCCTTCGGTTCGGACGCCAACCTGTCGATCTCGTCCGCGTTCAGGATGTTCTCTTCACTCAGCTCGCGAACATCCGTCTCTTCGTCTCGCGCGGCCTCAACCACGCTCGTCGCCACCGCCGCTGCTTTAACCGGAGCAACCGCCACTGGCGTCTCTTGCTCTTCTTCCACTGCGTCCGCCTCATCCTCGAACTGCTCCGGCGACGCTTCCCTGGCCATCCATTTCTGAATCTGCTTCAACGTGCTTTCCGGCAAATCGACGAACCGTATTCCCGCCTCTTTTTTCGACGCGCTCAGCCAGGCGATTTCGCCGTTCACTTCTACCCGTTTCCGGACCCGCGGAATTTCCAGTGACAGGGTGACCGGCTCGCTCGGATCCAGCATAGCCGCCGCCTGCACCGAAATCCCACCCTCACTGATGTTCAGGACGATTCCGCCATTCGAATCCCCCATTTTTACGTAGGAAAGCGAATGGATTCTCTGCCGGGTGTGAAGCCGCCGGTCCTTGTCTGGCCGTGTGTTCACGGATTTTTCGGAGTTGTCCGGCATGCCTGAATGGCCGCGAGTGGGATCGCAGCCAACCTCAGTTCAAAAAGTATACCCTCGCGTCTCAACCGCCACAACGAAACGCAAAAAACGCGTCACCAAGAATTCACCGGCGTGAACGCCAGCCTTAAATCTTTCCCGCAACCGTGTTCCCGGCCGACAATTCCTGCCATCCGCCCGGCAGTTCGATTTGAAAATGAGTGGCCTGATCGAAAACCACGAAGCCGCTCAGATTCGCGACTTCCTGCGCCACCAGCGATCTGAATTTTTCCTGATTCACCGGCCCGATTTGCGCGCCCGGCAGCCCGGTGGGCCAGTTGAAATTACGCGCGATCGTCACCGCGAGGCGCGTCCGGTTTCGTGCCGGAAGAAAAACCGAATTGTCCAGCTCCACCGGCTCCTCCGAACTCACGCTGCCGCTCGATTTCAGCCGGGTCATCACCACCGTTGCGGGCCCTTTCGCCAACCGGTAATCCACGTCCGTGTTGTTATCGAGGTCGTACGAAAAAATCAGCGCCGCATGCGTTGGATCCACTTCTTTCACCTGCACGCCCGCAAAACTGCTCTGTATCGATGACGAATTCCAAACCGGCGCCGCGGTAGCAGGCGGTTGCGCCGGCTCGTTCGCCGGCGTCCGGGGCAGCACAAACACCACCAGAACCAGCAAACAAGCCACCACTAGCGAAAATATGACGAGTGTCTTCATCGGTCTAGCCGAGCCTCGAATCTAGCACACCGGACGACCTCAAGTGCGCGTAAATACCCAATCGGTACTGAGCCGAAGCGGCGGGAAGATGCTACCGGGTCCACGACCCGTAACGGGAGAAATGAGCATTTCATTGGTGAACGCTCACGTTTGTCGTGCGCTGTTATTCCGTCAAATATTTTACGAACACCACTTCGTTCTGCTTCTCGTTGTAAATCAGTTCGTCCACCGTCGCCTGCGTCAGCAGCAGCCCAAACCCGCCCGGCCGCAATCCTTTGTCTTGCCGGATCTGATCATGTTTGGTCGGCTCATCGGGCATATGCGAAATAGCCGCGTGCTCTAGGTCCGCAAACTTAAATCCGGTCCCCGGGTCGGCGATCCGGTACATCAGCATTTTCTTCGCCCGCAAATACGATATCCGCACTTTCCGGTTCGGATCGAGTTTCCCGCCCCACTCCACCGCATTCAGCAGCAACTCGTGAAACGCTTGCCCCACCGCTCGGCGCACATCCTCTGGCAATCCACTTTTGAAATGCGCCATAAACGCTTCGATTCTCTCCGCTTCTTCCAGCGAGCACGGCACCACCAGCTCTACCCAAGTGGGCGTGGCCGAAACCACTTCAATGGTCCTCTGTCCCGGCTGCTTCGCTAGCGTTTCTTTCACCAGCCCGGTCAGCGCTTGCGGGTCCACCGGTTTCGCCACGTAGGTGTACGCTTCTTCGCGAATAGCGCTCAGCAAAGTTTCCGGCGTGTCGTCCGAAGTCATCACGATGATCTTCGGCCGGTTCTTGACGTTGCGCAGTTTCGAAAGAACTTCAAGGCCATTCATTTTCGGCATCCAGACGTCCAACAACGCCAAATCGAACTTTCCGGCCTTCAATTTCTTCAGCGCCGCCGCTCCATCCGCCACCGACACCACTGTGAATTTCTGCGCCCGGAGCGTCTCGGAAAGCAGCAATCGAGTGGTGCGGTCGTCGTCAGCAATCAATATGCGCGTCATCGTTTCCTTCCTTGAGCGTGTAGTGGACGGGCCGTCCGCCGCGGTTTTGCTTTTTTCTCGCCAATGGCCTGCAACGCCGGCAGCAGCAGCGCGATCTGGTCTTCCAGTGTCGCGTAGAGCTCCCAGGCGCCATCGAGTTTACCCTGACGTGCGTTTTTTTCCATCTCCCGCGCCGTCTCCAGCGCCGCCGATGGCCCAAAATTCCCGACCGACCCTTTCAACGCATGCGACCCCTCCGCCAGCTGCGCCGCATCGTGCGCGGTCAGCGCCGTGCGGATGCGCGCCATCATTTTTGGGCAGTCTTCGCGGAACGTGCCCACAATCGTCCGCAACAGTTTCTTATTTCCGCTGAAGCGCTCCATCAATCCCTTTACGTCCAGTTCCTCGGCCGGCTCGCCCGGCTCGCCGCCAGCCGCAATCGACATAGCCGCGCTCGGCTCCGAAACACTTTCCTCCACCGTTCGCAAGAAAGTCCTCGGGTCGAGCGGCTTCGACAAATATCCGTCCATCCCCGCGTCCAGGCATTTCTGCCGGTCCCCCTGCATCGCGTGCGCCGTCATCGCAATGATCGGCACATGCCCGCCCACGACTTTTCTCCCGCTCGCGTATCGCCTGCGTCGCTTCCAGGCCGCCCATCTCCGGCATCTGCACATCCATCAGCACCAGATCGAATTTGTGCCGCTCCAGCGCGTCCAGCGCCTGCCGTCCGTTTTCCGCCAGGATCACCGAATGTCCCCGCCGCTGCAGCATGTGCAACGCCAAATCCTGATTCACCGGATTATCTTCCGCCACCAGAATGCGCAGGGCCTGCCGCGCCACCCGCTTGCGCCGGGTCGTTACGCTCGCCGAACTCCGATTCGCCACCGGCAAGTGCAGCGCGTTCACGATCGCATCCCACAGCTCCGACTGCTTCACCGGCTTGGTCAAAGCCGCCGCCGCTCCCACCGTTTTGGCCCGGCTCGCGTCTTCGCCCAATCCCGCCGAAGTCATCAGAATTACCGTCGCGCTCTTCATGCTCGGCTCGTGCTTGATCCGCGCCGCCACCTCAAAGCCGTCCATGCCCGGCATGTGCCCATCGAGCAGCACCAGCCGGAACGGAGTTCCCTCCGCCGCCGCGTGTTTCAGCATTTCCAGCGCGGCCTTTCCGTTCTCCGCCGCTACCGGTTTCATCCTCCAGTTCAAAATCATTTCTTCCAGGATTTCCCGGTTGGTCCGGTTGTCGTCCACCACCAGCACCGGCAGATCGCGCAGTTTCACCGGCGCCACGAATTCTTTGCCCTCCGTCCTGGCCCGCGGCGGCACCGAAAACCGCGCGGTGAAATGGAACGTGCTGCCCACGCCCACTTCGCTTTCCACCCACATCAGCCCGCCCATCAATTCGCAAAGCTGGGCCGAAATCGCCAGGCCCAGTCCGGTGCCGCCGTACTTCCGCGTAGTGGAAGCATCCGCCTGCGCGAACGCCTCAAATATCCTCTGCTGTTGTCTCGGCCGGGATGCCGATACCCGTGTCCGTCACCGAAAAATGCAGCAGCACATCATTCGCTCGACTGCGATTCCAACTTCACGTGCAGCACCACTTCGCCCTGCTCCGTGAACTTGATCGCGTTCCCCACCAGGTTCACCACAATCCGCCGCAGCCGGTCCGGATCGCCGATCAGCACGTCCGGCACTTCCTGCGGAAAATGCGAAGCCAGCTCGATGTGTTTTTGCTGCGCGCGCAACGCCAGCGCCTTCAGCGTCTCCTCCACCGTATCGCGCAGCAGGAATTCAACCGTATCCAGCCTTTCCTTTCGCGCTTCCACTTTCGAAAAATCCAAAATATCGTCGATCAAACTCAGCAGCGAGCTCGCCGACCCCTTCACCGTGTGCAGATATTCGCGCTGTTCCGGACTCAACTTCGTTTCCAGCGCCATATCCGTCATGCCCACAATCGCGTTCATCGGCGTTCGAATTTCATGGCTCATATTCGCCAGGAATTCGCTTTTCGCCCGAGTCGCGTCTTCCGCTTTCAGTTTTGCGACTTCCAGCTCTTTCACCAGCTGCGCCAATCTCCGCGCGTCTTCGGCCTGTGCTTGCCTCGCGGCCTCCAGGTAATCCGCGTACAGCTTTAATTCATTCTCCGCGTGCCGCCGCTCGATGAATTGCCCGATCTGACTGCCGATCGAATCGAACATTTCCAGCATGTCGCTTTCGATCTTGCGCATGCTCCGCCCGAAAAACTCCACCACCCCGATCAAATGCTCGCCGCTGCGAATCGGGAATCCGAACGACGCGTGCAATCCCTCTTCCTGCGCCAACGGCGTCCGCGGAAACGTGTTGTCGGTCGGCAAATCCTGCTGCCACATGGGCTGGCCCACTTCCCAGATTCGCCCAGGCAGGCCGTCACCCCGCGCATACGAAAGCGATCGCGTCGCGGCCATGAACTTCGGGAAGCTCATATGCGGATCGTTCCAGGCGGCCACGCACCGCATCAAATTCGCCGTTTCGTCCAGCCGCCACAGCGCCCCCACTTCCCAGTCCAGTCCCTCGCAGATCGCCATCAGAATCAACGGCGCCGCCGCCGTCAGCGATTCCGATTCGGCCAGCACCCGCGTCACCGCGTATCCCGTCGATAGTCTGCGTTCCGCCTGCTTGCGTCGCGTGATGTCGCGCGCTACGGCGAAAATCAGACCCTGGTCCGCGCTGGGCGTCGCGTTCCACAGCAGCCACTTGTAACTGCCATCCGCGCATCGGAATCGGTTCTCCAGCGCCACGGATTGTCCGCCCTCATCGATTTTTTTCGCTTCCTGCAGCGTCGCGGCCAGGTCGTCCGGATGGATAAATTCGAAGTAAGGCCTCGAAACCAATTCCGCCGCCGTGCGGCCCAGCGTTTTTTCCCACGCCGGATTCAAACGTTTGAAGTACCCGTCAAACCCGGCGATGCACAGCATGTCCAGCGACAGCGTGAAAAGTTGATCCAGCTCGTTTTCGCGCAGCCGCCGTTCGCGAATCGCCGACGACAAATCCGAAACGCTGCGGCGCAGTTCCATCTGCGCCACCACCAGCCGGCTCAACGATTTCAGCGCGTCCTTCTGATCGCCGCTCAGCGTTCGCGGCACCCGGTCCAACACGCACAGCGTCCCCAGCGCATGTCCCTGTTCCGTGACCAGCGGCGCGCCGGCATAAAATCGGATGCGTGGTTCTTCCGTAACCAGTTTGTTGTCCGAAAATCGCCGGTCGGCCAGCGCGTCGGACACCACCATCACCTTCGTATCCAGAATGGCGTGCGAGCAAAACGATATGTCCCGCGTCGTTTCCGTTTCTTCCATTCCAATTTTGGATTTGAACCACTGCCGGTTTCCATCCACCAGCGAAACCAGCGCGATCGGCGCATCGCAAATCAACGCCGCCAGCCGCGTCAGATCGTCGAAGGCTTGTTCTGGAAAGGTATCGAGGATGTCGTAACGCCGCAGAGCTTCGAGGCGCGCCGCTTCATTTTCAGGTAGTGGCGCTTTCATGGCAGGAGTATCTCGCCTCGGCTGCGCGTAAGTTTATGGCCGCCCGCAAGCCCAAGTCAACGAACCTGAGCCCGCCAAACGCCAGGTTGGAAAAGTTAAATGCAGGAATTTTTAAGCCGACCGGCTCTGTAGCAGCCGCGCCTCTCGGAGGTACTCATCGATTCGCCCCAGCGCCTTCTGTAGCTGTCCTGGGTCGCCGCCGAATCCGAATCTCACGAACGACTCCATCCCCATCTGCTCGCCCGCCACCAGCAGCACGCTTTTCCGTACCCGCAGTTCCTCGGCCATCTGAGCCGAATTTCTTCCGTCCCGGAGTCCGGCCCAGGCAATCGCCCCGGCCTTCGGCGGCACATGCGAAAAAATATCCGCATGATCCGCCAGCCACTGTTGCAGTGGCGGGTAATTCGCCCGCACCGTCTCTCGCGTCCGGTTCAGTATCCACGCCCGTCGCGCCGGCTCCAGCGCCGCCGACGCCAGCCGGTCCGTCAGCATCGACGGGCTGATGCTGGTGTAGTCGTGATAACTCCACAATTTCTCGATCATCTTCGGCGGCCCCACCACCCAGCCCGTGCGCAATCCTGGCAAACTATACGCCTTCGAAAGTCCCGCCGTGACCAGCACGCGCTCGTAGCCGCCCCACAGGCTCGCCGTCATTTCGCCATCGAATTCCGCGCCGCGATACACCTCATCGGAAATCACCCAGGCCCCGACTTTTTCCGCCGCCGCCAAAATCGCCGCGCGCATATCTTCGCGCAGCACCGCGCCCGTGGGATTACTCGGATTGCAGATCGCGATGATTTTCGTCTTGCCCGTCACCAGCCGCGGCAAATCATCCACGTTGATTCCCCAGTCCAGCGACTCCCGCAGCCACAACGGCTTCACCGTCGCGCCGAATCCTCGCGCCAACCCTGCGATCTGCATGTAATTCGGCATCATGAACACCACTTCATCGCCCGGCTCAATCAGTCCCCAGGTCGAGACGTAATTGGCCTCCGACCCTCCCGAAGTCACCAGCACGTTTTCGATCTTTGCGCCCGGATACAGCTCCGCGATTCGCGACCGCAATTCCTCGCTGCCATTCGTCTGCGGATACACTTGCTGCACGTCGAGAATCTTCTTCAGCTGCTCCGCATCTGGAACCAGCTCCGCCGTGGTCAGCGGATGCACTCCGCTCTCCGAAATGTTGAGCTCTACCTTGTTTTCCCAAACCGACTGCCAGCGCTCCAGCTCAAACGGTTCAATTTTCACCGTGGCCCCTCATCTCCAGATTGCGTTCCGCGCCTGCGCCAGAAATGTAAGCGAACTTCCCCCGAATTCCCACACAATTGCGCACCGCCACGAGCCGAGTTCGCGCGTTCTAACTACGTTGCCGTGGCCCTGCGCCCGGCGTTAGACTGGCCCTGATGGATACCCAATTCACCCCATACGACGACGAGCCGCGGACCAGGTCATCCTCCAGGCGCTCGGGCGGTCCGCCCCGCAAAATTATCGGCGTGGGTGTGCTCGATTCGCCCGGTCACGGTGACGATTCTCCCCGTTTCACCCGCAAGGGCGCCGCGTTCACCGCGTTCGTCATCGTAGCTGTGCTCGCGATCATGCTGGCCGTCGCCCTTTTTCTGAATCGCTAGAATCTTCCCCACCTAAAATCCACTTCGATCCGCCTGGCTGTTTTTCCTCCGGCGAGTGATACATTATCTTTTTGTTCCGATTCGCGTCGCTCCAGGAAACGGTCTCGGGCCTCGGAGGAAAGCAGATGAACCACCGCGTCGCACATTACCTTGGCGTTTTAGCCTTTCTGATCTTCGCCGCGCCAGCCGCAATTCGCCCTCGCCCAATCCGCGCCGCCAGCCCGGCCAGCGCCGGCCGCCTCCGCCGAACCATCCTCGACCGCCTGGAATTTCGCGGTGTCCGGCGATTCCCGCAATTGCGGTGACGTCGTTATACCCGCCATCGCCGCCGGAGTGGCCAAAGACCACGCCGCCTTCTACTGGCATCTCGGCGATTTCCGCAAGCTCTCCGATTTCGACGAAGATATGCAGCACCAACCGAAAAACATCGCCAGCCCGCTCAGCATCAGCACCTACCTCGCCACCGCTTGGGACGATTTTCTGCAAAATCAGATCGCCACCTTCGGCCCAACTCCGGTCTTTCTCGGCATTGGAAATCATGAACTGGTCTGGCCCCACACCCGCGAGATGTACCTCATCCAATTTGCCGACTGGCTCGACGACCCGGTCCTGCGCGACCAACGCCTCGCGGACGACAAAAATAACCACAAGCTCGCCACCTATTTTCACTGGATTCAAGGCGGCATCGATTTCATCAGCCTCGACAACGCCACCGAAGACGCCTTCGATCCCCCTCAGGTCCTCTGGTTCGAACGCACCCTGAAACTCGCCGCCGCCAATCCCCACATCCAGACCGTCGTCGTCGGCATGCACGAAGCCCTTCCCGACAGCATCTCCTCCAATCACGCCATGGACGAATCCGAGCCCGGAATCGTTTCCGGCCGCCGCGTCTATCGTGATTTGCTCGCCCTCCAGAACGATGCGCACAAACGCGTCTACGTCCTCGCCAGCCATTCGCATTACTACATGGACGGAATTTTCAACACGGAGTATTGGCGCAACAACGGAGGGGTACTTCCAGGCTGGATCATCGGTACCGCCGGCGCCATTCGCTACGCTCTGCCGCCCAACAAAACGGAAGCGAAGGCCGCCGAAACCAATGTCTACGGCTACCTGCTCGCCACCGCAAAAGCAAATGGCGAAATCGATTTCGCCTTTCGCAAATTAAACGAATCGGACATCCCCGCCTCGGTAGTAGACACGTACAAAGCTGATTTCGTTCACTGGTGTTTCGAAAAAAACTCAGCAGCACGCTAAATGAAGTGGTTGTTGCGGCAGAGTATCTGAGGATACGGGCTTGAAGTTCGACGGGCCTTGGGCTGGTTCGGCCTCCGGGTTGGTTTGGCCTCGTAGGTTCGCTTGGCGCTTCGGTTTACGTCGTCATCCCGACAGAGGGCGCTTCTCCGCCCGACGAGGGATCTCTCTTCGATTGATAATCTGTCGCGCCTTTATCCTTAAGAGTAGCCTTCTTGCGGTTGTCGTCACCGAACACCCTGGCCGCGACAAAAACTCCTACGCCTTTTCTGCCCCGCCAAACGCCAGCGCAATCAAAGTATGCTGCTCCATCTCGTGCGCCTTGTGCGATCCCGTCGCCGGACTCGCGCTCGCCGACCGCTTCACCGTCAGCACGCCGCGCCCGTGCGCCAGCCGCTCCAGATTCGGCACCATGTACGACAGCGCCCCCATGTTCGCCGGCTCTTCTTGTACCCAAATAAAATCCCGCGCGTTCGTATAACGATCCAGTTCCGCCGCCAGCTCCGCCTCCGGAAATGGATACAATTGTTCCACCAGAATAATCGCGGTCGAATCGTCTTTCCGCCGCTTCCGCTCCGCGAGCAATTCATGCCCAATCTTCCCGCTGCACAATAATACCCGCGTCGCCGATCCATCCCCGCTATCCGGAATCACGTTCTGAAATCGCGCCGCTCCCAGATCCTCAATCGTCGAACTCGCTACCGGATTCCGCAACATGCTCTTCGGCGTGAATACGATCAAAGGCTTCCGCCACTTGCGCAACGCCTGCCGCCGCAGCAAATGAAAATACTGCGCCGCGGTCGACGGCTGGCACACCTGCATATTGTCCCGCGCCGCCAGTTGCAAAAATCGCTCGATTCGCGCGCTGGAATGCTCCGGCCCTTGCCCTTCGTAGCCGTGCGGCAGCAGCATCACCACGCCGGCCAGCAACGCCCATTTGTCCTCGCCCGCCGAAATAAACTGGTCGATGATGATCTGCCCGCCATTCGCAAAATCCCCGAATTGCGCTTCCCACAAAACCAGCGCCTCCGGATAATCGCGGCTGAAACCGTATTCGAATCCCAGCACCGACGCTTCCGAGAGCGTCGAATTGTAGGCTTCAAACCACGCTTTTTCCGGCGCCACATGTTCCAACGGCACATATTCACTTTCGTTCTCGATATCGATCAGCGCCGCATGCCGCTGATTGAAAGTTCCCCGCCGGGTGTCCTGCCCACTCAGCCGCACCGGAATTCCTTCCTTCAACAGCGAGCCAAACGCCAGCGCTTCGGCCATCCCGTAATCGATGGCCCGCTTCCCCTGCGCCATCTCCGCGCGTTGTTCCAGCAATTTTTTCACTTTTGGGTGAATGTGAAAATCGCTCGGATACCGCACCAGGGCCTCGCCGATTTCCGCCAATTCCTCTTTCGCCACCCCGGTTTCCACTTCGTACGAATCTCGATACCGCCCGCCATAATACGCATCCCAATACGCCGGCATCTGCCGCATCGGCGGCGTCTTTTCCAATTCCAGCGCGTGTTTTTGCGCCGCGTCCATTTCTTCACGCACCCGCGCGACAATCGGCCCCGCATCCAATCCGATCTTCTCCGCGTACATCTGCCAGAGCGGCGCGCGATCCTGAATCTTCCGGTACCGCAACGGTTGCGTAATCGTCGGATCGTCCACTTCGCTGTGCCCGTGCTTCCGGTACCCGATCAAATCGATAACCACCGGAGTTCCAAACGCCGCCCGGTAATCCAGCGCCATCCGCCCCACCCGCACCACTGCTTCCGGATCCTCCGCGTTCACATGAAAAATCGGCGCAGGCAAACGCAACGCCAGATCCGTCGCGAATCGCGCCGAATGCGAGTCCCGCGGAATCGTGGTGAACCCAATCAAATTATTCACTACCACGTGAATCGACCCGCCCACCGTAAACCCTTCAACCCCGGACATGTTCAGCGTCTCCGCCAGGATTCCCTGCCCCGCGAACGCCGCGTCGCCGTGCATGATCACCGGCACAATCTTTTTTCTTTCCGTATCGCCCGCCCGTTGTTGCTTGGCCCGCGCGCGTCCCACCGCCACCGGATCCACGGCTTCCAGATGGCTCGGATTCGAAACCAGGTGAATCGCCACATTCTGCCCATCGGCGGTCACGAAATTTCCGGTCGCGCCCATGTGGTATTTCACGTCGCCGCCGCCCAGCACGCTGCGCGGGTCCACATCTTCAAATCTCGCGAAAACTTCCGCCGCGCCCCGGCCCACGATGTGCACCATCACGTTCAAACGTCCGCGATGGCTCATCGCCACCACCGCCTGCTCCGCGCCCTGGCTCGCCGCCGCGCCTAAAATCGAATCGAGCAGCGGCAACAGCGCCGCCTCGCCTTCCAGCGAATATCGTTTGGTCCCCAGATACCGGGTCTGCAGCACCTGCTCGAAAATCTCGGCCCGCACCAGCCAGTCCAGAATCCGCGCGCGATCCACTCCCGGCGCTTCCGCTTCCATTCGCGCCTGAATCCATTCGCGCTTCTCGGGGTCGGCGATGTGCATGAACTCCGCGCCGATCGTCCCGCAATAAAACCGCCGCGCCGCCTCGGCCTCCGGACCATTCACGTCCAGTTCCGGCATCGCTACCGGCTTCACGTCGCCGAGCGGATCGAGCTTCGCCTGCAGAAATCCCCAGCGCCGGAACGCATCCCAAATCCGTTCCTGCCCTTCCTTATTGCCTGCCGCTTCCAGAATTTCGTGTTGCCTGCTCATTTCGAGTCCTTAGTCGCTACCCTATTATAATAGTCCCGCCGCGGTTCCGGCGAGTCGCGAGTTTAGGTTTCCTTCCATGCACCCAAGGCCCGCAGCAGCAGCACAAATTGTCCCAAGTGATACGCGTTATGGTCCGCCAGCAGCACCGCCTCCCGCAAAATCGTCTGGCCCTCGCCATGCGGAATTTTCACGTAGAGATCGGTCCGCGGATTCTCAATCAGCTTCACCATCGCCTCCGTATCTGCCACGAAAACCCGAATCGACTTTTCCCACGCGGAGTTGTCGGGTGGTGTCGAATTCTTCGGCCAGTATCCCGCCGGCCATTCCAATGCTTTGTATTGCGAATCGATGCAGAAATCGAGAATGTCCCGCTGCGTGATTCGAGCATGCTCCAGCAGTTGCCAGGCGGTATGCGGAAGCCCCGGAGCTTCCTCGCCTCGCTTTTCAGGCGGCAGATCAGCCAGCGCCGACTTCCAGCCCACGTGCGCGCCCTCCCAGGTCAGAGTTTCCGCAAGTTGTTTGCGTAACGCCGTATCCTGGTTCGCCGTTTTCGGCGCGGACCGCTTCTTCACTGGCTTCTTTTTTCCTTTGGTTGCCATCCGCTTCTCCCCAAACTCTGTTGTTCGCATCGATACCACAGAGTATGATTCGCCAAAATTCGTCGTCCCAGGAGCGCCCGTGCCTAATTTCAAATTCTCTCGCCGCGAATTTTCCGCTGCCTTCAGCAAAGCGTTGGCCTTGGCCTTTGCCGCCCCGGCCCTTCCCTCACTTTTGGATGCGCGCCACCGCCACGCGGTTCCCGCCGGCGCGATTCGCCTGAATTTCAACGAAAATCCCTACGGCCCTTCCCCCAAAGCCGCAGCCGCGCTGAATTCCTGCGCCGCCATCACCTCCCGCTACCCGGAAGACAGCCTCCTCGACCTCACCGATGCTATCGCCAAGAAATATAGCCTCACTCGCGAAAATATCGCACTCGGTTGTGGTTCGACCGAAATCCTCCGCGTGGCGGACGTAACCTTCCTCGATTCCGGAAAGCAGGTCGTCGCCGCCGATCCGACTTTCGAAGCCGTGCTCGAATACGCGCGCGCCATGCACGCCAACGCCGTCAAAGTTCCACTCACGTCCGACTATCGCCAGGATCTTCCCAAAATGGTCGCAGCCTGCACCTCGAAAACCGGCGTCCTTTATATCTGCAATCCCAACAATCCCACCGGCGCCCTCGTGACTCGTGACGAAATGGCCGCCTGCCTGCAGGCTGTTCCGCCCACGACGCTGGTCCTCGTCGATGAGGCCTACAACGACTTCGTCACCGATCCGCGTTACTCGAGCGCCTTCGAATTTATTCCGAAGTATCCCAACGTCCTGGTCGCCCGCACCTTTTCCAAGATTTATGGCATGGCCGGAATGCGTCTGGGCTACGCCATCGGCGCCAAAGAACAGATCGCGCGTATCTCCACGAATCTCCTGCAGGATAATTGCAACGCCGCGGTAGTCGGCGCCGCTTTAGCCAGTCTCGCCGATGAACAAAATATCGCCTCCTGCCGCGGCCGCCTTGTCGCTACCCGCACCTGGCTCTGTGACGCGCTCACCCAAGACCACCGCGCCTTCATTCCCTCCCACGCCAATTTCGTGATGATCGACATGGGCTCCGACGTCCAGCCCTTCATCGACCAGTTCAAAGCAAAAAACATCCTCGTCGGCCGCCGTTTCGCCTCCATGCCCACTTTCCTGCGCGTCACTGTCGGCACCCAGCCCGAAACCGAAGCGTTCGTCGCCGCCCTCCGGCAGATCGCACCGGGGCAAGCCTCCAAAGCCGCGTAACCAAAATTTCCGTGCGCAAAAAAAAGGCTCTTCGCCGCGCTCGCGCGCTGCAAAGAGCCTTCTGAAACGGAACTCCACCTCAGGGCCTATTTCACGTCTGGCAGGTGAAACTCACTCACCGCTGAGACCTGAAATGATCTCGCGTCGATTCAAGCCCGGCGAACTTACGCCTGCTGAGCCGCCGCCGCAGGTGGACTCGTGGTTCGCCGGTGTTGGAAACACTCCCGGCAATAAACGGGCCGCCCCTGGGTGGGCTTGAACGGAACTGTCGTTTCCTTCGCGCACTGCGAGCAGACCGTCTTCGTCTCCACTCGCTGTGCCGTACCCGCGGAAGCACTTCCTCCCGCTGCACGGCTTGCCTTGCACGCTTTACACCGCTTGGGCTCGTTTTTGAAACCCTTGTCGGCGAAAAACATCTGCTCGCCCGCAGTAAATACAAACTCGGCCGAACATTCGGCGCACTTCAAGACCCTATCGTGGTATTCCATACGCTGCTCCCGGGCAAACCCTGCTGGAGTATGGCAGCGGAACAGTTCACGCCAGACGAAATGGAAAGTGCCTTACTATCGGCACTCCACCAATCTCGCCTGACCCGAACATGTTTGAGTGGACCCAGACAAATTGGTCACTAGTCTTGCTCACGCCGTTGCTTTTTTCGGAGACGCTTACGCGAGAGGGCTTCTTTCGCACGCCGCCGTTCACCTGGTTTCATGTAGTAGCTGTGCTTTTTGATCTCTTTGATAATGTCCTCCGACTGTACTTTGCGCTTAAAACGTCGGAGCGCATTCTCTAGAGATTCACCCTCTTGAATGACAACTTCTGCCACGCGTATTCACCCCCGATTCCCCGTTGATTGTTTAAGTTTCACTGATGGGTAGGCACCAGTGTACCCGGTTCACGCCTGAACCGGCAATTGCATGTTTTTCTATCGCCAGCCAGCGCGTAAGTCAAGGTGAATTTGCGGATGTCGTAACATTTAGCAATTTTAACCTTTTAGTAAAACTTTGAGGACTTCACTTCTTCTTTACTAGCCCTTTCGGTTTAACCATAGACTTTGCGGAAGATAAGGAATTCCCTGCTTACTCCATCGGGATTCTTCCGATGCCTCTTGCCGCACCCGCCTGCCATGCTGGTAGAATGTCGTGCCGAACCGGCCCAGGCCAGGAGCTCTCATGCCTCTGATGCGCAACGCGATCGGTGTTCTGTTGGCCGGCGGTCAGGGTGAACGCCTCTGGCCTTTGACTCGCGATCGCGCCAAACCCGCCGTCCCTTTCGGCGGCATTTACCGCATCATTGACGTCACCCTTTCTAACTGCCTTAACAGCGATCTCCGCCGCGTCTTCGTCCTGACCCAATACAAATCTCTCAGCCTCAATCGTCACGTGCGCCGCGGCTGGTCCGCGCTCATGGGTCACGGCGAATTCATCGAAATTCTCACGCCCCAGATGCGCGTTTCGCAGCACTGGTATCAAGGCACCGCCGACGCCGTCTACCAGAACATTTATTCCATCGGTTCCGAACAATCGAATTTCGTTTTCATTCTTTCCGGCGATCATATTTACAAAATGAATTACCTCAAGATGCTCGAGCAGCACGTCGAATCTGGCGCCGAAGTCACCGTCGCCACCTTCGAAGTCACTGCCGAAGAAGCCGCCGGAAGTTTTGGCGTAATCGAAACCGATAGCGACTGGCGCATCGTCGGCTTCGAAGAAAAACCTCACAATCCAAAACCCTCGCGCCTGCATCCCGATAAAGTCAACGCCTCCATGGGCGTCTACCTTTTCAATACCCAGATGCTGCTCCCGACCCTCATTGCCGACGCCGAAGATCCCAACTCCAAGCACGATTTTGGCAAGGACATCATCCCGCGCCTCATCGACAAGCATCGCGTCTACGCCTACAATTTTCGCGACGAAAATAAAAAGGAAGAAGCCTACTGGCGCGACGTCGGCACCGTCGACGCCTACCATGAAGCCAACATGGACCTGGTTTCCGTTACGCCGGTCTTCAACCTCTACGACAAAAGTTGGCCGCTCAATACCTGGCAGCAGCAATATCCCCCGGCCAAGTTCGTTTTCGCCGATCCCGAGCGCACCGGAACCGCGCTCGATTCCATCGTCGGCGCCGGCTCCATCATCTCCGGCGGACGCGTCACCAAATCCGTCCTCGGCCTCGACGTGCGCGTCAACAGCTACTGCGAAGTCGACCAGTGCATCTTCTTCAATCACGTCAACGTCGGCCGCCGCAGCCGCATCCGCAACGCCATCATCGACCGCCACGTCAATCTTCCCGCCGGCACCGTCATTGGCTACGACCTCGAAGCCGACCGCGCCCGCTACTCCGTCACCGATAAAGGCGTAATCGTGGTCGTCCGCCCCGAATCCATGATCGAAGAGCCGGAATGAGCAATTTTACGAAACTCGTCCGTGATGGGCGGACGCGCTGAGCTTTTCGTTGTGTGGCCAATCGCCTAAAGTCGCGTCACTTTTCGAGTGATTTCGTGGGACACAGAAAAAATTACAAGCCGCGTAGTACTCCTCTTAAAGTTCGCGTCTTCCTCGTTGTTTTTGGCGTTTGTCTGATAGCATTCGCCTCGCTCACTTTGCGCGAAGGACGCCTGCATTACTCGAATTACTGGAGCGGCTCGGTCTTTGCTCCGTTCGCGATATTCGGCGGAGCCTTGATGATCTTTGCTGCCTTCAAAGCGGAGTGAATTCGTGCATTCGATACTCAAAAAACTTTCCGGCGGCACCCGACGCTCTCTCGGCCAGACCAACGAAATCGTCATCGAAGTCCTGAATAATCCCCGTGTCTTCCCGCAACTCGTCGCCGCCCTGACCTCCAATGATGAAGTCCTTCGCATGCGCGCCGCCGACGCCATCGAAAAGATCACGGCCGAGCGACCCGACCTCCTGCAACCCTTCAAAAAGAAATTTCTCGCCGTGGCCAACCGCACCGACCAACAGGAAGTCCGCTGGCACGCCGCCCAAATCCTCCCGCGCCTGAAACTCACCACCACCGAACGCGCCGCCGTCGTCGAAATTCTCTTCGACTACCTGCGCGATAAAAGCAGCATCGTAAAAACCTTCGCCATGCAGGCTCTCGCCGACCTCGCCGCCCGCGATCCCCAACTCCAATCCAAAATCCGCCCCCTCCTCGAAGAACTCACCCAAATCGGCACACCCGCCATGCGCGCCCGCGGCCGCAAACTTCTCCGCCAGTTCTAAACGCCGCGTACCCCGCTTTGCTGTGGCCGTTTGCCGTCATTCTGAGCGGAGCGAAGAATCTCAACCAGTCCAGTCCTTCGCCAGAAAATCCGTAAGGCCCTTCGTCGCAAAAAACAACCAACACGCATTCCACCAATCCGCTTCCGCCTCTGCTGCTAACGATCCTCTTCTTTGCCAAATTCCAAACTCTCACCCATCCGCTTTTGGCCGTCATCCAGAGGAGCGCCTTCCGCGACGAAGGATCCCTCTTCGATTTCCACACCTCCGCACCGGGCCCACCACCCTCCCCATCCGTATTTCTACGAATAGAAATCGATTTTCAAATCTGTTAGCGTGAGTCGGGGCACTTTTCGAAGCCTCTAGGGTTGCGGCATGGAGATTGCGATTTCGCCGAAAAAACGGGGTTTACCGATGCAGAGTCGAAGTGTGCTGCGTCAAGCGGAGCAGCAATGCGCTAAGAGAGGGCGACAAACCGAACAGCCGTGCAATTCTAATCGACACTTCGCGCAATCTGAAAACACACGTATCCAGAAGAAAACAAAGGTCAAACGTGATTTCAGATCGACAGTCTTTTGGCTGTGGAGTAAAACCGTTCTGGCCGCGAAACTGCAAATCTTTCGCGCGCGCCAGCAACTTCTAACCGCAACATACTCGCATTCAAAAATCTCGCTATTCCGATGCAGATAAGCCACATAGCATTTTCTAACCGCAACATAAATCCTTGTCTTGCGATTACAGTTGCGGTCAGAAATTCACCCGAAAACCGCCCTCAGATCCGCAGCGAAAACTGCGATTTTCCATTTTTGATTTTTAACTTTCCGGCTTCTACAGGTTCAGCGCTGCTCGTCCCAGAAATCGTGCCTTCGGTCCCAATTCTTCCTCGATCCGCAACAGTTGGTTGTACTTCGCAATCCGGTCAGTACGCGATGCGGAGCCGGTCTTGATCTGCCCCGAACCCATCGCCACCACGAAATCCGCCAGAAACGTGTCTTCCGTTTCTCCCGACCGGTGCGACACGATCGATGCGTATTTCGCCTTGCGCGCCATCTCCACCGCTTCAATCGTTTCACTCACGCTTCCGATCTGGTTCAGCTTGATCAGAATCGCATTGCCGATTCCTTCCGCAATGCCGCGCGCGAAAATCTTCGGGTTGGTCACGAACGCGTCGTCGCCGACCAGTTGGATTTTCTTCGTCCCCGCTTTTCCACCGCCGAGTTCCTTGGTGATCAGCTTCCAGCCGTCCCAGTCATCTTCCGCCAGCCCGTCCTCGATCGAAATGATCGGATATTGCCGGACCCAGTTGGCCCAGAATTCCACCATCTGCTCGGACGAACGTGCCGACTTATCGGACTTCTTGAAAACATACTTCTTCGTGGTGCGGTCATAGAATTCGCTGGCCGCCGGGTCCAGCGCGATGGCGATCTGTTCGCCGGGCTTGTATCCCGCCGCGGTGATGGCCTCCAGCACCCGTTCCACCGCTTCCTCATTCGATTTCAGGTTCGGAGCAAAACCGCCTTCGTCGCCGACTGCCGTGGAATACCCATTCTTCTTCAACACCGCTTTGAGGTTGTGAAAAACTTCCACGCCCCAGCGCAGCGCTTCGTGAAAATTCGGCGCTCCCACCGGCATCACCATGAATTCCTGCGCATCTACCGAATTGTCCGCGTGCGCCCCGCCGTTGATGATGTTCATCATCGGCACCGGCAAAATGTTCGACGAAGAATCGGACGCGTACTTCGAAAGATATACATACAGCGGCTGGCGCATGGCCATCGCCGTCGCGCGTGCCGCGGCCATCGATACCGCCAGAATCGCGTTGGCTCCGAAATTCGATTTGTTCGGAGTGCCGTCGGCGTCGATCATTTTCTGGTCGAGCGCTTTCTGGTCCGCGGCATCCATGCCGGCAACCGCTTTCGCGATTTCCGTGTTGATATGTCCCACCGCTTTCAGCGTGCCTTTGCCCAGGTACCGCGCCTTGTCGCCATCGCGCAATTCAATCGCTTCATGCTCTCCGGTCGAGGCCCCCGAAGGCACCGCCCCGCGCCCAATCGCTCCGCCTTCCAGCCGCACATCGGCTTCCACCGTGGGGTTCCCACGCGAATCGATGATTTCGCGGCCTTGAATGCTTACGATTTTCGTGGACATGAGGCTCCTAAGTTTGCCGGCGTTTTTAGCGACAAACATCGTAATCGGTTTGGCCCGCGTCGTTCAAGGCAAGAAGCGGAAAAGAAACAAGCGTTTCCCAACAACTCAACGCGGGCAAATCAAAACGATTTGCGACACCGAAGGCAGGCTGATCAATTCGACCCGCAGTTCGCGCGGCGCGAAACGGTTGGCGTCGCCGGCCAGCCGCACCACCTCTTCCGCGTTCAGCGTCCGCGCGTACAAATCGGCGCGGAAAGCATACGAATATTCCTTGTAACGCAGTTTTTTCGCACCGCCAGGATCCGTCGCGAATTTCATCATCGCATCCCAGAAATTGCCGGAACCAAAAAGGGCCCGAAGCCCACGCTTTTTGGTGGCCTCTTCACGGGTAATGCGCAGGGAGTGCCGCGGCGGCGAGCCGCTCGATTCCAGTATTACCGCCGCGCAGCGGTCCACGACGAACGGTCGCGAAGGGTCAGCATTCGGATAAGTATCGAGAAATTCTTGGAGTGCAGCAGAATCCGGCGCAAACCCGTCCCACCAGTAGCGGTACGAACGAAAGGTAACGGTCCCGGCCCGCAAGATCTGTTCCACGCGGCGCGGATCTTTCCCCGCGACCTGCACCACCATGTCCACCAATTCCGTGCCGCGAAACGTTTGCGGCACCACCGGACGGATGCTCAGATGCCCGGCTTCTTCTTCGGTGTATTTTGCGGAAATCGTTTCGGGAAGCGGCACGCGTCGGCGCTGTCAGGATTTTGGCGAAAGAGTCTCGCGAATTTTATCGCTCAAAACCTTTCCATCGATCGCTTTGCCTTCGAGTTTCGCGCGCGCCGCTTTCACCACCGCGCCCATTTGCTTCAGCGAATCCGCGCCCGATTCGCTTACCGCCTCGGAGATCGCGCGCGTCATCTCTTCATCGCTCGGTGCGGCCGGAAGATATTGCTCGATAATCACGATTTCCTTTTTCTCTTTCTCCGCCAGATCGGGACGGCCACCCTGCGTAAATTGCTCGATCGATTCTTTTCCCTTTTTCACCAGCGTCTGCAGGATCTGCAGCGATTCCAGGTCGTCCAGCGGCTTCATTTTCTCCACTTCTTTCAGCTTCAAGGCGCTTTTCATCATGCGCAGCACACTCAGCCGCAGCTCGTTCTTTTCCTTCATCGCCGCGGTCAGGTCGTTTTGAATTCGTTCCAGATAACTCATTCGCCGTCCCCCAATTTGCAGCTAAGAATATCACACCGATTTCGGGTCCGCCGGAATTGCGCGACTGGGTTCTATGCAAGGTATTTGTGCCGTCAATTTGACTCTGTTCGGTTCAGTCGTTAGGCTGTTTGCCATGAAAATTATTGTTGCGGACAAGATAAGCGAACGTGGAATTGCTCTACTAAAAGAAACCGGCTGGAACATTGTCTTGCCGGCAGCAACAGCTTTAACCGCGGAAATCGCCGACGCCGATGGCCTGGTCGTACGCAGCGCCACCAAAGTGAATCGCGAGTTGCTCGAAAAAGCTCCTAAGCTTCGCGTCATCGGTCGTGCCGGAGTCGGAGTCGACAACGTCGACATGGCAGCCGCCACCAATCGCGGCGTGCTGGTCATGAACACGCCCGGCGGAAACGCCGTCAGTGTGGCCGAACATACCTTCGCCTTAATGCTGGCCCTGGCCCGCTCGGTGGCCAGTTCGAACACCGCGATCCAGGCCGGACGCTGGGAGAAATCCTCATCCGGCGTCGAGCTGCGCGGAAAAACTCTCGGCCTGATCGGGCTCGGCCGCGTCGGAATCGAGGTGGCCAGGCGCGCCCGAGTTTTTGGCATGGACGTGATTGCCTACGATCCCTACGTAACCCAGGCCGCCGCGCGCGAAGTCGAAGTCGAACTCCTTCCCCTCGAGGAGGTGCTGAAGCGCGCCGACGTTATCTCTCTGCATACCGCGCTCAGCCCAGCGACGGAGAAAATGATCAACGCCGCCGCCATCGCCCAAATGAAAAAGGGAGCGCGACTGGTCAATTGCGCCCGCGGCGAATTGATTGACGAAGTCGCACTGGCCGAAGCCCTGAAGTCTGGCCAACTCGCCGGCGCCGCTGTGGATACTTTTGCGAAGGAGCCCCCGAGAGATTCGCCGCTGATCGGGCTGCCCAATGTAATTGCCACGCCGCACATCGCCGGGTCCACCGCCGAAGCACAAGAACAAGTCGGCACGCTGATCGCGCAACAGGTTCGCGACTATCTCGCCGAAGGCTTGATTCGCAACGCCGTCAACATGCCGGCGTTGTCCGGCGAACAGTATAAGCGCCTCCGCCCCTACCTGGAATTGGGCGAACGCTTGGGTATGCTGGTGGCCCAGGCCGCCCCTTCACCCACGTTCACTCAAATACGAATTCGTTATGCCGGCGAACCGGCGGAACTCGGCTCGCACGTCGTCCGCAGCGCAGTCTTGGTCGGCGCCATGAATTTCGCGCTGGAGCAAAAAGTAAATATGGTCAACGCCGCCCAGGCCGCCACGGCCCGCGGATTGACCGTCGAAGAAACCACGCGGCCGAAAAGCGTCGACGGCCAGGAACGGGGATTTCCCAACACGGTCGAAGTTTCGATCAAGGCCGCCGGAAAAGACCTGACGGTTGAAGGCACGGTCGGGCAAGATGGCACGCCGCGCATTCTACTGATCGACGGCATCAAGCTCGAAGCTCCGCTCGAAGGCACGCTGTTGCTTACTCGCAATCGCGACGTGCCGGGCGTAATCGGTCAGGTGGGCACCACGCTCGGGACTCTCGGCGTAAACATCGCCACCTTCGCCCTGGGCCGCCGCGAACCGGTGCACGGCGCCGAAGCCGTCGCGCTGGTCAGGCTGGATGGCAAAGTGGATTCTGCCATTGTCGAAAAAATCCTGGCGATTCCCTCCATCACCGAAGCGAAACTCGTCCGCTTGCCGGAAAGCCCGGAGCACGATTCCATGGAGGCTCCGCGCTAAGCAAAGCGGAAAAAAATGTGGGCCGCGGCTCGAGAGCCGTAGCAGGGTAGAAAATCGACATGCCAGTTGCGGGTTGCGGCGCAATCCAAGGTAGCTTAGACTGGATTCTCCCACGCAACACTCGGTCGGGGCGTAGCGCAGCCTGGCTAGCGCGCCTGGTTCGGGACCAGGAGGTCGAAGGTTCAAATCCTTTCGCCCCGACCACTTCTTTCAGTCAAGTTTGTGTTTCTCGCAACGATTCCGGACACCGCCGCCTGTCGCGTTACGGCCTAAAACCTGACGGCACGCAGCAAAACACCAGCGATCGACGCGCCGAGCAGCGGACCCAGTATCGGAATGGGCGCATAGCGCCAATCGGAGCCACCCTTGCCAGCAATCGGCAGCAAAGCGTGCGCGATGCGCGGCCCCAGGTCGCGAGCGGGATTGATCGCGTAGCCGGTGGTGCCGCCGAGCGACAGGCCAATTCCCCAGACCAGACTCGCGACTAAGTAGGCTCCCAGCCCACTGGTTAGGCCGGTCGCCGCTCCGACCGCCTTCGAGAAAATTGCCGCGACCACAAACACGAGAACGAAGGTGGCGATAATTTCGCTGAGCAAGTTGGCGCCGGTGTTGCGAATTGCCGGAGCGGTGCAAAAGCAAGCACGCTTGAGATCGACGTCAGGCGTTTCTTTCCAGTGCGGCCAAAATTGCAGCCACACCAGAGTCGCGCCGGCGAATGCGCCGAGCATTTGCGCCGCTACGTAGGGCAACAATTTAGAGTAATCGCCGGAAACAATTGCGGCACCGAGGGTGATGGCCGGATTCAAGTGCGCATCGCTGCTGCCGCAGGCGATCGCAGTGTAGATGCCGGCCATTACCGCGAAACACCAACCGGCCGTGATGACGATCCATCCCGAGTTTTCCGCTTTGGAGCGCTTCAGCAACACTCCGGCGACCACGCCGTCGCCCAGCAGGATCATCATCATGGTGCCCATGAATTCGCCGAAGAACGGAGATTTCAATGGCATGCTCCTTCGTCGCAATACGCACAAATCACCCGGTGCGAACAAAATACGTCAGGATGGCGGTTGGTCATCAACCCAGTCGAAGGAACGTGTGACTGCTTTTTTCCAGAGACGATAGCTTTTTTCCCGGGCATCATCGTCCATCTGCGGGTTCCAAGTGTGATCAATAGCCCAGTGGGTGCGCAGTTCGTCGGTGTCTTGAAAGAAGCCGACCGCTAATCCTGCGGCATACGCGGCGCCGAGCGCGGTGGTCTCGCGGACGACGGGTCGAACCACGGGCCGGTTCAAAACATCGGACTGGAATTGCATCAGCACATCATTTTCAACCATGCCGCCGTCGGTGCGCAGAACGGTCAAGGCAATTCTCGAGTCCAGCTGCATGGCTTCGACCACTTCGCGGGTTTGAAACGCCGTGGCCTCGAGCACCGCTCGGGCGATGTGGCCTTTGTTGGCGTAGCGGGTCAATCCGGTGATCACTCCGCGTGCGTTGGCTTGCCAGTAAGGCGCGTACAAGCCAGAAAAAGCCGGAACAAAATAAACGCCTCCGTTATCTTCCACGGTGAGAGCGAGGGCCTCGATCTCCGAGCTTTTCTGAAGGAGGCCAAGATTGTCGCGGAGCCACTGCACCAAAGCACCGGTGACGGCGATGCTTCCTTCGAGCGCATACTGCGCAGGCTTATCGCCCAGCTGGTAAGCAACCGTAGTGATGAGTCCGTATTTCGATTGGATGGGCGCCTCTCCGGTGTTCATCAGCAGAAAACAGCCGGTGCCGTAGGTATTTTTTGCTTCGCCCTTGGCGAAACAGGTTTGGCCGAAGAGCGCGGCTTGCTGATCACCGAGCACACCAGCGATGGGCACGTCTTGGATGACCGGGAGCTGCGCGACTCCGTAGCGTTCGCTGCTCGAACGGATTTGTGGGAGCATTTTTTCAGGAATGCCGAAAAGCGCGAGAATTTCTGGATCCCATTTGAGAGTCTGCAGGTCCAGTAACTGCGTCCGGCTGGCATTGGAAACGTCGGTGATGTGGATTCCGCCGCGCGGGCCGCCAGTCAAATTCCAGACCAGGTAGGTATCGATATTTCCGAAGATCACTTCACCGGCTTCCGCCTGCTTACGGACTCCCGCGACATTGTCGAGAATCCAACGAATTTTCAAGCCGCTGAAATAGGTAGCCAGAGGTAATCCGGTTTTCTGGCGGAAGCGATCTTGGCCACCATCGCGTGAGAATTCCGCGACGGCATCGGAAACGCGAGTGTCTTGCCAGACGATCGCATTGCACACCGGCTTGCCGGTCCGTCGATCCCAGACCAGTGTGGTTTCTCGCTGATTGGTGATTCCGATGGCCGCAAGATCGCGGGGGCCGAGGTCGCGCTGTTGCATGGCCTCGGCAATGACTTCCTGCGTGCGGCGCCAGATTTCTTCAGGATCGTGCTCGACCCAGCCGGGTTTCGGATAAATCTGCTCGTGCTCTTTTTGCGCCACCGAAACAATTCGTCCGGACTTATCGAAAACGATGAAGCGAGTGCTGGTGGTGCCCTGATCGATGGCGCCGATGTAACTGGGCATTACACAGCCCTCCCCTTCCGCGGCATTTGCGTTCGTCGACAGCGAACCCCACAGCGGCGATGGCCTTAAATGACCTTCAGCTGTGGAGTGTCGAGCGACTGACCGGTGATGCTGGAAGAGTCTACAGATTTTTCGGGGGTTGGAAACTGTTTTTGCGGGGAAAGAATCTGCATGGTGATAAGCACAGCGGGAACCAGCAGGATGATCGTCACGCAGACCCACATCAGGGCCGCGGCGCATTGCTGATCCGGCAATGGGGCAAGGCCCAAGACTTTCGGCGCGGAGTGATAGGACGAATACACGACGCGATCGCAGAACACCAGGAAACCGGAGAGCACGTCGCACGGCAGGGTCGCCGCAAACAGATACAGCGGGATGGACCAACGGGGCCAACGCGCGACACTGGGCCAGGGCTGGATGACGGGCCACCAGAAAATCAGTCCAACACCGAAAAACGTGCCGTGCTCGAATTTGTGCAGCGAATCCGAATGCAGCGTCAGGTCGAAAATCGCCGGAACGTGCCAGACGAGCAGGGTAAGCGCGGCGGCGGACCACCCGACTGCAGGATTGGTCAGAAAACCGCCGAGCCATTGCAGCGGGCGCCAGCGAAGAACGGGCCCGACAACACCGCGCGCCAGAAATTGAGGGAGACCGTGCAGCAGCGGTAGTGCCGGTGCGCCGAGCAAAACCAAAGGCGGCGCGAAGGACATCAGCAGCAGATGCTGGATCATGTGAACGGTGAGCGATGATTCGTCAAACGCGGCGAGCGGCGAGCCGAGGGCGAGGCAAACGCAACCAATTCCCGCCACGTACGCCGCCAATCGCCACGCCGGAATCACACTTGGGAAACCTTTTCGAAGATGCCGCCAACCGCGCACGTAGACGAAAGCGGTGAGAAGCAAGACGGCGTATAGCCCCAACGGTGCGGACCACGATTGCAAAACAGATTCGGCAGTCGGGAGTCATTTCAATCTTAGGGCTGGCCTGCTGGAGCGGTTCCGTCTTGTGGATCGAGCGCCAGGGTACGCGACGCATCGCGCGCGGGTGATTGTCCGGCAGGATGCAGAGTCTCGAGGAAGGCGACGAGCGCAGTAGTTTCCGCCGGGCTGAGATTTTTTCCGTATGCGGGCATGTTCCCGCCGCCTTGAATCACCTGACGAATCAATTGATCGGGGGTCAGGCGGACGGCGACTGCGTCCAGCGCCGGCCCGCGTTTTCCGCCCTGATTATCGAGCGAATGGCAGTTGTGGCACTGCTTCAGCTTGAAGACCAGCGCGCCCTGCCGTTCGAGCGCCGTGCGATTCTGCAGAAATTCGGACGGTACGGGAATTTCACTCCAGGCGTCCATCACCGGACTCCAGGGTGCGAACTGAGCGAGCTTGGTAAGAGTTCCAAGCGCGACCGCGGACAGTAAAATCGTCAAGACCGCGATGGGCCGGCGGCGCCAGCTCTTCTCGCCTTCGCCAAAAATAAATGGCAACAGGATCAGCCCCGCGAGAACGACCACCGGCCCAATGAGCAGCGCCGGAGTTTCCATCGAAGGCGGCAACAGCGACAGCACGGCATAAAGCCACAAGAAAAAATAATCCGGACGCGGCGCGGTCTGGATGATGGTGGGGTCCGGCGCGCCCGACGGGCCGAAGGGGCCGAAGTAAATCGCGCAGGCGGCGATGGCGATGATGATAAATGCGCCAAAGAAAAGATCCTTGTAGACCGCGCCGGGAACGAACGGGACGCCGTCGCGCTTGGTCAGCTCGTGGTAGTCCTTTATATAGGTGGCCTTGCGAACCACGCGGCCCGGCATCGGCCATTCGTTGATTCCGAGTCTCAGCACCATCAGCAGATGCACGGCGACGAAAGAGATGAGCAGCCCGGGGATGATAAATACATGTAGCGCGAAAAAGCGAGAGAGCGTGGCTCCGGCGATGATCGGGCCGCCCAGCATCAAGTTAACGGTTGGAGGGCCGAGGATTGGTACCCGGCTGGCAATGGAAGCGCCGATGCCAAGACCCCAGTAAGCATCCTGATCGAAGCGCAGTACCTGCCCGGTGAAAGCCATGCCCAGGGTGACGATCAAAAGAAGTATGCCGACCACCCAGGTCAGTTCTCGCGGAAATTTGTACGCGCCAAATAAAAACACCTGGACCATATGGATCAGAACGATGGCCACCATGAAGTCCGACCCCCAACCATGCATGGCCCGAATAAACCAGCCAAGGGTCACGTTGTGATTGAGAACCTGCAGGCTGTTCCAGGCTTCGCCGGCCGACGGAACGTAAATAAAAGCCAGCATGATGCCGGTAACGATCTGCAGCATGAAGACCACTAACGCGGCGCTGCCAAAAACATAGAACCAGCTGGCGGTGTCGCGCGGGACTTTGTGCCCGGCGGTTTCCTGAATGGTGGCGTCGATGGGCAACCGGACGCCGAGCCAATCGACGACGGTTTTGATCAGGCGCATGGTTTTATCTCGCGAACGATATTTTTCGAATTGCAGGCGCTGCCCGGCGTCGGCATTTCTTCCGCTTTGATGAAAAGTCTTCCGGATTCGAGTTTGTAACCGTACTCGAAAAGTCCGCGTTCGGGCGGACCGGAGGCGCGGGAGCCATCTTGGTAGTAAGCGCCGCCATGGCAGGGGCACAGGAATAGGCCGGATTGCGGGAACCAGCGGACCGGACATCCGAGGTGCGCGCAATTAATCGCGAAGACCTGGAACGTCTTTCCGTCGACGTTGCGCACCCAACAGGCGATGTCGCCAGTGGTGCCATCCCACGGATTCACCACTGGATTGCGATAGGTGGCGAAACGAGTCTGGCCGGAAGGAAATTGCTCGAGGTTGCCGAGCGAAACCCAGGCGTCGTAGCTGCCTTTGCGTTCGTGGATGACGGGCGACATCAGATAGCGCACGATGGGCACGGCGAGCACGGCAGCGATGGCCGTATTGAATGCAATGCCAAGTTTGACGAGCAGCGTGCGCCGGGAAAGACCTTCAGGCAGGGTCATCGACTTTCTCCCGCAGGTTTGGTGTTGCTGGGAAGCGGCTGGCCCGGAAATTTCGGGCGCTGGCTGGCGAGCCACGCCACCACGTCAGAAATTTCCGGTGAAGACATCGGCTTGCCGGGAATATTGCTGCGCCAGTCGGGAGCGCCAAGGTCTGGACGTCCGACAATGACCAGCGTGCGCAGTTCCTGATCAGTGAGCAGGGCGAGGAAGGAACCGTTCACGATGGAACTTGCTTTCGCTCCACCGCGACCTCCCGCGCCGTGGCAGGCGGAGCAATACGCGGCGTAAACATCGGCGCCGCGCGAAGAGTCGCCCGGAGCCGCTGCAGCGTAAGTCGGAGGATTTGCGCCCTGCAGCGCTCCCGGCCTGGCCCAGCGCACGCGAATGCCGTTCACGAGGATGGCGATTTGTTTGTCGGTGAGCATACCGCCGGCACTTTGCGCGAAAGCCGGCATGGAAGTGCCAGGAATTCCATTCGTCGCCGCTTGATGCAGGACCGTATCGTCGGCGACCGCGAGATAGACCGGATCGGCGAGAGCGATGGCGGCTCCGCCTTTCCCGTCCGTGCCATGGCAGCCCGCGCAGTTTTGTTTGTACAGCGTGTCGAAGTCCGAAATGTCGGCCGGATTGATTTGGATGTCGCCAGCGACGGGCCGGCCTGGGGAATTGGCGCATCCCGACATGTTGAGTGCCAAAAAGCCGACGGCTGCGACGATGAGCGATCGAAGGTTCATCGTGGCTCGTCCTTCTCGCCAGACAAGCCGGGGGCTTCGAAACCAGCGCGCATCAGAAAGGGCATGACCTGATGGACGCGAATGCGGGTCTGCCGCGCGACGACGAGGCCGGCCACGATGCCGAACGCAAATTGCGACGCGACGAACCACCACCAATCAATTTTTTTATCGAGCAGTGGGTTGAGCAGCCCCAAAATGCTGTACAGCAAACCGGACCAGAGGATCGGCGCGATGATTCCGCCGAGCAAAATCGGTCGGCTCGGAAACATTGGTAGCATGGCCCCATACAAGAGGCCAACCAGCAAGCAGGTGATCAGGTGGATGCCGCACGCCAAAAGAAAGCTATTGAGATGGAAAGCCATCAAAGATGTCGAGCCAAAGTAGATCGACTGGGTGTAGAGCGTCGCCGCGAGCAGGTTGATCGGATACCAGATGCTGCCCTGCTTGATGATCCCGTAGAGGCAGGCCAGCACAGCCATGGCGACGCCGCCGGCCAAACCACCTTTCACACCTGCGGATACGGGATAAGTTTCGAGTGGCAGCGCCGCGCGAGCGAGTTCCGGCGCGACCGCCAGCCGTTCGACGACATGCCGAGAAGTAGCGACGGCGGCGACCGGAGCTTCCACGACAGGGACCGCTTCATGCTGCTCGTGCGGTAACACATCGCGAAACCACCCAATGCTGGCGACGACCGCGAGGATCGCACCGAGCATGCTGACTGACGGACTTGTGACCAGGCCGGCCAAGAGCATGGTGATGCCGAAGGCCAGCACGACCGGCCAGGCCGTGGGCGCAGGCAGAATTACTGTGTCCGGTGCGCCGGATTCCGGTGCTTTCGAGGTTGAAGCGTTCGGAGCCATATCGATTCGAGTGCCTTCCTCTTATTCGCTAACGGCCAACAATATAAACGACGGTGAATACGATGACCCAGACCGCGTCGACGAAATGCCAGTACATCGAAAAAACTTCCACTTTTTCGTGTTGTTCCGGTTTGACCTTTTTCATCAGCGTGAAAATCGCGACCGTGAGAATCGCGAGTAAGCCCACCGTGACGTGAAAGGCGTGCAAGCCCACTAGCGAGTAGTAGGTGGTACCGAAAAGGTTGGTGTTGATCGTCAGACCTTTTTCGTAGATCAGGTGGTGCCACTCACGGCCGGTGCCGACGAGAAAAATAGAGCCGAGTGCCAGCGTCACGACCCACCAAAGAGTGAACGAGCCCAGCTGAGCCTTGCCCAAGGCTCGCACGGCCAGGTGGATCGTAATGCTGCTCGAGAGCAGGCAGATGGAAATGAAGATAGGCAGTTCGAGCACGTCGTTCGGCTGCGGACCCGACACGCTTTTGCCAATATAGAAAATGTAAGCGATCACAAATATGGTGAAGACCGCGGATTCAGCGGCGATCAAACAAAACATCCCCACGCGGCCGCGCGAGGGCAGCGTCCATTCCGGTTTTAACGGCGGGTGCGCGGCTGCGACGCTATTCAAAGGACTCTCCCGTTTTATTCATATTTCCAGTCCGGATCTTCCGGATGCTTGAGATCCCAAAGCGGTCGACGGCTCTCGACTACCGGGATGGTCGCGAAGTTGTAGTCCGGCGGCGGGGAGGTGGTGGACCACTCCAGCGTCCACGCATCCCACGGATCATTTCCCGCAACCGGGCCCTTAAACATGGACCACAGCAGGTTCCCGACAAAAATCAGGACCGCGATGCCCTGCACAAAGGTGCCGATGGTGACGAGCAGGTTCCAAAATTCCCAGCCACGGCCAGGCTCGTAGGTGTAGATGCGCCGCGGCATGCCCAACAGACCGGGAATGTGCATGAAATCGAAAGTCAGGTGGAAGCCAATGACGAAAAGCCAGAAATGCCATTGCGCGAGCGTTTCGTTGTACATCCGGCCAGTCATTTTCGGATACCAGTAGTAGAAGGCGCCGAAAAGCGTAAAAAGAATTGCGCCGACGATCACGTAGTGGAAATGCGCGACCACAAAATAGGAGCCGGTGAGCTGCCAGTTGAAGGGCGACGCGGCCAGCATGATGCCAGTGAGGCCGGCGATGAGAAATTGGAAAAGGAACGCGACGCAGAAAAGCATGGGAGCTTTGAATCGGATCTTGCCGCCCCACATGGTTCCAATCCAGTTGAAGATTTTGATCCCGGTGGGTATGGAGATGAGCATCGAGGTGATGGTGAAGAAAGTATTTCCGTAGGAAGACATGCCGATCGCGAACATGTGATGGGCCCACACGCTCATGCTGATGAATCCGATCATCACCGTGGCTGCCACCATGATCGGGTATCCGAAAATGGGCTTGCGCGAGAAAACCGGAATAATCTCCGAAGCAAAGGCGAAGGACGGAAGGATCAGGATGTAGACCTCCGGGTGACCGAAGATCCAGAAGAAATGCATCCACAGCACAGCGGAGCCGCCCGCTTGAGTATCGAAGAAGTGGGCTCCCAGGTAGCGGTCGAAGCACAACATGATCTGGGCCGCGGTGAGCGGCGAGACCGCTAGGATGACCATGCCCGCCGTGACCAGGTTCATCCACGCCAGCAGGGGCATCTTGCCGAGCGTCATGCCCGGGCAACGCATGGTGATGATGGTCGTGATGAAATTTACCGCAGTGCCGATGCTGCCGATGCCCGAAATCAACAGGGCCAACGTCCAAAAATCCGTGCTGTGTCCCACTGAAAAGGCGCGAGACGTTAATGGTGCGTAGGCGAACCAGCCCACGTCCGGCGCATTACCGGCGCCATAGAGGCCGTTGCCGCCAATGAAACTGAAATAAAGTAGCAGTCCCCCGAAAGCGGTGAGCCAGAAACTCAAAGCGTTCAGCCGCGGGAAGGCCATATCGCGCGCGCCAATCATCAAGGGGATCAGGTAGGTGCCGAAGCCGAAAAGAACGGGCATGGCCACGAAAAAAATCATGGTGGTGCCATGCATGGTGAACATGCGGTTGAAAACTTCAGGGGAAACGAAGTGATTGTGCGGAACCATCAATTGGATCCGCATGATCGTGGCTTCGATACCGCCGATGACCAGGAAGAAAACCGAAAATAGGATATACAGGATGCCCAGCCGTTTGTGATCGACTGTCGTGACCCAACCGTGCAGCCACTCTCCGACCGACTGCCCGCCGCCGGCGAATTCGTTGATCGCGATTATTTCGGAAGCCATAACGGACTAGTTCCTCGCCTTCATCGCAGCGTCTCCAGGTACGCGGTGAGCGCGTCCAGGTCGTGATCGTTCAATTTCATCGCCGGCATCAGTGAGCCGGGCTTGATGGAATCGGGACTCTGAATCCAAGCTCGCAGATTCTCGCGAGTATTCAGAGCGGCGCCGGCGGCAATAGTGTCCCGGCTCATCAGGTGCGTCAGGTCCGGACCGAAGTGACCGTCGGCGACCGTACCCGATACGGCGTGGCAGTTGATGCATGCCGTCGACTCAAAAATGTGGCGCCCTTCGATGGCGGCATCATTCGTTGCCGCGGAACTTTTTTGACCCTGGATCCAGGCGTCGAAATCCGCGCGCGAATCGACATACACGCGCAGAAGCATTTTGGCGTGTTGTACGCCGCAATACTGCGCGCATTGACCCAGGAACAGTCCGGTCTCATGCGGATCGATCCAAGTGTGATTGGGGTGGTTCGGAATCAAGTCGGTCTTGCCGGCCAGGCGCGGAACCCAGAAGCTGTGGTCGGTGTCCGCCGAAAGCAGCGTAATAAATGTCGGCGTCGGATGCTGCGGGTCGCTGACCGGAACATGAAGTTCGTTCGCGGTGACCACTCCCAGCGCCGGATAACGATATTCCCACCAATATTGGTGGCCGATGGCTACGACTTCGATCGCGCCAGGCGGTTTGGGCGCGTCCTGTACGGAAAGAATCACGCGCGCGGTGGCCAGGAACAAAACCAGAACGATCAGACCAGGAATCACGGTCCAGGCCAGCTCCACCTGATTGCTGCCATAGACTTGAGGAGGTTCGCTGCCGTCATCAACGCCGCGCCTCCGAAATTTCGCAGTAGCGTAGGCGATCAAGGAAAAAACAACCACGAAGATCAGCCCGCAGATGATCAGAACCAATTTCGACAAACGAAATATCGAATCGGCTGGGGTTGAATCTGGTTTAAAGATGTTCGGGATTTGAGACGGTCCGGAAGGATCCGCCGCGCAAATTTTGGCGAGCAGCAAAATGCAAACGAGCGCGATGGCGCTCGCGAAGAACTTACTCAGGAGGCTGCGAGTTTGCTCGCTGCGTTTCATTCGCTTGGAAGGGTGGCGGCCGCGGTCAACGCCCGCGCCGCATTCTGCCACTTCGACCGCGTCATGAGCAAATCTATCCGCATGGTGTCAAGTTCCTGATTACGCGCCCGATTTTGCCGCTCTGGTGCTCGCATCCGGCCGCCAAAGCCTCCGCCGACGATCACAACAACCGGTGATGCCATATGCCCCTCCGATTCTTTTCAAGCTTCGGCGGATGCAAAATGTTTTTGTTTTCTTCAATGGCGCCGGAACGGCGTTCAAAGAGAGTTTTTTCGGCTTGCTATTCCGGAGTGCGGCCAATCGCCTGGATCAGTTCGTCCTGGGCCTGAACATAGTCGAGTTGCGACTGGAGCAGGGTGGTCTTGGCCTCGAACTCCTGGGCCAGCGCCGATTCGGCCTGCGCCTTGAGCAGCGAACCCCTGTCAAGTTGTTGCGCGGAAGTCCGGCTGGACTCGGAGCGCAGGGCCAGCAGTTCTTCCGACACCTTAACCATTTCGCGGGTTCGTTCGAGCCGGTTGGACGCCGTCTGCACTTGAACCTCAATTTCTTCGCTGACGCGCGCGAGATTTTCCCTGGCCTCGTCCAACTGCGAATTGCTCTCATGCAAAGCGGCGCGCCGGCGCCCGCCGTCGAACAGGTCGTAGGTGAAGGAAACGCCGAAGGTTCCGAAGTTGCGCGCCAGAAACGGAACATCGCTGGCATAGCTGTAACGGGCCAGGGCCGAAACATCCGGAATATATTCGGCTTTGCTCAATTGCACCGACGCGGAAGCTTTGCGAACTTCGTCGCGCGCCGCGGCGACTTCTGGATGCGAGGCGAGGGCAATTTTCACGCATTCTTCACGTTCGCAAATAGATTGCACCGTCGGGACGGTGGGATCGAGATCCAGCTGAGTGGTCAGCGGAACGCCGATCACATCGTTGAGTTGCAAGGTCAGGTCTGAGAGCGCCAGTTCGGTGCTGAGCAATTCCTGCTTGGCCTGCAAAGCTTGCGCGCTGCTTTCGATCAGATCCTGCTGCAGAGCACTGCCATATTTCACTTCCTGCGTTCGTTCACTCTGAAGTTCCTGGGCGGCGCGGATCTTGGCTTCAATTGCGCTACGGTGCAGTTGGGCGATCAAAAGGCGGTAGTAAATTTCGTGAACTTTGAGGGCGATTTCGTTTTCGGTTTCCTGGGCGTTGGCGCGACTGACGTCCAGATTGGCGCGCGCGATATCGTTCTGCGGTTTAACTTTGGTGAATAGTTGGGTGAGCGGCTGAGTGAGTTGGGTCCCGCTGGTGATGAACAGTTTTCCACCCTGGTTGAGAGTCGCCGCATGATCGGGATTCGGGACGCCGCCGATGGTTCCGAGTTCGCCTTGGGCGATCTGGATGAATTGGGTGTCGGTAACTTTGAGCACACCGCTCTCGTTGCGGATCGTAGGAAAGTAACCGCTCTTCGCGCGTTCTTTGGCATGCTGGCTTTCTTCGACTTTGTAGCCCGCAATACGCACCAAGTGATTGTGCTTCAACGCCAGCTGCACCGCTTCCTGGAGGGTGAGGTGACGAGCAACAGCGGCGGTTGGTTCCTGGGCGCGAGCAAAGCTCACCGCGCAAAACCACGCCAGGCTGACAACGAAAAACCTGATCCACCGGTTCATAATCTCCTCCTGAATTGGGCGGCAAGGCCCTTCGATTAATGCTGGGCGGTTTCGAAATCGCGATAGCTCAGCGGCGCTTTACGCAACAAGGCGATGAGCAACAGCGCGACGACGCAGGCCCAAGCCACCAAATAAAATCCGTCAATAAAAGTCAGCGTGAAAGCTTGAAGACGCAGCCGGCCGCCCAGCACTCCGGCGGCCCGGCCGGCGGCCTCGGACACGCCAAATGATTTCGAATAGAGTCCGGCCGCCGTTTGCCTCAAGTTGCTGTCCGTAATCCAGGTCCCGCTCTGCACATGCAGGCCGAGGAGATTGGAGTGCAATCGCTCTCGCACCGCGATGAAGTGGCCCATGAACGATGCGCCGATTTCTCCGCCAAACAATCGGATGACGTGAAAAAATGCGGAAAATGTCAGAGCGCGTTGGGGACTCGACAGTCCTCCCGAAGCGATGGCCTGCAGAATAATGGTCGCGACCAAGCCAACAAAGGCGAACGACTGCCCGACGCCCATCAGCAATTCGGTACGATAGAAATTCGATGCCGACCAGGCGCTGGTCAGGTTGGCGTTCAGGCAGCAGGCGAAAGCGATACAAGAAAATCCCATGGCCAGCAACAATCTCGAATCGAGTCCTTTGAGCAGCCAGAGCGCAGCAATCAGAGCAATGAGCAGTTGAGGCGCGGCGGTCCAGATCACCCCGGGTCCGATTTGATCGGCTTCGAATCCATGAATGGCAAGCGTCTGCGGGACAAGGATTATCGTGGACAGAAGAGAAAAACGAAAAAGTATCAGGCCGACGCTGAGCAATATGGTGTTCCACTGGCGCAGGTAGGGTAAGTCCACCAGAGGATTCGGGCTGCGCAGCCGCCGCGCCAACGAGGCCAGCAATAAGATCGATCCGCCCAGAAATAGTGCAACGAAGAGTCCCGACCGCCACCAATCAAGGCGTTGGCCCTGATCTAACGCGGCAAACAACATGGCGAAGCCCGCACTGGCATAAAGGAAACCGGCGAAACTTGGCGCGGCGCCCGGCTTCTTCGCCGCTGGAGCCGCCGGTATGCCGTAATAGATGCACAAGATCATCAAGGGTGTGAGCAGCGCCGAACTCCAGAACATCCAGTGCCAGGAAAGGTGGTCCCGGAACCAACCGTAGAGTGAAGGCGCGACGTTGACGGCCCCGTCAACAAAACTGGCGTAGAACGCCAACGTGAACGGTAGATATTTCGGAGGAATATTGCGCAGCGCAAACGTGAGCGTCAGAGGATAGAACGTTCCGGAAGTCAGCCCGGCGAACAACAGCCCGACGATGAGCAAACTGTAATTGTGGATGAACGGCAAGTATACGCAGATCAGCGTAAACGCGGTCGCCGCGATCAAAAGCACTCGCCGTGGCCCCAGTAAGCCGCCCAAATAAACGGTGAATGGGCCGATGAACATCAACCCCACATTAAATGCGCTACCGATCCAAGCACCATCGTCAAAGCTAATTCCGACGTGCCCCTTAAGGTCAGCGAGACCAAGCGTGACCATGCGGCCAACCAGCGTGACGATTCCGGCGCCCATAATTACGCCGAGGATGCCGACGAGAGGGCTTTTCGAAAGATCCGCGGGACCGGCGGCCGCCAGGGCGTGCGCGATCTGGGCTGAAGTAGGGTGCGGTACAACCGTGGTCGAGGCTGCCATTCGTGGGCTCCGGTCAGTGCGCGGTGCGCACCATGGCGATAACGGAGAGCCCCGGACGCAGAGTGGCCGCCACGTTCGAATCATCGAACGCAATTTTCACCGGAATTCTTTGCACCACCTTCGTGTAGTTCCCGGTAGCGTTGTCGGGCGGCAGCAGCGCAAATTGCGAACCGCTGGCGGGCGCAATCTCCAGCACTTTTCCCTGGAACACTTTTCCTGGATATTCGTCGATGCGAATTTCCGCCGCGTCGCCGACTTTCATATTGGTCAGTTGCGTCTCGCGATAGTTGGCCTGCACCCATTTAACATTACTGACGAACGCGATTGCCTGGGTTCCCGGGCGAGACCAGTTGTCCGGTGCGAACTTGCCTTTCGCCCACGGTGCCGTCGCCGGGCGCTTCGATTTTGGTATAACCCAGGTTCACCTGTGCGACCGTGAGCGCCGCTTGCTTGGCGTGCAAATCGGCGATTAACTGGGCGTCCTGCGATTCCAGAACGGTTTTGCCGCGGCGTTCGGCTTCGGCCGCCAGTTCGCTGCTGCGCAACATGGTCTTGGCTTGCTCCAGGTCGGCTTTGCGGCTGGCGAGTTGCGCTGCAAGACGTTCCTGGTCAGCGACGGCCTGTTCGACTTTCTGCGGCGTGGTCGAATGCGTCTGCAGCAATCCTTCTTGTCTGGTTCGTTCCGACTGCGTGCGCACCACGTCAGCCTGCGCCGCGTCGATACCGGCTTGCGCGGCGATGATTTGCGCGTGAGCTTGATCGATCCCGGCCAGAGCACGGTCGATTTTTGAATCTTGCAATTCACGTTGGCGCACGTTGTTCTCGATGGCCGCTTTCGCCGCTTCCACAGCCGCGGTCGCCTGCGCGACTTGGGCTTGATAGTCGTCATCTTCCAAAACAACGAGCAGGTCGCCCTTGTGCACTTGTTGATAGTCGGAAACTTTTACGTCGCGGACGATGTCCGGCAACCTTGGTGCTCAGGGGGTAGATCGCCGCGACGTAGGCATCGTCAGTGGTCTGCTCGATTCGTCCACCTTCCCAGGAATTCCAGTTCCGGGTGGTAGTCAGCACAACGGCGATGATCAGAAGCAGCACCACAGCGGGAACGAGAAATTTCCGCCATGCGGGTTCGGGTGCTGTCGTTACGTGTGCAGGCTCGGCGGCGCGGGCCGGAGCCGGCGTAGGAGCGGATGACATAATGGAGACACCTCCACGGTGCGTATATCACACTTAAATGCTTCTCGAGTCCAAAAGGACACATGGAAAGTTTTGGCGGACGGAAAAGCGAGCGGCTTGGACGCCGTCGGCGGTAGGAATGGAGAACTTCTTATCTAGTTCAGCGGGACAGCGCTGCGTTGGTCGAGAGTGGCAGAATTCGGCCCGGATTTTGAGTTGCAGCTTCAGCTCCCAGTAGGATGTGTTTTTTTGGTTGGAGACCATCAGGTAGTAAATCCCAGGCGGCACGCCCGGCAGGGTCACTTTTCCGTTTGCGTCGGAGGCGAGGCCGGTCGCAGTGTCCGCGGAAATAGCCACGGTATTTCCGGCAGTCGGGTGTTTGACTGGCACAGGCGTCTTGTGACTGCTTTGTGCGCCGAGACTCCTGCCGGAATCGTTGCGCCCGCCTTTGATAACGCCGTGGCGAGAGTATCGCGCAGCAACGGATAGGGACGGCCAGCGAGCGGATTCGCGACGCCGGCCGCCGCAGGAAAGGCAGCAGCAATCGATAGCACCGCGTTGCCGGTCGGTGCTGAGGGCTTGGAGAACGCGGGACCAGACGATT
>CAVTTY010000028.1:0-17203 GCA_963737765.1 uncultured Acidobacteriota bacterium
GTGGGGCCGAGCAGGCGAATGGCCCAGTAGACGAACCAGGCGATGATGGGGATCTGCAGGCGACGCCAGGGCGAAAGCGGGAGCGGCGGCATTTCCGCGGGCGGAGTGGCGATGTCGGCGCTGGGCGGTGCGGCAGATTTCCCGTCGGTATCCACTGCGCTATAGTATAGGAGAATCGCGGCCGGACATTCGATGTACTCCCTACCCCAATTCGAGAGAGGAAGACTGGGCATTTTGCGCGGCGGCGCGACGGCACGGCTGCGCGCGGTTCTTTTGGGGGTTGGCCTGCTGGTTCCCGCGGTGCTGGGGGCACAGAGCGCGCCGGCCGGGGCGGTGGCGCGAATCGAGGGCGCGGACGTTTCGGTGGAGGGCGGGGGCGCGACGGCGGCGAATATTTCTACTGCCGGCGGGCTGAGCTACGTTTTCAACGGCAGCGTGGTGACGGTGCACACCGGGCGGGCGAAGTTGACGTTTGCGGTGGGCGGCGAAGTGGATATTTGCGGGCCGGCGAAGATTACGGTGCTGGATTCGGCGGGGTCGATTACTTTGGCGCTGAGTATCGGGCGCATTCATCTGCAACTGCCGGCGGGATCTCCGGTGCGGGTTTTTACGCCGACGATTATCGCGACGCCGATCGATATTGGCGGGGCGACGCGGGACATTACGCTGGGTTTGGACCTGAACGATTCGCTGTGCGTGCTGGCTAAGAGTGGGGCGTTGCGGCTGGAGCAGCAGTTCACGGGCGAAGGGTTGATCGTGCCGCAGGCGGGCGATTTTTTGATTGCGCCGGGCAAATTGGTGCCGACGGCGGGAGTTTCCGGGAATTGCGAGTGCGCGGCGATGCAGGCGCAGTCGGCGCCGCCGCCGAATATTCCGCTGATGGGAGTTTCGTCGGCGTCGCAACTGCAAATGCCGGAGGCGAACGCGGCACCGCCGCCGGAGGCGAATGGCAAAGCGACGATACCGCCACCCGCTGACCCGAATGTGCAGTTGCGCGTGCTGGCGAAAGAGGACGAGGCGCATCCGGTGCCGCAGCCGGAGAAAAGTGTGCCGCCACCTCCGCCGCCTACGGCTATGCCGATCTACAAAATCGTGATGCCGCCGCTGGGATTTTCGGCGTCTTCGCCATCGCCACCGGAGGATCCTTCGCTGGATGCGGTATTGCTGGTGCGGACGGTGCATGTGGAACCGGAATACGAATTCAGCGGGCACGTCGACCCGCCGGCATTGGTATCGACGGCGCCGGTCGCGGGAGCGGCTTCGACTTCAGCGAGTAGGAAGAAGGAACAGAAGAGCGGCGGATTCTGGGCGGGGTTGAAGAGACTTTTCGGCGGCGGATAGAACTTTCGAGTGTTGTTCCCATCGACAAAAAATTGCCAGGTCGGGTAGACTGGCGCGTTTTAATTCTGGCAAGACTGGACGAGTTCCGTGGCGGTTCGACCAAAACCAATTGTGCTGACGGTGCTGGACGGGTGGGGCTACCGGGCGGAGACGGCGGGGAATGCGATCGCGCTGGCGCGGAAGCCGAATTACGACCGGTTGCTGCGCGAATTTCCCAACACGCTGATCCAGACTTCGGGGCCGGCGGTGGGATTGCCGCCGGGGCAAATGGGCAACAGCGAAGTGGGGCATTTAAATATTGGGGCGGGGCGCGTGGTGCATATGGATACGACGCGCATCGAGGCGCTGATCGCCAGCGGCGAATTCGCGCGGCAGCCGTTGCTGCTGGAGACGATGGCGCGGGCGCGCACGCATCAGCTGCATCTGATGGGATTGCTGAGCGACGGCGGAGTGCATTCGCACATCGAGCATCTGTACGCAGTGCTGCGCATGGCGCGCGAAAACAAAGTGGAACGGGTTTTTGTGCATTGCTTCATGGACGGACGGGACACTCCGCCGGAAAGCGGGATCGATTTTGTGCGCGCATTGCAGCAGAAAATGCGGGAGTACGGCGTGGGCGAGATCGCGACCGTGACCGGGCGCTATTACGCGATGGATCGGGACAACCGTTGGGAGCGCGTGGGGGCGGCTTACCGGGCGGTGGTGCATGGGGCGGCGGATATCCGGAGCACGGATCCGGTCGCGGTGATGCAGGCGAGTTATGAGAAGGGCGTGACCGACGAATTTGTTTTGCCAGCGGTGATCACGACTAAGGACGAGCCGGGAAAACCGGCGGCGCCGCGTGGAGTGATTCGCGATGACGATGCGGTGATATTTTTCAATTTTCGAGCGGACCGGGCGCGGGAGATGACGCGGGCGCTGCTGGAGCCCGGGTTTACGGAGATCGAGGATGCGGACCGGCCGAAGAATCTGGCATTCGTGGGCATGACGCAGTACGACAAGGCGTGGCCCTGGCTGCGTTATTTGATCGCGCCGGAAAAGCTGGAGCATATTCTGGCGAATGTTTTCGCCGAGCAGCAATTCAAGAACATGCGCATCGCGGAAACCGAGAAGTACGCGCATGTGACTTATTTTTTTAACGGTGGGGTGGAAAAACCATTTTACGGCGAGGAACGCGCGCTGGTGCCGTCGCCGAAAGTGCCGACCTACGATCTGAAACCGGAAATGTCCGCGGCGGGAATCGCCGATGCGGTGATTCACGCGATCGAGCGTGGAGATTTCGACGCGATCATCATGAATTTCGCGAATGCGGACATGGTGGCCCATTCGGGCAAGCTGGAAGCGACAATCAAAGCGGTGGAAGCGGTGGACGAAGGGCTGGGCCGGATTTTTCAGGCGCTGCGGCCGCGCGGCGGGGCCTGGATTATTACCGCGGATCACGGCAACGCCGAGACGATGATCGATCCGGTGACCGGCGGGCCGCATACGTACCACACCACGAATCCGGTGCCGTTTATTTTGCTGAGCGAGGATGGGACGAAGCAATTGCGACCGGGCGGGTCACTGCGGGATATTTCGCCGACGCTGCTGGGCGTGCTGGGCGTGCCGGAACCGGCTGAAATGTCCGGGACCGATTTGCGGGTGCTCAAGAAATAAACGCATCAGGAAAAAGCCGCTCGCGCGGCCTCGGCAAGAAAAACTCCCCGATTAATTTCCACTAGCGGGCCTGGGCGACATATACCCCTGGCGCGCGAACACCGTTACCTTCTTTTTGTGGTTCTTCTTGTCCAGGGTAGTGAAGAGATTGCCGTCGTCATCGACCGCTTCGACCTTCAGCTTGTGGTATTTGCCGTCGGTGCCGGCCGAGGGAGTGAAGCCGATGGTGTATTGATTACGCAGAAAGGCCGCGACGGAATTGAAAATCTCGTTCATCTCGCCTTCGAAGCGGGGGAACCAGGCGTATCCGCCGGTCATTTCGGCGAAAGTATTGAGCTGGTTTTTGGCCTGCAGGTAATTCACCTGGGCAAATTCGGGCCCGGTCAGACTCTTCTCATGAACGCCCATTGCGTCCAGGAATTCGCCCATGCCCACGCAAAAAATGGTGGTGTCGGTTTCTTTCAGGTGTTTGAAGGTCTGATCCAGGGTGTGTTTGCTGAAGGTGTCGTAGCCGGAGGCGATGATCAGAATCGCTTTTTTACCTTTCACGTCGCGCAACTGATCGAGGGTTTCGAGCACGGCGTCGAAGAGGATGGCTTCGTGAAAATCGGGCCAGAAGAGGCCGTTGATGGCCTGGGCGATCTGGCCTTTGTCCTGGGTGAAGTCGACTAAAACATTGGTGCGAAGATCGAAAGTCTTGAAGGCTACCCAATCTTTTGGGTTCATGTGACCGAGGAAGTTATAGGCCCAATTTTTGCCGCGATAACCGAAGTAGCCGCCCATGCGGCCGCTGAACTCCATGAGCATGACGATGGTGATGGGCGCCTCGCTGGGGGCAAAGTTGGTGATTTGCTGGGGCTGATTGTCATCGAGGACGCGGAAATTCTGCTTCTTGAGGCCGGTGATGAGATTTCCGTCGCTGTCGGTGACTACGGCATCGATGTTAACGAGGTTCGATTGCACGGCGATGGAGACCTGGGGAGCCTGGGACGCGGGTTGGCCGGCGCTGGCAGGTTGCTGCTGTCCGGTGGGGGCCTTGGGCGCGGCGCCGGGCTGTGGTGTGGGTGAAGGCTTGGTGGGGCCTTCCTGCTGCTCCTGCTGGCGGGCGCGGGCGGTGAGGATGCTGGCCGGAACGCCCAAAAGCGCAATCAGCGCTACAAACAGAACGATGCGAGTGGAGGTCGTCGTCTTCAACTGCCGGCTCCTTGTTCTTTTATTGGTCAGCATTTGGATGCCGCGAGGCCCCGTTCAGGATGGTCGGCGCTTAGCGCCGCCAAGCCTGGTGAGGCGCGAACGATTGTACTTGAGAAACCGGGCGCGGCCCGATTACCGAACGCGATTCGTACACATGATAGTATCTTTCGTCGGTTGGTCCG
Organism: uncultured Acidobacteriota bacterium; assembly: GCA_963737765.1. GTDB lineage: Bacteria > Acidobacteriota > Terriglobia > Acidiferrales > UBA7541 > Palsa-295. Next base: position 4,374 of record CAVTTY010000028.1, read on the forward strand.
CGACTGAAATTCCGAATCTGGGGGAAAACAAGAATGGCGCGTCCGCGCATACCAGCCCTGCTTGTTGTGTTTGCCGTTACGCTCGCGATCCTGCTGATTTACGCCGCGCCGGTTGGCGCGCAATCGACCAGTGCACCGCCGTACGGGCCGGGAGCGCAAACATCCGCGCCGGTCAATTCCACTATTTCGCAGATCGAGGTGGAAGCGATCGGCTGGCTGCAAGGATTTCTGCGCATCAACACGACGAATCCTCCGGGAAACGAGCTGGTGGCGGCGAAGTATCTTGCAGACATCCTGCAGAAGAACGGAATTCAGAGTGAAATTTTCGAGAGCACGCCGGGGCGTGGAATTATCGTGGCGCGACTGGCGGCGACGGCGGTTCCGGATCCGTCACGGGCGCTGCTGCTGATGGGCCATCTGGACGTGGTGGGAGTGAACAAGGCGAAATGGACGGTGGATCCTTTTGGCGCGGAGCTGCGCGATGGATACATTTACGGGCGTGGGGCGATCGACGACAAGGGCATGACCATTGCGAATCTGGCGGTGTTCATCGCGGTGAAACGATCGGGGATGCGATTAACGCGAGATCTGATTTTTCTTTCGGAAGCCGACGAGGAAGCGGGCGGCGACGAGGGGATGAAATTCGCGGTGGAAAAGCACTGGGACAAGATTGCCTGCGGCTTTTCGCTGAATGAAGGCGGCCACGTCGAATTAAAGGACGGCAAAGTGCAGTTTGTAGCGGTGGCGGCCAGCGAAAAAGTTCCGGTGAATGTGGATATTATCGCAACGGGACCTTCGGGCCACGCGTCTTTACCTATCAAGGATAATGCGGTGGTGCATCTGGCGGCCGCAGTGGCGAAGATCGGGACGTACGAAACTCCGGTGCAATTCAATACGGTGTCGCGGGCGTATTTCGAGGGATTAGCGGCGGTAGAGGATCCGGAAACGGCGAAGTGGATGAAATCGCTGGACACGGCGGACCGGGGCGAGCACGCGGCGCGCTATCTTTCGAATACGAACCCGTTCTGGAATGCGATGCTGCGCGACACGATTTCGCCGACCATGCTGCAAGCGGGGATCCGGGTGAATGTGATTCCGCCGGAGGCACGCGGGGCGATGAATATCCGGCTGCTGCCGGGAAATCAGATCGCGCCGCTGCTGGGGAAATTACGCACGCTGATCAACGATCCGCAGGTGAAGCTGGAAATGCAGGTGAGCGACGAAGAGACGGCGCCATCCGCGCCGGTGGAATCGGAGCTGATGACGTCGATCAGCCGGGTGACCGGGCAAGTTTTTCCGGGGGCGGTGGCGTTTCCGGGGATGGATACGTTCGCCACGGATTCGGCGCGGCTGCGGTTGCGCAGCGTGGTGGCTTACGGATTACTGCCATTTCCGCTGAGCACGGAAGACGAGTGGCGGATGCACAGTGAAGACGAACGAATACCGGTAGCATCGTTTCAGAAAGGAATTGAATTTCTATCCGCAATCGTAAACGATTTCTCGGTGGCCAAATAAACGTGAATAACAATCGAAAAGCTAAAATTGTCTGCACGCTCGGGCCGGCCAGTTCCTCGAAAGAAATGATCGATAAGCTGATTCATGCGGGGATGGATGTGGCCCGCCTGAATTATTCGCACGGCACGCATGAAGACCGCGCGCGGATGGTGAAGGATCTGCGCAAAGCGTCGGCGCGGCGCGAGCGGCCGATTGCGGTGCTGGCCGATCTGCAGGGGCCAAAAATCCGCACGGGCAAACTGGAAATGGGCAAGCCGGTACGGCTGTTTTTCGGCAAACGTTTCACGATCACGACCAAAACGATAGTGGGGAACGAAGCGGGCGTGAGCACTACGTTCGCGGCGCTGCCGGCATCGGTGCGCAAGGGCGACCGCATTTTGTTGAGCGACGGCGACATTGCGCTGCGGGTGCTGTCTACTTCATCGAATGAAGTGATTACGCAGATCGAGAACGGCGGAGATCTGGGCGAAAACAAGGGCATCAATTTACCGGGGGCGAAACTGAAGATTCCTTCGTTGACGCCGAAGGACCGCCAGGACCTGGTGTACGCGCTGGCGATTGGGGCGAATTACGTGGCGCTGAGTTTCGTGCGTAGCGCCGCGGATGTGCGGGCGGCAAAAATGGCGATTGCGCGGCAGGGCAAAAATACGCCGGTGATCGCCAAACTGGAAAAGCCGGAAGCGATCGACAACCTGGATGAAATTCTGGCGATTGCGGATGGGGTGATGGTGGCGCGCGGGGATTTGGGCGTGGAGATGAATCCGGAACGCGTGCCGGTGGTGCAGAAGCAAATTATTTTGAAGGCGCGGGATGCGCTGGTGCCGGTGATCACCGCGACCCAGATGCTGGATTCGATGCAGAAGAATCCGCGGCCGACGCGGGCCGAGGCGTCCGATGTGGCGAACGCGGTTTTTGACGGGACCGACGCGTTGATGCTTTCGGGGGAGACGGCGTCGGGACTGTATCCGCTGGAATCGGTGGAGATGATGGGACGGATCATTGTCGAGGCGGAAGCGAGCGTCACCGCGCTGGCGCGGCCGGTGCATTCGGGCGATTTGAAAATCAACGAAGCGATTGCGGAAGCGATCTGCCATGCGGCAGAAGAACTGCAGTTGAAGGCCATCGCGGTTTTTACCGAGACGGGATCGTCGGCGGCGCTGGTTTCGAAATACCGGCCGCGAACGCCGATCATTGGATTCTCGCCGGTGCGGGAGACGCGGCGGAGGATGGCGCTTTTTTGGAATGTGGTGCCGCGCAGCATCGACCGGGAGTACGACATCGATACTTTGGCGGCGTCGGCGGAAAAACGGCTGCTGGAAGAAAAATTGGTGAAGAAGGGCGATATCGTGGGGATCATTGCGGGTACGCCTTTGGCGACGCAGGGGACGACGAATTTGATGCGGTTGCTGCGGATTGGCGGGTAGCGCGAGACGGCGGGAGCGCGGTGCTGGAAGTTTAGGAAGGCTGGCGCAGCAGGCGCGCAAGAGGAAGATCAACGTACGGCATTTTTACGGCGGGGATGAAGCCCCGCCCTTCCATTTACACCTTGCACGTGGCCTACGGACTTCAGGATCTTTCGATTCCCTCAGCGGCTAAAGCCGCTTGAATCTCGCGAGGTTTACGGCACGGCTGAAGCCGTGCCCTGACGAAAGGCGCGACTTCTTCAAGGTGGTCTCCTTCGGGGTTGTTTCCTGCCGCAACGCGACTAACAAGCAGATCCCTCGCTGCGCTTGGGGATGACCGCATCTCGCGCTGATAGCTGGAATCGGTGCGACGCGGCTGGGTTTAATTCAGCCAGTTGTCGGGGCGGGAGGGGGGCTTGTCCTGCTGGTCGCGGACGTAGACTTCGAATTTTTTCTTGAGGCGGCGGCGCTGCCAGTCGGAATAGGAATTGCGCAGGTTGTAGCCGAAGGAGCCGCGGCGCAGATAGATGTAGCCGACCAGCATGCCGCCGAGATGGCAGACGTGGCTGACGTTGTCGCCGGTGGAGCCGATGGTGCCGAAAAATTCGATGGCGCCGAGGACGATGACCAGCATGCGCATGGAAATCGTGACCGGTAGCGGGAAGACGTAGACCTGGCGATGAGGCATGACCACCGCCACGGCCAGCAGTACGCCATAGATCGCACCGGACGCGCCGATGGTCGGCGTGACCAACGAATCCGGTCCGGCGGCGTGAAAGAGCAACAATCAGTTCCTTGACGATGACGTTGATTACGCCCGCACCAATCCCGCAAAGAAAGAAGTAGGTATAGAACTTCTTCGAACCCCAGGCGCGTTCGAGGTCGGCGCCGAACATCGCCAGGTACAGCAAATTGAAAAGGATGTGCAGGATGGTGGCGTGAAGGAAAATGTAAGTGAAGAGCTGCCAGATCCATCCGTGAGTGACGGCGTAGGGCGACAGACCAAACCACTTCAGCCACCAGATCGCTCCCGCCTCGTGAAACATGAACTCCGATAATTTTTGAAGGGTGAAGACGGCGATGCAGGCAATGCAAATGGTTTTGATGGCGGGAGGAAAATATCCGCTCAGGTCGTAGCGGTAACCGGGACCACGCGAGAAGGTGCGCATCGCGAATAAGTCTAAAGATTCGCTGGCTGAGAGTCAAAGCCGGGCGGTTAGCAGGACCGACACGAAATTGTTTCGAGCCCAGGCGCGTTTGGCGATTGCGGGGGACGCAATCGAGCGCTGGAAGATAATTCTATTTTTGTTTTATGTAGACGGAATCCCAGCCGATCGTCCAGGTTTTGCCGCCGTCGGTGGATTGCTCGGCCATCTGGCGGACTTTGCCGGGTGCGAGGACGTACCAGGTCCAGCGGGACAGCGGGGATTTGGTGTCGTCGGTGAGCAGAACCATTTTATTGGCGACGAGGTCGCCGGCCATCGCCGGGAACGCGCCGGCATTGCCAGAATTGTCGAGGTAGAGCTGGTGCCATTTCTTATCGCGGACGTCGTAGTAGTTGAAGCTGGTGCCGGTTTGGCCGCCGGTGGAGGCGGTCCAGTGTTCGATGAGCAGGCAGCCATCCTGCTCGAGGGTAACCAGATTGTGGCCGACGGTCGGGCCGCCGTCGGGTGCGTGCACGTCCCAGTCGCCAATCCAGAAATCGAATTTGCGGTACTCGGGCGTCCGGCAGGGCGCCATTTTTTCGACGAGCGCTGTGAATTCCGGATCATCTTTCCAGACGGCAAATTCAGGCGATGAAATCACCAGTGGGCGAAGCTGGCCGCCGTATCCGGAGTCGAACACTTTCTGCAATTCAGCCAGCGATTTCGAACGATCCTTGGCGTCGGCGTAGGTGCGCGCCAGATTCAGGCGGTTGAGCACCGGACGATACGGAATGGCGATGGCGCGTTCGAAGGCCGCGGCGGCTTCGGTATCTTTGTGCTGTTGCAGGAGACTTTCGCCGAGGTTCTGCCAGGCCGGGCCGTTGGCCGGCTGCTGGGCGACGACTTCGGAATACGCGGCGGCGGCTTCGGCCCATTTCGATTGATTGAATAGTTCGTCGGGGGCGGCGATGGCCGGGCCTTGCTGGGCGTGGGCAACGCTGACGCTAAACGCGGATACGATTAGGAGGACGCACGTCGTCCAGAATTTCATCGGCTTGGCTCCGGTATGGCTGGGTTGGCGCGACTGCCACGCTGCTATGCGGCTATAGACGTGACGGTTCCGTCAGGGTGAGCAGGTGCGGACGGCTGAATAGCGGGTCAGGCGGGTGTTTTTACGAATGATGCTCCATCCACTGGCCGACGAGTTTCGCGGCGTGCTCGCACATGGCGCGGTCATCGATGCCGAAGGCGGCGGGAAAATGGCTGTCGATGTCGAGTTCGCCTTTGACTTCGCCGCGAACAAAAATGGGGACCACGATTTCGGATTTGGTTTCGGTGGAACAGGCCAGATAGCGCGGGTCGGAATTCACATCGTCGACGACGACAGTTTTTCCGGTGGAAGCGGCGGCGCCGCAGATGCCCTGATTGAGCGGGATGCGGGTGTGCGGGGTCATCGAGCCTTTGAACGGGCCGAGTTCGAGCATGTTTTTGTCTTTGGGATCGATCATGTAGAAACCGACCCAGTTGTATTTGAGCAGATTCTCGTGCAGCAGGGCGACGATGGCCGACATCAATTCTTTTTCGGTGGTGGACTTTACGGCTAAGGCGTCGAGGTGCGGAATCAAGTCTTTGGGTTTCGGCGCGGTTTTGAACATGAGCGTATTACAGCACGAAGCTTGGATTTCTTCGAGAGGTCGTCGGGCGCAGAGTTGCTAACTAGTAGAGACCGCGCACCCGGCGACTCCGACGAAACGGCGCGTGGTGCAGGCGGCTTAGCCCTGCTTCAGTTTTTTGCGCGCCGAGACGAAGAGTGAAATCGCCAGCAACACAAAAAGAATTACGGCGGTGGTCTGCGAGCCGCTGAAGCCCGGGAATTTTGCGCCGAGCGCGAACATGCCGGCGGGCCACGGCAGCCGCAGAATGGCGGCGAGCCAGTGCGGTACTTTGGCGCTGAGCAGCGGGTCCTGCATCAGATTCAAAATAATGGCGAGCAAGCCGAAGACTCCGCCGGCGGCGATCAGGCCGCTGGCGTAGAGCGAGCCGGGGCTGACTTCGCTTTCGGCGTCGGTGGGCTTTTCGCTTCCCTGCTCGGCGAGCCAGCGCACCAGGCCGCCGGCGAACATGGCCATGGTGGTGGCAATGGATAAATAGGAGCCGACGGCGAAGGGCAACGAACGAACGCCGAGCAGTTCGATGGCGATGACGAGAAATACGCCGAGAAAGACGAGGCGCCAGGGGAGGCGCTGGTTCAAGATGCCGCTGATCACGGTGGCCATCAGGCGCGCTTGCGGGGCGGCGGCCTGGTCGCTGCCGATGCCCTGCACCCACTGGACTTCGATCTCGCGGGTGCCGGGATCGTAGAGATATTTTCCGTCGGGGACTTCGTGGGAGCCGAGGGCGTTGACCAGCGTGTAGGTTTTTCCGTTGTAGACGTAATTGTGTTCCTGGACGTCGACGCCGGGTTGGAGGTGATCGATGTCGAGCGCGATCTGGACCGGCTTGTACTGGGCGAGGCCGATGTTCATGAGGATCAGCGTGCCGCCGATGGCGAAGGCGGAAACCATCACGCCGATGACGAGAGCGATCTGTTGCCAGTAGGGAGTGGCGCCGACGAGATAGCCGGTTTTTAAATCCTGCGAGGTGGCGCCGGCGATGGCGGAGGCGATGCAGACGACTCCGCCGATGGTGAGGGCGAGAACCTGGTAGGAGGTGGAGGTCCAATGGATCACGAGAAACACGGCGCAGGTGGCCATCAGGGTGGCGATGGTCATGCCGCTGATCGGGATTAGAGGAGTTGCCGATCAGGCCGCTGATGCGCGAGGCCACGGTGACGAAAAGAAAACCGAAGACGACGACGAAGATGGCCGCGAGAAAATCGGAGAAGCCGCTGGTCATGCGCGCCGGGGATGGGTTTGAATTTCAGCAGGGCCCACATCATGGCGACGATGACCGCCGAGCCGATGACGACCACGCGCATGGAAATGTCGCGCTCGGTGCGCTTCATGGCGGAAAGACCGACTTGCTTGGCGCGAATGTCCTTCAGTCCGGCGCTGAGCGCGGAAAAAATTGTGGGGAGCGTTTTGATCAGGGTGATCAGGCCGGAAGCGGCGACGGCGCCCGCGCCCATGGGACGAATGTAGCTGCCCCAGCAAATCCTGGGGGGTCATTAATGCGATGGGAATGGTGGAGGGATAGAGCGGCTGGTTGCCGCCGAGCGAGCCGAAGAATTTAATGGCGGGCATGATGACCAGCCAGGAAATGACGCCGCCGGCAAACAGGGTGCCGGAAACTTTAGGGCCGATGATGTAACCGACGCCGAGATATTCGGAAGTGACGTTGGCGCGAAACGAGGCGCCGGGCAGCCACTTGGGCTGGTAATCGGGCTGGCTGGGCCACAGGCCCATGGTGTTCATGGCAAAAGTGTAGAGGCCGCCAAGGCCGAGCCCCCAGAAGACGCGGCCAGCGAAGGAGCCGCCGCGTTCGCCGGCGACAAGAACGTCGGCGCAGGCGGTGCCTTCGGGGAAAGTGAGATTGCCGTGTTCTTTGACGATGAGCTGGCGGCGCAGCGGAATCATGAAGAGGACTCCGAGCCAGCCGCCCATCAGCGCGAGAAAAAAGATGCGCCAGTATTCGGTGTTGAGTGAAAAGCCCAGGAAGATGAGCGCGGGGATGGAAAAAATAACGCCGGCAGCGACGGATTCGCCGGCTGAGCCGGTGGTTTGAACGATATTGTTTTCGAGAATGGTGGAACGGCCGAAGGCGCGCAGGATGCTGATCGACAGCACGGCGATGGGGATGGAAGCGGAGACGGTAAGTCCGGCGCGCAGGCCGACGTAGACCGATACGGCGCCGAACAGAATGCCAAAGAGCGAACCGAGGATTACGGCACGAAGGCTAAATTCAGCGACCGATTCTTCCGCTTCGATGTACGGCTTAAATTCGGCCGGCGGTGCCGTGGAACTCCACTGCCGATTCGCCATCGGGCATGCCTCCTCAATTCTTACCGCGCGTTGCGGAATGCGAATGAAACCGGAGGACTATATATCACATACCTTCGTAGTTTGGGCCGCCTCCGCCTTCGGGCGGGACCCAGTTGATGATCTGGTAGGGGTCGGCGATGTCGCAGGTTTTGCAGTGGACGCAATTGGCGGCGTTGATTTTCAGTTTGGGGCGAACCTTTCTCGGTGACCATTTCGTAGACGGCCGCAGGACAAAAATACTGGCAGGGATTGCCGTATTCGCGGACGCAGCGATCGATGCAGATATTGGGTTCGAGAACGATGCAGGTGGCAGGGCTGATCTTCTTCGTGGCGGGTGCCGGAATGGTAGACGTCGGTGAGGCGGTCGAAGGTGAGCTTGCCGTCGCCTTTGAAACGCGCGATTGATCGACGAGATTCGCACTGCGGTTGCGCTTTTTATATTCCTCGTAGCCGGGCTCGCTGTGCATGGGATCGACCAGGCCGCGGCCGCCGGAAACGAATTGCAAGCCGGACTGGAGGAAGCCGGTGAATCAGGCCGCCGTGAAAAGCCTGATGGAAATTGCGGACTTCCCACAATTCTTTTTTGACCCAGCTTTCGTCGAGTTTGCGCGAGTACGCCGAAAGAATTGGGGCCGAGGTATCGCCTTTGCAGAGCGCTTCGTAAATGGTTTCGGCGGCGAGCATGCCGCTTTTTATCGCGGTGTGAATGCCTTTGAGGCGCTGCGAATTCAGGACGCTGGCGGAATCGCCGATGATCAGGCCGCCGTCGACATAGTTGCGCGGCATGGAATACCAGCCGCCGTAGGGAACGGTTTTCGCGCCATAGCGGACCAGCTTGCCGCCCTCTAGAATTTTTTTTACGGTGGGATGCGTTTTGTATTTCTGAAACGCTTCGTGCGGGTCGAACAGCGGATTTTTGTATTCGAGGGCGACGACCATGCCGACCGAGACGCGATTGTTCTGCATGCCGTAGATCCAGCCGCCGCCGTACATGTCCGCCGAGAGCGGCCAGCCGAGGGAGTGGGCGACGAAGCCGGTTTCGATGCGGCCGGGCGGGACGTCCCACAATTCCTTGATGCCGATTCCGTAGATTTGCGGATTTAGGCCGTCGAGGCGGAGCTTATTGACCATTTCTTTGGTCAGCGAGCCGCGGGAGCCTTCGGCGAGGACAGTGACTTTGGCGCGGAGTTCATAGCCGGGCGTGAAGTTGTCTTTCGGTTTGCCGTTCTTGTCGACGCCTTTGTCTTCGGTGATGACGCCGGCGATGCCGTCTTTTTCGTAGATGAGTTCCCTGCCGGCGAATTGGGTGAAAAGATTTATGCCTTTTTGCTCGACCAGGCCGCCGAGCCATTTCACGAGTTTGCTGAGCGGAGACGACGTAGTTGCCGTGGTTTTGCAGCGGCGGCGGAGTGATGGGAGATTTGAGGGATTCTTTTTCGGTGAAGTAGTAGACCGCGTCGCCGGTGACGGGCGTATCGAGTGGGGCGGTTTTTTCGAAATCGGGGACCAGTTCGCGCGAGGCCGCGGGGGTCCATGATGGCGCCGGAAAGTTGATGCGCGCCGACTTCGCGGCCTTTTTCGAGGACGTAAATATTTTCGGCGGAAAGCGCGGGAGTTTTATTCGCGGCGGTGTGTTTTTCGAAAAGATTGGCGAGATGCAGGGCGCAGGCCAGGCCGGCGGGGCCTGCGCCCACGATCAGTACATCTGCTTCGAGCTGTTCGCGTTCGATGGCCATGGTCCCAAGTGTGCTGCGTTACGGTTGTGAGTTTACGCGGACTTTTCGAATTCTTCGATCAGCGCTGGAACGATTTCGAAAAGATCGCCGACGATGCCGTAATCGGCGATTTCGAAGATCGGCGCGTTTTGATCTTTGTTGATGGCGGCGATGGTGCGGGCGCCTTTCATGCCGACGACGTGTTGAATGGCGCCGCTGATGCCGAGCGCGAGATAGAGTTTGGGCGCGACGGTCTGGCCGGAGCTGCCGATCTGGCGATCCATGGGCAACCAGCCTTCGTCGCAAATGGGGCGCGAGGCGCAAATTTCGCCGTGCATGGCTTTCGCCAGTTTTTCGGCCAGGGCGATATTTTCGGGAGCCTTGATGCCGCGGCCGACCGAAACAAGAATGGGCGCTGCGGTGAGGTCGACGGCTTGCTTGGCTTCGCGGAAAAGTTCGAGAGGCTTGGTACGAATTTGTTCGGGCTTTAGGTCCACGGCAGACGGATTTTACCGGAGCTTTGCCGCCGGCGTGTTTGGCGGCGAGGTCGGCGCGGAAGGCGCTGGCCTGGAAGGAGGCGACCCAAGGACCTTCGCCGGTGAAGACCACGTCGGCGGAAGTGCGGCCCTGAAACATCTGGCGGACGAAGATTAGTTTGCCGTTTTCGTAGCGGTAGTCGATGCAGTCGCCGATCATGCCTTTGTTCATCGAGGCGGCGAGCTTGGGCGCGAAGTCGCGAACCTGATAGGTGTGCGGCAGCAGCACGAGGTCTGGTTTCGTCGATTCGATGACTTGTTTTAGAGCCAGCGAATAGCCGTCTGGCGTGTATTTATCGAGCAGGTCGTGTTCGACGAGGAAAACTTCGTCGAGTTGGTATCCGGCGAGCTCGTCGGCGAGAGGCGCGACGCCTTTGCCGATGACGACACCGGTGAGCGAGCCTTTGGTGTGCTGCACGATTTGCTGCGCGGCGGCCAGAGTTTCGAAGCTGACGTTGTTCCACTTCCCTTCGCGTTGTTCGGTGATGACCAGAATTTTCATGTTTTATCTGTGTGCGTGTCCTTTCGGTAGACGTAAGGACATAACCAGTCGGATCGGAGACTCGCCCGTCCAAACGACTTCGCTCTTGTTCGAGCGCGCACGGCATGCCGTGTCGCGACAGAACGTCAAATGCAATTCAAATGCGGTCGCAGCAAGCAGCGCCCCTACGAACCCGGACAGGAATGGCCGACTTAGAGCACCCGCGCTTCGTGGCGCAATTTTTCGACGAGCTTGGCGGCGATTTCCTTGGGCTGGCCGGTGATGAATTCGGTTTTCTTGGTTTTCTGCGGCACGTAGATGCGTTCGACATGCTGCGTCGGGGCGTCGGGCACGCCGAGCGAGGCGCGGTCGACCGTGGCGATTTCTTTTTTCTTGGCGGCCATGATGCCTTTCAGCGTGGCGTAGCGCGGCTTGTTGATGCCGGACTGGATCGAGAGCACGGCGGGCAGCGGCAATTTCCACGTGCTGGAACCAGCCCGCTTCGAGTTCGCGCTTGAGCTTCATGTGATCGTCGACCACTTCGATGGCCATGATGATGGTGGCGTGCGGGCGGCCGAGAAGTTCGGCGAGCAGAACGCCGGTCTGGCCGAAGCCCTGGTCGTCGCTTTGCAGGCCGGTGAGGATCAGATCGAAATTTTCATTTTTCATCGCAGCGGCGAGGGAGCGGGCGGAGGAGAGCGGGTCGAGTTTGAAAAAATTCGGGTCGGAGATGTGGATGCCGCGGTCGGCGCCTTTGGCCAGCGCTTCCTTGATGGTTTGCTTGGCGCGTTCGGGGCCCATGGAGATGGCGACGACTTCGCCGCCGTGCTTTTCTTTCAGGCGCAGGGCTTCTTCGAGCGCGAAGCCGTCGGGCTCGTTGGTTTCGAAGCCGATGTCGGATTCGCGAATCCAGGCGCCGCCTTCGACGATGGCGAGGGGCGCGTCTTTGGCGGGGACTTGTTTTACGCAGACTCCGATTTTCAAGATGGCCTCCGGCGCGAGTGTATATATTGCGGCAAACGAGATAAAAGCAAAGTGTTAGTTTATATCATTTTGGGCGGCGGACCAAAAGCGGGGTGAGGTGGGTTTTGGGCGGAGCTGCGCGGAGAAAATTCCCTCAGCGGCTAAAGCCGGGCTCCCTTTCTCGATTAACGGCACGGCTGAAGCCGTGCCCTGACGAAGAACGGGCGACGTTGGGGCGATTTCCTTCGCGAGTGGTTTTGGCGCGCGCGAGCGGAAGAAGCAGATCCCTCGCAGCGCTCGGGATGACAGTTTTTTTGTTATGCGAAGATGATCGAGTGGCAGTCGCGAGCGTTCGACCTTGGCTTCAGAGGCTGAAGCTCCGCCCTTCGAAGCGTTGCCGAGCTTCGTGGTATCGAGTTGGGCGCGGGAGCATGGATGAGATCCTTCGTCGCGAAAAGCGCTTCTCAGGATGACGCGGAGGCGGCGGGGTGATCGGCGGCGAGGCGAGATGGTTCGGGTGGTGTGGGCGGCGTAGCAAAAGCGGCGGCGAGCCGCCGCACTCCAAAGTGGGCTGGGCGTGACTTACTCGCCGGACGACTCGGGGATTCGCGATATGGGCAGCGGGGAAGCCCGGCTAAAGACTTGCCCCGACGAGGTCAGCGACGAAGGTAGTTCGAATTCTGGCGGAGGGCGATTCGCACGGCAAGGTGATCCCTCGCTACGCTTCAAGGATGACAAGCTTTTTTGAGGCAGGACGGAACGAACTGCAACGGAACGCTGCGAGCGATCAGAGTTGGGGCCGACCCTTGACATTGTAATGTACTTTGTAACATAAAGTCCATTGGGAGGCATCAATGATTGGAGGATCGAATTCCCTTTGGCGGAGGTTGCTGGCGACGCTATGCGGATTCACGGCGCTGGCTGGGGTCTGGCTGTGCGTGATGGAAGGCGCGTTGAGACACAACGGATACGAAGCGCGTGCGCTGCTCGATTTGGCGCTCGTGGCGCAGTCCCTACTTACGCTGGCTTTCGTGTTTGGACTCCTACGGGGTGCGGGGCGATGGATTGTAACGGTGGGTGCGGTGTTCGCCG
>CAVTTY010000029.1:0-16703 GCA_963737765.1 uncultured Acidobacteriota bacterium
ATCGTTGGTGGCGGGGGCCGGATTTGGGGCGCTTTTTGGAAAAGATAAACGGTCTATTTTGCGGATTAGAAATTGCGGTTGGCGTTTGTTTTGAGGGGTTTACGTTGAATTCTAATTGCTGGTAGCGGATTAGAAATTGCGGTGGGACGAAGCCGGGAGGGTTTTGGGCGATTGGGTCGGGCGACTTGCGACATTCGGCCGTGCGCAACAGGTGCTCGCTCCCTCCCTCCCTCCGCCGGCGTTTATGGTCGGTTCGGACACGGTGGCGATGCATGATAACACATAGGTATGGATAGCCTGCAAGTACACACGCGTGGACAAGGTGCCGGGCCGGGTGACCACGTAGACGACGTGGCGTACCGCACCTCCGGTGCTTAGGACTTTTTCGCTTCGTTCCCGGGCCTTACGGCCCGGGCTAACTCATGCCGCGCCTCCGGCGCTGGTTCTTCTTCGTGGAATTCGTGTCATTGCGCAGAGAGATGATTTGGGGGCTGGGCCGAGAAAGCCGGCTTTTGAGTTATGAGGAAATATAGCTCGGCGAAGGCGATGGGAATGGCGGAGAGCAACATCAGCCAAACGGGTAAATGGGGCAGGGTGATGGCCGCAGGCATACCCCATTTGTCCATCATCGCTTGCATGGCCTGGTCCCAGCGCGATTGGCTGCCGGGAAGAAAGACCGTGAGCAGGATATTGAGTACCGCAAAAATCGCGATGCAAATAGCGAGGATTCGGGCCCAGGGTTTCAGTTTCAACAGTCCGAGGCCAGCGGCGAGGTTGGTGAGACCAAGTAACGCGACGATCAGATAAGCCCGCCATCCAGAAACAAGAAATCCGAAAAGCAACAAAGGCGCGCGATAGAGCAGGCTCAAAGGCATCATCGCCGAGCCAGCGAGCAATAGAACCGCGATGACGCTGATACTTACAGGCCGTGCGGAGGTAGTCGCTGGTGGTGGAAGGATGAAAGAACCCTGCGGCGTTCCGCGCGGAACGTTGAACGCCGGGATCGCGGCTGCGGAAAATGCCGGGGCCGGGATGAATCGAGCGCGAAATTGGGCGCGGATCGAACTGGTGTTGAAGTAGTAGAGCCACCAGGCGCCCAGCGCTCCCAGCATGCCGTAGAAGATGATCGTCGCAACTTTGACACCCGACATGATCTGGGCGGTGAATGCAGGGTTGGCGTCGTTTGGCGGAGCGGGAAAGTGGATGAAAAACATTACCGCTACGGTTCCGATGGCGCCCAGCACGAGCAGCGTGGAGAAAATGAGTTGAGAGATTCTGGACCATTCACGGAGCCTCAGCAGGCCGACGCCGGTGGCGATGGCCCAGAAAGCTGCGCCCGAATAGTAGAGCACGGCGAGCCAAAGGAAGGCCCTCGGCAAGGCGGCAAATGCCTGGGATTTGGACATGAGCGCGGACATCAAGGCGGTACAGATCGCAAGGAGAATAGTGAAGCCACCGCCGACGAAAGCCAGGACGGCGGTTACGGTGATGCCGGTCGAGCGTTGCATGGTCACCCCGGTAGGTTGCGGCGGTATGTATATCAATTGTGGAAGTGAAAGGAAATATTTAAAAAGGCGAGATTTAGACCCCGTAGTGCGCTGAGGTGTTACCTCAGGGCTAAAGCGCTCACGAGGTGACGTGCCGCACCTCCGGTGCTCGGGGCTTGTTTTTTTGTTTCGTTCCCGGGCCTTACGGCCCGGGCTAACTTATGCCGCGCCTCCGGCGCTGGTTTTTTGCGACGAAGGTAGGGTGGGTTCAGTTGCGTGGTGAAGAGAAACACGGGGGCGGCGGCCAGGTGAGGAGAGATCGAAGAGAGATCCTTCGTCGCGAAAGACGCTCCTCTGGATGACGGCCAACGGCAGGTGTGCATGGGGCTCGATTTCGGCAGTGGCGACCGCGCCTCGCTCGGGATGACATGGTGAACCGAGGCAGAGGCAAGAGCAAAGGCAAAAGCTCCCACCCTTTGCTGGGAAACGCAAAGGATGGGGCACCCGGAAAGTCAGCGGCAAAGGCAAATGGCGCGCCTTAATGACTGGCCGGTACGTCAGCCGAAAGGCAAGTGCAAGGGCGGAGCGCCAATGGCGACGCAGGCTCGTTCCAGTACCTTGTTAACTGATTGGAGGCGAAGGGGGTAGCGATTGGGCACGCATGGGTAGCGCGGGTTGGCGCGGCTTCGCTCGTGGTGCTAAATTCTTGGATAAGCCTCAAAAGACCCTATGACCGAGATGAAAAGCGCGGTGCCGGGCAAGCCCAAGATTTCGCGGGTGGAGGTGTATTGGCATACGGTCACCTACAAGACGGTGATTCTGTATGGGCTTTTGATTTTGGGGATCTTTATTTCGCTGACCTATTTTGTGTTTCCGCAGGCGACTAGCGCGATTGCGAAAAAGCTTTCAGAATCGATGACGCCGAAAGATTCGGGCGTGGCGACGATCAATGCGCGGCAGGCGCGGTTCGTGAACCTGGACGGGAAAGTTCAGGTGAAGAAAGTGAATTCGGTGACGTGGGAAAACGCGGACTACCAGATGACGCTGGACAAGGGCGACTTGATCCAGACCGGATCGGAAGGCGTGGCGCGCATGGCTTTCGCCGACGGGACGACATATACGGCGAAAGGCGATACGCTGGTGACGGTGGAAGAAAATTTGGTGGAGCAGGATCACGCGTCGTCGGTGGGCGTGCACATCACTTCCGGACAAGTGGACCTGGCGACCGGCACGTGGGAAGTGGCGGGATCGAAGGCGGAAGTATCGTTTGAGAATGCGGTAGCGTCGTTGCAGGCGAACAGCCGCGCGGCGGTGAGCAGCAACCCGGAAACGAAGCAGCAGGAATTCACGGTGGCTTCGGGCAGTGCGCAACTGGCGCGCGGCGCGGAGCATCTGGACATCGGGCAGTGGGAACGCGTAACGTTCCCCACGGGCGGAGCGATCACCAAGTCGCAGGTGCTGGCGCCGCCGCAGTTGGTGACGCCGCTGAATCTGCAGCCGATCATCGTGGGAGATCCGAAGCACGATCCGGTGCATTTTTCGTGGAACCCGGTGGCGACGGCGAAGATGTATCAGTTCCAGGCGAGCACGACGGCGGCGTTCAGCCATCTGGTACAGGATAAGAAGACGGCGACGGAAAGCGTGGACGTGGTGGGACTGGAGCCCGGAGATTATTACTGGCGGGTGCGGGCGATCGACGCGGACGGCAAGACCAGCGATGTGAGCGATTCGTTCAAATTTTCGCTGGTGGTGCACGGCAAAGAACTGGAAATGCTGCTGGAGATCGATTCGACGGAGCTGCACGGGAATTTAGTGGAAGTGGTGGGGCGCACCGAACCGGGCGCGGCGTTGATTATCAATGGGGAGCAGGTCGCGAGCATTCAGGCCGACGGGCACTTCCGTCATTTTCTTCCGGCGATGACGAAAGGGAGCCACGAAATCATAATTACCGGGCAGAACCGGCGCGGCGGCACAGCGACGAAGCGAGTGGAAGTCGTAATCCCGTAAGATAATAATATTGATTGGTAATTTTAATTTTGCGCCGCCCGCAGCGGCGTTGAAATGGAATCTGGGGGACGCACGACGTGACGAAAAACGGCTACAACATGCGGTCGGTGTTCAGTTTGTTTTCATCCGACCTGGCCATCGATCTGGGGACGGCGAACACGCTGGTGTTCGCGCGGGGCAAAGGGATCGTGGTGAACGAGCCCTCCATCGTAGCGATCAATAAAAACAGCGGAGACGTGGTGGCGGTGGGGCGCGAAGCGAAAGATATGCTGGGGCGCACGCCGGGCAACGTGGTGGCGATCAAGCCGATGAAAGACGGCGTGATCGCGGATTTCAAAGTCACCGAAAAGATGCTGACGTATTTCATTCAGAAGGCGCACAACCGCCGCGTGCTGGTGCATCCGCGCATCGTGATCGGCGTGCCGAGCGAAATCACTCCGGTGGAAAAGCGCGCGGTGCAGGATTCCGCGTATCGCGCGCGAGCGAGCGAAGTTTATCTGGTGGAGCAGGCCATGGCCGCGGCGATTGGCGCGGGGCTGCCGATTGAAGAGCCGTCGGGAAACATGGTGGTGGATATCGGCGGCGGCACCACGGACATCGCGGTGATTTCGATGAGCGGGATCGTCTATTCGCGTTCGGTGCGCGTGGCCGGAAACGAAATGGACGAAGCGGTGATGCATTATTTGAAGCGGAAATACAATTTGCTGGTGGGCGAGCGCACGGCGGAGCAGATCAAGATCGAGATTGGGTCGGCGTATCCGCTGGAAAAGCCGCTGACTCTGGAAGTGAAGGGCCGCAACTTGATCGAAGGCGTGCCGCGCACGGTGACGATTGATGACAGCGAAATTCGCGAGGCGCTTTCGGAATGCATCTCTACGATTTTGAATGCGATTCGCGTGGCGCTGGAACGAACGCCGCCGGAACTTTCGGCGGACATCAGCGACCGCGGGATCGTGCTGACGGGCGGCGGGGCGTTGATCAAGAATCTGGACAAGCGCATCCGGGAAGAGACCGGATTGCCGGTTTCGATCGCGGACGATCCGCTGGCTTCGGTGGTTCTGGGGACCGGGAAGATGCTTAGCGACTTCCGGTTGTTGCGGCTGGTTTCGATCGACTGAGGCGAAAGATTTAACACAGAGGACACAGCGAACGGCTTGAGGGCACGGAGATTTTTTCAGCTGGATTTGAGATTTGAGCTGGGTTTTATTTTTTGCGTTTTCACACCTGAGAAATTTTAGCCATGATCGATCTGATTTTCCGCCGACCCATTTTTCTGCTGGCCATCGTGGTGATGGCGCAGGTGATGCTGCTCGCTTACCAGATCAAGGGCGACCACGATGTGCGGCTGATCCGGTATTGGGCGGTGGCGCTGATCACGCCGATCGAGCGGGTGGGAACCTGGAGCACGTCGAAAGTGGGCGGGGCGTGGAGCGGGTACGTGGGGCTGCACAACGCGCGTTCGGAAAACAACAACATGCACGCCGAGCTGGACCAGCTGCGAATCCGGAACCGCGAACTGGAAAGCCGGGCGGCCGAGGCGGGACGCCTGGAAGCAATGTTGAAATTTCGCGACGAGCATCCGGAAGCGCAGATGCTGGCGGCGCAGGTGATCGGGTCGAGCGCGGACCCGACTTCGCACACGCTTTTCATCAATCGCGGCGAGCGCGATCGTTTGCGGGTGAATATGAGCGTGATCACGTCGGAAGGGATCGTGGGGAAAATTGTGGAAGTGCTGCCGAACACGTCGCAGGTTTTGCTGATCAACGATAAGGACAGCGGCGTGGGGGCGATGTTTGCGGGGTCGCGGACGCACGGGGTGGTGAAAGGCAGCGGCGATCCCGAGCCGCATATGGAATACGTGGTGAACGACGAGAAGGTGACGCCGGGCGAGGCGATTGTGACGTCGGGCGAGGATCACATTTTCCCGAAGGACTTGCCGATTGGGACGGTGCTGGAAGCGAATCCGGGAAATCCGTTTCAGATTATTCGGGTGCAGCCCGCGGCGCGGCTGGACCGGCTGGAAGACGTGATCGTGCTGCTGAGCCAGCAACAGCTGACGCCGCTGAAATCCGCTACTTCTAGTTCTGCTGCGGCGGCTGGCCTGCGCCGACCGCGAATGATTCGGCCGCTGCGGGTGCAAATCAAACTGCGCCGGCGAAACCGTCGGCTGCTCCGAAGAATTGATATGAGCTCCGATTACATGCTGAACATGAGCGAGCACTCCGACCGCAACATCGAAGTGCATAAGTTCTACAACGGCGCGATTTTCGGGGTGTGCGTGCTGGCGCTGGTGTTTCAGGCGTTTTTGCATAAGTACGGGCGGTGGTCGGAACTGATCGACCTGCCGCTGCTGGTGACGATTTATTTTGGATTCAGCCGGCGGAATCCGATCAGCGGGATGTTTCTGGGCGGGGTGATTGGAATCGCGCAGGACGCGCTGAGCCACGACAATCCGATCGGGATGTATGGGATTGCCAAGACGATTGTGGGATACACGGCGTCGTCGATCGGCGGACGGATCGATACGGAGCATCCGGTGAGCCGGTTTGGATTGATCTTTCTGTTTTTTCATTTTCATCAGGCGATATTGGTGATCACGCAGCGAGTGCTGCTGAATCATTCGGCGCGTCTTTTTTCGTGGCAGCAATTGGTGGATTCGCTGGTGACCGCGGCATTTGGCGTGCTGCTTTTCGCGCTGCTCGATCGGCTCCGCAGATCTTCGTAAAGCAATCCGGTTGGTTAAACCCAAAAGTGCTCGAGAATCGTCCAAGAAGCGCGGCTATTTAGCCGGCTCAAAATTAATTTTCAGGAGAACTACGCATGTTCGCAGTGACTGGAATTACTGGACAGGTGGGCGGGGAGGTGGCGCGGAATCTGCTCGCGGCGAAAATCCCGGTGCGGGCGGTGGTGCGCGACACGGGCAAGGGAGCGGAGTGGAAGGAGCGCGGTTGCGCGGTGGTTAGCGCGGATATTAATGATGCGGCGGCGTTGACTGCGGCGTTTCGTGGGGCGGAGGCGGTTTTTGTGATGGTGCCGCCGAGTTTCGATCCGTCGCCGGATTTTCGCGAGGCGCGGGCGATTGGCGCGACGTTGCGGACGGCGATCGATGGGGCGCGGCCGGGGCGGGTGGTTTATTTGTCGACGATCGGGGCGCAGGCGGAAAAGCCGAATTTGCTGACACAGCACGGGATGATCGAGCAGGCGCTGGGGGATGTGGCGGTGCCGATTACTTTTCTGCGGCCGGGCTGGTTCATGGAGAATTGCAGTTGGGACGTGGGGCCGGCGATGGAGCGAGGAGTGATTCCGAGTTTTCTGCAGCCGCTGGATAAGCTGGTGCCGATGGTGGCTACGGCGGACATTGGGAGGGTCGCGGCGGAGTTGATGCAGGAAACGTGGAAGGGGCGGCGGGTGGTGGAATTGGAGGGGCCGCGGCGGATTACGCCGAATGAGATTGCGGGGGCGTTTGGGGAGTTGCTGGGAAGGCCGGTGAAGATGGAGATTGTGCCGCGGGAGACGTGGGAGGGATTGTTTCGGTCGCAGGGGATGAAAAATCCAGAGCCGCGGGTGCGGATGTTGGATGGATTTAATGAGGGATGGATTGAGTTTGAGGGTGGGGCGCGGCAGGGGAAAGTGGAGATGAAGGAGGTGTTGCGGGAATTGGTGGCGCGGGCGGGGAAGGCCTGAGGGCTCGTTTTTTTTGCAAGGCTTTTAAGTCCGTGATTGGTTCCGCGGATATTGCTCACGGAAGGTTTGGGTGGTTGGACGTGACGAAGGCTTGCGCAGAAAGCGCGCAAAAGGAAAATGACGGAAGGCGGTTTTTTTGGCACGGCTGAAGCCGGGCCCTGACGAAAGGCGTCTTGTCGGGGCGATTTTTCTCGCGATTGATTGGTGCGTTTTCGTCGTAAGAAGCGGGGCCCTCGCTGCGCTTCGGGATGACAATCGTTTGGTGCGTGGTGCGGTAAGACGGGGCGCAAAGGTAACAGCAACGGAAGAAAGGCAAAGGCAACGGCAAAGGCAAATGGCCCAGCTGAAGCTGGCCGCTACAGGTGGTGGGGTGGCATTTCGGTGCGGGGGGTGCGCTGAGATAAGGTTGGGAGTGATTGGCTGTTCTTTCGGCATTATCGGAATGGACATGTAGTGCGTGGCGCGGGAAGACGGGGCGCAAAGGTAACAGCAACGGAAAAGGCAACGGCAACGGCAAAGGCAACGGCAACGGCAAAGGCAAAGGCAAATGGCCCCGGCAAAGGCAAATGGCCCAGCTGAAGCTGGCCGCTAGGTGGTGAGATGGCATTTGGTGGGGTGGCATTTTGGTGGGGTGGCATTTCGGTGCGGTGGGGGTGCGCTGAGAAAGGTTGGGAGGGGTTTCGCTGTTCTTTCGGCATTATCGGAATGGACATGGCGGCTTGCTCGTCCTAGTACGGGGTGTTAATTTTGATACCTCTACATTGATCTGGCGTCTTAGCCGGATGGCGCATTGGGGTTGGGTTTTGGCCCGTGCAGGAGTGGGAGTCCGTTGGGTTCATGGAATATTAACGACCAGAGAATTCCGCAGGAACGGCTGGCTCTGGTTTCGTATTTGTCGGTGGGCCTGGTCGTCCTCTTAATGGTGGGCTTCTGGAAGCTGCAGGTCGTGCAGTCGGGGCATTTTCTCGACCTGGCGGAGAAGAACCGGGTCCGTTCCATTCCGATCATCGCGCCGCGCGGGCCGATGCTGGACCGCGAAGGGCGCGTGCTGGTCGATAGCTATCCTTCCTTCAGTATTCTGCTGCTGCGCGACGATCCCAAAGGTCTGGAAAAAACGCTGCCCCAGATTGAAGATGGTTTGGGAATCAGCGACGAGGATTTGCGCCAGGAACTGGACGCCGCGAAATTCGAGCCCAAGTTTCAACCCGTGGTCATCAAGCCCGCCGCGAGCCAAGCCGACATCGCTTTCGTGGAATCACATCGCGCCGACCTGCCGCTGCTGGAATTGCTGATGGTGCAGCGCCGGCGTTACCAGAATGGTGAAATGCTGGCGAACACGATCGGGTACGTGGGTGAAGTATCCGAGCAGCAAATGGATGACAGCGACGGACATTACCGGCCGGGCGACATCGTGGGCAAGGCCGGCCTGGAGCGCGAATACAACGATCAACTGGAAGGCACCGACGGGATGCGCCGGGTGGTGGTGAACAGCGTCGGCAAAGTGATGCGCACGCTGGACAACGTGGAAGCGGTTCCAGGGCGGCCGATTCAATTGACGATCGATTACGACCTGCAAGCGATCGCCGAAGCGGACATGGTCAACAAAGTGGGAGCGGTGGTGGCGATGGATGCGCACACCGGCGAAATCCTGGCGATGGTCAGCCGGCCCACGTTCGACCCCAACGATTTTGCGGTGCGCATACCCAATGCGGAATGGCAAAAACTAAATTCCGACAAACAGACTCCGTTGCTGAACCGCGCGATTCAGGCGCAACTTGCGCCCGGATCGGTTTTTAAAATCGTGATGGCGGCGGCGATGGTCGATTCAAAGGCAATTCCGGAATCGTACAGCGTGTTCTGCCCGGGCCATGCGAATTTCTATGGCCGCGAATTTCACTGCTGGCGGCCGCAGGGCCACGGCGAAGTGGAATTGCATAAAGCGCTGGTGGATTCCTGCGACATCTTTTTCTATAACGTGGGCAAGCTGCTGGGCATCGACAAGATCGCGTATTACGGCGCAGGGTTGGGGCTGGGGAAACGGACCGGAGTGGATTTGCCGAGCGAAGAAACCGGGCTGATGCCTTCGGAAGAATGGGTGCAGCGGGTGTATCACCGCAAGTGGTACGCGGGTGAAACGATTTCGGTGGCGGTAGGACAGGGCGCGGTGACGGTCACGCCGATTCAACTGGCGCGCATGGCGGCGGGCGTGGCGAGCGGTGGGACGCTGGTGCAGCCCCATTTACTGAAGGGCTTTTTGAACGCGAAGACCGACCATTTTCCGCTTTCGGACGAAGCCGTGGAGCAAGTGACGCAGGGACTGTTCGGCGTGGTGAATGAACCGGGCGGGACGGGTTATCACCTGCGGCTGCAGAATATTGATTTCTGCGGGAAGTCGGGGACGGCGCAGTTGATGAGCTACGACGCTTCGAACCGGCTGGGCACCAAGAAGATGGATGGATGGTTTGTGGGCTTTGCGCCGCGGAAAAATCCGGACATTGTGGTGGCGGCGATCGTGCAGGATACGGTGGAGCACGGCGGCGAAGCGGCGGGGCCGGTGGTGCATGACATCGTGAAGATGTTCTACGACAAGAGATCGGCGAAAACGCAGCAGCAAGCGACAACGGCGGCCCCGGGGCAGCCTGGTTCGGCTTCGAGCGTCTCTATTCCGGTGACGGCGACGCGCGCGAACGCGCCGCTGGTGGCCGCCGTGGGAGGTCAACGCCCGTGAGCGACCGGCCGCAGATTAAGGATTTCGACTGGACGCTGCTGGCGATCGTGGCGGCGATCAATCTTCTGGGGCTGCTGGAGATTTATTCGTCGACGCATGCCAGCGCGATGAGCGGGATGCACTGGAAACAGATGGTCTGGCTGGGCGTGGGCGTGGTGGTGATGTTCATCATGTCGCAGATCGATTACCACACGCTGCTGGACCAGGCGCCGATCCTTTATATCGCGGGTGTGGCGGGACTGCTGGTGGTGGCGGTAATTGGGTTTTCGCGGCTGGGGGCGAAGCGCTGGATTTCGCTGGGCGGCGGGTTCAATTTGCAGGTGTCAGAGTTGATGAAGTTGATTATAATCATAGTGCTGGCCCGGTATTTCAGCGAAGTGCGCACGGACCAGCTGACGCTGACGGATATCTGCAAGGTTGGAGTGCTGACGCTGATTCCGGCGGCCTTGATTTTGAAGCAGCCGGACCTGGGCACCGCCCTGGTGCTGGTTCCGGTGCTGATCGTGGGCATGTTCCTGGCCGGGATCGAATGGAAGCATTTGGCGGTAGGGGTGGTATTAATTGCCCTGCTGATTCCGGTGGCCTGGAATATGCGGCACCACCTGAAGCCGTACCAGCAGCAGCGCATTGAAACCTTCCTGCATCCGGAAGAAGATCAACGCGGAGCGGGATATCAGATTCTGCAGTCGGAAATTGCAGTGGGTTCCGGCGGTTTTTGGGGCAAAGGATTCGGCAAGGGCAGCCAGAACCAGCTGGGATTCGTGCCGGTGCGGTATTCGGACTTCATTCTGGCGGCGCTGGCTGAGGAACAAGGATTTATTGGCGTTTGCGTGGTATTACTGTTGTATCTTGGGTTGATTCTGCGGCTGGTGGATAACGCGCAGAAAGCGAAAGATCGGGCCGGAATGTATGTGGTGATGGGAGTAGCGGCAATCCTGGGCTTCCACGTTCTGGTGAATGCTTCCATGGTGATAGGCTATATGCCGGTGACTGGCATTCCTTTGCCGCTGATGAGCTATGGAGGCTCATCGATAGCTTTTGTGTTTTTGGCATTGGGCATGGTAATGAACGTACGGCATGCGGCGATTCGTGAACTGAAGCCGCAAAGTATTCGAACTTGGTTATGGCAGTAAGTTTTGGAAAGACCCGTCCCGCGGATTCCGCCCGGCGGCACTCAATATTTGATTCAGGTCAGCATCGGATGAGGAAAGCCAACAGACAATTTCAAGAGTCTTTCCTGGGCAGCCCTCTGGGGCGAGCATTAGGCATCGCCTTGCCCCACTCCGGTCAAGCGCGCGCGAGTAGTGCGCGCCGCTGCGCTCCGATGCGCCTTTAGGAGTTTTCATGTCGAAGGAAATGGTAATTTCGGCGAACCCGCACGAGACGCGGGTAGCCATTCTGGAAGAAGGACAGCTGTGTGAGTATTACGTTGAAAGGGAAAAAGAATTTGCGTTAGTCGGAAGCATCTACAAAGGCAAAGTGACGCGCGTGCTGCCTGGCATGCAGTCGGCCTTCGTGGAGATTGGCCTCGATAGCGACGCCTTCCTGTACGTCAGCGACTTCCTGGAAGAAATTGAAGGGCTGGACCATGTGGAGACGACTCCGGATCCGTCGAAGACTGCGGCGGCGGGGAACGGCGGAGCTGCGGTTCCGGGGCTGAGCGCACCGGTGGCGGGATCGGAGAGTTTGCCCGAAGGCGAAATTCTGAGCGCGATGGAAGGCGAGAGCATCAGCAGCGGCGGCGGCAGCGAGGCCGGCGGTGGTGCTGGGAATGCGGGGACGGGGCATGCGCCCGCGCCGTCGTTCAATCGGCCACCGCAATCGGGACAGCGCAGCAGCGGCAGCGGTGGTGGCGGCGGATACCAGGGGCGTTCTTCCGGTGGCGGCGGTGGAGATCGCGGCGGACGGAATCGTTTTGGCGGACGTGGCGGACGTAATCGGCCGGGTGGCCGCGGCGGAAGTGGCGGCGGTGGCGGGCGTCCTGGCGGCGACCGGCGATTTGGGCGGGAACTTCCCTCTTCGAAGTACGCGTCGTCGTCATCGTCGTCGGCATATCCTGCGGACGCTGGGTCGGCGGAACAGAGCGGACCGGAAGGTCACATTTCGATGGTGCTGCCGGGCGAGTCCCTGGCGAAATTCCGGGAGAAGCCGGCCGGTGCGGAGCATACGTCGTCCCGTGCGGAATTTGGCGGCGAGCCGGTGAGCTACAGCGGGGCGGAATCTTCCACTTCCCCGCTGCACGAAATTGTGGAGCCGCAAAACCCGGCGTTGGATGCGCCGGCGGGGCCGAGCGACCGCGAGGCGGCGCTGCTGGCTTCGTTTGGATCGTTCGAAGCGCCGGACGCGCGGCCGGCGGCGGCTCCGCGCGAGCATCGCGAAGATCGCGGGCGCGGAAATTTTGGAAGATCGGGATCCCGGGGATCCTCCCGGCCGTCGCAGGGGCGGGGCGGGTTTTCCTCGGGCGGACGCTCTTCGGGTGGGCGCAGTTCGAGTGGGCATACTTCAGGTGGGCATGCTGCGGGTGGGCATGATTCGGATAGTTTTTCCGCGGGCGGCGAATTCTCTGCGGGGATTGAGCCGCTGCCGGGCGAGTCGCTATCGAAGTGGAAAACACATCAGCACCTGCCGCCGGAACCGCCGTCGGATAACTCGCCGGTGCCGGAAGCAGTGCAGTTTGCGTCGTTGTCGCCGCTGATGCCGCCGGGGCCGGAAGTGGATTCGGCGGATATTTCGGCGGCGTCGGAAATTGACGAGACGCACGTTTTCAGCGAGGGAATAAATTCTGTGCAGGAATCCGCAAGTGAACGCGCGGAGACGGATGGAGAACGGGAAAGCGGCGAAACGCATATGTTTCGCGCGGCGCCGCTGGATTCCGTGGTGGAGCGGCACGAATCGGCGAGCGAGCGGACCGAGACGGGCGAGCCCGAGCTCCATGCACACGACCTGCATACACACGAGCTGCACACGCACGAAGGCCTGACCGACGAAGAAGTGACCGCGTTGGCCGAACATATCGCGGACGCGCAGGACGATCTGGCGGCGCGCGATGCGCAGGAACGCGGGTTCGCGGCGGCGGATGCGGCAGCCGAGGCCGGCGCGCATGGCGTGGATGCGGCGGACGAGGAACAGGAAGACTCCGAACTGGAAGAAGAGGAAGCGGCGGCGGAAGAAGAAGGCATGATCGCGCATTCGGATATGGAGACGGCCGGAGAATTGGCCGACGAGCAAGCCATTGAAGTGCATGCCGACGGCGAGACGTCTCACGATGCGAATGAGCACGAGGCAAGTGAGCACGAGGCGGGCAGCGCGGAACTCGAGGCTGAAGCTGCGGCGTTGATGGGCGACGAGGGGCAGCCACTCTCCGCCGAAGCAGCGGCGGCGCAACCAGCGCAGCCTTTTCAGGCGCGGGTGCGGAACGATTTTCGTTCGCGGATGCAGAATCCCGCGCGACGCGGGGGACGCGATCGCGGCGGACGCCGGGACGACCGGGGCCGTCGACGACCGAATCAAGGGCACAGTGGCCACAGCGGCGGGCATCACCGCCCGTCGGCTCCGCGACGCACGCAGTTGATCGCGGACATGCTCAAGCAGGGCCAGGAAATCATCGTGCAGATCGCCAAGGAACCGCTGGGCAAGAAGGGCGCGCGCATCACCAGCCACGTCGCTTTGCCCGGGACGGTTTTTGGTGTACATGCCGACGCTCGATCACACCGGCGTGTCGCGCAAGATCGCGTCCGCCGAAGAGCGATCGCGCTTGCGGCATCTGGTGAACGACGCGAAGGGCACGTCGGGCGGCGGATTCATCGTGCGCACCGCGGCGGCCAGCGCGGCTCCGGACGGAAGTTCGCGCGGACGTGGAATTCCTGACGCGGACTTGGGCGGAAATCAAGGCGCGTTCGGACCAGAAGAAAGCGCCGTCGCTGGTGCATCGCGATTTGAATCTGGTGCGAGCGCATCCTGCGCGACTACATCACGCCGGAATTCGGCGCGATCTGGGTGGACACCGAAGAGGAATACACCAAAGTCGTGGACTTCATGAGCCGGTTCCAGCCGCAGCTGGTGGGGCGGGTGAAGCTGTACACCAAGGACACGCCGGTCTTCGAGGAATTCGGGATTCAGCAGGAAATCGACAAGGGCTTGCGGCCGAAGGTCTGGCTGAAATCCGGCGGGTACATCGTGATCAATCACACCGAGGCGCTGGTGGCGATTGACGTGAACACCGGGAAATTCGTGGGCAAAGGGTCGAACCGGCTGGAAGACACCATCGTGCGCACCAACATGGAAGCCTGCAAGGAAATCGTGCGGCAGATGCGGCTGCGCGATCTGGGCGGCATCATCATTATCGATTTCATCGACATGGAAGAGCGGCGGAACCGGGACAAGGTGATGGCGATCCTGGAAGACGCGTTGCGGGCGGACCGGGCGCCGTCGAAGGTGCTGCGGTTTAACGAATTTGGTTTGGTGGCGATTACGCGCAAGCGGACCAAGCAGGCTTTGGAGCGCACGCTGTGCCAGCCTTGCCCGTATTGCACCGGGTCGGGGATGGTGAAGTCGATTCCGACGTTGTGCTACGAGATACAGACCGAGGCGCGGAAGATGGCGTCCGGATTTGACCGCAGGCAGCGTTACTTTGCGGGTACATCCGGAAATTTCGAAGGCGCTGAAGACGCGGGAATCGTCGCTGATCGAAGAGCTGGAGAGCTGGACGAAGAAGAGCATTATTATCCAGGCGGATCCGACGCTGCATTGGGAGCAGTACGACATCTACTAGAGAAATCTGAGCACGATGTAACCGGGTGAGGCGAGATACTGGCCTCACCCGGTTTTGCATTTTAGATCATAGAGATTTTCCCTTCGCCGCGTGGCCCTTCAGTAGAAATGTTTTAGGAAATCGTCCCTCGCCACAAATCTTGAACGATCCAAAGTCCTTGAACCACTTTCCTTCTGGGGCGTCGGGTTCTGATTCGCGCCAGAGTTTTAGCTGGTAGAGGTCTTCAGTAGTTATCTTGCGTTCGGCGAGGCGGTCGAAGAGGTGTTGGCGAATCGCTGGGGGAAGATTGGTCCATTGAATCTTCGGCATCAGTCACCGAAGGTCATGCGGGCTAATTCCTTCTTGATGCGGAGCTTTTCTGCGGGGTTCGAGGCTTCTGACAAACGAGCAGCGAGGGCGAAGAATTGTTCTTTCTCGGCGGCCTTGGCTTGCAATCCGGCTTCAATCAGATCTACGAGGACGCGGTTGGCGCTGGCTTTGCGGGATTTGGCGATGGCGCGGACATGCTTGACGATGTGTGTGGGAATCGAGATGCTTTGGCGTACGGCTTTGGCTGACTTGGGCATGACACCATTCTACACCACCTTGCACCATCGAGCACCAACATGCCGTGATAGACGTTTACCGCGGTGAAAATGACGTCTTTAACGCATTTCTCCCGTATTGAAGCGCTGTTCTTTGAACGGGTCGCCGTAGAGGTTGTAGCCGTTTTGCTCCCAGAAGCCGGGCTCGTCGTGGTCGAGGAATTCGAGGCCGCGGACCCATTTCACGCTTTTCCAGGCGTAGAGGTGCGGGACGACCAGGCGCATGGGGTAGCCGTGATCGGCGGTGAGCGGTTCGCCGTTGTGTTTCAGCGCGAAGAGCGTGGTGGGGCGGAGGAGATCGGCTAGCGGGACGTTGGAGGTGTAGCCGTGTTCGGCTTGGACCATGACGTGGGTGGCGGCGGGCTTCACGCGGATGAGTTTCAGGAGATCGGTGAAAAGGACGCCTTCCCAGCGGACGTCGAAGCGGCTCCAGCGGGTGACGCAGTGCATGTCGGCGGTGACCTGGGTCATGGGCAGGCGCGAGAATTCGTCCCAGGTGAGGCGGACGCGTTCTTCGACCAGGCCGGAGATTTTGAAATCCCAGGTTTGGGGATTGAAACGCGGGACGTCGCCGACGTGGAGGATGGGCCATTTCAGGGTGAGGGCCTGATTGGGCGGGAGGCGGCCGGCGTCGCGCATCAGGCGTTCCTGGCGTTTGCGTTCGGTGAGATTTTCGAACATGGGAGTCTGATTGTACGATTTTTTGGTGGTGGTGGGTTGGGGAGGGATTGGTTGGGACGCGGCGGATACGAATGGTGTTAGCGGCGGGATGTGTCGCACCTCCGGTGCTCGGGCTTATGATGTTTTTTTTCCCGGGCCTTACGGCCCGGGCTAACTTGTGCCGCGCCTCCGGCGCTAAGCGGAGAGGCTTCGCGATAAATTTGCGTGGAACGGTGCGTGTAGAAAGGCGGCGGCAGAGCCGCCGCACTCCAAAGGTTCTTGTCGGTTTGGACTGGCGCTATTTTTGGTTTGCGCGAATTTGCAAGAGGACAGACCTCAGCGGCGAAAGCCGTGGGTGGTACATCCGCTGCGGCACGGCTGAAGCCCTTTTGGAGCGTCGGTGCGGACGAGGTTTGGTGCGTGGTGGATTGGAGTGGGTGAGATTCTTCGCTGCGCTCAGAATGACGGCAACGCAACAGCGACGGCAACTTCAAATGGCCCAGCTAAAGCTGGCCGCTACAGGTGGTGCGTTGAGTATGGTCGTGCGCTGGTCAGGGTCGCGAAACATTGGCGTGGGCGAGATTCTTCGCTGCGCTCAGAATGACGAGTAACGGCAACAGGCAACGGCAACAGCAAATGGCCCAGCTAAAGCTGGCCGCTACAGGTGGTGCGTTGGGTATGGTCGGGCGCTGGGTCAGGGTCGCGAAACATTGGGGTCGGCGAGATTCTGCGCTGCGCTCGGGATGACACGTTTTTTTGCGCGGGTTCAGGCTGTGAAATTT